>NZ_AULB01000012.1 GCF_000425065.1 Actinomadura rifamycini DSM 43936
TGTTCTGTCTCGTGAGGTTGGGAACGCGGCTGGCTGGTGGGAGGCCGCCGAGTGCGGTGTGGCCGCGGTGGTGATTGTAGGTGTGCAGCCACCGCGGGAGTGCTCGGCGGCGTTCGGTCTCTGACCGGTAGGGCCGGTGGTAGGCCCATTCGTCGAGCAGGGTGCGGTTGTAGCGTTCGACCTTGCCGTTGGTCTGAGGCCGGTAGGGACGGGTTCGTTTGTGCGTGACGCCGGCCGTGGTCAGGGTGTCGTGCCACAGGCGTGATCGGTAGCACGATCCGTTGTCGGTCAGGACGCGCCGCACGGTGATCCCGGCTCGGGTGAAGAACGCCTGCGCCCGCTGCCAGAACGCTGCCGCCGTCTCCTTGGTCTCGTCGGACAGGATTTCGGTGTAGGCCAGGCGGGAGTGGTCGTCGACGGCGTTGTGCAGGTAGCCGTAGCCCAGGTTGGGGCGCCCGCCGGTGGTGCGGGGCCGGTGCGGGTCGCGGTGGGCCGAGGAGTTGCGGCCGCCGGCGGCGCGGCCGTGGGTTTTGTGGCCGCCGCCGTCGGGGATGTTGCCGAGTTTCTTGATGTCGACGTGCACCAGGTCGCCGGGCGCGTCGTGCTCGTAGCGGCGGACGGTGCGGCCGGTGGCGCGGTCCAGGTGGGCCAGGCGGGGCATGCCGTGGCGGGTCAGGACCCGGTGCACGGTGGCGGGGTTGAGGCCGAGCAGGTAGGCGATGCGGGCCGGTCCCCAGCGGCGCAGCACCCGGACCTTGATGATGCGCCGCTCGGTGCGGGCAGGGGTCCGGCGCGGGCTGCGGCGGGGCCGGGAGGACCGGTCGGCCATGCCCGCCTCGCCCAGTTCCCGGTACCGGGTCGCCCACCGCTGTGCGGTGCTCACCGAGACCTGGAACCGTTCGGCGGCCCGACGCAGCGGCCACCCGTCGGTGACCACGCATCGGGCCAGGCGCAGACGTCCGGTCTCGGTCAGCGGGGCGTTACGGTGGGGCATGAGGGCCTCCTGGGGGTCGGTGCAGATGTCGCAATCCACACCGAACCCGGAGGCCCTCCCTCACTTCAAGATCATCCGACCGTGCCGCCGCGTTCGCAACCTCCATGGTCAGTACAGCTAGGCGAGGACCGCGGCGCCGAGCGCGCCGGCCAGCATGTACGGGCCGTAGGCGAACTCGCGCCGCAGGCTGCGGCGGACGACCATGACGGCGACGTTCAGCACGCCGCTGAGCAGGTACGTCAGCAGGACCGCCGCGAGCCAGGTCTCCAGCCCGAACCAGCCGAGGCACAGGCCGAGGACGCCCGCGAGCTTGACGTCGCCGAGGCCCAGCCAGGACGGCTTCACGAACGCCGGCACCGCGTACAGCAGGAACAGGCCCGCCATCCCCGCGAGCGCCTGCGCGAAGTGGCGCGTCCCGTCCGCGGTGAACGGCGCCGCGGCGGCGAGGAGCGTCGGCACGATCGCGTACGACGGGAGCGTGAAGCCGTCCGGCAGCCGCTTGACGTGCACGTCGACGAACGCCAGCAGCGTCCCGACCAGCGCGACGTAGAGGAGCGCGGGCAGGACGGGTTCGAGCCCGACGGCGAACCCCAGCACACCGAACACGAGGGCCGTGACCGCGCCGACGGCCGTCCGGTCCCCGTCGGGGACGTCGCCGACGTACGGTTCCGCCAGCGGTGCGAGGAGCCGGCCGGCGACGAACCCCAGCGGCACCAACGCCAACGCGATCATCGACCCTCGCCCCGATCCGCCGAGTGAAGCCTTCCGGAACGATAGCCAACCGGGTCGGACGGGCGAGCCGAGTTCGCGCACGGCGCCGTCGGCGCGGGCGCCGTCCGACGTTCCGAAACGACGGCCGAACGGCACCGGCCTCACCACTCGGTGACAGTACTGACCCGTTGACGCACGAACGTGTCGTCCCGGCGGGCACCCAGTCCGCGTTGCCCCCGCACTGACCGGGCACGGGCGAGCCGCGGCTTCGTCGAACGGTGCGGGTCGGTCACGGCGCGGGGAGGCGCGCAGGCTTTAGAGTCTCCCCTGTAGGCGGCTCAACACTGGAGACGACGGCGATGACGCACCCCTCGGACCCCGGCCAGCCAGCGCGCCCGCCCGCGGGCGGGCAGCCCCCGGGCGGCCCGTACGGTCCGCCGCCCCCGCCGCATCCCCAGCAGCAGCCGCCCCAGCAGCAGCAGCAGCCACCGCATCGCGGCACCGGCCCGATCCCGGTCCCCAACCCGCGCCCTCCGGCCGCTCCGCCGCCCGGCCAGGGCCAGCCCAACCCGAACCAGACGGGCCCGGGCCCGTACACGACCGGCCCGCACCCGCAGGCGTGGGTTCCGCCCGAACGGACGGAGCCGGGGCTCCTGGGCTCGTTGTTCGATACGAACTTCAATGCTCTGGTGACGCCGAAGCTGATCAAGGCGTTCTACATCATGTCCCTTCTGCTGATCAGCGTTTCCGCCTTGATCATCGTGGCGCTCGGCCTCTGGGTCTTCCAGCTGCGCAACGGCTGGCTGGTCGGCCTGCTGATCATGTGCAGCGCCCCGGTCGTGTGGTTCTTCGAGGCCATGCTGGCCCGCATCTTCATGGAAGCGATCATGACTCGCTTCAAGAGCGTCGAATACCTGCGGGTCATCAAGGACAAGAGCTAGCCGGGGCTGTCAGTGGGCGAGGGCGACGGGACGGACGAGGCGGCCGGGACGCGGCGGGACGCGGGGGCGACGCGGCGCGACGAGGCCCGGGTGCCGGGGCCGCGGGGTGCGGCGGAGACGCGCCGGGACGGGCCCGCGGGGCCCGCCGGGCCCGCGGGACCGCCGGGATCGGCGGGCGGGTCGCTGATGCGGCTCCCGGCGGAGCTCGCCGCGCGGTACGAGGCCGTCGCGGAGCTGCCGGTGCAGGGCGCGGAGTCGGACCTGCTGCTGGTGCGGGACGCGCGGGGCGCCGAGCACGTCGTGAAGATCTTCCGGCGGGGCTACCGGGCGGACCGCGACGTGTGGGCGAAGCTCCCGGAGCTGGGGTCGCCGCACGTGCTGCGGATCCTCGAGACGGGGCACGCGGACGGGCGCGACTTCGAGGTGACGGCGTACGCGCCGGGCGGCAACCTGCGGGCCCTGATGGACGGCCCGCTGCCGCCGGACGCGGTCGCGGACGTCGTCGCGCAGCTCGCGGACGGTCTCACGGCGCTGCACCGGGCGGGGATCGTGCACCGCGACCTCAAGCCCGAGAACGTGCTCGTCCTGGGCACGGGTCCGCTGCGGCTGGCGATCGCCGACTTCGGTTTGAGCAAGGTGCTGGAGCAGAGCGTGGTGTTCGCCTCGTCGTCGCGGACGCTGGCGTACGCGGCGCCGGAGTCGCTGTCGGGGCAGGTGTCGCCCGCGCGCGACTGGTGGTCGCTCGGCATGATCGTGCGGGAGCTGGCGACGGGGCGGGCGCCGTTCCGCGGGCTGAGCGAGACGGTGGTCGTCGACCATCTCGCGACGCGGCCGGTCGGCGCGGACGACGTCGCGGACCCGCGGCTGCGGCTGCTGTGCCGAGGGCTGCTGGCCCGCGATCCGCGCCGGCGCTGGACGGGCGAGCAGGTCGCGGCGTGGCTGGAGGGCGGGTCTCCCCCGGTCGCCGAGGAGGCGGCGGGCCCGGAAGCGGGCACCGGGCTGCCGTTCAAGGGACGCCGGTACGCGCGGCGGGACGAGCTGGCGCGGGCGCTGGTCGCGGAGTGGGCGGACGCCGCGCAGTACTTCTTCGGGCGCGGTGAGAACGGCGAGGCGTGGCGGAGCCTGCGCGCCTGGCTCGCCGACCTTCCCGACGACGGCACCATCGAGCTGGTCGACGGCCCGCTGACGGCGGACACCGGCCCGGACGTGAAGCTGCTGCACCTGGTGCGGTGGCTCGACCCGGGCCTTCCGCCGCACTACCTCGGCCGCCGGGTGACGGCCGACGACCTGCGGATGCTGCCCGCGTACGTCGAGAACGCGGGGCCCGAGCACCGGGTGGCGTGCCGGCTCGTGCGGGAGCTGTGGCGGCACGGCCTGCTGCGGGAGCTGGCGGGGTTCGCGGGCGGCGCCGATCTGGCCGCGGTGGACGAGCAGTGGCGGGCGCACGCGGCGGCGTGGAACGAGCTGGCGCGGTGGATCCGGGCGCAGGACGCGCCGCCCCCGACGCTGGCGGCGCGCCTGCCCGACGCGGGGGCGGACGACCCGCCGCTGGTGCTCGCGACGCTGCTGGCCCTGGCGGCGCATCCGGCGGACGTCCGCCGGAACCTCGCGGAGAGCCTGGAGCGGGCCCGCGCCCGGACGGCGGCCGAGCCGGTGCCGTGGTTCGCGTGGCTGGCCGACGGGGCGGGCGACGACCCGCTGCGGACGCTGGCGGTGCTGCTGGCGGCGCCGGAGGCGGTCGTCGAGATCGAGGCGGCGAAGCGGGCGCGGCGCGCGGAGGCGGAGCGCGCGGAGGCGCTGCGGACGCAGCGGGACGAGCGGGAGCGGATGCGGCTCGCGGGGCGCGGCTCCGCCGTCCGGCGGGCGGTCCTCTGGACGCTGCCGCTGCTGGCCGTCTGGCTGTTCGGCTCGTGGGTCGTGGGCGCGCTGTTCGGCGGTGGCTCGGACGACGGTACGAGTTCGGTGGGCGGGTTCCAGCGTTCGTCGGGTGTCCCGTTCGGTTTCCTGGCGGTGCTGTCGGTCGTGGTGTGGGGCGTGCAGTGCGGCGCCGAGGTCGCGCTCGCGCGCGCGCAGGGCGCGGACTACCTCCCGCACGGGCCGTGGGCGATGTTCTCCAAGGCGCTGGGCGCGGGCGGGCGCGGGCTGTCGAAGGCGTCGCAGACGGTGTCGGGTGCGGCGCGGCGGACGGGGCGGCGGGGCTGCGGGCTCGTGCTGCTGGCCGGGACCGTCCCGCTGCTGCTGGTCTTCCTGCTGCTGGCGGCCGTGACGCCGGTCGCGGGGCTGCTGTGGACGCTCGTGCTGATCGCCGCGCCGGTCGCGCACGGCGTCGCGGCGGGCGTCCGGCTGCACCGCTGGCGGCAGGCGGGGGGCACGGTGACGGGAGGGGCATGAGCAGCGGAGTCGAGGCCGACATCGCGCTGGACGCGGCGGTCGTGCTGAGCCTGGGGCTGAACCGGGTGCTGGGCCGCGGCGCGGGCCTGGCCGGGCGCGGCGCGGAGGCGCTGGCCGCGCTGGCGGAGGGACGCGCGGAGGCGCGGGCGGCGGCGCTCGCCGAGGTGGAGACGCAGGAGCGGGCGCTGCGCGAGGTGGTCGAGCGCAACGCGCGCATCGCCGCGCTCGCGGAGACCCGCGACCGGCTCGGCGCGGCGCTCGACCTGCCGGCGCCGCTGGCGCCGGACGAGCGTCCCGCGGCGGAGCTGACGGCGTGGTGCGCGGCGGCCGACCGGGCCCTGGACGACGCCGAGCGGGCGCTGTCGGACCGGCTGGCCGCCGAGGTCACCGCGCAGATCTTCGCCGCGCCGCCCGAGACCCCCGCCGGGGACGCCGAGCCGCGGGAGTCCGTCCCGGAGGACGGCGCCGCGGACGTGCGGCGCACGCTCGCCCGGGTGATGGCGCGGCTGCTGCCCGATGCCGGGCCGGCCGAGCGGGACGCGGTCGCGGACGCGGCGCGGCTGCTGGCGGACACCGCGACCGCCGCGGAGGCCGAGGCCGTCCTGCAGGAGGTGCGGCTGCGGATCCAGGACGCCAACCGCCGCACGCGGGAGCTGCGGGAGGCGGCGCGGCGGCGGGCGGCGGAGGCGGACGCCGCCGCGCAGGCGGAGGCCGAGCGCCGGTACGTGCTCGACTCGATCACCGCGGCGTTCGAGGACCTCGGGTACGAGGTGGAGGGCGGGTTCGAGACGCTCACGGCGTCCGACGGCACGATGGTCCTGACGAAGGGCGCCTGGCCGGACCACAGCGTCCGGATGCGGGTGGACGACGCGCAGGTGCGGGCGTCGATGATGCGGGAGCGGCCCGCGGAGAGCGAGGACGACCGGCGGGTCGACGCGGAGCGGGAGGCCGAGTGGTGCGCGGCGTTCGAGGCGGCGCGGGCCCGGCTGGCGGAGGCCGGGATCCGGTCCGACGTGGGTTGGCGGCTCGACCCGGGGGTCCGCGAACTGCCGGTGACGGCCGAGTCACGGCACACTAGGGGGCGTGCCGAGCGGCGGGAGCGCCGCCGCTCGCACGGCCAGTGACGGCGCGCGGCGCCGAGTGACCGGTACGGAAGCGGAGTGGAGCGGGCCTGATGAGCATTGATTCGCCGACGCTGGGCGGACGGTTGCAGGGCTGGCCGCCGTTCATCCGCGAGCTGGACGCGACGCTGTCGGTGCATTCGCAGTACGTCCTGTCGGGCAACCTCTACGACAGCTTCCTCGCGCCGCCCGTGCAGGCGGGCGGCCCGGCGCGGCTGCTGCCGCTGCGCGACCTGCTGTGGGAGACGCTGCGGGCGAGCGGCGCGTCGTTCATGGTCGTGTACGACCCGGTGGACGGGCTGCAGGTCTGCCCGGACGACGGCGACGAGCTGTCGGACGAGGCGAAGCGGGCCGCCGAGCGGCTGATGGGGCGGCTGAAGGCCGACGACAAGCCCTCCCTGGAGGCGCTGACCCGGCACATGGCGGCGGTCGTGCGGCCGCAGGAGAACGTCCGCGCCGCGTTCGTGATCGACTCGGCGTCGCGGATCGCGCGGACGCCGACCGACCTGGAGCCCGCCGAGCGCGACTTCTTCCGGTTCAGCGCGAAGCTGTCGCGGACGGCCCGTCCGGTGCGGGTGGTCGGGGCGCGGCCGAAGCCGCTGTACAACCCGGTGGTGTGGCTGGTGGAGCGGCCGGGCGACCTGCCGCCGTGGATGACCACCGACAACGAGACGATCCGGGAGATCACGATCCCGCGCCCGCACCTGGGCGACCGGCAGGAGACGGCGCGGCTGCTGGCGCGCGCGTTCGGGGTGAGCGACGTCGGCGCGGACCAGGCCGCCGCGGACGCGTGCGACGCGTTCGCCGAGCAGGCCGACGGGCTCACCCTCCAGTCGATGATCGAGGTGACGCGGCTGGCGAAGGAGCGCAACGTCGACCTGGCGGACCTGCCGGACGCCGTCCGCACCTACAAGCTCGGGGTGCTCGACAACCCGTGGAGCCGCGGGCACCTGCGGCGCCGGGTGCTGGAGGGCGAGAAGCGGGTCCCCGAGCGGGTGATCGGGCAGCCGCAGGCGGTGACGAAGACGCTCGACATCCTCAAGCGGGCGGTGCTGGGGCTGTCGGGGGCGCAGGCGACCCGCTCGGGGAGCCGTCCGCGGGGCGTGCTGTTCTTCGCGGGCCCGACCGGCACCGGCAAGACGGAGCTGGCGAAGGCGGTCACCGAGCTGATCTTCGGGGACGAGTCGGCCTACCTGCGGTTCGACATGAGCGAGTTCTCCGGCGAGGGGTCGGGCGACCGGCTGATCGGGGCGCCGCCGGGCTACGTGGGGCACGAGGCGGGCGGCGAGCTGACGAACGCGGTCCGCGAGGACCCGTTCCGGGTGATGCTGTTCGACGAGATCGAGAAGGCGCACCCGCGGATCCTCGACAAGTTCCTGCAGATCCTCGAGGACGGGCGGCTCACCGACGGCCGCGGCAACACCGTCCACTTCTCCGAGTCGATCCTGATCTTCACCTCGAACCTCGGGATGTACGTGCCGGGCCGCGACCTGACGACGCCCGGCGGCGCGGCGTACGCGACGGCCAACCGTGTGCAGAACATCACTCCGGGGATGTCGTACGACGAGGTCGCGCAGCGCATCAAGGCGGCGGTCGCCGAGCACTTCACCGAGGTGCTGAACCGGCCGGAGCTGCTGAACCGGTTCGGCGACAACATCGTCGTGTTCGACTTCATCTCCGCCGACGCCGCGCACCAGATCTTCGACCTGCAGTTCGCGAACATCTGCAAGCGCGTGTCGGAGGAGCACCGGCTCGACCTGACGATGGAGGACGACGCGCTGGAGACGCTGCGGGGCTGGTGCACGGCCGAGCTCGACAGCGGCGGGCGCGGCATCGGGATGGCGCTGGAGTCCTACTTCGTCAACCCGCTGGCGCGCGCGCTGTTCGACCGCGAGCTCGTCCCCGACGAGCCCGTCACCGTGTCCGGGATACGCCGGGAGGGCAGTATCGTGCATCTGGACCTCCTGTGACGGGCGGCGGCGCCTCACCTTCGCTGCTGCTCGCCAAGGCGCACCATCCGGTGACCGCGCTCGGCCCCGGGACCCGCGCCGGCATCTGGACGCAGGGCTGCACGCTGCACTGCCCCGGATGCCTGTCCCGGGACACCTGGGACGCCGATCCGGGCAAGGCGGTGCCGGTCGAGTCGGTCCTCGGCTGGCTGGCCTCGCTGCCCGGGCCGGTGGACGGGCTGACGGTCTCCGGCGGTGAACCGTTCCAGCAGCCGGCCGCGCTGGCCGCACTGCTGCGCGGGGTCCGCGCATGGCGGGACGCCCCCACGCGTGAGACGATTAGGTTCGACATATTGGTCTACAGCGGATATGTCTACTCTCGGCTCGCGAGGTCCCGCGAGTTTCGGGAGATCCTGGACATGTGCGACGCCGTGATCACGGGCCCATATGTCGACCGGCTCAACCCGAGGGGGCGAAACCCCGAGGGCGGCTCCCTACTCTGGAGGGGGTCGGCCAACCAGCGCGTCGTGCCGCTGTCGCCGCTCGGGCGGGAACGGTACGGGGCACTGGCCGACGACGGGAAGATCGAGGAAGGCGCTGGGCCCAGAGTGCAGGTGTCCGTGGACGAAGGGCCGGAGGGAAGGCGGGTGTACTACATCGGGATCCCGCGAAGGGGCGACATGGAGCACCTCACGTCGAGGCTCGAACGCGCCGGAGTACGCTCGGGGGAAGTGTCATGGCGAGCTTGAACTGTCCAGTCTGCGGTGAGCAGTCCCAGCCCGGGGATCTGGTCTGCATGAGCTGCGGCGCGAATCTGGCGCGAGCCGGGGGCGGGTCGCAGTACGGCGCGCCCCAGCACGGCGCTCCGCCGCACGGCGCGCCCCCGCAGGGCGCCCCTCAGCACGGCGGGCCGCCGCACGGCGCCCCGCAGTACCCGGACCAGTACCAGCAGGCACCCCAGCAGCAGGCGCCGCCGCAGCACCAGGCCCCCCAGGACCAATGGGGCGCACCGCAGCCGCAGGCCCCGCAGCAGGACCAGTGGGGGCCGCCGCAGCAGCAGGCGCCGCAGAACGACCAATGGGGCGCACCGCAGCAGCAAGCCCCCCAGAACGACCAGTGGGGGCCGCCGCAGCAGCAGGCCCCGCAGCAGGACCAGTGGGGGGCGCCCCAGCCGCAGGCGCCGCAGAACGACCAGTTCGGTCCGCCCGGCCCGCAGGGCGGCGGTCCCGGCGGGATGCAGGCGCCGCCGCAGCACCAGGCGCCGCAGAACGACCAGTGGGGGGCGCCCCAGCCGCAGGCCCCGCAGCAGGACCAGTGGGGCGCACCGCAGCCGCAGCAGCCGGGCCCGCCCGGCCAGGACCAGTTCGGTCCCCCGCAGGACCAGTACGGGCCGCCCCAGGACCAGTTCGGCCCGCCGCAGGACCAGTGGGGCGCGCCGCAGCCGCAGGCGCCGCAGCAGGACCAGTTCGGTCCGCCGCCGCAGCCGGACCACCGGCCGCCGATGCCGCCGCCGCACGGCCGGGAGCAGACGCTCCTGCCGCCGGAGCAGCAGCACGGCGGCCCGCACGGGGGTCCACCGCGCAGCGACAGCACGGCGATGATGTGCCCGTACTGCGAGGCGGTCCTGTCCAGCCCGGGCGCCGCGCAGTGCGACCAGTGCCTCCGTCCGCTGCCCGGCGGCGGGCAGCAGGGCACGCCCGTCCTGCGGGTGCAGTTCCCGACGGGCGAGCTGAAGGTGTCGGTGGGCCAGCACCTGGTGCTGGGCCGGGACGCCGGGCAGTCGCCGGTCGCGTCGACGTTCACGCAGTACGACAACGTGTCGCGGCGGCACTCGACCGTGTGGCTCGACCCGTCCGGGACGGCGTGGGTGCGCGACGAGGGCTCCACGAACGGGACGTTCGTCAACGGCGAGCGGCTCCCGCGCGGGGTCGAGGCGCCGCTGAAGAACGGCGACCAGCTCCGCCTGGCCGCCGACGTGACGGGCAACGTCCAACTCAACTGACGCCGACGACCGCCGGCGTCCGCACGGGCGACGGAAACGGCCCCCGGTTCCGCGAACCGGGGGCCGTTCCCTTTCCCTGCTCGGGTCAGCCGGAGCGCTTGCTGCGGGCGCGGGCGCGCTCGCGCTCCTTGGCGTCCAGGACGACTTTGCGGATGCGGACGGCGGTCGGCGTGACCTCGACGCACTCGTCCTCGCGGCAGAACTCCAGCGCCTCCTCCAGGGACAGGACGCGCGGCGGCGTGAGCCGCTCGAGCTCGTCGCCCGTCGAGGACCGCATGTTCGTGAGCTTCTTCTCTTTGGTGATGTTCACGTCCATGTCGTCGGCACGGGAGTTCTCCCCGACGATCATGCCCTCGTACACCTCGGTGGTCGGCCCGACGAAGAACGTGCCGCGCTCCTGCAGGTTCGTGATCGCGAACGCGGTCGCGGCGCCCGCGCGGTCGGCGACCAGCGAGCCGGACGGGCGCGTGCGCAGCTCCCCGAACCACGGCTCGTAGCCCTCGAAGACGTGGTGCGCCATGCCGGTGCCGCGCGTCTCGGTCATGAACTCGGTGCGGAACCCGATCAGGCCGCGCGCGGGGACCAGGAACTCCATCCGCACCCAGCCGGTGCCGTGGTTGGTCATGTGCTCCATGCGGCCCTTGCGGACGGCGAGGAGCTGCGTGACGGCGCCGAGGTGCTCCTCGGGGATGTCGACGGTGAGCCGCTCGACCGGCTCGTGCTTCTTCCCGTCGATCTGCTTGGCGACGACCTGCGGCTTGCCGACGGTCAGCTCGTAGCCCTCGCGGCGCATGTTCTCCACGAGGATGGCGAGGGCCAGCTCGCCGCGGCCCTGCACCTCCCAGGCGTCCGGGCGGTCGGTCGGCACCACCCTGATCGACACGTTGCCGACCAGCTCGCGCTCCAGCCGGTCCTTCACGAGGCGGGCGGTGACCTTCGTGCCCTTCTCGCGGCCCGCCATCGGGCCGGTGTTGGTGCCGATCGTCATCGAGATCGCCGGCTCGTCCACCGTGATCAGCGGCAGCGGGCGCGGGTCGTCGGGGTCGGCGATGGTGTCGCCGATCATGATCTCCGGGATGCCGGCGAGCGCGATGATGTCGCCCGGCCCGGCCTCGTCGGCGGGCTTGCGGGTCAGCGCCTCGGTCATCAGCAGCTCGGTGATCTTGACGCGCTCGACGCTGCCGTCGCGGCGGCACCACGCGACCTGCTGGCCCTTCTTGATCGTCCCGGCGTGGACCCGGCACAGGGCGATGCGGCCGAGGTAGCTGGACGCGTCCAGGTTCGTCACGTGCGCCTGCAGCGGCGCGTCCGGGTCGTAGGACGGCGCCGGGATCGTCTCGGTGATGACCGAGAACAGCGGCTCCAGGTCCTCGCTGTCGGGCAGCTCGCCGTCGCCGGGCTTGGTCAGCGAGGCGCGGCCGGCCCGCCCCGACGCGTAGACGATCGGGAAGTCGATCTGCTCCTCGTCGGCGTCGAGGTCCATGAACAGCTCGTACGTCTCGTCGACGACCTCGTCGATGCGCGCGTCCGGCCGGTCGGTCTTGTTGACGACCAGGATCACCGGGAGCCGCGCCGCCAGCGCTTTGCGGAGCACGAACCGGGTCTGCGGGAGCGGGCCCTCGCTGGCGTCCACCAGCAGGACGACGCCGTCCACCATGGACAGGCCGCGCTCGACCTCGCCGCCGAAGTCGGCGTGGCCGGGGGTGTCGATGATGTTGATGGTCATCCCGCCGTGCCGGACGGCGGTGTTCTTCGCGAGAATGGTGATGCCCTTCTCGCGTTCGAGGTCGTTGGAGTCCATGACGCGGTCGTCGACGTCCTGGTTCTCGCGGAAGGCACCGGACTGCCAGAGCATGGCGTCGACCAGCGTCGTCTTGCCGTGGTCGACGTGGGCGACGATCGCGACGTTCCGGAGGTCGTCGCGCGTGGAGATGGGCATGCGGTCTCGCCTTGCGTGAGAGTTCGGGAGTCGCCGCAGACGCGCGGCCGTTCCATTCTACTTGCCGCTGTCCGCTTCCTGCCGTCCTCGCCGCGGTCTCCGCGCCCCGCGCACCGCCCCCGGCCGCGTGATCCGCACCACGCTCGACTTAAACCTCGATTGGCCATCTTTGCCTGATGTTTGTAATCTCCCGATGATCCGGCCGTCGAGAACCGGCCGTCGACGAGAGGAGACCCCGGCCTTGACACCGGACCATCTCCGGCGCAGGCGCGCCCCCCGTACCGGGGCGGCGTCCGCCGCCGCGGCGACGATGTTGCTGATCACCCTCGGTTCGACCGCGCCCGCGGCGCACGCGGACCCGTCCCCGCCGCCGTCCGGCTCCCCGAGCCCCCTCCCGACGACGGTGGACGGGCTGAAGAAGGAGCTCGACAAGCTGCAGGAAGAGGCGGAGATCCTCACCGAGCAGTACAACAAGACCCGCGTCGAGCTGAAAGCGGCGAAGAAGGCCGAGCAGGACGCCGCGCGGAAGGCCGCGGCGCTGCGGGCGCGGGCCGAACCGGCCCGGCAGCGGCTCGGCGAGATCGCCGCCGCGAACTACAAGGGCGGCCGCCCGGACGTCCTGTTCATGATCGACGGGACGGCGGAGGGGCTCGCCGCGTCCGCCTACCTGGCGCAGCGCCAGGTGGACACCGTCGCGGCCCTGGAGAAGCAGGTCGCGCAGGCCGAGGCGGCCGAGAAGGCCGCGCACGCCAAGACCGCCGAGGTCGAGAAGGCCGCCAAGGCGTCCGAGGAGGCCCGCGGACGCGCCAAGGCCAAGGTCGACGAGGTCCTCAAGCGGCTCGAGAAGCTCACCACCACCAACGCCTACAGCCCCCGCACCGGCCTCAAGGCCGCCGTGAAGGGCACCGGCCTGCCCGCCGAGATGGCCCGCAAGGCCGTCGGCAAGCTCGGCGCCCCGTACGTGTGGGCCGCCGCCGGGCCGAGCAGCTTCGACTGCTCCGGGCTGGTCGTCTGGGCGTACGCGCAGGTCGGCAAGTCCGGCCTGCCGCACTACACCGGGGCGCTGTACGGGCTCGGCACCAAGGTGTCGCGGAACGAGCTGCGCTCCGGCGACCTCGTGTACTTCGGCGGCAACCTGCACCACATGGGGATCTACCTCAGCGACGGCAAGTACCTGCACGCGCCGCAGACCGGAGATGTGGTGAAGATCTCCCGCCTGTCGGAGCGCTCCGACTACGCGGGCGCCAACCGGATCGGCTGACGCCGCCCCTCAGCCGAGGCCCTCCCGGGCGAACACGTCGATGACCGGCCGGTCGCCCGGGAGCCACTCCACGTCGTACAGCTCGCCCGGCGCGAGCCAGCGCAGCGCGAGGTGCTCCAGCGCCCGCGGCTCCCCCTCGGTGATCCGCGCCGTCCACACCCGCAGCACGGCGCGGTCGCTCAGCCGCCAGTCGCCGCCGATCCGCCGGTCCGGCCGGATCCCGACCGCCAGCTCCTCGCGGCACTCCCGGACGAGCGCGTCGGTGTCGAACTCGCCTGGGTCGACCTTGCCGCCGGGCAGCTCCCAGCCGCCCGCCATGTGGGCCGGCTCGGCCCGCTGGGCGGCCAGCAGCCGCCCGTCCGCGATGATCGCCGCACCCACCACGATCAGGTCGATGGGAACCAGCCCCTTCCTCGTCTCACTCTGAGACGGCCGCCTCGGCCCGGCCGGTTCCGCCCGCCGCGCCGTCCGCCGCGCCGTCCGCCGCGTCCGCCGTCCCGTCGGGCGCGGCGGCGTCCCCGCGGACGTCCGCGACGAGCCGCACCGCGTCCCGGACGATCTCCTCCAGGTGGTCGCCGTGGGCGCCGCGCCAGTACACCTGCCCGCACCGCTCGCACCGTCCGTAGACGTCGTAGCTGCGGCGCGTGCCCGCCTCCAGCTCCCGCTCGATCTCGGTCTTGTCGACCGCGACGAGCCCGCCGTTGCAGGCGGTGCAGCGCGTCCACGGCCTCAGCGCGGGCGCGAACCGCTCGAGCATGTCGCGGAGCTGGTCGTCCGGCCGGGAACCGCGGACGTACGCGCCGAACCACAGCGCGCGGCGGCGCAGCAGCCCCCGGTCCTGGGTCAACAGGACGCGCCCCTCCTCGTTGGCCTGCACGACGAGGGCGGGGTCGTCCATGTCGTTGTGGTAGGCGGTGTCGAGGCCGAGCAGCCGCATCCGGCGCGCCAGCGTGCCGAGGTGCACGTCCAGCAGGAAGCGCGGCGCGACCTGGGCGGGCTCCAGCGGCACCGGCTGCGGGCGCGGCACGGCGCCGACCAGCACCTCGTCGCCGTCCCGCGGGCGGAACGCGGCGTCGACCGGCTCGCCGCCGACGGTCATGGGCCCGACCTCGGGCAGCGGCACGCCGAGCGACTCCACCAGGTGCCCCAGCGTCGACGTCCCGTCGTACGGGACGCGCCGGACCGGCTCGCGCCGGGCGGCGGGCAGGAACATCAGCAGTTCGTCGGCGACTCGGATCGTTATCTCGGCGTCCACGCGGTCAGCATGCCACGCGGCACCCCCGTTTCCTTCCGGAATATCCGGCGCCGCGTCCTACTCCTGCGCGGCCGCCTGGAGCTGCCGCTGCAGTTCCGGCTTCGCCAGCGGGCGCGTCGAGCCGATCCAGTCCGACCGCTCGTACGACTGGACGGCGATCGCGGGCACGCACGTCGAGCACCGCGCGACGATCATCTTGCCCTTCGAGATCACCATCCCGACGTGCCCCGGATTGTCCGCGGACGTCCCCGGCCCCGAGTTGAAGAACACGAGGTCGCCCGGCTGCTCGTCGCCCTTCCCGACCTTCTTGCCGAACGGCCACTGCTGGAACGTCGTCCGCGGGATCGACAGCCCCACCTGCCGGTACGCCGCCTGGATCAGGCTGGAGCAGTCCCAGGCGTCCGGCCCGTTCGCGCCGAACACGTACGGCTTGCCGCGCTGCGCCATCGCGAACTCGATGATCTCCTTGACGACGCCGTCGAGCCCGGCGGGCAGCTCGTTGTCCTCGCAGTTCACGCCGTTGCTCTGCACGACCTCGAAGTTCCCGCCGGCGTACTTCCCGGCCCAGTCGAGGACGAGGTCCACGTAGTCCCACGAGTGGTTGTAGGCGAAGATCGCGTCCCGCATCCGGTCCGGCGCGCCGCTGGCCTTCAGGTACGCGGCGGCCGACGGGATCGCGTCCACCGGGTCGTACCGGTCCTTCTTCCCGTCGTCGTTGCCGTCGACCCCGTACGACTTGAACGTCGCGGCGAGGAACTGCATCGGGCCGCCCGCGCCCGCGTAGTTCTCCCCGCTGCTGACGCCCGGCAGCGTCGACCGCCCGTGGTCGGTCTCGACCTTGCCGACGCCCGCCAGGACGTTCCACGGGATCCCGTAGT
The DNA here is from genome assembly GCF_000425065.1 of Actinomadura rifamycini DSM 43936. Lineage (GTDB taxonomy): Bacteria > Actinomycetota > Actinomycetes > Streptosporangiales > Streptosporangiaceae > Spirillospora > Spirillospora rifamycini. The sequence goes on from NZ_AULB01000012.1 coordinate 15,443, forward strand.
CCTTGCCCGCCCGCCGGTACAGCTCGAGGAACGCGCCGGGGATCGCCTCCGCGTCGCGCGCAACGGCGGGCTGCGCCCCCGCGCCCGACGTGTCCGTGCACCGGGACCCCGCCCCGCCGCCGAACATGAACTGGCTCGCCCCGAACAACACCGGGACGAAGATCAGCGCGACGAACAGCAGGCCCGCAGTGCCGAGCGCGCCCGCGAACAGCAGCCGCCGGGCCGTCATCCCGTGTCACCCTCCTGACCGGCGTCCGCCGGTTCGAACGCGTACACCCGCAGCGATCCGCCGTCCCGCACCACCGTCACCGCCCACCGCTTGTTCTCGCCGGTCTCCTTGCCCCCCGCGGTGACCGTCTGCGTGCCGGTCACCAGAAAGATGATCGAGTTGTCGCCGATGTCGCGGACCCGGTCGAGCGACGCCGTCCCGGTCGCGACCGTCCGGTCCTGCCGCCGCTGCGCGACGAGCCCCGCCGAGGCGTGCGCCCGCGCCAGCTCGCCGCGCAGCTGCTCGGTGACCAGCGGCGACAGCCGCTCGTCGTACTTCCGCGGTTCCTCGTCGTACCGGTACGTCGCGTACGCGGCCACGAACTTCTGCGCCACCTCGGCGGCCGTCGCGAACTCCGCCCGGGAGAACGGCAGCAGCCGGTAGAGGTCGAAGTCGTCCGGGTTCACCGCCGTCCGGATGCCCGGCGGCGGCGACGCGGGCCCGGACGGCGCGGGCGCCGCGGCCGTCGGCGCGCCGTCCGGCTCGCCGGTCGCCCGCTCGGGCCCGGCGACCGTCAGGTACACGCCGACCGCGGCGAGCACCGCCACCAGCCCCGCGAAGACGATCTTGCGTTGCCGATCGTCGAGGTTCATCACTCGTCCCGGCCCGGCTCACCGGACGAGCCCCCGGCCGGACGCAGCCAGAACGGCAGCGGCGGCTCGTCGCCGGGCGAGCGCCGGCCCCAGAGCGGCGGCGGCGCCTGCCGGCCGCCCCCGCCACCGGACCCACCGGACCCGCCGGAGCCGCCGGGCGCCGGGGCGGCGCCACCGCCGCCCGCGCCGGCGCGCGGCCTGGGCACGTTCGACGCCGGGTCGCCGCCGGACCGCCCCGGCCCGGAGCGTCCCGAACCGCCGCCGGACCCGCCGGAGGCGCGGGAGGGCGCGGAACCGCCGCCTGTGCCCCCGCCGCCGCGCTGCGGGGCGCCGCCCGACCGTCCGCCGCCGGCGAACCAGCCGCCGCCACCGCCGGACCCGCCGCCGTTGCCACCGCCGCCGCCGTTGCCGGAGCCGGTGCCGCCGCCCGTCCACGAGGTCGGGCGCGGAGTGCCCCGCCCGGCGCCGCCGCCGTCCGAACCGCCGCCGTCCGAGCGTCCGCGCGTCCCGGACACGCCGCCGCCGCGCGCCGCGATCAGGCCGCCCGCACCGCCTCCCGAGCCGCCGCCCGCGTCGGACCCGCCCGCCGCGGGCGCGTCGCGTCCCGCGCGGGACGGCAGGTTCAGCGGGGGCGCGCCGCGCCGCGACCGTCCCGGCGCCGTCCCGGCGCCGCGCGGCTTCGCCGCCAGCACCGGCGCCTCCTCCGGCGACGCGCCCTCGCCCGCGCCGGGGCCCGTGCCGCCCGCGCGGCGATCGGTCAGCGTGCCGGTGGCGGCCTGCCCGTCGGCGCCCTGCGCCACGGCCGCGCCGTTCTCCGCGGCGGCGTCCTTGCCGCGGCGGCCGCCCAGCCGGTACCCGGCCGCGCCCGGCACCACCGCGCCCGCGACCGCCGTCGTGCTCTTGCGCGCCTCCGCGACCGACTTGTCCAGCTGCGCCTCGCTCTTGTCGCGCGACCCCACCGCCGAGTAGCCGACCGCCGAGAACAGATGCTGGAACGGTTTGCGGTACACGAACGCGGCGCCCGTCACCAGCGCGATGAGCAGCACCTGCAAGCCCCACGGCAGCGTCTCGCCGAGGATCAGCCCGTACGCCCACAGCAGCAGCGACAGCACCCCGATGAGGGCCGCCTGCTTCAGCAGCATGGACAGCAGCAACTCGAGCCAGCGGACCGCGATCACCCGCCCGATGCCCGGATGGATCCCGATCCCGAGGAAGATCGGCCCCGCCACCAGCAACAGCAGGAACGCGATCTTCACCACGATCAGCGCGATCGCGATGACCAGGATCAGCAGCCCCGCGACCAGCGCCGCGAACAGCGCCCCGAACGCCACCGCCAGCCGGTTCTGCCAGTTCTTGCCCTGGAACAGCGAATAGGTCTCGGGATGCTCTTCCTTGATGTTGGAGGCGACGTCCTTGTAGGCGTCGGCCTTCGCCTCCATGTCGACGTCCTCGGAGCCGTGCGTCTCCGGCAGCCCCACCGCCTGCGACCACAGCAGCCTGTCGGCGTTGTCCTTGACGATCTCCGCGTCCGGGTCCGTCGTGCCGAACTCGCCCTGCAGCCACGGTTTGCAGACGAGCGCCACCCACAGCTTGTTCGCGTTGCGCGTCGTCGCGTCCAGGTCGGCCGACTCGGCCGGATCCGGTTGCCCCTCCGGGCGCGGGATGCACTCCCCGCCCCGCGTGTCGCTCTGCGGCAGCGCCGCGTTGAACGCCGCGCTCGTCGCCTCCGACACCTTCGTCCCGAGCGTGGTGAAGTCCGCGGGCCGCGCGATCAGCCAGATCAGCGCCACCATCGCGGCGACCATCCACACGACGCCCTCGGTCACCTTGCTGGCGCGCCGCCGGACCAGGCCCCACCACGCGAGCCACATCGCACCGAGGATGACCACCCACGACCAGTACCGGGCGTTGAACGTCTCGCCGACGCCGCTGATGACGTCGTCCACCGTGCCCTTCAGCCAGCTCAGCAGCGACTCGGACGCCGCCGACTGGTACACGCTGATCGTCGTCCGGTCGATCGCCCGGACCAGCGTGAACGTGGTGTTGGCGAGGGCGTTGCCCATCATCGCCATCGCGTCCGAGCAGCCCATGTCGACCGCGTACCAGGTCTGGCCCGCGGTGCCGTACCGGTCGTAGTACGTCAGGTCCTCGGCGGACGTCTTCTGGAGCTGCTCGCTGGGGTAGCCGGGCGGCTTGATGAGCCCGTCCGCGCCCGTCCCGTACTGCTCGGGCGCGGGGTTGTCGGCGGGACGGCAGGAGTCGTTGACGCTGGGGAGGGGAATCGCCGACGCGGTCGGCGTCATGGGGCTCAGCATCAGCAGCGCCATGATCGTGAGCAGCACCGCGGAGCGGCGGGTGCGCGGACGGCGGCGCGTGCGACGCCGCCGCCTGCCGTCCGGGACGGACGGGTCGAGCCCCGCCTCCGGTGAACGCTGCAGGCGGGACGTCCGGTGGCGGGGCGGGTTCATCGACCGACCTCCTCGGTCTCGGCCCCCGCGACGGTGAGTTCGGACGACCACGGTCTGGACCGGGTCGGGTTGGTGTCCAGCCAACGCTGCAGTTCCTCGGAGATCAGGTCGACGCCGATGCGTCCCGCACGGCCGTCGAGGTCACGGAAGATGCATTCGCCGTTGCCGAGGTTGCGGAGCACGGCCTTGTGCTCGTCGGACGCCTCCACCCCGAGAAGCGCCATGACGTTGCCGACCTCCACCCGCTCGGTGGAGCGGAAGGAGAACACCGAGGACAGGCAGTTCGTCACCTGCTCGTTCAGCAGGTCCCCCGCGTTCTGGGAGACCAGGATCAGGGCGGTGTTGCGGGACCGGCCCATCCGCGACACCTCGGGGATCAGCTTGGCCCCCTCGGGCGTCGCGGTGACGGCCCACGCCTCGTCCAGGAAGATCGCCTTCGGCAGCCGCCGGTCCAGGCCGTGCATGAGCCGCCGCGCGAACTGCGACACCAGGTACATCAGCGCGACCGACAGCCGCTGCTCGTAGGAGTAGTCCTCCCGCGCGATCGTGACGTCCGGCAGCGTGAGGCCGCCGAGGGTGAACACCGTCGTCCAGCCCTCGGTGTCGATGCGCTCGCCGCCGGACGGGTCGAAGCACAGCCGCGCCAGCCGCATCTCCGACATCGACCGCAGCACCGCCCCGAGGTTCTTCGACGCCGGGTCGTCCGACGCCTCCAGGTGGTCCACGACCCGGCCGAGGGACGGCCGCTCCCCGTTCGCGACCGCGCCGACCGCCTGGATCATCGCGGACTCGCGCTCCTCCGACATGCGCGGCAGCAGCAGCCGGAGCGTCTCGGTCGCCATCGTCTTCTTCGCCGCGAGGTCGTCGCCGAACGAGAACGGGTCGAGCAGGCCGGGCGCCGCCGACCCCAGCGGCAGGATCCGCGCCCGGCGGCCCCGCGCCTTCAGCAGCTCGACGAGCGTCTCCGCATCGCCCTTCGGGTCGATCGCCGCGACCGTCACCCCGCGCAGCGCCATCTGGTAGATGAGCAGCAGCGCCAGCGTCGTCTTGCCGCCGCCGGGCTCGCCGGTGATCGCGACGGCGGTCGGACGGTTCCGGGCCGCCGCGACCAGCGGGTCGAAGTGGACGATCGACCGCGCCCGTCCCAGCGTCTCCCCGACGTACGGGCCGATCCAGCCCTCCTGCGCGTCGTCCGGACGGTCGCCGAGGTCGACGGTCGCGACGGGCATGCCGCCCGCGATCGTCCGCAGGGGCTGCCGCTGCGCGTACGCGTTCAGCCGGATCCGGTCGCCGGGCAGCGACTCCAGGAACAGGGAGAACTGGTCGCCGGTCGAGTTGACGACGTCGATGCCGATGTCGCGGTAGTGCTCCACCACCGCGTCGACCCGCTGCGCCAGCAGGTCCTCGGTGGGCGCCGACACGATCAGCCGGTGCCACCCGTACACGAACGGCAGCCGCTCCTTGGTGATGCCGTGCTCCAGCATCCGCGCCGCGTCGATCTGCTCCGCCAGCGCGATCGGCGCCTCCGCGCCCGCCTCCCGGATGTGCTGGTCCATGTCCCGGGCGTGGGCGAGCTTCCGCGAGACGTCCTTGGACGCCTTCGCCGGCGGGATCAGCTTCATCCGCGCGCTGATCTCGACGGGGAACGGCAGCGCGTCCGCGTAGTGGAGCCACGGCTCGCCGTCCGGGAACGGCATCAGGTCGGGGAACCGCGCGAACGACAGGTACGCGACGTACGACGCGGCCGTCGCGCCGCGCCCCGCGCCGTGGTTCGGCTGCTCCACCCGCAGGTAGGAGCGGCCGTTGTGGATCGCGCCCTCCACCAGCGACTCGATCTCGCCCTTGCCCCACGTGCGCCGCGGCACCGCCGACGGCGGCGGGTCGGCGAGCGACCCCGTCACCGCGTGCTGGAACAGCCACGCCACCTCGGTCGAGGTGGCGTGCCGGGCGTAGAGGGCCGAACCGCCCAGCGCCCGTCCGATACGCTCGGCCTGCTCCGTCCAGCGCGCGATCTCCTTCTTGTCGACCGCGTCGTCGTGCACGCCGAGAGCGTTCTCGCTGCGCTTGTAGAAGCCGAGCAGCTGCGACAGGACTCCCCCGGACAGGTTCGCGCCCATCCCGCGCGGCCCCAGCCGCACCCCGAGGTAGACCTCCTTGGTCCAGAAGTCCTTGGCCCACACGTGGGCGTAGGTCTCCTCCAGGTACTCGCGCCACCCGGGGCCGCCGTCGGACGTCCGGTCCAGTGCGAGCGCCCACTCCGCGGCCGGGTACGTCCGGTGCGCGATCCGCAGGTGGACCTCCGCGTCCTGCATCCGGATGCCGGCGAGCGCGATCGTGACGTTGGTGGCGAGCGCCTCGCGCTCCTCCCCGGTGGTGAACTCGTACGACACCGTCGGCAACCGGAAGTACGCCCAGGCCGCGTTGTCGGTGAGCAGCACCCGGTCGTCGAAGTAGCGCACGGCCAGCCGGCTGGACTTGCTCATGCCGCCCTCCCGACCTCGGTCCCACCGACTGATTCTCCCGATCCGCGCCGTTCCGCGAAGGGATGCCGGAGAGAGTGTTCTTGGTCCGGGCGGTCAGCAACGTCAGTCGCCCCCGCCAGGGATGCCCGGCTCATGGCGGTCTCCGCTCGGTGCCCGCGCGGGGCGCTCATCGGGTGGCCTCCTGCTCCTGGTGAAGCTCCTGGTAACGCTCGGGCACGACGCCGAACCCGCCGGCGACCACGCCGGCGAGGGCAAGATAGGCACGCCGCGTCGGGGCGCGCAACGACTTCAGCTCGTTGCGCGGCGCGCGATCCATGCTGAGGTGATCGTCCCACGGAATCCGCACGAGGGCCCGGCACCGGCCGCGCGCCATGGCCTCCGCCTGCTCGACGTCGTCCATGCTGCGGCGACTCACCCCATTGATCACCGTGACGGCCCGCGACCGCAGCTCCTCGTACCCGTGGCCGTCCAGCCACTCGTACGTCATCGCCACCGCCCGCGGCGCGTCCGCGCTGGCCGGCGCCACCAGCACGAGCTGGTCGGCGTACGGCAGCACCCGCGCCACCACCGCCGCCGCCGCGTCCAGCAGGGTCACGGAGTAGAACCGGTCGATCGTCTTGATCGCCAGCGCGTAGTCGCGGTCATCGAGGGCCTGCAGCGGGTTCTTGCCCGCCGCGATCACGTCGAGGCCCGACTTGGCCTGCGACGTGTACCGCCGCATCGCCGTCAGGCTGCCGACCTGGTCCGCGCGCGTGATGAGCCCGGTCAGCGTCTCGTTCGTCTCGCTGCGGGTCCGCCGCGCCAGCGCGCCCGGCCCCGGGTTCACGTCGATCGCCACGACGGGTTCGGCGTTGTGCTGCGCGAACGTGTGCCCGAGCATCAGCGCCGTGACCGTCTGCCCGGCGCCCCCGGTGCAGCCGAGCACCACCACGTGCCGCGTCCCGCGGAACGGCTGCTGGAGCCGCAGCTGGTACTCGGCGTCCACGTCGCCGTGCCCGCCGCCGACGGCCTGGAACAGCCGCCGCAGCCCGCCGGCGCTCACCTCGTGCTCCGGCCCCGGCGGCGTGATCGCCGGACCCGACGGCGGGGGCGGCGGGGGCGGCGGCAGCGGCCGCGGCCGCACCGGCGACTGCGGCCCGGACCGGACGTCCCGCGGCGGCGGCTCCTCGTCCTGCGGCACCCCCGGCTCCGGCGCCGGCGGCCACATCTGCGCGTCCGTCGCCGCCGGCCGCGCCGGCTTCGACAGCCCCTTCGACCACGGCCGCGGCGCCTCGAGCCGCGGTGCCTCCGGCTCTTCCTGCTGCGCGGGCGGCCAGCCCTGCTGGGACGCCGCGGGGACCTGGTGCCCCGGCACGGGCGCCCGTCCGGCCCCGTCCGGCGCTTCTCCGGGTACCGGGGCCTGCCCGAACGTCCGCGGCGGGTCCCCGAACCCCGGGGGCCGCGCGGGCGCGGGCTCGCTCGCGGAAGCGGCCGGAACCCGCCGGTCGCCGTCCGCCGGTTCCGCCCCCTGCGGCACGGCCGGCTGCGGCCCCGTGGCCGCACGCTCGCCCTGCGGAGGAGCCGCCGGCCGAACGACCGGCCCGGGCGCAGCGTGTCCGGGCACGGCCCCGGCGGGGGAACGTCCAGCATCGGCCCCGTCAGCCCGCCCGACGGCCCGCTCGCTCTCCGTCGCCTCGGCACCCGGCTCAACCCGCTGCTGCTCCGCCGCAGGCACAGACTCGGACGGACGCCCCTGCGACGGCACACCCTCCGCATGCGGCTCACCCGAGGCGGCCGACCGGCCCACCCCGGACGCCTGCTCTTCCGAGACCGCAGGAGACTGCTTTCCCAGGTCGACGCGCTCACCCCGCGGCGCACCCTCCGGACGGACGGGCGCCGAGGGCTGCTCGGCCCCTGCGGGGGAACGTCCAACATCGGCCACGTCAGCCTGCGCGGCGGCCTGCCCGACGGCCCGCTCGCTTTCCGCCGCGGCCGCAGGCACGGACTCGGACGGACGCTCCTGCGACGACGGCTCGCCTGACGGCGCACCGGACGACCAGGACGGGCCGGTGGGCTGCGCCTGCGGCACCGCCGGAGGCTGCCCCGTGGCCGCGCGCTCGTCCTGCGGCGAGGGCACCGGACGAACGGGCGCGGAAGGCTGCTCCGGCCCCGCCTGTCCCGGCGCGGCCCCTGCGGGACGAGCACGCCCGACATCGGGCGCCTCAGCCTGTACACCCGCCTGCCCGGCGACCCGCTCGCTCTCCGGCCCTGCGTGTCCCGGCGCGGCCCCTGCGGGACGAGCGCGCCCGGCGTCGGGCGCCTCAGCCTGTAGACCCGCCTGCCCGGCGACCCGCTCGCTCTCCGACGCCTCGGCACTCGGCGCGACCCGCTCCTCCCCAGCGGCCGGGCGAACGGGCTCGGAGGGACGGCCCTGCGACGGCTCACCCGATGGGGACGACCAGGACGGGCCCGCGGGCTGCTCCTGCGGCGCCGCCGGGGGCTGCCCCGTGGCCTTGCGCTCGTCCTGCGGCGGGACCGCCGGACGGACGGGCGCGGACGGCTGCTCCGGCCCCGCCTGTCCCGGCGCGGCCTCTGCAGGGCGAGCGCGCCCGGCATCGGGCGCGGCGCCCTGCGGGGCGGCGTGTCCGCTCGCCGACGCCTCGGCACCCGGCGCCACTCGCTGCTCCGCTGCGGCCGGACGGACGGGCTCGGACGGACGGCCCTGCGACGGCTCACCCGATGGGGACGACCAGGACGGGCCCGCAGGCTGCTCCTGCGGCGCGGCCGGAGGCTGCCCCGTGGCCGCGCGCTCGCTCTGCGGCGGGGCCGCCGGGCGGACGGGCGCGGGCGGCTGGGCCTGCGAGGCGGCGGGCGCGGACGGACGGGCTTGCTGCGGGCGTCCCGGCATGGACTCGGCCGCGCCGGGACGCTCGCCCTGCGGCGGCGGTCCCGGGCGCGAGGCGGCGGGCGGGCGCCCCGGGGCGACGCGGCGGTCGGGCGGGCGCGGGGCGGGCGCGCCGGGGTGGCGCGGCTGGGCCTCGTTGACGAGGGGTTCGGGGGCTCCGAACGCGCCCGGGACCATCGGGATGTCGGGGCGCGTCGGGACGGGGCCGGCGACCTTCTTGTCGCCGGGCTCGCCACCGGGCGCGCCGCCGGGTGCGGCACCCGAGCCGCCACCGGACGCGGCGTCGGACCCGCCGCCGCTCGTCGCGCCGCTGGCCGCGGCGCCCGACCCGGCGGCCGGACCTGCGGTCGGTGCCTTGAGCGGGGTGGGCTCGGCTCGCGGGGCGGGGGGCCGGGGGGCCGGGGGTTCCTCGGCGGGGGCCATCGCGGTGGCAAAGCCGGGGGCGCCGGGGCGGCGGACGCCGGACACGAGGCCGCGCTTCCCGTTGCCGGGCGCGCCCTCCAGGCGGGGCGCCGCGGGGGGCGCCTCGATGCGGGGCGCCGGGACCTCGGGGGCCTCGGCGGCCGGGGCGGGCCGGCGGCGGGACTTGACGGCGACGCGCTCGGGCGCCGGGGCGGGGGCGCCGGGACGGCGCCAGACGCGCGCGACGATGACGACTTCGCGGGGCTCGCGGATGGGGGTGAGGCGGCACCAGGTGCGGGGCTCGGCGAGGTAGCGGCCCTGCGAGAGGAGCAGTTCGGTGAGGCGCTTGCCCTCGATGACGGGGCGGGTCGCGAGCCAGGTGAGGACGCCGGGCGGGACGATGTAGACGACGTGCCACGGGGACTCGAAGGGCACGCCGACGAGTTGCAGCATCACGATCCAGGGCACGAACACGCCGAGGAACACGCCGATCTGGACGAGCGGCAGCGGCATCGGGAGCCGCAGGTCGTACAGCTTGTACAACCGCTTCTCGATGCGCCAGATGTTCGTGTACGTGGGTAGATCCACGCCCCTACTCCCCTATGGATGCGAGCACGGTCTCCGGGTCAGCTGCCGTCCACTCCCAGTGCGGTGGCGATCGCCTTGGCAGCGGTCTCGATGATCTGGGGCACGTAGAAGACGATGGCGATGCCGATCGCCAGGACGATGAACTGCGCGAACCGGGTGATCTCACGGGTGAACAGGAAGAAGATCGCCACGATGGAGACGGTGACGAGGAAGAGCGGGCCGAAGAATCCGCGGAGCCAGCTGGCGAGCCCGTCCGGATCGAAGGAGTCGTCGGGTGCCGCCAGGATCTCGGGCGGAATCGACGCCATGAGGTGGTGCAGCATCGACTTACCTTCCTGGTTCGGCGTGGGGGGACGGGCGGGCGTTCATCTCGCGGCCTTTCATGACGGGTCGGGATCGGTGGTGCCGCGGATGTCCTTGACGTACCAGGTCGCGTCCTTGCGCACCATGTCGAGTTCGTATGCCTGCTCGAGTTCGCCGCCGGCGACGCGCCAGACGACGCTCGCGGTGACGGTGCGGGCGCCGGCCGAGCCCTGCGGGGCGACGACCTCGGCGACGCGGAGGAACTCGACCGAGCGGGCGAGGCCGCTGATGGGGCTGCCCGCGGCGAACCGGGACAGGGCGGTGGTGTCGCTGCGCGCGTACGCCTGGAAGAACGTCACGAGGATGGGCTGGAGTTCGCCTTCGAGGGGGGTGTCGCGCGGTGCGGCCTCCTGCTGCGGCAGTGCGGCCTTCGCGGGCGGGGGGAGCAGCGCGGGACGGGCGGCGACGACGAGCGCGCCGGACTCGTTCGCGTAGACGGGGACGGCGAGGCGCAGCCACTTGTCGCCGGTGCGGGCGAGGAGGGTGACGGTGGCGTTGCGCGCGTCGCGCGCCTGCACGCCCGCGACCTGCACGGACTGGACCTGCAGCGTTCCGGTTCCGTTCCAGCCGAATTGCGGGTCGGCGCCCTCGGGCAGGAACGTGCGCAATTGGGTCTGGCGGTCCGCGGCGTTCTCCTGGTCGTAATTCAGATAGACGTTGGCGAACTGCAGGGCGAATGCCCCGGCGGCGCTGGTCGGGAACTGGGCGCGTTCGGGGGACGACTTGGGCGCGGCGGCCGTGTCGGGGGCGTCCGCGGCGGTGAAGCGTTCGAAGGGGGCGCGGATCCCGTTGACGAGGATGACGATGATCAGGGCCCAGAGGACGGCGCGGCCCGTCCAGACCCACCAGCGGCCGCCGGATCCGGACCAGCGGCCGCCGCGCGGGCCGCCGCGGCCCCGGTCGTCCGGGACCTCCCACGGGTCGACGGACAGACCCGGCGCCGCGGTCTCGTCGACCACGGCGGTGTCACGGCCGCGTTTCACGGCCGACCTGCGAGCCATCCTGCCTCCGCTCGCGCCTCGCCCCAAGGTCGGCGCGCTCTGATTGCCTGGTCCAGATGTTGCGCGGTGGTCCTTTCCGAACCCACCCCGGGCCCAGCGTAACCACGAGCGTCAATTGTTCCAGCGCATCCGAGCGAAGCACAGCCCCGGCACGCGGTTGTGGATAATGCGATCCACCTCAGCAGGAACGGGAAGGATTGCCAAACGGTGACGATCCCCTATCCCTGCCTCCGATCAGCGCGTCCCGGGCACAATCGGACGAGCGTCGCGAGTCACACGTTTTGCCAGCGTCCGCGGTGCGTGTCCGGGCCGATCGGCCGGCGCGGCCGCCGCGCCGGCCGTCCGGCGCCTCCCGGCGGCGGGCTCAGACGTTGAAGCGGAACTCCACGACGTCGCCGTCCTGCATGACGTACTCCTTGCCCTCCATGCGGACCTTGCCGGCGGTCCGGGCGGCCGCCATGGAGCCCGCGGCGGTCAGGTCGTCGAAGGAGACGATCTCGGCCTTGATGAAGCCGCGCTGGAAGTCGGTGTGGATGACGCCCGCGGCCTCGGGCGCGGTGGCGCCCTTGCGGATCGTCCACGCGCGCGACTCCTTCGGGCCGGCGGTGAGGTAGGTCTGCAGGCCGAGCGTGTCGAACCCGATGCGGACGAGCTGCGACAGGCCCGACTCCTCCTGCCCCATGCCCTGCAGGAGTTCGAGGGCCTCGTCGTCGGGCAGCTCGATCAGCTCGGCCTCGATCTTGGCGTCGAGGAAGATCGCCTCGGCGGGGGCGACGAGGTCGCGCAGGCGGGTGCGCAGGGACTCGTCCGTTAGCTCGCCCTCGTCCAGGTTGAAGACGTAGAGGAACGGCTTGGCGGTGAGGAGGTGCAGCTCGCGGAGGAGCGCCGGGTCGATGCCGGCCTTGTCGGCGCCGGCGAAGATCGTGACGCCCTCGTTGAGGAGCTTCTGCGCGGCGGTGACGGCGTCGACGACGGCGAGCTGATTCTTGTCCTTCTTGGTCCGGGCCTCCTTCTCGAGGCGCGGCAGGGCCTTCTCGATCGTCTGCAGGTCGGCCAGGATCAGCTCGGTGTTGATCGTGTCGATGTCGCGGGACGGGGCGACCTCGCCGTCCACGTGCGTGACGTCGGGGTCCTCGAAGGCGCGGATGACCTGGCAGATCGCGTTCGTCTCGCGGATGTTGGCGAGGAACTTGTTGCCGAGGCCCTGGCCTTCGGACGCGCCCTTGACGATGCCCGCGATGTCGACGAACTCCATCGTCGCGGGGATGGTCTTCGCCGAGCCGAAGATCCCGGCGAGCGCGCCCAGCCGCGGGTCGGGCACCCCGACCACGCCGACGTTGGGCTCGATGGTCGCGAACGGGTAGTTGGCGGCCAGCGCGTCGTTCTTGGTCAGCGCGTTGAACAGGGTGGACTTGCCGACGTTGGGCAGCCCGACGATTCCGATGGAGAGGCTCACGGCCGTCAAGTTTACGAGCCCGGACGCACCGCACCGTGCGGGGCGGCGCCGCCGATCGACCGCGCCCGTCCCCGCGCCCGTCCCCGGGCACCGGGCGGCGGGCCGTCGGCAGTGCGCCGATTGTCCGCCGTGCCGCCGTTACCGGCGCGTCGCGGTCGCGGTTCGCGGCCGCGCTGTCACGATGAACGGATGGACCTCGCGCTGCTCGCCGGCCTCGTCGTCGGGGCCGCCTTCGGCGTGGTCGCCGGATGGGCCCTGGCGATGGGACGGCAGGGCGCGCTGATCGCGCGGGCCCGCGCGGCGGAGGAGAAGCTCGCCTACGCCGAGGAGCGGATGGCCGAGCATTTCGAGAACCTGTCGGCGCGCGCGCTGGACGCCAGCAACGCCCGCTTCCTGGAGCTGGCCGACGCGCGGCTGAAGGCGGCGGGGGCCGAGGCGGCGGGCGAGCTGGAGCGGCGGCAGCAGGCGGTCGAGCACCTGGTCGGGCCGCTGCGGGAGACGCTCGCCAAGGTCGAGGAGCAGCTCCGCGAGGTGGAGACGGGCCGCCGCGAGTCCCACGCGATGCTCGCCAAGCAGGTCGACTTCGTGCGGCAGAGCTCCGAGCAGCTCGGCCGCGAGACGCGCACGCTGGTGCGGGCGCTGCAGCGGCCGGAGGCGCGGGGACGCTGGGGCGAGCTGCAGCTGCGGCGGGTCGTGGAGCTCGCGGGCATGACGCACCACTGCGACTTCGACGAGCAGGCGAGCGCGGTGACGCCGGACGGGACGGTGCGGCCCGACCTGGTCGTGCGGCTCGCCGGCGGCAAGAGCATCGTCGTCGACTCGAAGGTGTCGCTCGCCGCCTACCTGCAGGCCGCCGAGAGCGGCGACCCGGTGCGGCTCGACGCGCACGCCCGCCACCTGCGCGACCACGTCGACCGGCTGGCCGCGAAGTCGTACTGGCAGGCGTTCAGCCCGGCGCCGGAGTTCGTGGTCCTGTTCATCCCGGGCGAGGCGTTCCTGGCGCCCGCGCTGGACCGCGATCCCGAACTGCTGGAGTACGCGATGCGGCGCCGCGTCCACATCGCCACCCCCACGACCCTCATCACGATGCTGCGGACGGCGTCGTACGCGTGGCAGCAGGCCGCGCTTTCCCGCAACGCGCGGGCCGTGTTCGACCTCGGCAAAGAACTGTACGAGCGGCTGAGCACGATGGGGCAGCACGTAGACGAACTGGGCCGCGCGCTCACCGGCGCGGTGAAGTCCTACAACCGGACGGTCGGGTCGCTGGAGACGCGGGTGCTCGTCAGCGCGCGGCGTCTGAACGACCTGGGCGTCGTCGACGGTTCGCTGGACGGCCCACGGCCGGTGGAGGAGAGCCCGCGCGCGCTTTCGGCGGCGGAGCTCAACGGGCAGGACGACCCGTACAACGGGGTTCCGGACGGCGAGGCCCCGTACGGCGGCGATCCGCGCGACGATGCCACCCGCGACGATGTCTCTCGAGAAGACGTCCCCCGAACAGATGACGTCGCCCGGGGCGATGATGCTCGGGGCGATGCCCCGCGGGCGGAGGCACGCCGAGCCGGGCTCTCCCGGGGGCCGGTCGCTCGGGACGAGGGCGACGCGTCGCGCGAGGGCTCCCGGCAGTACGGCACCTGGGCCGTCCCCGGGCAGAGCGATCGGCGAGAGAGGTGGCAATGAGCACATCGACGGCACGCGACGCCCCTGGCGACACGCCGCCGACGCACCGCGGGGCGGGGCGGCGGCGGGGCGGGCCGCAGCGGCGGTCGCGGGCGTCCGGCGGCCGGACGTCCGGGTCCCGCTCGGCGGCGCCGACCGGTCCGGTGACGCTGACCGGGCGCGGCGGCATCGTCGTGGTGTTCGGGACGGCCGTGCTGTGCGGGCTGCTGTCGCGCTGGCTCGACATGCCGCTGCTCGCGGGGGCCGGCTTCACGGTGGGCTGCGTGCTCGCCGCGCTCGCCACCCGCCCGGCGGACCTGCTGGCGCTGGCCGTCAGCCCGCCGCTGGTGTTCTTCCTCGCCACCCTGGTCGCGGTGCTCGTCACCACGGTGGGGCAGGGGTCGCTGCTGCGCGGCGTCGCCGTCGGGGTGCTGACCGCCCTGGCCGGGACCGCGCCGTGGCTGTTCCTCGGCACGCTGCTGGTGCTGCTGATCACGCTGCCGCGCGGGCTCCCGACGAACGTGCGGGAGCTGCGCGACAAGCTCGCGGGCGTCCGGCTGTTCGAGGAGGAGGAGAACGAGAACCCGGTCCGGTGGGACGAGTCCCCGTCCTCCCCCGCCGCGCGCGCGCCGCGGCATGGAGACGCGGACTGACCCGTGCCGTCAGACGGGCGTGATGCGCAGGTCCTTGCGGAGTTCCTTCGGCAGGGAGAAGCGCATGCGCTCCTCGACGGACTCGATCTCCTCGGCCTCGCCGTAGCCGCGCTCGGCGAGCCAGGCCAGGACGCCCTGCACGAGCTCGTCGGGGACGGACGCGCCGCTCGTCACGCCGACGGTGCTGACGCCGTCGAGCCACGCGGGGTCGATCTGCTCGGCGTAGTCGACGAGGTGGGCGTCGTCCGCGCCGTGCTCCTTGGCGACCTCGACGAGCCGCACGGAGTTCGAGGAGTTGGTGGAGCCGACCACGATGACGAGCTGGGACTGCGCGGCCATCTCCTTGACGGCGGTCTGCCGGTTCTGGGTGGCGTAGCAGATGTCGTCGGACGGCGGGTCCGTCAGCTTGGGGAACCGCTCGCGGAGCTTCTCGACGGTGGCGATGGTCTCGTCGACCGAGAGGGTGGTCTGCGACAGCCACGCGACCCGCTCGGGGTCGCGGACCCGCACGTTCGCGACGTCCTCGGGCCCGTCGACCAGGTGGATGTGGTCGGGCGCCTCGCCGGAGGTGCCGATGACCTCCTCGTGCCCCTCGTGGCCGATGAGGAGGATGTCGTAGTCCTGCGCGGCGAACCGGACGGCCTCCTTGTGCACCTTCGTGACCAGCGGGCACGTGGCGTCGATGGTGCGCAGGTCCAGCTTGCGGGCCTCGTCGTGGACGACCGGCGCGACGCCGTGCGCCGAGAAGACCACGATCGACCCCTCGGGGACCTCCTCGGTCTCGTCCACGAAGATCGCGCCGCGTTCCTCCAGCGTCTTCACCACGTGGACGTTGTGGACGATCTGCTTGCGGACGTAGATCGGGGCCCCGTACTTCTCGAGGGCGATCTCGACCGTCTGCACGGCCCGGTCGACTCCGGCGCAGTAACCGCGCGGCTTGGCGAGCAGGACGCGGCCCCGCGTACCCGTGGGCGCGGTGCTGGCGGGCTGGGTGTTGGCGGTCATGCCCCCATCGTACGAGTCGCCGCCCGGGTCCCGTGCCCGGTGGTGAGGCGTGCCGCGCGGACGCGGAAGCCCGCGGCGCAAGGGTTCCGGCCGCATTGTGACCGACGGCACGCCGTTTTTGGACAGAAAGACAAGACCCGGGGTGACCGTGATCGCACCCATGGGGCAGAGTGAGTTTCGACGACCGTACGTGTGCTCCCGAGTTCCCTGATAAGGACGGCAGGAAGAGGAAAGACCATGACGAGATCGCCATCGCCGCGCCGCCTCAAGCAGCAGGTTCAGGACACGGTGGGCGAGCAGGTCCGCGACCTCCCGCTGCACGCCGTCCGGCTGGCCATGTTCGGTGTCGGCCGGGCGCTGCTGCTCGGCGACCGCGTGACCCGCGACTACAAGGAGATCACCGAGGGCGGCGGCGTGAAGCCGGTGATCGGGCGGCTCCGCGACGACGTCCAGCACACCGCGGAGAAGGTCGTCGGCACCGTGGTGGAGCGCGTCCGCGGCGAGCAGGCCGAGCCCGAGCCCGAGCCGGAGCCCGTGCGGCCCCGGCGCACCCGTCCGGCGCGGCCGGCGCGCCCGTCGGCGGCGCGCGAGGACGGCGCCGCCGCGCGGCGCCGGCCGGACAAGGAGATCTCGGTCGGCAAGCCGGGCGCGTCGGACGGGCCGGTGGCGAAGCCGGCGCCGTCGCCGCGGCCGTCGGCGCCGCGGCCGGAGCCCGCGCCGCAGGCCGAGCCGGCGGCCCCGCCCGTCCCCGAGGACGGCCCGGCGCCCGAGGTCGCCGCGACCGCGGCGCCCGACGCCCCGGCGCCGGAGCCCGCCGAGCCGGAGGCCGCGCAGCCGGAGGCCGCGCAGCCGGAGGCCGCGCAGCCCGAGGACGAGTTCACGCCGCGTCCCGAGTCGCGTCCGGCCGCGCAGAGCGAGGCCGAGCACGTCGCCGAGAGCCTGCCGGTGCCGAACTACGACGAGGCGACCCTGCCGCAGCTGCGCGCGCGCCTGCGCGGGCTGTCGGTGGAGCAGGTGAAGCTCCTGCGCGAGTACGAGCGGACCCACGCGGGCCGCGAGGACATCATCAAGATGTACGAGCGCCGCATCGCCAAGCTGAACGGCCAGAGCTGACGCCGGCGAGACACGGAGAACGGCCCGGGAGGCGGACCTCCCGGGCCGTTCCCTTTCCCGTCGGCGTCAGGCCGGGGCGGGGGCGTCCCGGAACGCGTGGTCGACGTCGACGCGCTCCAGCGGCGCCAGGTGGCGGCGCCGCGCCGCGAGGACGCCGATCGCGACGGCGCACGCGGCGGCGCCGGCGATGTACGGCAGGTGCGGGTCGACCTCCTCGGCGAGCTTCGTCGCGAAGTAGGGGGCGAGGGCGCCGCCCATCCAGCGGACGAAGTTGTACCCGGCGGACGCGACGGGCCGCGGGCTGTCGGAGACCTCCATCGCCGCCTCGGTGAACGCGGTGTTGTTCAGCCCGATCGGGATGCCGGACAGGATCGTGCAGACGATGATCCCGTCGTGCCCGAGGAACGCGAGGCCGACCTGGAACAGGATCAGCAGCGCCAGCCCCAGGTACATCACTCGGACCGTTCCAATACGGCGCTGCAGCGCGGGCGCGCCGAACACCGACGCGAGCGCCACCATCACGCCCCAGCCGAAGAACACCAGGCCGATGCCGTGGGCGCTCATCCCGAGGACGAACGGGGTGAACGCGAGCACGGTGAAGAACGCGTAGTTGTAGAACAGCGCGGTGAACGCGGTCGTCGACAGGCCGCCGTGGGCGAGCGCGCGGATCGGCGCGGTCAGCCCGGTCTTGCGCGCCGGCGCCGGGGTCGCCCGCAGCAGCGTCGTGATCAGCAGGAAGCCGGCGGCCATCAGGACGGCGGTGCCGAAGAACGGGAACCGCCAGTTCAGGTCGCCGAGCAGCGCGCCGACGAGCGGGCCGAGCGAGATGCCGAGGCCGAGCGCGGCCTCGTACAGGATGATGGCCTTCTCGGCGCCGCCGCTGGCCGCGCCGACGATGACGGCGAGCGCGGTGGCGACGAACAGCGCGTTGCCGAGGCCCCAGCCGGCGCGGAAGCCGACGAGCTGCCCGACGGTGCCGGACGTCCCGGCGAGCGCGGCGAACACGACGACGAGCGCGAGCCCGATGAGCAGGGTCTTCTTGCCGCCGATCCGGCTGGACACCCAGCCGGTGACCAGCATCGCGACGGCGGTGATCAGGAAGTAGCTGGTGAACAGCAGCGAGACCTGGCTGGGCGTGGCGTCCAGGTTCTCGGCGATCGCGGGCAGGATGGGGTCGACCAGCCCGATGCCCATGAAGGCGACGACGGCGGCGAAGGCGGTCGCCCACACCGACATGGGCTGGCGCAGGATGCCGCCCCGTCCGCCGCCTTCGGCGCGGTGCGCCTCCGGGGGCCGTGCGTGCATGGGTCTTTCCTCTCAGGCGTTCATCCGGCCGAGAAGAGCTTGTCGAGCGCGGGCAGCGCCGCGGCGACGGCGGCGCGCTCCGCGCCGGTCAGTTCCGCGAACCGTTCGGCCAGGTAGCCGATCCGGCGCTCGCGCCCGTCCGTGAGGACGTCCCGTCCGGTCGCGGTGAGCAGGGCGGTGACGACGCGGGCGTCCGAGCCGTCCCGGCCGCGCTCCACGAGCCCGTCGCGTTCGAGCCGGTTGATCTGCGCGGTCATCGTCGGCAGCCGGACGCCGTGCTCGGCGGCCAGCTCGGTCATCCGCCGCGGCCCGTGCTCCAGGGAGCCGAGCACGGACAGCTGCTGGGCGGTGACCGGCTGGTCGGCGGTCGCGCGGCGCAGCATCAGCACGACGTGCCGGAGCCGCAGGTTCAGCTGCTCGGCGAGCTCGCGTTCGGGAACGGTCACGGTCTCTCCTCGATTACTTAGCCAGACTAAGTTAGTGGAGCTAACTTTTGAAGGGACGGGCCGTGTCTCCCGCGTCACACGCATAGGCTGCCGGGCATGGCGATGGAGACGACGGCCGAATCCCCGGTTCCGGTGCGGACGGTCCTGCAGGCGGTCGGCGGCTGGATCGGCAAGCTGGGCCGCATCTGGGTCGAGGGGCAGATCACCGACCTCAACGCCCGCGGCGGCACCGTCTACATGACGCTGCGCGACCCGGTGGCGAACATGTCGGTGCGGCTCGTCGGGCAGCGCGGCGTCGTCGAGGCGGCCGGGCCCGCCCTCACCGACGGCGCGCGCGTCGTCGTCCACGCCAAACCGGACTTCTGGATCAACCGGGGCACCTTCTCGCTCAGCGTGCTGGAGATCCGGCCCGTCGGCGTCGGCGAGCTGCTGGCCCGCCTGGAACGCCTCAAGAAGACCCTCGCCGCCGAGGGCCTGTTCCGGCCCGAGCGCAAGCGCCCGCTGCCGTTCCTGCCCGGCCGGATCGGGCTGATCTGCGGGCGCGACTCCGACGCCGAGCACGACGTCCTGCAGAACGCGCGGCGCCGCTGGCCCGTGGTCGCGTTCCGCGTGGAGAACACCGCCGTGCAGGGCACCTACGCGGTCGGCGAGGTGATGGCCGCGCTGCGCGCGCTGGACGCGGATCCCGAGATCGATGTGATCATCATCGCGCGCGGCGGGGGCGCGATGGAAGACCTGCTGCCGTTCTCCGACGAGGCGCTCGTCCGCGCCGTCTCCGCCGCCCGCACCCCGGTCGTCAGCGCCATCGGCCACGAGCAGGACACCCCGCTGCTCGACCTCGTCGCCGACGTCCGCGCCTCCACCCCGACCGACGCGGCGAAGAAGGCCGTCCCGGACGTCCGCGAGCAGCTCCAGCTCGTCCGGCAGCTCCGCGACCGGGGGCGCCGGTGCCTCGCGGGCGGCGTGGAACGCGAGCTCGCGTGGCTGAAGTCCGTCCGGTCGCGGCCCGCGCTGGCCGACCCGGTGCGGGAGATCGAACGGCAGTCCGAGCAGGTCGCCGCGCTGCGCGACCGGGCCCGGCGGTGCCTGTCCGGCGCGCTCGACCGGGCCGGCGACGAGCTGTCGCACACCCGGGCCCGCCTCCTCGCCCTCTCCCCCGCCGCGACCCTCGACCGCGGGTACGCGATCGTCCAGCGGGCGGACGGCGCCGTCGTGCGGGACGCCGCGTCCGTGCGGCCCGGCGAGGACCTCGCGGTGCGCGTCGCGTCCGGACGGCTCGGGGTGACCGCCGCGGGTCCCCTCGACGACTAGGGTGGGGCGCGTGTCGGAGCAGGAGGAGAGGGCGGCGAGGCCCTCGTACGAGCAGGCCCGCGACGAGCTGGCCGACGTGGTGAAGCGGCTGGAGGCCGGCGGCCTCACCCTGGAGGAGTCGCTCGCGCTGTGGGAGCGCGGTGAGAAGCTCGCCGCGCTCTGCGAGGAGTGGCTCGAAGGCGCCCGCGCCCGGCTCGCCGCCGCGATGGCGCAGCCCGAGGACGGCGGCACCGGCGCGCCGTTCTGACGTCAGGGGGCGCCGGGGGACGCGCTCGGCGACGCGGGGCTCGACGCGTTCAGCCCGCCGCCCTTCGGCTGCTCCTTCAGCGACCCGGCCAGCACCGCCAGCTCCTCGTAGGGGGCGGTCCCGGTCACCACGAGGCTCACCCCGCCCGGAAGCGTGAGCGCCAGCGAGTTCGCCTCCTTGTCCGCCCGGTGGTACTTCTGCCACGTCCGCCCGGCGACCTGCATCGTCCCCAGCGGCTTGCTGCTGTTGGTCATCCGCGGGACGTACTCGGACGCCTTCTCGTTGCTCTGCTCGAGCGCCGCGTAGTGGTCGTCCGGCGTCACGAACCCCAGGTGCCACGCGACCGGCTCGCCGCTCCCGCCGTCCAGCCCGTGCACCCGCGAGCTCGTCGGGCGCCACCCCGCGGGCAGCCCCTCGGGGGCCCGCACCGTGAACGGGGCGTCGTTGCGCATCACCCAGAGCTGCGAGCCGTAGTCGACGGTCGGCAGGATCTGCTCGTCCGCCCGCGGCGTCACGACGTAGATCATCAGGGCGAGGATCAGCGACGCGCCCATCGCCAGCGAGAAACCGCCGATCCCGGTGGTGAGCCGCTTGTGCACGCCCGGGCTGACCGGGATCGGCTCCTGCCCGGAAGGAGCCGCCTCGGTCACGGTGTCAGGGGTCTTGTCGGTCACCCTTTCAGGATCCCCTACGGTGGCGGCTGCTCTAGACAGGGGGTGCGGTACGCGGGTTGCGGATCGTGCCGACGATCCCCATGATCTCGGCGGCGAGCCGCCGCGCGGCGTTCTCGTCCTCCATCAGTGAGATGTCCGACACCGCGCCGGCCATCGCGCCCGTCAGCACCATCACCAGCGCCTCGTCCACGCCGCCGTCCGCGGTGTGGAACAGCGCCGCGTTCCGGCGGGCCCACTTGCCGAGCCGCTGCCGCATCGCGCGGTCGAACCCCGGCGGGCCGTCCCCGGAGATGAACAGCCGCGAGACGTCCCGCTCCTCCAGGCAGCCGTCGAGGTAGGCGCCCGCGCCGGCGATGAACTGCCGCATCGGGTCGGTCTCCCCGGCCTCCCGCACCGCGTTGATCGCCTTGCGGGTGCGCTCCTGCTGCCGGGCCTGGAACTCCTCGAACAGCGTCAGGTACAGGTCGGCCTTGCCGTTGAAGTGGTGGTACAGGCTGCCGACGCTGGCCCCGGCCTTCGCGACGATGTCGGTCACCGCGGCCTGCGCGAACCCGGACTCGCAGAAGACGTCCCGTGCCGCGGCCAGCAGGGCCCCGCGCGTCGCGGCCCCCCGGTCGGACGTCCGCGCGGGCGTCCCGGCGGCGCCGTTCTGTGTCACCTCGCCGGAGGGAACGTCGATGTCGCTGCTCATGAGCCCAGAGATTACGCCCTCTCCCGGTGGGAAACGATCCCTTGCCCGGAGGACCGTCCGATTCCCGGTGCCGGTTCGCTCCGGACTCCGGCTGGTCTGGTCCAATTTGTGGCCCGGCGTCGGCCAACGGAGAATCCGAGTGACCATCGACCGAAAGGGCCGCCGCGACATGTCCGATGAAACCACCGTCTCCTCCCCGCTGACGACCGATCCGGCGGCGCCCGACCGCAACCTGGCGATGGAACTGGTCCGGGTGACCGAGGCCGCCGCCATGGCCGCCGCCCGCTGGGTGGGGCGCGGGGACAAGAACGGTGCCGACGGCGCCGCCGTCAACGCGATGCGCCAGCTGATCAACACCGTGTCCATGAAGGGCGTCGTCGTGATCGGCGAGGGCGAGAAGGACAACGCCCCGATGCTCTACAACGGCGAGGAGGTCGGGGACGGCGGCGGCGCCGAGTGCGACGTCGCGGTGGACCCGGTCGACGGCACCCGCCTCACCGCCCTCGGCATGAGCAACGCGATCGCCGTCCTGTCCGTCGCGCCGCGCGGGTCGATGTTCGACCCGTCCGCCGTGTTCTACATGGAGAAGCTGGTCACCGGGCCCGAGGCCGCCGACGTCGTCGACATCGAGCGCCCGATCGGCGACAACATCCGCGCGATCGCCCGCGCGAAGGGCTCGGCGCCGAACGACGTGACCGTCTGCATCCTGGACCGCCCGCGGCACGAGGGCATCGTCAAGGAGGTCCGCGAGGCGGGCGCGCGCATCAAGTTCATCATGGACGGCGACGTGGCCGGCGCGATCATGGCGTCCCGTCCCGGCACCGGCGTGGACCTCCTCCTCGGCATCGGCGGCACCCCCGAGGGCATCATCGCCGCCTGCGCGATCAAGGCGCTCGGCGGGGTGATCCAGGGCCGGCTGTGGCCGAAGGACGACGAGGAGCGCCAGAAGGCGGTCGACGCGGGCCACGACCTCAGCCGCGTCCTGACGACCGACGACCTCGTCACGTCCGACGACGTCTTCTTCGCCGCCACGGGCATCACCGACGGCGAGCTCGTCGACGGCGTCCGGTACGACAAGGGCACCGCGATCACGCACTCCCTCGTCATGCGCTCCCGCAGCGGCACGATCCGCACCGTCTCGAGCGAGCACAAGCTGTCGAAGCTGCGGGCCTACAGCGCGATCAACTTCGACGCCGCGGTCTGACGCACGAGGCCCGGCCTGCTCGCCCCGCGGCCCGCAGGCCGGGCCGGACCCCGCCGCCGCCCGCGCAGAAGAAGCCCCCGGTGGCCGCCAAATCCCCCGGACGAGCGCGGCAGCCGGGTGTCGTGGAGAGGCGGGGCCTCCGGGCGGTCAGTTGCCGGTCAGGCGGTTTCGGAAGCGTTGGCGGAGCGTGCGCTTGGGGGCGCGGGCGCGGACGGAGCCGAACAGCATCGTGCCCGCGACCTCGATGGTGGGGCCGTCGGGGGCGGGCCGGGTGCGGACCTCGCGGGGGCTGAGGATCGTGCGGCCGGTGACGTCGACGCGGACGCCGTCGGGGACGAGCAGGCGGACGCGGCCCGCGAGGACGAGCGAGTCGAGGACGATGTGGCGGCGCTGCAGGACGGCTTCGCGCAGATCGAGCTCGACGGTGCCGAAGAGGGCGACGAGGGGGAGCTTGACGGGGACGACCCAGCGGCCCTCGCGGCGGGTGCGGCCGAACACGACGGAGACCGGGCGGTCGTCCACGAGGATCGGCTGGGCCTCCTCGGGGGAGAGGTCGCCCGTGAGGCCGGTGAGTTCGCCGAGGGTGCGGGCGGCGTAGGCGGCGGCGGTGCGTTCGGAGTGCTCGGCCATGGTGAGGCGGCCGTCCGCGAGGGCCTCGCCGAGGACGGCGGCGACGCGTTCCCGGTCGGCGTCGGACGCGCGCAGGTCGCGGACGCGCGTCGCCTGTTCGGCGGCCGGGCGGGAGGGGATGTCCACCCCTAGAGGTTAACGGGCGCAGCGGCGGGGACCGCGGAAAAAGGGTGGGGATTTGTCCGCGTCACTACTTAGGGTGCCCCTATGACCTTGCAACGTGCACCGGAGGCGGTCGGGGCCGGGTCGGCGGCGGCGATCAGCCTGCGGGGGGTCGTGAAGCGGTTCGGCGGCTTCACCGCCGTGGACGGGCTCGATCTGGAGGTGCCGTCCGGGATCTGCCTGGGGCTGCTCGGCCCGAACGGGGCCGGGAAGTCGACGACGATGAAGATGCTCACGGCGCAGGCGGTGCCGACCGCGGGGACGATCGAGGTGCTGGGGTTCCCGGTGCCGCGGGAGTCCAAGCGCGCGCGGGCGGCGATGGGGGTCGTCCCGCAGCAGGACAACCTCGACGAGGAGCTGACGGCCCGGGAGAACCTGGAGGTGTTCGCGCACCTGTACCGGGTGCCGCGCAAGGAGCGGCGCGGGGCGGTCGACGACGCGCTGGCGATCGCGCACCTGACGGAGCGCCAGGGCACGAAGGTGGACGACCTGTCGGGCGGGATGCGGCGGCGGCTGCTGATCGCGCGGGGGCTGGTGCACCGGCCGCGGCTGGTGCTGCTGGACGAGCCGACGGTGGGGCTCGACCCGCAGGTGCGGGCGGAGCTGTGGGGGCTGATCGACGGGTTGCGGGCGCGGGGCACGACGGTGCTGATGTCGACGCACTACATCGAGGAGGCCGAGCGGCTGGCGGACGAGTGCGCGCTGATGTCGCACGGCCGGGTGATCGCCCGGGGGACGCCGGCGGAGCTGGTCGGCGAGTACGCGGGCGAGCGGGCGGTGGAGCACTACGGGCCGCCGGACCGGCTGGCGGAGGTGGAGCGGCTGGCGCGGGGCGCGGGGCTGCCGACGCGGCGGACGGGCCCGTCGGTGTCGGTGCTGAAGGCCGAGACGATCGCGCCGTCGCTGGCGGACGAGCTGGGGGCGGACGGCGTCCGCCGCGCGGCCAACCTGGAGGACGTGTTCGTGGTGCTGACCGGGGAGAGCGTGGAATGAGCGGCGCGCAGGCGGAGCGGCTGCGCCGGTTCGAGATGGCGCCGATCCGGGGCGTGTGGCGGCACGAGCTGGCGCTGTTCAAGCGGTACTGGACGTCGCAGTCGTTCGCGTCGATGGTGGAGCCGACGTTCTTCCTGCTGTGCTTCGGCTACGGGTTCGGGTCGATGGTCGCGGTGATCGGCGACTACCGGTACCTGGATTTCGTGGCGACGGGCGTGGTGGGGACGGCGGCGCTGTTCACGTCGGTGTTCCCGGGGATGTTCAACGGCTACATCCGGCGGGTGTTCCAGCACACCTACGACGGGATGCTGGCGGCGCCGGTGGACGTGCACGAGCTGGTCACGGCGGAGGCGTCGTGGATCGCGGCGAAGTCGGCGGTGTACTCGTGCACGCCGCTGCTGGTGGCGCTGTTCTTCGGGCTGGACCCGTCGTTCGGGATGCTGCTGGTGCCGGTCGCGACGTTCTTCACGGCGCTGGGGTTCGGCCTGTTCGGGATGTGGACGTCGTCGGTGGTGCCGTCGATCAACTCGTTCGACTACGTGATCACGGGCGTGGTGACGCCGCTGTTCCTGATCGCGGGGACGTTCTTCCCGGTGGACGCGCTGCCGGCGTGGGCGGAGACGGCGTCGAAGCTGAACCCGCTGTACCACTGCGTGCAGTTGGTCCGGCACATGGTGTTCGGGATCGAGCCGCTGGCGGACCTCGGGCACCTGGCGGTGCTGGCCGGGTTCGCCGCGCTGATGTGGGTGATCGCGGTGCGGGGGATGCGCCGCCGCCTCATTGACTGACGGGTTCCCCGCTCTCTACGCTGACGCGAATCTTCCTCACGTTAGCGGGGGCGCATGGACACCAGGGACCGCCGGGCGCGCGCGTCGGCCTACACCGCGTTCGCCGTCCAGGGGCTGTGCTTCGCGTCGCTGGTGACGCAGGTGCCGCGGATCCAGGACGCGCACGGGCTGAGCGACGCGACGCTGTCGCTGGTGCTGCTGATGGTGCCGCTGGTCGCGGGCGCGGGCAGCGTCGCGTCCGGGGCGCTGTTCCGCCGGGTCGGCAGCGGGCCCGTCCTGCGGGTGTCGCAGCCCGCGGTGGCCGTGACGATCGTGCTGATCGGGCTGACCGGCGACAACGACCTCGCGCTGTACGCGGCGGTGGCGCTGTTCGGGCTGTTCGTCGGGGCGGTGGACGCGTCGATGAACGCGCAGGCCGTCGCGGTGGAGCGCCGGTACGGGATAAGCCTGATCACCGGCTTCTACGCGGTGTGGAGCGTCGCGGGGATCCTCGGGGGGCTGTGGGCGTCGCTCGCCAACGGCGTCGACCTGCCGCTGCCCGCCGGTTTCGGCATCGCCGCCGCCGTCGGGATCGCGGCGTCGCTGGCCACCGGGCACGGGCTGTACCGGCGCGCCGAGGAGGGCGACGGGCCGTCCGCCGCGGAGCTGAAGGCCGCCGGGCGGCGGGTGCCGTGGCGCCCGATCCTGGTGGTGGGCGCGGCGATGGCGGTGGCGTACCTCGCCGACTCGGCGATCTCCAACTACGGCGCGAAGTACCTCGACGACGAGCTGGGCGGGGCGGACTGGGTGGCGCCGCTCGGCTACGTCGCCTACCAGGTCGCGATGGTGGCCAGCCGGGCCGTCGCCGACCTGGCGGTGCGCCGCTCCGGCGCGGTCCCGGTGGTGCGGCTGGGCGGCGCGGTGGGCCTCGCCGGGATGGCCGGCGTGGTCGCGGCGCCGAACGCGCCGTTCGCGATCGCGGCGTTCGCCGTCGCCGGGCTGGGCCTCAGCGTGATCGCGCCGGTGTCGTTCACGGCCGCCGGACGGGTCGACCCCACGGGCCTCGGCGTCGCCGTGGCCCGGGTCAACATCTTCAACTACGTCGGGTTCGTCCTGGGCGCGGCCGTGGTGGGGGCGGTGGAGCCGCTGAGCGCGGACCACGGCCTGCGGTTCGCGTTCGCCGTCCCGGCGCTCCTGGTGCTGGTCGTGTTCGCGACCGCGAAGGGCTTCGCCCCCGCCCCGGCCGGGACGGACGCGCCGGACGCCGCGGCGCCGCGCCGTCCCGAGCCCACGGCGCCCTGACCGTCCAGGCACCGGCCGAGGCCGCCGCCGGGGACGGTCGGGCCCCCGGGGCGGCCGCCCCGGGGGCCCGGTGCTCCGGTCCCGCCGGGACCGGTCAGCCCTCCTCGAGCGCGGCGACGGCCCGCTCGCCCTCCGCCTGCGCCTCCTCGGGGGTCATGTCCTGGATCGCCCGGGCGAGCGCGACCTCGGCGGCGTCGGCCGCCGCACGCAGGGTCACCGCGTGCTCCTGCGCCCGCGCGAGGTCGCCCAGCCCCACGCAGTCGAAGGCGACCTGCCCGTCGTGCACGGCCATCTTGAGCTGCCGCGCCGCCTCTTCCAGACTCATCCGTACCTCCTACACCGGGAACCGTTGTCCTACCCGTGAGCCCCCGCTGCAACCGCTTGACCGAGCAGTTCCGCCGCCTTGACCAGGCGCCCCTCCCCCAGCCCGGCGTAGCCGAGGACGAGCGCGGGCGGCGCGTGCGCGGCCCGGCCGGGCGACCACATCGGGCGGCCGCCCGCGACCGACAGCCCGGCGCGGGACGCGCGGGCGACCACCCGCTCCTCGTCGCAGCCCGGGGGCAGCTCCACGTAGAGGTGGATGCCCGCCGAAACGCCGTGCACACGGGCGCCCGGGACGTGCCGCCGGACCGCGTCGGCGAGGGCGTCCCGCCGGGCCCGGTACCGGCGCCGCATGGCGCGCAGGTGCCGGTCGTAGCCGCCGGAGCGCAGGTACTCGGCGAGCGTGTACTGCGGCAGGACGGGCGTGCCGAGGTCGGTGTGCAGGCGGTGCGTCCGCAGGCGGGCGGCGAGCGGCGGCGGGACGGCCGCCCAGCCGAGCCGTATCGCGGGCGCGAGCGCCTTGCTGACGGACCCGAGCAGCACGACCCGCTCCGGATCGACCCCCTGCATGCAGCCGACGGGCTCCCGGTCGTAGCGGAACTCGGCGTCGTAGTCGTCCTCGATGACCAGCCCGTCGGCGTCCCGCGCCCACGCGATCAGGGCGGCGCGCCGGGCCGGGGACAGGACGACGCCCGTCGGGTACTGGTGCGCGGGCGTGACGAGCACCGCGCGCGCGTCCGTCCGGGCGAGGGCCGCGACGTCGATGCCCTGCCCGTCCACCGGGACCCGCACCAGCCGGACGCCGGTGGCCTGCAGCATCGGGAGCTGCCGGACGCTCGTCGGGTCCTCGACGGCGAGCACGGCGCGGCCGTCCGCGCGCAGCAGCCGGACCAGCGCCGACAGGGCGTGCGCCACCCCGTTCGTCACGACGACCCGGCCGGGGTCGGTGTGCGCGGCGCGGACGCGTCCGAGGTAGCCGGCCAGCTCGGTGCGCAGCACGAGCGCCCCGGCGGGGTCGGGGTAGGCGAGGGCGTCGTCCGGCAGCGCCTTCAGCGCGGCGCGTTCGGCGGCCAGCCAGCGGTCGCGGGGGAACGCCGCCAGGTCGGGGCGGCCGGGCCGCAGGTCGTGCTCGACGGGGGTGCGCGCGGCCGGCACGGGGGGCGCGGACCGGACGGGCGGGGCGGTCGGGGGGTCGTCGGGGCGGGCCAGGGGCGCGATCCGGGTGCCGTCGCCGCGCCGGGCGACCAGGAAGCCCTCGGCGGTGAGCTGCTCGTAGGCGGCGACGACGACGCCGCGGGACACGGCCAGGTCCCGGGCGAGGTCTCGGCTCGACGGCAGCCTGGTCCCGGCGGTCAGCCGGCCGGACCGGACGCCCGCGCGGAAACCGGCGGCGATCTGCGCCGCCAGCCGCCCCGCGGACCGGTCGAGTGGGAGATGAAGGTCGGTCACACCTCGTTCAGCGTCCGAAGGTATGACTTGTGTCACGGACCGGCCATTGGTCCATGATCTGACGACATCGTCGCCTTCTTCGGCGGACCTTCCGACGCCCCCGCCGCTCCGCCGGACCGGAGTCGTACCCTGTGAGGCGGCCCCTATCGGAATCGCGCGAGGATCTGCCTGAGATGCCTGAGTTCTCCTACACCGACCTGCTGCCGCTCGGAACGGACGACACCGACTACCGCCTGCTCACCACCGAGGGCGTCTCCACCTTCGAGGCGAACGGACGAACGTTCCTGCAGGTCGAGCCGGAGGCGCTGCGGCTGCTCACCGAGACCGCCATGCGCGACATCTCGCACCTGCTGCGCCCCGCCCACCTCGCGCAGCTCCGCAAGATCCTGGACGACCCGGAGGCGTCGCCGAACGACCGGTTCGTCGCCCTCGACCTGCTGAAGAACGCGGGCATCTCGTCCGGCGGGGTCCTCCCGATGTGCCAGGACACCGGGACCGCGATCGTCATGGGCAAGCGGGGCCAGCACGTCCTCACCGACGGCCGGGACGAGGAGCACGTCTCGCGCGGCGTCTACGACGCGTACACGCGGCTGAACCTGCGCTACTCGCAGATGGCGCCCGTCTCGATGTGGGACGAGAAGAACACCGGCAGCAACCTCCCCGCGCAGATCGAGCTGTACGCGGCGCCCGGCGACGCCTACAAGTTCCTGTTCATGGCCAAGGGCGGCGGCAGCGCGAACAAGTCGTTCCTGTACCAGGAGACGAAGGCCGTCCTGAACCCGAAGCGGATGATGTCCTTCCTCGAGGAGAAGATCCGCTCCCTCGGCACCGCCGCGTGCCCCCCGTACCACCTGGCGATCGTCGTCGGCGGGACGTCCGCCGAGTACGCGCTGAAGACGGCGAAGTACGCGTCGGCGCACTACCTCGACTCGATGCCGACCGAAGGCTCCCCCCTGGGGCACGGCTTCCGCGACGTCGAACTCGAGCAGCAGGTGTTCGAGCTGACGCAGAAGCTCGGCATCGGCGCCCAGTTCGGCGGCAAGTACTTCTGCCACGACGTCCGCGTGATCCGGCTGCCGCGCCACGGCGCGTCCTGCCCGGTCGCCATCGCCGTCTCGTGCAGCGCCGACCGGCAGGCCCTCGCCAAGATCACCGCCGAGGGCGTCTTCCTCGAGCGCCTCGAGACCGACCCCGCGAAGTACCTGCCCGACACCACCGCCGACCAGCTCGACGACCAGGTCGTCCAGATCGACCTGAACCGGCCGATGGACGAGATCCGCGCCGAGCTGTCGAAGTACCCGGTGAAGACCCGGCTCTCCCTCACCGGTCCCCTCGTCGTCGCCCGCGACATCGCGCACGCCAAGATCAAGGAGCGGCTGGACGCGGGCGAGCCGATGCCGCAGTACATGCGCGACCACGCCGTCTACTACGCGGGCCCCGCCAAGACGCCCGAGGGCTACGCGTCCGGCTCGTTCGGCCCCACCACCGCCGGGCGGATGGACTCCTACGTCGAGCAGTTCCAGGCCGCCGGCGGCTCGTTCGTCATGCTGGCCAAGGGCAACCGCTCCCAGCAGGTCACCGACGCCTGCAAGACGCACGGCGGCTTCTACCTGGGCTCCATCGGCGGCCCCGCCGCCCGCCTCGCCCAGGACTGCATCAAGAAGGTCGAGGTCCTCGAGTACCCCGAACTGGGCATGGAGGCCGTCTGGAAGATCGAGGTCGAGGACTTCCCGGCGTTCATCGTCGTGGACGACAAGGGCGAGGACTTCTTCGCCGACACCTCGGGCCCGGTCCTCACCATCGGCCGCCGCTGACGCACCGCGGTCGCCCTCCGGTCCTGGGAAGAAAGTCGTGTTTTGCGAGGGTGGGCGGGGTGGGGTGGGGGCGATAGATCACGGTATCGCCCCCAAATCCAACTTCGTCGTGAGACTGCCGGATGACCGGATGGCTACTCCGGTATCTTTTCGCCCATGTCACAGTCTGAGCGCCTCGTTCTCGCGACGCGCTACCGGCTGGTCTCGGAAATAGGCCAAGGTGCCAACGGCACCGTGTGGAGAGGCCACGACGAGCTCCTCGACCGCGCCGTGGCGATCAAGGAGCTGCGGCTCCCCGAGGACCTCTCCGAGGACGACCGGGTCGTCTTCTACCGGCGCACCCTGCGGGAGGCGCGGGCCCCGGCGCAGTTGCGCACGCCCTCGATCGTCGAGGTGTACGACGTCGTCATCGAGCAGGGGCGGCCCTGGATCGTGATGGAGCTGATCGAGGCGCCGAGCCTCGAGGAGCTCATCGAGCGGTCCGGGCCGCTGCCGCCCGACCGGGTCGGGCACATCGGCCGCAAGCTGCTGGACGCGCTGGGCACCGCGCACCGGGCCGGGATCGTCCACCGCGATCTCAAGCCGAGCAACGTCCTGCTGGACGGCGACCGGGTGGTGCTCACCGACTTCGGGCTCGCGTTCTCGTCGGGGTCGGCCAGCCTGACGAAGACCGGGCACTTCATGGGCTCCCCCGCGTACGTCGCGCCCGAGGTCGCGGCGGGCGAGAAGGCCACGCCGCGGTCGGACCTGTGGTCGCTGGGCGCGACGCTGTACGCCGCGCTGGAGGGGCGGCCGCCGTTCGAGCGCGACAACGTGATGGCGACGCTCAGCGCGCTCGCGAACGAGCCGGCGCCGGTTCCGGCGAACGCGGGGACGCTCGGGCCGGTGATCACCGGGCTGCTGGAGAAGAACCCGACGCGGCGGCTCAGCCACGCGCGGGCGGCGGACCGGCTGGAGCGGGCGATGTCCGGGCCGCGGTCGGGACGGCGCCCGGCGACGCCCCGGTACCGGCTGACGGTCGTGGCGGCGCTCGTCGCGGCGACCGTCGCGTCCTGCGGGGTCGGCGCGACGGCGCTGATCGTCGGGATGATGCGGGAGGGGCCGGAGTCCCCGGCGACGCCG
This sequence comes from Actinomadura rifamycini DSM 43936, assembly GCF_000425065.1. Classification (GTDB taxonomy): domain Bacteria; phylum Actinomycetota; class Actinomycetes; order Streptosporangiales; family Streptosporangiaceae; genus Spirillospora; species Spirillospora rifamycini. The sequence continues at coordinate 46,814 of NZ_AULB01000012.1, forward strand.
CCCGCGACGGCGAGCGGCGCGGCGGGCGCGGGCGTCCCGGCGGGCGTCGCGTCCAGCACGCTGGTGGTGCGGGCGAAGAGCGGCGCCTGCAAGATCTTCGTGTCGGTCCCGGGCGAGGCGATGACGGTGCTCAGCGACGAGACGCTGGCCCGCGGCGAGGCGCGCAAGTACGACCACCAGCGGCTGAACGCGGTGCTCTACGACGCCTCGGCGTGCGACGTGTGGGTGAACGGGCGGCACGAGCCGGGGGGCGCGCCGGGCGAGCGCAAGAACCTCACCGTGACGCGGACCATCGGGGGCTGAAGGTCACGGCCCGCGGGGGAATGTCCCCGCTCCGGGGACGGCTGTCCCGAGAGGAGCGGGGAAGGACCCCGGCGGGAGGTGTCGTAGATGACCGAGGATTTCCGGATCGAGCACGACTCCATGGGGGAGGTCCGGGTTCCGGCGTCGGCCAAGTGGCGGGCGCAGACCCAGCGGGCCGTGGAGAACTTCCCGGTCTCCGGGCGGACGCTGGAGCCCGCGCACATCGCGGCCCTCGGCCGGATCAAGGCCGCGGCGGCGGTCGCGAACGCCGAGCTGGGAGTGCTGGAGGACGCTCTCGCCGCGGCGATCGCCGACGCGGCCGGGGAGGTCGCGGAGGGGAAGTGGGACGACCAGTTCCCCATCGACGTGTTCCAGACGGGCTCGGGCACGTCGTCGAACATGAACGCGAACGAGGTCGTGGCGACGCTCGCCGAGGAGCGGCTGGGACGCCCGGTGCATCCCAACGACCACGTGAACGCGTCGCAGTCGTCGAACGACGTCTTCCCGTCCTCGATCCACGTCGCGGCGACCGGGGCGGTGGTGGACGAGCTGATCCCGGCGCTGCGGCACCTGCGGGACGCGCTGCACGCGAAGTCCCGCGAGTTCGCGACCGTCGTGAAGGCGGGCCGGACGCACCTGATGGACGCGACGCCCGTGACGCTCGGCCAGGAGTTCGGCGGGTACGCGGCGCAGGTGAACCACGGGGTGGAGCGGCTGGAGGCGGCGCTGCCGCGGCTGGCGGAGCTGCCGCTGGGCGGGACCGCGGTGGGCACCGGGATCAACACGCCGGACGGCTTCGCGGCGCGGGTGGTCGCGGAGCTGGCGCGCGCGACGGGGCTGCCGCTGACCGAGGCGCGCGACCACTTCGAGGCGCAGGGCGCGCGGGACGGCCTGGTGGAGGCGAGCGGCGCGCTGCGGACGGTCGCGGTGAGCCTCACCAAGATCGTGAACGATCTGCGCTGGATGGGGTCGGGGCCGCGGGCGGGGCTCGCGGAGATCCGGCTGCCGGACCTGCAGCCCGGTTCGTCGATCATGCCGGGGAAGGTGAACCCGGTGATCCCGGAGGCGGTGGCGCAGGTCGCGGCGCAGGTGATCGGGAACGACGCGGCGGTCGCGTTCGGCGGCGCGTCGGGCAGTTTCGAGCTGAACGTGATGCTGCCGATGCTCGCCCGGAACGTGCTGGAGTCGGTCACGCTGCTGGCGAGCGCGTCGCGGCTGCTCGCGGACCGGTGCGTCGCGGGGATCGAGGCCGACGCGGAGCGGATGCGCGAGTACGCGGAGTCGTCGCCGTCGATCGTCACGCCGCTCAACCGGTACATCGGCTACGAGGAGGCGGCGAAGGTCGCCAAGCAGGCGCTCGCGGAGCGCAGGACGATCCGCGAGGTGGTGCTGGAGCGGGGGCACGTGGACGCCGGGCGGCTGACGCTGGAGCAGCTCGACGCGGCCCTGGACGTCCTCGGGATGACGGGCGCCCGCTGAGGGGCGCCCGTCCCGGGGTCAGTACGAGCCGTTGTCCAGGAAGTTGTTCCAGGCGCCGCAGGGGGTGTCGTACCGGTCCTTGATGTAGCCGAGGCCCCACTTGATCTGGGTGCGGGCGTTGTTCTGCCAGTCGGGACCGGCGGAGGCCATCTTGGAGCCGGGGTTGGCCTGCGGGATGCCGTACGCGTCGGAGTAGGGGTTGTCGGCGTGGACGTTCCAGCTGCTCTCCTTGTCCCACAGCTTGACGAGGCAGCCGAACTGGCCGTCGCCGCTGAAGCCGAAGTCGGGGAGCATCGCCTTGGCGATCTGCTGGGCCTCGCCGGCGGGCACCGGGTCGGTGACCTTGGCGGTGGAGCCGCCGCCACCGCCGTCGTCGTCGTCGCGCTTCGCGGGCGACTTCGTCGGCGTGGGCTTCTTGGTGGGCAGCGGCTTGCCGACGGCCTGGAGCTCGAGCTTCTCGCCGCCGTCCTGCCGGACCTGCTGGGCGGCCCGTTCGAGCGCCTTCTCGTGCCGGAGCTTCTCCAGGACCTTCGGGTCGATCGTGGGGGTGGGGGCGGCGGCGTCGGCGAGCGGCCGGGCCGGCCCGACGGTGGTCTCGCCGTCGCCGGTCAGCGCGAACGCGGCGACCGTCCCGCCGCCGACCACGACGGCCGCGCCCGCGGCGATCGCGGCGGCGCGGAGCCCGTTGCGGCGCGCCGAGCCCTTCCCCGCGGCCCGGCGGCGCCCGCCGCGCCCGCCCGTCCGGCGGGGGGCCGCCGCGGGCGGCTCGGCGACGGGCAGGTCCCATGCGGTGTCGTTCGGGTCGGCCGGTCGCTCCGGGTCGCCGGGGACGGCCGCGAGGCCGAGCGTGTCGCCGCCCGGTGCGCCGCCCGCCGTCCCGGGCTCGGCCGCGGGGGACGGTCCGGCGACGCGGACGTCCTCCTCGTGCGGGAGCGGGCGCGGGTGCTGTCGTTCGTCTCGCCTAGGGGACCCGGGACGGTCTCCGGACAAGGCGGTCCTTCCGACGGTCGCGCGCGCATGGGCACGCGCGCGAGCGGCTTCCACCCCCCGCCGCCCGTGCCGTCCGAAGGCGGGACGGCCGCGGCCCGGAGCGGTCCGGGGCGCCGTGCGTCCCGCGTGCGGGGCGGCGCGGCGGCCCGGTGCACCGCTCTGGGGGTGCTTACGGGGAGCCACAATGCCCGAGGCCGAGGGCCGCTCCGCAACCGAAACGAGACATGAGCCGACGGAGACCGCGTTGTCAACTTCCCGGTGACGCCCCGGAAACCGCCGTCCGACCTGCGGTTCGGTGACGCTCTCCGGCACCCTGTGACCTTCGCCACAGATCAACTCACGGGCGCGCGTCGATCACGGTCGGTACAGGGCGGTGTGGCGCGGACGACACCGCCCCGGCGACCGCACGGTCACCGGGGCGGCACGCTGCGCGACGGCGGGTCAGCCCGTGACGTCGCCCAGCATGTCGGTCACCAGCTCGGCGATCGGCGAGCGCTCGGAGCGCGTCAGCGTCATGTGCGCGAACAGCGGGTGGCCCTTCAAACGTTCCACCACCGCGGCGATGCCGTCGTGGCGGCCGACCCGCAGGTTGTCGCGCTGCGCCACGTCGTGCGTCAGCACCACCCGGGAGCCCGCGCCGATGCGCGACAGGACCGTGAGCAGCACGCCGCGCTCCAGCGACTGCGCCTCGTCGACGATGACGAACGAGTCGTGCAGCGACCGGCCGCGGATGTGGGTGAGCGGGAGCACCTCCAGCATCCCCCGGTCGAGGACCTCCTCGATGACGTCCGGGGTCGTGACGGCCGACAGCGTGTCGTAGACGGCCTGCGCCCACGGCGACATCTTGTCGTTCTCCGAGCCCGGCAGGTAGCCGAGCTCCTGCCCGCCGACCGCGTACAGCGGCCGGAAGACGACGACCTTGCGGTGCCGCCGCCGCTCCAGCACGGCCTCCAGGCCCGCGCACAGCGCCAGCGCGGACTTCCCGGTGCCCGCGCGGCCGCCGAGCGAGACGATGCCGACGTCCTCGTCCATGAGCAGGTCGAGCGCGATCCGCTGCTCGGCGGACCGGCCGCGCAGCCCGAACACCTCCCGGTCGCCGCGCACCAGCTTCACCGACTTGTCCGGCAGCGTGCGGCCGAGCGCGGACCCGCGCTCCGACAGCAGCCGGAGGCCGGTGTGGCACGGCAGGTCGCGCGCCTCCTCGATCTCGCCCCGGCCCGCCTCGAACAGGTCGTCGACGACGCCGCCCGGCAGCTCCAGCTCGCGCATCCCGGTCCAGCCGGACTCGACGACGGCGAGCTCGGCGCGGTACTCCTCGGCGGCCAGGCCGACGGCGGACGCCTTCACCCGCATCGGCAGGTCCTTGGAGACCAGGACGACGTCGCGGCCCTCGCGCGCGAGCCACCCGGCCACCGACAGGATCCGGGTGTCGTTGTCGCCGAGCCGGAAGCCGTCCGGGAGGACGCTCGGGTCGGAGTGGTTCAGCTCGACGCGGAGCGTGCCGCCGACGTCGCCGTCCGGGCCCTCGATCGGCAGCGGCTCGTCCAGCCGGCCGTGCGCGAGCCGCAGGTCGTCCAGGGTGCGCAGCGCCTGCCGGGCGAAGTACCCGAGCTCGGGATGGTGCCGCTTGGCCTCGAGCTCGGAGATGACGACGATGGGGAGTACGACCTCGTGCTCGGCGAACCGGGTCATCGCCCCCGGGTCGGCGAGCAGGACGCTGGTGTCGAGGACGTACGTGCGCCGCGTGTCCGGAACGGAGGTCCCGGAAGCGGTCCCGGTCGAGCCGGGGCGGCGCGCGGAGGTTGTGGCCACTCGATCTCCCTGACTATGGGGGAACTACCGGTGGCGCCGCAGTCCGCCCCCGTGCGGCCGCGTCCCCCGGTCCGGGGGCGGCCTTGGGCGGTGGGGGTCGGAGGCCGACCGTCAGGTACCGTAGCGCCGGTGCCGCGCGGCATACGAGCGTATGGCCCGCAGGAAGTCCACCTTGCGGAAGTCCGGCCAGTGGACCTCGCAGAAGTAGAACTCCGAGTGGGCGCTCTGCCAGAGCATGAAGCCGGAGAGACGCTGCTCCCCCGACGTGCGGATGACCAGGTCGGGGTCCGGCTGGCCGCGCGTGTAGAGATGCTCCGCGATGTGCTCCACGTCGAGGGACTCGGCGAGTTCCTCGATGCTGGTGCCACGGCTCGCCTGCTCGACGAGCAGAGAGCGCACCGCATCAGCGATCTCACGCCTACCCCCATACCCAACCGCGACGTTCACAATCAGGCCCGGGGCGTTCGATGTGGCTTCGGCGGCGTCTTTCAGGACGCGGGCGGTCTCGGCGGGCAGCAGATCGAGGGCGCCGACCGGCTTGACGTGCCATCCCTCGGCGGCCAGGCCGCGGACGGTGTTCTCGATGATCCGCAGCAGCGGTTCGAGTTCGTTCGCGGGGCGGTTGAGGTTGTCGGTCGACAGCAGCCAGAGCGTGACCAGCTCGACGCCCGCCTCGGTGCTCCAGTGCAGCAGCTCGGAGATCTTCCGGGCGCCGGCCTGGTGCCCGGTGTTGACGTCGGCGAGGCCCATCGACCGGGCCCAGCGCCGGTTGCCGTCCAGGATGACGCCGACGTGGCGGGGCGTGACGTCGGTCGGCAGGGACGACTCGACGCGGCGCTCGTAGATCCGGTAGACGACGTCGCGGAACGCCGCGTACGGGCCGCTGCGGCGGACCGCGGTGGACAGCGGGCCGTCGCCGGTGCCGGCGCCCGCGATGCGCTCGCGCACGGCGTCCCCGCCCTTGCGGCCCCCGCCCAGGGGGCCTCCGCGCACGCGGTCCCCGCGCGCGCCGTCCCGGTTCCTGCGCGTTCGCCGAATCCCCATGGTGGGCGTCCCTTCGAGCGGTCGTCCCGTGCGGGAAGGACGCTCAATTATGGCGCGACGGCGGCACCTCTCCGGCACCTCTCCGGCCGTCCCGCTGCTCTGAGGCTAACGCGCGGGGCGCCGGTTTCGTCCGGTTCGGCCCGCTCCGGCCAAGCTCTGGACGGCCGGGATCGGACCGGTCCGGCGGGTCTGCGGGCGCCGCTGCAGGCGGTCGGCCTCGACGAGCAGGCCGTCCAGGAACCGGACCAGCTCGGTGGAGGTGAGGACGGCGCGGACGCCGCGGCCGCCCGCGCCCCACGCCTCCAGCACGGCGCGCCGCGCGACCCGCCAGCGCCCGGCGGCGGACTGCTGCCGCCCGACCCACAGCGAGGACGTCCGCACGGTGCAGCGCAGCTCGCCGGTGCTCATCACGTCGCCGCGGTCGCGGTAGCGGAACGCGAACAGTTCGGGGCCGCGCGCGGCGGCGCCGTCCCGTCCGGCGTCCCGGCCGGGGAAGCGGTCGTCGGGGTCGGGCCAGCGGGCGGCCTGCGGGGAGCCGTCGGCGCGGGCGGCGGCCAGCCGGGCGGCGGCGTCGGCGAGGAAGTAGCCGCAGCGCTCCCCGACCGCGCCGAACACGGCGCCGTCGCGGCGCAGCTCGAGGGTGACCTCGTAGGGGGCGCCGCCGCGGTCGAACGACGGCACGGGCAGCACGGTGAGGGCGGAGCCGTCCAGGCAGCGCAGCGTCCTCACGCCCCCGGCCCCCTTCCGATCACGGCGGTATCCCCGCACCCTAGGCGAGGTCACGACCATGATCACATCCACCGGAGCCCGGGATCGGGCAATGAAACCGCTCCGGCGGGTCGCGCCCGCGGGCCGGGGGCCGCGGTCAGGGCTTGGGACCGGCGGCGCGGGCGCGCTCGACGTGCTCGAGGGCGGCGCGCAGCTCGGTCAGCCACTCGTCGGTGTTGCGGCCGACGAGCCGGACGCACCAGGCGAGCGCGTCGCTGCGGCTGCGGGCGACGCCGGCCTCGACGAGGGTGTCCAGGACGCGGCGCTCGGGCTGCCGCAGCCGGGTCATGACGGGCACGGACAGGGTGGTGAACATCTCCCGCTCCCCGCCGCAGTCGACGCCCCACGACACCTTGCGCCCGAACCGCCGCTCGGCCTCGCGCGCGATGGCGATGCGCTCGTCGCGGGTGTCGGCCCGGAACCGCCGGACGTGCCCGGCGACGAGCGCGGCGCGCTCCGCCGCGGAGACGTCCGCGGCGGCGCCGGGTTCGCGGAGGCGGCCCACCACGCCCACCTCCTCGCGGTCGAGGACGATCTCGATCCTCCCCTCGAACCAGTCCTCCGGGAGCCGCCCGGAGAACCAGCCCCGCAGCTCCTCCACCGCTTCGCTCGTACTCATGTAATCAAAATTACAACCCTACGGGGGACGGCGCCAGCCACCCGGCCTTGATCATTCCCGCGCGCCGACGGCCGCGGCCGGCCGCACGGCCGTCACGAGCCGGGCGGGCAGGGCGGTGGCGGCCAGGGCCGCCGCGCCGCCCAACGCCAGGACGGCCAGATGGGCGCCCGGCGGGACATGCGGGGCCCCGCCGGTCATCCCGCGCGCGAACGCGGTCAGGACGGCGAAGGCGATCGCGGTGCCGAGGACGCCCGCGACGAGCACCATCGAGCCGGTCTCCCAGCCGAGCATCCGCAGGAGCTGGCGGCGGGTCGCCCCGGCGAGGCGCAGCGCGGCCAGCTCGCGGGCCCGGTCCGCGGTCGCCATCGCGAGGGTGTTCACCACCGCGATGGCGGTGAACGCGATGATCAGGGCCATCGCGACATAGTTGACCTGGGCGTTCGCCGCGGCCCGCGCCTCGGCGAGGGCCCCCGCGCCGGCGGCCGGGACGCCGCCCGGGAGCGCGCCCGCGACGAGCAGGGTGCCGCGCGGGTCGTCGACGTGCGCGGCGACGACCTCGTGGGCGAGGGTGAGGTCGCCGAACCCGAGGCCGCGCCCGTACACCGCGACGACCGTCGGCTCGATCGGCGTGCCGTCGCCGAGCGTCAGCGGCAGCCGGTCCCCCGGCCCCACGCCGAGCCGTCCGGCGGCCGTGGTGCTCACCGCGACCGTCGACGGCCCCAGAGCGTCGAGCGACCCCGCGCGGACGTCCAGGTCCAGGGTGTGCCGCAGGCCCTCCGGTGTCACGCCCTGGGCGGCGTAGTTCTCCAGGCCCACCCGGACCGTGCCGCGCACGACCTCGGTGACGGCGGTGACGCCGGGCGCCGCGCGCAGCTCCTCGGCCGCCGCGTGCGGCACGCGCGGGCCGACCACGTGGTCCGCGACCGTCCCCCGCTCCGCCTGCCGCGTCGCCGCGTGCCCGAGGGTCGTCTGCGCGAACAGGATCGTGGCGGTCAACCCGATCATGAGGGTGAGCGGGGTGACGACGGACGCGACCCGCCGCGCGTCCATCGCGAGGTTCGCCGCGGCGAGGTGCCCGCCGCCGGGGAGGCGCCGCAGCGGGACGGCGAGGACGGCGACGGCGGCGCGGGCCAGCGCGGGGCCGAGCAGCGCGACCGCGACCGTCCAGACGAGCGCGGTGAGGACCGTGACGGGACTCGACGCGGCCTCGGTGTCCAGGTTCGCGAGCACGAGCGTCAGGACCGCGCCGCCGGCCGCCGCGGCGAGCCCGGCGGCGACGCGCGGCGCGCCGAGGCGGGCCGGGCGCAGCGCCGCGTCCCCGAGTGCCTCGACCGGACGGACCCGCGCGGTGCGGCGCCCGGCGACGCGGGCGGCGGCGACGGCCGCGGCCGCGGTGGCGAGCACGGCGGCGAGCGGCGGGACCGGGCCGACGACCAGGTCGAGGTTCGGCGGGAGGGCGCCGAGGCCGCGGAACCGGTCCCGCAGCCAGAAGGCGAGCGGGAGCCCGCAGGCCGCGCCGAGCGGCGCGGCGGCGAGCCCGACGAGCAGCGCCTCGCGGCCGATCATCCGGCGGACCTGCCGCGGCGTGGCCGCGACCGCGCGCAGCAGCGCGATCTCCCGCTCCCGCTGCCGCACCGACAGCGCGAACGTCCCGGACACGACGAGGACCGCGACGAGCAGCGACGTGCCGCCGAGCGCGCCGCCCATGCTGATCAGGTCGATCCGCGCCTCCTCCGCGCCGAGGAACTCGGTCCTGCCCCGGTCCGTCCCGGTGCGGACGGTCGCGGACGTGCCGCGCACCGCGTCCCGCACCGCCCGTTCGGGGCCCCATGCGCCGATCGCCGCGACCCGGCCGTCCCGGCCGGCCAGGCGGCGGGCCTGCTCCGCCGAGAAGAACAGCGCGGCCTGGTGGTCTCTGACCTGGGCGTTCACGGACCAGAGACGTGATCACCGGGCACCCGTGACCTCGTCATGGGTCGTACCGTGACGGCGCCGGACTGATACACCTAAAGCGTGATCAAGGTGCTTCTGGCGGACGACCACCACGTCGTCCGCAGCGCCCTCGCCGCCCTGCTGAACCTGGAGCCCGACCTGGCCGTGGTCGCCGAGGTCGAGCGCGGCGACGAGGTGCTCCCGGCGGCGGCGCGGGCCGAACCGGACGTCGCCGTCCTCGACATCGGCATGCCGGGCATGGACGGGCTGGCGGCCGCGGCGGCCCTGCACGAGGCGGCGCCCGCGGTCGCCGTGCTCGTCCTGACCGGGCACGGCGGTCCGGGGCACCTGCGCCGGGCGCTGACCGCGCACGTGCGGGGCTTCCTGCTGAAGACGGCGCCGCCGGAGGAGCTCGCGGACGGCATCCGCAAGGTCGCGGCCGGGGAGCGGGTCCTCGACCCGCGGCTCGCGCTCACCGCGTGGGACCTCGCCGACAACCCGCTCACCCCCCGCGAGACCGACGTCCTGCGGCTCGCGGCCGAGGGCGCGGAGGCGCCGGAGATCGCCGCGCGGCTGCACCTGTCGGCTGGGACGGTCCGGAACTACCTGACGGCCGTCGTCGCGAAGCTCAACGCGCGCAACCGCACGGACGCGGCCCGCATAGCGCGCGAGGCGGGCTGGCTCTGAACGCGCCCGCATCGGACGGGCGTCAGGCGGGGCTTGTGATGGTCGCTTCCAGCCGGAAGCGGCCTTCGCCGTCGGCGCGCGCGCTGAGCGTGCCCTGGTGCGAGGCCAGGCGGGTGGCGAGGTTGCCCAGGCCGGAGCCGGGCGGTGTGCGGGGCGCGCGCGGGTCGAGGCCGTCGTTCTCGACGGTGAGCCGCACCGTGGCGCCGTCCCCCGCCGTCGCGATGGCGCAGCGCCCGGCGCCGCTGTGGCGCAGCACGTTCGTCACCGCCTCCCGCAGGACCGTGCCGAGCACGGCCGACGCGGCCGCGTCCAGCTCCGGGTGCCGCAGGTCGGTCTCGACGTCCACGCCCGCGGCCCCCAGGACCGAGCGGGCCGACCGCACCTCGCCGTCCAGCGTCAGGCCGGCGGCGCCGCCCGCGGCCGCGGCCAGGTCGGCCCGCGCCCGCGCCGCCATGTCGACGACCTCGGCCAGTTCGGCCCGCGCCCGCGCCGGGTCGGCGGCGGCCAGCCGCCGGACCAGCTCGCACTTCAGCAGGATCGCGGCGAGGGTGTGGCCGAGCAGGTCGTGCAGGTCGCGGGCCGCGCGCAGCCGTTCCTGGACGGTCGCGGCGCGGGCGAGCTCCTCCCCCGCCGCGCGCAGGTCGCGCACCGACCGCGCCAGCTTGACCAGCCCGTACACCACCAGACCGGAGACGAGCGTGCTGACCGCGGCGTTGCCGGCGGCGGCCGCGCCGTGGCCGAGCAGGTGCGCGGCGGCCCCGGCGGCCGCCATCGCCGCCGCCACCGGGAGGACGGCCGCCCGCAGCGGCAGCGCGACCAGCAGGACGCCCGCGAGCAGGCCGGTCACGCCCAGCCCGAACGTCGCCACCGGTCCGGGCCAGGCGGCGGCCTCCCCGGAGAGCTGCAGCAGGAGCTTGCCGACGAAGGCGGCGACCACGGTCGCGAGCAGCGTCACCGACATCCGGTAGGCGGTCCGGTCCGGCAGCGCCACCGGCCGCTCGCCCGCCGGGACGGCCGCGTCGACGGTGAACCGCCCGTCCGCGGCGAGCCCGGCGGCGAACGCGCCGCCCGCCGACCGGACGCGTTCCGCCGCGGGCGCGAGCGCCTTCGCGCCCTGGGCCGCCGTCCGGACGCCGTCGTTCGTCACGCGCAGCCGCACCAGGCCGCCGTCCTCCGAGGTCTCGATGGCGCAGTGCTCCGCGCGGCCCTCCCGGACGACGTCCGTGACCGCCTCGCGCAGGACGAGCGCCAGCAGCGCCCCGGCGGGCCCGAGGGGCTCGCGGTGGCCGCTGCGCACGTCCGTCCGGACGCCCGCCGCCTCGAGCAGCGCGCGCGCCGCCGCCGCCTCGGGGGCGAGGGACATGCTCCGGAAGTCGGCCGCCGCCGCGCGCGCGTCGTTGAGCGCCCGCCGGGCGACCGGGAGGACGGCGTCGATCTCGGCGGGCCGGTCGAGCGCCCGGCGGCTGCCCTCGGTGACGGCCGCCAGCCCCTCCCCGAGGCCCCGGTTCAGTTCCGCCGCGATCCGCAGCCGCTCCCGCTCGATCGCCGCCATCGTGAGCGGCAGCCGCGCCGCCGCCGTGTCGTCCACGCGCTCCGCCAGCCGGACGAGGCCGTAGACGACGAGGCCCATCAGCCCGATGGTGATCGCGGCGTCGGCGGGCGCCCCGCCCCGGGCGGCCTCGATCGCCGCGCCGGTCGCCACGACCGGGACGGCGAGCGCGCGGCCGCGCGACAGCAGCAGGGTCCCGGTCGGGAAGCCGAGGAGGCCCGCGGACGCGCCGCACGCGACCGCCCCGTACGCGAGCGCCGCCTGGGCGGCGGCCGTCGCGGCCGTCCGGGGGCCGCGCGGCCGTGCGAGGCGGGCCAGCGCGGCGGCGAGCACGCCGAGGACCAGGACGGCCGCGGCCGCCGCCGCGACCGGTCCGCCGGTGCGCGACGGCGCCGCGAGGACGTGGACGCCGGCGAAGGCGGCCATGACGGCACCGGCGATGAGCCGTGCGCGCCCGCTCTCGGACACCGGTTTCCTCCCGAAACGCCCCTGCCGGAGCAGTCTCCCACCCCCGCCTCCTGACGGTCAGGTGGGGAAGGAGCGGAAGAACGCGCTCGGCGGATCGCCCTCCGTGTCCGCGGCTTCTTGCGCTCCCGCAGCGGCGTTCCTCGGCCGCCCGCCGTGGCCCGTCAGCCGATGCTGGCGGCGATCTGGTCCGCGACCTGCTTGGCGCGCTGCGGGTTCACCCGCACGGCGCCCTTCATGTTCTTCGTGTAGACGTTCTGCACCTGGACGACCGTGCCCCGCCGCGGCGCGGCGATCATCTTGCCCTCGCCGATGTACAGCGCGATGTGCGAGATGTAGCCCGGGGCGGTCGGGTCGTTCGCCCAGATGAGCATGTCGCCCGGCTCGGCCTTCTCGTAGGGGACGACCCAGCCGGCGCGGGCCTGGTCGGCGGCGACGCGCGGCAGCGTGATGCCCGCGCGGGCGAACGCGTACTGCATCAGCCCGGAGCAGTCGTAGCCGCCCTCGGCCTCGGACTCGCCGCCCCACACGTACGGCCAGCCGCGCCGGCTCGCCGCCGCCTCGATGACCGTCCGCACCTGCCCGGCCGTCATCACCCGGCCGTTGGACTCCGGCACCGACCCGGCGGACGGCGTCTCCAGCTCGGGCGTGACCGGGACGGCCTTGGCGCCCTTCGGCAGCCCCTTCTTCAGCTTCTTGATGAACGCCTTCGGGTCGGCCTTCGGCACGCTGATCAGCATCGCGTTGCCCGTCGGCACGCCGAGCCGCTCCGCGGCCTCGTGCGTGATGACCGCGTCGACGTCGGGGATGCCCATCGTCGCGTACGCGCCGACCCGCATCGTCTGCTGCACCTTCGCGCCGCCGACCGGGACCCGGCTCCCGAGCCGCACCCCGCCGTCGTTGCCCATCGTGAACGAGATCGCGACGTCGCCGCCCGCGATGTTGCGCCACAGGTCGTCCGACTTCGCCGTCGGCTCGGGCGTGTAGGCGCGGAACGTGGACGGGTTCACGCCGAGCACCCCGACGCGTTCGCCCGCGACCACGCCCTGGACGGCGTCGACGACCTCGACGCCCTGCACGCCCTTGGCGGCGCGCACCTTCTGCACCAGCGCCGGCGCCAGCGTGGCCGGCGCCGCCACCAGCACGTGCGGCTCGAGCCGCTTCCCGAGCGGCGCGACCGCCTCGGGGGACACGTCGTCGAAGCTGCCCGCGGCGGCGACGTAGTCCGCGCGGGCGGGCGCCGCGGGCGCCGGGCCGGCGGCGGGCCCGCCCCGCACCAGCAGCACCGTGACGTTCGCGCCCAGCGTCGCCGCGACCGAAACGCCGATGATCGTCGGTAGCACCCGGCGGTTCGGCTTTCGCACTGGCACGCTCCTCGTCGGTCGGGCTCCGGGCTCGGACCCGGACTGGGCCGTGCCCGCACGGGCGGAGGCCCGCACGGCGTCCGCCGTCCGGATACCCGGCCCCGCGCCGAGCACCCTCGTCCGTCTTCCCCCATCGGGTAAGCCCCCGATAGTGCTACCAATAGGTAACACCACGGCAGCAGGAGATCAACGCCACATTCCCACAAAGTGGACGGTTACTTCAATTGGCCACGGAGTTCGCGTTTCAGGGCGTCTGTGGACGTTACGGGGAGGCGGCAGACGAACCCGCGGCACACGTACGCGGCCGGTGCGCCGTCGACCGGGAGGCGGCCCTCCAGCAGCGGCACCCCGTCCTGGCCCGGCTCCCCCACGCTCACGACCGCGCCCGGCGCGACCGCCAGCAGCGCGGTGCGGTGCAGGGCGCGGGTGCGCGGGTCGTCCCGGCCGCCGATCACCGCGATCTCCACCGGGCCCGTGGCGAGGGCCTCGGCCACCGCCAGGCCCCAGCCCGCGAAGCGGGCGTGCCGCGCGGCGAGCGCCGCCGCCGGGGCCAGCGCCTGCTCCGCCGCCTCCCGGTGCCGGTCCGAGCCGGTCAGCGCGGCGAACGACAGCAGCGCGCCCGCCGCCGCGAACTGCCCGGACGGCGCCGCGTTGTCGGTCGGGTCCTGCGGGCGCCGGAACAGCCGCTCCGCATCGTCCGCGGTGTCGTAGAAGCCGCCCTCGCCGTCGGTGAACCGCTCCAGCACGGTGTGCAGCAGCTCCCCCGCCAGCCGCATCCGGCCGGGGTCGCCGGTGACGGCGTGCAGCGCGAGGAGGCCCTCGGCGACGTCGGCGTAGTCCTCCAGGACGCCCGCGTTCGCGCCCGCCGCACCGTCCCGGGACGTCCGCGCGAGGCGCCCGTCGCGCTCGTGCACCGCGACGAGGAGCGCGGCGATCTCCTCGGCGGACCTGACCAGATCCGGCCGGTCGAACATCGCCCCGCACTCGGCGAGCGCCGCGACCGCGAGGCCGTTCCACGCCGCGACGACCTTGTCGTCGCGCGCCGGGGGGACCCGCCGCGAGCGCGCCTCCAGCAGCGCCGTCCGGACGCGCCCGTACCGCTCGGGGTCGTCGGGGTCGGCGAGGAGCTGCAGGACGGACGTGCCGTGCTCGAACGTCCCCGTCACCTCGAACAGGCCCTCGGCGTACGCGCCGTCGTCGTCGCCGAGGACCTCGCGGAGCTGCGCGGGCGTCCACACGTAGTACTTGCCCTCGACGCCCTCGCTGTCGGCGTCCAGCGCGGACGCGAGGCCGCCCTCGGGGGTCCGCAGGTCGCGCAGCATCCAGTCGCACGTCTCCAGCGCGATCCGCCGCGCGAACGACGACCCCGTCAGCCGCCACCAGTGCGCGTACACCCGGGCGAGGAGGGCGTTGTCGTACAGCATCTTCTCGAAGTGCGGGACGACCCACGCCGCGTCCACCGAGTACCGCGCGAACCCGCCGCCGAGCTGGTCGTACATGCCGCCGCGGGCCATCGCCTCCAGGGTGTGCCCGGCCATCGCGAGGGCTTGCGCGTCGCCCGTCCGGGCGTGGTGGCGCAGCAGGAACTCCAGCGCCATCGACGGCGGGAACTTCGGCGCCCCGCCGAACCCGCCGCGGGCCGCGTCGTAGGACGACGCGAGCACCTGCACGGCGTGCGCGAGCCGCTCGCCGTCCGGGGCCTCGCCGCCGCCGAGCCCGGGACCGCCGGAGCTCAGCGCCTCCACGACCTTCTGCCCCTGCCCGGCGACCTCGTCGCGCTGCTCCGTCCACGCCTTGTGGACGGCCTGCAGCAGCGACCGGAACTGGGGGCGGGGGAAGTAGGTCCCGCAGTAGAACGGGTGGCCGTCCGGGGTCATGAACACCGTCATCGGCCAGCCGCCCTGGCCGGTCATGGCCTGCGTGGCCTCCATGTAGACGGCGTCGACGTCGGGCCGTTCCTCGCGGTCCACCTTTACGTTGACGAACAGCTCGTTCATCATCCGCGCCGTCTCTGCGTCCTCGAAGGACTGGTGGGCCATCACGTGGCACCAGTGGCACGCGGCGTAACCGACGGAGAGGAGAATCGGCACGTCGCGCTCTCGGGCCTCGGCGAAGGCGCCGTCGGACCACTCCCACCAGTCCACCGGGTTGTCGGCGTGCTGCAGCAGGTACGGGCTGGTCGCGTCCTTGAGCCGGTTCATGCCCCCGATCCTGCCCGATCCGGGCGCCGCCTCACCCTTCCCGGAGGGCCGCCACGGCGGACTCGATGGCGCGGTGGAAGGTCGGATAGGCGTAGATCATCTCCCGCAGGGCGGTGACCTTGGCCTCCGTGTGGACGGCGACGGCGAGGGCCCCGAGGATCTCCCCGCCGGCCGGGCCCGCGGCGGTGGCGCCGACGAGCACGCCCCACTCGGTGCTCTCCACCAGCTTGATGAAGCCGTCGTTGCCCGACTTGTGGATGAACCCCCGCGACGAGGCCGACAGCTCGACCGTCCCGGTGCGGACCGGCAGGTTCTGGTCCCGCGCCTGCGCCTCCGTCAGCCCCACCGCGCCGATCTCCGGCTCGGTGAACGTGACCCGCGGCACCGCCCGGTACGACGCCGGGGAGCCCTCCTCGCCGAGGATGTCGCGCACCGCGATCGCCGCCTGGTACATCGACACGTGCGTGAACTGGCCCTTGCCGGTGATGTCGCCGACCGCCCACACCCCGTCGGCCGCCCGCATGTTGCCGTCCACCGGCACGGCGCGGGCGTCCTCGTCCAGGCCGACGTGCTCCAGGCCGAGCCCCCGCAGGTTCGGGCGCCGGCCGGTCGCGACGAGCAGCCGGTCCGCGACGATGGCCCCGCCGTCCGCGTGCAGGGTGAACTCGTGCCCGTCATAGGCGACGCGGTCGGTGCGCAGCCCGGTGCGGACGCCGATGCCCTCCCGCTCGAACACCCGCCGGACGAGCTCGCTCGACTCGGGCTCCTCGCGGGCCAGCAGCCGGTCCTCGGCCTGCACCACCGTCACCCGCGTCCCGAACCGGGAGAACGCCTGCGCCAGCTCCACCCCGACGACCCCGCCGCCGAGGACGACCATCGACGCGGGCGCCTCCGTGGCCTGCACGGCCTCCCGGTTCGTCCAGTACGGGGTGCCGTCCAGCCCCTCGATCGACGGCGACGCGGGCGACGTGCCGGTGTTGAGCAGGATGCCGCGCCGCGCCCGGAACGTCCGCCCGTCGACCGCCACCTCCCGGGGCGCGGTGATCCGCCCGCGGCCCCGGACCAGCTCGACGCCCTTCCCGGTGAGCCGGTCGGCCGCGACCGTGTCGTCCCACGAGTCCGTCGCCTCGTCCCGGATCCTGGCCGCGACGGGCGTCCAGTCCGGCCGGACGGCCGCGTCGCCCGCCATCCCCGGGATCCGCTCGCCCTCCGCCACCAGGCCAGCGGCCCGCACCATCATCTTGGTCGGGATGCACGCGTAGTACGGGCATTCGCCGCCGACCAGCCGCGACTCCACCGCGACCACCGACAGGCCCGCCTCGGCGAGCCGCCCCGCCGCGTCCTCGCCGCCCGGCCCGAGCCCGATGACGACGACGTCCACTTCCTCGGTCATGATCGCCATCCTGCCCCGGATCCGGGGGTGTCACCCGTCAGGTGCGGCGCCGCGGCATCGCGATCCGGTCGAGATCGCGCACCAGCGCGATCTCCCCGTCGAACACGGCCGCCGCCTCGTCCCGGAACCGGTGCTCCTCGTCGGGCCGGTACCGCTCGGAGAAGTGCGTGAGCACCAGCAGGCGCACCCCCGCGTCCGCCGCGACCTTCCCGGCCTGCGCCGCCGTCAGGTGGCCGTATTCGGCCGCGAGCCCCGCGTCCGCGTCGAGGAACGTCGACTCGATGACGAGCATGTCCGCGCCGTCGGCCAGTTCGCCGACCCCGTCGCACATCCGGGTGTCCATCACGAACGCGAACTTCTGCCCGCGGCGCCGCACGCTGCACTCCTCGAGCGTCACCACGGACCCGTCGGCCCCGGTCACCCGCCCGTCCTCCTGCAACCGCCGCACGTCCGGGCCCCGGACGCCCCGCGCGGCCAGGCGCTCCGGGAGCATCGTCACCCCGTCGGGCTCCGCCAGCCGGTAGCCGTACGCCTCGACAGGGTGCGACAGCCGCCGCGCGACGAGCGTGAACGGCGCGTCCCCGACGTCGAGCGCCGTGCGGTCGCCCGACACCGGGCGCTCGACGACGACGTCGGTGTCCCGGAACACCGACGCGTGCCGCAGCCGCTCCCAGTACCGCGCGCCGCTCGCGGGGAACGCCGCGCGCACCGGGTGCTCGACGCCGTCCCGCGCGATCCGCTGCACGACCCCCGGCACCCCGAGGCAGTGGTCCCCGTGGAAGTGCGTCACGCAGATCCACGTGACGTCGTGCGCCGACAGGCCCGCGCGCGTCATCTGCCGCTGCGTGCCCTCCCCGGGGTCGAACAGCAGGCCGTGCCCGTCCCAGCGCAGCAGGTAGCCGTTGTGGTTGCGGGCCTTCGTCGGCACCGCGCTGGCGGAACCCAGCACGGTCAGGTCGCGTGCGGACATCTGTCCATGGTGCCGCCCCGATCCGCCGGTAAGCACCCGGTTATCCTGGCGGCCCGTCTTCAGCGCCGTCTACAGAGGGAGCCGTCACATGGCCGGTGGCAAGCGCGACAGGATCAGGATGACGCCGGACGAGGTCGCCTCGTACCTCGCCGAAAGCTTCAAGGTGCAGGTCGCCACGCTCAACAAGGACGGCAGCCCGCACCTGGTCACGATGTTCTACGCGCTCCTCGACGGCAAGATCGCCTTCACGACCTACAAGTCGTCGCAGAAGGTCGTGAACCTGCGCCGCAACCCGGCGATGACGTGCCTCGTCGAGGACGGCGTCGAGTACAGCGAGCTGCGCGGCGTCCAGCTGAACGGGCGGGGCCTCGTCATCGAGGACCGCGACGAGCTCCTCAAGGTCGGCCGCGTCGTCGGGTCCCGCATGGCGGGGCTGCCCGTCCCCGCCATCGGCGAGCCCATCGACCCCGCGATCGAGGCGGGCATCGAGCAGGCGATGTCGAAGCGCGTCCTCATCGTGATGGACCCCGAGGACGTCGTGAGCTGGGACCACCGCAAGGCGTGACCTCGCCGGGCCTCCGCCGGACGCCGTCAGCGCGGCGGGGGCCCGCCGGGGGTTCGCCCCTCCCGGGCCGCGCGCTCGGCGGCTTCGCGGGCGGCGGTTTCGGCGGTCCCGTCGCCGCGGCGGCGGGCCGCCTCGGCGAGGTGGGCGTACGCGTCGGCCTCCAGGTCGGGGGCGTCCAGCGTGCGCACGGCGTCGAGGGCCTGGCCGAAGAAGTTCACCGCCGCCACCGGGCGGCCGGCGTGCAGGTACGCCTCGCCGAGGCCGAGGAGGGCGCGGCCCCGGTCGTACTCGTCGGGGTCCGGCAGGGCCGCGAACTCCTCGGGCAGCGGGCCGAGCAGTTCGATGGCGCGGTCGACGGCGCCGGCGGCGGTCAGCGCGCGGCCCAGGTGGTGGCGGGCCAGCAGGACGGTGCGGCGGTCGCCGCCGTGCTCGGCGTCCCGCAGCGCCTCCTCCAGGGTCTCGACGGCCTCGGCGCGGCGCTCGCGGTCGAGCAGCGCGAGGCCGTGCTCCTCGAGGCCGGTGCCGGGCGCGGACGCGAGGTAGTGGTCGAGGACGCGGCGGAGCGCGGCGTCGCGCTCGCCGGGGTCGTCCTCGGCCGCGGCGTGCTCGGCGGCCCGGACCCGGACCGGGCCGGGCAGCGTGTAGCGGCCGCCGCCGGCGTCGACGGCCAGCCCGTGGTCGGCGAGCGCCCGGAGCTGGGCGAGCGTCTCGTCCTCGGGCCGGTCGGCCAGGACGGCCGCGGCCGGGAGCCCGATGCCGTCGGCGGGCTGCAGGGCGAGCAGCCGCAGCAGCCGGGCGGCCGCCGGCTCCAGCTCCCGGTAGGAGTCCTCGAAGTTCGCGCGCACGTCGAGGGTCCTCCCCGGACGCGCCGCACTCCAACCCGTCCGCTACTCGGCCGGCTTCGCGCCTCCGGCGGCGGCCTGGCGGCGCTCCCACGCCTCCTGCTTCAGGTCGGCCTCGCGGGGCGCGTTGATGTTGCGCAGCCGCTTGTTCATGGACCGGATGAGGAAGAACAGGGCGACAAAGAACGCGATGAAGAACGCGAAGCCGAGCACACCCGGGGAGACCGTGGTGTCGTTCAGGGGATAGTCATCGGCGAGGACTGGAAGCACTACAGACACACCCTCTCCCGGATGCCGGCGAACAGGTCGTCCTCCGGCAGCTCGGTGTCGACCAGGGACCTGGCCAAATGGTAGTCCTCGGTGGGCCATGCCTCGCGCTGGACGTCCAGCGGGACGACGAACCAGAACCCGTTCGGGTCGATCTGGGTGGCGTGCGCGAGCAGCGCCTTGTCGCGGGTCTCGAAGTGGTCGGCGCAGGGCACGCGGGTCGTGACGTCCCACAGCTGCGGGCGCTCGTCGAAGCGCTCCATCCAGTCGTGGTACGGCGATTCGAGCCCCCGCTCGAGCATCGCCGTATGCAGGGCGACGATCCGCTCCTTGTTGAACGTCATGTGGTAGTAGAGCTTGAGCGGCTGCCACGGGTCGCCCTCGCCCGGGTACCGGTCGGGGTCGCCCGCCGCGTCGAACGCCTCCGCCGAGATCTCGTAGGTCTTGACGTGGTCGGGGTGGGGGTAGCCGCCCTTCTCGTCGTAGGTCAGCAGCACGTGCGGCCGGAACTCCCGGACGGCCCGGACGAGCGGCGCCGCGGCCTTCTCCAGCGGTTCGAGCGCGAAGCAGCCCTCCGGCAGGGGCGGCGGCGGGTCGCCCTCGGGGAAGCCGGAGTCGACGAAGCCGAGCCAGCGCTGCCGGACGCCGAGGATCTCGCGGGCCCGCGCCATCTCCTCGTTGCGGACCCGGCCGATGTCGGCCTTGACCTCCGGCCGGTCCATCGCGGGGTTCAGGATGTCGCCGCGCTCGCCGCCGGTGCAGGTGACCACCAGCACCTCGACGCCCTCGGAGACGTAGCGCGCCATCGTCGCCGCCCCCTTGCTGGACTCGTCGTCGGGATGGGCGTGCACCGCCATCAGCCGCAGCGGCTCGTTCCCGCCGGACGGGCGGTCGAGCGTCGTACCGTCGATGACCTCGGACACCTGGGGATCTCCCTCTCAGCGAACACGGCGGGCCGTGAAAAGCGGCCCCGGTTCGGAGCACGCGCCACGACAGACGAGAATTGTCCCTGACAACGTCGCACCCCGCACGGAGATTCCCGCCATGACCACGAGCGTGTCCGACGCCGCAGCGCCCGCCGAGGAACCGACCGACCGGGCGAGGACCGTCCGGGGACGGATCGGCCTGGTGGTGATCGGCGTGCTGGTGGTGCTCGCCGCCGGCGGCTTCGGGATCATCGCGGGGTTCGCCGGTTCGACGACCCCGGGCGTCGCGTCGCAGACGGTCGCCTACGACATCACCGAGAACACCGTGAAGATCAGCTATTCGGTGGCGAAGCCGGAGGGCGACCCCGTGCGGTGCACGATCGACGCGTTCGACACCGACTTCAACATTCTCGCGGAGAAGACGATCCTGGTGCCCGCCGGAAAGTCCGGCGCGACGGGGACCGAGACGCTGCGGACGCCGCGGGAGGCGACCGGCGCGCGCATTCACCAGTGCGCCAAGACGACCGGATGAGCGCAGGCCGGGCGGACGTCCGTGGAACCGGCGGGCCCGGCGGGCGCTGAGGACCGGCGACCGGCCGGCGCATGGACGCGTCCGGCCGGGGCATGGGGATCGCGGCGGCGAAACGGCCCGGCGCACCCGTGCGAATACCGCGGCCGATGCCGAACCGTGATTGGCGGATTGCCGACGACGAGTTCAGGGAACCTTTACCCGCACACACCGGATAGGCTAGAGGTTTCACCCGGCCGCACTTCATGTCGATGACGCTCTCCCACCGGTGGGCGAGCGAGGATCGAACCATGTGATGAGGAGTACCCGTGACCGAGACCCGCGCTGACAAGGACGTCACCTGGCTGACCCAGGAGGCGTACGACCGGCTCAAGACGGAGCTGGACCACCTGTCGGGCCCGGGCCGCATCGAGATCGCTCAGAAGATCGAGGCGGCGCGGGAGGAAGGCGACCTGCGCGAGAACGGCGGCTACCACGCGGCCAAGGAGGAGCAAGGCAAGATCGAGGGCCGGATCCTCCAGCTCCAGGCCATTCTGGAGAACGCCCGCGTCGGCGAGGCGCCGCGCACCGAGGGCCTCGTCGGCCCCGGCATGACCGTCACGGTCACGTTCGAAGGCGACGACGAGGAGGTCACCTTCCTGCTGGCGTCCCGCGAGGAGGTCGGCGCCCCCATCGACGTGTACTCCCCCAACTCCCCGCTCGGCTCCGCGATCAACGGCAAGAAGGTCGGCGAGAAGGCCACCTACACGCTGCCGAACGGCCGGAACATGACCGTCGAGATCCTCGACGCCACCCCGTACGGCGCCGCCTGAGCGGCCACCCACCGCCGGGAGAACGCAGTTCGGCCCGTCGTCCCCGTTTCCGGGGCGGCGGGCCGCTCGCGTTCCCGGCCCTTCCCGGCCCTTCCCGGCGGAGCCGGACGGGCGCGTCAGCGGGGCGGCCGGGGCCGCGCCCCTCCCGCGCGCTCCGCCTGCGGGCGTCCGGACGCGGCGCGGACCAGCGGCAGCGTCCGGTACGGCACCTGGGTGACGAGCGAGATGACGGACGACGCCCGCTCGACGCCCGCGACCTCCACGATCGCGTCGATGACGCGCTGCAGGTCGGTGTTGCTGCGCGCGACGACGCGGCACAGCATGTCGCCCGGCCCGGTGATGGTGTGGGCCTCGATCACCTCGGGCACCTGGGCGAGGCGCGCGGCGACCGGGTCGTGGCCGCCGCCCTGCCGGAGCTGGAGGGTGACGAACGCCGTGACGCCGTACCCGAGCGCGGCCGCGTCGATCTCGGGGCCGAACCCGGCGATCACGCCGTCGCGGATGAGCCGGTCGAGCCGGGCCTGGACGGTCCCGCGCGCGACGCCGAGGCGGCGGGACGCCTCGAGCACCCCGATCCGCGGCTCGGCGGTGAACAGCTCGATCACCCGGCCGTCCAGGTCGTCGATCGGCACGGCGCCCTCCCGGGGTGGTTGTGGTCGTGGTCACATTGCACAGATAGTCCGACCGGTCTGCCGCATCACTCTACAGATTGCCCAGTGATCTGAGAGTCTCTTGCGCACCTTGTAGGCGACTATGGACATTGGGTGGCATGGATGAGTTTCCGGTCAAGGGCATGGACGCCGTCGTCTTCGCCGTCGGCAACGCCAAGCAGACGGCGCACTACTACTCGACCGCCTTCGGGATGCGCCGCGTGGCCTACCGGGGCCCGGAGAACGGCAGCCCGGACGAGGCGGTGCACGTGCTGGAGTCGGGCGGCGCCCGGTTCGTCTTCCGGGGGCCGGTGAAGGCCGGCACCGACATCGGCCGGCACGTCGCCGAGCACGGCGACGGCGTGGTCGACCTGGCGATCGAGGTCCCCGACGTCGAGGCGGCCTACCGGCACGCGCTCGCCCGGGGCGCGACCGGGATCGAGGAGCCGCACGTCCTGGAGGACGAGCACGGCAAGGTGACGATCGCCGCGATCCGCACCTACGGCGAGACCCGCCACTCGCTGGTCGACCGCTCGAACTACACCGGCCCCTACCTGCCGGGCTTCGCCGCCGCCGGTCCGATCGTCGAGCCGCCGGAGAAGCGGTACTTCCAGGCGATCGACCACTGCGTCGGCAACGTCGAGCGCATGGACGAGTGGGCCGAGTTCTACCACCGGGTCATGGGCTTCACCGACATGGCGGAGTTCATCGGCGACGACATCGCCACCGAGTACTCGGCGCTGATGTCGAAGGTCGTCGCGGACGGCACCCGCAAGGTGAAGTTCCCGCTGAACGAGCCCGCCGAGAGCAAGAAGAAGTCGCAGATCGACGAGTACCTGGAGTTCTACGGCGGGCCGGGCGTCCAGCACATCGCGCTCGCCACGAACGACATCCTGGCCGCCGTCGACCAGATGAGGGCGGCGGGCGTCGAGTTCCTCGACACCCCCGACTCCTACTACGAGGACGCCGAGCTGCGGGAGCGCATCGGCGAGGTGCGGGTCCCGGTCGAGGAGCTGCAGAAGCGGCGCATCCTGGTCGACCGCGACGAGGACGGCTACCTGCTGCAGATCTTCACCAAGCCGGTGCAGGACCGCCCCACGGTGTTCTTCGAGCTGATCGAGCGGCACGGCTCGCTCGGGTTCGGCAAGGGCAACTTCAAGGCGCTGTTCGAGGCGATCGAGCGCGAGCAGGAGCGCCGCGGCAACCTCTGACGGCGCTCGGCCCCGGACGCGCCGGACCGGGTCCGGTCGTGTCCGGGGCCGGACGGCCGCTCGCGCGGCGGTGCCCGGGACGTCCGGAAACGGGCACACTGTGTGCCCATGAGCGAACCGCCACAGAACCCCGGCCCCGGCGACGACGACCGGGCGGGCCCGGACGCCTCCGCGCCCGACCTCTCGAAGAACCCCGACGCCGCCGCGGCGCCCGCGCCCGAGGCTCCGGCCGACGACCGTCCGCCGCCCTACCAGGGGGTCTACGGCGCGGGCCCGGGTCAGCAGGGGTTCGCGGCGCCCGGCCCGCCCCCGCAGCACCCGGGGCAGCAGCCCTACGGCGTCCCGCCGCAGGGCCGGCCGGGCTACGGGCAGCCCGGCTACGGGCCTCCGGGATACGGGCCGCCGCCCGGCCACATGGCGCCCGAGGACATGCTGGCCGGGCGCTGGGCCCGGCTCGGCGCGGCCGTCCTCGACAGCCTGATCCTCGGTGTCCTCATGGTCCCGATCATGCTGGCGGCCATCCGCTGGGACCGGTTCACCGAGATCGTCGAGTCCGGCGAGCCGATCACGGACCCGATGGAGGTCTACAACATCCCGGTGCTGCTCACCGGATACGTGATCGTCTTCGTCGTCGGCTTCGCCTACTACACGATCACGCAGGCGAAATGGGGCCAGACGCTCGGCAAGCGGGCCTGCGGGATCCGGCTGGTGAGCGCCGCCGACCATTCCGCGGTGCGCTGGGGGCAGGTCGCGGGCCGCCAGGCGTTCGTGTACGGCATCTCGATCGTCACGGTCGTCCTGAACTTCACGGTGCCCGCCGCCGCTTTCCCCGTCAGCGTCCTCGCCACGCTGGACAACGCGTTCATCCTGTGGGACCGGCAGCGCCAGTCGCTCCACGACAAGGTCGCCGGAACGGTCGTCGTGAAGGTGACGCCGTGGACGGCCGACCCGTACAAGAAGTCATGACGCCGGGACCTTCCGGACAACCTTTGCTCAGCCGCCGGTAAACATTCCTGCGCCCCGGACGCGGCCACGTTTGGAGGGGGGCGCCTCGGCCCAGGTCAACGTCATGACGCATCGGCCGAACGACCCCGGCTCCGGGGGAGAACCGGAGGACTGGCCGCCGCCCGAGCAGCGGCCGCAGGGGCAGGGGCACGGACCCCCGCCCGAGCAGCCCGGCGAGCCCGGCCCCGACCGGCCCGACCGGCCCGACCAGCCGGGGCAGCCGGGGCAGGGGCAGCCCGGGTACGGGCAACCGGGGTACGGGCAACCCGGCTATGGGCAGGGACAGGGGCAGTACGGCCAACCCGGATACGGCCGACCCGGCTATGGGCAGCCGGGCTACGGGCAGGAGCAGTACGGCCAGGGCGGGTACGGGCAACCGGGGTACGGGGAGCAGGGGTACGGGGGGCAGGGGTACGGGGAGCAGGGGTACGGGGAGCAGGGGTACGGGGAGCAGCCTCCGCCGTACCCGGGGTCCTACGGCGGCGGCCCGTCCGGCGGTCAGCAGTACGGCGGGCTTCCCGGATACGGCGGCGGGCCGAACGAGTACATCGACCCGGCGGCCGGGCTGGCGAGCCGGTGGGCGCGGCTCGGGGCGGGCATCGTCGACCTCGTCGTCCTGTCGATCATCTCCGGGCTGATCTCGCTGCCGTTCGTCAACTGGGACACCGTCGTCGACCCCGAGCCCGGCGAGTACGCCTACAACGGCATGCAGGTGTGGACGAACCTGATCGCCATCATCGTGGGCTTCCTCTACTTCTGGCTCATGCACGCCAAGTGGGGGCAGACGCTCGGGAAGATGCTCCTGCGGATCCGGGTGGTGCGGGAGGAGGACGGCGGGCCGATCGCGACGAGCCAGGCGGCGGCGCGGTCGGCGTTCTACAGCGTGCTCGGGGGGATCTGCGGTTGCATCGGGTTCATCGACGTCCTGTGGATCCTGTGGGACCGGCGCAGGCAGGCGCTGCACGACAAGATCGCCCGGACGGTCGTGGTCAAGGCCGATCCGCGGGCGCCGAACCCCTACGCCATGCGCTGACGGCGGTTCCGCCGGGTATCCGAGTTGCCGGGCGCGTCCCCGTCCGGGCAGGCTTGACGGCGTGAACATGGCCGGACACGACCGCAGCCCCCGTCGTCCAGGCGCGCGCGCCGCACTCCGGGGCGTCGCGGGGGTGGCCGCCCTGGCCGCCGCCGGGACGCTGACCGCGTGCCAGCTCCCGGGCGGGGACGCCCCCGAGCGGGCGCCGGGCGCCGCCGCGACCGGCCCGGCGGGGCCCACCAGCGCCGGGGACCCGTACGTCCCGGGCGACGGGAACGGCGGGTACGACGTCCAGCACTACGGGCTGAAGCTGACGATCATGCCGGACGCCGCCGAGCAGCTGTCCGGGACCGCGACGATCACCGCGAAGGCGACCGCGCGGCTCGCCCGGTTCAACCTCGACCTCACCGACCTGAAGGTCGCGGAGGTCACGGTGAACGGCGCGCCCGCGCGGACGCAGCGGGCCCAGGGCGAGCTGGAAATCACGCCGGCCGAGCCGCTGGAGAAGGGCGCGGAGTTCACCGCGGTCGTCGCGTACTCGGGGACGCCGGAGCCGGTGAACGACCCGGTCCTCGGCACCTACGGGTGGATCCGCACGCCCGACGGCGTGTTCGTCGCGTGCCAGCCGAGCGGCGCGCAGACCTGGTTCCCGAGCAACGACCACCCGTCCGACAAGGCCCTGTTCGACTTCGAGATCACCGTGCCGGCGGGCCTGACGGCGGTCGCGAACGGGACCCCCGAGTCGCTGCCGGGCGGCGGGTCCCCCGGCGGCGGGACGCCCGGCGCGCCGCAGGAGCCGGACCCCGGGACCCCCGGGACCCCCGGCGGGACGCCCGGCGAGCCCGGCGGCGCGCCGGGACCGGCGGTCAGCCCGATCGGCGCGCGCGCCACCACGACCTCGAAGTGGCACGTCGCGAACCCGATGGCGACCTACCTGGCGACGGTGACGGTCGGCGAGTTCGCGTTCCGCAACGGCACCACCGCGTCGGGCGTCCCGGTGATCTCCGCCGCCGACCCGTCCTCGTCGACGAGCCTGGACGGCTTCCACCGCGAGAACATCCGGGTCACCGAGGAGTTCTCGAAGCTGTTCGGGCCGTACCCGTTCGCGTCGTCGGGCGGGATCGTCGACAACGCGGCCGTCGGGTTCGCGCTGGAGACGCAGACCCGGCCGGTGTACGGGTCGTACGGCGTGACGCCGACGCTCATCGCGCACGAGCTGGCGCACCAGTGGTTCGGCGACAGCGTCAGCGTCACGCGGTGGAAGGACATCTGGCTGAACGAGGGCTTCGCGTCCTACGCGGAGTGGATCTGGGGCGAGCGGTCCGGCGGCCCGGCGCCGCAGGAGCAGTTCGACCGGCTGTACGAGACCGGCGGGGACGAGCTGTGGGACGTCCCGCCCGGCGACCCCGGCCGCAAGGACATGTTCCACCGGTCCGTGTACGACCGGGGCGCGATGACGCTGCACGCGCTGCGCACCGAGGTCGGCGACGCGGCGTTCTTCGAGATCCTCAAGACGTGGACGAAGGAGAAAAAGAACACGAACGCCACGACGCCGCAGTTCGTCGAGACGGCGGAGCGGGTCTCCGGGAAGCGGCTCGACTCCCTCTTCCGGGCGTGGCTCTACGAGCGCGGCCGCCCGCCGCGCTGACCCGGCGGACGCCCTCCGGGCGCCCGCCCTTGACCCGACCTTGGCCTTTCCCGGCCGTGATGATCGCAAGATGAGATCGTCCCGCGCTTGATCCGGCGCCCCGGCGAGGAAATTCTTGATCGCGACAGAGGCGTCGAAGGAAGGCGAGGTCCATGAGCAGAGCGCACAGAGCCGTGACGGCGGTGGCGCTGGGCGCCGCGGCGGCGGTCCTGGTGACGGCGGCGCCCGCGGGCGCGGCCGCCCGGTTCACCCCCGGCGCGCCCGGCGCGGGCGACCCGTACTTCCCCGACATGGGCAACGGCGGCTACGACGTCCGGCACTACGACGTGCGGCTGGAGTACGACCCGAAGACCAAGGGGATCGAGGCGGTCGCCCGGATCCGGGCGAAGGCCACGCAGAACCTGTCCCGGTTCAACCTCGACTTCCTCGGCCCGCTGAAGATCTCCTCGCTGAAGGTGGACGGGCGGAAGGCGAGGTTCGCGCGGACCGGCGCGCAGGAACTCGAGATCACCCCGGACCGGGGCCTGCGGCGCAACCGGGCCTTCACGGTGACGGTCGCGTACGCGGGCGTCCCGCAGACGGTCGACGACCCGGCGCTCGGCACGTCCGGCTGGATCCCCACGACGGACGGCGCGGTGATGGTGAACCAGCCGTTCGGCGCCGCGACGGTCTACCCGGTGAACGACCACCCGACCGACAAGGCGACCTACACCTTCACGCTGACGGCGCCGAAGGGCCTCACGACCCTGTCGAACGGCGACCTGCGCGGCGTCTGGACGAGCCGCGGGAAGACCACGACCCGCTGGGACATGCGCGCGCCGATGGCGAGCGAGCTGTCGATGATCGCCATCGGGCGGTACGACGTGCTCAAGGGCCGCACGGACCGGGGCGTCCCGAACCTGACGGCGACCGACGAGCGGCAGGGCGTCTCGCCGGAGAACGCGAAGAAGTTCCACGAGCTGACCGGTGACGTCCTCGACTTCCAGTCGGCGATGTACGGGCGGTACCCGTTCCGGTCGACCGGCGGGATCGTCGTCAAGGGCGGCTTCGGGTACGCGCTGGAGACGCAGGGACGGCCCGTGTACGACCTCGGGCACCGTCCGGGCGCGATCCCGAGCGCCGGGCTCGTCGCGCACGAGCAGGCCCACCAGTGGTTCGGCGACTCGGTGACGCCGGAGCGCTGGGCCGACATCTGGATGAACGAGGGCCTCGCGACGTACTCCGAGTGGCTGTACGCGGAGAAGTTCGAGGGCAAGCCCGTCCAGGCGTCGTTCGACGAGGTGTACGCCGCCCCCGCCGACGACGGCCTGTGGACGCCGGTCGTGTCCGACCCGGGCCGCGACAACATCTTCCACGGCGCCGTGTACGACCGGGGCGCGATGGCCGTCCACATGCTGCGCGCGGAGATCGGCGACCGCGACTTCTTCCGGTTCCTGAAGGCGTGGCCGTCCGCCTACGAGGGCCGCAACGCCTCCACCGAGGACTTCGTCCGGTTCGCCGAGCGGGTCTCCGGCGAGG
The DNA here is from genome assembly GCF_000425065.1 of Actinomadura rifamycini DSM 43936. Lineage (GTDB taxonomy): Bacteria > Actinomycetota > Actinomycetes > Streptosporangiales > Streptosporangiaceae > Spirillospora > Spirillospora rifamycini. Next base: position 75,396 of record NZ_AULB01000012.1, read on the forward strand.
ACCTCGGCGCGTGGGCGAAGACCTGGCTGTACTCGCCGGGCAAGCCCGCGCTGTAGGTCAGCTCAGCGTGAGGGTGTAGCCCTTCTCGCGGAGGCGGCCGATCACGTCCTCGGAATGGTCGGCGCCGCGCGTCTCCAGGTGCATGAGGACCTCGGCCTCCTCCACGTGGAGACGCGCGGCCATCCGCTCGTGCATCACGTCCAGCACGTTGACGCCCAGCTCCGCCAGCTCGCCCAGCAGCGTCACCAGGGCGCCGGGACGGTCCTTGAGGCGGCACCGCACGACCAGGTAGCGGCCCGCGCCGGCGAGGCCGTGCCGCAGCACCTTCGACAGCAGCAGCGGGTCGATGTTGCCGCCCGACAGCAGCACCACCACCGGCGTCCGGACGGCGTAGGAGTGTTCGAGCAGCGCCGCGACGCCCGCCGCCCCGGCGGGTTCCACGACCTGCTTCGCCCGCTCCAGGCACAGCAGCAGCGCCTGCGAGATCGACTCCTCCGACACGGTCACGACCGCGTCGACCAGCTCGGTGAACAGCTCGTAGGTGAGGTCGCCCGGACGGCCCACGGCGATGCCGTCCGCCATCGTCGCCTGCGTCTCGATCCGCATGGGGCGCCCGGCGGCCAGCGACGGCGGGAACGCCGCCGCGCGCTTCGCCTGCGCCCCCACCACCTTGACGTCCTTCTCGACGCCCTTGATGGCGGCGGCGACGCCCGCCATCAGCCCGCCGCCGCCGACCGGCCCGACGACCGTCCGGACGTCCGGGCACTGCTCCAGGATCTCCAGGCCGATCGTGGCCTGGCCGGCGACGACGTCCTGGTGGTCGAACGGGTGGATCAGGATCGCGCCCTGCTCCTTGGCGTAGGTGTCGGCCGCGACGAGGCAGTCGTCCACGGTCGGGCCCGGGAAGATCACCTCGGCGCCGTAGCCGCGGGTCGCCGCGACCTTCGGCAGCGGCGCCCCCGCCGGCATGAACACCGTCGCCCGGCAGCCGAGGATGGACGCCGCGAGCGCCACGCCCTGCGCGTGGTTGCCCGCGCTGGCCGCGACGACGCCGCGGGCCCGCTCGGCGTCGCTGAGCCGCGCGATCCGCACGAACGCCCCGCGGATCTTGAACGAGCCGGTGCGCTGCACGTTCTCGCACTTCAGCAGCACCGGGCCGCCGATCGCCTCGGACAGCGCCCGGGACCGGATCAGCGGCGTCGGGACGATCACGTCGGTGAGCAGATCCCGGGCGGCGCGGACGTCGTCGAGGGTCACGGGAGCCATGCGCCGATCTTCCCACGGCCCGGTAACGGCTCAGTCCGCGTTCCAGTAACGGCCGGGAGCGAAGATCAGCGCGGCGGCGCCGATGAGGCCCGCGGGCTGCCCGAGCGCCGCCGGGACGATCTCCAGGCGGCGCGCGAACTCCATCCGGGCGTGCGCGTCGAACGCCTCCCGCAGCGGGTCGAACAGCAGCGGCCCCGCCTGCGAGACCCCGCCGCCGATCGCCACGACCTCCAGGTCGCACAGGTGCGTCGCGGACGCGATCGCGATGCCGAGGGCCCGCCCGGCGCGCCGCATCGCCGCGACCGCGACCGGCTCGCCGTCCCGCGCGTCCGCGGCCAGCTCGACGCCGGTCCCGCCGGGCTCGTCCGCCCGCCAGCCGTGCTCGCGGGCCCACGCCACGAGGCCGGGGCCCCGCGCGACCGCCTCCAGGCACCCGCGGCCGCCGCAGCCGCACCGCGGCCCGTCCGGGTCGACGACCACGTGCCCGACGTGCCCGGCGTTGCCGCTGGCGCCGTCGACGAGCCGCCCGCCGAGGACGAGCCCGCCGCCGACGCCCGTGGACACCACCATGCCCAGCACGTTCGCGCGGCCGCGGCCCGCGCCGCGCCAGTGCTCCCCGATCGCGACGCAGATCGCGTCGTTGTGCACCCGGACGGGCAGGCCCGGGTGCCGCTCGCGGAGCCGCCCGCGCAGCGGGAACCCCCGCCACGCGGGGATGTTCAGCGGCGACACCTCCGCCGCGGGCCACGTCATCGGGCCGCCGCAGCCCACCCCGACGCCCGCGAGGTCGGGCGCGCCGCCCTCCGCGACGACCTTGTCGAGGAGCGCGTCGAGCGCCCGCCACAGGTCCTCGGCGTCGCGGTCCGGCGCGTTCGGCGTCGGGGCCCGGTCGTAGGCGACGATGCGCCCGCTCTCCTCGACGAGCGCCGCGGCGAGCTTCGTCCCGCCGATGTCGATCGCGAGGACCGGACGGGTCGCGGGAGCGGTGTCGGTCACGCGTGGTCCCCCGCGCGGCCGAACGCCAGGATCGACGCCGTGAACCCGTGCACGTGGTTGCGCCCCGACACCGGCCCGATCTCCCCGGCCGCGAAGAACCCGCCGACGCCCGCCGGCCCGAACGCGCGGTCCAGCACCTTCGCGTCGTGGTCGGAGTCGGCGAACATCGCCTTCCCGCGCCCGTTGCAGGAGAACAGCAGCGCGCCCTCGACCGGCGCCATGTCGAACCGCTCCAGCAGCGCCGCGAGGTCCTCCTCGGCGGCGCCCGCGTCCCGCACCTGGAACCGGACCGTGCGGCCCACGTCGACGACGTCCCCGATCGCGATCGCGCCGTTCTCGGTGTCGGCCCCGACGACGCCGCGCACGAGGAAGTCGCCGTGCTCGTGCTCGTCGGCGTACTCGTCCATCGCGACACCGATCAGCAGTCCGCGTCCCGCCATCTCCTGCTCGTCCTCGGGCAGCCCGATGACGATCTCCTCGAGCTTCTCCAGCGCCGGGGTGCCCGCCAGCTCGTAGAGGACGTTCTCCTCGGCGCGGGTCACGACCATGTCGGGCCCGATCGGCCGCGCCCCCTGGCTGACCAGCGTCGCCGCCGCCACCGACCCGCCGATCACCACGCCGACGGCCCCGTCGGAGTGGACCTCGCCGTCGACGAACAGCCGCACCGTCCCCGGCCCGGTGCCCTCCGCGAGCCCGCCGACCAGCGGCAGCCCCGGCAGGGCGTCGTCCGAACGCTCGACGAACGCGTCCACGGGGAAGCTGTAGGGGTCGGTGAGCAGCACGCCCACCACGTCGTCGTCCTGCCCCTCGGGCATCCCGACGACGATCAACCGGTCGTCGGACCGCAGCGTCTCGAGGCGGAACGGGTCGATCCGCGCGCCGGGCAGCACCGCCGCCCACGCGCTCACCGCGCCCGTCTCCTCCACCCCGCGCCCGGCGCCGATGACCCCGGCGCCGCTGCACCCGATCATCACCGCGGGCCCCGCGGCCAGCGCCGCCCCGTGCGCCGCCGCCTCGATCTCGTCCGGATCGTCCCCGCTGATGAACACGCAGACCAGGTCGGGCGCAGCGCTCAGCGGCGCGAGCGCCTCCTCCACCGCCGTCACGGCGGCACTGGACAGATCCGGGCCGACAGCCAGCCCGTCACCGAATCGAGCCATGGCGCCGCCTCCTCGTGTATCGGGCTCGGTTCACCCTTCCAGTCTCCCCCCGAACGGGGGTGTTAGCCCAGCGGGCCGACCCCCTGGAACCCCCGGCACGGGGACGACGATCCTCGCGTGCTGTCTCGAAGCCCCCCGGCGCTCCGCGCGACGCGTGGCCCGGTTCAGGGCCTCTCCCTCGGGGACGATCACGCAAGCCGCCGTAAACCGCCGCCTCGAGAAAACCGGGCGTCGCGACGTTGGACACCGATCCCACGGGGCCGCCGGACACGAGGGCCTGCACGGCACACCACGCGGCCCCTTGCACCCGGGAAAGTTTGGGGGGTCGCCCCCCCGATCCATGACGTAGTGTCGATCTCGTGCGTGCATCCACACCCCGCGAGACCACGGTGGGCGAGCTGCGCAACAGCGGTCACGTCCAGCGTTCGGTGAAGGCCGAGATCCGGCACAACCTGCTCGACCGCCTGAGATCGGGCGAGCCGCGGTTCCCCGGAATCCTCGGATTCGACGAGACCGTCCTCCCCCACCTGGAACGGGCGCTGCTCGCCGGGCACGACCTGGTGCTGCTGGGCGAGCGCGGGCAGGGCAAGACGCGGCTGATCCGCACCCTGGCCGGCCTGCTGGACGAGTGGACGCCGGTCGTCGCCGGGTGCGAGATCAACGACCATCCGTACGCGCCGGTGTGCGTGCGCTGCCGCAGGCTCGCCGAGGAGCTCGGGGACGGGCTGCCGGTGGCGTGGAAGCACCGGGACGAGCGGTACGGGGAGAAGCTCGCGACGCCCGACACCAGCGTCGGCGACCTCATCGGCGACGTCGACCCGATCAAGGTCGCCGAGGGCCGGACGCTCGGCGACCCCGAGACCGTGCACTTCGGGCTCGTCCCGCGGACGAACCGGGGTGTCTTCTCCATCAACGAGCTGCCCGACCTCGCCGAGCGGATCCAGGTCGCGCTGCTCAACGTGCTCGAGGAGCGCGACGTCCAGATCCGCGGCTACGCGCTGCGGCTGCCGCTGGACGTCCTGCTCGTCGCGAGCGCCAACCCCGAGGACTACACCAACCGCGGCCGGATCATCACGCCGCTGAAGGACCGGTTCGGCGCGGAGATCCGCACCCACTACCCGCTGGAGCTGGACGCCGAGCTGGAGCTCATCCGGCAGGAGTCCGACTTCGCCGACCTCGGCGGGGTGCCCGCCGAGGTGCCCGACCACCTGGTCGAGGTGATCGGCCGGTTCACCCGGCTGGTCCGCGAGTCGACGGCGGTCGACGCGCGGTCCGGCGTGTCGGCGCGGTTCGCGCTGGCGGGCGCCGAGACGGTCGCGGCGGGCGCGGTGCGGCGGGCGGCGCTGACCGGCGAGGAGCGCGCGGTCGCGCGGGTGTGCGACCTGCCCGCGGTCGTGCCCGCGCTGCTCGGCAAGGTGGAGTTCGAGGTCAGCGAGGAGGGCCGCGAGCAGGAGGTGCTGGAGCACCTGCTGCGGCGGGCCGTCGCCGAGACCTACCGGCGGACGCTCGGCGCCGCCGACCTGAGCGGGCTGTTGGACAAGTTCGACGCGGGCGACAGCGTGGAGTCGGGCGAGCTGGTGCCGGCGTCGGAGCTGCTGCGCCGCGTCGGGCAGATCCCGGGCCTGGCGCGGATGATGGAGCGGCTCGGCATGTCCGGGGACTCCCCCGGGCAGGCGGCGGCCGCGCTGGAGTTCGCCCTGGAGGGGCTGTTCCTCACCCGGCGGCTGTCGAAGGACGCCGCCGACGGGACGTCCACCTACCGCACCTGAGGCACCTGAGGCACCTACCGCACCTGAGGGCCACCGATTGGGGGCGCGACTGTGAGCCGATACCGGTACGGCGCGTACGAGGACGGGCCCGACCCGCTGGCCCCGCCCTACGACGTCCGCGGCGCCCTCGACGCCGTGGGCGACGCGGTCCTGGACGGGACGCGGGCGGGCGACGCACTGCGCGACCTGCTGCGCCGCGGGCTGCCGGGCCGCGACGGGCGCGGGCTGGACGACCTGCTCCGCGAGGTCCGGGAGCGGCGGCGCGCGCTGCGCGACCGGGGCCGGCTGGACGGCACCCTGGAGCAGGCGCGGGCGCTGCTCGACACCGCCGTCGGGCAGGAGCGCGCCGAGCTGTTCCCCGACCCGAGCGACGACGCGCGGCTGCGCGAGGCCGAGCTGGACACGCTGCCGGACGACACGTCGCAGGCCGTGCGGCGGCTGGCGAACTACGAGTGGGCGTCGGACGCGGCGCGGGCGACGTTCGAGAAGCTGAAGGACCTGCTGCGCAGCGAGGTGCTCGACGCGCAGTTCCAGGGGATGAAGCAGGCCCTGCAGAGCCAGGACCCCGCGCAGATGCAGCGCGTCAAGGACATGATGGCCGCGCTGAACGGGATGCTCGAGAAGGACGCCCGGGGCGAGCACACCCAGGAGGACTTCGACCGCTTCATGGACGAGTACGGGGAGTTCTTCCCCGACCGTCCGGAGAACCTCGAGGAGCTGGTGGACGCGCTGGCCCGGCGCGCCGCCGCGATGGACCGGCTGATGGCGTCGCTCAGCCCCGAGCAGCGGGCGGAGCTGGCCGGGCTGATGGACGAGGTCATGAAGGACGCGGGCCTCGCGATGGAGATGACGCGGCTGGGCGACGCGCTGCGCACCCGCCGCCCCGACCTCGGCTGGGGCGGCGCCGAGCCGATGACCGGCGACGACCCGCTGGGCATGGGCGACGCGACGTCCGCGCTGGCGGAACTCGCCGACCTCGCCGAGCTGGAGGCCGCGCTGGGGCAGGAGTACCCGGGCGCGCGGCTGGACGACATCGACGAGGACGCCGTGCGGCGCGCGCTGGGCCGCCGCGCCGTCGACGACCTGCAGGCGCTCCGGCGGATCGAGGCGGAGCTGGAGCGGCAGGGCTACCTGCGCCGCAACCGCGGCAAGCTCGAACTGACGCCGAAGGCGGTGCGGCGGCTCGGCGAGACGGCGCTGCGGCGGGTGTTCGCGCAGCTCGCGTCGGGCCGGTCCGGCGACCACGACCAGCGCGACGCCGGGCAGGCGGGCGAGCTGACCGGGTCGAGCCGCCCGTGGCGGTTCGGGGACGAGCAGCCCCTCGACGTCGTCCGGACGGTGAGCAACGCGGTGCGGCGCGGCGCGATGGCCGGGCCGGTCGCGCGGGTCGCCGAGCCCGCGCCCGCCGAGCCGTCCGCGAACGGTTCGCGCGCGGACGTCCTGCCCGGCGGCGGTGCGGGCGGCGGCGGGGTGCCGGGGCCGCGGCCCGTCCGGCTGGGCGTGGACGACTTCGAGGTCCACGAGACGGAACGGCGCACGGGCGCGGCCGTCTGCCTGCTGGTCGACCTGTCGTACTCGATGGTGCTGCGCGGGACGTGGGCGGCGGCGAAGCAGACGACGCTCGCCCTGCACACGCTCGTGACGAGCAAGTTCCCGCAGGACGCCATCCAGATCATCGGCTTCTCGAACTACGCGCGGACCCTGCACCCGACGGAGATGGCGGGGCTCGACTGGGACATGGTGCAGGGCACGAACCTGCACCACGCGCTGATGATCGCGGGCCGCCACCTGGACCGGCACCCCGACTTCGAGCCGATCGTGCTCGTGGTGACCGACGGGGAGCCGACCGCGCACCTGCGTCCGGACGGGCGCTCGCTGTTCGACTACCCGCCGTCCACCGAGACGCTGGTGCTGACGCTCGCGGAGGTCGACAAGATGACGCGGCGCGGTGCGGGGATGAACTTCTTCATGCTGGCCGACGACCGGCGGCTGGTGTCGTTCGTGGAGGAGGTCGCGCGCCGCAACGGCGGCCGCGTCTTCGCGCCGGACGCGCAGCGGCTCGGCGAGTACGTGGTGAGCGACTACCTGCGGGTGCGGCGAGGCCGCAGGTAGCGCCCGCGGGGGCTAGGGTCGGCGTCATGTCGACTTCCGACCACCTGCTGCTGATCCTGCACATCGGCTTCGCGATCTTCACGCTGGGGCCGCTGACCGCCGCGACGATGTCCACGCCGCGCTACATCCGCAAGGGCAACACGTCGGTCGTGCGGTACCTGAACCGGACCACGCAGATCTACGGCGTGGCGTGCCTGGGCATCTTCCTGTTCGGGATGCTCCTGGGATCCGGGCAGTTCGACCAGATGTGGCTGTCGGCGTCCATGACGCTGTTCATCGTCGCGCTGGTGCTGCTGCTGATCGTGGACCGCGACCAGCGGCGGGCGGTGCACCTGCTGGAGACGGCGGGCGCCGCGGCCGTCCCGGCCGGCCCGTCCGCGCCCGCCGCGGGTGAGACCGCCGGCGGCGCGGAGCGGCCGGAGGACGCGAAGGCCGACGACGCGAAGGCCGCGGACGCGAAGGCCGCCGCCGCGTCGGGGGCGGACGTCGCGCAGGTGGAGCGCGGCCGGATCGCGGCGCTGTCGGGGGTCATCGCGCTGATCTGGCTGGTGATCCTGGTGCTGATGGTGTGGAACGGCTGACCGGAGCGCGGCCCCGGCGGCGCGGTCAGTCGTCGGTGGCGCGCTGGGTCGGGAGGGCGCTGGGGAGATCGGCCGGGGAGTCGTGCTCGCCGCCCTCGTCGTCCTCCCGGCCGGTGCCGCCGCCGGGCGCCGCGGGGGCGAGGCGCTTCCCGAGCCACTCGGTGATCATCGGGTAGGTGTCGGGGTGGTTCAGCAGCGCCGCGGCGTGCGCGGACCCCTCGACCGTCTTGATGGTCGCCTCGATCCCGGCGGCGCGCAGCGCGGTCGCCAGGCCGCGGCTCTCGGTGACCGGCACGAACTCGGCCGTCCCGTGCATGAGCAGCATCGGGACGTCCTCGCCGCCGACGTGGCTCGCGGACTTGCTGTCCTCGAGCAGCTTCCAGCAGCGCGACCCGGCGGCGGCGTCGGCCGGGTCGCAGCCGAGCAGGTCGGTGACGGCGCGGCGCAGCTTGCGCTGCTGGTAGTTCGCGGTGGCCGCGCCGCCGTCGGTGTAGGCGAGCTCCGGGTCGTTCGGCGGCGACAGCGCGATCACGCCGCGGACCCGCTCGCCGCCGTCGCCGTACGTGCCGAGCTGGGTGGCGAGGTGCCCGCCGGAGGACGAGCCGATCACCACGACGCGCTCGGGGTCGGCGTTCCAGCGGGCGGCGTTGGTCTTGAGGAAGTTCAGCGCCGCGAGCGCGTCGGTCCGCTGCGCGGGCCACTGCGCGGCGGGCGCGAGCCGGTAGTTCGCCGACAGGACGACGTAGCCGTCGGCGACGAGGCGGCGCGCGAAGTACTCCCAGGCGCTCTTGTCGCCCTGCAGCCAGTAGCCGCCGTGGACGACCAGGACGGCCGGGCGCGGCGCGGCGCCGCGCTCGGCGGTCGTCCAGTAGGCGTCGACCTGCTGGAGGTCGTCGGGCCCGTAGGAGTACGTCTCGGTCCGCGGCAGCTCGGGCGTCACCATGACGGCGCTGGCGGTGACCGTGCCGTCGGCCGGGTCGGACGGGGTGCCCCGCGGCGTCGTCGGCGCGTCCGCCGGGGCGCTCGGCGGCGCGCCCGACGGGCCGTCCGTGCCGGTGCCCGGTGCGGAGGTGCCCGGTGCGGGGGTGCCCGGAGCCGTCGGTGCGGGCGACGCGGCCTGCGCCGCCACGGGGACGGCCACGGCCGACGCGCACGTCGCGGCGAGAGCCGCACTGAACACCACTGCCTTGCGCACCCGGGACCCCTTCGCACACGGAAACCTGGCGCGCTCATCATAAGAGGTTTTGATCAAGAACGCGCGGGAAGGGTCATTCGGTTCGGCCGAGCGCGTCCTCGAGGTCGTGGAGGAGGTCGGCGGCGTCCTCGATGCCGACCGACAGCCGCACCAGGTCGGCGGGCACTTCCAGCGGCGACCCGGCCGCGGACGCGTGCGTCATCCGGCCGGGGTGCTCGATGAGCGACTCGACGCCGCCGAGGGACTCGCCGAGCGTGAACAGCTTCGTCCGCTCGCAGACGCGGACGGCGGCCTCCTCCGACTCCATCCGGAAGGAGACCATGCCGCCGAACCCCTTCATCTGCTTGGCGGCGGTCTCGTGGCCCGGGTGGTCGGGCAGCCCCGGGTAGAGCACCTGCCGGACGGACGGGTGCCGCGTGAGCAGGTCGACGACCCGTTCGGCGTTCGCGCAGTGCCGGTCCATGCGGACGCCGAGGGTCTTGATGCCGCGCAGCGTCAGCCAGGCGTCGAAGGGGCCGGCGACGGCGCCCATCGAGTTCTGGTTGAACGCGAGCCGCTCGCCCAGCCCCGGGTCGGAGACGATCAGCGCGCCGCCGACGACGTCGGAGTGGCCGCCGATGTACTTGGTGGTGGAGTGCACGACGATGTCGGCGCCGAGCTCCAGCGGACGCTGCAGGTAGGGCGAGGCGAAGGTGTTGTCGACGACGAGGAGCGCGCCGGCGTCGCGGGCGACCGACGCGAGCACCGCGATGTCGGCCACCCCGAGCAGCGGGTTCGTCGGCGTCTCCACCCAGATGATCTTCGTTTCGGGGCGGACGGCGGCCCGCACGGCGGCGACGTCGCCGAGCGGCACCGGGTCGAACGCGACGCCCCACGGTTCGGCGACCTTCGCGAACAGCCGGTAGGTGCCGCCGTAGGCGTCGTTCGGGATGATCACGTGGTCGCCCGGGCGGCAGACGGTGCGCAGCAGCGCGTCCTCGGCGGCGAGGCCGGACGCGAACGCCAGGCCGCGGGCGCCGCCCTCGATCTCGGCGAGGCATACTTCCAGCGACGTACGCGTGGGATTGGCCGATCGGGAGTACTCGTAGCCTCCGCGCAACCCCCCGATGCCGTCCTGCTTATAGGTCGAGACCTGGTAGATCGGCGGGACCACCGCCCCGGTGACGGGGTCCGGCTCCTGGCCGGCGTGGATGGCCACCGTCTCGAAACCCAGGTGAACGTCGTTGTCCATGGGAACGAGGCTATCCGCCGCCTTGCCCTCCTGAAGGAGGAGAGGGTCCCCCCGAGGTATCAGCACCAAGTTCGGCGCACGGGGTGACCTCAACGGGGCGCCGGATCTCTACCGTTTGATAGGCATCCGCACCCCTCCTCTGAACCGAAGGAAGACGCATGTTCGCTGGGCTCGCACGCTTCGTCGTGAGACACCCGTGGTGGACGATCGTGGCCTGGCTGGCGGCGGCAGTCGTCATCATCGCCTTCTCCCCCAAACTGACAACCGAATCGGACCAGGGCGAGTTCCTGCCCTCCGGATACGAGTCCGTCCAGGCCGCCGAGCTCGCGTCCGACGCCTTCCCTCAGCAGGCGGAGGCCAGCTCGCTGATCGTGGTGCAGCGGACCGACGGCGGGAAGATCACGCCGCAGGACAGCGCCAAGATCGGTGAGGCCGCCAAAGCGCTGACGGCCGAGAAGTACCCGACGGTCCTCGGGTTCATGACCGGCCCGCAGACGGTCGCGCCGAACAAGAGCATCCAGTTGATCACCGTGCCGATGGAGCTGGCGACCGGGGCCGAGGCCCAGGACCAGAGCCAGGCCATCAAGGACCTCCGGGAGAAGCTGCCCGAGGTCCTGGGCAGCGGGCTGGAGGCCAAGGTCGGCGGCGACGTCGCGATGTTCGTCGACAACGAGGACTCCTTCACCCAGTCCTTCCTGCTGATCACGGTCGCCACCTTCGCCCTGATCATCGGACTGATCCTGCTGATCTTCCGGGCCCCGATCGCCGCGATCCTGCCGATCATCGTGATCATCGTCACCGAGCAGTTGTCGATGGGGCTGATCGGCGCCGCCTCGAAGGTGCTCGACTTCTCCGGTGACGACAGCCTGCAGATCATCCTGACGATCGTCCTGTTCGGCGTCGGCGCCGACTACTACCTGTTCGTCCTGTTCCGCTACCGCGAGCTGCTGCGGACCGGCGTGGAGCGCAAGGAGGCGCTGATCCAGGCGGTCACGCGGGTCGGCGAGGTCATCACCTCCGCGGCCGCCGCGATCGCCGCCACGTTCGTCGTGCTGATGCTGGCCTCGTTCGGGATCTTCGCCGCGTGGGGCCCGTCGCTCGCCATCGGCGTCCTCGTCATGGGCATCACGTCGCTGACGGTGTTCCCGGCGCTGCTGTCGATCCTCGGCACCGCGGTGTTCTGGCCGTCCAAGGCGTGGAAGAAGCAGCCGAAGGGCGCCGTGTCGGCCAGGCTCGGCGCGCTGGTCGGCAAGCGCCCGGCGATCGTCGCGCTGGCCGCGGCCGCCGTGATGATCGCGCTGGCGACCGGTGTGTTCGGCTTCAAGTCCAACTACGACTTCCAGTCCAGCTTCCCGCAGGACACCGAGTCCGCCCAGGCCATCAAGGACATGCAGAAGGGCTTCCCGGCCGGCCAGACCAGGCCGGTGGAGGTCATGGTGGAGTCCACCGACGGGCAGCCGCTCACCAAGGCCGAGCTGGACGCCTTCGGGCAGCAGGCCAAGTCGCTGCCCGGCGTCGGCGGCGTCGCGCCCGCCGAGCTCGGCCAGGACCCCAAGGTCGGCCGCGTCAACCTGCTGCTGAACGGCAACCCGGTCAGCAACGAGTCGATCAACCTGGTGAAGGACGACCTGAACCCGGCGGTGCACGACATGGCGCCCGAGGGCACCAAGGTGTACGTCGGCGGTGAGGCCGCGATCTACGCCGACATCAACAAGGTCGTCAACCGCGACCTGTCGGTGATCCTCCCGGTCGCCGGGGTGCTGATCGCGCTGATCCTGCTCCTGCTGCTGCGCTCGGTGGTGGCGCCGCTGTACCTGGTCCCGGCGGTGCTCCTGGGCTTCGCCGCCACGCTGGGCTCCGCGGTGTTCGTCTTCCAGGGCCTCCTGGGCGAACCGGGGGAGATCTTCCACCTGCCGATCATGCTGTACCTGTTCGTGCTGGCCATCGGGACCGACTACAACATCCTGATGACCGCGCGGCTCCGCGAGGAGGCCAAGGAGGGCCACGAGCCGCGCAAGGCCGCGGCGCTGGCCGTCCAGCACGGCGGCCCGACGGTCGCCGCGGCGGGCCTGATCCTCGCCGGGACGTTCTCGGTGATGCTGCTGGCGAGCGTCTCGATGCTCCAGCAGATGGGCTTCTCGATCGCGCTGGGCATCGCGCTCTCCGCCTTCGTGATGTCGATCTTCCTGGTGCCGGGGATCACCGCCCTGCTGGGCCAGCGCGCCTGGTGGCCGGGACGCGCGAAGCCGAAGGACCCGCCGTCCGGCCCGGTGGGCCCGGTCGAGGACCGGTACGCCCCCTCTGGAACCCGCTCCTAGCGGGATCCCGCAGACGCCGGGTTGCGGGGCGGTCGGAAACGCCGCCCACGGACCGCCCCGCAACCCGGCACCCTCGCGCAGAGGCCCCCGGCTCGTCGAGAGCCGGGGGCCTCTGCGTCTCCGGAGTGCGGGGCGGGTCAGGCGCCGGGGGCGAGGAAGGCCAGGATGTCCTGGCGGGTGACGATGCCCGAGGGCTTGCCGTCGACCAGGACCCCCACCGCGTCCCGCTTCTCGAGCACCGAGACCATCCGCGCCACCGGCTCGCCCGAGCCGACGACGGGCAGCGGCGGGCTCATGTGCTTCTCGAGCGGGTCGTCGGCGCCCGCGTGGTCGGCGTACAGGGCGTGCAGGAGGACCCGCTCCTCGACCGCGCCGATCACCTCGCCGGCCATCACGTCCGGGTGGCCCGCGCCGGGCGACACCACCGGCATCTGCGACACGCCGAACTCCCGGAGGACCTTCACCGCCTCCCCGACGGTCTCGGTCGGGTGCATGTGCACGAAGTTCGGGATGCCCTCCGACTCCGCGTCCGCCTTCTGCGCCAGGACGTCGCCCACCGTCGGCTCCGTGGTGCGGTCCTCGCTGAAGCCGTGCTGGTGCATCCACTCGTCGCTGAAGATCTTCGAGAGGTAGCCGCGGCCGCCGTCCGGGAGCAGGACGACGATCACCGCGTCGTCGTCGGCCTCGGCGGCGACGCGCAGCGCGGCGACGACCGCCATGCCGCAGGAGCCGCCGACGAGCAGGGCCTCCTCGCGGGCGAGCCGCCGGGTCATGACGAAGGAGTCCTTGTCGGACACGGCGATGACCCGGTCGCAGATCTCGCGGTCGTAGGTCTCGGGCCAGATGTCCTCGCCGACGCCCTCGGTCAGGTAGGGGCGGCCGCTGCCGCCGGAGTACACCGAGCCCTCCGGGTCGGCGCCGATGACCTGCACGCGCCCGCCGGAGACCTCCTTGAGGTACTTCCCGGCGCCGCTGATCGTGCCGCCGGTGCCGATGCCCGCGACGAAGTGCGTGATGCGGCCCTCGGTCTGCTCCCACAGCTCGGGCCCGGTCGTCGCGTAGTGGGACGCCGGGTTCTGCGGGTTCACGTACTGGTTCGGCTTCCAGGCGCCGGGGATCTCGGCGGCGAGGCGGTCCGACACCGAGTAGTACGAGTCGGGGTGGTCGGGGTTCACGGCCGTGGGGCACACCACGACCTCGGCGCCGTAGGCGCGCAGCACGTCGACCTTGTCCTTGGCGACCTTGTCGGGGCAGACGAAGACGCAGCGGTAGCCGCGCTCCTGCGCCACGATGGCGAGCCCGACGCCGGTGTTGCCGGACGTCGGCTCGACGATCGTCCCGCCGGGCTTCAGCTCCCCGGACGCCTCCGCAGCGTCGATCATGCGGACCGCGATGCGGTCCTTCACCGAGCCTCCGGGGTTGAAGTACTCCACCTTGGCGAGGACCTGCGGCCCCCCGGCCTCGGTGAAGCCCTCGGTCACCTTGCGCAGCCGAACGAGCGGGGTGTTGCCCATCAGCTCGACCAGCGAATCGTGTACGTGCACCGCGACATCCTTGTCGTTCCGCGTTCGGTCCGGGTGTTCAGCCTGCCGGATCGGACCGCGGTTCGCGCGGACGACCTGGTACGGCCCCGGTTAGATCTCCGTTTCCGACGTTAGCCGAGATCGGTCGGGGCGGGCATCAACACGGTGGGCGGCGGGTATGCAGCGGGCACGGAGGGTAGTGGGTCATGCTGAGAGCGTTCACGGCGCGTCGCATCGCGGCGGCGGCGGCCTACGGGGGCGGGGGCATCACGGCCCTCGGCGGCGCCACGTTCGCGCTGGTCATGGTGGAGGCGCGGCTCGCCCGGAAGATCATCCTGGCGACGCCGAACGGCGACCCGCCGGCCGCGGACGGCCTGTACGGCGAGGCGTACGGGCGGGCGGGGCGCGGGGCGGCGCCGCTGTCGCTGGTGGTGCTGGGCGACTCGACGGCCGCGGGGCTCGGGGTGCACACCCCGGCGGAGACGCCCGCGGCGGTGCTGGCGGGCGGGCTGGCGGAGCTGGCCGGACGGCCGGTGCGGCTGACGAACGTGGCCCGGCCGGGCGCGCGGTCGGCGGCGCTGGCCGGGCAGGTGGAGCGCGCGCTGGAGGTCCGCCCGGACCTCGCGGTGGTCATGGTGGGGGCGAACGACGTCACGTCCCGGGTGCCCGCGGCGGAGTCCGTCCGGCACCTGGCGGAGGCGGTGGCGCGGCTGCGGGAGGCGGGCGCGCAGGTGGTGGCGGGCACCTGCCCGGACCTCGGGTCGGTGAAGCCGCTGATGCAGCCGCTGCGGTGGATCGCGCGGCGGGCGAGCCGGCAGCTCGCGGCGGCGCAGACGATCGCGGTGGTGGAGCGGGGCGGCCGGTCGGTGTCGATCGGCGACCTGCTCGGGCGGGAGTTCGCGGCGGACCCGCACGCGATGTTCAGCGCGGACCGGTACCACCCGTCGGCGCGGGGCTACGCGGCCGCGGCGGCGGCGCTGCTGCCGTCGCTGGCGTCGGCGCTGTCCCTGGAGCCCGATCTGGAGGCGTGGCCGGTGGAGACGCGGATCGGCGACGGGGTGCTGCCGGTGTACCTGGCGGCGGCCGCGGCGGCGGAGCGGGCCGGCACGGAGGTGTCGGGCGCGTCGGTCGCGGGCCGCGAGCGGGGTCCGCGGGGGCGCTGGGCCCGGCTGCTGCGGCGGCGCTCCGCGGAGCCGGAGCCGCACGCGGGCCCGGAGGCGGCGGCCCGGACCGAACCGGGCGCCGCCACATCGTGAACGCGCACGTGAGGGGCACCGATTGCGCGTATCGGAGTAAGTCAGCACTTATTTGACTCATCGTCAACATACCCGGCCCCCCGCCGTGTACCGGGCGGAGGACGTGGGGCTAGATTGCGATGACCGGCGAGTAACACCGTCCGCCGCAACCGCCCGCAGGGGACGCCGGTTCGCCGACCGGCCGCTCGAGACAGGAGACCCGCACATGCCCGAGGCAGTCATCGTCGCGACCGCTCGCTCGCCGATCGGCCGCGCCTTCAAGGGGTCGCTGAAGGACATCCGTCCCGACGACCTCACCGCCCAGATGATCACCGCCGCGATGGCGAAGGTCCCGCAGCTGCAGCCGTCCCAGATCGACGACCTGCTGCTCGGCTGCGGCCTGCCCGGCGGCGAGCAGGGCTACAACATGGCCCGCGTGGTGTCGGTGCTGCTGGGCTGGGACGACGTCCCCGGCGCCACGATCACCCGCTACTGCTCGTCCTCGCTGCAGACCACCCGGATGGCGCTGCACGCGATCAAGGCGGGCGAGGCCGACGTCATCGTCTCGGCCGGCGTCGAGACCGTCAGCCGCTTCGCCAAGGGCAGCAGCGACGGGCTCCCCGACACCCAGAACCCGGTGTTCGCCGACGCGCAGGCCCGCGTCGCCAAGGCCGCCGAGGGCGGCGCCGGCGTCTGGCGCGACCCGCGCGAGGACGGCCGGATCCCGGACGTCTACATCGCGATGGGGCAGACCGCCGAGAACGTCGCGTCGCTGCGCGGCGTGACCCGCCAGGCGCAGGACGAGTTCGGCGTCCGCTCGCAGAACCTCGCCGAGAAGGCCATCGCCAACGGCTTCTGGGAGACGGACATCACCCCGGTGACGCTGCCGGACGGCACCGTCGTCTCCAAGGACGACGGCCCCCGCCCCGGCACCACCTACGAGAAGGTGTCGCAGCTCCAGCCGTCCTTCCGCCCGGACGGCACGGTCACCGCGGCCAACTGCTGCCCGCTGAACGACGGCGCCGCCGCGGTCGTCATCATGAGCGACACCAAGGCCGCCGAACTCGGCATCACCCCGCTCGCGCGGGTCGTGTCGACCGGCGTCACCGGCCTGTCCCCCGAGATCATGGGCCTCGGCCCGGTGGAGGCGTCCCGCAAGGCGCTCGCCAAGGCCGGCATGACCATCGGCGACATCGACCTCGTCGAGATCAACGAGGCGTTCGCCGCGCAGGTGCTGCCGTCCGCCGAGGACCTCGGCATCGACCTCGACCGGCTGAACGTCAACGGCGGCGCGATCGCGGTCGGCCACCCGTTCGGCATGACCGGCGCCCGCATCACCTCCACGCTCCTGAACGGCCTGAAGTTCCACGACAAGCAGTTCGGCCTGGAGACGATGTGCGTCGGCGGCGGCCAGGGCATGGCGATGGTGCTCGAGCGCCTCTCCTGACCCGTCCGCCACTCCCGGAACGGCCGAACGGCCCGTGCGGGGCGCCGCAGCGCCCGCCGCACGGGCCGTTCGCGCGTTCCGCCGCAGGTCATCGTCATGAATGATCTACGTTACGCAACGGATAGGTCCCCGTTAGGGTCTTGTCACATCCGGACGCGTGTTGCACAGTGCCAGGAAGAGCCCCGCGACCTGGAGGTGCCAATTGTCACTGAACCACTCGCCGGAGACGCACAGCAAGCTCATCGCCCGCATCCCGCACGTCACCGGACGTGACCTTCCCGAGTGGTTCACCGCGATCGAGAACGGACCGTCGTTCTCCCGCTGCGAGGAACGCAGCACCTGGCTGGCCGAGGAGCACAACCTCACCCACGGCTACGCCGCCGCGCTGGTGCGCGAGCACGAGCGCGCCCGCCGCGCCCGGCACTACTGAAGAGCCCGGCGCGTCCCGGAACCGCTGGGATCCCGCCACGGCACATCCCCGCAGGCGCGGCGCCCGAGCCGTCACGCCACCGGCGCCGAGATCCCACGCGAACCAGCCCCTCACCGGAGCCGGCGAGGGGCTGGTTCTTGCGCGGGAGCCCGCGGACGGACGTCCGGCGGGCGGCGTCCGCGTCAGTCGCGGGACGCGTAGAAGTACGACAGCAGCCGCAGGATCTCCAGGTAGATCCACACCAGGCTCAGCACGAGGCCGAACGCGCAGTACCAGGCGAACTTCTCCGGCGCGCCGGCCCGGACGCCGTCCTCGACGGCGTCGAAGTCGAGCAGCAGGAAGAAGCAGCCCACCAGGATCGCGACGACGCTGAACACGTACGCGAGCGGGTTGTCGGGGTCGCGGATGCCGATGCCGTCCTCCCCGCCGAAGAGGACCACCACGAGGTTGACCAGCATCAGCCCGACGAGCGCGGCCCCCGCCGCGACGACGAACCGCACGAACTTCGGCGTGACCCGGACGATGCGCAGCGCGTACACGGCGAGCGTCGCGGCGAACGCGAGCGCCGTCCCGATCACGGCCTGGAGCACCACGCCGTGGTACAGGTCGTTGTAGGCGTGGCTGATGATCCCGACGGCGACGCCGTAGAGCGCGGCGAACGCCAGCACCATCGGCGCGTTCGCCTTGCGCCCGAACGTGATGAACGCCCAGACGCCGATCATCGCGACGAGCGCGACGACCATCACGGGCACCGAGAGTTCGACGGGCACCAGCGCCCAGGCCAGGGCGCCGGTGGCGATGAGGGTGGCCAGCGTCATGAACCCGCGGACGACGACGTCGTCGAGGGTCATCGGGCGGGTGGCCGGCGGAGCCGCGGGCGGCGCCTGCACGCCGTACCCGGAGCCGCCGTGGCCGGGGGCGCCGTAGCCCTGCTCCATGCCCGGCGCGCCGTAGTGCCCGGGCGCGCCGTACGCGGCGCCGTCCGCGCGTTGCTGGAAGGAACGGCCCCGGAACGCCGGGTTCCTGCTCTCCATTCGGAGCCTCCACGTTGATCGAACCGGACTCCAGTCTAAACGCGGAGTACCCACCGAACGCAGTGCTGATCACGGAGTATCCGGCCGGCGGTCCGCCGGACGCGTGTTCTCGGACACGTCGGGCCGGCGCCCGAATCGGAACGCCGGCCCGCCGCCCATGCCCCTGGTCGGATTCGAACCGACACAAAAGCTCTTTTAGGGAGCCCGCCTCTGCCATTGGGCTACAGGGGCGGCGCAATCATACCGGGAGCACATGAGCCGCCCGGCGGAAAACAATCCGTACGGCGCGCCTTCACCCGCGCATTGCCGCTCCGGAACCGCTCCCGAGCCGCTCCGGAACCGCTCCCGAGCCGCTCCGGAGCCGCCCGGGCCGCTCAGCGCGCGGCCGGAACCCCCTGCGGGCGCCCGGCGGCCAGCTCGAACTCCTCGCGCGGCCGCTCCAGCTCGCCGAGCGAGACCATCTCGCGGCGGAAGAACATGGCGAGCGTCCAGTCCGCGGTGATCCGGAACTTGCGGTTCACGGTCGGCATCCGCGACAGGTGGTAGGTGCGGTGCATGAACCACGCGGGCCAGCCCCGCAGCTTGATCCCGTACACGTTCGCGACGCCCTTGTGCAGGCCGAGGCTGGCCACCGACCCCACGTAGGCGTGCCGGTAGGGCTTGCGGGGGCGGCCGCGCATGTCCGCGACGATGTTGTCGGCGAGCCGCTTGGCCTGCCGGACGGCGTGCTGCGCGTTCGGCGCCGTGAACTCGCCGGTCTCGGTCAGGTCCGGGACGGCCGCGTTGTCGCCGGCGGTGTAGGCGTGCTCGGCGCCGTCCACGGTCAGCTCGGCGGTGGCCTTAACCCGGCCGCGCTCGTCGAGCGGCAGGTCGCTCTGCCGCACCACCGGGTGCGGCTTCACGCCCGCCGTCCACACCAGCGTGCCGGCGTCGAACTCCTCGCCGTCGCTGAGCACGATGTGCCGTCCCCGCGCCGACTTCAGCAGCGTGTCCAGCTTCACCTCGATGCCCCGCGCGCGCAGCGCCTCCGCCGTCCAGCGGCCCATCTCCGGGCCGACCTCGGGCAGGATCCGGTCGGTGGCCTCCACCATCACCCAGCGCATCTCCTCGGGGTCGATGTGCGGGTACCAGCGGCAGGCGAGCCGGGCCATGTCCTCCAGCTCCGCCATCGCCTCCACCCCCGCGAACCCGGCGCCGACGAACACGAACGTCAGCGCGCGGCGCCGCACCTCCGCGTCGTCCGGGTTGGACTCGGCGATGTCGAGCTGGTGGATGACGTGGTTGCGCAGGAAGATGGCCTCCTCGATGGTCTTGAAGCCGATGCCGCACTCGGCCAGGCCGGGGATCGGCAGCGTCTTGGAGATCGACCCGAGGGCGAGGACGAGCCGGTCGTAGTGCACGTGGCGCTCCGGGACGCCCGCGGTGCTCGTCCCGGCGGGGCAGAGGGTCACGCGCCGTTTGGCGTGCTCGATCTTCGTCACGTACCCGTTGACGACCCGGCAGCCCGACAGGACCCGCCGCAGCGGCGCCACGACGTGCCGGGGCTCCAGGTTCCCCGCCGCCGCCTCGGGCAGGAACGGCTGGTAGGTCATGTACGACTGCGGGTCGATGACGGTGACGGCGACCTCGCCGCGGCGCAGTTCGCCCCGCAGCTTCCGCTGCAGGCGCAGCGCCGTGTACATGCCGACGTACCCGCCGCCGACGATCACGATGTGCTTCGCGGAATCCGCGGTGCGCTCGGAAGGCATACCGGGCCGGTACCCGCATTCGGCGCCGACTCACGTATCTTCCGCTATTGCCGCCTTTGCGACTACTTCGCCGATATCAGACTTTGTACCGACCGAAAAGCGCCATGCGCAGGAGAACGCACCAATACGGGGCTACTCGTAGTCGCGTGCCCGCACGAACACGGCGTCCAGCATCTCCTCCGTGACGCGTCCGGTGAACGTGTTCTGCTGGCTCGGGTGGTAGCACCCCAGCAGCAGCACCGGCTCGCGGCGCGGATGCCCCGGCGGCGGCGGCAGCTCGGCCTCCGCGCCGTGCCCGAACTTCGGGCGCGGCCGCGGCAGCCCGTAGCCCGCCTGCTTCAGCGCCGGCCACACCCCCTGCCAGGCGAACCCGCCGAGGCACACGATGCACCGGACGGACGCCGCCACGTCCTCGATCTCGCGCGCCAGCCACGGCAGGCACGCCGTGCGCTCCAGCGGCGTCGGCTTGTTGTCGGGCGGCGCGCAGCGGACCGTCGCCGCCATCCGCGCGCCGATCAGCCGCTGCCCGTCCCCCGCGCGCACGCTCGTCGGCAGCGCCGCCAGCCCCACCCGGTGCAGCGACGCGAACAGCCAGTCGCCCGACCGGTCCCCCGTGAAGATCCGCCCGGTGCGGTTCCCGCCGTGCGCGGCCGGCGCCAGCCCGACGATCATGATGCGCGGCTCCGGATCGCCCCACCCGGCCACCGGGCGCCCCCAGTACTCCTCGTCCGCGAACGCCCGGCGGCGCTTCACCGCGACCTGCTCGCGCCACTCCACCAGCCGCTCGCACGCCCGGCACACCGACTGCCGCGCGCACAGCTCGTCCAGGTCCGGGGCGCCCGCCGCCAGCTCGACCACCTCGCCGGCGCCGTGCGCGACGGGCGTGTCCGGGCGCGCGGGGTCCTCCGGCCAGCCGGAACCGGGCGGGACGAACGGGGCGTTGGCGGTGGACATGCCCCGATCCTCGCACGCGCGTCGCCCGCGCCGGTCCCGCCGGTGTCCCCTGGTGTTCCCGGTGGCCGGTTCCGACGTTTTCCCTGTGGCCGGTTCCGACCAACAGCCGCCGAACCGGGGGCCGCGTCGGTACGATGCGTTCGCCGATCGGGGAGAACGGACGCCTTGTCGTCCTTGCGAACGGAGTCTGCATTGTCGCAACCCGGCTGGTACCCGGACCCCTACGGGACCGGCAGCCTGCGCTGGTGGGACGGCCGGAACTGGAGCGACCGCCTCAATCCGGAACCCGCCGCGCCCGGTCGCGCCCCGCTCCCCCGGCGCCGCCCGTCCGACGCCGCGGTGCACGCCGACCCCCGCACCGCCCCGCAGGCCGCCCCGCACGCCGCCCCGCAGGCCGACCGCTCCTGGCAGGCGCCGCCGGCCGAGCAGGCGCTCGACGTCGTCGTCCACGGAGTGCGGCTGCGCGCCGACGACCACGGCGTCGCGTTCGGCGGCGAGTCCCTGATCTGGCAGTACGTCGAATGGGTCGCGTACTGGGCGGCGGACGGCGCGGACGGCTCCGGGCGCCCCGCGCAGTGGATCTTCCAGGTGGGGCGGCACCCGTTCCACGGCGGCCCCCGCGTCGAGGTGGTGCTGGACGAGGCGTCCGTCCCCCGGCACGCGCCCGGCGCGGTCGGCGGCCCGGAGGAGGTGTGGGGGCGGCTGATCCGGCTGTGCCAGGTGCGCGCCGAACCCCGCCTCGTCGCGCAGCTCGCCGAGCACGTCCGCGCGGGCGAGGCGGTCGACGTCGCGCACGGCCTGACCGTCCACCCCGGCGGGGTGCGGGGCGCGCGGGTGTCGCTGAGCTGGTCGGCGATCTCCGGCGCCGTCGTGGACGGCGGCCGCGTCTGGATCCGGCAGGCCACCGGCCCCGACGCCGTCCTCTACGTGCCGCAGCAGAACCCGAACGCCGTCCTCATCCCGGCGCTCCTCGACCGGCTGAAGGGGTGACCGGGCCTCAGACCAGCGACCAGGCGAGGCCGTCGAGGATGTCGTGCTCGCTGACCACGACCGCCCCGAACCCGTACTCGCGCATGATCCGGTCGAGGATGAGGGCGCCCGCGCCGATCACGTCGACCCGCCCCGGATGCATGACGCCGAACCGGGACCGCTCGTCCCGCGTCGCGTGCAGCAGCCGCCGCGTCACCTCGTGCACCTGCGCCGCCATGACGCGCGACAGGTGGATGCGGGACGGGTCGTACTCGGGCAGGTCGAGCGCGATGCCCGACACCGTCGTCACCGACCCGGCGAGGCCGACGAGCGTGCGCGCCTCGTCCACCGGCACGGTCTCCCGGACGGCCGCGAGCTGGGCGTCGATGTCGGCGACGGCCGCCGCGATCTGCTCCGGCGACGGCGGGTCGCCGTCCTTCAGGTGCCGCTCGGTCATCCGCACGCAGCCGATGTCGATCGACCGCGCCGCCTGCACCGACGTGCTGCCCAGCACGAACTCGGTGGAGCCGCCGCCGATGTCGACCACCAGGTAGGGGCGGGCCGGGCGCAGCTCCGCCAGCTCGCGGGTCGCGCCGACGAACGACAGCTCCGCCTCCTCGTCCCCGGTGATCACCTCGGGGACGACGCCGAAGATGTCCACGACGCCGCGGACGAACGCGTCCCGGTTCGCCGCGTCGCGGGTCGCGCTCGTCGCGACGACGCGGACCTTGTCGGCGGCTCCGTGCCGGTCGATCAGCTCCGCGTAGCCGCGCATCGCGGCGAACGTCCGCTCCAGCGCGGCGGGCGACAGCCGCCCGGTCTCGTCCACGCCCTCGCCGAGCCGGACGATCTCCATCCGGCGCTCGACGTCGGCGAGGGAGCCCGCCGCGGGGTCGATGTCGGCGATGAGCAGGCGGACGGAGTTGGTGCCGCAGTCGACGGCGGCGACGCGCGTCACCGGGCCTCCTCGGGGTCGTCGGTGTCCTCGGTGTCCTCGGTGGCGGCGGGGCCGCCGGGGGCCTCGGGATGGACGCACGGCCCGGACCGCCACCACTCCGGCAGCGCGTCCAGCGCCTCCCGGCCGAACGGGTTCGCGCCCGGGACGGCGAGCTCGTGCGCGATCAGGGCGTGCAGGCACTTCACCCGCTCGGGCATCCCGCCCGCGCTCTGCATGCCCGCGGGCAGCGGCTCCAGGCCGTCCTCGCGGGCGGCCAGGTCGCGGCGCCGCAGGTAGTCCTCGTGGGCCCGGACGTACGCGGCCTTCAGGTCCGGGTCGTCCGCGAGCCGCGCCTGCATCTCCCGCATCACGCCGCTCCCCTCGAGCGTCCCGATCGCCGAGGCGGCCTTCGGGCACGTCAGGTAGAACAGCGTCGGGAACGGGGTCCCGTCGGGCAGCCGCGGCGCCGTCTCGATCACGGCGGGATTCCCGCACGGGCAGCGGTGGGCCACCCGGCGGACGCCGCGCGGCACCCGGCCGAGCTGGGCCGCCACCGCCGCCTCGTCCCGCGGGGAGATGCCTTCGGCCGCCGGTTCGGCGCGTTCGTCGATCATGTCATGCGTCCCCACCCGCGCGTCCCGCCTTCCGTTCCGTCTCGGTTCCCGGCGGTCAGCGCGGCCTGTCGGCGGCCTCCACGGACCGCCAGAGCGTCTCGTACCACGGCGGCCTGCGCGGCTCGCCGTCCTTCGCGGCCCGCCGCTCCCCGTCGCCGCCGCCGTCCAGGACGATGTAGCACTTCGCGTCCGGGCGGCAGTAGTGGAGGCGCTGCGTGGCCTCCCGCTCAATGTACGACTCGTCGCCGAGCCGCCGCTTCTGCTCCTCGAGCCGCTCCACCTTCTGGCGGGCCAGCGCCTCCTGCTGCCGCAGCTCGGCGATCTCCTGGCGCTGCGCGATGTACTCCCGCACGGGGTACGCCAGGCTCAGCGCGATCGCGCACATCACGACCGCGAGGATCGCCGCGCGGCTGGTCAGCGCGTGTGCGCCGCGCCGGGCGCCTCCCGGGGCGTCGCCCCGGGAGGCGTCCTGCGGACGGTCGTGTTCGGCTGCCATCGGCCGCGCGGTCAGCCGCGCGGCGTGAACCGCGGGAACGCGGCCGCGCCGGCGTAGCGGGCGGCGTCGTCCAGCAGCTCTTCGATGCGCAGCAGCTGGTTGTACTTCGCGACGCGGTCGCTGCGCGCCGGGGCGCCCGTCTTGATCTGGCCGCAGTTCGTCGCGACGGCCAGGTCGGCGATCGTGGTGTCCTCGGTCTCGCCGGACCGGTGGCTCATCATGCAGCGGTAGCCGCTGGTCTGCGCGAGCGACACCGCGTCGAGGGTCTCGCTGAGCGTGCCGATCTGGTTGACCTTGACGAGCAGCGCGTTCGCCGCGCCGGACCCGATGCCGCGGGCGAGCCGCTCCGGGTTGGTGACGAACAGGTCGTCGCCGACGAGCTGCACCCGGTCGCCGACGGCCGCGGTGAGCCCCTCCCAGCCCGTCCAGTCCTCCTCGTCGAGGGGGTCCTCGATGGAGACGAGCGGGTACTCGGCGACCAGCTCGCCGTAGTAGGCGGCCATGTCGTCGGCCGAGCGCTTCACGCCCTCGAAGGTGTACATGCCGTCGGCGTGGAACTCGGTCGCGGCGACGTCGAGGGCGAGCGCGATGTCGCGGCCCGGCGTGAAGCCGGCCTGCCGGATCGCCTCCATGATCAGGTCGAGGGCGTCGCGGTTGCTGGGCAGGTCGGGCGCGAAGCCGCCCTCGTCGCCGAGCCCGGTGTTCAGCCCCTTGCCCTTCAGCACCTTCTTCAGCGCGTGGTACGTCTCGGCGCCCCACCGCACCGCCTCGGCGAACGTCGACGCCCCGATCGGCGCGATCATGAACTCCTGGACGTCCACGTTGGTGTCGGCGTGCGCGCCGCCGTTCAGGATGTTCATCATCGGCACCGGCAGCAGGTGCGCGTTCGCGCCGCCGACGTACCGGAACAGCGGCAGCCCCGCCGACTCGGCCGCGGCCTTCGCCACCGCCAGGCTCACCCCGAGGATCGCGTTCGCGCCGAGGGCCGACTTCGCGGGCGTCCCGTCCAGGTCGATCAGCCGCTGGTCGATCAGCCGCTGGTCGGCCGCGTCCCAGCCGACGAGCTTGTCGTCGATGGTGTCGTTGACGGCCTTGACCGCGTTCCGCACGCCCTTGCCGCCGTACCGCTCGCCGCCGTCCCGCAGCTCGACCGCCTCGAACTGGCCGGTGGACGCACCGCTCGGCACCGCGGCCTGCGCCTCGGTCCCATCATCGAGCAGTACCTCGACCTCCACGGTCGGGTTGCCGCGGGAGTCGAGGATCTCCCGGGCGAGTACGGCGTTGATGGACGACACGGGGAACCCCCTGCATAGGAATGATCTGGTGCGACTCACGAGCCTAGCCGGTCCGTCCGGGGAGGCGCCTCCCGGCGCGGGGCTTTGCGGGACCCGGCGGAAGCACGATCTTTTTACCCGGGGAGGTCGGTCCTGTTTGCCCGGTGAGGTAAGGAACATCGGGTACCGGCTCAACGTCCGAAGCGCCCCGGAACGGGGTGCGCAACCTCGGGGAGGTCGTCATCCGTGTCGGGCTCCGCGGCATCGTCGACGGCGTGACCCGCCGCTTCTGGCGGATCGTCCTGCACCACTCGCAGATCAGGGTGCGCGTGACCGCGTCGGCGGTCCTCGCGACGCTGGTCCTCGCCGCGGTGGCGTGCGCGCTGCTTCTGGTGGCGACCCGGCGGAACGTGGTCGGCGACGTGCAGGCGGAGCTGGGGCGCGAGGCCCGGCGCGTCGTCACCGTCGTCCGCTCCGGGGAGCTGAGGGACCGCAACCGGATCTTCGCGTCGGACGGCGACCTGCTGCAGGTCGTGGACGCACGGGGCCGGGTGGTGGGGTCGAGCCCCGCGATGGACGGGCGGCCGGCGGTGGCGTTCCCCCCGCCGCCTCCCGGTGACGACCGGCGGGAGGGGCACGGCTGCGACCTCGACGTACCGGGCGGCCGCTGCCACCTCGTCGTGGAGTACCGCGTGGACATGCCGTCGGGGCCGTTCTACGTGTTCGCGCTGGCGCCCGAGCCGGCGCTCCTGCCACGGCCCGTGGCGGCCGTCCTGGCGATCCTCGGCGTGCCGTTCCTCGGGGCGCTCGCCGGATACGGCACGTGGGTAGCGGTGGGGCGGACGCTGCGGCCGGTGGCCGCGATCCGGCGGGAGCTCGACGAGATCACGATGACGGACCTGGAGCGGCGGGTGCCGGTGCCGGGGAAGCGGGACGAGATCGCGCTGCTGGCGGAGAGCGTGAACGCGACGCTCGACCAGCTGGAGAAGGCGGTGGCGCGGCAGCGGGCGTTCGTGTCGGACGTGTCGCACGAACTGCGCAGCCCGCTGACGGGGCTGCGGATGGAGCTGGAGCTGGCGATGTCGGATCCGGAGGCGACGGATCTGACGGAGACGCTGCGGGCGCTGCTGGCCAACACCGACCGGGTCGCGGCGGTGGCGGACGACCTGCTGGCGCTGGCGCGGCTGGAGGCGGACGGGCAATTCCCGCGGGAGCCGGTCGACCTGGCGGAGCTGGCCGACCAGGAGGTCCTGCGCCGGCCGCGCCGCAGCCGGGTCACGGTGTTCTCGGAGGGGCCCGCCGCGGTGCACGGCGGGCGGTCCGAGCTGGCGCGTGCGCTGACGAACCTGCTGGACAACGCGGACCGGCACGCGACCGGGGAGGTGACGGTGGTGGTGCGGACCGAGGCGGAGGCGGCGGTCGTCGAGGTGATCGACGACGGGCCGGGGATCGCGCCGGCGGACCGGGAGCGGGTGTTCGAGCGGTTCACCCGGCTGGCCCAGGGCCGGCACCGCGACGCGGGCGGCACCGGCCTCGGCCTGGCGATCTCCCGGGACATCGCGGAGGCGCACGGCGGCACGCTGGTGCTGACGGACCGGACGGACGGGCGGCCCGGCGCGCGGTTCGTGCTGCGCCTGCCGGGCCCGCGGCCGGACGAGCGCTCGCCCCGCTGAGCGCTGCCCGCCGCACGCGCCGCACGCCCCGCGCGCCCGGCGGGGGTCAGGTGCCGCGCATCAGCCGTTCGCGTTCGGCTTCGAGCTCCTCGATCTGACCGGCGAGCTCCTCGCGGGCCGCGAGGTTCTGCCCGGCGTCCACCATGTCGTGGGGGCCGTCCACGGAGGGGTCGATGTCGCCGCGCATCCGCGCGAGGTCCTCGTCGATCTCCCGGATCCGGGCGCTGCGTTCCTCGTCGCTCATCCGTTGACTCATACGCCGTCCCATGCCCGCTTCGGGCGTGTTGTCACAAGATGCGCAGGACGGTCTTGCCGCGCGCGCCGCCCGCCCGGTTGCGGGCGAGGGCGTCCGGCGCGGCGTCCAGCGGCGCCTCGCGCTCGATGCGGACGCGCAGCTCCCCCGCGTCGAGGAGGCCGGCGATCCGGTCGAGGGCCCCGGCGGTGGGACGGTCGTCGTAGTTGACGCCCCGGAGGCCGTGCGCGGCCATCGTGTCCGGGTCGGCGGTCCACACGGTGCTGACGCAGGTGCCGCCGGGGTGCAGCAGGCGGGCCAGCTCGGCGGTCCGCGCGGTGTCCCCGGCGAGGACGATGAGGGCGTCGACGCCCGCGGAGTGGACGGCCAGCACCTGCTCGTTCAGGTCCCCGGCGGTGTGGTCGACGGTGTGCGCGGCGCCGAGGCGGCGCATCGTCCCGGCCGTGTCGGCGCGGGCGGTGGCGATGACCGTCGCGCCGGCGCGGGCGGCGAGCTGCACGGCGGCCTGCCCGACGCCGCCGGTCGCACCGGCGATCAGGACCGTCCGCCCCTCGCCCGCCCCCTCGCCGAGCCCGGCCCGCTCGACCACGTCCAGCGCCGTGGCGCACGCGGTCGGCACCGCCGCGGCCTCCGTGTAGATCATCGACGCGGGCATCCGGGCGACCGGGCCGTCCTCCCGGACGACGGCGTACTCGGCGTACGAGCCGCGGCCGCGCTCGACGTCGGTGAAGACCCCGTAGACCTGCTCGCCGTGCCGCAGCCGGGTGACGCCCTCGCCCGCGTCCTCGACGACCCCGGCGCCGTCGGCCCCGAGGACGAGCGGGAACACGGCGTCGGCGGTGTCCTTGAGCATCCCGTCGGCGATGCGCCAGTCGAGCGGGTTGAGCCCGGCGGCGACCAGCTTCACGAGGATCTCGCCGGGACCCGGCTCGGGTCGCGGCAGGTAGGTGAGCGCCGGTGTGGCGCCGTATTCGGACACGGCGATGGCTCGCATGACGATCGTCCCCCCGGATCGGTCGTGCGGGGCGGGATCACACCCCGCCAAATGATCTACCCGCGGTCCGGGACGTCACACGGCGTCAGTCGCCGGCGGGGCCGTTCGGGTCCGGCGGGCCGCCCGCGTCGGGCGGCAGGGAGGCGTCGGGCGGGATCGTCGGGGAGTCGCCGGGACCGCCGTCGCCCGGGTCCCCGTCGCCGGGCTCGTCCTCGTCCTCGGGCCCGTCGCTGACCCGGACGGTGATCGTGGAGCCGGGCTCGGCGGAGCCGGGGCCGGGCGTCATCTCGGCGACCGTCCCGCGCGGGTACCGGGAGGGCATGCGGTCGCCGAAGCTGACCCGGAACCCGGCGGACCGCAGCCGGTCGAGGGCGTCCCCGAGGTCCATGCCGCGGACGTCCGGGACGTCGACGCGGTCGAGGCCGCTGCCCTTGCTGAAGAAGTGCCCCGGCGGCCGGTGGAACGGGGACGCCTCGGTGCCCTGGAGGGCGCCGCGCATGCTCTGCTGCCAGATCGGCGCGGGGAGCGTCGCGCCGTAGACGGCGCCGTAGCAGCGGCCGTCGATGCAGACGCTCGTCATCGGGTGGTCGTAGCCGCCGCGCGGGTCGCCGACCCAGACGGCGGACGCCAGGTCGGGGGTGTAGCCGGCGAACCAGGCGGCGGAGAAGTTGTCGACGGTGCCGGTCTTCCCAGCGGCGGGGCGGCCGATGCCCCTCCCCGCGGCGGTGCCGTCGGTGAGCACGCCGCGCAGGACGTGGCTGACGCCGTCGGCGACGCCCTCGTCGATCACCTGCTCGCAGTTCGCGTCCGGGACGTCGAGCTTCTTGCCGGACGCGTCCGCGACCTTCGTGATCGCGATGGGCTCGCAGTACTCGCCGCGGGCGCCGAACGCGGCGTAGGCGGCGGCGAGGCGCAGCGGGGAGACGGGGTTGAAGCCGAGCGTGAACGACGGGTACTGCTCCAGCGGCTCGCCGTTCGCCTGCCGCATCCCGAGCTTCTCGGCCATCTCGACGGTGTCGCAGAGGCCGACCTCCTTCTGCAGCGCGAGGAAGAAGGTGTTGACCGAGTTCCGCGTGCCGGTCACGAGACTGAACCGGCGGCCGCCCTCGCCGTCGGCGGAGTTGCGCAGGCGTGCGTTCGGGTCGCCGACGCGCTCGCCGTCGCAGTTGCGGAAACCGGTGGGCGTGTACGCGCGGGGCGCCATCAGGCGGGTGCCGAGCGGCATGCCCTCGTCCAGCGCGGCCGCCAGCGTGAACGGCTTGAACGTCGATCCGGCCTGCATGCCGATGCTGGAGCCGTGGCTGGCGTCGGCGGCGAAGTTGATCCAGGTCTTGCCGCGCTCGGTGCCGTCGCCCATCTCGCGGCCGACGACCATGGCCTTGATGCGGCCGGTGCCGGGTTCGACCATCGCCTGGGCGGCGGCGAGGCGCGCGTCGTTCTTCGGCGGAACGAACCGTTCGACGGCGCGCTGCGCGGCCCGCTGCGCCTTCGGGTCGAGCGTCGTGTGGATCGTGAGGCCGCCGCGCTTGAGGAGCCGCTCGCGCTCCTTGGCCGTCTCGCCGAACGCCTTGTCGGTGAGGATCTCGCGCTGCACGTAGTCGCAGAAGAAGGGCGCGCCGCTGGACACGCAGCCGTTGTCGACCTCCTCCAGCTTCAGGTCGACCGGACGCTCCTTCACCCGGGCGGCCTCGGCGGGGTCGGCCCAGCCGAGGTCCACCATCCGGTCGAGGACGACGTCGCGGCGCTCGCGCGCCATGTCGGGGTGCTCGACGGGGTTGTAGGCGTGCGGGTAGCGGATGACGCCGGCGAGCAGCGCCGCCTCCCCGAGGTCCAGCTCGGACGCGTGCTTGGAGAAGTAGTGCCGGGACGCGGCCTCGATGCCGTAGGCGCCGTCGCCGAAGTAGGCGATGTTGAGGTAGCGGCGGAGGATCTCGTCCTTGGACAGCCGCTCCTCGATCGCCACCGCGTACCGCAGCTCGCGGATCTTGCGGGCGACGGTGACCTCCGTGGCGGCCGTCCGCTCGGCGTCCGACTCGGCCTGGACGAGCAGCAGGTTCTTCACGTACTGCTGCGTGATGCCCGACCCGCCCTGCTCGACGTCGCCGCTGGTCAGGTTGGTCGCGAGCGCCCGCAGCGTGCCCTCGGTGTCGAGCGCGCCGTGCTCGTAGAACCGGCTGTCCTCGATCGCGACGACCGCCTCGCGCATGATCGGCGCGATGTCGTCCAGGTCGACGTTCACGCGGTTCTGGTAGAAGAACGTGGCGATCTTCGAGCCGTCCGCGGCGAGGATCGTGGAGCGCTGCGGGACGCCGAGGCCCTCCAGCCCCTCGGGCGCGTTCTGGAACCAGCGGGCCGCGTCGCGCGCGCCGACGCCCGCGGTGCAGGCGGTGGGGATCAGCATGAGGGCGACGAGCACCCCGGCGACGCCGCTCAGCGACGCGAGGCCGCGGACGGCGCGCAGCTTCTCGGCGCGGGTGGTCCTCCCGGTCAGCCACCGGCGCCGCCGGCGGCCGGATCCGGACACGGGTACGAGCGTTCCGTTCCCGCCTCGGCGGTCACTCGCGTCGACTTCCGTCTCGGCCGGCACGCGCCCAGCGTAGACGCGCGCCCCCCGGCGGACCACCCCATCGCGGAGTATCCGGGCGAAGTCGCGCTTATCAGGCGTTCGGCCGCCGCCGTTCCCAAGCACGGACACGGTCTCGGAATACCCGCGAAACGGCGCGCAACTCCGCTTCGGGGTCCAGGCCGGCCTCGCGCGCCTCTGCGACGAGCGCGAACAGCCGCACCCCCAGGTCGCTCGCCCCGGCCTCCCCGGCCTCCCCGGCCTCTCCGGGCGCGGGCGCGAGGTCGGCGGGCGCCTTCATCCGCGCCGCGCGGCGCTGCAACTGCGCCGCCAGCGACAGCGCCGGCTGCGCCATCGGGACGCCGTCGAGCGCGGACGCGTCCGCGCCGTGCTTCGCCTCCCGCTCGGCCGCCTTGATCTGGTCCCAGTTCGCGTTGACCTCGTCGGCGCCGCTCACCGCGACGTCCGCGAACACGTGCGGGTGCCGCCGGACGAGCTTGTCGACGATGCCCGCCGCGACGTCGTCGATCGTGAACTCCGTGCCGTCCGTCCGCTCGGCGGCCACCACCGAGTGGAACGCGACCTGCATCAGCACGTCGCCCAGTTCCTCGCGCAGCGCGCCCAGGTCGCCCGACTCCACCGTGTCGAGGACCTCGTACGACTCCTCCAGCAGGTACGGGACGAGCGACGCGTGCGTCTGCTCCCGGTCCCACGGGCACTCGCGGCGCAGCGTGTCCATCACCGACACCAGGTCGAGCAGCCGCGCGCCCGGCAGGTCGTACGAGCCGTGCAGCACCTCGACGTCCAGCGGGTCGGCGACGACCAGGGCGCCGACCTCGCGGAGCAGCGCCTCGTCGCCCTCGGGCGCCGCCACCCACACGACGTCCGCGGCGCGGGCGGCGGCGACCAGCGCGGCCGGGTCGGGCGCGGGCGCCTCCTCGACGGCGACGTCCGCGTCCGCCAGGGACGGCAGCAGCGGGTGCCCGGCGGGCGCGAGGACGCGCGCGGCCGTCCGCAGCCGCTCCCACGCCCGCCAGGACAGCAGGCCGGGCGCGACGCGGTGGGTGGTGGCGAGCAGGGTCAGGCTCATGCCCGCGCGGATTCCGTCGCGGGGGTCGACAGCTCCTCGGACAGCGGCCCGATCGCGACCCGCTGCGGGTCGAACGACCCGTACCGGGGGTTGATCTCGACGTCCATCGCGCCGGCCGTCTCCACGAGCAGGGCCTGAAACCGCTGCGTCGCCTGCATGTTCGCGGGGCTCTGCGGGACGCCGTCCGCGCCGAAGTGCCGCATCAGCGCGTCCTGGACGGCCATGAACCGTGCGAAGTCGCGGGTGCGCTCGCGCGGCAGGCCGTTCGCCAGCGTGATGGTCTCGGCGCTCGCGCCGCCGCGGCCCAGCAGGTCGACGATCTCGGCGGTCCGGCCGCCCGACACCGTGACGCCCGCGCGTTCGGCGGCCTCGTCGGCGATGCGGAACGACACCAGGAGGTTGAGCGCGCCGCGCATGTCGGCCTCGCCCGGCTCGGCGGGCGCCGTGCCGGGCTCGCCGGCCTGCGCCGCCCCGTTGCCGGACCGCGCCCAGATCTGCCCGGCGGCCGGGTCGCGCCGGAGCTGCCCCCACCAGGTCTCGACGGTGTCGCCGAGCGTGCGGACGGTGATGCGGTCGCCGTCGACGAGGGCGGCGGTGCCCGCCTTCGGCGCGGCGTCGCAGCCGGCGAGCGCGCCCGCGGCCAGCACCGCGGCGAGCGCGGCGGCCGGGACGCGCCTCAGGGACTTACCGGGCACGGAACCCTCCACTCCTCGGTGATCAAGCGGTCGCGGGCAGCCTACCGAGCCGACCCGGCGGCGGGCGAGGACTCCAGGAACAGGGCGTCCACCAGGTCGCTCGCCCAGGCCAGCAGCTCCTGGTCGCGCAGCGGCCGGCCGCCGAGCGGCTTGGTCTTCGGCATCGGCACCAGCAGCGTCTCGTTCGCGGTCTTCAGGATGCTCTTCGGGTAGAGCCGGTTCAGCCGCACCTGCCGCGAGTCGGGCAGGTCGACGGGCGTGAACTTGACGAAGTTGCCCTGCAGGGTGACGTCGTTCAGCCCGGCCCGGCGCGCCTTCGCCCGGAACCGCGCCACCTCCAGCAGGTTCAGCACCGGGACGGGGAGCGGGCCGAAGCGGTCCTTCAGCTCGTCGTGCACGACGGCGATCTCGTCCTCCGACGTGATCGCGGCGATGCGGCGGTAGGCGTCCAGGCGGAGCCGCTCCCCCGGCACGTACTCGTGCGGCAGGTGCGCGTCCACCGGCAGCTCGACCTTCGTCTCGGCCTGCTCCGGCTCGCCGCCCTCCTTCAGCTCCCGGACCGCCTCCCCGACCATCCGGACGTACAGGTCGAACCCGACGCCCGCGACGTGCCCGGACTGCTCGGCGCCCAGGATGTTGCCCGCGCCGCGGATCTCCAGGTCCTTCATCGCGACGTACATGCCCGCGCCGACCTCGGTGTGCTGGGCCAGCGTCGCGAGCCGCTCGTGCGCCGTCTCCGTCAGCGGCGTCTCCGGCGGGTACAGGAAGTACGCGTACGCCCGCTCCCGGCCGCGCCCGACCCGGCCGCGGAGCTGGTGCAGCTGCGACAGCCCGTACATGTCGGCGCGGTCCACGATGAGGGTGTTGGCGTTGGGGACGTCCAGGCCCGACTCGACGATCGTCGTCGCGACCAGCACGTCGTAGTTCTTCTCCCAGAAGTCGACCATGACCCGTTCGAGCTGCTGCTCGTTCATCTGGCCGTGCGCGGTCGCGATCCGCGCCTCCGGCACGAGCCGCGCCAGGTTCGCCGCGACCTTGTCGATCGACCGCACCCGGTTGTGCACGAAGAACACCTGGCCCTCGCGCAGCAGCTCCCGGCGGATCGCCGCCGCGATCTGCTTCTCCTGGTACGGCCCGACGAACGTGAGGATCGGGTGCCGCTCCTCCGGCGGGGTCAGGATCGTCGACATCTCCCGGATGCCGGTGAGCCCCATCTCCAGCGTCCGCGGGATCGGCGTCGCCGACATCGCCAGCACGTCCACCTGCGTCCGCAGCCGCTTCAGCTCCTCCTTGTGCTCGACGCCGAACCGCTGCTCCTCGTCGATGATCACCAGGCCGAGCTTCTTGAACCGGGTCTGCGACGACAGGATCCGGTGCGTCCCGACGACCACGTCGACCGTGCCGGCCGCCAGGCCCTCCAGCGTCGCCTCGATCTCCTTGTCGGTCTGGAACCGGCTGACCGGCTTCACCTGGACCGGGAACGCCGCGAACCGCTCGCTGAACGTCGACAGGTGCTGCTGCACCAGCAGCGTCGTCGGCACCAGCACCGCGACCTGCATCCCGTCCTGGACGGCCTTGAACGCCGCCCGCACCGCGATCTCCGTCTTGCCGTAGCCGACGTCGCCGCAGATCAGCCGGTCCATCGGGACGGCCTTCTCCATGTCGGCCTTGACCTCGTCGATCGCGGCGAGCTGGTCGGGCGTCTCCACGTACGGGAACGCGTCCTCCAGCTCCCGCTGCCACGGCGTGTCCGTGCCGAACGCGTGCCCCGGGCTCGCCATCCGCGCCGAGTACAGCCGGATCAGCTCCCCGGCGATCTGCCGGACCGCCTTGCGCGCCCGCGACTTCGCCTTCTGCCAGTCGGCGCCGCCGAGCCGGTGCAGGCTCGGCGCCTCCCCGCCCACGTACCGGGTCAGCTCCTCGAGCTGGTCGGTCGGGACGAACAGCCGGTCGCTCTTGGCGTACTCCAGGATCAGGTACTCGCGGGTCGCGCCCTGCACGGTGCGGCTGACCATCTCCACGTACCGTCCGACGCCGTGCTGCTCGTGCACCACGTAGTCGCCGGGGCGCAGCTGCAGCGGGTCGATGCCGCCGCGCCGCCGCGACGGCATCCGCCGCGCGTCCTTCGTGGACGACCGCTGCCCCGACAGGTCGGTCTCGGTGAGCACCGCGAGCTTCACGTGCTCCCAGACGAACCCGTTCTCCAGCAGCCCGGTCGTCACGTTCACGACCGACGGGCCGGGCGTCCCGGCCACGTCCGTGAGCCGCGCGCCGAGCCCCTCGTCGCCGACGAGCTGGACGAGCCGCTCCGCGGGGCCGTGCCCGGCGGTGACGAGCACGACCCGCCAGCCGCCGTCGATCCAGCCCTTCAGGTCGGCGACGACCCGGCCGGTGTCGCCCCGGTACGCCTCGGCCGCGCGCGCCCCGAGGTCGAGCAGTTCGACGTCGTCCTCGAACAGCGCCTCGTCCGCGGCGGCCCCGCCGGTCTCGTCCGTCGCGCCGGGCGTCAGCGCGGTCACCGTCCAGCGCGGCAGCCCCAGCTCCCGGCTGTGCAGCCGCACCTCCTCCAGGGAGCGGAACGCGGCGGCGCCCAGGTCGATCGGCGCCGCCCCGCCCGCGGCCGCGTTGACCCAGCTCGCCTCCAGGAACTCCTGGCTGGTGCGGACGAGCTCGGCCGAGCGGGTCCGGATCCGCTCGGGCTCGCACACCAGCAGCGCGGAGCCGTCGGGGAGCAGGTCGGTCAGCAGCTCCATGCTGTCGGCGAGGACGGGCGAGAACGCCTCCATCCCCTCGACGGTGTCGCCGTCGGCGATCCGGCCGAGGATGTCCTCCAGCGCGGGATGCTCGGCGGCCAGCGCGCGCGCCCGCTCCCGCACCTGCGCGGTCAGCGGCAGCTCCCGGCACGGCGGCGCCCACAGCCCGTCCTGCGCGACCTCCAGGGACCGCTGGTCGGCGGCCTTGAAGTAGCGGACCTCCTCGACGGTGTCGCCCCAGAACTCCACCCGCAGCGGGTGCTCCTCGGTCGGCGGGAACACGTCCAGGATCCCGCCGCGCACCGCGATCTCGCCGCGCTTCTCCACCAGGTCGACCCGGTGGTACCCGGCGTCGACGAGCCGGCGGACCGCGTCGTCCATGTCGGCGTCCGCGCCGGACGCCAGCCGCACCGGCTCCAGGTCGGCCAGGCCGGACACGATCGGCTGCAGCACGGCCCGCACCGGCGTGACGACGACGTCCAGGCGCCCGCCCTTGCCGCCGGACGCCCCGTCCGGCGCGGGGTCGGCGCCGTCGGCGTCCGGGTGCACGAGGCGGCGCAGCACCGCGAGGCGCTGCCCGACGGTGTCGGACCGCGGCGACAGCTTCTCGTGCGGCAGCGTCTCCCACGCGGGGAAGTGCGCGACCCGGCCCGGGTCCAGCAGGCTCGACAGGGCGGCGGTCAGGTCCTCGGCCTCCCGGCCGGTCGCCGTCACCGCCAGCACCGTCCCGCCCGTCCCGCCCGGCCCGCCGGACACCCGGCGGCTCAGCGCCGCGGCCAGGACCGGCCACAGCGCGGGGGGCGCGACCACCTGGTGGTCGGTGCGCACCCGCTCCAGCGCGCGTGACAGCCCGGCATCGGTGCACGCCAGATCGACAAGTCCAGAAAGCGTCATGTTCGCCCGCTCAATCGCAAAGACCCCGAGGCAGGGCAGCCCGAAGACCCGGAATCCCGCGTGGACCCGGTACCGCTTACCAGGGTACGCGCCCCGCCGACCCGCCCGCGTTTCACCGCCGCGACCGGCGATGATTGCGGAGCGCGACACGGCCGTTACCAAGAATGCGCAAATAGCGGACAGAGCGCATCCGGACGGTTACGCTGCGGAACTGTGACCGATCTGCGTACGCCGCCGGTCGACGGCGGCGACCTCTTCTCCGAACGCGCCCGGCAGTACGCCCTCGAGAAGCCCCTGCAGCGGATCCACATCCTGGAGGCCGGATGCGGCTGGGGCACGGGGCTGAACCTCGGCGGCCGCGCCCACGTCGCCACCGGCGTCGACATGGACGTCCCGGAGCTGCGCGCGTACACCTGCGAGCGCACCGACCTGGACTCCTGGCACCTGGGCGACCTGCGCACCGTCCCGCTGCCGCCGCGCTCCTACGACGTGGTCCACGCCTCCTACCTCATCGAACGGGTCCCGCACGCCGAACTCGTCCTGGACCGGTTCGTCGCCGCGCTCAAGCCCGGCGGGCTGCTGCTGGTGCGGATGCGCGACCGCGACACCGCGTTCGGCTTCCTCGACCGCACGCTCCCGCACCGGCTCCGGCCCGTCCGGCGGCGGCGCCGGCCGCGGCCCGGACGGGCGCAGCGCGGGGCGCACGCGCGCGTCGCGCCCGGCGGCGGGCCGGCGCCCGCGCCGCGGCCGGCGGCCGGGCCGCCGGCCGCCGTCTACGAGCGGGTCGCGTCGCGGCGGGGCCTGCGCTGGTACTGCACGATGCGCGGGCTCGTCGTCGCCGAGGAGTACACCTCCCGCGCGTCCCTCGACGGACTCGGGGCCGGATCCGGCCCCGCCGACCTGCTGTGCCGGCTCGTCTCGCTCTGCACCCGCGGGCGGCTCACCGCCGCGCACAGCGACGTGACACTGGTCATCCGCAAACCCGAGAACCGTTTCGCGCGGGTCATCTGAGGCGGTCACGGGCGCGCCGGAGATGCGGGCACCTGAGCCGCCGCAGTATTTTCTGCAGCGCGAACACGTTCCCACCTGGATCAGCCCGGCACCGTCCCGGGCAAGATCGGAGACCGCGGTGACCGCCGAAGCCGGCCTTCCCGACACGCTGCGCGACCTGCCCGCCTGGACGCCGGAACCGGTGGAGCTCGCCGACCTGGAGCTGATCCTGGCCGGCGTCTACCGGCCGCTCACGGGCTTCCTCGGCTCGTTCGACGCGGCGATGGTCATCGCCGGCGGCCGGCTGGCCGACGGCACCCCCTGGCCCGTGCCCGTCACCCTCTCCGTCCCGAAGGAGCTGACCGAGCACGACCGGCTCGTCCTCCAGGACCCCGAGGGCGTCCCGCTCGCCGTCCTGACCGTCGAGGAGCGCTGGCAGGACCCGACGTCCGGCGACCAGCGCCTCGCGGGCCCGCTGGAGGCCCTCCGCGCCCCGGCGCACGGACCGTTCCACGCGATGCGCCGCCGCCCCGACGAGATGGAGCCGGCCGCCGGGCCCGTCCTGGCCGTCGCCACCCGCGACTTCCTGCACCGCCGCCAGCTCGGCCAGATCCGCCAGGTCGCCGAGCGCCTCGGCGCGGGCGTCCTGCTGATGCCGCTGCTCGGCGGCGGGCACGACGAGTCGCTCGTCCGCGCGCTGCTCGCCGTCCGCCGCGAACTGCCCGGCGCGCGGGTCGTCCCCGTGCCGCTGCCCGCCCGCGGCGACGGCGAGCGGGACGTCGTCCTGCGCGCCCACGTCGCCGCCGCGTACGGGGCGACGCACCTGCTCGCCGAGCTGGAGCCCGAGGACGTCCCGATCCCCGTCGCCGTCCCCGAGCCGTGGGCCTACGACGCCGACGTCGAGGTGTGGCGCCCGGTCGCCCGCATCGAGCCCGACCACGTCCAGGCCGAGCTGAGCCCCGAGCGGCTCGGCGAACTCCTCGACGCGGGCGAGCCCGTCCCCGACTGGTTCACCCCGCCCGCCGTCGCCGCCGAACTCGCCGTCGCCCGTCCGCCCAAGCGCTCGCGCGGCCTCACCGTCTTCTTCACGGGCCTGTCGGGCTCCGGCAAGTCGACCGTCGCGCGCGGCCTGTCCGACGCCCTCATCGAGCGCGGCGGCCGCACCGTCACGCTCCTGGACGGCGACGTCGTGCGCCGCATGCTCTCCGCGGGGCTCACCTTCTCGCGTCCCGACCGCGACCTGAACATCCGCCGCATCGGCTTCGTCGCGTCCGAGATCACCCGGCACGGCGGCGTCGCGATCTGCGCGCCGATCGCCCCGTACGCCGCCACGCGCGCCGAGGTCCGCCGCATGGTGGAGGCCCACGGCGACTTCATCCTCGTGCACGTGGCCACCCCGCTCGAGGAGTGCGAGCGCCGCGACCGCAAGGGCCTGTACGCCAAGGCCCGCGCCGGCCTCATCCCCGAGTTCACCGGCATCTCCGATCCCTACGAGGAGCCGGACGACGCCGACCTCGCGATCGACACCTCCCGGCTGACGCCCGAGGAGGCCGTCGACCGCGTCCTGGCCGTGCTCACCGAGGGCGGCTGGATCCGCCCCGCCTGACCTCGCCCCCGCCTGATCACCGCCCCGCCCCCGAGGGATTCGACGCGTCCCTCCGGGGGTGTCGTTTGGCCCGGCCCACCCGGGTTACGAAGCCGGGGTCGCGATCCTTTACCGTGATAGCCGGTATTCCCTACATGTCTGGTAGATCATGGCGATGGACTTCGATTGGCCGATGGCGCTGGGCTCGTTCCTGGTCGCCATCGTCGTCGGTCTCACCGGCATGGGCGGCGGTGCGCTGATGACGCCGATGCTCGTGACCTTCTTCGGGGTCAGCCCCCTCGCGGCGGTCTCCAGCGACCTCGCCGCGTCCGCCGTGATGAAACCCGTCGGCAGCGCCGTCCACTACCGGCGGGGCACCGTCGACCTGCGCCTGGTCGGGTGGCTGTGCGCGGGCTCGGTGCCCGCCGCGTTCTGCGGCGTGCTCATCCCGCGGGCCCTCGGCGACGGGGAGGCCGTGCACGACTTCATCGAGCTGGCGATGGGCATCGCGCTGCTCGTGGCCGCCGCGGGGATCCTGGTCCGCGGCCTGCTGGCGCGCCGCGCGCGGCCCGACGAGGACGACGGCCCCATCACCGTGCGTCCCGTCCCGACCGTGCTCGTCGGCGCGGTCGGCGGGCTCGTCGTGGGGATCACCTCGGTCGGGTCCGGCTCGCTGATCATCGTCGCGCTCCTGCTGCTGTACCCGGCGCTGAAGCCGAACCACCTGGTGGGGACGGACCTGCTGCAGGCCGTCCCGCTGGTGTTCGCCGCCGCGCTCGGCCACCTGCTCTTCGGCGAGTTCCGGCTGGAGGTCACCGCCGCGCTGCTCGTCGGGTCGATCCCCGGCGTCTACCTCGGCTCGCGGATCTCCTCCCGGGCCCCCGCCGGGCTCATCCGCCGCCTGCTCGTGCTCGTCCTCGTCGCCTCCGCGCTCAACATGTTCGGCGTCGGCGTGGTCCCGCTGGCGTGGACGATCGCCGCGATCGCCGCCGGGACCGCCGCGACCTGGCTCGTCGGCCGGAGGAAGCGGGATACAGTGCCCTCCGAGTCGCCGGACGAAGCCGGAGAAACAGGAAAGCGGAGCACGCGTGGACGATCGATGGCCGCACCAGACCGTTGACGTGCTGGGCGTGCGCGTCAGCCGCATCGACGCCGCCCGGCTGCGGGAGTTCGTCGCCGCCGCCGTCAAGGACCGGACGAAGCTGACGATCACGTTCGCGAACCCCGACTACGTCCGGAAGGCGCAGAAGGACCGCGCGCTGCGCGACCTCATGAACGGGTTCGACCTCAACCTGCCGGACGGCTGGGGCGTGGTGCTGGCCGCGAGAATCTTCGGCCGGCCGGTGCCGGGGCGGATGGCCAACGACGACCTGACCGACGACCTGTTCGGGCAGCCCGCGGAGGAGGGCTGGAGCGTCTTCCTGTTCGGCAACGCGCCCGGCGTCGCCGACGACGCCGCGCGGAACCTGCGGGAGTGGTTCCCCGGGCTCTCGATCGCCGGCACCCAGCACGGGCACTGGGCGCGGGACGGCGTCCTGCCCCCGGAGACCGCGGAACGGCTCGTCGCCGAGATCAACGCGGCGGCGCCCGACATCCTCCACGTGGGGCTGGGCACGCCGCTGCAGCAGCGGTTCGTCGCCGAGCACCGCGACGCGATCGAGGCGCCCGTCATCATCACGTGCGGCGCGTACTTCGAGCATCTCGCCGAGCGCCGCGAGTACTACCCGCCCTGGGTCCTGAAGCTGCGGATCGGGTTCCTGTACCGGCTCGCGCGCGAACCGCGGCGGCTGTGGCGCCGCTACACCGTCGAACTGGGCTCCTACCTGGGGCGCGTCCTCGTGCACCGGATCCGGCACGGCAAGCAGTCCTGATCCGGACGCGGGCGGCCGCCGCCGAAACCCGGACGCGGCGATCAATTGCGTGGTAGAACATGCCGGGTCAACGCCCTTCCCCCGGAGACCGACATGCGCAAGCGCTCTGCCGCCGCGGCGACACTCCTCGGCGCAGCCCTGCTGTTCCCGGCCGCGGCCTCGGCCGACATCGCCCACTCCTCGGTCGTCTCGGCCGACCCGGTGGACGCGACGCCGCACGTCCTGGACGGGACGGTCCGCGCCATCGCGGTCGTCGGCTCCACGGTCGTCGTCGGCGGCAACTTCGAGCAGGTGCGCAACGCGGGCCGGAACGCGAAGGCGGCGGCCCGCACGAACCTGTTCTCGTTCGACCTGGCCACCGGCAAGATCACCACGACGTTCGTCCCGCAGATCGACGGGACCGTCTACGCGCTGCAGCCCGGCCCCGACGGCACGGTGTACGTGGGCGGCCGGTTCAAGAACGTCGCGGGCGTCAAGACCGGCCCCCTCGCGCTGCTCCAGGTGTCGACGGGCAAGGTCGTGCCGTCGTTCAAGCCCGCCATCCCGTGGGGGCGCGTGTCGAGCATGGTGCGGCGCGACGCCCGGCTGTACGTCGGCGGAACGTTCACGCAGGTCGGCAAGACGGCCGTCACCGGGCTCGCGCGCCTCAACGCCGCCACCGGGGCCGTCGACCCGACGTTCGACATCACGCTGAGCGAGCCGCGCGCGGGCGAGCTGAAGGTCCAGAACCTCATCGTGAACCCGCAGGACACCCGGCT
Source organism: Actinomadura rifamycini DSM 43936 (assembly GCF_000425065.1). Lineage (GTDB taxonomy): Bacteria > Actinomycetota > Actinomycetes > Streptosporangiales > Streptosporangiaceae > Spirillospora > Spirillospora rifamycini. The sequence goes on from NZ_AULB01000012.1 coordinate 116,804, forward strand.
GGTCGTCAACGGCACCTTCACCCGGGCCGAGGGGCAGCGCCGCTACCAGCTCGCGATGATCGAGACGGCGAAGACGGCGAAGCTGTCCACCTGGGCGACCGACGCGTACACGTCGCCCTGCAACCGGACGGCGTTCGACACCTACATGCGCGGCATGGACTTCTCCCCGGACGGCTCGTACTTCGTCGTCACGACGACCGGCGGCCCGTACGGGCCCCGCCAGATGTGCGACACCGCCGCCCGCTTCGAGACGAACAAGACCGGTTCCGGCCAGAAGGCGACGTGGGTCAACCACACCGGCGGCGACACGCTGCTGTCCACGGCCGTCACCGGCGCCGCCGTCTACGTCGGCGGGCACCAGCGCTGGATGGACAACCCGTACGGCTCCGACTCCCCCGGTCCGGGCGCCGCCGCACGTCCCGGGATCGCGGCGCTGAACCCGAAGACCGGCAAGGCGCTGTCGTGGAACCCGACCCGCAGCCGCGGCCACGGCGTCGAGGCGCTCGTCGCGACCCCCAAGGGCCTGCTGGTGGGCAGTGACACCGACCAGCTCGGCCGCGAGTTCCATGGGCGGATCGGGATGTTCCCGCTACGGTAAGTCTGCACTGGCGAGAGGAGCGGGCATGACGGGGTGGGAACGGCGCGGTGAGACGCCGCCGAGCTTCGGACGTCCCGCCGGTCCGGACGGGCGTCCGCCGCGGAACCGCCGCGCCCGCCGGGCCGCCGCCGCGCGGGCCCGGTCCCGGTCCCGCACCCGGCGGCGGGCGCTGCGGGTGACCGCGCTCGGCGCCGTCCTCGCCGCCGCCGCGGGCGCCGGCGTGGTGCTCGCCCCCGGCGACCTGTACCGGACGGCCCCGGTCGACGGCAGCGAGCGCATCACGGTCGTGCCCGCGTCCGCCGACACCTACGTCAGCCGGGAGGAGCCCGACTCGGTCCGCGGCGCGCACGCCGTCGTGAGCGCCGCCGCGTGGCCCGACTGGCACACCGAGGGCTACCTGGCGTTCACCGTCCCGTCGACGGCGGCGCCGTTCCGGTCGGCGCGGCTGGAGCTGACCCTCGAGCGGTTCGACCACCTCCCCGCGGACGTGGAGCTGCGGGCGCTGCCCGGCGGCTGGTCGGAGCACGAGACGTCCTGGCGGAACCGGCCCCACGCGGGACGGCCGCTGGCCCGGGTGCCGCTGCCCCGCCCGGACGCCCCCGGCGGGCCGGACGAGCGGGTGACGGTCGACGTCAGCCGCTGGATCGACGGGCCCGGCGACTACGCGTTCGCCCTCGTGAACGCGCAGCGGCACACGTCCGCCCGGTTCCGGGCGGGCGAGACCGCGGCGGGGCCCCGGCTCGTCCTGTCCCCGGACGCGCCCGCCGCGGCGCCCGCGCCGACGGCGAGCGCGGCGCCGAGCCCGTCCCCGTCGGCGCCCGAAGCGTCGCCGCCGCAGGCCCGCGACGCGGCCCCGGCGCCCGCGCCGTCGTCCCGCAAGCCCGACGCGAGCGGCGGGGGCGGTGGCGGCGGCGGCTCCAGGACGGACGCCAGGACGCTGTGCGGCGTCTCGCTGGAGGTCGACCGGGGGCAGACCCACCTGGAGGCCCTCGCGGAGGCCGAGCGCCGCTACGGCCGCCTGGACATGGTCCGCCAGTTCTACCCGGGCACGCCCGGCGCGTGGCCCGGCCGGTTCGGCGACAAGCTCGGCAAGCGCCCGACCGTCGTCTCGTTCAAGATGAACCCGCGGGACGTCCTCGCCGGGAAGCACGACGCGAAGATGGCGCGGTGGTTCGCCGAGGCGCCCGACGACCGGGACGTCTACTGGGTGTACTACCACGAGCCCGAGGACAACATCGCGGACGGCCACTTCACGGCGGCCGACTACCGTGCCGCGTGGCGGCGCCTCGCCGGGCTCGCCGACCGCGCGGACAACCCGCGGCTGAAGGCCACGCTCGTCCTCATGAGCTGGAGCCTGGAGCCGGAGTCGCGGCGGAACTGGCGCGACTACTACCCGGGCCGGGACGTCATCGACGTCCTCGGCTGGGACACCTACAACCTCGCCAAGAGCCGGTACCAGACGCCCGACGAGATGTACGGGAAGGTGCTCGAGGTCAGCGCGCAGGAGGACCTGCCGTTCGGCGTCGCCGAGACGGGCGCCCACCTCATCCCGGGCGACGACGGCGCGAAGCGCGCCGCGTGGCTGCGGTCCATGACGCGGTACCTGGAGCAGAAGAACGCCCTGTGGGTCGCCTACTTCGACCTCGACTGGCCCACCGGCGACTTCCGCCTCCTCGACGCGCCCAGCATCAAGGCGTGGAACGACTTCTGCTGACCCGCGCCCACCGGCGCACCACCCGCCCACCACGGCGACGGCCCGCTCGGAGCACCGGCTCCGGGCGGATCGTCGCGTTCGGCCCCTGGGCCGCCCGTGAGGGGCGGGGCCCCGGCCGCGGTGACGCTCGTCCGGCGTCCGCGTTCGACGGCGAAGGCCCGCCCGGAACGGATCCGGGCGGGCCTCGCCGTGCGTCGGGTCAGGCGGCGGGACGCAGGACGACCGTCCACATCAGGCCGCGGCTCGACGCGTTCGTCGTCGCGGTGAGGGGGCCGTGGTTCCCGGTGGCGACGGCGCCGCCGCTGTCGACGAGCAGCGACGTGACGCGGCCGCCGCCGCTGCCGATGCTCACGGCGCGCTGCTCGCCGGACGACGGCGGCGTCCACGCCGCCGTGGTGGACGACTTGTCGGACCAGTAGGACACGACCCAGCTGCCGGGCTCGGTCACCGCGACCTGCGGCGCGCTGTGCTCGGCGGCGTTGTCGGTCGCCTTCGCCGACGCCGCGACGGGGGACGCCGCGGTGCCCGAGTAGGCGACGAGCCGCAGGGAGACCTTGGCGAAGTCGCCGAGGCCGACGGTGACGGCGGACCCGGCGTCGCCCGCCCCGGCGACCTTCCGCCACAGCGTGGACCGGGAGGCGCCGTTCGTCTGCGTGCCGACCTCGGTCCACCCGGCGGGCGGGGTGACGTCGGACGAGTCGGTGTTCATGGTCGCGAACAGCAGCATCGCGTCGCCGGCCTGGACGCCGGGCGGCACGGTGACGGCGGCGCTCGTCGTGTTCTCGTTGAAGCCGGCGGTGCCGCGGAACCCGACGGGCACCTGGTCCTCGGCGACCGTGACGGTCTGCTCGGCGGTGCCGGTGCCGCCCCGGTTGTCGGTGACGGTGAGCTTCACCGTGTACTCGCCGGGCTCGTCGTAGGTGTGCTGCGGCGTCACGCCGGTGCCGGTCCCGCCGTCGCCGAAGTCCCACGCGAGGGACTCGACGGTGCCGTCGGCGTCGGTGGACGCGGAGCCGTCGAACGAGCAGTCGAGGCCGGTGCAGGTGCGGGTGAAGGCGGCCGTGGGCTTGCCGTTGGGCTCGGCCGCGTGCAGGAACACCGTGCGGCCGCGCCAGTCGCCGCCGTCCACGAGCACGGACGTGCCGCCCGGGACGCCCGCGGCGAAGTTCACCGCGCGCAGGTTCCCGTTGGTGTTGTCGACGTAGTACAGCTTCCCGCCGGAGACGAACATGCCGCCGACGTTCCGCCAGTCGACCGAAGCGAGGTTGTTCGTGGCGGTGTACTCGATCGCGCCGACGACGCCGCTCTCCGGCGTGAAGTGCCGGTAGTGCAGGGCCGCGTCGCCGCGGGTGTAGTAGATCTTGCCGTCCGAGTAGAACATCCCCTGGACGGTGCTGACCTGCGAGTGCCAGGTCGTCATCGGGACGAGCTGGTCGGCGGTGTCGATCGGGGTCTGCGCGCCGAGCGAGGTGCCGTCGAACGTGCGGGAGTAGAAGCCGCCGTCGGAGCCGCCGTAGTAGAGGCGGCCGCTGAGCATGAACGCGCCGCGGGCGTAGCGCCAGTCGACGCCGGCGGTGGAGCCGGTCTGCTCGGGCCCGGCGGTGGAGCCGTCGAACGAGCGGTGCTTGAGGTAGTTCTGGGCGCCGGCGCCGATGCCGCCCGCGTAGTACACCTCGCCGGGCAGTTCGCCGGGCTCCAGCACCGGCAGCGCGGTGCCGCCGGCGGCGGGGAACATCGCGACCTTCTGGTGCGTCTCGCCGCCCGCGATGTCGGTGTCGCTGCCGATCCACACGCCCTGGCCGGTGGCGAGGATGTCGAAGACGCCGACGCCGCGGGTGCGGCCCGGGTTCCAGGTGAACGGGAGGCCGGTGAGCGGGTCGAGGGCGGCGATGCCCTCGCGGGCGACGGCGCCCTGGCCGGCCTTGTCGGCCGCGAACGGGTTGTTGGCCCAGCGGAAGTGGCCGCCGACGTAGACGGCGTCGTCGGTGACCTCGACGGCGTAGGAGGTGTCGCCGCCCGTCCAGTTCGTCCAGGTGGGCTGCTTGCCGGTGCCGTTGGCGGCGTTCTCCCAGCGGGCGTGCGTGTCGCACATCTGGGTGGAGCCGCGGTGGCCGCCGGTGGTGGTGACGACGAAGAACGAGCCGTCCGGGGCGAAGTCGACGTCGCGCATGTAGGTGTCGAACGACGGCGAGCACTGGTCGGCGTACCGGGCCGTGTGCCAGTTCGCGAGGGCCGCCTGGGAGCCCGTCAGGTCCAGCATGAAGATCTGCGGCCGGGACTGGCCGCCGACGGACGTGAAGTTGCCGACGCCGACGAGGCGGGAGCCGTCCGGGGTGACGTCCATCTTGATGACGGCGGTGTAGCCGCCGTTCTGGGTGCCGGCGACCTCCAGGTCGTAGAACGCGTCGCGGGCGCCGGTGGTCGGGTTCAGGGTGGCGAACGCGGGCTGCGCGACGCCGCTCACGTGGGTGAACTGCCCGGCGACGTAGAGCCGTCCGCCGGCCATCCGCAGGTCGCGGACCCGGCCGGTGAGGTCCGGCTGGAACCCGGCGATCGGCGCGCCGGTCGCGGCGTCGATCCGGGCGAGCTTGCGGTGCGTCTGCCCGTCGACGGCGTTGAAGCTGCCGCCGATGTAGAGGCTCTCGCCGTCGGGCGCGGGCAGGATGGCGCTGACCTCGCCCGCGTCGACGGCGGGGTCGAAGGCCGTGTCGAGCCGTCCGGTGGTGGCGTCGAAGGCCAGCAGCCGGGCGCGGTTCACCACCGGCTTGTTCGCGCCCGCTTCCTTGACCTGGGTGAACGAGCCGCCGAGGTAGATGGTGTCACCGACCTGGACGATCGCCTTGACCGAGCCGTCCTGGACGTGGGGGGTGAAGTCAACGGGGTTCTCGCTGACCAGGGAGCCGCCCGGGGCGGCGGCGGCCGTCCCGACTCCGGCGACGCCGAGCCCGGCGGCGGCCAGTGCCGTCGCCGTGGCCAAGGTGCACAGTCTTCTCCAGCGCACGCGTGTTCTCCTCAACCGTCCTGCCGATCGAACGACATCCCCCGATACGCCCTGCCTCACGGGCGTCAAGCCGGGTAACACTACCGCCTGCGGGCCCCACGACTCCGGGCGAACCCCCACATTTCACCCGGTTGCCCGAAGGTGGCCACGCGGGACGGCGCGGCTCGTGCATCATGCGGGACATCCGGCGCATCCCGGCGCGGCGGTTAGGATCCAGTACTTCGAACGGTAAAGGGAGGGGCACGTGGCCGGCACGGTGACGAGACGTTCCCCCGCCGGGCGGCGCGCGGGAGCGGGCGTCCCGGACGAGCCGGACCCCGGCCTCCCCCGGCTGCCCGCGCGGGCGGACCCGCCGCTCGTCCGGCTGCGGCCCGGCTGGCCGCTGACGGCGATCTTCCTGCTGTTCCCGCTGTGGTGGCTGCTCGGCCTCGGCGCGCTGATCTTCATGATCATGGCGGTCCCGATGGGGCTGTACCTGTGGCGCCGCCGCGACCGCATCGTCGTCCCGCGCGGCTTCGGCCCGTGGCTGCTGTTCCTGGTCTGGGTGCTGTTCGGCGCGGCGACCCTCTGGGCCGAGGTGCCCGGCACGCAGCAGAGCGGCGGCGCCGGACGGCTGCTGGTGTTCTTCTGGCGGTACGCCTGGTACCTCGCCTGCACGATCGTGCTGCTCTACATCGGCAACACCAAGGAGCGCGACCTGCCCACGGGCAAGATCGGCAACCTCCTCGGGGTCATGTTCATCGTGACGACCGTCGGCGGCATGATCGGCCTGCTGATGCCGAACCTGCAGCTCACGTCGCCGGTGGAGATGCTGCTGCCGAACTCGCTGGCGTCCAACGCGTTCATCGAGGACATCGTCCACCCGAAGACGGCCGAGGTGGAGTCCATCCTCGGGTACGAGCAGGCGCGGCCGATGGCGCCGTTCGCGTACGCCAACACCTGGGGCGCCGCGTACGCGCTGTTCCTCCCGTTCTTCCTGATCACGTGGGTGGCGCGGGCGCGCGGGACGAAGCGCGTCGCGGGGATCACGATCCTCGTCATGTCGCTGTGGCCGGTCGTGTACTCGCTGAACCGGGGCCTGTGGCTGGCGCTGGCGCTCATCGCCGGGTACGCCGCGCTGTCCATCGTCATCGCGGGCGGCTGGAAGATGGCGACGCGCGCGGCGGCGGTGCTCGCGGTCGGCGCGGTCGTCGTGGCGTTCTCCCCGCTGCCCGGCATGATCAGCGACCGGCTGAACAACCCGCACAGCAACAACCGCCGCGTCCAGCTCGCGGTGGAGACGGTGCAGGCCACGGTGACCGGGTCGCCGCTCGTCGGGTTCGGCTCCACCCGCGACGTCCAGGGCAACTTCAACTCGGTGGGCGGCGGGTCGCGGCCCGACTGCGACGCGTGCGCGGTGCCGCCGCTCGGCACCCAGGGCCACCTGTGGCTGCTGGTCTTCGCGCACGGACTCGGCGGCACCCTCGCCTTCCTGGCATTCTTCCTGAGGCGCTTCGGCCGCCACTGGCGCGACCACACGGCCTACTCGCTCGCCGGGTGCTGCGTGCTCGTCGCGTCCGGGCTCTTCCTCTTCGTCTACGACATCGTGGAGGTACCGCTGTACACGGTGATGATCGCGGTCGCGCTGATGTGGCGCGCCGAACGGGACGCGCGCGCGGCGAAGCGCGGCGAGGCGGCGTCATGAGCGACCTCGCCGGTCCCTGGGTGGAGACCGTGGCGGACCTGTGGCCGGGCGCGGAGGTCTCCTTCCCCGGCGACGCGTCCGGGCGGGCCGACCGCGAGCTGCGCTTCCTGCCGAACGCCGCGGCGCCCCGCCTGCTGCTGCCGGCCGGACGCGCGGGCGTCGCGGCGGCGGCGCTGCGCCGCTACAGCCACGACCTGACGGCCAAGCAGCGGCTCGCCCGCGCGGCGGGCGCCGCGGCCGCCCGCACCGGGCTGCCCGGCCGGACGCTCCGCGACCGGATCACCGTGCGCGGCGGCGGGCCGTCCGTCGAGGACCGGCTCGGCGAGATCCTCGGCCGGGACGTCGTCGTCGTCATCGGGCTCGGCCCGGCGGCCCGCGCGAACCGCAAGCCGATCCTGCACGCGCTGACGCCGAAGGGACGGGCCGCCGCGTTCGTCAAGGTCGGCGACAACGAGGCGACGCGGGCCCTCATCGCCGACGAGGCCGCCGCGCTCGAGCACCTCGCGGACCGCACGCCGCCCGGCGTCGAGGTCCCGCGCGTCCTGCACCACGGCGAGTGGAACGGGATGACGCTGCTCGTGCTGTCCCCGCTGCCGACCAGCGCCCGCGGCCGGCGGCCGCGGGAGGAGGCGCCCGTCGCGGCGATGCTCGCGCTGGCCGGCGTGGACGGCCTCGCCCGCGAGCGGCTCGCCGGCAGCGCGTTCTGGGAGGCCGTCCGCGGCACGCCCGCCGCGCTCGGCGACCCCGCCCGCGCCGCCCGCCTCGACGCGGTGATCACGGAGATCGGGGCCCGGCACGGCGCCCTCGACCTGGAGTTCGGCGCGTGGCACGGCGACTGGACGCCGTGGAACATGGCGTGGCACCGGGGCGTCCTGCGGCTGTGGGACTGGGAGCGGTTCGAGCCGCGCGTGCCGCTCGGCTTCGACCTCGTGCACTACCGTCTGCAGGAGCGGACGCGCCGCCCCGGCCCGTCCCCCTACGCGCTGCGCCCCGACGACGCCCCCGCCGTGCTCGCCCCGCTCGGGCTGTCCGCGGCGGCGGCCGAGGCGACCCTGGACCTCTACCTGCTGGCGCTGTGCTGCCGCTACCAGCGCGCCGGGACGGGCCCGCGCGGCGAGGCGGTCCGCGCCCAGGCCGACGGCCTTCTCCACATGCTCGCCGAGCACACCGCACAGCCCTCCGGAGGAACCCCGTGATCTCCCGCCGCGACGCACCCCAGTGGCTCAAGGAGGCCGGGCGCGGCGCGACCCGCACCGTCGGCCGGCTCACCGCCGACTCCCGCATGCTGCCCGGCCTGCTGATGGTCGGCACCCAGCGCGGCGGGACGACGTCGCTGTTCCGGGCGCTCGCCGAGCACCCGGCGCTCGTCCAGCCGAACTTCCACAAGGGCGTCCACTACTTCGACGTCGAGTACCACCGCGGCATGGCCTGGTACCAGGGGCACTTCCCGCGCCGCGCCGCCGCCCGCAAGCGGCTGGAGGCGGCCGGACTGGACGGCGTCGAGCCGATCGCGTTCGAGTCCGCGGGCTACTACATGCACCACCCGCTGGCGCCGCGGCGGATCGCGGCGGACCTGCCGGGCGTGAAGCTGCTCGCGACGCTGCGCGACCCGGTCGAGCGGGCGTACTCGGCGCACCGGCACGAGCTGATGCGCGGGTTCGAGACCGAGGAGTTCGAGCGGGCGCTGGAGCTGGAGCCGGAGCGGCTGGCGGGCGAACTCGAGAAGATCGCCGCCGACCCGGCGTACCTGAGCCACGCGCACCGGCACCAGGCGTACCTGGACCGGAGCCGGTACGTCGAGCAGATCGAGGTGCTGTTCGAGCTGTTCGGCCGCGACCGGGTCATGGTCATCTTCGCGGAGGACTTCTTCGCGACGCCCGAGCCCGTGTACGACCGGATCCTCGACCGGCTCGGGCTGCCGCGCGTCCACCCGGCCAAGTTCGAGCAGACCAACGCGCGGCCCCGCTCCCCCATGCCGGACGCGCTGCGCGCGCGGCTGGACGAGCACTTCCGGCCCTACGACGAGCGGCTGGCGGACCTGCTGGGCGAGGTGCCGCCCTGGCGGCGATGAGACGGCGCCGCGGGCGTCCCGGCCGCCCGGTGCCGCCGGGCCGCGGGCCCCGCGAACCGGTCGTCCGCGATCCGGACGCCGTCCCGCTGACCCGGTACGCGCGGTTCGCCCGGCGGCACCTCGTGCTGTTCTGCGTCCTGCCCGCCCTGTTCGGGGCGAGCGGGCTGCTCGTCGCGGTGCTGGCGCCGAAGAGCTACGTGTCGACGGTGAACGTGCTGGCGCCGCGGGTGCCGCTGCACATCGGGCAGCTGCTGGGGCCGGGCGACGACGCGGAGGACACCCGCCCGCCGAAGCCGTCCACGGTCGACACCGAGGCGCAGCTCGTCCGGTCCGACGAGGTCATCGAGCGGCTCGCGACGGTCCCGGGGTTCCGGGGGTCGCCGCGGGTGCTGCGGGAGCGGGTGACCATCACCGTGCCGTCGAACACGCGGGTGCTGGAGATCGGCGTGCGGGCGCCGACGCCGGAGCAGGCGCGGGACGGCGCCGCGATCGTCGGCGAGTCCTACCTGAACCTGCGGCACCAGATCCTCGGCGGCGTCCGGCAGCGCAACCGCGAGTCGCTGGCCCGGCGCGAGTCGGTGCTGGAGGAGCAGCTCAAGACGTTCCCCGACGAGAACGCGTCGCAGTCGCAGCTGACGGCGCGGACCCGGCGGCAGGCCGTGCAGAAGCAGCTCAAGGAGGTCCGCAACCAGCTCTCCGCGATCGACGGCGCCGACCTCGAGAGCGGCGAGATCATCCGGTACGCGAGCCTGCCGCAGCGCACGGAGAACCGGCGGCGGGACGTCGCGCTGTCCACCGGCGCGGCGGCGGGGCTGACGCTCGCGCTCGGCATCGCGCTGCTGCGGGACCGCCGGCCGCGCCGGGTGCGCGACGAGGAGTCGGTGGTGCTGCGCACCGACATCCCGGTGTTCGGCCGCACGGCGCCCGACGAGGCCGACCGGGACGGGACGTGCCGGCGGCTGCGGAACCTGGTGTTCGACGAGGAGGCGCGGTGCGTCCTGCTGGCCGGCGCGCCCGCCGGGGCGGCGCTGCCGGCGGCGCGGGAGCTGGCCCGGCTGTGCGCGAACGGCGGCTCGTCCACCATGCTGCTGGTGCTGCGCCAGGACGGCGCGGACGGGGACGTCCAGACGTCGCGGGCGTTCCCGGAGACGGCGAACTGCGTCCGGCGGACGGTGCGGATCACCGACGGCGACCGGAGCCTGCGGGAGGCCGTGGACCGGGCCCGCGCGGAGGCCGAGATCGTGATCGTGACCGGACCCGAACTGGCCAGCGTGGACACCTTGACGCTGGCGACGTTCTGCGATCTGACGGTCGTGGTGGCCGAGCGGGGGACGACCGTCGACGTCGAGGTCGCGCGCGGGATCGCGGTGCTGGCCGAGACGGCCGTGCCCGCGCGGGGGCTGATTCTGGCCGAGCCCGCCGGCCGTTGAGACGGACCAACGTAGGTGAACGGAAGATAAAGTCATGGCGTTGACGACCCGGCTCTGGACGAGCGAGTCGAGCGAAGGGAATCGATGTGGCGGTTGAGCACTCGGCGGAGGCACGCGGCCAGCTGGTCGCGATGCTCCGGCGCCGCATGCGCCTGCTCATCGCCCTCGTGGTCGCGGGCACGGTGGCCGGCGTCGGCGCGGGCGTCCTGCTCCCCGCCCAGTACTCGGCGACCGCGTCGGTGCTGGTGTCGCCGCTGGAGGGCAACCCCTACTCCCCCGAGGGCCGCGGCGACGACCTGATCAACCTGGAGACCGAGGCGCAGCTCGTGCAGACCGACGCGGTCGCCGAGCTCGTCCAGCAGAAGCTCAAGGGCGAGGACGTCTCCACGCTGCGGGCGAACGTGTCGACCGTCGTCCCGCCGAACACGCAGATCCTGAACATCGTCTACAACGCGAGCAGCGGCGACGGCGCCGAGAAGGGCGCGCGCGCGTTCGCCGAGGCGTACCTGAAGTACCGGCAGCAGCGCGCGCAGGCCGTCATCAACGGCAAGCTGAAGAAGCTGGAGGAGCAGGCCGCCAAGGTTCAGGAGAACATGACGCAGGCCAACCAGCAGCTCGCGACCGCGTCCAGCGCGCAGCGCACCCTGCTGGGGCAGCGCATCACCGCGTACGCCAACCAGCTCGGCGTGATCGACGAGCAGAAGAACGACGTCAGCAGCACCCCGGTGGAGCCCGGCCAGGTGATCAACCCGGCGGCGGCGAAGGGCGGCGCGGGCGTCGCGCGGATCGGGATCTTCGGCGCGGCCGGCCTCGTCGCGGGCGCCCTGCTCGGCCTGGCGCTGGTGCTGACCCGGGAGCGGCTCGACCGGCGGCTGCGCACCGGCGAGCAGGTCGAGGCGATGGGCCTGCGGGTGCTGAGCATCGTGCCGCCCGGCGCGGGCGGGGAGCTGGCGCTGGCGGACGGGGCGCGCACCCCGGCGGGCGAGGCGTACCGGCGGCTGCGGTCGGGGATCGTCGCGAACATCCAGGCGACGCCGATCACGATGCTGGTGGCGGGCGCGACGCCCGCGACGACCACCTCGACGACCGGGACGAACCTGGCGGTCGCGCTCGCCTACGCGGGGTCGGACACGATCCTGGTGGACGCGACGGCCGACGAGCCGGACCCGGCGGCGTCGTTCGGGCTGCCGCCCGGCAAGGGCCTGTCGGAGATCCTGCTCAAGGGGACCGACCCGGCGGCGCTGCTCATCCACGCCGACTCGCAGCTGCGGCTGCTGCCGCGCGGCACGAACCCGGCCGCCGCCTCGCACCGGTTCAGCGGCCCGCGGATGCGCGACGCCGTCGACACCCTCCGCGACCGCGCCGACTTCGTGCTGATCAACGCGCCCGACGTGCACGACGCCGACACGCAGGCGCTGTGCACGCTCGTCGACACCGTCGTCCTCGTCGTCCAGGACGGCGTCACCACCCGCGAGGACCTGCAGCAGGCGTACGCGGAGGTCGTCCACGCGGGCTCCACGGTGCTGGGCGTCGTCATCGAGTCGTCGTCGGGCGTCCCGCCGCGGCCCGTCCGGCACGCCACCGCGCCGCGCCCGGCGCCCGCGCAGCAGCAGCCCGGCGGGCGCGCCGCCGACCGGCGCCGCTCCGGCCCGCCCGGCGAGTGGGGCCGCACCGGCGACGCGGGCGACGGACGCGCCGAGGGGCGTGGCGAGGGGCGCGGCGAGGGCCGGGCGCGCGGCGAGTCCGACACCAACACCACGGTGCAGCTGCCCGCGCTGCCCGCCGGTCCCGGCAAGAGCGGCCCGCCGAAGAGCCCGCCGCCCAAGAGCCCGCCGCTGAAGGGCCCCCAGGGCGGCCCCGGCCAGGCGGGCCCGGCCCAGAGCGGCCCGCCGCAGGGCACGCCGACCGCGAGCGGCCTGGCGAAGTCGCCGCCGCCGGCCGGCCCCCCGTCGAGCCCCCCGGCGAGCCCTCCCTCGACTCCCCCGTCGAGTCCCCCGGCGAGCCCCCCGGCGAACGGGACGGCCGGGCGACGGCGCTCCGACAAGCCCGCCGAGCGGCGCCCGGCCTCGGGGCGCGGCACCGGACGGCACGGGACGCGCGGCGCGTCGCAGCACTTCGGGTCCGACCGGCTCGCGGGCCGCGACACCCCGGACCCGCAGGACAAGTCGGTCGCGGGCGGCGCCGACGAGGGCAGCCCGACCAACCGGACCCGGGACGACTTCCACCTCTGAGGGCAGATGACCACCGCGACATCCGGCGCCCCCGGTCCGCCGGGGGGCGCGAACGCCGATCTCGGCAAGCTCGCGCGCGGCGGCGCGCTGAACCTCGTCGGCGCGATGTGCGCCGGGCTCATGGGGTTCGTGCTGATCGTCGCGGTCGTGCGGACGTACGACGAGGCGCTGGCGGGCGCGTTCTTCGCCGCGACGTCGCTGTTCCTCATCCTGAACGCGGTGTCGGGGCTCGGCAGCGACGCGGGCCTGCTGCGCTGGGTCCCGCACCACCTGGCGCTGGGCGCGCGGGCGAACGCCCGCCGCACGGTGCCGATCGCGCTCGTCCCCGTCCTGGCGACCGCGTGCCTGGCCGGGCTGGCCATGGTGGCCACGGCGCCGTGGTTCGCGGCGCTGGTGCACGGCGACGCGCCCGGCGAGACGACGGCGATGCTGCGGGTCCTCGGCCTGTTCCTGCCCGCGGCGGCGGCGCAGGACGCGCTGCTGGCCGCGACGCGCGGGCACGGCTCGATGCGGCCCACCGTGCTGGTCGACAAGATCTTCCGGCAGGTGGCGCAGGTCGCCGGGGTGCTGGTCGCGTACGCCGTCGACGGCAACGCGGCCGTCCTGGCGCTGGCGTGGAGCCTGCCGTACGTGCCGGGCGTGCTCATCGCGGCCGTCCAGTACCGGGCGCTCGCGCGGCGCGCGGGGGGCGGCGGGGCGCCCGCGCCCGTCCGCGACCTCGCGGGGCCGTTCTGGCGGTTCACCGCGCCGCGCTCGCTGGCGCAGATCTGCCAGACCGCGCTGCAGCGCTCGGACATCGTGCTCATCGCCGCGCTCGCCTCCCCGCGGGAGGCCGCGATCTACACGGCCGCGACCCGGTTCATCGTGTTCGGGCAGCTCGCCGCGCAGTCGCTGCAGCAGGTGATGCAGCCGGCGGTGAGCCGGCACATGGCGACGGAGGACGTCGCGGGCGCCCAGCGGGTCATGGCGGTCGGGACGACGTGGACCGTCGCCGTCACGTGGCCGCTGTACCTGACGCTCGCCGCCGGGGCGCACGTGTTCCTCATGGTGTTCAGTCCCGAGTACGCCGACGAGGGGCGGAGCACCACGATCGTGCTGGCGCTGACGATGCTGCTGGCGACGGCGATCGGCCCGGCGGACGTCGTCCTGCTGATGGCGGGGCGCAGCGGGCTCAGCCTGGGCAACAACGCCGCCGCGCTGGCGGTGAACATGGTGCTGAACGTGGTGCTCATCCCGCTGTTCGGGGTGCCGGGCGCGGCCGCGGCGCGGGCCGCGGCGCTCGCCACGCGGAACGTGCTGCCGCTGCTGCAGATCCACCGGATTCTGGGCATCCTTCCCACCGGTGCCGGATTGTGGCGATCTATCGCTTATGCCGTCATCTGCTTCGGTATGCTCCCGGTGAGCGTCCAGGCGGCACTGGGCGCGACGGTCCCGGCGCTGGCGCTGGGCGTCGCCCTCGGGACCGCCGGATACGCGGTGCTGCTCTGGACCGGCCGGGAACGGCTGTCGCTCACCGCGTTCAAGGCCCTGCTGCGGCGCCGCGGCGCCGGCCGGGGCCCCGCCGCCGCGTCCACCCCCGCAGAACGGACCGTCCCGCCCATGGAAGAACGAATGCTCCCGCCGGACCGCACGGTCCCCGACGGCATGTGGCCGGGCGCCGGCCTGCCGCCGGACCGCACGATGCCCGACCGGCGTCCGTGAGGTCCCTGCGGACGGCCGCGGCGCCCGCCGCGGCCGGTGCCCTCTGCCTCGCCCTGACCGCCGCCTGCGGCGGCGCCGACGCCGAGGACACCCGCCCCACCGCGCCCGCCGCGACGGCCGGGGAGGTCTGGAGCGTCGGCCTCGACGACTTCGGCCAGCTCGGCCGCAAGGCCGACGGGTTCGACGTCGCGCTCGGGCCCGTCCGCGCCCCGACCGGGCGGGGCACGCTGACCGGCGTGAAGGCCCTCGCCGCCGGGAAGCGGCACTCGCTCGCGCTGCTCGAAGACGGGCGCGTCCTCGCCTGGGGCGCCAACAGCAACGGGCAGCTCGGCGACGGCACGAGCAAGCCCAGGTCCGTGCCCGTCCCGGTGCGCGCCCCGGACGGCGCCGAGGGCGAGCTGCGGGGCGTCAGCGGTATCGCCGCCTCCGGGAACCTGTCGCTCGCGCTGCTGGCGGACGGACGGGTCGTGACGTGGGGCGCGGGCGGCAGCGGCCAGCGCGGCATCGGCACCACCGAGGCCCCCGCCCTCCCGACGACCGTCCGCACCCCGGAGGGCGACGCGCCGCTCACCGGCGTCACGTCCATCGCGGCGGGCGACCAGGCGTGCCTCGTCACGCTGCGGGACGGGCGCGTCCTGTCCTGGGGCGGCAACCTCGCCGGGATCCTCGGCACCGGGGGCGTGCGGGCCCGCGCCCTGCCGGCGCCCGTCAGCGGCGCGGGCGGGCAGGGGCAGCTCACCGGGGTCGCCGAGCTCGCCGCGGGCAAGAAGCACGCCATCGCCCGGCTGCGGGACGGCACCGTGCTGGCCTGGGGCAAGAACGACCACGGCCAGCTCGGCGACGGCACCGTCCAGGGCCGCTGGGCGCCCGCCCCGGTCGCCGGCCCGTCCGGCGGCGCCCCGCTGGGGGACGTCACCGCGGTCGCCGCGGGCGGCAACCACAACTACGCGCTGCTGGAGGACGGGACGATCGTGGCGTGGGGCTCGAACGGCAACGGGCAGCTCGGCGACGGCGGCACGCGGCCGTCCGCCCGTCCCGTCCCGGTGAAGGGCTCCCACACGCCCCGGCTGCGCGGCGTCACCGGCGTCCGGGCCGGCGACGGGTTCGGGGTGGCGCTGCTCGCCGGCGGCAGCGCGCTGACCTGGGGCGCCGATGGCAAGGGGCAGCTCGGCGCGGGCAGCCGGCTGCCGCGCGCCCGGCCCGGCCCGATCATCCTCGCGCAGGGCGCCCGCGCGGGAACGTTCCTGTCCGCCGCCGCGGGCGGCAGCCACCTGCTGTTCCTGATGCAGCCGCGGGACAGCCGGTGACGCACCCGGCGCGGCCGCGGCGGAGCCGCGGCGCGGCGGCGCTGCTGGCGGGCGCCGCGCTCTGCGCCGCGACCGCCGCGCCGGCCGCCGGGGCCGGGCCCGCGCGGGCGGCGTCCCCCTCCCCCTCCCCCGCCGCCGCGCCCGCCACCGCGCCGGCCACCGGGTCCGCCGCGCCGGACGGCGGGCGCGCGCCGATGCTGCTCGGCGCCACCGCGCACGGCGACGCCGACCTCGCCGAGCGGGAGCGCGAGACCGGGCGCCCGCTCGGCGCCGTCCGGGTGTTCCGGCGGTGGGGCGAGCCGGTCGTGGACGACTTCGTCCGGTCGCGGGCCCGCTCGCACGTCTTCTTCATCTCGGTGAAGGCGCGCCGCCCGGACGGCTCGAAGCTGCGGTGGGCCGACATCGCCTCGGCGCCCCCCGGAAGCGCCATCGATGACGAGATCCGGCGGCAGGCGCGCGCGCTGAAGGAACTCCCCGGCACCGTGTGGTTCACCTTCAACCACGAGCCCGAGAACGGCGCGTCCACGGGCATGGGGCGGCCGCGCGAGTACACCGACGCGTGGCGCCGCGTCGTGGCGGCGTTCCGGGAGGAGGGCGCGCGCAACGTCCGGTACGTGTGGACGATGACGGACGCGGCGTTCGGCCGCGACGCGGCCCGCTACTACCCCGGCGACGACCACGTCGACGCGATCGGCGTGGACGCCTACAACTGGTTCACCTGCCGGGGCCGCGACGAGGGCTGGCGCCCGCTCGGCGAGCTGATCGAGCGGCACCGCCGGTTCGGCGAGAAGCACCCGGACGAGCAGCTGATGATCCTGGAGACCGGCACGGTCGAGGACCCGGCCGACCCCGGCCGCAAGGCACGCTGGCTCGCCGAGGCGACCGCGCTCCTCCAGCGGCCGGAGTACCGCCGGTACACGGCGCTGCTGCACTGGGACGCCCGGCACGCGCGGCCCGAGGGCCCGACCTGCGCCTGGGACTACCGCAGCTCGGAGCGGTCCCTGCGGGCGTGGCGGGCGATGGCCGCCGCGCCGGTGTTCGGCGCGCGCGTCCCCTGCCCGCCGAACTGCCGGGACGAGGAAGAGGACGCGCGCGGCGACGCGCTAGGGCCGGTGCTCGCCGCCGCCGGGGGCGCCGGGGTGCTGGCCGCCCTGGGGGCCTGCGGGTGGCTGCTCCTGCGGTCCCGCCGCCGGAGCGGCGCCGGGGGCGCCGGGGGCGCCGGCTCCGGGCCCTGGGGCGGCTGAACCGCCGGGGCCGGCCGCGCCGGCGGCGGCCGCGGCCGGCGCGGCGCTGCGGCGCTTCCACAGCAGGAACCCGCCGCCCGCGAGCAGCACCAGCACCACGCCGCCGCCCGCGACGGGCAGCACGGGGAACCCGCCGTCGTCCGCCGCCTCCTGCGCCGCCCGGTTCTGCACGGCCTCGGCGTGCTCGCTGGCCTGCGCCTTGTCCTCGCCGACCTTCGTCTCGGCGAGCGGCGGCTGCGCGGCCTTCTCCTCGATCTTCTTCGGGTCCTCGCGGGGCGGCAGCCCCTCCGCCTCCGGCAGCAGCTTCACGAAGCCGATCAGCGCCTTGTCGGGCCGGGACCCGTTCGCCGCGACCGCCTTGTCGTAGGCCGACTTCACCTGCGACTGCGGCAGCGCGGTCGACTTGACCCGCAGCTGCTGCCCGCTGATCACCGCGTAGGTGCCCTTGCGGCCCACGCCCTGGACGAGGCCGTTCAGGACGGTGTCGGGCGACTGGCCCTGCGGCAGCACGGCGACGAACACCGGGGAGTGCAGCGCCTTGTTGTCGCGCAGCAGGTCCAGCGCGCCGTCCGACTGGAAGTACTTGGCGCCGGAGTCCACGTAGTACCCGGCCTCCGCGACCGAGTCGACCACGAGCGTCATGTCGGGGTCGGCGTGGGCGGCGGTGGGCGGCGCCAGCAGCGCCGCCGCGGCGGCCGCGGGCAGGACGAGGGACAGGCGGCGGCCTGCGGGCGGTCGTACGCGCACGGAACGGCTCCTCGCAGCGGCTCGGGGGAAGGGATGAGGGGAAAGGGATCGGTCAGACATATCCGTAGTGCCGCAGCAGCGGCAGGGTCAGTGCGGTGACGGCCCGGCGCCGCGCCGGCGGCATCTTCTCGCGCCACGCGTCGTCGCGGCGCAGCTCGACCCGTCCCGTCGTGAACCGCATCGGGTTGCCCGACGCGGTGTGGTTCGCCGACAGCGTCGCGTGGTCGTCCTCGAGGAACGCCAGGTCGCCGTCCGACACCGGGAGCCCGGCGAACTCGGCGATGGCGCGCAGCGTCCCGCGCGGGTCGGCGAGGAACTCCTCGTACCGGACCGTCCGCACCGGGACGCCGCGGCGCCCCAGCAGCGCGAACGCCCCGTTGGCGGCGTTCCAGTGCATCGCGACCTTGTGCGGCGACCAGCGCGCCATGTACTGCTCGGGGCTCGCCTCGGTCGCCTCCGGGCGGCGGATCTCCTTGGACCAGGACTGCGCCACGCCCCGGCTGTCCCGCAGGACGTGCGCGACCCGCAGGTCGAGGCGTCCCCCGGCGGCCGCGGAGCGCAGGCAGAACGCGAGCGAGGCGTGCTTGCTGGAGTCGATGAGCAGCCGCGCGCCGCTCACCCGCCGGACCGCGTCGTACAGCCGCTCGTAGTACCGGACGTACGCGGCGAGCGGCCCGCGCAGGTCGTCGGGGACCGCGTCGGCGCCGCCGCCGCGCGACAGCGCCGGGATGTGGCGGGTGCGGTCGACCGGGTCCTTCGCCGCGCGGAACTCCGCGAGGTCGAAGGCGTCCCAGCCGCCGAACGCCAGCTCGCCGACCTCCCCCCAGAACGGGCATTCCGGGAACGGAACCCCGCATCCGCACTGCTCGCCCGCTCCGACGCCGCGCTCCCACAGGTGCACGACCTCGCCGAGCGACACGGTGCCCGGAAGCTCACCGAGGAGACGCTCGATCAGCGTGGTACCGCTGCGCCCGAGAGCCCCGATGAACAGCACCCGCACGGGGGCGTCCACTGCCATGCCACCTCACCGAAAAGCCTGCCGTGCCGCGGCACCCGCGGCGGCCCCGTAAGCCTGCTTCGCGTATGCCCGCGACGTGCCCATCACCGTACAGTTCGCCCGGACGTGCCCGGGCGGGAATCGCCCAGGCCGCGTGCCCGGGACCGGTCAGATCCCCCGCCCGCGCGCGTGCAGCGCCAGCAGCACCCGCTTGCCCGACACCGCACCGGACGCGACGGCGAGCGCGAACGGGACCCGCCGCTCCGCGGGGTTCGCCTTCAGCGCGCGCGCCGACCAGCGCAGCGCGTCCTTGCGGCGCCCCACGGTCGCGCACCCGAACGCCAGCTGCCCGTACACCCGCGCGGCCGCGCCCGGCACGTCGCCGATCTCCGGGTACCGCTCCAGGAACCACTCCAGCGCCGCGACCTTCGTCTCCCACGCCTGCGCGTAGTAGGACGTCAGCCCCCACAGCACCCGGACGTACGGCACGTCGACGTTCACGACCGGGGCGCGGCGCGCGGCGCGCAGCGCGAGGTCCCAGTCCTCGCCCTGGCTGCCCGGGATCGACTCGTCCACCATGCCGATCTCGACGAGCCGCTCGCGGCGCGCCACGTACGTCGACGAGTGCACGCTCATCATCCGGTCGCGGATGAGGGCGTCGTAGGTGACGCGGTCGGTCCCGGCGAGCCGGGGCAGCTCCCGGCCGTCGAAGTCGACGAGGATGCCCGAGCTGCACAGCACCGTGTCCGGCTCGTCCGCCACCGCCGCCTCCAGCGCCGCGACCTGCGCCGCGAGCTTGCCGGGCAGCCACTGGTCGTCGTCGTCGCAGAACGCGACGAGGTCGGTGCCCAGGTGCAGGATGCCGCTGTTGCGGGCGCCCGCCAGGCCCGGCTCGCGGGTGTTCGCGATCACCTCGACGCGGTCGCCCGCCAGGCTCGTGTCCGGCTCGGCGCGGTCGAACACGACGACGGCGCGCAGCTCCCCGTCGTAGTCCTGCGCGAGGACCGACTCCAGCGCGCGGCGCAGCAGCTCCGGCCGGTTGTGCGTGGGAAGCACCACTCCGACGGATGGGGGCATCGACGACCTGCCTTGGCTTGAGTTGTGGGGGGACGGCGACGGGCGCGGGACCGGACGGTCGCCGTCCGGTCCCGCGCGCCGACGCCCGCGAGGGTCAGCGGGTACCGATGATCATTCCGGCCCCGACGGTGTTGTTGGTGGCCTCGTCGACGAGGATGAACCCGCCGGTGAGCCGGTTGCGGCTGTAGTCGTCCACGAACAGCGGCTGCGTCACCCGCATGCTGATCCGGCCGATCTCGTTGAGCGCGAGCCCGTCGGCCTGCTCGTCGCGGTGCAGGGTGTTGACGTCCAGCCGGTAGTGCAGGTCCTTGACCATCGCCTTCGCGGTGCGGGTGGTGTGCTTGACGACCAGCTTGGACCGCGGGGTGAGGGTGCGGTCCGGGGTCATCCAGCAGATCATCGCCTCGATGTCCTGCGCGACCTCCGGCCGGTTGTTCGGCCGGGCGATCATGTCGCCGCGGGAGATGTCGATGTCGTCGGCCAGCCGCAGCGTCACCGACATCGGCGCGTACGCCTCCCCGACCGGGCCGCGCGGCCCGTCGATGTGCGTGATCGTCGTGGTCAGCCCGGACGGCAGGTGCACCACCTCGTCGCCCGGCTTCAGCACGCCGCCCGCGACCTGCCCCGCGTACCCCCGGTAGTCGTGCAGCTCCGGGTCGGTGGAGGCGTGCGGGCGGATCACGTACTGCACCGGGAACCGCACGTCGATCAGGTTGCGGTCCGACGCGATGTGCACGTGCTCCAAAGTGTGGAGCAGCGACGACCCCTCGTACCAGGGCATGTTGACGCTGCGCTCCACGACGTTGTCGCCGTGCAGAGCCGAAATGGGCACGAACGTCAGGTCGGTGACGTCCAGCTTGGAGGCGAACGCGGTGAACTCGTCCACGATCCGCTGGTAGGTGGCCCGGTCGTAGTCGACCAGGTCCATCTTGTTGACCGCCACCACCAGGTGCGGCACCTGCAGCAGCGTCGCGAGGAACGCGTGCCGCCGCGACTGCTCCAGGATGCCCTTGCGGGCGTCCACCAGGATGATCGCCAGGTCGGACGTCGACGCGCCCGTCACCATGTTCCGGGTGTACTGGATGTGCCCGGGGGTGTCGGCGATGATGAACTTGCGGCGCGGCGTCGCGAAGTACCGGTACGCCACGTCGATCGTGATGCCCTGCTCCCGCTCGGCCCGCAGGCCGTCGGTCAGCAGCGCCAGGTTCGTGTACTCCTCGCCGCGGTCCGCGCTGGTCCGCTCCACCGACTCCAGCTGGTCCTCGAAGATCGACTTGGAGTCGAACAGCAGCCGGCCGATCAGCGTCGACTTGCCGTCGTCGACGCTCCCCGCCGTGGCGAACCGCAGGATGTCCATCGGCTTCCCGGACGCCTGCGCCTGCTCCGGCGTCAGCGGCGCCTCCGGCGACCCGCTCTCGAATGACGCGGTGGCCATCAGAAGTAGCCCTCCTTCTTGCGGTCTTCCATGGCCGCCTCGCTCGTCCGGTCGTCGGCGCGGGTCTGCCCCCGCTCGGTGATCCGCGTCGCCGCGATCTCCTCGATCACCTCGTCCAGCGACTCGGCCGCCGACTTCACCGCGCCCGTGCAGGACGCGTCACCGACCGTCCGGTACCGGACCGTCGCCTCGAACGCCGGCTCGTCGTCGCCCCGGTTGGCGAACCCCGTCTGCGCGTCCAGCAGCAGCCCGTCCCGCTCGAACACCTGCCGGGAGTGCGCGAAGTAGATCGACGGGAGCTCCAGCCCCTCGCGGCGGACGTAGTCCCAGATGTCGAGCTCCGTCCAGTTCGACAGGGGGAACACCCGGACGTGCTCGCCGCGCGTGATCCGCGTGTTGAACAGGTTCCACAGCTCGGGACGCTGGTTCTTCGGGTCCCACTGGCCGAACTCGTCGCGGAACGACACCACCCGCTCCTTGGCGCGGGCCTTCTCCTCGTCGCGCCGGGCACCGCCGAACGCCGCGTCGAACCCGTGCTCCTCGATGGCGTCCAGCAGCGTCACCGTCTGCAACCGGTTCCGGGACGCGCGGCGCCCCTTCTCCTCCACGACCCGGCCCTTGTCGATCGACTCCTGCACCGACGCGACCACGAGCCGGACGCCCGTCTCGGCGACCCGCCGGTCACGGAACTCGATCACCTCGGGGAAGTTGTGCCCGGTGTCGACGTGCATCACCGGGAACGGGATCGGCGCAGGCCAGAACGCCTTCTCGGCCAGGCGCAGCATCACGATGCTGTCCTTGCCGCCGGAGAACAGCAGCACCGGCTTCTCGAACTCGGCCGCCACCTCCCGGAAGATGTGAATCGACTCCGACTCTAGGACGTCCAACTGGGACAGCAGATAATCGCCACGCTGCATGATCTGGGGCTTCTCTCCACGAACTGGCAGGTACTACCGGTGGCACGCGACGGGCGCACCCGTCCACCGGCTCGAACGACGGCCGCGAAGCGGGGTCACGTCGGCAGCGCGTCGCTCACGTCCCGGATGCCGGTCAGCAGCGTCGACGCCGACACGGGATGACACACCAGGATATCCGGCAACCTGGGGTCCTCACGGTTGTAGGCCAGCGCCGCCCCGTCGACCCGCGACGCGTGCGCGCCCGCGGCGAGCGCCACCGCCGCCGGAGCCGCCGAATCCCACTCGTACTGGCCGCCCGCGTGCACGTACGCGTCGACCTCCCCGAGCAGCACCGCGGAGATCTTCGCGCCCGCCGAGCCGATCGGCACCAGCTCCACGTCCGGCTCGACCGCGTCCGCCAGCCGCCGGACGAACTCCGGCGGCCGCGTCCGCGACACCGCGATCCGCAGCTTGCCCGCCTCCGGCGCCGGCACGTGCAGCGGCCCCTCCCGCGGCAGGCCCCGCCGGTCCACGACCGACCCCGCGCCCCCCGCACCGGCACCGCCCGTCACCGCGTCCGCGGCGCTCGGCTCCTCCCGGACGAGCGACGCACCGCCCGTCGCGTCCGTCCGCAGCGTCACGCCCTGCGCCGGCAGCGCCACCGCGCCCGCCGCGAGCCGCCCCGCCGGGGAACCGTCCCGCACCCACAGCGCCACGTGCACCGCCCAGTCGCGGCGGCCCTCCTCGGAGAACTCCCGGGTGCCGTCCAGCGGGTCGATGATCCACACCCGGTCGGCCGACAGCCGCGCCGCGGTCGCGGTGTTCGCCGTCGGCGCGGCGTCCACGCCCTCGGCCCGCTTGCCCGCCACCGACGCGCGGCCCTCCTCGGAGAGGATCGCGTCATCGGGACAGCGCTCCGCCAGCGCCCCCATCAGGTACTCGTGCGACCGCAGATCGCCCGTGTCCTTCAGGGCCCGCGCGTCGCCGAACCCCATCTCGTCCCGCACGCCCAGCAGCAGGCGCCCCGCCGCCGCGGCCAGCTCCGCCGCCAGCGCGTGATCGTCCGCCACCGCTTGATCCGTCATCCTCGACCACATTCCCGACTCGACTGGTCTGCCCGGTCTACAATCTCACGGCCGCCCGGACGGGCGACCCCTCGGGGCGGCTAGTACGCGCCCGACCCCCGCACCACCGCCGACCAGGTCTTCCAGATGATCTGCAGGTCCAGCGCGAGGGTCCAGTTGTCCACATACCGCAGGTCCAGCCGCACCGACTCCTCCCACGTCAGGTCGGAGCGCCCGCTCACCTGCCACAGCCCCGTCAGGCCCGGCTTCACCACCAGCCGCCGGTACACGTCCCCGCCGTACTGCGCCACCTCGTCCGGCAGCGGCGGCCGCGGACCCACCAGCGACATGTCGCCCCGCAACACGTTGATCAGCTGCGGCAGCTCGTCCAGCGAGTAGCGGCGCAGCCACCGCCCCACCCGGGTGATCCGCGGATCCGCCCGCATCTTGAACAGCACGCCGTCGCCCTCGTTGCTGGCCAGCAGCTCCGCCTTCCGGGCCTCCGCGTCCTGCACCATCGTCCGGAACTTCAGCACCGTGAACTCCCGGCCGCCGCGCCCCACCCGCGTCTGCCGGAACATCACCGGGCCCGGGCTCGTCGCCTTGATCAACACCGCGACCACCAGCAGCAGCGGACTCAGCGCCAGCAGCCCGGCCAGCGCCGCCGCCCGGTCGAACAGCCCCTTCAGCACCTTCCGGCCGCCGTCCAGCTCCGGATGCTCCACGTGCAGCAGCGGCAGCCCCGACACCGGCCGGATCGAGATCCGCGGCCCCGCCACGTCCATCAGCGCCGGCGCCACCACCAGCTCCACGTCGTTCCGCTCGATCTGCCACGCGAGCCGCCGCAGCGCCGTCCCGTCCAGCTCCGGGCACGCCAGCACCGCCACCGAGTCGGCGCCGACCCGCTCCGCGACCGCCGCCGTCTGCCCGAAGTCGCCCAGCACCGGGACGCCCTCCACCTCGGCCACCGCGTCGTCGCCGGTCACCAGCGCCGGCGGCAGGCACACCGCCGCGATGTCCATCCCGTGGTACCGCTTCTGCCGCAGCAGCCGGATCAGGTCCTCCACCGACGTGCGGTGCCCCACCGCGACCACCCGCCGCATGTACTGGCCGTGCCACCGCTTCCGGTGCAGCCACTTCCGCAACTGGTACCGCGCCAGCACCGCCAGGAACGTCCCCAGCGGCATCGCCATCACCACGTAGCCGCGCGCCACGTCCGTCTTCGACGCGTACGCGATGATCGCGATGCCCGCGGTGAAGATGAACCCCGCCCGCAGCACCCGGTGGAACTCCTCGTACCCCACCCCGATGTACCGCGGCTGGTACGCCCGGCACAGCATCAGCACCGGCACCCACATCAGCGGCAGCGCCACCGTCAGCACCATGTACGGCGTGTGCCACTCGCCCGGCACGCCCGGGAACCGCAGCACGAACGCGATCACACCCGCCGCCAGCATGCTGAGGAAGTCGAGGAACCCCGCGACCCTCCGGTACCGCGCGCTCCAGTCCTGGGTCTGCGAGTACCGCTTATGGTGGCGGATCGATGACTCGGTCGAAACCTTGTCAACGACGGCCATACGCCCTCACCAACCCTTGTAACGCCCGCCCCGAAAAGACCGATCCACCTCAGGGACGCCTGAGGGCCCTCCGGGGTTCACCTGAGTCTTGGAACTCCCAGGAAGAAACCCATAACCCCCGTTTGCGCCGGTGCCCGGGATCAACCCGAATGATAGGTGTTCTGCGCCGCCGCCAAGCCGTCTCCGAGCAACGCCTCCACCGCGTCCGCCGCCCGCTCCACCTCGACGCCCAGATCGCGCCGCTCCGCCGCCGAGAAGTCCTTCAGGACGAACGCCGCCGCGTCCATCCGCCCCGGCGGGCGACCCACCCCGAACCGCACCCGCAGGTACTCCCGGTCCCCCAGCGACCGCGTCACCGACCGCAGCCCGTTGTGGCCGTTGTCGCCGCCGCCCTTCTTCAACCGCACCGCCCCGAACGGGACGTCCAGCTCGTCGTGGACGACGACCACCCGCTCCAGCGGCACCTTGTAGAAGTCCCGCAGCCCCTTCACCGGACCGCCCGACTCGTTCATGAACGACCGCGGCTTCGCCAGCACGACCCGCTCCCCCGCCAGCCGCCCCTCCAGCACGTCCGACCGCGCCCCGAACAGCTTCGACCGGTGCGCCTTGAACGACCCCCCGACCCTCCCCGCGAGAACGTCCAGCACCACGAACCCCGCGTTGTGCCGGTTGCCCTCGTACTTCGGCCCCGGATTCCCCAAGCCCACGACCAGCCACATGCCCGCGCTCACCCGAACTCCCTCACCGCACATCCTCGAACGGACGACGGCCCCCGCCGGTGCGCACACCGGCGGAGGCCGTCACACGTCGCGGCGCGGCCCGCACGGCCGCAACCGGTCACCCGGGCGCCACCGGCACCCGGGGAAACGTCACTCGCTCGCTTCGGGGGTGTTGACGTCCGTCGCGGGCCCCTCGCCGGCCGGCGCCGCCTCGGTCCCCTCCGTCGCGCCCGCCGACGCCGTCGCGTCGGTGATCTGCACGATCAGCAGCTCCTCGTCCGCCGCCAGCGTCGTGCCCGCCGGCAGCTTCAGGTCCTTCGCCAGCACCTGCGAGTCGACCGCCAGGCCGCTGACGTCCAGCTCCACCGACTCCGGAATGCGCGTGGCCTCGGTCTCGACCTGGATCTCGACGACCGACTGCGACACGACGCCGCCCGCGACCACGTCGCCGACCACGTTCACCGGCAGGTCCACGACGACCTTCTCGCCGCGCTTCACGATCAGCAGGTCGACGTGCTCCAGGAAGCCCTTGATCGGGTCGCGCTGGACGTCCTTCGGCAGCGCCAGCTGCTTCCCGCCGTCGAGCCCCTCGATGGCCAGCAGCGCGTTCGGCGTCTTCAGCGCCATCATCAGCTCGTGGCCCGGCAGCGAGATGTGCGTCGGGTCGGTGCCGTGACCGTAGAGGACGGCGGGCACCTTGCCGGCCCGGCGGGTGCGCCGCGCGGCACCCTTACCGAACTCGGTGCGCGGCTCGGCGGCAATGCGTACCTCGGACACGGCGAAAACTCCTCGTTGTTGCGATCCACGGCCGTCCGCCATCGGACGTCCGCTACGGACAAAAGCGAATCAGGCGATGCTCGATGCGTCAGGCGCCTCGAAGATTCTTTGCGTTCCCCCCGGGGAGCACGGGACCGAACCGGCACCGCACTGAACGACCCAAGGGCATACGCGGGATTCAGCAAGTCTAGCCGATCCGTGTCACGCGCGATCCATCCGGGGGACACGCGGACGCCCGGAACACGCGCGCCCGGCCCACCGAACGGCGGACCGGGCACGCGCGGCGACGCGGAAACGGCGCCCTAGCTGTGGCCGCCGAACAGGCTCGTCACCGAACCGTCGCTGAACACCTCGTTGATCGCCCGCGCGATCAGCGGCGCGATCGACAGCACCGTCAGCTTGTCGAACTGCTTGTCCTCCGGGATGGGCAGCGTGTTCGTCAGCACCACCTCGGAGATCCGCGAGTTCTTCAACCGGTCCACCGCCGGACCCGACAGGACGCCGTGGGTCGCCGCCACGACCACCCGCGTCGCACCGTTCTCGAACAGCGCGTCCGCCGCCTTCACGATCGTCCCGCCCGTGTCGATCATGTCGTCCACCACGACGCAGGTCCGGCCCTCGACCTCGCCGACGACGTCGAAGACCTTGACCTCGTTCGCCACGTCCGGGTCGCGCTTCTTGTGGATGATCGCCATCGGGACGCCGCCCAGCCGGTCGCTCCACCGCTCCGTCACCCGCACGCGGCCCGCGTCCGGCGCCACCACGGTCACGTTCGACAGGTCCAGCCTGCTCTCGAAGTGCCGGGCCAGCAGGTCCAGCGCGAACAGGTGGTCCACCGGACAGTCGAAGAACCCCTGGATCTGCGCGGTGTGCAGATCCACCGTGATCACCCGGTCCGCGCCGGCCGTGCTGAACAGGTCCGCCATGAGCCGGGCCGAGATCGGCTCCCGCCCCCGGTGCTTCTTGTCCTGCCGCGCGTACCCGAAGAACGGCGCCACCACCGTGATCCGCTTGGCCGACGCGCGCTTCAGCGCGTCCACCATGATCAGCTGCTCCATGATCCACTGGTTGATGGGAGCGGTGTGGCTCTGGATCACGAAGGCGTCGGAGCCGCGCACCGACTCCAGGAACCGCACGAACGTCTCACCGTTCGCGAAGTCGTACGCAGAGGTCGGCGTCAACTCGACGTGGAGGTGGTCGGCAACTTCCTTGGCCAGGTCCGGGTGGGCTCGGCCGGAGAAGAGCATCAGCTTCTTCTGACCGCTCGCTTTGATCCCACTCACCTTTGAACGACTCCCCCTCAATGGAACTGTGCTTCACGTGGGTTGTTGTCCCCACTCCCCGCGCACGCATGAGTCCGCGCGCACGGGTTGTCTGTTGTTCGCGGGGGACGCCGCTGTCCGCCCTGCCTCGCGCCCCGGAGGGCGGCCCTACTCGGCCTCGTCCGAAGCCCGGCGCGCCGCCTCGGCCGAAGCCGTCCCGGCCCGCCGCCGCTCCACCCAGCCCTCCACGTTGCGCTGCCGCGCCCGCGCCACCGCGATCGCACCCGGCGGCACGTCCTGCACGATCACGGAACCGGCCGCCGTGTAGGCACCGTCCCCGACCGTCACCGGCGCGACGATCATGTTGTCGCTGCCGACCCGGACATGGGAGCCGATCACGCTGCGGTGCTTCTCGACACCGTCGTAGTTCACGAACACCGAACCGGCCCCGATGTTCGAGCCCGCCCCGATCTCCGCGTCGCCCACGTACGTCAGATGGGGCACCTTCGCGCCCTCGCCCACGTCCGCGTTCTTGGTCTCGACGTACGCCCCGACCTTCGCCTTCCGCGCGAGCCTGGTGCCCGGCCGCAGGTACGCGTACGGCCCCACGGCCGCCTCCGGCCCGATCTCCGCGCCGCTGGCCACCGCGTTCGCCACGACCGCCCCGGCCCCGACCCGCGTGTCCGTCAGCGTGCAGCCCGGACCGACCCTCGCGCCCGCCTCCAGGTGGGTCGTCCCGTGCAACTGCGTGCCCGGCAGGACCTCGGTGTCCGCCTCGGCCGTCACCTGCACGTCGATCCACGTGGACGCCGGGTCGACGATCGTCACCCCGGCCCGCATGTGCGCCTCCAGGATGCGGTCGTTCAGCTGCCGCCGCGCCTGCGCGAGCTGCACCCGGTCGTTGACGCCCTGCGTCTCGATCCAGTCCGCGACCAGGTGGGCGCCCGCGCGGTGCCCGTCGCCCCGCAGGATCGCCACCACGTCGGTGAGGTACTCCTCGCCGCCCGCGTTGTCGGTGGTCACCCGCTTGAGGGCGTCCTCCAGCAGCGACCCGTCGAACGCGTACATCCCGACGTTGATCTCTTTGACGGCCAGCTGGGCCTCCGACGCGTCCTTGTGCTCGACGATCGCCTCGACGCTCCCGTCGGCCGCACGGATCATCCGCCCGTACCCGGTGGCGTCCGGCATCTCGGTCGTCAGCACGGTGACCGCGTTGCCCTCGCCCTCGTGCGTCCGCACCAGCTCCGCGAGGGTCTCGGCGCGCAGCAGCGGGTGGTCGCCGTTCGTCACGACGACCGTCCCGTCCATGGCCCCGATCTCCTCGAGCGCCATCCGGACGGCGTGACCCGTCCCGTTCTGCTCCTCCTGCACGACGGCGCGCGCCTCCGGCACGTGCTCGTCCAGGTGCGCGACGACCTGCTCCCTGCGATGCCCGACGACGACGACGAGCCGTTCGGGTTCCAGGCCCCGCGCGGCGGTCAGCACATGCCCGAGCATGCTGCGCCCGCAGAGTTCGTGGAGCACCTTCGAGGTGCGGGACTTCATCCGGGTGCCCTCGCCCGCGGCGAGAACGATGACGGCGGCCGGACGGCTGGCGCTCACAAGGAGGCTCCTCGGCATCGCGGACGGGTTGACGTACGGGCCGACCTGCGACGACACGCGCCGCAGGGCACGTCGGCCCGACATCCCGAAGGATACCGCCCGACACGCAGGCGTCATCCCCCGCCCACCGCCCGATCACACATCAGACATACCGGACAGCTCCGGCGCCAGGACTTGAACCTGAACCAGGGGCACCAAAAACCCATGTGCTGCCGATTACACCACGCCGGACTATAAAAGCGGCAGATCGGACATCCGCCCGCCGACCGCGCTCCAACGATACCGACACCGACGGCGAGACCCCACATCAATTGCCGAGAGCGGCGACCCGCCCGGCCGACCACGACGTGCCGACCGGGATCCGCGGCGATGGAGCCCGAGCCGGTGCACCTTCGAACGTTCGACTCACTCGTCCGCGCGCTCGCGCCCCTTGCCGATGTTGGTGATCGCCGAGTCGGAGCGGGCGATGAGGCGTGCGCCGCCCATCTCTTTACCGAGCATGGCGCCGTAGGCCCAGCCCTCGATGCGCCGATACAGGTCCGCGCTGCGCCTGACTCTGATGAGCAGGCAACCTCGGTACCCGTCGACGAGGTTCTTCCTGTTCGTCTTCGGATTGTGCCGTTTGATCACCGGCTTCTTGAAGAGCTCGGCGGGGGCACCGACCAATCGCGCCCAGTACCCCGTCGCTTCGGCGAGGTCAGCGGTCTCATGGATGTGCAGCCGGTACCCGATGCGCTCGGGCTCCACTCCGGCCACGTCCAAGAACCTGCGAAAGAGGATGATCAACGCAGGATCGCTATTGATGAACGAGACGCACTCGCTCCGCTTGTAGCTCTTGTCCTTGGTCCCCTCGCACCAGTAGATGAGGGCGCCCGCCATCAACGTCTCACGCTCGCTGAGGTCGCCCATCTCATCGCAGGCGGCCAGCTTGACCTTCCGCCGCTCCTTCTCTCGAGCCACGTGTATGGGCTCCCACCGGGACTTCCACATGGCGGCTATCCGCTCCTGGGAGTAGCCGCGCCGCGGGGGGCCCGGTATGTCCCTTAACCAGAGCGAACATGTGCTGATGGATATGTCCAGCGAGCCCGCGATCTCGCGATAGGTCCAGCCTTGCTTGCGGAGTTCGATGGCCTTCGGCTTGAGCTTGTCTCGGATCTCGTCCGGCATCGGTCCACCCATGGGGTGGACTTTACCACCGACTTTAACATTCCGTTGCCTTATAGTTACTTACCATTATCGACGTTCTTGGACCGGTTCGCCCGGCTCGACGTGAGCCAGTCCGGGAGGGGCTCGCGGGCTTGGAGCCAGGGGGCGGGGACGGCGGCGGGGCCGCGGTGGGCGGCGATGATGCCGCCGGCCATGGCGGCGGTGGTGTCCATGTCGCCGCCGACCTGGACGCACGCGCGGACGGCCGACTCGTAGTCGTCCAGGCGGGTGGCGGCGGCCCAGAGGGCGAAGGGGACGGTGTCCTGCGCGGTGATCCGGTTGCCGTTGCCCAGTTCGCGGGCCGCTTCCCGCGGGGTCTCGGCGAGGAGTCGGAGGGAGCGGCGCAGGCCGCGGCGGACGTACTCGCCCATCGTCGTCCGGTCGAGCGCGGTCTCGATCAGCTCGCGGGGCTCGACGGGGGCGCCGGGACGGGACGCGGCGAGGGCCGCGGCGACGGCGATCGCGACGGCGCCCGCGACGCCCTCGGGGTGGGCGTGGGTGATCTCGGCGGACAGGACGGCCTGCTCGGCGGCGCGGTCGAGGTCGTCGCAGAAGTAGGCGCCGAGGGGGGCGACGCGCATGGCGGCGCCGTTGCCGTAGGAGCCGTTGCCGCCGAACGCCTCGCGGGAGGCGCGGCGCC
This sequence comes from Actinomadura rifamycini DSM 43936, assembly GCF_000425065.1. Taxonomy (GTDB): domain Bacteria; phylum Actinomycetota; class Actinomycetes; order Streptosporangiales; family Streptosporangiaceae; genus Spirillospora; species Spirillospora rifamycini. The sequence continues at coordinate 147,784 of NZ_AULB01000012.1, forward strand.
AGTCGTCGCCGTCCCGGATGCGCTCGAGGAGTTCGAGGGCGCCGGCGCCGTAGCGGCGGCCGATGTCCATGCGTTCGGCGAAGGCCCGGGCGAGGTCGCCCTGGTTGATTTGCCCGGATTGGTTTAGGGCGTCGGTTATGGAGCACGCCATCTCCGTGTCGTCCGACCAGTTCCACGGCCCGGGCGGCACGCCGGTCTCCGTGGAGACGTCCCTGTTGACGAGGAGGAAGAACTGGTCGCCGAAGGCGTCGCCGACCGACAGGCCGACGAGCGAACCTTCGGCGTGCGCCGAGCGTTCGTCCAGGGTGAGGGCCATTGCGCGTCCTTCCGCGGGGGCACGGTCGAGAAGCGAGAGTTCTGTGACCCGAGGGACACATCCCGACTGATTTTACCGACCGGACCTGTCGTACCTACGGTTCCGTAGGTTACGTTGGCGTAGGTAAGACCTCCCGAGTTGCAGGAAGTGGTGACGCATGACGACAGCCACGACGGTGGATCCTCCGCGCCCGCAGCGGCGCCCCGAACTCGCACCCGAAGAGCAGGGCAACGCCGAACGACTCCTCGTCGCGGTGTTCACCGGCGTGCCCTTCCTGGCCCTGATCGCGGCGGTGCCGCTGGCGTGGGGCAGCTTCCTCGGCTGGACGGACGTCGCGCTCGCCGCGGTGTTCTACGTCCTGACCGCGGGCGGGATCACGGTGGGGTACCACCGGTACTTCACGCACGGGTCGTTCAAGGCGAAGCGGCCGCTGAAGATCTTTCTGGCGCTGGCCGGGAGCATGGCGATCCAGGGTCCGGTCATCACGTGGGTGGCCGATCACCGGCGCCACCACAAGCACTCGGACAAGGAGTTCGACCCGCACTCGCCGTGGCGCTTCGGCAACGACTGGAAGGCCCTGCTGAAGGGGCTGGTGTGGGCGCACTACGGGTGGCTGTTCGACGCGGAGCAGACGTCCAAGCCGCGGTTCGCCAAGGACCTGCTGAACGATCGCGACCTGACCCGGATCCACCGGCTGTTCCCGGCGATGGTGGCGGTGTCGTTCCTGCTGCCGGCGGTGCTCGGCGGGCTCATCACGATGTCGTGGACGGGCTTCCTGACGGCGCTGTTCTGGGCGGGCTTCGTGCGGATCACGCTCGTCCACCACGTGACGTGGTCGATCAACTCGATCTGCCACACGTTCGGCAAGGAGCACTTCGAGGTCCGTGACAAGTCGCGGAACGTGTGGTGGCTGGCGATCCCGTCGCTGGGCGAGTCCTGGCACAACCTGCACCACTCGGACCCGACGTGCGCGCGGCACGGCGTGCTGAAAGGTCAGATCGACATCAGCGCCCGGTTCATCCAGGGCTTCGAGAAGGCCGGCTGGGCGTACGACGTCCGGTGGCCGAACGACGAGCGGCTCGCCGCCCGGCGGACGAAGCAGCCCGCTTGAGCGTCACAATTGACCCTGTGACAGAACCCGCTCCAAGGACCCGCAGAAAGCGGATGACCGGCAAGGAACGCCGCGAGCAGCTGCTGACCATCGGACGCACGCTGTTCGCCGAGCGCGGCCTGGACGGCACGTCGGTGGAGGAGATCGCGTCCGCGGCGGGCGTCTCCAAGCCGGTCGTGTACGAGCACTTCGGCGGCAAGGAGGGCCTGTACGCGGTCGTGGTGGACCGGGAGTTCGAGGGCCTGCTGCGGCTCGTGACGGAGGCGCTGACGTCCGCGCGGCACTACCGGGGCAAGCTGGAGAAGGCCGCGCTGGGGCTCCTGGAGTACATCGAGAGCAACCCGGACGGGTTCCGCATCCTCGTCCGCGACTCGCACGGCGGCACCGGTACCGGGAGCTACGCGAGCCTGCTGAGCGAGATCGCCGGGGAGGTCGAGTACATCCTCGCTCAGGAGTTCGACCGGCACGGGTACGACGACAAGTTCGCTCCGCTGTACGCGCAGAGCCTGGTCGGGATGGTGGCGGTGACGGGCCAGTGGTGGCTGGACGTCCGCAAGCCCCGCCGCGAGGACGTCGCGGCGCACATCGTGAACCTGGCGTGGAACGGGCTGTCGGGGCTGGAGCAGCGTCCGTCGCTGGATCCGCGGCGGCGGCGCAAGGAGCTGGAGCGCGAGCGGAAGCGGGCGGAGAAGATCGCCGCCAAGGAGGAGAAGGCCGCGGCGCGCGCGCAGGGCAGGGTCCGCCGGGACGATGAGGCGGACGAGCCGGAGTAGGCGGCCCGTACATGCGTCGGCGGCCGTCCGGAGTTCGTCCGGGCGACCGCCGACCGGGGTCGCCGACGTCGGGTCGCGACGCCGGGGCTGTGCTGCGACCGTGTCGGTCGCCCGCCGCCGCCCGCCCGTCCGGGTCTCGCACACCGCAGGGGAACGATTCGCTGTCCCCGGACGGGCGGGCGGCGCCGTGGTCTAGGTGCGTCGGGCGATCACGAAGATCCTCCGGAACGGGTAGACGGTGCCGTGGGCCCGCGCGGGGTAGGCGTCCCGCAGGCGGTCGCGGTACTCGGCGACGAACGCGTCGGCGTCCGGGGCGTCGAGGGCGGTGAGGACGGGGCGCAGCGCGGTGCCCTTGACCCATTCGAGGACGGGGTCGTCGCCCGTCAGGGTCTGCATGTAGGTGGTCTCCCAGGCGTCGACGGCGCAGCCGTGGCCGGCGAGGAGGTCGAGGTACCCCTCGGCGCTGAGGACGGGCGCGTCCCGCACGGTGCGGGCGAGGCGCGCGGCCCACCGGTCGGAGGTGCAGAGTTCGCGGAGGATCGCGTGGCTGGGGGCGGCGAAGTTGCCGGGCACCTGGAAGGCGAGCCGTCCGCCGGGGGCGAGGGCGGCGGCCCAGCGGGGCAGCAGTTCGAGGTGTTCGGGGACCCACTGCAGGACGGCGTTGGACACGATGAGGTCGACGTCGTGCCCGTCCCAGGTGCGGAGGTCCTGCACGCGGAAGGCGAGCCGCCCGGGGATCTCGCGGGCGCGGGCGGCGTCGATCATCTCGGGCGACGAGTCGAGGGCCTCCACGACGGCGCCGGGCCAGCGGCCCGCCAGCGTCGCGGCCGGCTCCCCGCTCCCGCATCCGAGGTCGACGATGCGCCGGGGGTCGACGTCGCCGAGCCGTTCCACGAGTTCGCGGAACGGCCGGAAGCGTTCGTCTCCGTAGACCCCGTACTGCGCGGGGTCCCAAACGGCCTCGGCGTGTCTCGACATCAAGACACATGATGCCGCCCTCTTATCTTGATGTCAAGAATCACGGCATCCGGCCACCCGGCGGTCGAGGCGGCGCGGCCGGGTCCGGGGCCGTGGGGGTGATCTGTGGGCGGGAGATCGCGGGGGTTAGGGTCCCCTCACGCCCTCTCTGAGGTATCTCGATATCAAGACAGGTAGGCTTGCCGCATGGAGGATGAGGTCGACCGCCTGGTCGAGGCGTGGCGGACCGAGCGCCCGGACCTGGACGTGCGCCCCCTGCAGGTCCTCAGCCGCGTGTCGCGGCTGGCCCGTCACCTCGACCGGGCGCGGCGGGCCGTGTTCGTGGCCCACGACCTCGAGTCGTGGGAGTTCGACGTGCTCACGGCGCTGCGGCGGGCGGGCGCCCCGTACCAGCTGAGCCCCGGACGGCTGCTGCGCGCGACGCTCGTCACGTCGGGCACGATGACGAACCGGATCGACCGGCTGGCGGCGGCGGGGCTGGTGGAGCGGCACCCGGACCCGCAGGACAAGCGCGGCGTCCAGGTGCGGCTCACCGAGGCGGGACTGACCCGGGTGGACGCGGCGTTCGCCGACCTGCTGGCCCGCGAGGAGGCGATCCTCGCGGGGCTCAGTCCGGCGCAGCACGACGCCCTGGCGGGGCTGCTGCGCACGCTGCTGGTCCCCTTCGACACCGCGCGCGACTAGCCGTCCCGGCGGAGGGCGGCCTCGATCGCGGCGGCCAGGCCGCAGAGCCGCTCCTCGCCGCCCGCGGGCCCGATGAGCTGGACGGACGCCGGCAGGTGCGAGCCCGGCAGCGGGACCGGCAGCGCGAACGCGGGGAGCCCCGCGACGTTCACCGGGCCGGTGAGCCGGGTGAGGGGCAGGTCGCCCTGGAGGTCGTCGTCGGGTTCGGGCGCGACGGTCGGCAGGACCGGCAGCGCGATCGCGGCGTGGCGTTCGAGGATCGCGTCGAGTTCGGCGCGCAGCGCCCGCTGGACCTCCCGGGCCCACGGGTAGTACTTGCGGGCGATGCTCCTGAGCAGCGGCAGGCGGTGCCGCATGCGTTCGCTGACGAGGTCGGGCCGGTCGAGGTAGCGGCCGTCGGCCTCCCACGCCTCGTGCCCGACGATCGCCCCGTTGGCCATGCCGGCCTCGTCGAACTCCTCGCTCCGCACGTCGGCGAGGGCCGCGACGCGGCGGACGGCGTCGTCGACGGCCGCGTCGATCTCGGGGCGGACGCCCGGCGGCCGGAGCCGGGCGATCGGGCGGTCCGGCTCGTACGGGACGGGCGCGAAGCCGGGTTCGAGGAGCCGCATCCCGAGGACGACGGCGGCGACGTCGCGGCCCAGGGGCCCGACGGTGTCGAGGGACGGGGCGAGGGGGTGGACGCCGTCGAGGGGGACGCGGCGGTGGGTGGTCTTGAGGGCCGCGATGCCGCAGCAGGCGGCGGGGACGCGGACGGAGCCGCCGGTGTCGGTGCCGAACGCGACGTCGGCCTCGCCGGCGGCGACGGCGACGGCGGAGCCGCTGGAGGACCCGCCGGGGATGCGGGACGGGTCGAGGGGGTTGACGGGCGTGCCGGACCAGGGGTTGAGGCCGTCGGAGCCGAGGCAGAACTCGGTGAGGTTCGTCTTGCCGACGATGCGGGCGCCGGCCGCGCGGGCGGACGCGACGGCGGCGGCGTCGCGCTCGGCGGGCCGGGCGAGGGCCGCGACGGCGGCGCTGCCCGCGGTGGTGGGCAGCCCCGCGACGTCGATGGCGTCCTTCACGGCCAGCCGGGGGCCGTCGCCGGGGGCGTCCGTCCGGATCATCCAGGTCGTCATCGGGGCATGATGCCGGTCAGTCGATGTCCTCGGCCAGCATGAGCCATTCCTCCTCGATCTCGGCGGCCTGCGCCCGGACCTCCTTGAGGCGGCCGTCGAGCTCCTGGAGCTTGGCGTAGTCGGTGGCGTGCGCGGCGAGCTTCTCGTGCAGCTCGGCTTCCTGCGCGGCGAGCTTCTCCAGGCGGCGTTCGAGCCGGTCCAGCTCCTTGCGCGCCTTCCAGTCCTGCTGCCCCTTGGGCTTGGACGGCTGCTCGGGGGCCGCCGCGCCGGGCGTCCCGGACGTCCCGGACGGGCCGGGCGTCCCGGTGGAGGCGGCGCGGGCGGACGCGCGGCGCTCGAGGTACTCGTCGACGCCGCCGGGCAGCATCGACACGCGGCCGTCGCCGAGGAGGGCGGCGACGCGGTCGGTGACGCGTTCGAGGAAGTACCGGTCGTGGCTGACGACGACGAGGGTGCCGGGCCAGCCGTCGAGGAGGTCCTCGACCTCGGTGAGGGTCTCGATGTCGAGGTCGTTGGTGGGCTCGTCGAGGAGCAGGACGTTCGGCTCGCCCATGAGCAGCCGCAGCAGTTGCAGGCGGCGGCGCTCGCCGCCGGACAGGTCGCCGACGGGCGTCCACTGCCGGTCGCCGGGGAAGCCGAGCCGTTCGAGGAGCTGGCTCGCGGTCCAGTCGCGCTTGCCGACGGTGATGCGGCGGCGGATCTCCTCGACCGACTCCAGCACGCGGCGGGACGGGTCGAGTTCCTCCAGGTTCTGCGACAGGTGCGCGAGCTGGACGGTCTTGCCGCGCACCATCGCCCCGGCGGACGGGGCCACCGTGCCGTCGAGGAGGCGGAGCAGGGTGCTCTTGCCGCTGCCGTTGACGCCGACGAGGCCGACGCGCTCGCCGGGGCCGAGCCGCCAGGTGAGGCGCTCGAAGAGGGAGCGGTCGCCGAGGCGGACGGTGACGTCCTCGGCGTCGATGACGGTCTTGCCGAGCCGGGCGGTCGCGAACCGGGTCAGCTCGACCGAGTCGCGGGCCGGGGGCTCGTCGGCGATGAGGGCCTGCGCGGCGTCGACCCGGAACTTGGGCTTGGACGTGCGGGCCTGCGGGCCGCGCCGCAGCCACGCGAGTTCCTTGCGCAGCAGGTTCTGCCGCTTGGCCTCGGTCGCGGCGGCGATGCGGGCGCGTTCGGCCTTGGCGAGGACGTACGCGGAGTAGCCGCCCTCGTAGCGTTCGACGCGGCCGTCGACGACCTCCCAGGTGCGGTCGGTGACGGCGTCGAGGAACCAGCGGTCGTGGGTGACGACGAGGAGGGCGCCCTTGCGGGCCCGCAGGTGCCGGGCGAGCCAGTCGATCGCCTCGATGTCGAGGTGGTTGGTGGGCTCGTCCAGCAGGATCAGGTCCGACTCGGGGACGAGGAGGCGGGCGAGGGCGATCCGGCGCCGCTCGCCGCCCGACATGCCGGCGATGGGGGCGTCCAGGCCGAGGCCGGGCAGCAGCCCGGCGAGGACGTCGCGGACGCGCGTGTCGCCGGCCCACTCGTGCTCGGCGCGGTCGCCGAGCACGACGGACCGGACGGTCGCGCCCGCGGCGAACTCGTCGCGCTGCACGAGGTGCCCGAGCCGCAGCCCGCGCGCGTGCGTGACGCGTCCGGCGTCGGGTTCGGTCTCCTTCGCCAGGACGGAAACCAGGGTGCTCTTGCCGCCGCCGTTGCGGCCGACGACGCCGACCCGGTCCCCCTCGTCGAGGCCGAGGGAGACGGCGTCGAGCAGCGGCTTGGGCCCGTAGGACTTGGCGACGTTCTCAAGATTGATCAGATTCACGACGCTTCCAGCCTATTGCCCCCGGCGAACCGGTCGCGCGCCGAGCGGCGGTCAGTCGCCGCCTCCGCCGCCTCCGCCGGAGTCGCCGCCGGATCCGCCGCCGGAGTCGCCCCCGGACCCGCCGCCGGAGTCCCCGCCGTGTCCGCCGCCGGAGTGGCCGCCCGTCCAGTCGTCGAAGCCGGCGCCGCCGTCCCATCCGCCGTCGTGCCGCTGGTGGTGGTGCCCCTGGCCGTGGGGGCCGGGGGCGTAGCCGGGACCGGGGGCGTAGCCGGGTCCGGGGGCGTGGCCCGGGCCGTACCCCGGGGCGGGGCCGTAACCGGGCGGGCCGTACGCGCCGGGGCCCGGGGCGGGCCGCGACTTGCGCGACGCCAGGACGACCACGAGGACGACGACGCCGAGGATCACGACGGCCAGCACGGCGACGATCAGCAGGAGAAGCATGGAGACCAAGAGAAGTCCAAGGGTGGGGGGTGGGGGGTCGGGGCGCGGGCGCTAGGGCACGCGGGCGGGGGGACCCGCCGTGCCGCCGTCCCGGCGCCGGCGCGGCCCGGCCTCCCCGCGGGCGGCCACCGTCTCGGGGGCGTTCCGCCGGAGGGCGCGGTCCCGGCGCACGGCCAGCACGACGAGCGTCACCATCATCGCGACGGCGACGAGACCCAGCAACCCGGATAGGTACGTCATCGCTTCACCTCGTCCGCGGGATCGGTGTCACGGGACATGACGTCCGTCGCGGAGGCGAAGTTCGCTTGTGTGCGGTGCGCAGCTATGGCCGCGGCGCTAGATGATCGTGGCTCCGGGGACAGGTCCGTGCGCGGTGAGCGTCTGCGCGACGACCCCGGCGCGGCCGAGCGCGTCGGCCAGTGCGGCGGCGCCGGCGGCGTCCTCGGCGAGGAACGCGCAGGTCGGGCCGGATCCGGAGACGAGCGCGCCGATGGCGCCGAGGTCGCGGCCGGCGTCCAGGGCGGCGCGCAGGGACGGGCGCAGCGCGAGCGCGGCGGGCTCCAGGTCGTTGGTGAGCGCGGCGCCGAGCGCCTTCGCGTCCCCGGCGGCGAGCGCGGCCATGAGCGCGGCGGACTCCCGGGGCGGCGGGACGGCGCCGCCGCCCGCGGCGCGGATCCGGTCGCACTCGGCGTAGACGGCGGGGGTGGACAGGCCGCCGTCGGCGGTCGCGAACACCCAGTGGAAGGTGCCGCGGACGGTCGCGGCGGTGAGCCGCTCGCCGCGTCCGGTGCCGACGGCGGTGCCGCCGAACAGCGCGAACGGAACGTCGCTGCCGAGCCGGGCGCCCAGGTCGAGCAGGTCGGCGGGGGCGAGGGCGGGCGCGGCGGGGTCGTCCCAGAGGCGGGCGCAGGCGAGCAGCGCGGCGGCGGCGTCGGCGCTGCCGCCCGCCATCCCGCCCGCGACGGGGATCGCCTTGCGGATGCGCAGCGCGACGGCGGGCGCGGTGCCGAGGCGTTCGGCGACGAGCCGGGCCGCGCGGGCCGCGAGGTTGCCGTCGCCGGTGGGGACGCCGCCGATGGCGACGCGGGAGCCGGGCGCGGCCTCGACGGTGATCCGCAGCCCGTCCGCGGGTTCGGCGGTGACCTCGTCGAACAGCGACACGGCGTGGAAGACGTTGACGAGGTCGTGGTACCCGTCGTCGCGCAGCGGCCCGACGCCGAGCTGCAGGTTGACCTTGGCGGGGACGCGCACGCTCACCGGTTTCACGTCACCGAACCCTATTGGACGCGCGGGGCGGCCGCGCACTCCCCCGGGCGGGTCAGCCGCCGCTGGTGACGGGGAGGTCGCGGGGGTTGAAGTAGGGGGCGGTGGCGAGTTCGCGGAGCGCCGACACCGCGTGCTCGTCGCCCGTCACCGCGTACCGGTTGCGCTCGTCGCGGGGGCCGTCGGCGCGTTCGTCGGAGTTGAAGTAGACGACGGCCTTGACCTGCGGGTCCTGGAGGGTCTCGGCGGCGGCGCGGAGCCATTCGGCGCGGCGCTCGCCGTAGGAGCGCGGCACCCCGAACTCGGCGATCATGATGGGCTTGGAGCGGTCGCGGGCCCACTCCAGGAACGGCTTGAGGGATTCCGACAGGGCCTGGAAGTCGAAGTCGCCGCTGGGCCGGACGTCGGCGCAGATCCAGTCGACGTGCGCGTCGCCGGGGTAGTAGGCGCCGGCGTCGCGCGTCCCGAAGCCGCGGGCGGTGGGGCACCAGACCCAGGCGACGTTCTGCACCTTCTCCTCGGCGAACACCTTCCGCATGTGCTTCCAGGCGGCGATGAAGTCGGCCGGGGAGTGGACGCGCTCCTCCTCGGCGAGCTCGTCCATGTCGCGGGACCAGCGCAGGAAGACGGGCTTGCCGAGCTTCTTGATCGCGCGGGCCCGCTCGCGGACCATGTCGTCGAAGCGGCCCTGGATGATCTCGCGGGTGTCGCCGCCGTTCCAGGTCAGCAGCAGGCTGCGGTCGGATCGGGTGACCTCGGCGGCGAGGTCGCCGGGGAAGTCGGCCTTCCAGCCGTGGTAGGTCTGCACGATGTCGAGCCGGCGGCCGAGGTCGCCCTCGAACGCGGTGACGTCCGCGAGGTCCGGCCCGTCCGGCCCGTCGGGGCCGTCCGTGCCGCTCCCGGTGCCGGACGGCCGCGCGCTCGGGCTGTCGCCCTCGCCGCCGTCGCCCTCGCCGCCGGCGGCGGCGCCGGGCAGCCAGGCGCCGAAGTAGGCGCCCTCGTCCGGGGGGACGGGGGCGACGCCGGCCTGCGCCGTCGTCGTGATGTCGGGGGCCGCGCCCGCGCCGTCAGAGCATCCCGCGGCGACCGTCCCGGCGAGTCCCGCCACCGCGATCAGGGCCGTCGCCACGACCGGGATCCTCGCTCGCGCCGTCCGCGAACGCGCGTTCACCATCGTCCTCCGACTCATCCGGGGTTGCGTCCCCGGGGGCCGCCGCCGGGGGATCATGGGGGGCTCCGCCCCGCCCTGAAGGACCATACTCGGCAATCCGGGCGAAGGAGGCCACGTCGAGGGCTTCGCCCCGGGCCCGCGGGTCGACGCCCGCCGCCCGCAGCGCCTCCTCGGCCGCCGCCGCGGACCCCGCCCAGCCCGCGAGCGCCGCGCGCAGCGTCTTGCGCCGCTGCGCGAACGCGGCGTCCACCACGGCGAACACCTCGTCGCGGGACGCGGTGGTCGGCGGCGGCTCCCGCCGGGTGAACGCGACCAGGCCGGAATCGACGTTCGGGACGGGCCAGAACACCGCGCGCCCGACGGGCCCGGCCCGGCGGGCGCTCCCGTACCAGGCGAGCTTCACCGACGGCACCCCGTAGATCTTGCTCCCGGGCGCCGCGACCATCCGGTCGGCGACCTCGGCCTGCACCATGACCAGGGCCTTCTCCAGGGACGGCAGGACGGCCAGCAGGTGCAGCACGACCGGGACCGCCACGTTGTACGGAAGGTTCGCGACCAGCGCGGTGGGGGCCGGCCCGGGCACGTGTGTGATCTTCATCGCGTCGGCCCGCACGACCTCCAGCCGGCCGGCCAGGCCGGGCTCGCGCGCCGCCGCCGTCGCGGGCAGCTCGCCCGCGAGCACGGGGTCGATCTCCACCGCGACGACCCGCCGGGCCTCCGGCAGCAGCGCCAGCGTCAGCGATCCGAGACCGGGCCCGACCTCGATCACGACGTCGTCCGGGCCGAGGTCGGCGGCGCGCACGATGCGCCGCACGGTGTTGGCGTCGATCACGAAGTTCTGGCCGAGCGTCTTCGTCGGCCGCACGCCGAGCCGTCCCGCCAGCTCCCGGACGTCCGCCGGCCCGAGCAGTCCCCGCGTCTCCCCCATCCGTCGATTGTCTCAGCAGCCGCACCCTCCCCCGGCCGCCTGCGGCCACGGCGGGTGGAAACGGTGCCCCGCCGAAGCGCGTCGGACCACCATGCGCCTGCTGCTCTCCGCCCGCGTCACCATGGCGGTCTTCTGCGCCTGGGCCGTCTACCCCGCGATCCTCGCGTACACGTTCGCCACCGGGGAGAAGGCGACCGCGACCGTCGCCGAATGCGACGTCAAGGAATACAGGTCAGGGGAGAAGGACGAGTGCCGCGGCACCTGGCGCACCGAGGACGGTGACACCGGCCAGGGAGAGATCTACAACCTCGACGCGCGCAAGGCGGCGGGCGAGACCCGCACGGTGCGGATCGGCCCCTTGGGGCCCTACGCGCACGGGTGGGACCGCGCGTGGCCGGGCACCACCCTCACCGGCGCGTCCCTGGTGCTGCTGGTGGGCATTCCCGAGTTGATCTACCGCCGGTTCGGTCCCGGCGGGAAGCACTACAGCGATCCGTACGCCGCGCCGGATCCGCTCGCCTCTCCGGCCGAGGAGCCCACCGCTCCCCCGGCCTCCCCGGACGAACGCCCAGGGCCGGCGGAGGGGCGCGCGGAATGAAAGCCGCCTCGTCTCCTCCTCCTCGCCGACCGCCGGCGACCGGCCGGCGAGTGCGTGCTGCGGATCGAGCAGGACGCGCCCATGGAGCTCCGCAACGCCGCGCTCGTCCTCGCCCTCGCCCGGACCCGGCGCCGCTACTAGCGCGCCCCGGGCTCGTCGTCCGGCCGCACCCGGCCACGTTCGGTGGGAACGCTCCCCCGACGGGGCGCGTCGGATGACCATGCGCCGCCTCCGCCTCGTGCTCGTCGCCGTCCCCGTCGTGGCCGTCGCTCTGTGGGCCGCCCACACCGCCGTCCTCGCCTACACGTTCGCCGCCGGAACGAAGGCGACCGCGACCGTGGAGTCGTGCGACGGGGGCACGACGGTCGGCGGCAGGCAGGGGTTCCGGAGCTGCCGCGGCACCTGGCGCACCGAGGGCGGCGAGACCGGCGAGGGCGGGATCTACAACCTCGGCACCCGCGAAGGGTCCGGCGCGACCGTCCCGGTCCGGATCGGACCGCTGGGCCCCTACGCGAACGGGTGGGAGCGGGCGTGGATCGGGTCGGCCGTCTCGCTGGGCTACATCCTGGTCGCCCTGATCGCCTACATCGCGGTGCTCCGCTGGAGGAAGGTGTTCCACCGCGAGAAGCTCGCCGAGTCGATCGGCGGCGACGCCACCGCGCTGATCGTCGCCGAGAGCGAGGTGCGCCGCTCCGACGGTTCCCCGCACGTCCTCGTCCGGCGCCTGGACGGCCCGCCCGCCGGGTACCGGCGGCTCGACCTGCCGGGGCGGACCGAGCGCCGCGACGAACTCGCCGGGCCCGGACGCACCGTCTTCCAGTCCGTGCTCGGCGCGGACGAGCGCCCGCTGCTGTTCCTGGAGCACCGCTCGGACCGGAAGCTGAACCCCGAGACCGTCCTGATCGACCCGTCGGGCGCCCCCACGGTGCTCGTCCGCCGGGTCGGCGACCGGGAGTTCCGGCTGCTGGACCCCGCCGGCGCCGAACTGGGGTCCGCCCGGCCGCCCGGCCGCGCCCGCGTCCTCGCGCTGGAGGTGCGGGACGCCGGCGGGAAGCGGGTCGCGGCGGCCGTCGGGCGGCGCGGCATCTGGCTCCTGCGGACCGAGGCGGACGCGCCCGAGCCGCTGCGCGACGCCGCGCTCGTCCTCGCGCTCGTCCAGCACCGCGCCGCCTACTGAGAGGAACCCCCGATGCCTTCCTCGCCCGCTCCCGCCGGACCGTCCGCGCCCGCACCGCGCCGGACGTCGCGGGGCCGCCCCGTCCTCGCCGGGGTCGCCGTGGCCGCGTTCTGCGCCTGGGTGGTCTATCCGGCGATCCTCGCGTACACGTTCGCCGCCGGCGAGAAGGGGACCGCGACCGTCGCCGAGTGCGAGGCCGTGCGGCGCGGCCCGGACGTGTGCCGCGGCACCTGGCGCACCGGCGGGGGGCGGACCGGCGAGGGAGAGATCTACAACCTCGACGCCCGCGTCGAAGGCGGCCGGACCCTCCCGGTGCGGATCGGCCCCCTCGGCCCCTACGCGCACGGCTGGGACCGGGCCTGGACGACGCCCGTCCTGTCCGGGGTGCCGCTCGTGGTCCTCGGCTCCCTCTTCGCCCTGATCTACCGGGGCGCCTTCCGCCCCGCCCGCAAGCTCGCCGACGAACTGCTCGCCGCGCCCGGAGCGCTCGTCGTCTCCGACGGCGGGACGCGCCGCGCCGACGGCTCGCCGCACACGTTCGTCCGGTCCCTGCCGGAGGCGCCGCCCGGCCACCGGCGCCTCGACCTGCCCGGCCGGGCCGCCCGGCGCGGCAACCTCGACCTGCCGAAGGACGGCCGCACCTTCTTCGTCTCCCTGGTGGACGCCGGCGAGCGGCCCCTCATGGTCCTGGAGCACCGCTCGGAGAAGCGGTTCGAGCCCGAGACCGTGGTGCTCGACCCGTCCGGCGCCCCGCGGCTGCTCGTCCGCCGCACGGACGGCGTCCGGTTCCGGATCCTGGACCCCGCCGGCACCGAGCTCGGCACCGCCCGGCCCGCCGAGGAGGCCCGCGTCAACAGCCTGGAGGTCCGCGACGCCGACGGGCGGACGGTCGCCGAGGCCGCCGGGCGCGGGCTCATGAGGTGGGTGGTGCGGATCGAGGACGACGCGCCCGAGCCGCTGCGCGACGCCGCGCTCGTCCTCGCCCACATCCGGCTCCGCGCCGCCTACTGAGATGGGCCGCGCACGCCGCGTCCGGCTCACCGCGACCGCCGTGCTCGCCGCGCTCGTGGTCGTCCCGCTGATCTGGCCCGCCGTCCTGGCGTACACGCTGCACTTCGGCGAGCGGGGCACCGCGACCGTCGCGGAGTGCACGAGCTTCAAGGGGCGCAACTCGGCCACGACGTGCCGCGGCACCTGGCGCACCGAGGGCGGGCGGACCGGCCGGGGCGAGATCTACGGGCTCGGCCCCCGCACCCCGGCCGGGCGGACGGTCCCGGTGCGGATCGGCCCCGCCGGCCCCTACGCGAACGGCTGGTCGTCGCGGACGCTGCCGACCGCCCTGGCGCCGATCGCGTTCGTCACCGCGCCGGCCGTCCTCGCCGTGCCGCTGATCGTGCGGATGCGGCGGGCCGTCCACCGGCGGGGCCGGCGGCTCGCCGCCGAACTGCTCGCCGGGCCCGGCGCCCTCGTCGTCTCCCGCGACGCGGTCCGCCGCCCCGACGGGTCCCCGTACGCGACCCTGCGGCCCGTGCCCGCGCCCGTCCCCGGCCACCGCCGCCTCGACCTGCCCGGACGGCCCCGACGCCCGCACCCGCCGGCGCCGGGGACCGCGCCGGGCCGCCCCGCCGCCGAGTTCGCCTCCCTCGACGACCCCGCCGGACGGACGCTCCTGTACTGCGAGCACCGCACCGACGCCGAGTTCGAGCCCGAGATCGTCCTGCTCGACCCGTCGGGCGCGCCGCGGCTGCTCGTCCGCCGCGAGTCCCCGCACCCGCTCGCCTACCGGCTGCTGGACCCGTCCGGCGCCGACCTCGGCTCCGCCCGGACCGCCACCGGCATCGGCACGCTCGCCGTCCGCGACGCCGCCGGGACCCGCGTCGCCGCCGCGGGCCTCCGCGGCCGCGACTGGGTCCTGCGGGCCGACGCCACGGCGCCCGAGGCGCTGCGCGACGCCGCGCTCGTCCTCGTCCTCGCCCAGTTCCGCACCCACGACTTCACCTGACCGGAACCGGTCCCGCCCGCGTCCGCCGCCGCCCCTACGATTCCTGGTCATGCTGTGGCGGCGGCTCGTGATCTCGGTGGTGCTGGCGGCGGCGGTCGCTCTCGCGGTCTTCTGGCCGTCGGTGATGGTGTGGACGTACACCGCCGGGGAGAGGGCGGAAGGGACCGTCACGGTGTGCGACACCTACGCCACCGGTTCCAAGGGGGAGGGCCGGGAGGAGCGCTGCGAGGCCGCGTGGACGACCGAGAGCGGCGAGCCGGGCGAGGGCCACATCTACGGGCTCGACGTCGACACGCCCGACGGCACCCGCGTCGACCTGCGCATCGGCCCGATGGGGCCCTACGCGGGGCCCGTCACCGACCAGTACGCGTACTTCGGCCACGCCGTGATCCTTGTCGTGCTGGGCGGGCTGTGGTCGGCGCGGAGCGTGCGGCGGGTCGCGTCCGGCCGCGCCGCCGCCCGCGCGCTGCTGGACGCGCCGGACGGGACGAAGCTCGTCGTCACCCGCCGCAGGGCGACGGTCCCGGGCGGCGGCGTGCACGCGTCCCTGCACCGGGCCGAGGCCCCGGCCGGGTACGCCCATCCCCGGCCGCACCAGACCGAGATGGCGGAGATGAGGCTTTTCGTCGATGCCGCGTGGGTTCTCGGGAAGGTGTACGACCGGAAGGGATTCGCGGCCCTGCACGACGCCTCCGGACGGCCGCACCTCCTCGTCGCCCTCCCCGCCCACCCCCTGCTCAAGCCCGAGTACGTGCTGCTCGACACGTCCGGGAAGGCCCGCCTGATCATCGCGCGGACCGCCTGGAGCCCGCGCGCCTACACGCTGACCGGACCGGACGGCGTGCGGCTCGGCGCGGCCGGGGTCCCGGCGGGGCGCGGGCCCGGCGTGCTGGAGGTCACCGGCGCCGACGGCGCCCGCGCGGCGACGGCGGCGTGCCGCGGACGGTCGTGGGTGCTGCACACGGAGCCGTCCGCGGCGCCGCTCCTGCGGGACGCGGCCCTCGTGATCGCCTTCCTCCAGCACCGCCTCGGCGACTGACGCGGGTCACCAGGGCCCGAAGGCGCGCTCCCCGTTCGCGGCGATGGCCGCGCACAGCTCGTCCACCTCGACGCCCTTGACCTCGGCCATCGCGCGGACGGTGTGCGGGATCAGGTACGACGCGTTCGGCTTGCCCCGGTGCGGGATCGGGGTGAGGAACGGCGCGTCGGTCTCGACGAGGAGCAGGTCGAGGGGCGCGACGCGCAGCGCCTCGCGGAGCGGCTCGGCGTTCTTGAACGTGACGTTCCCGGCGAAGCTCATCAGGTAGCCGCGCTCCGCGCAGACCTCCGCCATCGCGGCGTCCCCGGAGAAGCAGTGGAAGACGACCGTGCCGGGCGCCCCCTCCTCCCGCAGGATCGCCAGGACGTCGTCGTGGGCCTCGCGGTCGTGGATCACGAGGGCCTTGCCGGTGCGCTTGGCGATGTCGATGTGCGCGCGGAACGAGCGGTGCTGGTCGGCCTTGGGCGCCCAGTCCCGGTAGTAGTCGAGGCCGGTCTCGCCGATGGCCCGCACCTTCGGGTGCGCGGCCATCGCCTCGATGTCGGCCAGGACGGCGTCGGAGATCCCCGTCGTCTCGTTCGGGTGGATCGCGACGCCCGCGTACACGTCGTCGAACTCGCCCGCGGCGTCCACCGCGAACCGGGACGACGGCAGGTCGCAGCCGATCGTGACGATGCGGGCGATGCCCGCCGCCTTCGCGGCGGCGAGCTGCTCGTCCACCGGCGTCTCGACGATGTCGAGGTGGCAGTGGCTGTCGAAGACGTCCACGGGGAGCCGGTCGGGCAGCGGCGGGTACGACCGCGCCGCGTGCCCGCCCGTGCTCACGCGCCCTCCAGCCGGGCGAGCTCCTCGTCCACGATCGACTCGTCCAGCTTCTTGAACAGCGGCGCCGGCTTCGCCAGCGGGACGCCCGGCCGGATCGGCCGCGACTCCCAGCGGGCCTCGACGTCGTAGTCGCCCGTCAGGACGCGGTAGTCGGGGCCGCCGTCCTCCGAGACGTCGCTCAGCTCCGGCATGCCGCTCCACACGCCCTCGCCGCCGAGCATCTCGTACACCTTCTGCGACGAGTTCGGCAGGAACGGCGTGAGCAGCGTCTTCGCGTCGTCCACGACCTGGAGCGCGGTGTGCAGGATCGACTGGACGCGCGCCGGGTCGTCCTTCAGCTTCCACGGGGCCTGGTCCGACAGGTACTTGTTCGCGTCGCGGACGACGTCGAGCGCCTCGGTGATCGCGTTCTTGAACCGGGACCGCCCGAGCTCGGCGCCGACGGCGGCGAACGCGTTCCGGCTGCGCTCCATCAGCGCCCGGTCGGCGTCGTTCAGGTCGCCCGGCTCGGGGACCGCGCCGTAGTTCTTCGCGGCCATGTTCACCGAGCGGTTGACCAGGTTGCCCCAGGCCGCGACGAGCTCGTCGTTGTTGCGGCGGCGGAACTCCGACCAGGTGAAGTCGGTGTCCTGGTTCTCGGGCCCCGCGACCGCGACGTAGTAGCGCAGGGCGTCCACGTCGTAGCGGTCGAGGAAGTCCCTCACGTAGATGACGACCTGGCGGGACGAGGAGAACTTCCGGCCCTCCATCGTCAGGTACTCGGACGACACCACCTCGGTCGGGACGTTCAGCGCGCCCAGCGACCCCGGCGTCCCGTTCTTGCCGCCCTGCCCGCTGTAGCCGAACAGCATCGCGGGCCAGATCTCGGAGTGGAAGACGATGTTGTCCTTGCCCATGAAGTAGTACGACAGGGCGTCCGGGTCCTGCCACCAGCCGCGCCACAGCTCCGGGTCGCCCTGCCGCCGCGCCCACTCCACCGACGCGGAGAAGTAGCCGACGACCGCGTCGAACCACACGTACAGCTTCTTGTTCGGGTTGTCGCGCCAGCCGTCCAGCGGGATCGGGACGCCCCAGTCGAGGTCGCGGCTGATCGCGCGCGGCTGCAGGTCGTCCAGGAGGTTGAGCGAGAACTTCAGCACGTTCGGCCGCCACTGCCCCTGCTTGCCGCGCAGGTAGTCGCCGAGGACGTCGGTGAACGCGGGCAGGTCGAGCATGAAGTGCTCGGTCTCGACGAACTCGGGCTTCTCGCCGTTGATCCGGCTCACCGGGTTGACCAGGTCGATCGGGTCGAGCTGGTTGCCGCAGTTGTCGCACTGGTCGCCGCGCGCGCCGTCGTACCCGCAGATCGGGCAGGTGCCCTCGATGTAGCGGTCGGGCAGGGTGCGCCCGGTCGACGGGGAGATCGCGCCCATCGTCTTCTTCGGGAAGATGTACCCGTTGTCGTACAGGCCCTTGAAAATCTCCTGGACGACCGCGTAGTGGTTCGCGGTCGAGGTCCGGGTGAACAGGTCGTACGACATGCCGATGCCGTGCAGGTCCTCCGCGATCACCGTGCTGTACCGGTCGGCGATCTCGCGGGGGGACACGCCCTCCTTGTCGGCCTGCACCTGGATCGGGGTGCCGTGCTCGTCGGTGCCGCTCACCATCAGGACCTTGTTGCCCGCCATCCGCTGGTAGCGGCTGAACATGTCGGCGGGCAGCGCGAAACCGGAGACGTGCCCGATGTGACGGGGCCCGTTGGCGTACGGCCAGGCGGGCGCGGTCAGGATGTGTCGGCTTGACGAGGACATGGAATCAAGGGTAGTCGCCGCGCGCCCTCGGAATCGCACGGTTATCCCCGGCGGCCCGCGGCAGTAGCCTGGTTCGGCGTTCCCGCCGCACGAACCGTACGACCCGAAGGCTGACAGCGACATGCCCCAGACGACGACAGGCGAGGCCGACCACCGGACCGCGGGCGACGCCGGGCCGTCCCGCCGTCCCGGCGCCCGGCTCGTCGCGCGCGTCCGCCGCACCCGGCGCGTCGTCTGGCTCGCCCTGCTCGTCTCCGCGGCCGCCGTCGGCGTCCAGTACGTCCTGATGACGCCGCCGCTGTACTTCGACCCGCACTACGTGTGGCTCGCGGCCCGCTCGTGGCCCGACATCCCGCTGACGCAGTGGCCGTTCGACGAGGTCCCGCACCAGGTCACCCGGATCGGCCTCGTGCTGCCCGCGCGGCTGGTCATGGTGCTCCTCGGGGACGGCCAGGCGGCGTACTTCGCCGTCGCGGCCCTGGGCGGCGCCGCGTTCTTCACCGGCACCTACCTGGTCGTCCGCGCCCTGTTCGGGGACGTCGCGGGCCTCGCGTCCGCCGCGGTCCTGCTGGTGCACCCGTTCTTCACGCTGACGAACCCGTACGGGCAGGAGATCACCTGGTCGACGGGCGTGGTGCTGCCCGACATGCCGGGCGCCGGGCTGTTCGCGCTGGGGATGGCGGCGCTGGTCGTCGCGAGCCGGCGGGCCGGGCGCGTCCAGACCCGGTGGCTGGTCGCCGCGGGGCTGCTCATGGCGTCGGCGTTCCTCGTCCGCGAGTTCCTGGCGTTCCTGTTCCTCGCGATCCCGGCCTACCTGGCGCTGCTGCGGATCCCGTGGCGGCGCAACATCACGGTCGGGCTCCCCATGCTGGGCGTGCTGGTGTTCAACCTCGTGCACAACCAGATCGTGTGGGGTTCGCCGCTCGCCGGGCTGACGTCGGCCGCGACGCACGGCGGCAAGTCCCGCGACTACGTGACGCGCGAGCTGGCGGCCCGCTCGTTCCTGCGCGCCATGCACGACTGGCACCCGCTCGGGACGGTGTTCGTCGCGGCGCTCGCGCTGACGATCGTCGGCTGGGCCGTCACCCGCGACCGGCGCCTCGCGCTCGTCCTCGTCTGGTTCGGCGTCCTCGCCGTCCCGCTCACGGTGTGCGCGGGCGTCCTGGACCCGAACGACATCAAGCTCCGCGCGTGGCTCGTCCGGTACTGGTTCGCCGTCATGCCGGCGCTGCTGGCGGGCGGCTTCGGCTCCCTGATCCTGCTGTACCGGACGGTCCCGCGGGCGTGGACCGCGCGGCTGCGGCTCCGGGCCGTGGCGGCCGTCGCCGCGGCCGGGCTCGGCGCCGCGTACGCGGTCGCGGCGGTCCAGGCCGTCCCGAGCCTGCCCCGCGACAAGGCGTGGAGCGAACTGCGCGGCCACCTCGCCGCCCACGACGCCGACATCGACCTGATCGTCACCGACCGGCGGCTCGCGCAGACCCTCGTCTTCTACACGAAGGACGTGTGGGGCCGTCGCACCTGGCACGGCGAGATCCGCGACTGGCCGCACTACTCGCCGCAGGTGCCGCGCACCGCCTACGAGGGCCCCCTGCTGTACACCCGGTGGCGCGGCATGGAGTCGCAGATCGGCTACGGCTGGGCGCCGTCCCCCGCCGAGGGCTGGACCCCGATGTGGAAGTCGTCGGACGGCGTCCTGGAGCTCTGGAACCCGCCCGCCGGGTAGCACCGCCGCTCGCGGGCGGGCCGCCCGCCCGGCGCGTCAGCCGCGCGCCCAGGCGACCCAGTTGCCCCGGGGGGTGCGCCGGCTGTCGACGATCTCCCAGCCGGACGGGGCGCCGCTGGGCCAGGAGTCCGCGGCGGGGACGCCGCCGGGCCAGTTGAGGACGATCATGTCGGCGTCCTGCGGCGGCGGCGTCCAGCGGGAGTCGAAGAGGGTGCCGTCGCTCCACCAGGCCCAGTAGTACTGCGAGAGCCGCGTCGTCCAGGGGACGTTCCAGTCGACGGCGATCGTGCCCCGGCCGCGCAGGTCGACGCTGCCGCGCAGGTCGGTCTCGGCGGTCTGCTCCGCGACGAGCGGGCGGGCGATGCGGTCGACGGCCGTGACCGTCGTCGCGAGCGCGACGGCGGCGAGCAGCGCGGCGAGGACGGGCGGGCCGTGCCGGGGCAGCAGGACGGCGGCGGTCCCGGCGGCCAGGATCCCGAGGCCCGCGAGGGTGGCGCGCCAGAGGTGGAAGGAGTCCCAGTCCCAGGTGAGGAACGACGTCTCCGGGAAGTCGTAGATCGTGAACGTGTAGTCGCTGAGCAGGTCGCCCGCGTACCACTGGACGACGCCCGCGGCGGCGACCGCCGTCACCGCGGCCGCGGCCGCCGCGGCCGCCAGGGTCCGGCGGGGGACGCGCAGCAGGACGGCGACGCCCGCCATGAACAGCACCGGCGTCACGCACGCCAGGTAGCGCCCGTACACGTAGTTGCCGACGCGGTACTCGACGGGCAGCGCGGCGGACGTCGCGAGCGCGATGCCCGCGACGGTCGCGAGGACGGCCAGGGCGAGCACCCGCACCGGCACCGCGACGTCCCGGCGCACGACCGCGTACGCGGCGGCGGCGAGGCCGACCGCGGCGACGCCGCCGGTCGCGACGGCCTGGTACCAGACCTGCCCGGTCGCGAGCGACGCCGTCCAGCCCCAGCCGTCCGCGGTGGTGAGCCGCTCGACGAGGTTGCCGCCCAGGTCGTTGTCGCCCGCCGGGTACAGGTGCGGGAGGACGACGAGGCGGTTCAGCAGCGCCCCGGCGAGGACCGCGGCGGCCGCGGCGGCCCCGGCGAGGATCGTCGCGCGCCACGAGCGGCGGCGCAGCAGCGCCCCCGCCAGCAGGACGACCCCGTGGACGACGAGCAGGACCGCGCCCCGGCTGTGCGAGGCGTACGCGAACCCGACGAGCAGCGACGCGCCCGTCCCGCACAGGGCGAGCCGGACGGCGGGGCCGCGGCCGCCGCCGTCCCGCGCCGGGTCCCGCGGGGCCGCGAGCCACGCGTGCGCGAGCAGCAGCCAGCCGACGACGACCACCGGCAGGATCGCGTCGGTGAGGACGAACAGCGAGTAGAACAGCACGCCCGGCAGCAGCGCGGCGGCGTGCGCGAACAGGTAGGCGGGCCGCGCGGCGACCGACAGCCGGCGCAGCAGCAGGAACGCCAGCGGCAGCATCGCGGCGCTGATCAGGGCGTTGATGACGAGCGCGCCCCGGTACACGGTGACCGGGTCGTCCGCCCAGAACGCCGGGAGCAGCAGCAGCGGGTACCCGGCACGGTAGACGGTCCCGTACGACATGTCCGCGTCGGGGCCGCCGGTGAGGACGCGCGCGGCGAACAGGTACCCGGACTCGTCGGGCGTCGCGACCGGGATCGTCTGCCCGGACGCCAGCCACACCCGCAGCCCGACCTGCGCGAGCCACCCGAGGACGAACGCGAGGGCCCAGCGGCGCCGCGCGCGGCGCGCCCCCTCGGCGTCCGGCGGGGCGGCCGCGCCGGACGAGCGGCGCGTGACGGTCAGCGCGCCCTCCGGCTTCATGGACGTCCCGCCTCCCGGCCGGTGCCGGGCGGGGGCGCTTCGGCCGGAGAACGGTTGCTCGGGTGAGGAAGGTCCATGGCCGTCCCAGCCTGTCACAGTACGGGCGGGGGCACGGCCCCGGTCCGGAAAACGCTCAGCCGGTTCACCGGGCGCGTTGAGCGGACGTTCAGGTTCCGCTGTCCGGCCGGGGCGGGGCCGGGGTCAGCCGGACGTCTCGGCGTCCGCGTCCTCGGCGCCGTCCTTCGCGGCGGCGGCGCCGGTCGCGGCGGGCTCGGGCTCGGCGGCGCGCTCGGCCTCCCGGCGGCGCTCCTCCTCGACCCGGTGCGCGGCGGCGTCGACGACGCCCGCGGCCTCCGCGGCGGCGTCCGTCATCGGCGGGTGCTGGCGGCGGCGGATGCCGAGGATGCTGATGAACGCGGTCCCGAACAGCGCCTGGAGGCTCATGACCAGCGCGGTCGCGGCGGGGACGACGATGCGCAGCGACTCGCGCGGGTCCAGCTCGCCGAAGTCGTTGACGCGCCAGTGCAGCAGGGACGCGACGAGGCCGGCGAGGCCGGCGACGGCGAGCAGCCCGGCGACCAGCAGGCCCCGTTCGAGGCTCCACCAGTTGATGAGGCGCTTCACCCGCCGGTCGTCCGGCAGGAAGCCCTCCTGCATCGCGTAGACCTTCGTGAGCACCGCGAACACCACGGCCTGGAAGCCGATCACCATGGCGGCGCCCGCGCCGACGAGGGTGTCGACGTCGAACGCGACCTCCCCGACGGTCACCGGACCGGTGGAGAGCGCGATCCCGGCGATCAGTCCGAGCGTCATAAAGACGAGACCGGGGATGAGGAAGAGCCAGCGGGGGCTGTAGAGCATGAGGAAGCGGAGATGACGCCAACCGTCGCGCCAGGTGTTGAGATGCGGGGCGCGGGTCCGCCCGTCCGGCGACAGGGTCGTCGGGACCTCGCGGATGTCGTAGCCCTGCAGGGTCGCCTTGACGACCATCTCGCTGGCGAACTCCATGCCGCCGGTCTGCAGGCCGAGCCGCATGATCGACTCCTTGTTGAAGGCGCGCAGCCCGCAGTGGAAGTCGCCGATCTTGGCGCGGAAGAACAGCCGCCCGATGAAGCTCAGCACCGGGTTGCCGAGGTAGCGGTGCAGCGGCGGCATGGCGCCGGGGGCGATGCCGCCCTTGAACCGGTTGCCCATGACGAGGTCGGCGCCGTCGCGCAGCTCGTCCAGGAACGGGCCGAGGGTGGTGAAGTCGTAGGAGTCGTCGGCGTCGCCCATCGCGACGTACCGGCCGCGCGCCGCGGCGATCCCGCCCATGAGCGCGTTGCCGTACCCCTTGTCGGCGACGGGGACGACGCGCGCCCCCGCGTCCCGGGCGAGCTGCTGGCTGCCGTCGGTGCTGCCGTTGTCGGCGATGACGACCTCGCCGTCGATGCCGTTCTCCTCGAGGAAGCCGACCGTCTTGCGGACGCAGGTCTCGATGGTCTCGGCTTCGTTCAGGCACGGCATCACTACGGAGAGTTCCACGTGATCTCCTTCGTTACCCCAGTGACCGTCTGCGGTGCGTTCGACTACCCTCTTGATTTCCCGCGCTCGGCCTTTTCGTTCCTGCATGATGCCTGCCGAGGGCGGGTCATGATGGCGGGTCTCAGGAAGACCACCCGTATCGTGTTGCGCGTTCGCAACCGAACAACCCCCTCCGCCACGGTCGTGGGCGGCAGGCTAGGTCGTCAAGCATACGGGCACGGCGGCAGGGAAAGGGTGTGTCGGCTGTGACGCGCACCGGAGACGGCCGTACGACCGGACCGGGTGCCCGACGGCTAAGGGGAGGTACGCCAGTGGCGGGTCGAGCGCCGCGCGACACCGGACGGGACGAGTCCGTCCGGGGCGACGAGCACGGCCTCGGAGCGGGCGCGGGCGAGTCCGTGACCGGCGGAAACGGCACCGGACGGACGAGCGGGCGGCGCGCCGCGCCGGGCGCCGCGCGCGGCGCCGCGGGGGCCGGCTCGGGCGGCGACACGCCGACGGGCGCGACGTCCGCCCCGGCTCCGGACGGAACGCGCGGCGGCGCGCCGGAGGCGGCGGCGGATCCGCCGGACAGCGGCGCCGACACGCCGGACGACGGCGATTCGGCCCGTCCGAAAACCGGTTTCGGGCTGTGGCCGCTGATCCGCAGGCACCCGACGTTCAGTGTGATCATTGTCATGGGGGCGCTGCTCCGGCTGACGGCGATGGCCGGTTTCCGCCCGGTCATGTTCTTCAACGACAGCTTCGACTACCTGCACGTCGCGATGGAGCCGTACCCGCATCCGCTGCGGCCCGACGGCTACGGGTTCCTGCTGATCCTGCTGAAGCCGTTCCACAGCTTCGCGCTGGTGGCGGGCGTCCAGCACCTGATGGGCCTGGCGATGGGCGTGATGATCTACGCCCTGCTGCACCGCCGGTTCCGGCTGCCCGGCTGGGGCGCGGCGCTCGCGGCGGCGCCCGTCCTGCTCGACGCGTACCAGATCCAGCTCGAGCACCTCCTGCTGTCCGACACGCTGTTCGCGTTCCTGGTGATGTCGGCGGTGACCCTGCTGCTGTGGCGGGACCGCCCGAGCTGGAAGATCGCGGCGGCGGTCGGGCTGATCGTCGGGTTCTCGTGGCTGACCCGGACGGTCGGCATGCCGGTCCTCATCGGCGTGCTGACGTACATGCTGATCCGGCGGAGCGGCTGGAAGATCATGGCGGTCACCGCGGTCGCCTGCATGCTGCCCGTCCTGTCGTACATGAGCTGGTACAAGGCCGAGACCGGCAAGTTCGCGATGACCGAGAGCACCGGGATCTTCCTGTACGCCCGGGTCTACAAGTTCGCCGACTGCCACGAGATCCCTGACCTGCCCGTCCGCCAGTACCCGCTGTGCACCGAGCCGGAGAACCGGCTGCCGAAGTCGCAGGACGGCATCTGGAACAGCGCGTCGCCGCTGAACCGCTACCCCGGCCAGCGGTTCAGCCCCGAGAACAACGAGCTGGCGAACGACTACGCGAAGCG
Organism: Actinomadura rifamycini DSM 43936; assembly: GCF_000425065.1. Taxonomy (GTDB): domain Bacteria; phylum Actinomycetota; class Actinomycetes; order Streptosporangiales; family Streptosporangiaceae; genus Spirillospora; species Spirillospora rifamycini. The sequence goes on from NZ_AULB01000012.1 coordinate 172,395, forward strand.
GGCCATCACCAACCAGCCGGTCGACTACGCGAAGGTCGTCCTCGGCGACTTCTTCCGCGTGTTCCAGTGGGAGCGCACCGTCTTCCCCGATCCCGCGACCTACGGGCAGTACGAGTTCTGGTCCGACCGCGACGGCAACCCCCGCCCGCTGCCGAACTGGCGGATGGACGGCGATTCGGTCGCCGCCGCCGAGGCCAACGAGTACGAGGACGGCAACGCCGAGACCCGCACCGTGGAGCCGTTCGCCGGGGTGATCCGCGGCTACCAGGACGTCTTCTACCTGCGCGGCACGATGGTCGGCGGCATCCTGCTGATCGGCCTCGCCGGGCTGGTGCCGCTGTGGCGGCGCCTCGGCGGCCGCGCGTTCCTGCCGTGGACGCTCGCGACGGGTCTGCTGCTCGCCCCCGCCGCGACCGCCGAGTTCGACTACCGGTACGTCCTGCCCGCCGTGCCGCTCGCCGCGCTCGCCGCCGGGATGGCGTTCACCCCGGAGGTGCGCCAGGCCGTCCGCGGCGGCGGCCGCCGGCTGCGCCGCCTCGGCCCCGGCGGCACCGCCGCGCCCGTCCCGGCGTCCGGCGAGCGCGTCGAGGAGAAGGTCCCGGAGGTCGCCGCCCGCTGACGCCGGCTACCAGGCGTGGATGCGGCGCAGGTGGTAGACGAGCGCCACGTCCGGGTTGGCGCGGGCCTTCGGGATCTCGGCCACCCGGGGGCGGGGCGCGGAGAGCGCCTTGACGTTCTGGCTCTGGCACCCGGGGCAGGCCCGGTCGACGGCCCACGGTGTCGTGCACGGCTGCCCGTCGCGCTCGTAGATCACGAACTCGATGCCGTGCCCGTCGCCGAAGTGGCGGATGTCGATCTGCTCGTCCCAGGTCGCCGAGCAGCACAGGCACTCGAACGTCCACACCTCGCGGCTGGACCATGCGTCTCGCACGACCTTCACCCCCTCCGAGCGGCGCCGGTTCACCCTTTCCATGGTGACTCCCGCCCGACGCCCAACACAGGGTCTCGTGCCCGGAAAATCCGTTTATGGACCGTTCCCGTGGGTGATGATTACCTGTCGCCCGCGGCACGGGCGCGCACGACCGCGTCGTAGACGACGGCGCGCGGGACGCCGTTCTCCTTCGCGATCTCCGCGACGGCCCGGTTCCGGCGCGTCCCGGCGGCCTCGCGGGCGGCGACGGCGGCGGCCAGGTCGTCCGGGTCGGTGAGCCCGGCGGGCTCGGGGGCGCCCCCGACGACGACGGTGATCTCGCCGCGCACGCCGTCCCGCGCCCAGGCGGCGAGGTCGCCGAGGGGGCCGCGGCGGACCTCCTCGTAGGTCTTGGTCAGCTCCCGGCACACGGCGGCCGGACGGTCCGCGCCGAAGGCGGCGGCCATCGCGTCGAGGGCCGCCGCGATCCGGTGCGTGGACTCGAAGAACACCATCGTGCGCGGCTCGTCGGCGAGCGCGGCGAACCGGCGGGCCCGCTCGCCGTCCTTGCGCGGCGGGAAGCCCTCGAAGCAGAACCGGTCGGTGGGCAGGCCGGACAGGACGAGCGCGGTGGTGACGGCGGACGGGCCGGGCAGCACGGTGAGCGGGACGTCCGCGGCGACGGCCGCGCGGACCAGCCGGTAGCCGGGGTCGGACACCCCGGGCATCCCCGCGTCGGTGATGACCAGGACGTCCCGTCCGGCGAGGAGGTCGGCGAGCAGTTCGTCCGCGCGGGCCTTCTCGTTCTGGTCGAAGTACGACACGACGCGCCCGCCCACCTCGACGCCGAGGTCGCTCGCGAGGCGGCGCAGCCGCCGGGTGTCCTCGGCCGCGATCACGGGCGTGCCGGCGAGCGCCGCGCGGAGCCGGGACGAGGCGTCCTCGGGCCGTCCGATCGGCGCGGCGGCGAGCAGCAGGGTTCCCGTCACGCGCCCATTGTCCCACCGGCCCCGGCCCGTCCGGGTCGGCCGAGCCGATCACGACCGCCCGTACGATGGTCGCCATGGCGACGACGGAACTGCCGCCCGCCCCGGCCCGCGCGGTCCGGCGGCGGCCGCTCTCCCTGCGGGAGTGGCTCGCCCCGGGGATCCCGGGCAGCGCGCCGCTGAGCTGGGTCGGCCCGCTGCTGATCACCGCGTTCGCCGGGATCCTGCGCTTCTACCGGCTGGGCCAGCCCGACGCGATCGTCTTCGACGAGACGTACTACGCCAAGGACGCGCTCGCCCTGCTGGAGTTCGGCTGGGAGCACAACACCGTCGAGAACGCCGACAAGCTGCTCATCGCCGATCCGAACGCCGACATCTGGGCGAACGGCCCCGCGTTCGTCGCGCACCCGCCGTTCGGCAAGTGGATGATCGCGGTCGGCGAGTGGATGTTCGGCGCGACGCCGGTCGGCTGGCGGTTCATGCCCGCGCTGCTCGGCACGCTGTCGGTGCTGATCCTGTGCCGGGTGGCGCGCCGGATGACCGGGTCGACGCTGCTGGGCTGCGCGGCCGGGCTGCTGCTGGCGGTGGACGGCCTGCACTTCGTCACGAGCCGCGCCGCGCTGCTGGACGTCTTCGTGATGTTCTGGATCCTCGCCGGGTTCGCGTGCCTGGTGAACGACCGCGACCGGTCGCGGCGCCTGCTCGCGGAGAAGATGGAGCAGAGGTACACGTCTCCGTACGGCCCGTTCCTGCTGCACGGGTGGCGGTTCGGCGCGGGGATCTGCCTCGGCCTGGCGGTCGCGGTGAAGTGGACGGGCCTGTTCTACATCGCCGTGTTCGGGATCATGGTCGTGCTGTGGGACTACGGCGCCCGCCGCAAGGCCGGGGTCCGGCGGCCGATGGCGGGGGCGCTGCTGCTGGAGTCGGCGCCGGCGTTCGCGCAGCTCGTCCTGGTCGGGCTCGTCACCTACCTGGCGACGTGGTGGGGGTGGATCTTCCGGCCGGGCGGCTGGGGGCGCGGCGAGGTCGCGTCGATCGCGCTGCTGCGTCCCTTCGAGGCCCTGCCGGACCTGTGGCGCTACCACTCGGAGATCTTCAAGTTCCACACCGGGCTGGACGCCGAGCACCCCTACCAGTCGTGGCCGTGGGGCTGGCCGATCCTGAAGCGCCCGGTGGCGTTCTTCTACACCGAGCCGGAGAACGCGTGCGGGGCGGGCGAGCGCTGCTCCCGCGAGATCCTCGGGATCGGGACGCCCGCGCTGTGGTGGGGCGCGCTGGCCGCGCTGGCGGCGCTGGTGTTCGTGTGGCTCATCCTGCGCGACTGGCGGGCCGGGGCGATCATCGCCGGGTTCCTCGCCGGGTGGGTCTCGTGGTTCCCGTCGGCGTTCTCCGACCGGACGATGTTCCTGTTCTACGCGACGCCGCTGGTCCCGTTCATGGTGCTGGCGATCGTCCTGGTCCTGGGCTACCTGATCGGCCCCGCGAGACCCCCGGGCGTCCCCGCGGCGCCGCGCCCCGACGCCGAGACCTATCCCGACCACGCGTACGCGACAGAGGGGCAGGGTGTCGACCTGCGCAAGGGCGGCGCGCACGTGCCCGCCCCGGAGGGGCGCGTCCCGGTGGCGGGGGCGCGGCGGCTGGTCGGGGCGGCGGCCGCGGGCGCGTTCGTCCTCGTGGTGCTGGCGAACTTCGCGTACTTCTATCCGATCCTGTCCGCCGAGACCCTCCCGTACGACGACTGGCACGCCCGCATCTGGTTCGGCAGCTGGGTCTAGCCCGCGACGGGCTCCGGGACGGCGGGAACCTTCGCGGGGCGCAGCGCCCTGGCGCCCAGCAGGCAGATCGCGAGGGCGAGCACGCCGCCGATCCCGGCCCCGGCGAACGCGCCGGGGACGCCGGCGAGGTCCTGCCCGAAGCCGGACACCGCCGAGCCGAGCGCGCCGCCCGCGCCGACGGCGGCGACGACCCACGCGAACGCCTCGGTGACGGTGCCGGCCGGCGCGAGCCGGTCGACGAGCGAGAAGCTGCAGGCCAGCACGGGGGCGAGGAAGACGCCGCTGAGGAACGCGAGCACCGACATGGCGGCCGTCCCGGGTGCGAGGACGAGCGGCGCGTACCCGAGCGCGAGCGCGGCGAGCAGCCACGGCAGCCTGCGGTGCGGCTCGCCCGCCCAGTGCCGCGCGCCGTAGACGAGCCCGCCGAGCAGGGCGCCGCCCGCCATGCAGGCGAGCAGGATCCCGGACGCGGCGTCGCTGCCGTGCCGCTCGGCGTACGCGACGACGGCGACCGCGTAGACGCCCAGCGCGATCCCGGCGCAGGCGAGCGAGACGAGCAGGACGCGGAGGCCGGGCGAGCGCAGCGGGCCCGCCCAGTCGGCGGCGCGGGGCTCGCCGCGCCAGCGGCGCGAGGGGCCGGAGAGCGCGACGACGAGCGTCCCGGCGATGCCGAGCACGCCCGTCAGGACGAGCGCGGACTCGGTGTTGAGCGCGGCCGCCGCGACGACGAGCAGCGGCCCGACCGTGAACAGGATCTCCTGGGCCGCCGCGTCGAGCGCGTAGGCGGCGTCGACCTGCTCCGGGCCGTCCAGGACGTCCGGCCAGAGCGCGCGCAGCCCGGCCTCCAGCGGCGGGGTCGCGAACCCGGCGAGGACGACCGCGGCGATCGACACCGGCAGCGGGTCGGCGCCGGCGAGCGCGAGCAGCACGAACCCGGCGGCGGACGCGCAGGCGGCGGGCAGCAGCACCCGGCCCTGCCCGTACCGGTCCATGGCGCGCCCGAGGACGGGCTGGCCCGCGGCGGTCGAGAGCCCGAGGAGGGCCGACAGCGTTCCCGCGAGCGGGTAGCCCCCGTCGTCCGCCCGGACGTGCAGCACCACCGCCAGCATCCCCATGCCGTTCGGCAGCCGCCCCAGCAGCGTTCCCCCGAGCAGCCGCGCCGCGTGGCGCCGCCGCAGGAACTGGACATAGCCGCGCATCAGCGCCCCCGTCGTTCAGTCATACGTAGTACTAGCCGCAGTCATACGTACCATGTCGGCCCCCAATCGCTCTAGCGCGTCCCGCAGATGTGTCCCGGCGGCAAGCTCGCCATGGCGCGCGGGCCGCCCGATACTGATCACGTGGAGCCAGGTACTCCGGAATTCCGGAAGAAATGGGTCACCGGCTTCGGCATCGGGGTCCTCCACGCGCTCGCGCTCGCGAGCGCGCTCGGTTTCGAGGTGGTGCGCGGTTTCGTGGGCGCGATCGACCCGGCGTCGATCGCGCGGGGCGACGTCCCGCCGGAGGTGCGCGCCTTCTCCCGGCACATGGCGGGCCTGTCCGACGTCGGCCTGCACCGGTGGGCGGCCGAAACGCTGCCGGAGCTGTCCGGGCAGCAGCCGCGGGTGCTGCTGTGGGCCGCGGCGTTCGCGGTCGTCGTCGTCCGGCTCAACAAGCACGGCCCGCCGCGGGTCCAGGCCGCGCTGTCGGCGGCCGCCGCGGCGGTCGGCGCGCTGGGCGCCCCGGCCTACGTGCTCGCGGCCCTCGGCACCCCGGGCGCCCTGCTGCTCCTCCTCGGCCCGTTCATCGTTTGGGTCGTGCATTCCGACTGAGGAGCTCAGTCCGCGAACGCCGTGCAGACCAGGACCTCGTCGTCGCGCACCCGCCAGCCCCAGTAGTCGGTGGAGTCGTACGCCGCGCGCGAGCACTCCCCCGCGCGGCGGGCGCTCGGCGCCCGGTACACGCCGGTGATCTGGTGGATGCCGTCCATGCCGTCCGGGACGTACTCCGCGCGGCAGTCGATGGACGTGCGCAGGTCGATGCGCACGTGCGTCCCGCCCGTCCGCTCGACCGGCATGCACTGCCCGATCTGGAACTCGCGCGTCAGGCAGGCCGCGCCCCCGGACCGGTAAGGCAGCCAGGTGTCCTCGTAGTCGTCCGGGCAGTCCCCCGCGCCGTCGGCGTTCTCGGTGACGCGGTAGAACGCGCCCGTGCTGCCGCACCCGACCTGGCGGGCGGGCCGGTTGCTCCACTCGTCCTCCCCGTGGTCCACCGCCAGGCACGTCCCGGGGACGAGCGCGGGCGGCGTCCCGGGCGACGGCTCGGCGGCGCCGTCCGAGCCGGTATCCGGGCCCGTCCCCGCGGCGCCGTCGTCCGGTGTCCCCGGTGCCGGCGCGGCCGCCCCGGGGGACGGCACCGCCGCGGCGTCCAGTCCGCCGAGCGCCGCCTCCCGGGGGTTCTCCTCCCAGAGGCGGGGCAGGACGACCACGGCGAAGAACAGCGCGCAGGCGACCAGGTACCACGTCCCGCGCACGCGCCGCTTCCCGTCCCGATCGGGCGCCTCCTGATCAGGCGCCTCCTGATCGGGCGCCTCCTGATCGGGCGCCTCCTGATCGTTGGCCTCGCCCACCGGACGCCACCCGCCTTCCCGCATCGGCGATCTGGTCCGATGATCGCGTGCGCCTCTGCCGCTTTCCACGCAAAAATCACGTTCGGCGAGAAACCGGCAACGGGCGACGGCTCGTGGCGAGTCCGGCGAATCGCCGCCACGGCGAACGTCCTGCGGCCGTAGTCTGTTCTCTCGTTCCGGGTGCGGCGACGAGGAGGGTCCAGTGCCGGCGACCAGCCGTCCCACCAGCAAGGACGTGGCTCAGGAGGCCGGTGTCTCGCAGTCCACCGTCTCGCTCGTGATGGGCGGGAAGTGGACCGGCCGGGTCTCCCCCGCGACCGTGCGCAGCGTGCACGAGGCCGCCGAGCGCCTCGGGTACCGGCCCAATCCGGCCGCCCGGAACCTGCGGCTGGGGACGACCCGCACCGTTCTGCTGATGGTGCCGACGCTGACCGCGCCGTTCTTCGGCCCGGTCTACACGGGCGCGGCGCGGGTCGCGACGAGCCACGGGTTCGGGGTCGTGGTGTCGACGTGGCCGGACGAGCGGAACGCGCCGGACGGCCCGTTCGCCGCGCCGCACGAGATGATCGACGGGATCCTGGCGTCGTCGCTGGAGGCCGCCCGGTTCGGCGACGAGGCGCTCGCCGGGTTCGCGGGCACCCCGGCGGTGATGCTCGACAGCGGCCCGCAGGGCGACGTCCCGACGGTCGACTTCGGGGTCGCGGACGGCATGCGGGCCATCGCCCGGCACCTGGCGGCGCTCGGGCACCGCCGGTTCGGGCACGTGGCCGCGGGCGTCGACCAGTGGACGTTCCACGCGCGCGCGCAGGCCCTTGCGGATGTCGTCCGGGACGTGCCGGGGGGCGCGCTGCTGCGGGAGCGGTGCGAGATCGACGTCGCGTCGGCGAAGGAGGCGGCGGGGCGGCTGCTGGCGCGCCGGGACCGGCCGAGCGTGCTCGTGTGCGACGACGACCTCATCGCGGCGGGCGCGTACAAGGCGGCGCGGGCGCGGGGGCTGGCGGTCCCGGACGAGCTGTCGGTGACGGGGTTCGACGACGTGCTGCTCGCGACGGCGCTGGAGCCCGAGCTGACGACCGTCCGGCTGCCCGCGGAGGAGCTGGGCGCGCAGGGCATGGCGGCGCTGCTGGAGCTGCTGGCGGGGACGCGCCCGGAACCGCGCGTGCTTCCGGGCCGGCTGGTCGTCCGCGGCTCCACCGCACCTCCCCACCAGGGCTGATATCGCGACGCATATGGCTTTTCGTCCAATATCAATATTGGACATGGCCGCCCTGCCTTTGATCTTCTCTGCGTCATGCGACTTTCGACATTCCGATTCCGGAGGGCGACCGGTGCGGCCGCCCTGTCCCTCGCCGTTCTCGTCGCGGGCGCCGGCTGCGGCGGCGCGGACCCGGCCCCCCGCGCCGCGACGCCGCAGAGCGGCGTCTCCGCGGTCGCGCCGCCGCGGCCCGCACCGTCCCAGACCGAGGTCGGCAAGCGGCTCCACCGGCTCGAGGCGGAGCGGAACCTGCGCATCGGCGCCTACGCGATCGACCCCGCCACGGGCGCGTTCGTGTCCCACCGCGCCGACGAGCGGTTCCCGTACACGTCCACGTTCAAGGCGATCGCCTGCGGCGGCGTGCTGCAGAAGGCCCGGACGTCCGACCCCGGGCTGATGGAGCGCGTCATCCACTACACCGAGGACGACCTCGTCGAGTGGTCGCCCGTCACGAAGGACCACGTCGACACGGGCATGACCGTGTCGGCCCTGTGCGACGCGGCGATCACGCAGAGCGACAACACCGCCGGGAACCTGGTGATGAAGCAGCTCGGCGGCCCGGCCGGCCTCACCCGCTTCTTCCGCTCGCTCGGCGACGGCATCAGCCGCGCCGACCGCTGGGAGACCGCGCTGAACGACTGGAAGCCGGGCGAGCGGCGCGACACGACCGTCCCGAGCGTGTGGGCGGCGAACCTGCACAAGCTGACGGTCGGGGACGTGCTCGTCCCGGAGGACCGCGAGCAGCTCATCGCGTGGATGAAGGCCAACACGACCGGTGACAAGCGGATCCGCGCGGGCCTCCCCGACTCCTGGACGATCGGCGACAAGACCGGCAGCGGCGGCGTCTACGGCAACGCCAACGACATCGCGGTGGCGTGGCCCGAGCCGGGCCGCGACCCGCTGGTCATGGTGATCCTGACGACCGCCAAGAAGGTGGACGCCGAGGCCGACGACGCCGCGGTCGCCGAGACCGCGGCGATCCTCGCGCGCGGCCTCGGCCACCGGGTCGGCTAGAGCCCGTTCAGGAACTTCGCCGCGACGGGGGCGGCGGCCTGGGCGCCCTCGCCGCCGCCCTCCACCACCACCGCGAACGCGACGTCCTCGCGGTAGCCGATGAACCAGGCGTGGGCGGGCGGGTTCTCGCCGGAGCCGTACTCGGCGGTGCCCGTCTTGCCCGCCGTCCCGGACGGGAAGTCCACGCCGGACGCCGTGCCCTCGCTGACGACCGCGGGCATCAGCGTGTGCAGGGCCTTCTTCACCGCGGGCTCCAGCTCCTGCGGCGCCGCGGGTTTCTTGCCCCCGGCGTCCAGGGCCTGCGACGCCAGTTCGGCGGAGACCAGGCGGGGCGAGCGCCACGTGCCGTCGGCGGCCGCCGCGGCGACGCCCGCCATGTTGAGGGGGCTGGTCAGCACCTTGCCCTGCCCGAAGGACGCGGACGCGAACGCGGTCTCGTCCGCGTTCTTCGGGAAGGACGCGCGGACGGCCGGCAGCCCGGCGATGATCGGCGCGTTGAAGCCGAACTGCTCGGCGACCTCGGTGAGCCGCTCCTCCCCCAGCTCGTCGACCGCGAGCCGCGCGAACGTCGTGTTGCACGAGTGCGCGAACGCGTCGCGGAACGGGACCGTCCCGAAGTCCTCGTACTGGTAGTTGTGGAACTCGCGGCCGCCGACGTTGGTCGTGGCGGGGCAGGCGACGCGGGAGTCCGCCGACAGCCCGCCCGCGACGAGCGCGGCGGCGGTGACGACCTTGAACGTCGAGCCGGGCGGGTAGGCGCCCATCAGCGCGCGGTTGTAGCCGCCGGGCTTGTTCGCCACGGCGAGGATCTCCCCGGTGGACGGGCGCAGCGCGACCAGCGACGCGGGCTCGGTCACCCCGGACAGCGCCTCGCTCGCGGACGCCTGCATCGCCGGGTCGATCGTCGTCCGCAGCGGCTCGCCGTCCTCGCCGCCGAACCGCTGGAGCGTCTTGACGACCTTGGTTTCGGCGCCGTCCTGCTCTCCGCCCTCGACGATCTGGACGGCGAGCGCGGGCGATCCCGCGAGGCGCTTCTCGTACTGCTGCTGCAGGCCGCTCGTCCCGACGGAATCGCCCTCCTGGTAGGGGGCGCCCATCTTCTGCGCGCTTTCGGCGGACGCGGCGCCGACCGTCCCGGCGAGCTGCCGCGCCGACCCGGACTCCGAGGCGGTGAGGCTGCTGCCGTCGGCGGCCAGGACGTCGGCGCGCTGCGGGAACGCGCGGGCGGCGCGGAGGCGCTGCCCGTCCTTGAGCTCGGGGTGCAGGAGCCGCGGCGACCAGCGGACGAGCCACTCGCCGTCCTGCTCGGTGAGCGGCAGCGTCCCGGTGTAGGACCAGACGCGGCCGCCGGACAGCGTCAGCTCGGCCCGGTAGGACCCTCCGGCGCGGCCGTCCTTCGCGTCGCCGACGGACGCGACGGTGTAGCGCTGCTCCGTCACGCCCAGGTCGTCGTGCATCCGGGTGAGCCGTTCGGCGAAGTCGGCGGGCGGCCGGTGGGTGAGGGCCTGCATGGCGGCGTGGTCGCCGCCGCTCCAGGCGGCGAGGAACTCCTCCGCGGCGGCGTCGGGGTCGTCTCCGGACCGGAGCCACCACACCGCACCCGCCCCCGCGAGCACGACCGCGACCGCGACCGCGGCGGCCGTCACCACTCGGGTTCGGTGCATCCGTCACTCTCCTTCCCTGGCGACGAACATATGTCGTCGCCGCTCGTGAACGCCCCAAGAACAGCAGCCGACCAGCGGAAAGTCCAAGATTGATATCAATGTCACAGGCATATCGGAAGTGATATCGTTGCCGGTCGTGAACGTCGTGGGGCATTTGCACTGCTTCGTCATCGTCGCCGAGGAACTGCACTTCGGCCACGCGGCGGAGCGGCTCGGCATGGCGCAGCCGCCGCTGAGCCAGCGGATCCAGCGACTGGAGAAGGAACTCGGAGTGCGGCTGTTCGACCGGACGAGCCGGAAGGTGGAGCTCACGGCGGCGGGGCGGCTCCTGCTCGACGACGCCCGTGACATCCTCTCCCGCGTGGAACGCGTCTACGACCTCGCCGAACGGGCGCGGCGCGGCGAGATCGGCACCGTCCGGGCCGGGCTGCCGAGCGACCTCGGCGGCCCGCCGGTCGCCGCGCTGATCGCCGCGTTCCGGGAGCGCCGCCCCGACCTGCGCCTCGAACTGCGGGAGATCTCCACCGCCGAGCAGATCGGCGCGCTCGCCGACGGGACGCTCGACGCGGGCGTCGTCCGGCACCCCTGCGACGCCCGCGGCCTGGAGCTCGGCCCGCTGCTCGGCCAGCCCGTCGGGGTGCTGCTGCCCGCCGGCGCCGACCTCGCGGACGCCGCAGAGGTGCGGCTGCCCGACCTCGCCGGCCGCGACCTCGTGACGTTCCCCCGCGACGAGGCGCCCGGCGCCCACGACGACCTGCTCGCCGGCTGCCGCCGGCACGGGTACGCGCCGCCCGCCGTCCACGAGGCGCGGCACCCCCAGTTCGCGCTCGGGCTCGTCCTCGCCGGGACGGCCGTCGCGTTCGTCCCCCGCACCGCCGACCCCGGCGGCGGGGCGGTGTGGCGGCCCCTGCACGGCGAGCCGCTGACCTGGCGGACGTCCTGCGCGTGGCGGCGCGCCGCCGACCCCGAGCACGCGCGGGCGATCGCCGACTTCACCGCCGTCGCCACCGCGGTGCTGCGCCGGGAGGCCGGGATGGCGCCGCTGGACGCCGCGCCCGCCCCCGCCCGCCGCGTGCTGCGCCCGTCCTCGGGGTTCCTGGCGTGACCCGCGGGACGGCCGGGACGGCCGGGGTGACCGCGCGGATCGAGGCGGCGTTCCGCGACGCCGGGGTGACCGGGCACTGCCACGCCGTCGACGTCGACACCGGACGGGACGTCGGCGTCCGCGCGGGCGAGCCCGTGGTGCTCGCGTCGGTGTTCAAGGTGCCGCTGCTGGTCGCGTTCCACCGCCGCGTCGCGGCCGGGACCCTCGACCCGACCGAGCCCGCGACGCTGCCCGCCGCCGACCGCACGTCCGGCCCGACCGGCGTGTCCGCGCTGCTGGACGACGTCCGGATGTCGCTCCGCGACCTCGCCACCCTCATGATCACGGTGAGCGACAACGCGGCGGCCGACTACCTGCTCGACCGGGTCGGGCTGGCCGCGGTGAACGCGGCCGCCGCCGAGCTCGGGCTCCCCGGGACGCACGTGTCCGGCAGCGGCCGGGAGATGCTCGACCACCTGTACCGGGACACGGACGCGACCAGCCTCGGCGAGGTGTACGCGCGGCTGGAGGAGCCCGGGATGCCCGCGCGCGTCCGTCCGCTGGACCCGCTGCGCACGAGCCGCAGCACGCCCCGGGAGATGACCCGGCTGCTGTCGCTCATCTGGCGGGACGAGGCCGCGCCGCCCGCGGAATGCGCGGCCATGCGCCGGATGTTCGGACTCCAGGTGTGGCCGCACCGTCTGTCGTCCGGCTTCCCGTTCGAGGACGTCGTCGTCAGCGGCAAGACCGGGACGCTCCCGACCGTCCGCAACGAGGTGGGCGTCGTGGAGTACCCGGACGGCGGCCGGTACGCGGTCGCGGTGTTCACCCGGACGCCCGTCCCGCTGGCCGTCCACCCGGCGGGCGACGCCGTGATCGGCACGGCCGCCCGGATGGCGGTCGAGCACATCCGCGACCGGGCGGTCACCGCCTGACCGGCGGCCGCACCGGGACGGCGGACGCGCCGCACGCCCCCAAAATGGGCGAACTGACCGAACGTGGCCGTCCCTATACCGTTCAGCGGTTCGACCGCTAATCCAGCACTCGTTCACTGAACATAGGCTGTACCTCTGCTTTGATCACTCTTGGGGAGACTGTGTTGCGGCTGCCGGAGCATCTCGAGCTACTGCTCACCGACGAGCCGGTTCTCGACGTCTACGCGCACGGTCCGTGGCGGGTGCCCGACGGGCTGTTCGAGGAGATCGCCGGCCGGATCGACGCCCTCGCCGCCGACCCGCGCGCCGCGGAGCTGACCACCGACGAGCACAAGCTGCTGACGCTCCCCGCGTCGCTGGTCACCGCGGAGATCTTCGGGATCCTGGCGTTCCTGCCGGGCGGCGGCGCGATCAAGGCCGGGTCCCGCTCGCAGCTCCCGGAGCGGCTGCTGCACCGGCACCTGGTGAACCCCGGCCCGCTCAGCAACCGGATGGCCCGCTGGGACGCGCCCGGCGGCCGGTGGCGCCCCCCGGTGGACTGGCTGATCGAGGCGCCCGACCGCAAGCTCGCGATCGAGCTCGCGCGCGACTGCCTCGCCGTCCTGGAGGGCATCGAGCCGCTGGAGGAGCGCCGCAGGGCCCTCCTGCGCCTCTACGACGACCCGCCGCAGTGCGACGTGAACCTCCCGAAGATGGAGCTGCGGGAGCTGTGGCACCGGCACGCCGACGAGTCGATCCTGCGCGCGGTGCCCGAACTGCAGGGCCCCGTCGGCTACCTCGACTGGGTCTGCGCCGGGCTGCTCGCCGCGCACCGGGCGCTCCTCGCGGCGGCCCCGCGGGACGAGACGCCCGAGGTGCACCTCGTCCACCTGCTGCTCCAGGGCAGCATGGAGCACGTCCCCGCCGAACTGGCCGCCGCGCTCGGCGAGGACCGCTACCACGAGATCCTCGGCCGGTTCCCCGGCGAGCGCCGCGGGTTCAAGCCGGGCGCCTGGCAGGAGCGGACGCGCGCGTGGCTCGCGCAGGCGCTCGTCGCGGGCGCCGCGGACGCGTGCCGCGCCTGGCTCGACATGGCGATGCGGTTCATCGCGACCGTCCAGGGGCTCCCCGGCGACCCGTGGTTCCCGAAGGCGGAGTGGATCCCCGTCGGGCAGTTCCAGACGGACCTGCGGCGCCTGTTCGCGCCGCGCCGCCGCATCGTCAACCCGCTGACCGAGACGCTGAAGGAGCCCGAGCCGCAGGGCGAGGGCGCCCGCCCGCGCCGCCCCGACCTCGTCTCCGCGCTCGTCGAGCAGCCCGAGGTGACGGCCGCGCTGGAGGAGCTGTCGCGCGGCACCAAGGCCGTGCGGCTGCTGCTCGCCGGCCCCGACGGCACCGGCAAGCGGGACGCCGCGCAGGAGCTCGGCCGCGCGCTCGCGCTGGGCCGCGACCCGCTGTGGCTGACCGACAACCTGTTCGCCGGGCAGCGCCTCGCCGACGCGGTCGCGCGGCTGCACGCGGACGCCCGCGAGTGCGCCGCCGACCGGCTGCTGATCATCGAGGGCCTGGACGAGATCCTCACCGACCCCGGCAACGGCGAGGCGCTCTCCGCCGAGCTCCACCGGCTCCTGGCCGTCCACCCCGAACTGAACCTGGTCGCGCTGTGCGACGCGGGCGGCGACGACCGCATCCGGGAGATCAACCCGGCGCTCCCGCTGGGCTTCCGCATCGCGCACACCCGCCCGTTCACCGCCGCGGGCCACGCCGAGCTGTTCCGCCGCGCGCTCGTCCGGCACGGCGCCCGCGCGACCCGGCAGGCCGCCGACGCCGCGGGCGAGCTGCTCGCCGCGGCGCCGCCGATGCAGTCGCTGCGCAACGCGCGGCTGGCCCCGCACCTCGCCGCCGAGGTCGTCGCGGCCGTCCAGGCCCGCTCGGAGGACGGCGAACTCGTCGTCCGCAAGGGCGACATCCCGGCGAGCCTGGACGCGTCCCGCACCACCGGCGACCCGCTCGCCGAACTCCGCGACCTCACCGGCCTCGACACGGTCAAGCACGAGATCGCGCTGCTCGTCGCGGGCACCGAGGCGGCGCGGCTGCGCAGCGAGTCGGGGCTGCGGGTCACGCCCCCGACCCGGCACATGGTGTTCACCGGCAACCCCGGCACCGGCAAGACGATGGTCGCGCGGCTGCTCGGCCGCATCTACAAGCGGCTCGGCGTGCTGTCCTCCGGGCACCTGGTGGAGGCGTCCCGCGCCCACCTGGTCGGCGAGTACATCGGGCAGACGGCGCCGCGCACCCGCCGGCTCGTGGAGCGCGCGATCGGCGGCGTCCTGTTCATCGACGAGGCGTACACGCTGACGCAGTCGCCGCTCAAGGGCGACTACGGGCACGAGGCCATCGCCGAACTGGTGAAGCTGATGGAGGACCACCGCGACGACCTCGTCGTCGTCGTGGCCGGATACCAGCAGGAGATGGCCGAGTTCCTCGCCGCCAACCCCGGCCTCGACTCCCGCTTCCCCAAGCAGATCCACTTCCCCGACTACAGCGACGACGAGCTGATCGCCGTGTTCGGGCAGCTCGCCGACGCCGACGGCTTCCGGCTCGCCCCCGGCACCCGCGACGTGCTCCGCACGATGCTGCGGCGCGCGCCCCGCGGGCCGTCCTTCGGCAACGGGCGGCTCATGCGCAACCTCCTCGACGTCGCGGTCGCCCACCAGGCCGACCGGGTCGCCTCCGCCGCCCTCGGCGACGGCGACGCCCCCGCCGCCCCGCCCTCGCGGGACGAGCTGATCACCCTCACGTCCGACGACCTGCCGCCGCTGCTCGAACACCCGGAAGAGTTCTACGGCCTTTACCTGTAAGGCGTCGCCCTCGGCCGTCAGGCCGCTGGACGGCTCGGTTGTACCGGTTGTCGCTCTGGGGGTACCGCTTGTCGCGGGCGGCGATCCGGTGGACGTGTGTTCTTCGCCGCTCGTCGAACGGGGCGGGAATCGTGTGAACCTACTCGCCGGTAGGCGGCAGAGTTCAAGGCACGGCGCTCACCGGGCTTCTGGGGCATTCAGGCCCGTCCAGGGCTCACCGGTCCGCTGGGGTGGGGCGGAGGCGGCGGTCGCGCGATCGGCCGCCGCCTTCTTTTTTGCAAGGCCCTCGGCGTCAGGCCGCGGGGCGGCCTTCCTTCAACGGGCCTTGCGTGCGATTGCTGCATCGTTCCGACTCGCCCAGGGGCTCGCTGCGCGATCAAGTTCTCGCTTCGCTCGGACTTGGCTTCGCTCGCGATCGCAGTGGTTTCCGTCCGCTCTGGCTGGGGTGATGGCTGGGCAAGTGGGTCTGTCGCTTGTCGGCTCGGTTTCTCTCTGCGGGCGGTCTCGGGGCGGGGTTCGGGCTGGCGGGTGGGCGTGCGGGATTGAACGCGGGCTCACGGGGCACGTGCCGGGGCGATATGACACATCACGACGATCTCGGGCGGCTCGACGCGTACTGGCGGGCCGCGAACTACCTGTCGGTCGGGCAGATCTACCTGCTCGACAACCCCCTGTTGCGGGAACCGCTGCGGCGGCGGCACGTCAAGCCGCGCCTGCTCGGCCACTGGGGCACGACCCCCGGGCTGAACTTCTGCTACGCGCACCTCAACCGGGTGATCCGGGCCCGCGACCTCGACATGATGTACGTGATGGGCCCCGGGCACGGGGGGCCTGCGGCGGTCGCGAACGCCTGGCTGGAGGGCACCTACAGCCAGGTGTACCCGGACGTGTCGTACGACGAGCGCGGGATGCGGGCGCTGTTCCGGCAGTTCTCCTTCCCCGGGGGCGTGCCGAGCCACGTGGCGCCCGAGACGCCCGGGTCGATCCACGAGGGCGGGGAGCTCGGGTATTCGCTCGCGCACGCGTACGGCGCCACGTTCGACAACCCGGACCTGATCGTCGCCTGCATCGTGGGGGACGGCGAGGCGGAGACGGGGCCGCTGGCGGCGAGCTGGCACTCCAACAAGTTCGTCGACCCGGTGCGGGACGGGGCCGTGCTGCCGATCCTCCACCTGAACGGCTACAAGATCGCGAACCCGACGGTGCTGGCGCGGATCCCCGAGGAGGAGCTCGTCCAGCTCCTCGACGGCTACGGCTACCACCCGCTGCTGGTCGCCGGGGACGAGCCCGCGTCCATGCACCGGAAGATGGCCGCGGCGCTCGACCAGGCGCTCGACGAGATCGCCGACATCCGGCGCGCGGCGCGCGAGGGCGGCGCGACGGACCGGCGGCGGTGGCCGCTGATCGTCCTGCGGTCGCCCAAGGGGTGGACGGGCCCGGAGGAGGTCGACGGGAAGCCCGTCGAGGGCACGTGGCGCTCGCACCAGGTGCCGCTGGCGGGGGTGTGCGACGACCCCGCGCACCTGGAGCAGCTCGAACGGTGGCTGCGCTCGTACCGTCCGGAGGAGCTGTTCGACGAGGACGGCCGTCCGGTCGCGGCGCTCCGGGAGTCGGCGCCCGAGGGCGCGCGGCGGATGAGCGCGAACCCGCACGCGAACGGCGGCCTGCTGCTCAAGCCGCTCGTGCTGCCCGACTTCCGCGACTACGCGGTGCAGATCGGCAAGCCGGGCACGACGACCGCCGAGCCGACCCGCGTCCTCGGGACGTACCTGCGCGACGTGGTCCGCGCGAACCCGACGAACTTCCGGATCATGGGGCCGGACGAGACGGCGTCGAACCGGCTCGGGGACGTGTTCGAGGCGACCGACCGGGTGTTCGCGGCCGAGCGGCTCCCGACCGACGAGCACCAGGCGGCCCACGGCCGGGTGATGGAGGTGCTCAGCGAGCACCTGTGCCAGGGCTGGCTGGAGGGCTACCTCCTGACCGGGCGGCACGGCCTGTTCAACTCGTACGAGGCGTTCATCCACATCGTGGACGCGATGTTCAACCAGCACGCGAAATGGCTGAAGGTGACCCGGCACCTGCCGTGGCGGCGGCCGATCGCGTCGCTGAACTACCTGCTGTCGTCCCACGTGTGGCGGCAGGACCACAACGGCTTCACCCACCAGGACCCCGGTTTCCTCGACGTCGTCATGAACAAGAAGCCGGAGATCGTCCGGGTGTACCTGCCGCCGGACGCGAACACGCTGCTGTCGGTCGGGGACCACTGCCTGCGGTCCCGCGACTACGTCAACGTGGTCGTCGCCGGGAAGCAGCCCTCCCTGAACTGGCTGACGATGGACGAGGCCGTGGCGCACGCGACGCGCGGCATCGGCATCTGGGAGTGGGCGTCCAGCGACGGCGGCGCCGACCCGGACGTCGTCATGGCGTGCGCCGGGGACGTCCCGACGCTGGAGACGCTCGCGGCCGTGGACGAGCTGCGGCAGACGTTCCCCGAACTGCGGGTGCGGGTGGTGAACGTCGTGGACCTGATGCGGCTGCTGCCGCCGAGCGAGCACCCGCACGGGCTGCCGGACGCCGAGTTCGACGCGCTGTTCACCACCGACAAGCCGATCATCTTCGCGTTCCACGGCTACCCCTACCTGGTCCACCGGCTCGCCTACCGGCGGCACGGGCACGCGAACCTGCACGTCCGCGGCTACAAGGAGGAGGGCACCACCACGACGCCGTTCGACATGGTGATGCTCAACGACCTCGACCGGTTCCACCTGGTCATGGACGTCATCGACCGGGTGCCGTCGCTGGGCGGGCGGGTCGCGCACGTCCGGCAGCGGATGGCGGACAAGCGCCTGGCGCTGCGGGCGCACACCCGCGAGCACGGCGAGGACGCCGCCGAGATCCGCGAATGGACGTGGTCGTACTGATGCGCGTGCTGACCGTCAACCCCGGGTCGAGCAGCCTGAAGCTGAGCGTGCTCGACGACGATGACACCCTCGTCGCCGAGGAGTCCGGCCCCCGCGAGGAGCTGGCCGGGATCGTGTCCGACCTGCCGCGCCCGGACGCCGCGGGGATCCGGTTCGTCCACGGCGGCAGCGACTTCACCGCGCCCGTCCTGGTCAACGGGGCCGTGACCGAGCGGCTGCGGGAGCTGGCCGATCTCGCGCCGCTGCACCAGCCCGCGTCCCTGCACGCCCTCGCCGAGATCACCGGGACGCTGCCGGGCGTGCCGACCGTGGCGTCCTTCGACACCGCGTTCCACGCCGCGCTCCCCGCCGAGGCCGCCACCTACGCACTGCCCCGCCACTGGCGCGACCGGTTCGGGCTGCGCCGCTACGGCTTCCACGGCCTCTCGTTCGCGTACGCCGTCCGCCGCGCCGGGGAGCTGCTCGGCGGCGCACCGGCGCGCATGGTGGTGTGCCACCTCGGCGCCGGGGCGTCGCTGGCGGCCGTCGCCGACGGCCGCTCGGTCGACACCACGATGGGGTTCACGCCGCTCGAAGGGCTCGTCATGGCGTCCCGCGCGGGCAGCATCGACCCGGGCATCCCGCTGTGGCTGATGAAGCACGGCCTCACCCTGGACGAGGTCAACGACGGCCTCGAACGGGACTCTGGCCTGCGCGGCCTCGCCGGGACGGGCGACATGCGCGAGCTGCGGCGGCTCGCCGAGGACCGCGACGTCCCCGCCCTCGCCGCGCTCGACGTCTACCACCACCGGCTCCGCGCCTGCGCCGCCGCGATGGCCGCGCCGCTCGGCGGCCTGGACGTCCTGGTGTTCACCGGCGGCGTCGGCGAGCACGACCCGTCCGTCCGGTTCCGGCTGGCGTCCGACCTCGCGTTCCTCGGCGTCGCCGTCGACCCCGACCGCAACGCCGACGCCCGCGGGGACGCGGACGTCTCCGCCGACGGCGCGTCCGTCCGCACCCTGGTCGTCACCGCCCGGGAGGACCTCGAGATCGCCGCCGACGTCCGACGCGTCCTGACCACCGACTAGCGCGGCCGGGTCAGCTCGCGGCGGATCCGCAGGGCGAGCCCGTCCCGATGCGCCGGGGCGACGTCGTCCCCCTCCGAACGCCCGAGGCGCCCGAACACCCGCGGGCCGCGCACCTCGGCGGGGTGGTCGGGCATGCGCGGGATCACGTGGAAGTGGACGTGCGCGTACCCCTCGGCCTCCGCGAACTGGGCGACGTACGTCTTGGCGCAGCCGGTGACGGCGTGGAGGGCGCGCGACAGCCGGACCTGCCAGGTCCCGAGGAGGGCGGCCTCGGCGTCGGTGAGGTCGGCGATCGCGGTCACGTGGCGGAGCGGGACGAGGACGAGCCAGCCGGGGGTTCCGGTGCCGAACGCGTGCGCGACCCGCCAGTGGTCGTCGGAGGCGGCGTGCTCGCGCGGCGGGAGCGCGAAGCGGCGGGCGTTGTTGTCACATGAAAGGCAGTTCACCTGGTGAACCTAAACGGCCGGGCCGGGTCGCGCCCGGTCCCGGTCCCGGCCGTCCATGTCCGCCTCAGGCGTTCCCCAGCTGGGCGTAGCCCTTCGACGCCGAGTAGGTGGTGAAGATCGCCGTGTTGGTGCCGGCGGCGGCCGGGAGGCCCGACTGCCAGTCGACGATCCCGTTGAACCAGCCGAACGGGCCGCAGTTCGCCGACTTCGGCACCGCGAACGCGTTGTCGACGAAGGTGGTCTTGACGACCCACGGGTCGGTCGACACGTCGGTGGGCGGGCTGCCGGTGATCGGCTCGTTGGGCGCCGGCGGGTTCGTCGGCCCGAGTCCGAGGTTGAGGGTGATCGGGTCCTCGTCGGTGCCGATGGTGCAGGAGTCGCCCAGCAGCGGGTTCTGCACGCTGATCTTCATGCGCTGCCGCATCAGGACGCCGGGCTCGGGGCTGAGCTCCAGCTCGCCCGCGAGCTGCGGCTGCGCGTGGATCTGCATGATGGGCAGGAAGTCCGAGCCCGGGATGCCGAGGATGCCGCCCTCGACGCGGATCGGCTCGCTGTCCATCGACTCGACGAACACCGTCTCCTCGAAGGTGACCGGGTCGTACCCGTTCGCGTAGACGATGGTGATCGGCTGGTG
This sequence comes from Actinomadura rifamycini DSM 43936, assembly GCF_000425065.1. Lineage (GTDB taxonomy): Bacteria > Actinomycetota > Actinomycetes > Streptosporangiales > Streptosporangiaceae > Spirillospora > Spirillospora rifamycini. The sequence continues at coordinate 192,537 of NZ_AULB01000012.1, forward strand.
GATCTCCTGGTCGATCCCGCCCAGCGTCAGCCGCCCGCTCGTGATCTTCGCGACGGTGCACAGCCACAGGTTGGGGTCCGCGCCCGCGGGCAGTTCCGGGCAGCCCTCGAAGCTGAACTCCGGGATCTCCTCCTCGGCCGCCGCGGGCGCCGCCTGCGCGGCGAGGCCGGCCATGCCGACCACGGTCCCCAGGACCGCCGCGGCGGCCCGGCGAGCTGTCGTGCGTCTCATCTATTCTCCATCTTCGGTCGGGCGGGGGGCGGGCTCACAGCTCGGTGTAGGACTTCGCCGCCACGTACTGCTCGAAGATCGCGGTGTTGTTGCCGGCGTCCGAGGGCAGGCCCGCGATGAGGTTCACCAGCCAGTTCGCGGAGTCGCTGATCCCGCAGTTGTCCGCGCCCGGCACGGAGAACGCGTTGTCGACCAGGGTCGTCTTGACGACCCACGGGTCGGTCGACACGTCCACCGGCGGGCTGCCGCTGATCGGCTGGTTGGGCGGCGGCGGGTTCGTCGTCCCGACGGTCAGGTTCAGCTGGATCGGGTTGCTGTTCGTGCCGATCGTGCAGTTCCACCCGAGGAACGGGTTGCCGAGCTTGACCTTCAGGTCGAGCTGGACGTTGCCGTTGACGAGATCGAGGTCGACGGCCTCGGGCTTGGCGTAGACCGCCGAGAGGAACCGGTCCCCGAAGATCCCTTCCTGCACCTGCATCCACTCGGACTCGAAGCTCGCGAGGACGGCCGTCTCCTCGAAGGTGTTCGCGTCGAACCCGTTCGCGTAGACGAGCCGCATCGGGGTCTCGATGTTCTGCTCGAAACTGCCGAACGAGAACTCGCCGCCGCTCACGACCACGGAGTTGCAGAGCCAGAAACCGGGCTCGGCGCCGGCGGGCAGTTCGGGGCAGTCCTCGTGGCTGAACTCGGGGATCTCCTCGGCGGCGGCGGGCGCGGCGAGGGCGGTGCCGGTCAGGACGGCGCCGAGGGCGACGGCGGCGGCAGCGGCCACGCGGCGCAGCCGGAAGGGTGATCTCACAGCGATCTCCAGGGGGTGGAGGGGGTCAGGGAGATTCGGCGCGGAGCGGGTCGCCGGATACGGGGGGTGCGGCCGGCCCGGGTCGGGGTGGGATCACACCGGGCCGGCCGCACCGTGAGGCTGTGCGCGGGTCACGCGGCCCGCGCGCTGCGGGACGGGATCAGGGGGCGATGGTGAGGTCCGCGCCGGACGAGGTGACGATCTGGAAGGTCGCCGAGACGGAGGCCGAGCTCGGGCAGCCGCTGGTGCCGGAGATGAGCTGGAACTGCTGGCCGGCCAGCCGGCCCTGCGAGTGCGTGTTGCCCGGAACCGGCTTGCTCGCGTTGTTGTGGTTGTACAGGTCGATCTGCAGCTGCTTGGCGCCCGTGAGGCCGAAGTTGCAGGTCTCCACCCGTCCGAGCGAGGTCAGGTTCAGGGTCGCTTGGATGTTGACGGACGCGTTGGGCGAGTTGATGTAGATGTACCCGTCGCGGTTGTTGGTGTGGGCCGAGTCGTAGGCGGCGCCGCCACCGGTGTAGGGCAGGTTGAGAGCCTCGATCTCGGTGGTGCCGCCCTTGTTGTTGGTGCAGTCCGGGTTGCCCGCGGTGGGCATGTCGGCGGCGTCGAGGGAGCCGTTGGTGCCGTCGGAGTCGACGGACGCCTGGAGCTCCGCGCTGGTGCACGTGGTCTGGATCAGCCCGAGGGAGCTGACGCCCGTCAGGGTGACGTTGGACAGGTTCGTGCCGACGACGGTGCCGCTGAAGGGGGCACCGCCCGACTCGATCGTGGTGGCGCCGGCGGCGGTGGCGCCGCCGAGGACGAGTGCGCCGGCGCCGAGGAGGGGCAGGGCGACTCTGCTGAGCTTCCGCATGATCCAGTCCTTTCGGTGGGGGTGGGGACGAATCCCTGCGGTGCTCGAACCGAAACATAAACTGCTCCGTTTCTCAAGAACGCCTCCGTACCCGGACGCCCGCTGGGCCGTTTTCGGAAACGCTCTAAGACCGGGGCGGCGGCGGCCGTTTAGGACCCCGTCCCGCCCTCGCTGAGCGATGAGCCAGTCACCGATGGCAAGAACATCCCGGTAGCTGTGACGCGGGTCACCGGCCGTGATGCACGGTGCGTGGCGGTTTGCGGACGCGGCGGGGTGTCCGCATGCGGTCACGAACCCGCGCGGCTCCGGCGCGTCCCGTGGTGACCGAGCGGTCAGTGGGACGTGCGCGGGAGCGCCGGGAGCGCGTACATGCGGAGCAGCCCGCGCCGCAGGGCGGGCAGCTCGTGCGCCTGGCCGCAGCTGATCCGGCTGTAGAGCACCTCGTGGACGCCGCCGACGATCACCTCGGCGGCCAGCTCCGGCTCAGGGAAGTCGGGGTACATGTCCAGCAGGTGCTCCACCACGATCGTGCTGAAGTGCTGCTTGATCCGGTCGCGGCGGGCCACCGCCTCCGGCCCGGCCGCCAGCACCTCGACCACGCCCATGCGGGCCGCCAGCGGCTCGGCGGCGAGGAGCTCCAGCAGCGCGCCGAGGCCCGCGCGCAGCCGGGCGTCCGGCTCCCGCCGTTCCGCCGCGGCGTCGTCGAACGCCGCCACCATCCGCTCCGCGATCGAGTCGAACGCCGCGAAGAACGCCTCTTCCTTGTTCCGGAAATGCTCGTAGAACGTCTTCTTGGAGATCGCGGACGCGCCGACGATCGCGTCGATCGTCAGCTGCGCGTAGCCCTTGCCCCCGACGATCTCGGTCACCGCGCGCAGGATGCGGGCGCGCTGGTTGCTGGCGACGTAGTCGCGCGACAGCCGATGCCGGCCCGACGGCAGCTTCGCCGCCTCGCCGGCCGCCCGCCGCGCCGGATCCCCCCGATCGCCGTGTCCCATGATCCGCCCATCGCGTCCGGTAACGCTCCTGACGGCCGATTCTACGGCGCACCCCCCCGAGGGGGCCTCGTCACGATGACACGGAGTCGACCGCGGGACCGGTCAGCAGCGACACGACCGGGTTCGGTTCGCGGGCGCGGAGCACGGCCTCCCTCGCGGCCGTCGTGCGGCGGGAGCGCCACCGGTACGCGGCCTGCCGGTGGAACCGCGCGATGTGCGCGGCGGCCGGGCGCGACCGGCCCGACAGCCCGTACCCGTGCCGCTGGAGCCGCGCCGCGAGGACGTGCTCGACCAGGTCGGCCTCCCAGTCCTCCAGCCGCCGCGCCCACGCGCCGACCACCGCGCGGTTCGGCGCCTCGTGCGTGCGCAGGTGCCACCGGCGCTCCTGCGGGACGGTCCGGCGCGCGTGGTGCTGCGGCTCGGCCATCGCCGGGTCGTACTCCTCGCCGAGGAACGCGCACAGCCGCTCCAACTCCCGCTCGGGGGCCTCGACGAGGTCCTCGTACCGGAACTCGTAGAAGGAGCCGGGGCCGAGCCGGGCGCCGAGCCGGCGGCCGATGTCGACCGCGTCCCGCCAGGTCAGCGTGGCGGAGAAGAGGTCGCCGTCGTACCACGGCATCCGGAGCAGCGAGCTGACGGCGTCCCGGCCGTCCCGGACGAGATGGACGAACTGCGCGTCGGGGAACATCCGCCGCAGGGCCCCGACCCGGCGGATGTAGCTCGGCCGCTTGTCGCCCCAGCGCGGCTTGCCGTGCTCGCGGGCGTACGCGCGGAACACGGTCGCGACCGCCGACCCGAGGGTGGGCGGCGCGGCGGCGATCTCCTCGACCGTCGCGTCGGGGTCGAGGCCAAGCGCCTTGAACTTCGTCGTGCTCCCCTTGGCGATCCACGCGCCGAGCGCGCGGCGGTTCTCCTCGCGCTCGAGGTCGCCGAAGTCGTGGCGGGCGTCGTAGGCGGTGTGGACGAACCGCGTCTCGGACGGCAGCGCGATCCGCCGGTGGCAGTGGAGCATCTGCTGCAGCAGGGTCGTGCCCGAGCGCGGGCATCCGACGATGAAGATCGGCCGGTGGGACGGGGTCGTCATACCCGGCCAAACTACGCCGCGGACCTGAGGACGAGGTCCAACGAACCTCAAAGTTGACTGAAAGTCTTGTCGACGGAACGCGAGCATCCCGACACACCGCGTGACGAAATTTATTGAAATATTGCCATTCGGTAAGTAGTGCGCTAACCTAACTATCGGTGTGCCGGGAAGTCTGGTCGGCGAGACGGAAGAGCTGTCTTGCGACCTGGAGAGGTATGACCCGGCACTTTCTCTTGTATGCCGCCATCACGCCGGCGGGTTCCTTCGGTCTGCGGGTCTCCGCGCTCGCGACCGCGTTCCCGGATAGCTGAGCCCGCTCACCCCGCATTCGTGTCCACCTGACCGGACGTCCATTCGGGCGCTCCGACGGTCCACCTATGTCCCGAGGCGGAAGCGTGCTTTCTCATGGGCGAATTCTTTGATGTCGCGCTCGGTTTCCCGACGGCTCTGTTCAGCTTCGCGCTGCTCGTCGTCGCCGGATACTGGGTGCTCGTGCTCGTCGGCGGCCCGGGCGTCGACCTCCTCGACGGCGGCGACGCCGACGGCGGCGCGGACGGCGCGGACGGCGCCGCCGGCGGGCTGCTCGCGGCGGCGGGCCTCGGCGGCGTCCCGGTCACCGTGGCGCTGTCCCTGCTGATCGCCTTCACCTGGTTCGCGAGCCTGGCCGGGGCGGCGGCGTCCGAGGCCGCGGCCCTGCGGGTGCTGCTGGTGCCCGCGGCGGCCGCGGTCGGCTGGGCCGCCGCGCGCGCGGCCGTCCTGCCGCTGCGCCGCGTGTTCCGCGACGCCCCCGGGACGTCGCTGCGCGAGTTCGTCGGCCTGCCGTGCGTCATCCGGACGGGACGCGTGGGCCCGGACTTCGGGCAGGCGGAGGTGACGGCGCCCGACGGGTCCACCGCGCTCGTCCAGGTGCGGCGGCCCGCGGCGGACGTGCCCGTGGCGGGGGCCGCCGAGGGCACCGCGCTCACCGCGGGGAGCACCGCGCTCATCTTCGACTACGACGCGGCCGGACACTTCTTCTGGGTCATGCCGCACGATTCCCTGCTCGATCCTCCCGCTCTTTGACCATCCCCCCGCACCCACTTTTCCCCCCACCCGAGAGGGATCACTGATGGATGCCATCACCGTCGGGGCGGGCGTGCTCATCGCGCTCGTCCTGCTCATCGCGCTCGCCATGCTGTTCCTGGTCACCCGGCTGTTCCGCAAGGTCGACCAGGGCCGGGCACTGATCATTTCCAAGCTGCGCAAGGTGGACGTCACGTTCACCGGCGCGGTCGTCCTGCCGGTCCTGCACAAAGCCGAACTCATGGACATCTCGGTGAAGACCATCGAGATCGAACGGACCGGGCGGGACGGCCTGATCTGCAAGGACAACATCCGCGCGGACATCCGCATCACGTTCTTCGTCCGCGTGAACAAGACGGTCGAGGACGTCATCAAGGTCGCGCAGGCGATCGGGACGGAGCGGGCGAGCAGCCAGGAGACGCTGCAGGAGCTGTTCGCGGCGAAGTTCTCCGAAGCGCTGAAGACCGTTGGCAAGCACCTCGACTTCGCCGACCTCTACGTCCGCCGCAACGAGTTCCGCGACCACATCATCCAGGTGATCGGCACCGACCTGAACGGCTACAGCCTCGAGGACGCCGCCATCGACTACCTGGAGCAGACGCCGCTGCTGTCGCTCGACAAGTCGAACATCCTGGACGCCCAGGGCATCCGCAAGATCACCGAGCTGACGGCGATCGAGCACGTCCGCACGAACGAGCACGCCCGCAACGAGGAGAAGGAGATCACGCGCCAGAACGTGGAGGCGCGCGAGGCGATCCTGGAGCTGGAGCGCCGCCGGACGGACGCCGAGCTGCGGCAGGAGCGCGAGATCGAGACGGTCCGGGCGCGCGAGCAGGCCGAGATCGAGCGGGTCAAGGCCGAGGAGCGGCTGCGGGCGCAGACCGCGCACATCCGGACGGACGAGCAGCTCGGCGTGCAGCACGAGAACCGGGACCGGGAGGTCGCGGTCGCCGCGAAGAACAAGGAGCGGGTGCTCGCGATCGAGAGCGAGCGGATCGAGAAGGACCGCCTGCTGGAGGTCATCGCCCGCGAGCGCGAGACCGAGCTGACCCGCATCGCCGCCGACAAGGAGGTCGAGGGCGAGAAGCGGGAGATCGCGAACGTGGTCCGGGAGCGGATCGCGGTGGAGCGGACCGTCGCCGAGCAGGAGGAGGAGATCAAGCGGCTGCGCGCGGTCGAGGAGGCCGAGCGGGCGCGGCAGGCGACCGTCATCCGGGCGGAGGCCGAGGCGCAGGAGAACCTGGTCAAGGACATCAAGGCGGCCGAGGCGGCGGAGGCGGCCGCGCAGCACCGGGCCCGCGAGGAGCTGGTGCTGGCCGAGACGCGGCAGCAGACCGCCGAGCTGGACGCGCGGGCGAAGATCCGGCTGGCCGAGGGGGTGCGCGCGGAGGCCGCGGCGGCGGGGCTCGCCGAGGTCGAGGTCCGCGACGCCGACGCGGACGTCATCGAGAAGGCCGGGCGCGCCGAGGCGGTCGTCGCCCGCGAGCGCGCGGCGGTCGAGGCGGAGCGGATCCGCGAGAGTCTCAAGGCGGAGGCGGAGGGCCTCACCGAGAAGGCCGGGGCGATGGCCGCACTGGACGACGTCACCCGCAAGCACGAGGAGTACCGGCTGCGGCTGGAGACGGAGAAGGAGATCCGGCTCGCGGGCCTCGACGTGCAGCGGCAGGTCGCCGAGGCGCAGGCCGCGGTGCTCGCGACCGGGCTGGAGGGCGCCGACATCAGCATCGTCGGCGGCGAGACCGCGTTCTTCGACCGGGTCGTCGGGTCGATCGCGCTGGGCAAGAGCGTGGACGGCTTCGTGGAGAACTCCGAGGTCGCGCGGTCGGTCGCGGGCCCGTGGCTCGACGGGACGGGCAGCCCGGTCGACGACCTCGCGCGGGTCCTCGGGTCGCTCGGCGCGGACGGCGTCCGCGACGTGACCCTGTCCGCGCTGCTCATGCGGCTGATCGCGGCGGGCGGCCCGCAGGCCGCCGGGCTGTCGGACCTGCTCGACGCCGCGCAGCGGCTCGGCGTCGCCGACGCGCCGCTGGCGAGCCCGAACGGGAGCGACCTGACGGTCGGCGCCTGACCGGTACGGCTTGACGGCGCGGCGGGCCCGCCCCGGCACAGGGGCCCGGGGCGGGCCCGCCGCACACGACGAGGGGAAGGGGACGCGTGAGCGAGGAAACCGGCGGGACCACCGGGACCGCTGCGGCCGGCACCGCGAACGACGCCGCGAACGACGGCACCGCGAACGACGGGACGGCGAACGACGCCGCGACCGGCGGCACGGCGATCGACCACGGGACGTACGAGGTGCTGCGCGCCCGGCTCGCCGAGCACGCGGGCGAGCTGGCGCGGCGCGCGGAGGCGCTGAACGCGCGGCGGCTGGAGGTGTTCGGCGGGGGCGGCCTGCGGCTCGCGGGCACCGAGCGGGTCCGCACGCCCGCCGCCCGGGTGCCGCGCGACGTCGTCGCGGTCGGCGGGACGCTGCTGCTCGGCGGCGCCCCCGCCCCCGGCGCGACGTCCGAGACCGCGCCCGAGGACGTCTTCTCCCTCCACACGCTCGTGCCGGGCGGCGACGGCGACGCCGGGCCGGCGTTCGCCGAGTCGGGGACCGTCCCGGGCCTGCTGGACGATCCGCGCTTCCGCCGCGACTTCGCCGACATGTACCGCTACTACCGGCAGGCGCGGCTGCTGCGGCTCCGCCTGCTGGACGGCCGCCTCCTCGCGGCGTTCCAGACCGGCCCGCGGCTGTCCGACCTGCGCGTCCTGCGCTGGCGGGTCGCGCCGGACGGCGCCGTCGCCTACGAGGACAACCACGGCGAGCGCGCCGACCGGTCCCCGCCCGCGCACGACCCGTCGAAGCCGGTCGAGTGGACGGAGGCGACCCGCGACGACCACGTGCCGGGGCGGCGCCCGCACATCGCGGTCCGGGACGCCCTGCACGTGTCGACGGTCGGCGGCTCCCTCACCGTCGCGACGCCCGACGGCACCGAGGTGTTCGCCGAGCCCGTGGACGAGCCGCTGCAGAGCCTCGCGGACGCGGACGTCCGGCACGCGCGGGTCGGCGCGCTGATCCTGCTGCGGGTCCGGCCGTACAACGAGACGGCGTGGCGGCACCTGGTGTTCAACACCCGCACGCACGACGCCGTCCGGCTGGACGGCCTGGCGGGCGCGTGCCGGCGGCTCCCCGGCGACGACGGCGTCGTGTTCCCGGGCGGCTTCCTCCTCGACACCGGCGCCGCCAAGACGTTCGACACCGACGTGACCGGCCTGGAGTACGAGCGGACGATCGCGTCCCCGAACGGCGAGGACGTCGTCTACGCGTTCTGCTCGCGCGCCGACGGGCGCACGCTGCTGCTCCCGTACAACGTGATCCGCAAGGAGGTGGCGACGCCGATCGACTGCCGCGGGTACGCGCTGTTCGACGACGGGACGCTGGTGGTGCTGCGGGCGTCGTCCGGCGACCCGGCGCGCGTCCACCCGGTGCAGGTGTGGCGGACGCCGCTGGTGTCGGACGACCACGCCGCGGCGCAGCCGGTCGGGACGGGCCCGCTGGAGCGCGTCGGGAACGCCGACCTGGTGCGGGGCGTCTCGGAGTGCCTGGCGGTGGTGCGGATGGTGGGCGAGATGTCGCCGTCCGCGGCGGTGTTCGAGGCGCTCATCGCGGCCTGCACCCGCACCGCCGACCTGCACCACTGGCTCGCCGACCCGGACCTGGGCGGGCTCGACGGGCCGCTCGCGGACGTCCGCGCGGCGGCCGTCCAGGTGCTGGACGAGTACGCGAACGTGCGGGCGCTGACCGCCGAGGCCGACGCCGCCGTCGCCGAGGCGGACGAGCGGGTGCGGGCGCTGCTGCGCCGCGTGGCGGCCGAGCCGCCCGCGACGGCGGACGGCTGGGTGGCGCGGCTGGCCGAGCTGCGCCGCGTGCAGGGCCGCCTGGAGTCGCTGCGCGAGCTGCGGTACGCCGACGCGGCGCGGATCGACGAGCTGGCGGACGCGGCGTCCGGCGGGCTGCGGGAGACCGGGCACGGCGCCGTCGCGTTCCTCCGGGACGCGGACGCGTTCACCGGCTACCACGCCGAGGTGGAGCGGATCGCGGAGGCCGCCGCGGGCATCGCGACCGCGGCCGAGGCCGAGCCCCTCGCCGACCTCCTCGCCGCGCAGCACGAGGGACTCGACGTCGTCACGGAGGTGGTCGGCGACCTCGACGCCGCCGACGCCACCGCTCGCACCGCGATCCTGGAGCGGGTCGGCGAGGTCCTCGGCGGGCTGAACCGGGCCCGCGCCGTCCTGGACGGCCGCCGCCGCGACCTGCTGGCCCGCGAGGGCCGCGCCGCGTTCGCCGCCGAGCTCGCGCTGCTCGACCAGACCGTCGCGGGCGCCCTGTCCGCCGCGACGACCCCCGAGGCGTGCGACGACCGGCTCGGCCGGCTGATCCTGCGGCTGGAGACGCTGCAGGCCCGGTTCGCCGACCTCGACGACTTCCTGGCCGAGCTGGAGGCGAAGCGGACCGAGATCGGCGAGGCGTTCTCGTCGCGGCGGCAGACGCTGCTGGACGAGCGCGCCCGCCGCACGGAGCGGCTCGTGGCGTCCGCCGACCGGATCCTCGCCGGGGTCCGCCGCCGCGCCGCCGCGCTGCCGTCGCCGGACGAGGTCAACGCGTACTTCGCCACCGACGCCATGGTCGCGCGCCTCCGCGCGATCGTGGACGAGTTGCGCAACCTGGACGACGCGGTCCGCGCGGAGGAGCTGGAGGGGCGCATCGCGTCGTCCCGGCAGGAGGCCGGGCGGGCCCTGCGCGACCGGCTCGACCTGTACGACGGCGACACGATCCGGCTGGGCCGCCACCGGTTCGCCGTCAACACGCGGCCCATCGAGCTGACGCTCGTCCCGCACGGCGGCGGCCTCGCGTTCGCGATCACCGGGACCGGGTACCGGCGCCCGGTGGACGACCCGCTGCTCGCCGACCCCGAGCTGCGGGGGCAGACGCTCGTCTCCGAAGCGCCCGACATGTACCGGGCGGAGTACCTGGCGACGTCCCTCCTCGCCGAGACCGGGGCCGCCGAGCTGCGGGCGGCCGCCGCGTCCGGGGGGTTGCTCGACCTCGTCCGGGCGGCCGCCGCCGACCGGTACGGCGAGGGCTACGAGCGCGGCGTCCACGACCACGATGCCGCCGCGATCCTCGGCGCGCTGCTGCGCCTGCACGACGGCGCGGGCCTGCTGCGCTACCCGTCCCGCGCCCGCGCGAACGCCCGCCTGTTCTGGGCGCACACCCCGGACGCGTCCGGCTGGGCGACCCGCGCCCGCTCGCTCGTCCGCGCGCGGGACGCGTTCGGGCACGACACCGTCTCCGGGCTCGTGGCGGAGCTGGCGCCGGCCGTCGCGGAGTTCACCGACCGGATCGGGCTGCCCGCCGACCCGCTCGCCGCCGAGTACCTGGTCGAGGAGCTGGCGACCGCACCGGACGGCTTCGTCACCGCCCCGGGCGCGCGCGAGCTGCTGGCGGGCCTCGGCCCGCACCGCGCCGGCCTCGACGCCGACCTGGCCGCCGTCGCCGACCTGCGCGCCCGCGTGCAGCTCGCCGCGACGTGGCTCGGCGCGTCGGTCCCCGGCGACGACCCCGACCTCCCGGAGGCCGTCGCGGCGCTGCTGTCCGACGTCCCCGGCTACGACTCCGCCGCCGCGCTCACCGCCACCGTCGAGGACCTCCTCGGCACCCATCCGCGGATCGCCGACCGCCGCCTCGACCTGCGCCTCGACGAGATCCTCGCCCGCGCGCACCGGTTCCGCGCCCACCGCGTCCCGGCGTTCCGCGAGCACCGCGAGCGGCGCGACGCGCTGCTCGCCGCCGAGGCGGACCGGCTCGGCGTCGCCGGGCTGCGGCCGCGCGCGATGAGCTCGTTCGTCCGCAACGGCCTCGTCGACGAGGTGTACCTGCCGCTCATCGGCGACAACCTCGCCAAGCAGCTCGGCGCCGCCGGGGACGCCGACCGCACCGACCGGATGGGCCTCCTCCTGCTGATCTCCCCGCCCGGCTACGGCAAGACGACCCTCATGGAGTACGTCGCCGACCGCCTCGGCCTCGCCCTCGTCAAGATCGACGGTCCGGCGCTGGGCCACCGCGTCACGTCCCTCGACCCGGACGCGGCGCCGGACGCCACCGCCCGCCGCGAGCTCGAGAAGATCCACTTCGCGCTCGGCATGGGCGACAACACGCTGCTCTACCTGGACGACGTCCAGCACACGTCGCCCGAGTTCCTGCAGAAGTTCATCCCGCTCTGCGACGCCCAGCGCCGCGTCGAGGGCCACGACCTGCGCGGGAAGCGGTTCGCGATCTGCATGGCCGGGAACCCGTACACCGAGTCGGGCACCCGGTTCCGCATCCCCGACATGCTGGCGAACCGCGCCGACGTCTGGAACCTCGGCGACGTCCTGTCCGGCAAGGACGAGCTGTTCGCGCTCAGCTACATCGAGAACGCGCTCACCTCGAACCCCGTCCTGGCGCCGCTCACCGCGCGGGACCGCGCCGACGTCGCCCTGCTGCTCCGCCTCGCGTCCGGCGACCCGTCGGTGCGCCCCGACCGGCTGTCGCACCCGTACCCGCAGGCCGAGCTCGACCGGATCCTCGCCGTCCTGCGGCTGCTGGCGGCCGCGCAGCGCGTCGTCCTGGCGGTGAACCGCGCGTACATCGCCTCCGCCGCGCAGGACGACGCGTCCCGCACCGAGCCCCCGTTCCGCCTCCAGGGCTCGTACCGCGACATGAACAAGCTCGCCGAACGCATCGTCCCGGTGATGAACGACGCCGAACTCGACGCGGTGATCGACGACCACTACCGCGGCGAGGCGCAGACCCTCACGTCCGGCGCGGAGGCGAACCTGCTGAAGCTCGCCGAGCTGCGCGGCACCCTGACACCCGCGGAGGCCGCGCGCTGGGCCGAGGTCAAGGAGGCGTACCGGCGGTCCCGCACCCTCGACGCCGAGGACCCGACCGTCGGCGCCCTCCTGCACCTCGCCGACCAGGTCAGGGCCCTGCGGCCGGACCGTCCGGACGGCTACGGCTTCCTCGCCACTCCCCCGGCGCAGGACACCGGCGGCGGCTCCGGCCACGGACCGGGCTCGGGACGCCACCGCGTCACCGGCACCACGCCCGGTTCCAGCAACTCCAGTCCCTCGAAGTAGCCCGCGATCCGCTCGGTGCTCCGCGGCGTGTAGGGGACGCCGCCGCTGCGGCCGTTGTGCCGCTCCAGCGACGCGACGTAGGCGGGGTCGGCGGTGCTGCCGTCGTAGGCGGCCAGGTAGCTGCCGGACGGCAGCGCCGCCGTCAGCCGCCGGACGATCGAGCGCGCCTCGCCGTAGTCCTCGATCAGTCCCAGGATGCCCATCAGCAGGAGGGCGACCGGCCGGTCGAAGTCGAGCGTCCGGGCGGCCTCGTCCAGGATGGCTCCGGGGTCGCGGACGTCCGCCTCGATGTAGTCGGTGGCGCCCTCCGGGCTGCTCTTCAGCAGCGCCTGCGCGTGGACGAGCACCAGCGGGTCGTTGTCGACGTAGACGATCCGGGACGCGGGCGCGAGCCGCTGCGCGACCTCGTGGGTGTTGTCCATGCAGGGCAGCCCGGTGCCGATGTCGAGGAACTGCCGTATCCCCGCCTCCCCGGCGAGGTGCCGCACCACCCGCGTCAGCATGTACCGCGAGTGCCGGGCCATGTCGACCATGCCGGGGAAGGTCGTGAAGATCCGGTCGCCCGCCTCCCGGTCGACGGGGTAGTTGTCCTTCCCGCCGAGGAGGTAGTTCCAGATCCGCGCCGAGTGCGGCACGGTGGTGTCGACTCCGGGGTGCGAGCCCATGGTCCGCATGCTCCTTCCCGCTCTTCGCGTGGCGGCGCCACCCGTGTGGAAACGTCGCTCACATGGAAGCACGGACGTACGCGTGGAGCGCGTCCCGGACGAACGCGGCGCCCTCCGCTCCCCCGTACGTCGCGGCGAACTCCGGGGTCTCGACGTAGGTGTCGCCGACGCAGCGCACCATCGCGGCGGCGCGCTCGCGGTCCCCGTCGGCCGTCGGCGTCCCGGGGATCGCGCGCAGCCAGTCGACGTGCCGGGCCGCGATCCGCTGCGCCCGCGCGGACGCCGGGTCCGCGCCGTCCCGCCACGCCTCGACCCACGCCGCGACCAGCGCGTCGGTGTCGCGCTTCCACGCGACCTGCTCTTGCAGCGTCTTCCCGTGCCACCACTCGTTGCTCTCCCGGAACGCCCGCTCGCCCCACCGCGCGACGACCTCGTCCCGGTACGGGTCGTTGAACCCGTCGAGCATCGTCTCCATCGACGGGTCGCGCCCGGCGGCCCGCGCGTCGAGGGTGTGCCGGACCGCCGCGATCCGCCGCTCCAGCCGGGCCCGCTCCCCTTCCAGCAGCCCGATGTGCTCGCGGAGCGCGGCCTCCTCGTCGGCCCGCCGGTCCAGCACGTCCGCGATCACCGGCAGGCCGAGGCCGAGGTCGCGCAGCAGCAGGACGGCCTGGAGCCGGACGAGCGCGTCCGCGTCGTAGTACCGGTAGCCGTTCTCCCCCACCCGCGACGGGCGCAGCAGCCCGATCTCGTCGTAGTGGCGCAGCGTCCGGCTGGTGACGCCGGCCTTGGCCGCGACCTGCTGAATCGTCCACTCCACGGTGCAACGATGTCACGTGGACGCGCGCCGCCGGTAACGCTCCCGCGCCAGCCCGTGGGCCGTGCCGAGCAGCTCCCGCACCGCGGCGTCCGTCCGCGCGCCGGGCTCGACCACGGCGAGCCAGCCGAGTTCGCCGTAGACGGGGTGCGCGAGCACGGCGTCCGCCGTGCCCGGGTCGGGGCCGCCGGTGCCCGGGTCGCGCGGCGCCCGGCCCGTCCACCGCACGAACGCGTCCCTCCCGGCGGCGATGTTCACCCGGAACGCGCCGGGACGGTTCAGCCGCGACGCCTCGTCCTCCGGGTAGTCCTTGGTCACGATCGTCGCGAACGGCTGCGCCGCCGCCGGGACGGCCCCCTCGGGCGAGTAGTAGAAGAACGCGTCGCCCCACGCGATCTCGGGCGTCCCGTCGCCCGGACCGGGCTTGACGGCCAGCACGCCCTCCATCCCTTCGAGGAATGCGATGATCTCGTCGATGCTCATGCCTTCCAGCGTTACATTCATGTGGTTGTGGAGACTTCGAGGCGTGAACACCCAGGTGGAGCGACGGAAAGTCGCAACTCGCTGCGTACGGCCGACGTGGCGCGGCGCGCCGGGTACTCCGTCCAGCAGGTGCGCAACCTGGAGCGGGACGGGGTGCTGCCGCCGGCCGCGCGCACCCCGTCGGGTTACCGGGTCTACGGCGAGGTCCACGTGCGCTCCGCGCTGGCCTACCGGGCGCTCGCGGCGGGCACCGGGCCCGTCGAGGCCAAGCGGATCATGCGCGCCGCGCACGCGTCCCCCGCGGACCTGCTCGCCCTGCTCGACGCCGCCCACGCCCGCCTCCACACCGAGCGCCTCCAGGTCGCCGAGGCCAGGGCGGCCGCCGAGGCGATCGTGGCCGAACCCGTCGCGGACGTCCGGCCGTCCGACGCGATGGGCGTCTCCGAACTCGCGGACGCGCTCGGCGTGCGCCCCTCGACGCTGCGGCACTGGGACGCCGAGGGGCTCGTCGTGCCCCGCCGGACGCCCGGCGCCGCCCGCCGGTACGCGCCCGGCGACGTCCGCGCCGCACGGATCGTCCACCAGCTCCGCTCGGCCGGGTACCGGATCGCCGCGCTGCGCGCGCTGATGCCGGAGCTGCGGCGGGCGCGGCGGTGGGACGAGGTGATGGCCGCGCTCGCCGACCGGGACGCGAGCATCGACGCCCGCTCGGCCGCCCTCCTCCGCGCCGCCGCCGCGCTCGCCGCGCTCCTCACTCCGTGACGATGTAGTCGCCCTCGAACTCCTTCGTCCATGCGAGGGCGGCTTCCCGCTCGGCCTCGCGCTGCGCGGTGAGGACGATCCGGTTCCCGTCGGGGTCGTCGATCGTCAGATCGGACGTGAACCACGGGGTGTCGGCGGGCCCCTCGACGCGCGCGCCGTCCGGCAGCGCCGCCCGCAGCGCGGCCGCGAGTTCCGCGAGGTCCTGCCCGCCCGCCTGGAAGCTGACGGTGGCGCTGCCCGGCCGCGGCTCGCCCGGCACGATCAGGATGTCCTGGTACTTCATCCGCCGCAGGTGGATCACCGCCGGACCGCCGTCCGGCCCGGGAACGGTCGCCAAGGAGACGAAGCCCGCCGCGTTGTAGAACGCCTCAGCGGCGGCCAGGTCCGCGACCTGGAACGTCGCGAACATCGGCATGGGGTAGATGGTGCGGTCGATCTCTGGAGTGCTCATGCCGCCGAACGCTAGAAGTTGACGTAGCGAGAAGGTCAAACGCGTTGCGGACCGCCCCGGCGCCCCCATGAGCCCGACCTTCGGCGGCGGCCGCACCATCGCCATGAAGCTGCCCAAGGCGCAGTTCGACCGCACCGTCGCCTCCTACCGCGACGCCCCTCTGACGCCCGTCAGGCGGTCAGGCCCTCGTAGTACGCGCGGTGGGCCGGGTAGTAGTCGTCGAAGGACGGCGCGGGCGTCCCGGCGACGGAGGCGGCCAGGAAGTCGAGGTAGTACTCCCAGCCGGGGCCGGTCGACGCCACCTCCGTGTCCGGGTCGAGATGGTGCAGGAACGTCAGCGTCGTCACCCCGCCGTCCTCGGCGAGCCGGGCCTCCAGGTGCCAGCGGCCGTACTCGTCGACGGCCTCGACCTCCAGCCGGTGCGGCGGCTCGCACGCGATGATCGTCAGGTCGCTCTCCGGGCCGCCCTCCTCGTGGACGAGCGTGATCCGGACGGTCGCGCCCGGACGGCCCTCGCCGCGCCAGTGCGCGAACCAGCGGGCCGTCCGGTCGGGCTCGGTGATGCTCGCCCAGACGTCCTCGATCGGCGCCTTGAACGTGCGGACCATCTCCAGGTCGGTGCCGGTCGCCGCGGCGACGAGGCGTCCGGTGGGCGTGGGACTCATCCTGTGCTCCTCTTCGGTTCCTCCGCGGGCGCTCCGCCCGCCGGCGGCCGGGCGCGGCGGTCGCGCCGCGCCCGGTGGACCTCGGTCTCCAGCGCGTCGAGCCGCCGCTCCCAGACCTGGCCGCGGACGGCGTCCAGCCACGCGTCGATCTCGCTCAGCGGGCCGTGCTCGGCGCGGTAGTGGCGCTCGCGGCCGACGAGCTCGGCCGTGATCAGGCCCGCCTCGCGCAGCACCCGCAGGTGGCGGCTCACCGCGGGGCGGCTGATGTCGGGGAACGCGGCGGCCAGCGCGCCCGCCGTCCGCGGCCCGTCGCCGAGCAGCACCACGATGCGCCGACGCACGGGGTCGGCCACCGCATCGAAGACGTCCATGGGTATACGTAACCATCGTGTTACGCGTTTGTCCAGTGCGGCGGAACCGCCGCGCCGCCGGCGGGCGGCCGGCCGCCGCCATGAAGACCGGGCAATTGCCACCAAATAGCGCATATCTCCCTTCTTGGTGCATTAGTTATCAACTCCCCGCTATGCATTGATCACCGCCGGTACCTGTGGAACCCTTACCGATGCCCTCTTAGCGGACGGCGACGTGGCGCGGCCCGGCGTGGCGCGCGGAACGGCCGCCGCATGTGCCTGTACCCCGATGCCCGACTGGAGAAGGCGACTGTGACGCGACGCCGGGTCCCCCGCTGCGCGACCGTGCCGGCGACGACCCCCGAAGCCCGCCGGTGAGGTGGTGGAGGCGCGGAGGAGCGGCGGCGCGGCCGCCCGCCCCTCCCCCTGCCCCCGCCGCTCCCCCGCCCGCACCGCGACCCGCGGCACCGCCCGCGGCGCCCGTCCCCGCCGAGGGTGCCGCGCCGGAGGCCCGCCGCGGCGACGCGGACGTGTGGGCCGAGCTGTGCGAGCGCTTCTGCATGCAGTTCCTCGTGCTCGCGGAGAAGATGCGTCCCGCGATGGACATGCTCGAAAGCCGGGAGGAGGACCCCGACCGGCTGGAGGCCCTGTACGAGATCGACCACGGCGTCACCCGGATGCGGCGGGTCGCCCGCGACCTGCGGGTGCTCGCGGACCGCGGCGACGCGGACGTCTCCGGCGCCGACACGTCCCTGCTGGACGTCGTGCGCATGGCCGCGTCGTCCATCGAGGGGTACCGGCAGGTGTCGGTCCGGCGCGTGGTGGACCTCGCGGTGCCCGCGCACGCCGTCGATGACGCGGCGTCCCTCATCGCGGCGCTCCTGGACAACGCGACGCGGTTCTCCCCCGCGCAGGTGACCGTGAGCGCGCACCTGCTGGACGACGGCGGCGTGATGCTCCGCATCGAGGACTCGGGCATCGGCATGCCGGCCGAGCAGCTCGACGGGCTGAACGCCGCGCTGGCGGGTCCGGTGCCGCCGATGACGCGGGAGACGGCGCGGCAGACCGGGTTCCCGGTGGTGCACCGGCTGGCCCGCAGGCACGGCGTCACCGTCCGGTTCGCGGCCCGCGCCGGCGGGACGATCGCCATGGTGACGGTCCCGCCGCAGCTGCTCTGCGAGATCCCCGCGGCCGAGCCCCGCGCGGGCGACGCGCCCCCGGCGGCCGGGACCCTGACCATGGCGCGCCGCGCCGAGCGCCCGGCGCGGCCCGCGCCCGCGCCCGCGCCCGCGCTGAACATCGCGAGCGACGCCGACCTCGGCGGGCTGCCGCGCCGGCAGCGCACCAGCCTGCGCCCCGTCGCCGAGCCCGCCGCCCCCGCCGAGCCCGCGGAACCCGCCGACACCGGCTCCGGGTCGTTCGCCGCGGACCTGGACGCCTTCACCGCGGGCGCGCGCCGCCCCGCCGACGAGCAGCAGGAAGGACGGCAATGAGCATCGCCTCCACCGGCCCGACCGGCCCGCAGGACTTCGGGTGGCTGCTCAGGCAGTTCGCGTCCGCGACACCGGGCGTGACGTTCGCGCTGATCGTGTCGTCGGACGGCCTCGCGCTCGTCGAGTCGGGCTCGCACCCGTCGGAGTTCGTCGACCCGATGGCCGCGCTGACCAGCGGGATGATCAGCCTCGGCAACAACATCGCGGGGCACGTCGGCGCGGGCGGCTGCGACCAGATCATGCTGAAGTTCGGCACCGGCCACCTGCTGTTCATGAGCATCGGGCGGCTCGCGGGGCTGGCCGTGCTGGTCGGCGAGGGCGCGAACCTCGGCGCCGTCGCCCACGAGATGACCAAGTTCGTGCACGGCGCCGGGCGCGTCCTCACCCCGCAGATGCGCGACGACCTGCGCCGCATGGCGGAGCAGGCGATGCCGTGACCGCGCCCGTGAGCGCCGCGACCGACCCGGCAGGAGGGACGACATGACGGCCAATCCGTGGGTCCGGCCGTACGTGCTGACCGGCGGACGGACCCGGGGCCGCCGGCATCTGCTGGTGCACACGCTCATCTCGGGCACCCGGTACGACGCGGCGTTCGCGGAGCGGCTGCTGCCCGAGGCGCGGGCCCTGTACCAGCGGGCGCACGCCGCGACCGAGTCGGTCGCCGAACTGTCCGCCCACTGCGGGGTGTCGCTCGGGGTGACCCGCGTCCTGCTCGCCGACCTCGCGGCGGGCGACCGGGTCGCGATCGCCGACGCCGACACCTCCCCGTACGACCCGCACGTCCTGGAGAGAGTGATCGATGGTCTACGCGAGCTCGCCTGACGCGGCGTCCCGGCGGCCGCCCGGACGGACGATCGCGCGCACGTCCGTCAAGATCGTCGTGGCGGGCGGGTTCGGCGTCGGCAAGACGACGCTGGTGGAGGCCATCTCGGAGATCCCGCCGGTGAACACCGAGGCGTGGATGACGCAGGCCGCGGCGAACATCGACCCGGTCCGCGCGGGCGACGGCAAGACCACCACCACCGTCGCGATGGACTTCGGCCGCGTCACGCTGGCGTCCGACCTGCTGCTGTACCTGTTCGGGACGCCCGGGCAACCGCGGTTCTGGCCCATGTGGGACGACCTGTGCCGCGGGGCGAGCGCGGCGGTCGTCCTCGTCGACACCCGGCGGCTGGACGTGTCGTTCCCCGCCGTCAACTACTTCGAGAACGACTCGGACGTCCCGTTCATCGTCGCCGTGAACCTGTTCGACGGCGTGCAGACGCACCGGATCCCGCAGATCCGGGCGGCGCTGCGGCTCGACGACGGCGTGCCGCTCGTGGCGTTCGACGCGCGCGACCGCGGCTCGGTCGTCCGGGTCCTCACCGAGGCGCTGGGCCACACCCTCCAGGCCACCGCGGGGCACGCCGCCAGGTGAACCCGCACGTCCACAACTGAAGACCGGCCCCCGGCAAAGGGAGGAAGCAATGCGAAGGATCCTGATCGTCGGCGCGGGACAGGCCGGTCTGCAGCTCGCCCTGTGCCTGCAAGCGGAAGGGTACGAGGTCACGGTCATGTCGGCGCGGACGCCGGAGGAGATCCGGGCCGGCCGCATCATGTCGACGCAGTGCGTCTTCTGGCCGCAGCTCCAGATCGAGCGGGACCACGGGCTGAACCTGTGGGAGGACCGGACGCCGCGGATCGTCGCGCAGCGCGTCACCGTCGCCGGCCCGCCCGGCGAGCGGGCGCTCCAGACGCTGGGCCGCTGGGACGACTTCGCCCAGTCGGTCGACCAGCGGGTCAAGATGGCGGGCTGGCTGGAGCTGTTCGAGCAGCGCGGCGGGAACGCCGTCTACCACAGCGTGATGACCTCCGACCTGGAGGGGCTCTCCGCCCTCTACGACCTGACGGTCGTCGCGGCGGGCAAGGGCGAGCTGGTGGAGCTGTTCGACCGGGACGCGAGCCGCTCGCCCTACGACCGTCCGCAGCGGAAGCTGTCGTGCATCTACCTGCACGGCATGACCCCGTGGCCCGGCCATCCCGAGCCGCACGTCCGGATCACCGCCACACCGGGCGTCGGGGAGCTGTTCTTCATGCCCGGCTACACCCACACCGGCGCCTGCGACATCCTGCTGTGGGAGGCGGTCCCCGGCGGCCCGTTCGACGTGTGGGACGACCGCCCCGGCCCGGCGGGGCACCTCGCCCGGACGCTCGACATGATGCGGCGGTTCGTGCCGTGGGAGTACGAGCGGACGGTCGACGCGCAGCCCACCGACGCCCGCTGCACCCTCTACGGGGGGTACGCGCCGGTCGTCCGGCACCCGGTCGGGACGCTGTCGCCGACCGCGCACGTCCTCGGCATGGCGGACGTCGTCGTCGCGAACGACCCGGTGACCGGGCAGGGCTCGAACAACGCGGTGCGGTGCGCCGAGATCTACTTCCGGTCGATCCTGGAGCGGGGCGACCGCCCGTTCGACCCCGCGTGGATGCAGCGGACGTTCGACGCCTACTGGGAGTACGCGAGGCACCCGACGGCCTACACGAACATGATGCTCGGGCCGCTCCCCGAGCACGTCCAGAAGGTCCTCGCGACGGCGTCGCGGAACGAGCGGGTCGCGTACCGGTTCGCGCACGGCTACGCGAACCCGGCGGACTTCTCGAACTGGCTGCTGGACCCGGTCAAGACCGAGGAGTTCCTCGCGTCGGTGACCTGATCAGTCCCCGTCCGGCAGTTCCGCCAGGCAGGACTCCACGAAGTCCCGCACCACGGGGTTCCCGTCGGCGGCCGGGGGCCACGCGACGGCGACGCGGCTGGGGGCGATGTCCGCGACGGGGCGGTAGACGATGCCCGGACGCGCGTAGAAGCGGGTGGCGGACGCGGGCGCGAGGCCGATGCCGAGGCCGTTCGCGATGGCGCTCAGCCAGTCGTCCGGCTGCTCGACGACGGTGCCGATGCGCGGCGGGCGGCCGTCGCGCTCGTCCGCGCCCGTCCAGTGGTCCCGCCAGGCGCCGGTCTCCGGCGCGGGCGCGACGAACGGCTCGTCCCGCACCTCCCGTAACGCGACGATCTCGCGGGCGGCGAGCGGGTGCGCGGCGGGCAGCACGACATGGCGCGGCTCGGTGATCAGGACCCGCACGTGGAAGCCGTCCTGCCCGGGGAACGGGAGCCGCACGAGGGCGACGTCCACGGTCCCCTCGTCGAGGCCCGCGGCGGGCGCCGACCAGGGCGACTGCCGCATCTCGACCCGCCAGCCGGGGCGGCGCCGGACGAACTCGGCGATGATGCGCGGGGTCGCCTCGTTGGCGGCGCTCGCCAGGTACCCGACGTACAGGACGCGGGCGGCGCGGCGGGACGCGGCCTTCGTCGCGCGCCAGGCGTCGTCCCAGCCGTCCAGCAGGGCCGGTGCGCGGTCGGCGAGGGCCCGGCCGGGATCGGTGAGCGCCATGCCCGCCCGGGACCGGGTGAACAGCCGGACGCCGAGCCGGGCCTCCAGCTGCCTGATCTGCTTGGTCAGCGCGGGCTGGGAGACGTACAGCCGTTCCGCCGCGCGGGTCAGGTTGCCCTCCTCGGCCACGGTGACGAAGTAGCGCAGCAGCCGGGTGTCGACGTCCATGCCGCCAGGTTATGGACAGGTGTATTGGACGCCCCTGACGGCCCCCCGCCAGCCTGGAACCATGCTGTTCATCTCCTATGTCGCCGTCACCGTCGCCACGATCGCGGCCAATGCCGGAATGGCCGCCGCGGACTTCGCCAAGGCCCGTTTCGTGATGGGGAACTCGGCCGAGGTGGGCCTCCCTGCGTCGTGGGTGCCCTGGCTGGGAGCGCTCAAGGCGGCCGGGGCCGCCGGACTGTTGCTCGGCCTCCTGGGCGTCCCATACATCGGGATCGCCGCCGCGACGGGCCTCGTTCTGTTCTTCGTGGGCGCCATCGTCGCGCACGTCCGCGCCCGGGTCTTCTACAACTTCGCGTTCCCCGGCGGGTACCTGGCGCTCGCCGTCGGGTCGCTGGCGCTGGCCGTCGCGCAGGCGTAGAACGCGTCGAGGACTCGGCGGGCGGCGCACTAGCATCGGCTTTTTCGCCGCGGACGGGAGACGAGCGCGTGGCCGACGGAGCCGTACGAGCCTCCAACGACCTGACGGCGAGATGGGCGCGGCACGCCTGCACCGGAGAGACGACCGCGCTGTCGGGGGCGGGGCTCTGGCCGCTGCTCGCGCTGCTGGCCGCCGCCGCCGACGGGCCGGCGCGCGCCGAACTGCAGGACGCCGTCGGCCGCGACGCCGCCGGCGCCGACCGCGACGCGCGCGACCTGCTGGAGATCCTCGCGCGCGGCAGCGCCGTCGACGGCGCGTTCGGCGTCTGGCACCGGGCGGGGCTGCCGCTGAACCCCTGGTGGCTCGACGCCGCGCCCGGCGGGGCGCGCGGCGAGCTCAGCGGCGACCCCGACGCCGACCGCCCCCGGCTGGACGCCTGGGTCGAGCGGCACACGCGCGGGCGGCTGCGGCGGATGCCCGTGGCGCTCGACCCCGACACCCTCCTGGTGCTGGCGACCGCGCTGAGCGTCGACACCCGCTGGCGCGCCCCCTTCCGGGACGTCCCGCTCCGGCCGCAGGGCGGCCCCTGGGCCGGGCGGCCGAACGGGCTCGCGGGCCTGTACCGCGGCGGCCCCGACCTCGACCCGCTCGCCCTCGCCGAGACGCCCGGCGGGCCGCTCACCGTCCTCACCGTGGCGGGCGTCGACGACGTCGACGTCCACCTGCTCCTCGGCGCGCCCGACCGCCCGGCGGGCGAGGTGGTCGCAGCCGGGGCGGCCGCCCTCGACGGCCGGCACCCGCTGCGGCGCGGCGCCGAGCTGCTCGCCGAACCCGTCGCCCGCACGGCACCGGGCGTGGAACTGGTGAGCGTCCCGTCCCACGACCCCACGCCGACCCTGCACACGACGACCGTCCGGTTCGATGTCGGCGCCCGGCACGACCTGCTGGACAGCCCCGGCCTGTTCGGGCTGGCGACGGTCTCCGGCGACGATCCGCACGGCCACCTCCCCGGGATCAGCCGGGCGCCGCTCAAGGTCGGGCAGGGCGCGCAGGACGTCCACGCGACCTTCACCGCGGAGGGGTTCACGGCCGCGGCCGTCACCGCCTTCGCGGCCGTGGCCGGGGCCGCGCCGCCGCAGAGCGAGGCCCCGGTGCTGTCCGCCGGTTTCGACCGCCCGTTCGGCTTCCTCGCGCGGCACCGCCCCACCGGCCTCGTCCTCGTCGCGGGCTGGGTCGCCGAACCGGAGGAGTGGCCCGACGACGCCTCGTCCGGACTCTGGTGACCGGAGGCCGCCGCGGCCGGGGGCCGGGCGGCCGGGGGCCGGGGCGGCCGGGGGTCAGTCCGTCCGGAGGTCGTCGGTCGCCCGGCGGTAGGCGTCGGCCGCGCGGGCGAAGTAGTCGAACAGGACGGCCCGCTGCTCGGGCGGGTATCCGGCGATGATCTCGCCGATGCCGCGCCGGGCCGGGGCGAGGACCTCGTCCAGCTCGGCGGGCTCCCCCACCGGCTCGACGATGACCTTGCGCCGGTCCCCGGGCGCGGGGACGCGCCGGACGTACCCGGCTTCTTCGAGGCGGTCGATCAGCCGGGTCGTCGGACCGGTGGTCAGTCCGGTGCGCGCGCCCAGCTCGCCCGGCGTCATCGCGCCCTCCAGGTCGAGGATGTTCAGCGCGTACAGGTCGCTGGCCCCGAGCCCGCAGGCGCGCGCGCCCGCGTGGGTGTGCAGGAGCACCGCGCTCAGGTACGTGCGGTAGACGCGACTCGGATCCGCCGTTGACATCGGGCCTGCCCCTCTTTAATCTCTTCCTTAACAAAGAGAAATCCTCTTCGAAGAAACTTCTTCCGAGAAGCTACCATGGAGGCGTCCCGTCATGACGACCGACACGACCGGCGCGGCCACCGGCGCCGACGACACCGACGACACCGCGATCCGCGCGCTGCTGGAGCGGGCGCGGGACGCCTGGAACCGCGGCGACGGCGCCGCCTACGGGGCCTGCTTCACCGCGGACGCCGTCGACGTGACCTTCGTCGGCACCGTCTACCGGGGCGGCCCCGAGATCGGCCGCGCCCACCAGGCCCTGTTCGACGGGTTCCTCAAAGGGACCCGGATGGCCCTGGAGATCGTGGACGTCCGCGTCCACGGGGACTCCGCCGTCGTCGTGACCCGCGGCGAGGTCGCCAAGCGCGCCCCCAAGCGGCTCGGCAAGGTCGCGACCTACACGCTGGTCAGGGACGGCGGGGACGGGGGCGGCTGGCGCATCGCCGCCGTGCAGAAGACGAAGCGCCGGCCGCTGATGGAGTCGGTGTCGTTCCGGTTCCAGCCCGCCACCAGGCCCGCCTGACCCGGGCGGCACGGCTACCGGCGGAAGACGCGGTGCCGGGCGGCGTAGCCGTACCCGGCGAGCCCGGCGACGCCCACCACGAGCAGGAGGACGGCGAACCCGGTCGCCTGGCCGTCGGACTCGACCCGGCCGCGCTCCGCGTCCCCGTTGAGGAAGGCCCCGTAGCCGGGGTCGAGGACGAGGACGACCCCCATGAACAGCAGCGTCGCGGGGAAGATCCACAGCAGCCGGTTCACGAGCCGGGTGAGCCACCCGTTCATCGCGAGGCCGCCGAGCACCAGCGACGCGGCCAGGCCGGAGACGAACACGCCCGAGCGCCAGTCGCCGCCCGCGCCGTCGGCCGCCACCCGGACGACCGCGGCGACCGCGCCCGCGAACAGCCCGAAGCCGAGGACGCGCGTGCCCGCCGTCGCCCCGCCCCTCGGCGCGGGAGACGGCGCGTCCGCCCCGGGCACGGGGTCGGGTTCGGGAACGAGAACCAGGTCGGCGTGGACCGGTTCGGACGGCGCGGGGGCCGGTTCGTCTGGTTCGTCCGCTCGGTCGCTCATCCCGCGGATCCTCCCACAGGACGCGCGCGGGCTCACACCGCGTCAGCGGTGCGCGCGCACGCCGTGGCGGCGGAGCGACAGCTCGACGGCGGCGTCCCAGTTGTCGGAGATCGCGGCGGCGACCGCGTGGGCGTCGTCGCACACCGCCGCCGCGACCTCCGCCGTCTCGCCGTCCCCGGCGCGGGCGGCGATGCGGCGGAGCATCTCGGCCTCGGCGATCTGCAGGTGGGCCGACACGTAGCCGTCCCGGACGTGCCGTCCGACGTGGTTGCGGTACCTCAGCACGTCGGCGATCGAGCCCCACAGCATCTCGGCGTCCCGGACGATCGACGGCGAGGCGCGGTGCGCGCGGAGCCGGTCCTCGATCGCGCGGGTGTGCACGCGGTTGCGGCGCGCGTACTCCCCCAGGCGGCGGCAGAGGTCCGGTTCGTCGGCCGCCGTGGTGAGCAGCTCGCTCAGGACGCCCTGCACGTGCTGCTGGAGCGCGTGCGCGTCCTTGAGGTAGTCGACCAGTTTCTTCTCGATCATCGTCATGGGGCGCCGTCCACTCGTTCGGCTCTCACAGGCCCCTTGCCCTGCGGAAACCGCCCGAAACCGGACGCGGCGCCGCGGCCCGCCGCCGGTGGGCGGCGGGCCGGCCGCCGGCTACTTGATCAGCGGGTCGCGGGGCAGCCCGAGGATGCGCTCGGCGATCTGGTTGCGGGTGATCTCCGAGGTGCCGCCGGCGATCGACATCGCCCGCGACCCCAGCCGCATCAGCCCCGCCATCGCCCCGGCGCCGTCGCCGAACGCCGTCTGCGGCCCGGCGAACTCGCCCAGCAGCGCGGCCGTGGCGTGCCCGTGCTCGGCCAGCACCAGCTTCGTGATGTTGCCCTCCGGCCCGGGCTCGCCGCCCGCGACGGCCCGCTCGGCGCTGCGCAGGTTCAGCAGCTTCAGCGCCCGCTCCTCCGCCGCGTGCGCGCCGACCCGGTCCGCCGGGACGGCGTCCGGGTCCTCGGCGTACAGCCCGACGACGTCCGAGCCGAGCGGCGCGCCGACGCCGCCGCCGATGCTGACCCGCTCGTTGCCCAGCGTCGCCCGCGCGACCTTCCAGCCCTCGTTCGGCGCGCCGATCACGTCCTCGTCCGGGACGAACACGTCGGAGAAGAACACCTCGTTGAACTCCGAGCCGCCCGTCGCCTGCCGCAGCGGCCGCACCTCCACGCCGGGCGCCTTCATGTCGATCACCATCATCGTGACGCCCGCGTGCTTGGCCGCGTCCGGGTCGGTCCGGACGGTCGCGAGGCCGCGGCGGCTGTAGTGCGCGCCGCTCGTCCACACCTTCTGCCCGTTGACCTTCCAGCCGCCCTCGACCTTCACCGCCCGCGTCTTCACGGCCGCCGCGTCCGATCCGGCCTCCGGCTCGCTGAACAGCTGGCACCACACCTCGTCGCCGAGCAGCGCGGCGCGCACCCACCGGTCGATCTGGTCCTGCGTGCCGTGCTGGACGAGCGTGAGGATGTTCCAGCTCGTGATCCCGTACGAGGGCCGCTTCACCTTCGCCGCGCGGAACTCCTCGTCGATCACGAGCTGCAGCCCGGCGGACGCCTCCAGCCCCCACGGGCGCGGCCAGTGCGGCTGCACGTACCCGGTGTCGATCAGCCGCACGCGCTGCTCGTCCTCCGGCAGCGCCGCGATCTCCCGCGCCAGCGCCCGCACCTCGGGCCGCTGGGCCTCCGCCTCCGGCGGCAGGTCGAGCTCCGTCGCCCGCACGACGCCCGCGACGCTCAGCCGGGTGACGTCCCGCGCCGCGTCCCGCGGGTCGACGACCGCCTCGATCGTCGCCGCGCGCCGCAGCAGCAGGTGCGCGTCGTGCTCCCAGGTGAACCCGATCCCGCCGTGCACCTGCGTGTTCAGCCCGGCGTTCCCGGTGAACGCGGGCGGGGCGAGCGTCCCGGCGACGGCCGCCGCGTACTCGAACTCCGCCGCGGGCGCGGACGCCGCACGCGCCGCGTCCCACACCGCCGCCGTGCCGAGCTCCGCCGCGACGAGCATGTCCGCGCAGTGGTGCTTGACCGCCTGGAACGTCCCGATCGTCCGCCCGAACTGCTCCCGGACCTTCGCGTACTCGACCGACCGCTCGACGCACTCCAGCGCCCCGCCGACGGCCTCCGCACCCGCGATCGTCCGCGCGATGGCCACGGCGTGCGCGCGCGCCGACGGCAGGACGTCCGCGACCTCCGCGCCGTCGAGCCTGACGCGGGCCGAACGGCGGGACGGGTCGAGGTTCGGCGGGACCTCGACCTCCACGCCCGGCGCGTCCGCCCGGACGACGATCATGTCGTCGCCCGCGGGGAGCACCAGCAGCGCGGCGAGGCCGCCGCCGAGGACGACCCCGGCGTCGCCGGTCGCCGTCCCGCCGTCCACCGCGACCGCGCCGCCGATGCCGAGCGCCGCGACCGTCCGGCCGGACGCCAGGTCGGGGAGCAGCCGGGCGCGCTGCTCGTCGGTGCCGCGCGCGGCGATCACCGCGGACGCCGCCATCGTCGGCACCATCGGCCCCGGCGCCAGGGCCCGGCCGAGCTCCTCGACGACCACGACCAGCTCCGGGAGCCCCGCCCCGCCGCCGCCGTGCTCCTCCGGCAGATGGACCCCGAGCAGACCGAGCCGGGCGAAGTCGTCCCAGAACGCCGGCAGCGTCTCCTCGTCCGCTTCCAGCAGCGCGCGGTTCGCTGCGCGCGCGCCCTGATCGTTCAGGAACGTCCTGGTCGTCCCGGCCAGTTCGCGGTGCTCCTCGCCGATGGCGATCGCCATGGGCCCCTCCCAACGCTCGACGGTCACCCCATGATCGCGCCGCCGTCCCGGAGAGTGAAGACCTTTCCCGAATCAGATTCGGTTATTTGCGGGCCCGCGAGGGGCGCACGGATTCACGCACGCCGTGCAATTTTGCACCCAGTGCAAGTTTGCATAGCATGCAGGACGTGCAGGGGGAGAAGACCGCCGTCGAGGGCGGCTTGCGGGAACGCAAGAAGCGGGCCACGCACGCGGCGCTCGTCGAGGCCGCGGTGCGGCTCGCGGCGGAGCACGGCGTGGAGAACGTCACCGTCGAGGCGATCAGCGAGGCGGCGGGCGTGTCCCCGCGCACGTTCTTCAACTACTTCGCCTCCCGGGACGACGTCTACGTCATGCTCGGCGCGGAGTCGAGCGCCCGCATCCGGGGCGCGGTGCTCGACGCGCCGTCCGCCCTCCCGCCGCTGGAGGCGCTGCGCACGGCCTTGGCGGCGGAGCTCGCCGAGGCCGAGCAGCAGCACGAACTGTGGGCCCTCCACGCCGAGGTGCTGCGCAACTCGCCGCACCTCCTCGTCCGCAGCATCGGCGTCCTCATGGCCGACGAGGTCGGCCTCGCCGACGTCCTCGCCGCGCGCTCGTCCACCGGCGGCGGGCCCGCGTGCCCGGACCTCTACGCGCGGCTGCTGGCCGCCGTCGGCGCCACGGCCGTCCGGGTCGCCGTCGAGCACTGGTGCGTCCGGCAGGACGAGCGCCCCTTCATGGACGTCTTCCACGAGGTGTTCGACCACCTCGCCGCCGGGCTGCCCGGGCCCCGCGACCCCGCCTGACGCACATCCGGAACCCTCCCGAAAGAGATGTCGTGAAAGCATCAGCGGCGCCCACCTCCATGACCCAGCGGCAGATACTCCAGGCCATGTCCGGGCTGATGGCGGGCATGTTCGTCGCCATCCTCGCCGGCACTGTAGTCGCCAACGCGCTCCCCCGGATCATCGCCGACCTGGGCGCCGGCCAGTCGTCCTACACCTGGGTCGTCACCGCCGAGCTGCTGGCCATGACCGCCACCGTGCCGCTGTGGGGCAAGCTCGCGGACCTCTACAACCAGAAGCTCCTGCTCCAGCTCTCCCTGGGCATGTTCGTCGTCGGCTCCCTGCTCGCGGGCTTCTCCCACGACGTCGGGCTGCTGATCTTCAGCCGGGTGGCGCAGGGCATCGGCGCGGGCGGCCTCACCGCCCTCGCCCAGGTCGTGATGGCCGCGATCATCCCGCCCCGCCGGCTCGGCAAGTACGCCGGCATCTTCGGCGCCGTCTTCGCCGTCGGCACCGTCGCCGGGCCGCTCATCGGCGGCGTCCTCGTGGACACCTCCTGGCTCGGCTGGCGCTGGTGCTTCTTCATCGGCGTGCCGTTCGCCCTCCTCGCGATCCTGCTCCTGCAGCGCACGCTGAAGCTGCCGACCGTCCGCCGCGACGTGAAGATCGACTTCCTCGGCGCGTTCCTCATCGTCGCGGGCGTCTGCACGCTGCTGATCTGGGTCTCGCTGGCCGGCACCGAGTTCGACTGGGCGTCCTGGCAGACCGCCGTCCTCACCGTCGGCGGCGCCGTGCTCCTCGCCGCCGCCGTGGTCGTCGAGTCCCGGGTGGCCGAGCCGGTCATCCCCCTCGACATCTTCCGCAACCGCACCGTCACCCTGACGACCGTCGCCAGCCTCCTGGTCGGCGTCGCCATGTTCGGCGGCACCGTCTTCCTCTCGCAGTACTTCCAGGTCTCCCTGGGCAAGTCCGCGACGGTCGCCGGCCTGATGAGCCTGCCGATGATCTTCGGCCTGCTGGTCTCCTCCACCGTCGCCGGGCAGCTCATCAGCGCCACCGGCAAGTGGAAGGTCTACCTCATCGCGGGCGCCGCCTTCATGACCGCGGGCCTCGGCCTGCTGTCCACCATCGGCTCCGACACCCACTTCGCCGTCCTCAGCGTCTACATGGCGCTCCTCGGCATCGGCGTCGGCATGCTGATGCAGAACCTCGTGCTGGCCGCGCAGAACGACGTCCCGGCCGCCGAACTCGGCGCCGCCACGTCCGTCCTGTCCTTCTTCCGCAGCATGGGCGGCACCATCGGCACCAGCGTGCTCGGCGCGATCCTCGCCAACCGCGTCACCGCCGAGATCACGAAGAGCCTCGAGGCGTCGGGCGCCCCCGCCGGCGGCCAGGCCGCCGGCCACCGCGTCCCCGACATGACGACGCTGCCCGCCCCCATGCGCGCCATCGTCGAGGACGCCTACGGCGTCGCGACCGCCGACCTCTTCCTCTTCGCGACGCCGTTCGCCCTGCTCGTCCTGCTGATCGTCCCGTTCATCAAGGAGAAGCCGCTGAAGACCACGAGCGGCATGGAGCGCCTCGCCGACGAGGCCGCCCCCGCCGCCACCGCCGCCCGAACCGACTGACCCCGGAGCGCCCCGGCCCGACGGCCGGGGCGCACGCGTTCCCCCGTCAGGCGGGCAGGTTCGCCGCCGCCCAGCGCCGCCCCGGCTCCGGGTCGACGCCGAAGCGCTGGGCGTACCGCTCGTGAATCTCCCTCCACGGCTCGTGCGCCTCCTCCTCGGAGAGGTGCCCGCCGGCCAGATGCGGCTCCAGCCGCGCGAGGTAGGTCTCCCATCCGGCCGCGGTCTGCGCGGCCGGCAGGCCGTCGATGACGTGCGTGAACACCAGCCGGCAGCCGCCTTCCTCCGCGGTCAGCCCGAAGCTCTGCGGCTGCCCCGCGAACGTCCATGCCAGCCGGTGCGGCGCATCGACCTCGGTCACGTCGAGGGTCGCCCCGCCGAGGTCGATGACCTCTCCCGCCTCCGGCGTCCAGTCCACGGCGCCGGGAAAGAACCGTCCGAGCTCCGCCGGCACGCTGACCGCCCGCCACACCCGCTCGACGGGGTACGCGAGCGACCGCTCGAACCGCAGCACCGGACGCCCGTCGACCGTCTCCAGAGTCCCGTAGGCGATGTCGTCCGCCATCGGCCTCCCCCTTCGCCTCCATGTAGTAGAAACACCCTGCTGAAAGCAACAATAGGCAAGCAGCGACTTGCCTGTCAAAGGTGTCACGGGCGCTCTGATCGCGGAGCGCTCGGACACCCCCGGTCGGCCGCGTGCCGCCCGGACCATCCGGCACAGGTAGGCGGCGGTCGGCGCCGAACCACCGTCCCCGCCGGGCCGAGGAAGTCGAACGGGCGCACTCGAACACCGCACGGAGAGTTTCGGCGAGGACATCGGGCGGCGATGAGCCCGCTCAGAAGCCGCATGAACCGATGAAAAGACCGGAGGCCCGGCCGGAGCATTCTCCGACCGGGCCTCTGACCTGGTGTTCCTTGGTGGAGCTGAGGGGATTTGAACCCCTGGCCCCCTCGATGCGAACGAGGTGCGCTACCGGACTGCGCCACAGCCCCAAGGACGTGTTTAGATTAGCAAACTCTGGAGGGTGTTCGCGCCATCCCGGTCACTCGCCGACGGCGCGTCGGTCGTCGGCGTACTGGTCGAAGACCTCTTCGGGCGTCGGGAGCTCGATGATCTCGGCGGGTTCGGCGGCCGGCTCGGGGACGGTCTGGGCGGCGCGGCGGGCGGCGGCGCGGGCGCGCGCGGCGGACTCGCGGCGGGCGGCGTCCATGCCGACGGCGACGCGGAGGAGCGCGAGGTGGCCGACCAGGAGGACGGCCGGGGGCGCGGCGACCCACCAGGGGGCGACGCCGAAGGCGGCGACGGTGGCGGCGGTGGCGAGCAGGGCGGTGAGGCCCGCGGTGCGGCGGCGGCGCCGGGCGATGACCCGGGCGCGGGACGGCGCGCGGGTGCGGCGCGGCTCCGGTTCGGTGTGCTCCTCCTCGAACTCGTCCTGCTTCTCGGTGTCGCGGCGGAGCCACATGGGGACGAGGACGATCGCCCAGACGGCGACGATGGCGAGGTAGAGGACGGCACTGCTCATCGGACCACCCCCAGGGCACGCCTGCGGCGCGGGCCGACTATCGGCCCGCGCACGTGCATTGGGAGCAGGGTCACGCCCCGCACGGTACGAGCCGGTGTCAGAGGTTGACGAGCATAAGGGGCGGTGTGTCGCGAGATCGATCGCGCCGTTACTCTCCGTTTGCCGACTCTTCGATCGCGCAGGATATTTACGAGTCGAAAGTCACTGCCGGGGAAATGCTCGGCGGCGGTCGGCGAGCCAGCGGGAGCGCAGGCCACCGGGCACGTCCTCGACGGTGAGGGCGTAGCAGATGTGGTCGCGCCAGGCGCCGTCGATGTGCAGGTGCCGGCGCCGAATTCCTTCTTCGCGGAATCCCAGTTTTTCGACGACGCGGCGGCTCGCGGCGTTCTCCGGGCGGATATTGGCCTCGAGGCGGTGGAGGCCGACGGTGAAGAAACAGTGGTCCACCGCGAGGGCGACGGCGGTGGGGATGACGCCGCGGCCGGCGACCTGGCGGTCGACCCAGTAGCCGATCTGGGCGGAGCGGGCCGAGCCCCAGACGATCGCGCCGATCGTGACCTGGCCGACGAAGTCGTCCTCGTGGGTGACGACCCACGGCAGCGCGAGGCCCTGGCGGGCCTCGCGGCGCATCGTGTGGACCATGCTGACGTAGGGGCCGAGGCCGCTGCGGAACAGCGGCGTCTCGGGGTTGGTGGGTTCCCAGGGGCGCAGCCAGTCGGCGTTGCGGACCCGCAGCTCGCGCCAGACGGACGCGTCGCGGTGCCGCAGCGGGCGCAGTCCGACGGGACCTTCGGTCAGGGTGACCGGCCATCCCCGCATTCGTTCCACGGTTCCATGATTCCCTGGTGCGGCGTATGAACGCTATTTTTTGTGGTCGCCGCCATGGATCTGGTCGACGGCGTGGGCGAGGACGCGCCCGAGGACGGCCATGCCGTCGCGCACGCCGCCGGTCGAACCCGGCA
The DNA here is from genome assembly GCF_000425065.1 of Actinomadura rifamycini DSM 43936. Lineage (GTDB taxonomy): Bacteria > Actinomycetota > Actinomycetes > Streptosporangiales > Streptosporangiaceae > Spirillospora > Spirillospora rifamycini. Next base: position 224,992 of record NZ_AULB01000012.1, read on the forward strand.
GGTTGACGATGAGGGTGCGGCCCGCGACGCCCGCGAGGCCGCGGGAGAGGATCGCGGTCGGGACGGCGTCGCGGTTCTCCGCCCGGACGGCCTCGGCGATCCCGGGGATCTCGCGGTCGAGGACGCGGCGGGTCATCTCGGGGGTCAGGTCGGTGGGGGTGAGGCCCGTGCCGCCGGTGGTGACGACGACGTCGTAGCCGTCGGCGACGGCGTCGCGGAGCACCTGCTCGACCGGTTCGCCGTCGGGGACGACGACGGGCCCGTCGACGCGGCAGCCGAGGTCGGCGAGCATCTCGACGAGGACGGGCCCCGACCGGTCGGGGTACACGCCGGCGGACGCGCGGTTGGAGACGGTGACGGCCATCGCCCTCATCGGCGCCACGTCCCGCGCTTGCCGCCGGTCTTCTCCTCGACGCGGACGTCGGTGATCACGGCGGCGGGGTCGATCGCCTTGACCATGTCGACGAGGCCGAGGGCGGCGGTGCTCACGGCGGTGAGCGCCTCCATCTCGACGCCGGTGCGGTCGGCGGTGCGGGTGACGGCGGTGATCGCCACGCCGGCGTCCTCGACCGCCAGGTCGACGGTGACGCCGTGCAGGGCGATCGGGTGGCAGAGGGGGACGAGGTCGGGGACGCGCTTGGCGCCCATGATCCCGGCGATGCGGGCCACGGAGAGGGCGTCGCCCTTGGGGACGTCCCCGGCGCGGAGGGCCGCGACGCACGCGGGCGAGAGGCGGACGAACCCGGTGGCGGTCGCGGTGCGGGCCGAGACGTCCTTGGCGGAGACGTCGACCATGCGGGCGGCGCCCTCGTCGTCGAGGTGGGAGAACCCGGTCATGCGGGCAATCTCATCACGTCGACCGTGCTGCCCGCGGGGAGGGTCTCGACGTCCTCGGGGACGGTGATCAGCGCGTCGGCGGACGCGAGGGACGCGAGCTGGTGCGAGCCCTGCACGTCGGCGGGGTCGACCGTGTAGCCGCCGTCGTAGGTGAGGCGCGCGCGCAGGAAGTGCCGCAGGCCCGCAGGGGACTTGATGTCGCCGGACAGGACGGCCTTCACCGTGGGCAAGGGCTCGGGCGAAAGCCCCTGCATGGCGCGTAGGGCGGGACGGACGAACACTTGGAACGACACGTAGGCGCTGACCGGGTTCCCGGGCAGGGTGAAGACGGGCGTGCCTTCCATGAGGCCGAATCCCTGCGGTTTGCCCGGACGCATGCCGACCTTGTGGAACTTCACGGTTCCGGTGAGCGCCTCCTTGACCACGTCCCGGGACCCCATGGAGACCCCGCCGGACGTGATGACGGCGTCGGCGCGGACGAGCTGGTCTTGCAGCATGTCCCTGACCGAGCCGGGTTCGTCGTCGACGGTGGAGTGCCGGTAGCCGACGCCGCCCGCTTCGGCGACGGCGGCGGTCAGCATGAAGCTGTTCGACTCCCAGATGTGCCCGTGCCCCAGGGTCGTGCCCGGTTCGCGTAGCTCGTCCCCGGTGGAGACGACGACGACGCGCGGCTTCGGCCGCACGGTCACGCGGGCCCGGCCGACCGCCGCGATCATGCCGAGCTGCGGCGCGCGGAGCCGGGTGCCCGCGGGCACGACGACCTGGCCTTCGCGGACGTCCTCGCCCGCGCGCCGGATGTAGTGCCCGGGCGGCGCGGACCGGACGATCCGGACGTGCGCCGTCCCGCCGTCGGTCCACTCGACCGGGATGACCGCGTCGGCCCCGGCGGGCATCGGCGCGCCCGTCATGATCCGGGCGGTCAGCCCGGGGCGCAGCGCCGACACCGCCGGGTCCCCCGCGACGACGTCGCCGACCACCGGCAGCGTCACCGGGTCGGCCTCGGTGGCCCCCGCGACGTCGGACGCGACGACGGCGTAGCCGTCCATCGCGGAGTTGTCGAACGGCGGCAGCGGGACGGGCGCGGAGACGGGCTCGGCGAGGACCGTTCCCCGCGCCTCCAGCAGCGCCAGGTCGAGCGGCGGCAGCACCGTGAGGCTGCCGAGGATGTCGTTCAGATGCTCGTCGACCGTTCTCATGCACTCAAGTGTGACGGGGCGTCACGCGTTCCCGTCGCCGCCCACGCCGTCCTGCGCCTGGACGAACTCGCGGAGCCACGGCAGGAACTCCGGCGACAGGTCGGGGCGTTCCGCCGCGAACTGGACGACGGTGCGCAGGTATTCGAGCTTGTTGCCGGTGTCGTAGCGGCGCCCGCGGAACTTGACCCCGTACACGCCGCCGCCTTCCTCGGCGGGCATGTCGGCGAGCGTCCGCAGCGCGTCGGTGAGCTGGATCTCGCCGCCGCGGCCGGGCGGGGTCTTCTCGAGGACGTCGAAGACGGCCGGGTCGCAGACGTAGCGGCCGATGATGATCCAGTTGCTGGGCGCCTCCTCGGCGGACGGCTTCTCGACCAGGTCGCTGATCCGGACGACGTCGTCCTCGCCGGTGGCCTCGATGGCGGCGCAGCCGTAGGCGGAGACCTGGTCGGCGGGCACCTCCATGAGGGCGACGACGCTGCCGCCGTACTCGCCGCGGACCTCGATCATGCGCCGCAGCAGCTTGTCCCGGCCGTCGATCATGTCGTCGCCGAGCAGGACGGCGAACGGCTCGTGCCCGACGTGCTGGCGGGCGCAGTGCACCGCGTGCCCGAGGCCGCGCGGCTCGCCCTGCCGCACGTAGTGCATGATCGCGAGCTCGCTGGACTCGCGGATGGCGGCGAGCCGCCCGTCGTCGCCCTTGGCGCGCAGGGCCTCCTCGAGCTCGTAGGCTCGGTCGAAGTGGTCCTCGATGGACCGCTTGCTGCGTCCGGTGATCATGAGGACGTCGCTGAGGCCGGCGTCCACCGCCTCTTCGACGACGTACTGGATCGCCGGTTTGTCGACGATGGGAAGCATTTCCTTGGGCGTCGCCTTCGTGGCGGGCAAGAATCGGGTACCGAGCCCGGCCGCAGGAACGACCGCCTTGGTCACGGGTGCGATATCAGTCATGTAGAGACCTTAGTAAGCCGCAAGGACGACAGCGTGCACGACATCGGAACGAAGACCGGACTCCGCACGAAACTGCTGGGTAACCGTGCCACAATGGCGCCCGCGAAGCGCGCGGAGGCGGGCCGGGTGCTGCGCGACGCGCTCCTGTCCGTGCCCGAGGTGGAGATGGCCGGGACGATCGCGGCGTACGTTTCGGTCGGACCGGAACCGGAGACCCGCGGCCTTCTCTTCGCCCTGTGGAAGCGCGGCGCGTACGTGCTCCTCCCCCGGCTGCTGCCGGACGGCGATCTCGACTGGGCGTCCTACGAGGGCCCCGACTCGCTCGCCCCCGGCCCCCGCGGCTGCCTGGAGCCGACCGAGCCGCCGCGCGGCCCCGGCGCCGTGTCCAGCGCGGACGTCGTCCTGGCCCCGGCGGTCGCGGTGGACGAGTCGGGCATGCGGCTCGGCCGCGGCGGCGGGTCCTACGACCGCGCGCTGGCCCGGGTCGGGCCCGCGATCCTGACGGTCGGGCTCGTGTACGACGGCGAGCTGGTCCCGGAGCTGCCCGCGGAGCCGCACGACCGGCGCGTCCGGGCCGCCGCCACGCCGTCCCGGGGGCTCGTCCGGTTCGGGTGAGCGGGCGCCGGCCCGTCGGATCCGGCACCTCCCGAACCGCCCTCGATGGCCGGAAGCGGACGCCCCAATAAGGTGACCGAGCGGGACGATCGCGACATCCCGGAACGCGATCGACGGTCGGCTTCACCTGGAGGTTCGAGATGACGGCGCCGTGGCGGATCCTGTCCCTGCCCCCGATCGACGAGGCGGTCGTGCGGGGCCTGCTCGCGCCGCTCGGCGACGCGGCCGAGGTCCGGTTCCCGGCCACCGCCGACCGCTCGGGCCTCCTCGCCGGCCTGGCCGACGCCGAGATCGTCGTCGCCGACTTCACCGGACGGCTCGCGCTCGACGCCGAGGCGGTCGCGGCCGCGCCGCACCTCGCGTTCGTCCAGATGCCCGCGGTGGGCACCGACAGCCTGGACGTCCCCGCGCTGACCTCCCGGGACGTGCCGGTCGCGAACGCCGCCGGGTTCAACCGGCGGGGCGTGGCCGAGTGGGCGGTCGGCGCCGCGTTCGCGCTCTGCCGACACCTCGCGTGGGGCGACCGGGCGGTGCGCGCGGGCGGCTGGCCGCAGATGGAGATCGCGGCGCGGCGGCCCCGGGAGCTGCACGCGCAGCGCGTCGGGGTCGTCGGCTTCGGGGCGATCGGCTCCGAGATCGCCCGCCTGTTCCAGGCGCTGGGCTGCGACGTCTCGTACTGGACGCGGCGCCCGCGCCCCGAGGCGTCCGCGACCTACCGCGACCTGGACGACCTCGTGGCGTCGTCCGACATCCTCGTGCTCGCCGTCCCGCTGGTGGACGGGACGCGCGGGCTGCTCGGCCCGGAGCGCCTCGCCCTCCTGCCGGACGGCGCCCTGCTGGTGAACGTGGCGCGCGGCGGCATCGCGCCCGACGACGCCGTCCTGGCCGCCCTCGAGTCGGGACGGCTGGCCGGTGCGGCCCTCGACGTGTTCGACGCCGAGCCGCTCCCGGACGGCCATCCGCTGCGCTCGCACGACCGGGTGCTGCTGTCGCCGCACGCGGCGGGCGCCTCCGACCTGTCGCAGCTGAACCTCGTGACGATGGTGCGCGACAACGTCGTCGCCGCGGTCCGCGGCGAGGACGTGCAGAACGTCGTCAACGGGGTAGATCCGCAGGTCAGGCGGCGTTAAGGCCGGGTCACGGGGATTCCGACACTCAACCCGAAATGCGCAAATGGGCGGCCAATCTGTAGGATCCCTAAACGATCAACTTTGACGACCCCGCGAAGGGTGGGATGTGCAGCTCGACATCTGGCTACTCCTCGGGGCCACGCTCGTACTCAGCGCCATCGTCGCCGTCCGGCTGTCGCACCGGGCCGGGCTCCCGACGCTGCTCGCGTACATGGGTCTCGGCCTCTTCATCGGCGAGTCCGGCCCCCTCCACATCGACTTCGACAACGTCGCCCTCGCCGAGACGCTGGGGCTCGCGGCGCTCGTCCTCATCCTCGCCGAGGGCGGTCTCACGACGAACTGGCGGCACGTCCGCTCGTCCGTCCCGGCCGCGATCAGCGTCGCGACGGTCGGGACGCTGCTCAGCATCGTCATCGTCGCCCTCCCCGCGATCTGGCTGATCGGCCTCGACTGGCGCGTGGCGTTCCTGCTCGCGGCCGCCCTCGCGCCGACCGACGCCGCCGCCGTCTTCTCCGTCCTGCGCAGGCTCCCCCTGCCCTCCCGCGTGACGGGCCTGCTGGAGGCCGAGTCCGGCTTCAACGACGCGCCCGTCGTGATCGTCGTGATCGCGCTCGCCACCGCCGAGGGCGTCCCGAACCTGCTCGAACTGTCGGCGATGCTCGTCTACGAGCTGGTCGTCGGCACCCTCATGGGCATCGCGATCGGATGGCTCGGCGCCCAGGCGCTGCGCCGCGTGGCCCTCCCCGCGTCCGGCCTCTACCCGATCGCCGTCCTGTCGATGTCGATCGGCGCGTACGGCGCGACGTCGCTCATGCACGCCAGCGGGTTCGCGGCCGTGTACGTCAGCGCGCTCGTCCTCGGCAACGCCCGCCTCCCGCACCGCCCCGCCACCCGCGGCTTCGCCGAGGGCGTCGGCTGGCTGGCGCAGATCGGGCTGTTCGTCATGCTCGGCCTGCTCGCCTCGCCCGGCGACCTCCCCGGCCAGATCATCCCGGCGCTCGTCATCGGGTCGCTCCTGCTGTTCGTCGCCCGCCCGCTGTCGCTGCTGATCTCCACGGTCGGCTTCCGGATCCCGCTGGGCGAGCGAATCTTCATGTCGTGGGCCGGGCTGCGCGGCGCCGTCCCGATCGTCCTCGCCACCATCCCGATGGTCGAGGAGATCCCCGACTCCGACCGCAGCTTCGCGATCATCTTCAACATCGTCGTCGTGTTCACCCTGCTGCAGGCGCCCACGCTGCCGCTGGCCGCGCGGCTGTGCCGGCTGGAGCGCGACGACGCGACCCGCGAGCTGGACGTGGAGGCCGCGCCCCTCGAGGAACTGCACGCCGACCTGCTGGAGGTCCGGATCCCGGACGACTCCCTGCTGAACGGCGTGGAGATCTTCGAGCTCCGGCTCCCCGCGGGCGCGTCCGTCACGCTGGTGGTGCGGGACGGGTCCAGTTTCGTGCCGGAGCCCACCACGCCGCTGCACTCGGGCGACACCCTGCTGGTCGTGACGACCGAGGAGGTGCGGGAGGTCGCCGAGCGCCGCCTGCGCGCCGTCAGCCGCCGCGGGAAGCTCGCCGGCTGGTTCGGCGAGACCGGTGCTTGACCGGCGCTTGGCCGCCGGCGGGCGGACCGGGGAACAGACCGGGGACGATTCCTGTTCAACTCACGGGTACCATTAGCAGTCGTTCAGAGTGAGTGCCAGTCCGGGGCCACCCGCCGGGCTGAGTCAGCTAGGAGGAACCGTGCCGACGTATCAGTACGTTTGCACCGAGTGCGGCGAGCCTCTGGAGGTCGTGCAGAAGTTCAGCGACGACGCGCTGACCGAATGCCCGGCGTGCGAGGGCAAGCTGCGCAAGGTCTTCTCCGCGGCGGGGATCATCTTCAAGGGGTCGGGCTTCTACCGCACCGACAGCCGCGGCTCCGGGAAGTCGACCGTGGGCTCCTCGTCCGGCTCGTCGAACGGCTCGTCGACCTCGTCGGGCGACTCCGCGAAGTCCGACTCGTCGGCTTCGTCGTCGTCCTCGTCGTCCTCGTCCTCGTCGAGCGGCGACTCCGGGTCGTCCTCGTCGTCGAAAGAAAAGGTCGCCTGACTTCGCCGAGCGGGCGGGGGCGCCGGCCGCACGGCCGCCGTCCCCGCCCTTCTCGCGCTTTCTGAGCCCGGACGGACGCCGCGCGCGTCCCGCGTGACGCCGGGCTCGCCCCGTCCCGTCCGCGGCGCCCCGCCCGGCGGTCGAGCCGTCGCTCCCGCCGCGCCCTCCGCCCCCCGCTCCCGTCGGACGTCATCCGAGAGGACCGGGCCGGGCCCCCGCGCCGTCCCTCCCCTGCCACCGCTCCCACTTGCGGTGACGCCGGCCCCCTCCTGCTTCCGGCGGAGCCGAGGGCGCCCCGCGCCGTCTCCCGGGCCCGCCGGGCCGCCCCTCTCCTACGCCTCCAGGCCGAACGCGGTCGCCGATCCTGCGCCCCTGGAGGTACCGCGAGTCGGTTCCCCCGCCCGACGCGCGAGCGGCCCCTCCGCGACGAGCATGGGTCCGAGGGGAACCGCGCGGACGGCGCAAGCCGCGGGCGCTCGTGAGACGACCGGCCACCATCGGCCGCGAGTCGAGATAGTACTTGACACCTCTCGGTGATCGAGGGACTGTGAGCGCCAACGCGATATATCGCGTTTTCGGCACCCCGCTCGACCAGCAGCGGAGAGGAACATGAGCGAACGCAGCCCGGCGCCCCCAGGCGCCCGCACCGACCGACTCGCCGGCTTGATCGCCGGCCGCCGCACCAAGTGGGCCGTCCTGGCCCTGTGGATCGTCCTGCTGGCCGCGCTCGGCCCGCTCGCCGGGAAGCTCGGCGACGTCGAGGAGAACGACGCGTCGTCCTGGCTGCCCGAAGGCGCCGAATCGACGCAGGTCGTCGAGTTGCAGGAGCGCTTCCGCTCCGAGGAGTCGATGCTCGCCGTCATCGTCTACGAACGGCCGTCCGGCATCACCGCGGCGGACCGCGCGGCGGTCGCCGAGGACGCGGCGGCGTTCCGCGCGCTGCCCGGCGCGGAGACCGTGCAGGGCCCGATCCCGTCCGAGGACGGGCGGGCGCTGCAGGTCCTCGTCCCCCTCACCGGCGAGGACACCCTCGTCGACGCGGTGGACGAGGCCCGCGACCTCGCCCAGCGCGGCCCGCCCGGCCTCGCGGCCCACGTCACCGGGCCCGCCGGCGCGGGCGCCGACCAGTTCGAGGTCTTCGAGAGCATCGACGGGTTCCTGCTGATGGCCGCGGGCGGCGTCGTCATCTTCCTGCTGCTGCTCATCTACCGCAGCCCGATCCTGTGGTTCGTCCCCGTCGTGAGCGCGCTGTTCGCCCTCGGGCTCGCCCAGTCGCTCATTTACCTACTGGCCAAGTACGCGGACCTGACGGTCAACGGGCAGAGCGCGGGCATCCTGACCGTCTTGGTCTTCGGCGTCGCCACCGACTACGCACTCCTCCTCGTGGCCCGGTACAGGGAAGAACTGCACCGGCACGAGGACAAGCACGAGGCCATGGCGTTCGCGCTGCGCCGCGCCGCGCCCGCCGTCATCGCGTCCGGCGCGACCGTCGCCGCCGGGCTGGTCTGCCTGCTGCTCGCCGCGATGAACTCGACCGCCGGAATGGGCCCGGTCGCCGCGGCCGGGGTGCTGACCGCGCTCGCCGCCATGCTCACGCTGCTCCCCGCGCTCCTGGTCGTCTGCGGGCGCTGGCTGTTCTGGCCGCTGATCCCCCGCTACGACGCCAAGTACCTGGAGCCCGAGGCGTACGAGGCGGAGCACGGCGTCTGGAGCCGGGTCGCCGCGCTCGTCGGCCGGCGCCCGCGCGCGCTCTGGGCCACCACCGCGGTCGCCCTGGCAGGTCTCACGCTCGGCCTGTTCTCCCTCAACGCCACCGGACTGTCGAACGAGGGGATGTTCACCGGACGTCCCGACTCCATCGCGGGCCAGAACGTCCTGACCGAGCACTACCCCGGCGGGTCCGGCTCCCCCGCCGTCGTCATCGCCCCGGGAGGCGCCTCGGACGACCTCGCGGCGGCCATCCGCGGCACCGAGGGCGTCGCGGAGGTCGGCGCGCCGCAGACCGCGGCGGGGCTCGTCCAGTACGAGGCGACGCTGCGGGCACCGGCCGACAGCGAAGCGGCGCAGCGGACCGTCGAGCGCCTCCGCGCCTCGCTGCCCGAGGACGCCAAGGTCGGCGGGACCACCGCCATCAGCGTGGACACCAACGAGGCGTCGTCCCGCGACAACCTCGTCATCATCCCGATCGTCCTGGTCGTCGTGTTCGGCATCCTCGTGCTGCTGCTGCGCGCGCTCGTGGCGCCGCTGCTGATGATGGCGACGGTGATCCTGTCCTTCCTGGCGTCCCTGGGCGCCTCCGCGCTCTTCTTCGAGCACGTCTTCGGCTTCGAAGGGGCCGACGCGTCGTTCCCCCTGCTGGCGTTCATCTTCCTGGTGGCGCTGGGCGTCGACTACAACATCTTCCTGATGCACCGCGTCCGGGAGGAGTCGCAGTCGCTCGGCACCCGGCGCGGCATCCTGCGCGGCCTGACCGTCACCGGCGGCGTCATCACCTCGGCGGGCCTCGTCCTGGCCGCCACGTTCGCGGCCCTGGTCACGCTGCCGCTGGTGTTCATGGTCGAGCTGGGCTTCGCGGTCGCCCTCGGCGTCCTGCTGGACACCCTGATCGTCCGCTCGCTCCTGCTGCCCGCCCTCGCGCACGACATCGGCCCGCGCATCTGGACGCCGAGCCGCCTCGCCCGCGAGGAACCGGCCGAAGAAAAGCCCGAAGTGCACCAGCTCGTCCACTGAATCTCCGGGCGGGGCACCGCGCCCCGCCCGGAGTTATCCACAATCCCGAACGCCCTGACGCCCCTCCTCCCCCGATGGCTAATGTCGGCCCCATGTCAACCACGGCTTCCCTCGGCGTCATCGGCGGCTCCGGCTTCTACTCCTTCCTCGACGACATCGAGGAGGTGCGCGTCGACACCCCGTACGGCCCGCCCAGCGACCCCGTCGCCGTCGGCGAACTCGCCGGACGCCGCGTCGCGTTCATCCCCCGCCACGGCCGCGACCACCGGTACCCGCCGCACCGCATCCCCTACCGCGCCAACCTGTGGGCCCTGCGCACCCTCGGGGTGAGGCAGGTCCTCGCCCCCAGCGCCGTCGGCTCCCTCACCCCCGACCTCGGCCCCGGCACCCTCGCGATCCCCGACCAGCTCGTCGACCGCACGTCCGGACGTCCGCAGACCTACTACGACGAGGGAGCCGCCGTCCACGTCTCCTTCGCCGACCCGTACTGCCCCCACGGCCGCCGCACCGCCCTCAAGGCCGCCCGCTCCGCCGGCTGGGACCTCGCCGACGACGGCACCCTCGTCGTCATCGAGGGCCCCCGCTTCTCCACCCGCGCCGAATCCCGCTGGTTCGCCGGTCAGGGCTGGACGCTGATCGGCATGACGGGCCACCCGGAAGCCGTCCTCGCCCGCGAGCTCGCGCTCTGCTACACGCCCCTGTGCCTCGTCACCGACCTCGACGCCGGCATCGAAGAAGGCGAGGGCGTCACGATGGACGAGGTCCTGCGGGTGTTCGGCGAGAACGTCGGCCGCCTCAGATCCCTCGCCGCCGACATCGTCACCGCGCTCCCCACCGAACGCGACTGCCCCTGCCCGAACGTCCTCGACGGCATCGACCTCCCCCTCCAACTCCCCTGACCCGCCGGATTCCCAGCCCGGCCGTCGAGTCGTCCCGCACCCGACGGCCGGGGCGAGCACACCCGAGCCCGCTCAACCCACCGGAGAAGCAGGTGACCCGCCCGACGCTCCCGCCCCGCCTGCGCCGACCGCTCGCGACACTGTTCGCCGCGGCCGCCGCGTGGCTCGCCCTGCTCACCCTGCGCCCCGGCCCGCCCCCGACCGTCCAGGTCCTCGCCGCCGCCCGCGACCTCCCCGCCGGAGCGACCCTGGCACCGTCCGACGTCCGTCCCGTCCCCTTCCCCGCCGGGGCCGCGCCGTCCGGCGCCCTCCGCTCGGGCGCCGCCGGACGCGTCCTCGCGGGCCCCATGCGCCGCGGCGAACCGCTCACCGACGTCCGCGTCATCGGCGACCGCCTGCTGCGCGGCCACGGCCCCGGCAAGGTCGCCGCCCCGGTCCGCATCGCCGACGCCGACACCGTCCGCCTCGTCCGCCCCGGCGACCGCATCGACGTCCTGGCCGCCCCGCCCGAAGGTCTCGCCGTCCCCGAACCACCCGGAGAAACCCCACCCGACCTCCCGCACCACACCCCGGCCGCCGCTCCCTCCGCCCGTCCGGCAGGCGACGCGTCACCGTGGGGCGGCGCGCGCGTGGTGGTGTCGTCCGTCCCGGTGATCGCAGTACCGGCCGCCGACGAGAAAGCGACCCGCGACGGCGCCCTCCTGGTCCTCGCCACCACCAGATCCCAAGCCTCCGCCCTGGCCGGAGCCCGAACGGACCTCTCCGTAACGATCGCCCCCACCTGAACCCCGGCCCCGAGGGCAGCCGACCGGCACGGAGGCGTCCGGCTTCACGATCACTCACCTGAGCGCGGGTGAAAGCGCTCAACCCGGCCGCGGGGGGATGGGTGCGACTTGGCGAAATGGGTGGGGAAACCATACGATCCGTGACCGTTCCGGTGCGTGCTGTTCGGGTTGTGCCGGGCGGTTCAGCGGCGCGTTCCTATGGGCGCGTCACCCCCGAGGAGTGGAGCGTTCAATGGGTGGTTTCAAGAAGTTCCTGCTGCGCGGCAACCTGGTCGACCTCGCGGTCGCGTTCGTGGTCGGCGCGGCGTTCGCGAGCCTCGTGAAGGACTTCGCCGACTCGTTCATCAACCCGCTGATCGCGCTGATCGGGGGCGAGCCCGACTACACCGGCCTCGCCGTGACCGTCAACGGGACGAAGTTCCCGTACGGGATCTTCCTCACCTCGGCGATCGCGTTCCTGATCACCGCGACGGTCGTGTACTTCTTCGTCGTGCTGCCGATGTCGAAGCTCATCGAGCGCATGGACCGCAACAAGGAAGTCACCGAGCGGGACTGCCCCGAGTGCCTCGGGAGCATCCCGGTCAAGGCGCGCCGCTGCCGGTTCTGCACCGCGGAGGTCACGCCCGTCCAGGCGTCCGTCTGAGGTCAGTGGGCGCTGTCGGTCCCGTACTCCCAGTGCCACGGTTCGAACGGATTGCTATAGGCCCACGCCGGGTGGAACCATCCGTACCGCTCGGCGTTGGCCTCCATCCACGCGAACTGGACGGACCCGGCGCTCTGGACGCCGCCGCACAGGTCCAGGGCCTGGCCCTTGCCGTGGTTGCTGGTTCCGGGGACGGCGGCGAAGCCGGGGCGGCGCGCGTAGACGCTGTGCTGCTCGGACAGGTTGCGGTAGGCGTCCGTCACGCACATCTCGCGGCCGAACCGCTCCTTGTAGGCGGTGTTCAGCTTGTAGAACCCCAGGGCGGCGTCCGCGCGGAGCTGGTGGCCCTTCTGCGGCAGGTCGCAGAGGTACTTGGACGGGATCAGCCCGTTCGGGAACCCCTTCGCCTCGGCCACCAGGCCCTCGTCGCACTCGAGCTGCACCCGCTTCGACCGGGGGAGGTCGCCGAGCAGGCCGTTGAGCTGCTCGGTGAGTTCGGCCGACCGCTTCTTGAGCGAGGCGATGTCCTGCTCGACGCGGGCCTGCTCGACCGCGTTGCTCGACTGCAGTTCCTGCGCGGTCGACGCGAGTTCGCGGTGGCGGCCCTGGAGGTCGTCGGCACGGTCCACAAGCGCCTGCTGCGTCTGCGCGAGCATCGTGACGTCCGCGGTGGAGCGCAGCACCTGCACCGGGCTGCCGCCGCCGAAGATCGCGAGGGAGCCGGTGGCGTCCGGATGCTGGTAGGACGTGTTCGCCAGCCGGGCCACCGGCTCGCGGATCCGGTTGAGCTCGGCCTCGGCCGCGGCCAGGTCCTTCAGCGTGGTGCGCAGCTTCTCCTGCGACTCCTTGAGGGCCTGCCGGCGGTCCTTCATCTCGCCCGTGGCCTTCTCCAGCTCCTCGCGGGCCTTCGCGGCCTCGCTGCGGAGCTTCTCGAAGGCATCGGCCGGGTTGTCGGCCGCTCTCGCGACGCCGTGCGCGGAGAATATCGCCATCACCAGGAAGACCGCGGTCAGCGCAGCCGACCGGGGGTTCGGCACGGTGGTTTTCCTCCTGATGCCCGAATGCGGATCAGCGCCAGAACGCTACCAGAACCGGGACGGGCACCCTGCGTCATCGCGGTGCCGATCCGGCGACGGTTCAGCGGTCGCCGCGGCCGCGCCAGCGGCACCACCGTTCGAGGAACGGGACGTCCTCCCACCTGCACTCGCGCCGCTCCCTGGACCGCTCGGCCCGCTTCGGCGCGGACGACCTGCGCGGCGTCGCGGCCGTCGGCGCGGGCGCCCGCGGCGGCGGCGGGGTGAGGGTGTCGGCCTGCGGCCCGGCCTCCGGCGCGACGTACTTCCCGTACGTCGGCTCCGCCGCCGGCGTCATCTGCTGGACGGGCGCCGCGGCGCGGGCCGAGCCGTCCCGGTCGCCCCCGAACGTGAACGCGCCGAGGGTCGCAAGGACCGGCACCACCACCAGCACGCCGATGACCGCCGCCCGTCTCCGCCGGGGCGTCCGCTCTTCGGCCGTGCCCGCCTCCGACTGCCCACGATGCCGACCCGTCACGGCACCGAAGCGTACCGAGGTCGTCGCACTCCGCCTAGCGCCATCCCCACAGATTCCGCGCACCGGATGTCAACTCATCCCACATCCGCCGCGATCGACGGGACAGGACGGGCGAAGGGGATAAGGACGCGCGTCATCGGCGCCCGTCCTCTACCCTGTAGGTGCCGTCCGCTACGCTCGTGCGGCGAGCGACGACCGGCCTCCGTAGCTCAGGGGATAGAGCACCGCTCTCCTAAAGCGGGTGTCGCAGGTTCGAATCCTGCCGGGGGCGCCACCACCGTCAGGGGCGGGGCATCGGGGGGACTTCGGGGTGGTCCACCAGGTCGGACGCCTCGCGGCGGATGCGGTCGCGGCCCCATGCGCCGAGCGGTTCGAGGGCCTTGTTGAGGGCGCGGCCGTGCTCGGTGAGGGAGTACTCCACGCGGGGCGGCACCTCGGCGTAGACCTTGCGGTGGATCAGGCCGTCCTCCTCCATCTCGCGCAGGTGCTGGGTCAGCATCTTCTCGCTGACGCCCGGGAGGCCGCGGCGGAGTTCGGCGAAGCGCCGGGTGCCGAGTTCGTCCAGTTCCCAGAGGATCAGGCCCTTCCACTTGCCGCTGACCACGTCGAGGGCGGCGTCGATTCCGCAGAAGTACGGTCCGCGCCTGGCCGGCTTCGTCATGCGCACCCACTAACTCGAAGGTAAGTACCCCAGAAGATAGTGGGTACTTCCGGGTTCGGCGGGACGGTTCCAGCATGGAGGCGACCGATCGACGATCAAGGAGTTGCTTCCATGGCGAAGACGCAGGCCCCCGTCGCGATGCTCGGGATGGGTGCGATGGGACGGGCGCTGGCCGGTGCGCTCGTGGACGCCGGGCGTCCGGTGGCGGTGTGGAACCGGACGCCGGGGAGGGCGGACGACCTGGTCCGGCGGGGTGCCGTCGAGGCCGGGCTGCGGGACGCGGTGGCCGCGGGCGGGCCGGTGGTGGTGTGCCTGTTCGACCACGCGTCGGTGCACGAGACGCTCGGCCCGGTGGCGGACGGGCTGTGGGGGCGCACGGTCGTGAACCTGACGACCACGACGCCGGGCGAGGCGCGGGAACTGGCCGTGTGGGCGGACGCGCACGGGATCGCGTACCTGGACGGGGCGATCATGGCGACGCCGCCGATGATCGGCGCTCCGGGCGGGCAGATCCTCTACAGCGGGTCCCGGGAGGTGTTCGAGGAGCACCGGGAGCTGTTCGGGCTGTGGGCGGACGCGGTGTACGACGGGGCGGACGCCGGGACGGCGTCGCTGTTCGACCTCGCGATGCTGGCGGGGATGTATCCGCTGTTCAGCGGGTTCCTGCACGGGGCGGCGATGGTGCGGGCGGCGGGGATCACGGCCGCGGAGTTCGCCGCGCGGGCCGCGCCGTTCCTCGCCGCGATGACCGGGGCCCTCCCGGAGATGGCGCGGGTCGTGGACGGCGGCGGCAGCGGCGACGCGGGGCAGAGCCTCGACTGGACGGCCGCGGCGCTGGACGCGATCGCCCGGGCGAGCCGCGAGCAGGGCGTCGAGCCGGTGCCGGTCGAGATGGTCGCGGGGCTCGTCCGGCGGCAGGTCGAGGACGGGCACGGCGCCGACGACTTCGAGCGGATCATCGAGAGCATGCGGGGGTGACGGGGAACGCGCCGGATCCCCGAGGGGACCGGCGCGTTCCGTGCGCGGTCAGTGCCGTCCGGGGGCGCGGACGGCGACCTCGGACAGGACGGCCCACCCGTCGGCCTGCGTGATCTCGACCGCGATCCGGTCGATCGGTGCGCCGGGGGCGGCGGGGAACCAGGTGAGGTCGTCGCCCCAGCGGACGCGGTGGTCGAGTTCGCCGACCGTCCGCCACGTGCCGTCGGCGGCGCGGACCCGGACCGTCGCCGCTTCGGCGTGGCCGGGCTTGAGGGAGACGCCGATCTGGGCGGCGCGGGTCGGCCGGTCGAAGGCGAGCGTGTACCGGGCCGGTCCCGACCGGGGCGCCCACGCGGCGTCGTTGTAGCCGACGACCCCGTCGATCGCGCCCGCGGGGCCCACGTCCGGCCGGTCGGCGGCCGTGTACGTCAGGTCGGTGTCGATGGTGAGGCGGCCGGCGGCGTGCAGGGCGGCCAGGTCGACGCGCCTCGGGTCGGGGCGGTCGGGACGGATGCCGTGGACGTCGACGAAGTCGCCGATCAGGCGGCCGGAGGTCGAGTCGTAGCCGAGCACGAGGACGCGGCCGGGCCGCACCTCGGCGACCGCGGGGTTGGCCTGGTCGCCGGTGCCGGAGTCGTAGACGAGGTCGCGCGGGGCTCCGGTCCACGAGCGTCCGGGGTCGCGCAGGACGGCGCCGACGGTGCCGCGGCGGCTCGTGAAGCGGCCGGAGAGGTCGCCGTAGGCGAGGAAGACGTCCCCGTTGCGCAGGACCTCGGTGTGCGCGGAGGACGTCACCATGTCGATCTCGGCGGGCGCGCTCCAGGTGCGGCCGCCGTCGCGGGACCAGGATTCGCGCGAGCGGACCGCGCCCATCGTGGAGGCCGCCGTCCCGATGCGGAGCAGGGCGTGGACCGTGCCGTCGGGCAGGACGGTGAGGACGGGCTCCTGGAAGTGGGTGCCCTCCTCGGCCCCGATCGTCGCCTCGGTGCCGGCGTCCCACGTCTCGCCGCCGTCCAGGCTGCGCACGACGGTGGCGCGCTGCCAGCGGTCGTCGGGGACGGTGCCGTAGAGGGGGATGACCAGTTCGCCGTCCGGCAGTTCCTTGACCTGCCCGTGGCTCGCCGCCCAGCCCAGCTCGTAGGTGTCGACGATGTCGGACTCGCCGCTCATCGCGGTGCCCACCGCGACGGGCTCGGACCAGGTGGCGCCGCCGTCGTCGCTGTGCCGGACGAACGTGCCCATCGGCTCGGCGGGCGAGACCGAGTAGTCGATCTGGAACCAGCTCAGGACGAGCCGGCCGGACGACAGCTGGGCGATCATCGGGTCGCGGTCGTCGTACGGGGAGTCGTGGGCGACCGCCGGGGAGGTCCAGGTCCGGCCGCCGTCGCGGCTCGTCAGCATGAGGAGCCGGCCGTCCTGTCCGGTGTGCCCGGCCCCTTCGCGGACGACCGTGAAGAGGGATCCGTCGTGGAGGCGCTCCATGTTGGGGAAGTGGAGCTTCTTCCCCGGGGCCGCCTGTCCCACGATCACGTCGGGCCGGTCCGGGGTCGAGGCGTCGGGCGGGGCCGCGTGCGCCACGGCGCCGGACAGGGCCGGCAGGAGCGCCGCGCCCAGGGCGATGGACATCGCTCGTTTGAACAACATAAGCCCGGATAAAACACGGAATATCATTCCATGTCAATGGATCCGGGCTCATGCGTTTTCAGTTTTGCGACCGTGGCACAGGATTCAGTGGCGGGCCTCGATCGGGTGCCGTTCTACGGCCGAACCGGCGTCCACGAAATGTACGGCGCTCCACATATTGGTCGTGCCGCAGGCATGGTTGGGAATGATGCGCAGCAGGTCCCCCACGCGAAGCCTGGACGTGCCGGGGCCGGTGAGGTAACCGTGCTCCTCGTTGGCGTTGCCGAAACGGATTCCTTCCATGGGCACGCCGTCGACGTCGCAAACGATGCCGAGAATTCCGGCCGTGGCGATGGTGTCGGAACTCATCGCTTTGATTCCCGCGTCGATGATGACCGTTCCGGGGCGCTGGGCGCTGGTGACGCGGGCGAGCACCGTCTGCGCGCACTGCTCGACCCGCGCGCTGCCGAGCCCGACCTGGTTGGAGTCGTAGTAGACGTACGTACCGGGACGGGCCTCGGTGACGCCCTCGGCGAACGGCGCGGACGTCGCGCCCGGCGTGGAGCCCACCGAGACCAGCGGGCACGCGTGGCCGTCGGCGCGCAGCGCCTCGGCGACCTGGACGAGCGTGCGCCCCGCCAGGTCGCCCGCGGCCTCCAGCCCGGCGCGGTCGGAGCCGTGCGCGGCGAGATGGCCCTCGTGGGTGAGGACGCCCCGCAGCTCCAGCGCGGGCAGCGCGGCGATCGCGGCGGCGGCCGCCACGGCCCGGTCGGGATCGACGCCCGCCCGGTGCAGGCCGGTGTCGACCTCCAGGACGAACGGCACGGCGACGCCCGCGGCCGCGGCCGCCCGGGACAGCGGCCCGGCGGCCTCCGCCGAGTCCAGCGCGACGGTCAGCCCGCCCCGCCCGGCGGCCCGGACCGCGAAGTCGACCTTCGCGGGCCCGACGGGCTGGTGCGCCCACAGCAGATCCGCGACCCCCGCGTCCTGCAGCAGGGCGACCTCGGCGGGCGTCGCGCAGGTGAACCCGACCGCGCCGTGGGCGAGCTGGCGGCGGGCCACCGCCACGCACTTGGACGTCTTGAAGTGCGGGCGCAGCGCGACGCCGGCGCGGCCGACGGACGCCGCCATCGCGGCCAGGTTCGCCTCCATGCGGGCCCGGTCGACGAGCAGGGCGGGGGTCGCCATCTCCGCCAGCGGCACGTTCACGCGAGCCCCATCGCCGGACGCGGGTCGCCGTCGAGCAGCCACTCGACGGTCTCCGGCCTGATCTCGGGGAAGCCGGACGGGCGCCGCCCGACCATCTCGCGCAGCCCGGCCACGGCCTCGGCGGGCGTCCAGAGCGGGTAGTCGGAGCCGAAGACGAGCCGGTCGACCACGTCCCACTCCTGGGCGCGGGCCAGCGCCAGGTAGCCGTCCATCGGGCGGGCCCAGCTCGCCGACACGTCGGAGTACACGCGCCGGTTCTTGCGCAGCGTCACGATCGTCTCGCGCTGCCACGGATGGCCGAGGTGCGCGATGATCTGGACGAGGCCGGGGTGCCGCCGCGCGACGTCGTCCACCACCAGGGGGTTGCTGACCGACAGGTCCCCGGCCGGGCTCGGGGTGGCGCCCATGTGCCACAGGACGACCAGTCCCGCCTCGGTCGCGGCCCGGTAGAAGGGGTCGTACGCGGTGTCGGTCGGGTCGAACAGCGCCAGCACCGGGTACAGCTTGATGCCGCGCAGCCCGCGCCGGACGCCGTCGGCGAGCTGGTCGAGGACGTCGGGGTCGGTCGGGTCGAGCGCCATGAACCCGATCGTGTCCGTGCGGGTCTCCGCGCAGAAGCGCTCGGTGTGGTCGTTGGGGGTGAGGACCCCGGCGGCGGTGGCGCGGATGCCGAAGACGCACGCGGCGGTCACGTCCGCCATCGCCCGGTCGTAGTCGGCCGGGCCGAACTCGTGGGCGCCCCGGCCGTACACGGGTTCCCAGTGGTCGTCCCACTCGTGGCCCCAGTGCTCGGGGCGCTGGCAGTGGGTGTGGAAGTCGATCAATTGTCCTCCGGTGTGCCGGGTGCGCCGGAGCGCAGCGACGAGTGCAGGTGTTCCAGGGCCGCGACGACGTCGGCGTCGGCCGCGAGGGCCGCTGCGGCCGCGCGGAGCCGGTCCAGGTGGGCGGCGATCCGGTCGTCGCCGAACTCGGCGGACGGCCCGGACACGCTGACCGCCGACACGCAGACGCCGTTCACCTCGACCGGGACCGCGACGCAGCGCAGCCCGACGCTGCCCTCGTTGTCGTCGAGGGCGTACCCCCGCTCGGCGGTGGCCGCCAGGTCGCGGGCGAGGGCGGCGGACGTGGTCAGCGTCATGTCGGTGCGGCGCGGAAACGGCTCGGGCGGCAGGTGCGGCGCCCGGCCGGCGGCGGGGACGCGGGAGAGGAGCATCTTGCCGAGGCCCGTGCAGTAGGCGGCGTCGCGGGTGCCGGGCAGGATGTGGAACCGGATCGGACGGTCGGGTTCCCGGACGCACACGTGCAGGACCTCGGGCCCGTCCAGCACCCCGAGGTTGGCGGTCTGCCCGGTGTCCGCGGCGACCCCGGCGAGGTGGGCGCCGGCGATCTGGGACAGGTCGAGACCGGACAGGTAGGCCGTCGACAGCGCCAGCGTCTTGTGCCCGAGCCGGTACGCGGGGCGCTCGTCGGCGCGCACCACGTACTCCATCTCCTCCAGGACCGCGAGCAGCCGCACCAGGGTGCTCTTCGGCAGGCCGGTGTCGGCGGCGAAGTCGTTCAGCGTCAGCGTCGCGCCCTGCGCGGCGAGCCTTTCCAGCAGGGCCAGCCCGCGGGCCAGCGCGTTGGCGTGGTAGTTGGCCGACGCCGGGCGGTCGTCGTCCACGTCGCGGCGGCGTGCCGTGGTTCGTGCCATGGGTGCCTCGCCTTCGTTCAGGGGATGCGGAGGATCTCGCCGGGACGCGCGCCGCCGTGCACGCCGTCCTCGACCACGGGACGGCCGCCGACGACGACCGCGCGGATCCCGTCCGGAAACCGCTGGGGTGAAGCGAACGTAGCCCGATCGGCGATCCGTTCGGTGTCGAACACGGCGACATCGGCGACCGCGCCCTCGCGGAGGACGCCGCGGTCCGCGAGCCCGGCCCGCTCGGCGGGCGCGGAGGTGCACTTGCGCACCGCCTCGGCCAGCGGGAGCCCTCCGGGGCGGCGCGCGTACTCCGCGAACAGCCTCGGGAAGCAGCCGTAGGAGCGCGGGTGGGGGGCGCCGCCGCCGGTGGGGCCGTCCGGGTCGAGCGCCTGCCCGTCCGACCCGATCACGGCGGCCGGGTGGGCGAGGGCGTCCAGCAGGTCCCGTTCGCCGCGGCCCGCGGCGATCATCTGGACGCCGTTGCCGTGCGCGGCCGCGAGGTCGAGCGCGACGCGCGACGGGTCGGTGCCGGCCGCGGCGGCGATCTCGGCGATCGTCCGGCCGACGATCGCGCCGCCGGCCTCGTCGGCGCCGTCGCCCGAGTCGGCCGGTCCGTCCGGGGCGCGGCTGACCGTGATGTCGTCCCAGGTGAGCGGCATGTCGCGCCACTCGTCCGCGACGCGCGCGCGGACGTCCGGGTCGGCGAGGCGGCCGCGCATGAGGTTATCGCCGCCTTCCTGCGCCCAGTCCGGCAGCAGCTGGGACAGCGGCGCGTTCCCGGCCAGGTAGGGGTAGACGTCGAAGGCGACGTCCGCGCCGCCGGCGCGGGCGTCGTCGATGAGGTCCAGGGCGCGGGCGACCGAGCCGTGGTTGCGCCGCCCCACCGCGACCAGGTGGGAGATCTGCGTGCGGCAGCCGGTGGCGGACGCGACCGCGAGCGCCTGGCGGACGGAGTCGAGCAGCCCGTCGGCGTAGTCGCGGACGTGCCAGGCGAACAGGCGCCCGTGCTCGGCCGCGGTGCGTCCGAGCGCCAGCAGTTCGTCGTCGCGGGCGTAGCAGGCCGGCGCGTACACCAGGCCGGTGGAGACGCCGGCGGCCCCGGCGGCGAGCGCGTCGCCGAGCAGGCCGCGCATCCGGTCGAGTTCGGCCGCGCCGGCCGGGCGGTCCGCGAACCCGACCGCGGCGGCCCGCAGCGGGATGTGCGCGACGAGCGCGGCGACGTTGACCGAGGGGCGGGCGGCGTCGAGCGCCGCGAGGTATCCGGGCAGGTCCGACCAGGTCCAGCGGACGGCCGGGTCCAGGTCGAGGTAGCCGGCCGCGGCGCGCAGCGCGGCCGGGTCGGCGGCGACCGGCGCCACGCCGAGGCCGCAGTTCCCGACGACGACCGAGGTGACGCCCTGCCGGACGGCGCTGTGCGCCTCCGGCCCCGACAGCAGGGTGAGGTCGGAGTGGGTGTGGACGTCGACGAACCCCGGCGTCACCGCGTGCCCGGACGCGTCGAGGGTCCGCGCGGCGGGGCGTCCCGCCAGGTCCCCGATCGCCTCGACGCGGCCGCCCGTGACGGCGACGTCGGCGCGGACGGGGGCGGCGCCCGTCCCGTCGACGACCGTCCCGCCCGTGATGAGCAGGTCCGTCATGAGCGCAGCAGGAAGGTCGCCTGGACCTCGACGGGGCTGCCGGTCGGCAGCGCGGCGACGCCCAGCGCGGCCCGCGCGTGCCGTCCCGCCGTCTCGCCGAGGACCTCCAGGAGCAGTTCGGTCGCGGCGTCGGCCACCAGGTGCTGGTCGGTGAAGCCGGGCGCGCTCGCCACCCAGATCGTCACGGCCTCGACCTGTTCGATCTCGTCCAGCCCGCCCAGCTCGTCCCGGACGGCGGTGAGGACGTTGCGGGCGCACTGCCGCGCGCACGCGCGGGCCTCGTCGAACGCGACGCCGTCGCCGACGCGTCCCTCGGCCAGCAGCCGCCCGTCCCGGACGGCGACCTGCCCGGAGGCGATCAGCCGCGTCCCGGCGCGCCGGACGGCGGCGACCGCGGGGCGCTCCCCCGCCGGTGCGGGGTCGGCGGGGGCGGCGGCCAGGCGGGTGTCGGCGTCGTTCACTGGGTCTCCTTCGTCGTGGTGGTGCCGGTGCGGGGTTCGGCCGGTCCGGGGAAGTGGCAGGCGACCGGGTGGCCGCTCCCCTCCCGGACGACCAGCGGCGGCTCCTCCGCCGCGCAGACGTCCCGGGCCTTCCAGCAGCGGGTGCGGAACCGGCAGCCGGACGGCGGGTCGACGGGGCTCGGCACGTCCCCGGTGAGGGTGATGCGGTCGCGGCGCCCGGCGCCGCCCGGTTCGGGGCGCGGGACGGCCGACAGCAGCGCCTGCGTGTACGGGTGGGCGGCGCGCCGGAAGATGTCCTCCCGGGTCCCGCGCTCCACGACCTTCCCGAGGTACATCACGGCGATCTCGTGGGAGACGTGCCGCACCACCGAGAGGTCGTGCGAGATGAACAGGTACGCCACGCCCAGGTCGCGCTGGAGTTCGCGCAGCGTGTTGACGACCTGCGCCTGGATCGACACGTCGAGGGCGCTGACGGGCTCGTCCAGGACGAGCACCTTCGGGTCGAGCGCGAGGGCGCGGGCGATGCCGATGCGCTGCCGCTGCCCGCCGGAGAACTCGTGGGCGTAGCGCCGGGCGTGCGCGGGCGCGAGCCGCACCATGTCGAGCAGCTCCGCCACCCGCTTCGCCCCGCCGTCGTCGTACCGTCCCTGGACGCGCAGCGGCTCGGCGATGATGTCGTGCACGGTCATGCGCGGCGACAGCGACGCGTACGGGTCCTGGAACACCAGCTGCAGGTCGCGGCGGAGCGCGCGCAGGTCGGCGCCGCGGGCGCGGGTGACGTCCCGGCCCGCCACGACGATCTTCCCGGCGGTCGGCTCCAGCAGCCGGACCGCCATCCGTCCCGTCGTGGTCTTGCCGCAGCCGGACTCGCCCACCAGGCCCAGGGTCCGGCCGGCCCGGAGGGCGAGATCCACGCCGTCCACGGCGTGCACCCTGCCGGTCCGGCGGCGCAGCGGGCCCGACCGCACCGGGTAGTGCTTGGCCAGCCCGGTGACGCGCAGGACCTCCTCGGTGTCATCCATCGGTGTCCTCCCCGGCCAGTTCGGCGTGGAAGTGGCAGGCGCTGGTCCGTCCGGGCCCGGTCGGGGCGAATTCGGGACGCTCCGTCCGGCACCTGTCGCGGACCATCGCGCAGCGCGGCGCGAACGGGCAGCCGGCCGTGACCTCGCCCGGCGCGGGCGGCGCCCCCGGGATCGGGGTCAGCTCGTCGGCGTCCTCGTCCATCCGCGGCAGGCTGTCCAGCAGCCCCCGGGTGTACGGGTGCCGCGGCGCCCGGAAGATCTCGGCGACCGGGCCGTGCTCGACGACGCGGCCCGCGTACATCACCACGACCCTGTCGGCCATCTCGGCGACCACGCCCAGGTCATGCGTGATCAGGACGGTGGCGGCGCCGGTCTCCCGGCGGGCCTCCCGCAGCAGGTCGAGCACCTGGGCCTGGACGGTGACGTCCAGCGCGGTGGTCGGCTCGTCGGCGATCAGCAGGTCGGGTTCGTTGGCGATCGCCATCGCGATCATCGCGCGCTGCCGCATCCCGCCGGAGAACTCGTGCGGGTACTGCTTGAGCCGCTTCGCGGCGCCCGGCACCCCGACGAGCGCGAGCAGGTCGGCGGCGCGCCGCCGCGCCGCGGCCCGGGACATGCGCGCGTCGTGCAGCCGGAGCGCCTCGGTGAGCTGCCCCCCGATCGTCATGACCGGGTTCAGCGCGGTCATCGGATCCTGGAAGATCATCGCGATCCGGCCGCCGCGCAGCCGCCGCAGCTCGCGCGGCGGCAGCCCGCGCAGGTCGACGCCGTCGAACACGATCCGTCCGGACGCCACCCGGCCGGGCGGCTTGATCAGCCCGAGCGCCGACATCGCGGTGACGCTCTTGCCCGACCCCGACTCGCCGACCACGCCGAGGGTCTCCCCCGGCAGGACGGTGTATCCGGCGCCGTCCACCGCGCGGACGGTGCCCTCGTCGGTGTCGAACTCGACGACGAGGTCCTCGATCTCCAGCAGTGGAGCGTTCACTTGTCACCACCCCGTCCGGCCGGGGTGACGGCGTCCCGCAGCCCGTCCCCGACGAAGTTGACGGCGAGCACCGTCACCGCGATCGCGATGCCGGGCGGGATCCACAGCCACGGCATGGTCTGGACGAGCGTCAGGTTCTGCGCGTCGTTCAGCATGTTCCCCCAGCTCGCCTGCGGCGGGCGGACGCCGAGGCCGAGGAAGGACGCGGTGGTCTCCAGCATGATCGCCTG
The DNA here is from genome assembly GCF_000425065.1 of Actinomadura rifamycini DSM 43936. Taxonomy (GTDB): domain Bacteria; phylum Actinomycetota; class Actinomycetes; order Streptosporangiales; family Streptosporangiaceae; genus Spirillospora; species Spirillospora rifamycini. The sequence goes on from NZ_AULB01000012.1 coordinate 248,897, forward strand.
CGCGACGGCCAGCGTGCCGGTCACGGTGACCGGGGGCAGCGCCGCCGGGACGATGTGCTTGCGGATCAGCCACCGGGAGTTCGCGCCCGCCGCGCGGGACGCCTGGATGTACTCGCGGTCGCGCAGCGCCAGCGTCACGCCGCGCACCACCCGTCCCGCGACCGGCCACTGGGTGAACCCGATGGCGGCGATCAGCACGGGCACGCTCGGGCCGATGATGCCGGCCAGCACCAGGATCACCACCACGGTCGGGAACGACATCACGATGTCCGCGCACCGCATGATCACGTTGTCGGCCCAGCCGCCGAACAGGCCGGCCACCGCGCCGAGCAGCGTGCCGAGGAGCACGGCGGCGAGCGCCGCCGTGAGCCCGACCAGCAGCGACACCCGTCCCGCGTACAGCGTCCGGGCGAACACGTCGCGGCCGGAGGTGTCGGTGCCGAACCAGTGCCGCGCGGACGGGCCCTCCCGGACGGCGTCCAGGCTCACCGCGTTCGGCGGGTGCCCCGCGAGCAGCGGGGCCAGCAGCGCGGCCAGCGCGATCACCGCGAGCACCACCGCCCCGGCCACGGCCAGCCGGTTGCGGCGGAACCGGCGCAGGGCCCGGGCCCGCGGTGACGCCGACGCGGCCTTGCCGGTCTTCTCACCGGTGGGAAGGATCGACGCGGTCACCGGAGGCTCACTCTCGGGTCGACGGCCGCGTACAGCAGGTCCGCGACCAGGTTGCAGATCAGCACCAGCACCGCCACGTACAGCGCGAACCCGACGATCACCGGGTAGTCGTGCTGCCCGATCGAGCTGACCGCCAGCTGCCCCATGCCGGGCCAGGCGAAGACCTGCTCGATCACCACCGCGCCCGCCAGCATCTGCGGGATCTGGTACATCACCACGGTGATCAGCGGGATCAGCGAGTTGCGCAGCGCGTGCCGCAGGACCACCCGGACCGGGCCCGCGCCCTTGGCCTCGGCCGTCCGGACGTAGTCGGCGCCGAGCTCGTCCACCAGCCCGCCGCGCACGTACCGGGTGAACGGCCCGGCCGTGACGAACGCCAGGATCAGCCCCGGCAGGACCAGGTGGCGGAGCTGGTCGAGCGGCCCGCCGTCGCCGGGCGTCGTCATCCCGGCGGACGGCAGCCAGCCGAGCTTCAGCGAGAACACGTAGATGCCGACGATGCCCAGGAAGAACGGCGGGACCGACACCGCGGCCAGGCCGATCACGGTGGCGCCGTAGTCGACCGCCGAGTTGCGGCGTACCGCGGCGGCCACGCCCAGCGCGACCGCCACCACCAGGGCGACCGCCAGCGCGGCCCCCATGAGCTGCAGCGTCGGCCCGACGCGTTCGCCGAGCACCGCGGACACCGGCCGGTGGCCGACGTAGGAGTACCCGAGGTCGCCCCGCACCGCGTCCGCCAGCCAGTTCCAGTACTGGACGAAGACCGGCCGGTCCAGTCCCAGCTCGTGCCGCTTGGCCTCGATGAACGCCGCGCCCCCGCTCTGCATCTGCTCGGGGTTGACCATCATGCGCACCGGGTCGCCGGGGGCGAGCCGCACCAGGCTGAAGATCCCGACGCTGATCAGGACGAACACCAGCAGGTTGACCAGCAGGCGCCGGATGACGTAGAGCGCCACGCGTTCACCTCCTCTCGTTGATCGCCCGAGCCCGGGCCGGGACGGGACGCGCCCGCGGCGGGGCGCGTCCCGGTGCCCGGCGGTCCGGGAGGCCGGGTCAGCTCAGCTTCCAGTTCGCGAAGTTCCAGAACCCGAGCTCGTTGGTCGGCATGCCGGACGGCTCGAAGCCCGCCAGGTTCGTCCGGTACGCCCAGATGGTGTCCGGGTTGTACAGCCACAGGTACGGGACCCCGGCCTGCTCGATCTCGGCCGCCCGCCGGAACAGGCCCTTCCGCTCGGCCGGGTCGGCGACGGCGTCGGCGCGCTCCAGCAGCCCGTCCAGTTCCTCGTCGCAGAAGTGGCCGATGTTGCCGCCGTCCGGGTAGCCGGCGTCGCAGCCGTCGATGGTCCCCACGGTGGACGGCTCGGTGGCGTAGTTGCCGCCGCCGAACAGCGCCAAGTCGAAGCTCCGGTCCTCGTAGGACGACAGCAGCGCGTCCGCCTGCACCTGCTCGAGTTCGACCTTCACGCCGACGGCCCCGAGCTGGCTCTGGATCACGGTGGCGGCGGTGTCGCGGTCGCGCTGGCCCGGCACCCACGACAGGGTGACCGGTTCGGACGGGTCCCAGCCCGCCTCGGCGAGCAGGCTCTTGGCCTTGGCCGGGTCGAAGGGGTACCGCTCGCCCGCCGGGGCGAGCTCGCCGTAGAAGCTGGAGTCGACGACGGTGCCGGCGCCGCCGAGCACCTTGTCCACCAGGCCCTTGCGGTCGATGGCGTGCAGCATCGCCTGCCGCACCTTGGCGTCCTTGAAGCGGTCCTGGCTCTGGTTGACCGCGATCCGGTTGAACCCCGGGCTCTTGGCCGTCGCGACCTTGACGCCGTCCATCGCCTCGACCGTCGGCAGGTCGGTCGGCGCCACCTGGACGAGGTCCATCTCCCCGGTGCCCAGCTGCGCGGTGGCCACGTCCGAGGTCACCGGCTTGAGGTACACCTTCTTGATCGAGACGGGCTCGCGGTGGTTCGGGTTCGCGGCCAGCTCGACGTACTGGTCGGTCTTGTACTGGACGAACGTGAACGCGCCGGACGAGACGGTCGGCCGGGTGAAGAACGCGTGGCCGCCCAGGTCCTTGTCGGGGACGGCGCCCAGCACGTGCTCGGGGAGGATCGGCGTGTTGCCGATCAGCCCGGCCAGGCCCGCCGCCGGACGGGTCGTGGTGATCTTCACGGTGGTGTCGTCGACCGCGGTGACGCCGTCGAGCGTGTCGGCGTCGCCGTCCGCGAGCTCCTTCGCGCCCTCGACGGCGGCGAACTTGCCCGACTGGGCGCTGCCGGTCTCCGGGTCGGCGAGGGCGGTGTAGGTGAACACCACGTCCTTCGCCGTCAGCGGCTTCCCGTCGCTCCACTTCAGACCCGGCTTGAGTTTGATGGTGATGGTCTTCGCGTCGCCGGACACCTCGGGCGCCGCCTCGGCGAGCCGCGGGGTCAGCTCGTAAGAGGCGTCCGCGCCGTACAGCGAGTCGAAGATGAACGACATGACGAGCTGGTCCGGCCCGTTGTTGGGCGCGAGCGGGCTGAACGTCTTGGGCTTCTGGTAGAGGTACATGTTCAGAACGCCGGTGTCGCCCGCCCCCTGCTGGGTGGGGTCGGAGCTGCACGCGGCGAGGGCGCCCGCCGCGAGCACGGCGCCGAGGGCCGCCGCCCCGCCGCGCCCGCCGATGCGCCCGCGCATGCCGGTTCGACGCGTGCCGGTCGGACGCATGCCGGTTGGACGCATGCCGGTTGGAATGGTCATGACTGCCTCTTCTCGGTAGCCGGGCTCCCGCCCGGCCACGGCGGTCCGCTCAGCGGACCCGGTTCACCAGGCTGCCGAGACCGGTCACGCGGACCGTCATCTCGTCGCCCGCGGACAGGAACTCCCCCGATGCCAAACCGACTCCGGCGGGCGTGCCGGTGTACAGCACGTCGCCGGGTTCCAGCGTCATCAGCCGGGACGCGAACGCCACCAGCTCCGCGACGCTGAAGATCATTTGACCGGTGTCGCCCTGCTGCCGCACCCGCCCGTTGACCTCCATGGTCACGTCGAGCTTCTGCGGGTCGGGCACCTCGTCGGCCGTGGTCAGGTACGGGCCCATGGCGGCGAAGCCGTCCGGCCACTTGCCGTTGAGCCAGTCGAAGAACCCGACCATCGGGTCACCGGTGTCGCGCTCGTGCCCGTAGTCCATCTTCCGGCCGGACACGTCGTTGCCGATCGTGTAGCCGCCGACGTGCTCCAGGGCGCTGTCGAGCGGGATGTCCTTGCCGCCGCGGCCGATCACCGCGACCAGCTCGGCCTCCCAGTCCACCTGCGGGCTCACCGACGGGATCGCGATCTCCTCGCCGGGGCCGCTGACCGCGGTGGCGGGCTTGAGGAACAGCCGCGGCGAGATCCGCGACTTGTCCAGCCGGTCGCCGCCGGTCTCCTCCACGTGCTCCTGGTAGTTGGCGGCGACCGCGAGCACCTTGCCCGGCCGGAGCAGCGGCGCGAGCAGCGCCACCTCGGCCAGCGGGTGCTCGCCGGACGGCTCCGGCAGCGCGTCCGGCGCGCCGAGCACGGCGCTCAGGTCGCCGGGGCCGAGGTCGGTGACGGTCGCGGCGTCGGTGATCCGGCCGTGGCGGACCCCGCCGTCGCCGGGCAGGCGGTAGGTGGCGAGCTTCATGCGTCAGTCCTCCGAGGGGTCGAGCGGCACGGGGGTGCCGAGGGCGAGGGAGCGGGCCGCGGCGTCGGTGACGCGCAGGGCCGCGACGGCGTCCGCGGGGCCGGCCTCGGGCGGGCGCCCCGAGACGATCGCGGTGTGCAGGGCGGTGAGCATCCGGCCGACCGTGCCGTCCGCGTGCCAGGCCGCGCGGGTGCCGAGCACCGTCCGGACGGCCGCCGCGGGACGGGTCGCGTCGACGTCCATGACGCCGCCGGACCCGCTGATCCGGTACCTGTGCAGTGCCACGCTCCCGTACGGGGCCGTGGTTCCCGGCAGCCGGCCGACCGTGATGGTGCTGGTCAGTCCGTGGTCGTGGTCGAGGAGGAGCACGGTGGAGCGGCGGGGGTCGCGGCCCGGCAGGGCGTGCACCCGGCGGACGGCCCGGCCGGTCAGGGCGAGCACCACGTCGACCGGGTAGAGCCCGAAGTTCACCAGCTCGCCCTGCGGGCACGGGTCCCCGCCGTCCACGAGGAAATCGGCCTGGACGTTCCAGGGCAGGCCGATGCGTCCCGCCGCCAGGGCGGCTCCGGCCGAGCGGACGGCCGCGCCGAAGCGGTGGTGGTGCGCGGGCATGCAGACCAGGCCCGTCTCCCGGGCCGCGTCCTCGACGCGCCGCGCGTCCGCGGCGTCCAGCGCCATCGGCTTGTCGGCCAGCACGTGGCAGCCGGCGCGCAGCGCCTCGACGATCCGGTCCGCGCGCTCGCCGGGCGGGGCGCACACGGAGACGACCTGGGCGCCGGTCTCGGCGATCGCCGCGGTGAGGTCGTCCGCGGCCGCCTCGACGAGGGTGAAGCCGGGGTGCGCGCGGAAGGCGGGCACGTACATGTCGCTCTGGTGGTCCTGCGTGCCGAGGCCGCTCGTTCCCCAGGGCAGCGTCCGCAGTGCCACGGTTCGCGGTGTCGCGGTGCGCGGTGTCACGCGGCCTCCTTCACGACGTCGTCGACCCGTACGGGCAGGCCGGTGGCGATGGAACGTTCCGCCGCGACGCCCATGCCGACGGCCAGCAGGCCGTCGGCACCGGACACGGCGGCCGGGGCGCCGGTGACGGCGTCCGCCCAGGCGGCCATCTGGGTGGCGAACCCGTCGGTGCCGCCGGGCGGCAGCAGCGCCGTGCCCGACTCGTCGGTGACGGTTCCGGACTCGGCGTCCCAGGGCAGCGACAGCAGCCCGCCGGTGCCGGTGACCAGCACGTCCCGGCGCGCGTAGGAGGCGGGCCGGTGCCCGCGGCTCATCTCGCACACCGCGACCGCGCCGCCGGCGAACCGGACCGTCATCTCGAGGTAGTCGTAGATGTCCAGCTCGGCGGCGGTCTGGCGGCGCCCGCGGGCGTACACCGTCTCCGGGACGTCGCCCGTCCACCAGGTGACCAGGTCCAGCAGGTGGACGCCGTTGTGCAGGGCGTGGCCGCCGGAGCGGGACGGGTCGAGCATCCAGCCGCGCCAGTCGGGCCAGATCCAGCCGCCCAGGATCGACAGCCGGACCAGGTCGACGTCGCCGAGTTCGCCGGAGCGGATCACGTCCCGGACCGTCAGCGCGTAGTCGTAGTGGCGGTGGCTGTGCGCGGGCATCAGCACCCGCCCCGCCCGCGCGAACGCCTCGACGGCCCGCCGGGCGCCCGCGACGTCCGTGGCGAGCGGCTTCTCGATCAGCAGGTGCGCGCCCGCCGCGGCGACCCGCTCGGCGATCCCCGCGTGCGTGTCGTTGGGGGTGCACACCACGCAGCCGTCCGCGCCGGTCTCGGCCAGCGCGGCGCCGAGGTCGGTGTACCACGGGACGCCGCCGTTGGCGCGGGAGGCGGCGGCGGCCGCGCTGATCTCGACGTCCACGACGCCGGCGAGCTCCAGGCGCGGCTCGGCATGGATCGCGGCCGCGTGCTGCGCGGCGATGAAGCCGGTGCCGACGACCAGCACCCGCACTGTCGCGGAAAGGGATTCCATGCCGGTGAATACTGAGCGGTGAGCGATTCAAACGTCAAGAGGTCGGTGGATTTTTCTTTACCCCCTCCCTGCTCAGTGGCCTTCCTTCCCCACAGAACCGTTGACATGGAACGCCTTTTCATGCAACATCCACGCCGAAACGAGACCGTTACAGTCTGCTCATTCACTTGGGGGGAACCCGATGACGACCGCCGACCTGGCCCGGCCATCCTCCGGCGGGGACCCGCTGGCCGCCGCACGGGAGGTGATCCCCGGCGGCGTCAACTCCGCCACCCGCCTGGTCGGCCCGCCGCACGCGCTCGCCGCCGCGTCCGGCGCGTACGTCACGGACACCGACGGCCGCCGCTACCTCGACTACCACGCCGCGTTCGGCGCGATCCTGCTCGGCCACGCCGCGCCCGAGGTGGACGACGCGGTGCGGGCGGCCATCGGCGGGCTGGACCTGGTCGGCTGGGGCGTCACCGCGCCCGAGATCGAGCTGGCGCGGCTGGTCACCGAGGCGATCCCGTCCGCGGAGCAGATGATCTCGGCGATGTCGGGCAGCGAGGCCACGGCGCAGGCGGTGCGGCTGTCCCGCGCGGTCACCGGCCGCCCGCTGATCGTCAAGTTCCAGGGCGGCTTCCACGGCTGGCACGACGCGGTCGCCCGGAACGTGATCTCCCCGCCGGAACGCGCCTACGGCAGCGACCCGCTCTCCGGCGGCATCCTTCCCGAGGCGCTCGGCTCGACGCTGATCGCCGAGTTCAACGACCTGGACTCGGTCCGCTCCCTGTACGAGGCGCACCCGGACCGCATCGCCGCCGTGATCATGGAGCCGATCCCGCACAACGTCGGCGCGCTCGTCCCGACCCGGGAGTTCGCCGAGGGCCTGCGCGCCCTGACCGCGGAGCAGGGCTCGCTGCTGATCTTCGACGAGGTCATCACCGGGTTCCGGCACGCGCTGGGCGGCTACCAGGAGATCTGCGGCGTCACGCCCGACCTCACCACGTTCGGGAAGGCGATGGGCAACGGCTACCCGATCGCCGGGCTGGCCGGACCCCGGCGGCTGATGGAGCACTTCAGCTCCGCGGGCGGGGACGTCCTGCTGGCGGGGACCTTCAACGGCAACCCCGTCTCGTCCGCGGCCGCCATCGCCACCATCACCTACCTGCGCGACAACCCGGACTTCTACCGGCGCACCCGCGCCCTCGGCGACCGGATGCGGGCCGGACTCGACGGCATCTGCGCCGAACTGGGCATCGCGGCCACCGCCGCGGGGTTCGGCGGCGTCTTCGCCCTCTACTTCACCGGCGCGCCGATCCGCGGCTACCGCGACCTCATGCGCAACAACGACGCCGCGTACGTGGCCTTCCACCGGCGCATGACCGATCGCGGTTTCCTGATGCTCCCGCTCTCCCTCAAGCGCAACCACATCTCCGCCGCGCACACCGCCGAGGACGTCGACCGCACCCTGGAGGCCGCCAGGGACGTGCTGCGGACGATCCGCGACGACGGGACGCTGGCCGCCGCCGAGTGAGCCCGCCCGCCCCGGCGGCTCCGCCCGGTCCGCCGGGGCGGGCGCCGTCCTTCGCCGCCGGGGAGCGCGGCGCCGCGCCTAGCGGCGGACGTCCAGCCAGACCAGGCGGTGGTCGGAGGACGGGAACGGGTAGGTGCCGGTCAGCCGGGACAGCAGGTCGGACGACACGGGCCAGAACACGCCGCTTCGGACGGTGCGCGTCCCCCGCGACGGGAGGACGTAGTCGACCCGCAGGTTGCCCGGGGACGTGTCGGCGAAGTCGGCGGTGTCGTGGCGCGGGTCGCCCTCGTGGCCGCGGTTCGCACCGCCCTGGACCTCGGCGGCCTCGGCGGCGCCGCGGCTGGACGGCACGGACGACGCGTCGACGCGGGGGTTGCGGAGGAGCTGCCGGATCGCTCCGTTGAAGCTGTCGCCGTCGTTCGGGTCGGCGTTCTGATCCCCGGCGATGACGAACCGGGCACCCGGCGGCAGGCCGCCGCGCCGCCCGCGGTCGTCGTAGATGTAGCGGCCCCGCCACGGCCGGACGTAGTCCGCCCAGAAGCGGATCTCGTCGTGGTTGCGGCGCCCGTTGCGGTCCTCGGCGCCGTCGAAGGACGGCGGCGTCGGGTGGCTGACGAGGAAGTGCACGGTGCGGCGGCCCACGCGGACCGGCACGTCCCAGTGGCTCTTGGACGACAGCCGGACCTTCGCCAGCTCCTCGTCGCTGTACCAGTCGGACGGGGTGTGGGTGGTGGTGTCGTCCGGGAGGGCGGCGCCCGGCATGTCCTTCCACAGGAACTTCTGGAAGGTGCGGACCTGCCGGCGGTCGATCGGGTAGCGGGAGTAGACGACCATGCCGTACTGGCCGGGGAACACGCCGTAGCCGTAGGCGTCCTGCCCGTAGGGGTCGGAGCCGGGCTCGGTGACCGCCTCGCCGTCGTTGTTCAGGTCGAGGCCGGACGGGACGCCGGTGTTGCTCGGCGCCGTGTAGCGGTAGCGGTAGCGGATGGGGTCCGCGCCGCCCTGCCCGACCGACAGGTAGTTGTCCTGGAACAGCCGGGCGGCCTCGCCGCGCCGGTCGTAGTCGAACTCGTTGACGAGCAGGACGTCCGGGCGGGCGCGCTGGATGATCTCGGCGACCGTCCGGGCCTGCTCGTCGGTGCGGCCGGACAGGTCCGCGACGAGTTCGCCCTCGGCCGCCCGGTTCAGCGACGCGTTGAAGGTGGCGAACCGGACGTCGGGCGCGGGTCGTCCGGCGTGGGCGGACGCGGCGGGCGCGGGCAGGGCCACGGCCGCCGCCGCGGTCGCCGCGGCGGCGAGCGCCGCGGGGGCACCGGCACGGATCATGGGTTCTCCTTCGGCCGGCCCGGGCGGTGCCCGGGCGTTCGGGGCGGTCAGGCGCGGACGCGTACGGCGAGCGCGTACACGCGGGTGGTCTGCGCGGCGCTGCCGTTGTCGTCCGACACGAGGTACAGGACGCGGCGCCCGTGCGGCGCGCGGCCGCCGAGCGCCATGCCCTCGACGTTGTCGAGGAGCGGGTCGGGCTGCGGCTGCTTCGCGGTCGCGCCGGACGGCGGGCAGTCCGCGAGGTCGACCAGCGGTTCCTTGCGGAGCACGGCCGGGGAGTCCGCGGGGACGAGGAACCTACGCGACCGCATGTCGGCCTCCGGGGGAACGCATGACCCGTGAGCGTACGGCGGGCGGGCCCGCCGTATCCCGAGCATGATCGAAGCACCCGCCGAACATCAGGTGAACGCCCGCCCCGGCCCGGACTCTCCGGCGGGCGGCCCGGTCGCCGGGGGTCCGCACGCCGGGTCCCGGCGGCCGTCCGGATCACCCTTCCTCGGACTCGTCGACGACGAGGCGGTCGCGGTCGATGCCGCCGGTGCGGTAGGCGGCGCCGCCGATCGTCTGGGCGGCGACCGGGGCGGTGATGAGCTGGAAGACGGCGACGAGCAGCAGCGGCGCGGCGGCGCTGAGGGTGTCGGCCTGCGGCGCGACGCCCGCGAGGACCAGCACCAGGCCGATCGTCTGCGGCTTCGTCGCGGCGTGCAGGCGGCTGAGCAGGTCGGGGAAGCGCAGCGCGCCGAGCGCGCCGAGGAACGAGAAGGTCGCGCCGGCGGGCAGCAGGACCGCGGTGACGAGGTCGGCGGGGCTCATCCGCGCTCCCCCCGCTCCCCCGCGAGCCGGGCCGCGGTGACCGAGCCGACGAACCCGAGAACGGCGATGACGACGAGGAGCGTGGAGTTCGCGGGCTCGTCCTGCGCGGCGACGTGCACGGCGATGCCGCTGATGAGCAGCACCGCCAGGACGTCCAGGGCCATGATGCGGTCGAACGCGGTGGGGCCGCGCAGCAGCCGGAGCGTCGTGAGGGCGAACGCGGCGCCGAGGAGGCTCAGGGTCAGGGCGTAGACGGCGGTCATGCGGGCTCCTCCGGTTCGGGCGCGCCGAGGGCGCGCAGCAGGCGGCGTTCGGTGGCGAGCAGGCCGCGCCGGACGGCCTCGGCGTCGGCGGGGTCGTCGACGGGCATGCCGTGGATGAGGAAGAGGGAGTTCTCCCAGTCGATGTCGAGGACGAGCGTGCCCGGGCGCAGCGACGTGCTCGTGGTCACCGCGAGGAGGACGACGTCCGACTGCGAGCGCGCGCGCACGCGGACGAGGGCTCCCTGGACGCGGCTCGGCCGCCACAGCGCGTGCTTGCCGATGACGACGCTCGACGCGAAGAGGTCCCACCCGAACTCGAGCAGGGCCTCGGTGAGCCGGACGGGACGGAGCCGCTTGATGAACGGGACGGTCGGCAGCCGCGTGACGGCGTACGCGGCGTAGGCGACGGCGATGCCGGACAGGACGGTCGCGCCGTCGACACGTCCCCACAGCAGCAGCCACACGCCGAGCAGCCACAGGGCCATGCCGGTGCGGGCGGCGATGCGGCTCAGGACGTTCACCGTTCCCCCAGGACGGCCCGGACGTACGGGACGGGGTCGAGCAGTTCGGTGGCGGCGCGGTGGCTCCAGTCGGTGAGGGGGCCGGCGAACGCGGGGATGAGGAGGCCGACGCAGACCATCGCGGCGGTGACGGTCCGCATGACGCGGACGCCGCCCCGCGCGGCCGCGTCGTGGGGGCGTTCGGGCAGTTCGGCGGCGGGGGTGCGCCAGAACGCGAGGGCCCACACGCGGCTCATCGCCATGAGGGTGAGGAGGCTGGCGAGGACGGCGACGCCCGTGACGGCGTACGCGGCGGTGCTCCCGGACCCGACGCCGGCCTGGAAGATCGCGAGCTTGGCGATGAACCCGGAGGTCGGGGGGACGCCGCTGACGCTCAGCGCGGGGATGAAGAACAGCACGGAGACGAACGGGGAGACGATCGCGAGGCCGCGCAGCCGGGTGAGGGTGATCTCCCCGGTGAGTCCCTGCATGAGGTCGCTGACCAGGAACAGCGTCGCCTGGACGATGATGTGGTGGACGAGGTAGAGGATCGCGCCGGTGAGTCCCGCGACGGTGAACAGGCTGAGCCCGAACAGCATGTAGCCGATGTGCCCGACGAGGGTGAGCGACAGGACGCGGTGCAGGTCGTCGTGGGTGAGGGCGCCGAGCGTCCCGACGAGCAGGGTGAGCGCGGCGAGGCCGAGCATCGGCCAGGAGAGCGATTCGCGGGGGAACAGGAGGGTCTCGACGCGGATCAGCGAGTAGATGGCGGCCTTGGTGAGCAGCGCCGCGAACACGGCGGTGATCTGGGTGATCGCGACCGGGTAGCTGTCGGGCAGCCACAGGTGCATCGGGACGATCGCGCTCTTGATGCCGAACACGACGAGGAACAGCATGGCGAGCCCGGTGCGGGTCCCGGTCGGCAGCTCGGCGGTGCGGGTGGCCAGCTCGGCGAGGTTGACGGTGCCGGTCGCGGCGTAGGTGAGCCCGATGGCGGTGAGGAAGAGGATGGACGAGGTCAGGCTGACGGCCGTGTACGTCATGCCGGCCTGGACGCGTTCGCGGCTGGGCGACAGCGTCAGCAGGACGTAGCTGGACGCGAGCATCACCTCGAACGCGACGAACAGGTTGAACAGGTCGCCGGCGAGGAACGTCAGGCAGACCCCGGCGGTGAGGGTGAGGTACGCGGGGTAGAAGACGCCGGGTTCGTGCTCGCCGCCGAGGCCGCCCGCGCCCTCCCCCACGCCGTGGATCATGATGGCGAGCAGCACGACGGCGGACACCGTCACCAGCAGCGCGGAGAGCCGGTCGGCGACGAGCGTGATGCCGAGCGGGGCGGCCCAGCCGCCGAGCTGGACGGCGGTGACGCCGTCCCGGGCGACGGCGGCGACGAGCGTCCCGGCCGCGGCGACGACCCCGGTGACGACGAGCGGCGCGACGATCCGCAGCAGGGTGTCGCGGCGCCGGACGATCAGCGCGAAGGCCGCGCCGAGCAGCGGCAGGACGAACGGGAGCGGGACGAGGACGTTCATCCGCCGCCTCCGGGCGGGCGCTCGTCCGGCGGCGCCCCCTCACCGGACGGGCCCCCCTCACCGGGCGGGCGCTCGCCGGGCCCGGCTCCGCCGGACGCGGGCTCGGGCCCGTCCCGGGGGGCGGGCTCCGTGCCGCCCTCGACCGGGTCGCCCGTCCAGGTGTCGGGGTCGGCGCGCTCCGCCGCCGAGATGCGGCGGTCCTCGACGTCGTCCTGCACCTCGTCCTCGCCGGTGAGGAGGCGGCTGCGGTAGGCGAGGGCGAGCAGGAACGCGGTGACGCCGAAGGTGATGACGATCGCGGTGAGGGCCATCGCCTGCGGCAGCGGGTCGGCCATCTCCCGGTCGTCCTTCCCGCCGAGCAGCGGCGGCGCCCCGGACGGCCCGCCCGCGAGCAGCAGCGCGAGGTTGCCGCCGTGGCCGAGCAGCATGAAGCCGACGACGATGCGGACGAGCGAGCGCTGCAGCATGAGGTGGAAGCCGGTCGCGAACAGGACGGCGACGGCGACCATCAGCGTGACGGTGGGTCCGGTCATCGGGGCTCCTCTCCGGCGACGTCGCGGGCCGCCTCCTCCGCGCCGCCGTCCCGGCCCTCGTCCGGCCTCCGCTCCAGGCTCGCGCCGAGGGTGGTGAGGATCGTCAGGACGAGCCCGAGCACCAGCAGGTACACGCCGATGTCGAAGAACAGGCTGGTGGGGACGTGGATGTCGCCCACGAGGGGGGCGTGCGCGTGGTACGTCGTCTGGTACAGGAACGCGCCGTCGATGAGCCAGCCGGCGGCGCCGGACGCGAGCGCGACCAGCAGCCCGCCGCCGAGCAGCACGGCGGGCCGGACGGGGATGGCGAGGGCCAGCTCGCGCTTCCCGCCCGGCAGGTAGCGCAGGACGAACGCCATCCCGGCGACGAGCCCGCCGACGAACCCGCCGCCGGGGCGGCCGTGCCCGGCGACGAGCAGGTACACCGACACCACCAGGAGGGTGGGCCCGAGGAGGCGGGCGGTGGCCTCCAGCACGACGGACGAGCCGCCGAGCGGCGGCCGTCCGGGTGCGGCGAGCCAGCGCGTCCGCCCCTCCCGCGGCGCGGGCGGGGGCCGCGACGGCTCGCCCCGCATCCCGTGGGTGGGGCCGGGCCGGACGGTGCGGCGCTCGCGGAGCGGCGGGGCGCCGGGCCCGGTGAGGACGAGCCCGGCGACGCCCATCGCGGCGACGGCGAGCACGACGATCTCGCCGAGCGTGTCGAGCGCGCGCAGGTCCACGATGATCGCGTTGACGACGTTCTTCGCCTCCTCCTCCCTCGCGGGGCCGGCGTAGGCGGGGCCGACGGGGGCGGCGGTGCGGCTGAGCGCGGCGACGGCGAGGAACAGCGCGACGAACCCGCCGAGGCAGGCGCTGAGGAGGGCGGTGCCGACGCGGGCGGGCGTCGTCCGGCGGCGCGGCGGGAACCGGTCGGGGAGCCGCCGCAGCGCCAGCACCAGCATGATCAGGGAGAGGGTCTCGACGACGAGCAGGGTGAGCGCCACGTCGGGGCCGCCGTGCACGACGAACAGGCCGCCGACGGCGTAGCCGACGCCCGCGAGCAGCAGCGCGGCCGACAGCCGGCGGCGGACGCGGACCGCCGCGAGCGCGCACACGACGACGATCCCGACGAGCAGCGGCTGCCCCGGTTCGTCCCAGCCGCTCAGCCGCTCGGCGGACGGCGCGGGCGCGGTGCCGCGGAGGAGCCCGGAGACGAGCCCGACGCCCGGCAGCAGCAGCACCATCGTCCCGATCACGGCGAGGTACGCGGGCAGGGAGCCGGTCTGGACGCGGCGGGTGACGCCCCGCGCGGCGGCGAGCGTCGCGGCGACGGTGCCGTCGTAGGCGTCCTGCGCGTCGGGGGCGCGCCACCGGACGGGCGGCGCGGGGAACGTCCGCCCGAACGCCCGGTACAGGGCGAAACCGGCGGCGAACGCGACGAGGGTGAGGACGACCGGCAGCCCGAGCCCGTGCCAGAGCGCGAGCTCGTAGCCGGGGTGCGGGGCGGGGAGCGTGTCGGCGTACCCGGCGAGGAGGGTGTCGAGGGGACCGGTCAGCAGGCCCCCGGCGAACCCGGCGGCGGCGAGGGCGACGACCGGTCCGACGAGCCCCCACGGGGTGCGCGGCCGTCCCTCCTCGTCCGCGGAGCCGCCGAACGCGCCGTGCATGAACCGGAGGCCGTAGGCGACGGTCAGCGCGGAGCCCGCGACGATCCCGGCGAGGACGGCGGCGTCGGCGCCGCCGTGCGCGAACGCCTTGAGGGCCGTCTCCTTCGCGACGAACCCGAGGAGCGGCGGCACGCCCATCATGGACGCGACCGCGAGGGCGGCCGCGACGGTGAGGACGGGGCGCCGCCGCCCCGACAGCTCGTAGGCGCGGCGCGTCCCCTCCTCGTGCTCGATGACGCCGACCGCGAGGAACAGCGGCGCCTTGAACAGGCCGTGCGCGAGCAGCAGCGCGACGCCGGCGAGCGCGGCCGTCCGGGTCCCGGCGCCGAGCAGCACCATGAGGAAGCCGAGCTGGCTGACGGTGCCGTAGGCGAGCAGCCGCTTCAGGTCGTCCTGGCGGAGCGCGATGACGCCGCCGACGAGCAGGCTGACGAGGCCGACGGAGACGATGAGCGGGCTCCAGAGGCCGGTCTCGGCGAACGCGGGCGACAGCCGCGCCACCAGGTAGACGCCGGCCTTCACCATCGCGGCGGCGTGCAGGTAGCCGCTGACGGGCGTCGGCGCGACCATCGCGGCGGGCAGCCACGCGTGCAGCGGCATCTGCGCGGACTTCGCGAACGCGCCGAGCAGGACCAGCACCATCGCGGTGCGGGCGGCGGCGCCGCCGGGCGGGTCCGCGACGATCTCGGAGATCCGGTATGTCCCGGCGGTCTCCCCGAGGACGACGAACCCGGCGAGCATGACGAGGCCGAACGCGGTGGTGGTCAGCAGCGCCTGGAGGGCGGCGCGCCGGTCCTCGGTCCGCTCGGGGTGCCCGGCGCCGATGAGGATGAACGAGCTGACGGTGGTCAGCTCCCAGAACACGTAGAGGACGAGCAGGTTGTCGGCGAGGACGAGCCCCGTCATCGCGCCCGCGAACGCGACGAGCGTCCCGACGGTGAGCCGCTCGGTGCGGGGGCCGGACGGGAAGTACCGGGCGGCGTAGCACAGGACGACCGCGCCGACGCCGCCGACGAGCAGCAGCATCACGACGGCGAGGGCGTCCAGCCGGAAGTCGATCGTGAGGCCGAGGCCGGGCGCCCAGGACAGCCGCGCGGTGTCGTCGTGCCCGCCCGCGACGTCCCCGGCGCGGGCGACCGCCCACGCTGCGGTGGCGGCGGGGACGAGCGCGGCGGCGTACCCGAGCGCGCGGCCGTCCCGGCCGGCCGCCCAGGGGACGAGGACGGCCGCCGCGGCGTACAGCAGGATCAGCGTGAACATGAGGACGCCGCGGCACCCCCTCCCTGCTGATCACCGGTGCTGACGTCGATCTACCCGACATGCGGCACCGAAACGGAGGCGGCGGAACGGTGTTCGGCGGAGTGCGCGGCGGGACGGGCGGCGGCGGGGACGCCGCGCGGCGGCCCGCGCGAACCGGTTGTCGGGCGGGCCCGCATTTGGTTCGCTGCTCGTGACACGCCCGAGGACCCCCGGCCTTATGGAGGCGACCGTGAGCGGCGACGAGGCATTCTCCTGGCACGAGGCCGAGAAGGACTTGATGGCCGGGATCGACACGTCGATCCCGCATTCGGCGCGGATCTGGAACTACTGGCTGGGCGGCAAGGACAACTACGCCGTCGACCAGGAGGCCGGCGCCCATTTCGCCGAAATCTATCCGAGCATCGCCGACATGGCCCGCTCGTCCCGGTACTTCATCATGCGGGTGGTGCGGTACCTGGCGGGCGAGGCGGGGGTGCGGCAGTTCCTCGACATCGGCACCGGCCTGCCCAGCCACGACAACACCCACGAGGTGGCGCAGCGCGTCGCGCCCGGCACCCGCACCGTGTACGTCGACAACGACCCGCTCGTCCTCGCGCACGCGCACGCCATGCTCACCGGCAAGGGCACCGGCGGCACCGACTACATCGACGCCGACCTGAACGACCCCGGGGCGATCCTGGACGTCGCCCGCACGAAGCTCGACTTCGGGCGGCCCGTCGCGCTGATGCTCATGGGCGTGCTCGGGCACGTCCCGGTGTCCGGGGACGACGACGCCCGCGCCCGCGGGATCGTCGGGACGCTGAAGGAGGCGCTGCCGTCCGGGAGCTACCTCGCCCTCTACGACGGGACGGACACCGACCCGTCGTTCGTGGCGGCGGTCGGCGACTACAACGCGGGCGGGTCCGACCCGTACGTCCTGCGGAGCCCCGAGCAGCTCGGGCGGTTCCTGGACGGCTTCGAGCCCGTCGACCCGGGCCTGGTGGAGATCGGGCGGTGGCGCCCGGACCCGAACCCGTTCGACGACGCCCGCGGCCACGACGCCTGGGGCGGTGTCGCCCGCAAACCCTAGGCGCCCGCAAACCCTAGGCGCCCGCAAACCCTAGGCGCCCGCAAACCCTGGGCGCCCGCGAACCCTGGGCGCCGCGGCCGGTGGCGGGCCCCTGGCAGCGCCCCCGGGGACGCCCGTCGGGACGTCCCCGGGGAGGTCGGTCAGGGGCGTTCGCCGGGCTCGTCGACGATCGCGGCGGCCGTCCTGACCTGCTCGTACTGCAGGGTGCCGCTCTTGACGACGAGGTCGCCGCCGTCATCGCCTTCGAGGGTCCGGTCGCCGACCGTGACGGAGCGCTCGCCCAGGTAGCGGTAGGTCTCCGGGTCCAGCAGGACCTCCTGCCGCACCCAGCCCTCCCGCGCGGTCAGCCCGAGGGTGACCGCCGGGCGCCCGGCGGCGTCCACGGTGCCCTCGGTGGCGGTGACACCGGGGATCCGCCGCATCGCCCCGAAGATCGCCGCCTCGACCTGCGGCGGGTGCAGGTTCTCGGCGAGGATCGTGATGAGGGTGCCGAACGCGAGTTCGTCCGGCTGGCCGGGCATCGCGCCGATCTTGCGGAGCAGCGCGTCCGGGTCGGTCGGCAGCGGGTCGAACCGGGACGCGCGCGGCTTCCCCTCCGAGGCGGGCGGCTCGGTGAGCTTCCCGTCCCGGTACGCGGCGTACTGGTGCTTCCCGTCGACCCGCCGCCACAGTTCCCAGGACTTCGTCTCGTACGGCCCGCCGGTGACGGCGCCGGACGCTTCGGCCGCGCCCTTCATCCGGACCTTGGTGTAGAGCCACTGCTCGGGGCCGGGCGCGGTGTACGGGCGGGCGGCGGCGGCCGCGACGGCGCCGTCGAGGATCTCGGAGGCGTGCGCGACCGAGCCGACGGCCGGGACGGGGGCGGGGGGCCGCCCGTCGTCGGTGGAGACGACCACCACTCCGGCGGTCGCGGCGGCGGCCAGGGCGCCGGCCGCCGCGAGGCGGACGGCGAGGCGCGGGAACCGGCGCGCGGACCGGCGGGCCCGCGCGGGCGCGTCGGCGGGCGACGCAGCGGTGATGTCGGCGAGCAGGGCCCGCGCGGCGGGCCGGTCCGCGTACCCGGCGAGGTCGCCGTCGCGCACCCGGGCCAGGGTGCGCACCAGCTCGTCGGCGGGGTCGTGTGCGGGACGGTCGGTGGGACGGGACGTCATGTCAGCGGCCTCCGTTGGCGGTGAGGGGCGCGGTGTCGAACCCGGCGGAGTGCAGGCGGCGGGACAGCCGCTTGCGGGCCCGGTGCAGCCGGACGCGGGCGGTCCCGGCGGAGCAGCCGAGGACGGCGGCGACCTCGGCGTGGCCGAGGCCCTCCCAGGCGACCAGGCGGAGCAGTTCGCGGTCGCTCTCGGACAGGCCCGCGAACGCCTGCGCGACGGCGGACGTGTCGACGAACTCGTCCGCCGCGGCGGCGAGCTCGTCGCGGAGTTCCGGGTGCAGGGGCGCGGTGCGCTTCCGGCGCCGCGCCTCCTTCTCCCAGTGCCGGGCGAGCACGCGGCGCGCGACGCCGTACAGCCACAGCCGCGCGGCGTCGCCCTCCGGGACGTCGTCCAGCCGCCGCCACGCGACGGTGAAGATCTCCGCGACGACGTCGGCGGCGTCGTCCGGGGAAGTGCAGCGCCGCAGGACGTAGCCGAGGATCGGCTCGTACAGCGCGGTGTAGACGGCCTCGAACCGGGCTTTCCGCCCGGCCGTCCTCGGGTCATCCATCGGCGGCCCGGTGGTGCTCGTGACGCATGCGGCTCTCCTCGAGTCGGTTCGCCCCATACGTGCGGGGAGGGGTGCCGGCGTTACACCCGGCGCGGTTGAATGGGTGCGTGGCGAAGGCGTGCGCGTGCGGAAGCGGGATCGGGTACCGGCGGTGCTGCGGGCGGTTCCACCGGGGCGAGGCGGCCGCGGCGACGGCCGAGGAGCTGATGCGGTCGCGGTACAGCGCGTTCGCCGAGCACGACGCGGACTACCTGCTGCGGACGTGGCATCCGGCGACGCGCCCCGGGCGGATCGACTTCGATCCGGGGACGCGCTGGACGGGCCTGGAGATCGTCCGGACCGAGGCGGGCGGGCCGGCGGACGCGCGGGGCGTCGTCGAGTTCCGCGCCCGGTACGCGTCCGGCGGGGAGGCCGGGGAGATGCACGAGGTCAGCCGGTTCGTCCGCGACGGCGACGCGTGGGTCTACGTGCGCGGGAAGGCCGGCTGAGCGGCCCACCGCTCCCCGCGTCACCCTCCCGTCTCGGTGTCGAACCGCTCGCGTGCGGCCTCCACGGCGGGCATGGTGGCGGTGCTCCAGCCGAGGAGCGCGTCGATCAGGTCCTGGAGCGTCTTCCCCAGCGGAGAGATGCGGTACTCGACGGCGAGCGGCCGGGTGCCGACGACGACCCGTTCGACCATCCCGTTGCGTTCGAGGCGCCGCAGCGACGCGGTGAGCGACTTCTGCGTGACGACCGGGATGGCGCGGCGCAGCTCGTTGAAGCGCAGGGACCGCTCGCACAGTTCGTCGAGCACCTGCAGCGACCACTTGTCGAGCACCTGGTCGAGCAGTTCGCGGTGCTGCGCGGTGATCTGGGGGCGGTCTGCCCCGGGCCGGGCGGTTTCCTTCATGACACCTGGTCTCGTTGAAGTTCCCTTCGGACACCAAGTACACCTTGGATACCGCTAATCGGCAACCGGAAGGGATCTCCCATGAGCGTGCGGCTGCTCACCCCCGAGGGCATGTTCCAGCCCGTCCCCTACCACCACGTCTCGGTCTCCACGGGCACCCGCCAGGTGCACGTGGCCGGGCAGATCGCGCGCGACGCGGAGGGGCGGCCCGTCGCGACCGGCGACCTCGCCGGGCAGGTCGTCCAGGCCATGCGCAACACCGCGCGCGGCCTCGCCGGCGCCGGGGCCGGTTTCACCGACGTCGTCCGCCTCCGGTTCTTCGTCGCGGGCTACCGCCCGGAGATGATGGACGCCTTCATGGCGGGCATCGAGCGCGTCGCCGCGGAGGTGGGGCTGCCGCGGCCGTGGCCGCCCGTGTCGGTCATCGGGGTGGACTACCTGTTCGAGCCCGACGTGCTGGTCGAGGTCGAGGCGTTCGCCGTCCTCGACTGACCGGCGGAGACCTCGGTGATCGCGCCGTCCGCCAGCCGCAGCACGCGGTCGGCCTCGCCCAGCAGCGCCGGGTCGTGGGTCGCGACGATGACGGTCACGCCCTCGCTCGCGACGATCGCGCGCAGCAGCGGCATGAGGGCGGCGGCGGTCTCGGAGTCGAGCTGCCCGGTGGGCTCGTCGGCCAGCAGCAGCCGCGGCCGGTTCGCGAGGGCGCGGGCGACCGCGACGCGCTGCCGCTGCCCGCCGGACAGCTCGTGCGGGCGCTGCTCCGCGTGGTCGGCCAGCCCCACCAGCCCGAGCAGGACGCGGACGCGCTCGTCCCGTTCGGCGGGCGGGGTGCGGGTGAGCCGGAGCGGCACCTCGATGTTCTCGGCGGCCGACAGCACGGGCAGCAGGCCGTGCGACTGGAACACGAACCCGATGACGTCGCGGCGGAGGGTCAGCAGGGCGTCCTCGGGGAGCGCGCCGACGTCGCGGCCGGCGACGCGGACGGTGCCGCCGTCGGGCGCGTCGAGGCCGCCGATCAGGTTGAGCAGCGTGGTCTTGCCGGACCCGGACCGCCCGGTGACCGCGACGAACTCGGCGGGCGCGACGGTGAGGGACGCGCCGCGCAGCGCCGGGACCTCGACGCGCCCGGTGCGGTAGGTCCGGACGAGGCCGCGGGCCTCGACCATCGGCCCGCCCGCCGGTTCGGCCGCCGGGTCGGCCGTCGGTTCGCTGGCCGGTTCACTCATCGGCTCCCCCGTTCGCGGTCTCGGCGCCGTCCGGCCAGACGCCGACGTGGTCGGTCTCCAGCGCGAGCCGGACGCGGTCGCGCATGCCCAGCGCCGCCGTGAAGCCCTTCGGGAGCTGCACGCGCCCGGCCCGGTCGAGCAGCGCGTACTCCTCGTCGGTCCGGACGCCGTCGGCGCCGGTGCGGCGCCGGACCTCGCTGCTCGTCCGCCCGTCCCGGATCCCGACCGTGCGGTCGACGCGCTCGGACACCTGGGCGTCGTGGGTGACGACGACGGTCGTGGTGCCGAACTCGGCGTTGACGCGGCGGAGCGCGTCGAACACCTCGCCCGCGGTGCCGGTGTCGAGCTCCCCGGTGGGCTCGTCGGCGAGCACGACGTGCGGCTCGTTCGCGACGGCGACGGCGATCGCGACCCGCTGCCGCTGGCCGCCGGACAGCTCGGCGGGCCGCCGCTCGGCGCAGTCGCCGACGCCGAGCATGCCGAGCAGCTCCGCGGCGCGGGTCGTCCGGTCGCGGCGGCGCCGCCCGGCGAACCGCATCGGCAGCTCGACGTTCTGCGCGGCGGTCAGGTACGGGAGGAGGTTGCGGCCGGTCTGCTGCCACACGAACCCGACCTGCCCGCGGCGGAAGCGGAGCCGCTCTTTGGACGTCATGGTGAGCAGGTCGGCCCCGGCGACGCGGGCGACCCCGGCGGTCGGGACGTCCAGCCCGGACAGGATGTTCAGCAGCGTCGACTTCCCGGACCCGGACGCCCCGACGATCGCGATCAGCTCGCCCGGGTCGACGAGCAGGTCGAGGCCCTGCAGCGCGACGACCTCGATGCCGTCGGTCTTGTAGATGCGGACGAGGCCGTCGCAGACGATGTGGGCGCCGGCGCCGAACTCCGGGCCCCGGTCGACGGCCCGGCGTTCGAGTTCGGCCAGATCGGGTGCGTCGGTCATGTCGGTCGGTCCCCCGTTCTCGGGACGGCGCCGGTCCGCGCGTCGAAGGCGCGGTCGACGAGGACGGCCGCCGCGGCGGCGGCCAGCAGGGCGGCGAGCAGCCCGAGCACGGCGGCGGCGCTCGGGAGGCCGGCGGTGGCGGCGATCCCGCTCGTGTAGGGGCGCAGGTCGACGACGGGCCCGGTGATGCCGGGCAGCAGCAGCCCGAGCGCCCACCCGGCGCCGACCGCGCACAGCAGCACCGGGGCGATCTCGACGAGCGCGAGGGCGCGGCCCTGCCGCCGGCTCAGCCCGAGGACGCGCAGCCGGGCGACGGTCTCGGCCCGGGCGCGGGCGCCGACGACGAGGACGAGCAGCACGGTGAGCAGCCCGAACGCGGCGGCGATGAGCGCGCCGCCCGCGAAGGTGCGGTGGACGACGGTGACCAGCGGCGCGTCCGTCATGACGTGCAGGACGTCGCGGCGCAGTTCGACGCCGGTGCCGTCCGCGGCGGCGCGGAGGGCGGCGGCGTCGAGGCCGGTCCCGGCGACGAAGTAGTCGGCGGCGGCCCCGCCGGCGGTGACGGCGTCGAACGGGACGATCGCGAACGCGCTCCCGGCCGTCTGCCCGGGGAAGCGCTCGATGCGCCCGGCGGCGGTGACGCGGACGGGGTCGAGGCCGTACCGGCCGAGCGTCACGGGTCCGGGGCCGGCGATGTCCGCGGCGGCCGGGGACAGCAGCGCCCGGGACGTCCCGGGCGCCGCGGGCACGCCGGGCACGGCGGGCGCGAGGTCGCGGTAGGCGTCGAGGTCGACGGCGATCAGCGTGATGGGGGCGGGGTCGTCGGGGGTGGTGACGTCCGGGACGATCCGGGCGGGCACGACGCCGGTGACGCCGTCGACGCGGCGGAGCCTTTCCGCGGCGTCGGAGCGGAACCGGTCGGCGGACACCCGCGCGTCCGCGCCGACCCGGGACCAGGCGGCGCGGTCCTGGGCGCGCTGCAGCCCGGCGTCGACGGTCGCGGTGAACCCGGCCGTCGCGGCGGCGAGCAGCAGCACGGCGAGCGGCAGCGCGCCGATCGCGCCCTGCCGGGCGGCGCGGGCGACGCCGAGGAACGCGACCGCGCCGGACCGGCGGCGCAGCAGCGGCCCGGCGGCGCGCAGCAGGTACGGGTAGCCGCGCAGGACGAGCGCGCCGAGCGCGGCGCCGAGCAGCACGGGCACGGCGGCGACCAGCGGGTCGGCGCCCGCCGCCGCGCCCGCGTCCGCGCCGCGCCGCCGCAGCAGCACGACGCCGATGGCGGCGAGCGCGACGAGCAGGCCGTCCAGGACGAGCCGCCGCCGGGACGGGCGGACCGCCGCCAGGTCGGCGCGGCCGCC
>NZ_AULB01000013.1 GCF_000425065.1 Actinomadura rifamycini DSM 43936
GAGGGCGCGAGGGCGCGAGGGCGCGAGGGCGCGAGGGCGCGAGGGCGCGAGGGCGCGAGGGCGCGAGGGCGCGAGGGCGCGAGGGCGTGAAGGCGCGCCGCGGTCGCGGCGGCGCGGGTCAGCCGCCGGCGGTGAAGGCGTCGAGGGCGAGGCGGAGCTCGCCGACGTGGTCGGCGAGGTCGTGGAGGGCGCCCGGCACGTCGGCCGCGGACTCGTCGGGCCGCAGGTGCGCGACGTCGTCCTCGACCCGCCTGAGGCGCTCGTCGAGGGCCTTGACCAGCCGGTCGCAGCGCGCCGACGCCTCCTCGCCGTCCTCCCCGAGGGTCCGCTGCAGCAGCGCCGCCTGCCGCCGCAGCTCCAGGTTGCGGCGGTGCAGCTCGATGAACACCGACACCTTGGCGCGCAGCAGCCACGGGTCGAACGGCTTGGTCAGGAAGTCGACGGCGCCCGCCGAGTAGCCGCGGAACGCCACCTCGCCGGTGTCGCCCGCCGCGGTGAGGAAGATGATCGGGACGTCCCGGGTGCGGGCCCGGCCCTTGATGTGCGCGGCCGTCTCGAACCCGTCCATCTCCGGCATCACGACGTCGAGCAGGATCAGCGCGAACTCGCCGTCGAGGAGCTCCTTGAGCGCCGCCTGGCCGGACGTGACCGTCACGACCTCCACGGGCAGCGCGTCCAGCACGGCCGCGAGCGCGGTCAGGTTCTCCTCGCGGTCGTCGACGGCGAGGATCCTCGTGTCGTTCGGCACCGGACTCCCTTGCTCGCTGACGGCGTCGCCGCGCGGCTCCTCCGCTTCCCATCCCTGCCCGCTCCACCCTGCCACGTCGGCGCGGTGGGGCGACAGCCAATCCCCAGGAAGTGAGAATTTACGGCAGCCAGCCCGGCTTGACGATCCCGGACTCGTAGGCGAACACGACGAGCTGCGCCCGGTCGCGCGCGCCGAGCTTCACCATCGTGCGGCTGACGTGCGTCTTCGCCGTCGCGGGACTGACGACGAGCCGCGCGGCGATCTCCTCGTTCGTCAGCCCCTCACCGACGAGGGCCATGACCTCGCGCTCCCGGTCGGTGAGCGCGTTCAGGCGCGGCGACGGCGCCGGCTCCTTGGCGCGCGCCGCGAACTCGGCGATCAGCCGCCGGGTGACGCTCGGCGACAGCAGCGCGTCGCCCGCCGCGACCGCCCGCACGGCGTGGATCAGCTCCACCGGCTCGGTGTCCTTCACCAGGAACCCGCTCGCGCCGCCGCGCAGCGCCTCGAACACGTACTCGTCGAGCTCGAACGTGGTCAGGATGACGATGCGGACGCCGTCCAGCCGCTCGTCCTCGGCGATCCGCCGCGTGGCGGCGAGCCCGTCGAGGCCGGGCATCCGGATGTCCATGAGGATCACGTCGGGGCGCAGCCGCTTCGCCTGCGCGACGGCCTCCTCGCCGTCGCTCGCCTCGCCGACGACCTCGATGTCGGTCTGCGCGTCCAGCAGCGCCCGGAATCCGGCGCGGACGAGGATCTGGTCGTCGGCCAGCAGCACCTTGATCACGGGGCGTCCCTCTCGTCCGGCGCGTCGCGGGGCAGCGCGGCGCGGACCGCGAACCCGCCGCCCGGCCGCGGACCCGCCTCGAACGTACCGCCCAGCGCCGCGGCCCGCTCCCGCATCCCGCGGATGCCGCTGCCCGCCGGACGGTCGTCCAGCAGCGACACCCCGCGCCCGTCGTCCTCGACCCGCACCTCGATCTCCTGCTCACGGTAGGCGATGCGGACCCGCGCCGTCACCGGGCCGGGCCCCGCGTGCCGCGTCACGTTCGTCAGGGCCTCCTGGACGATCCGGAACGCGGCCAGGCTCGTCCCGGCGTGCAGCGCGCCCCGGTCGCCGGTGACCTCCGCGTCGACGGTGAGCCCCGCCGACTCGGCCCGCGCCAGCAGCTCGTCCAGCCGGTCGAGCCCGGCCGTCGGCGAGCGCGGCGCCGTCTCGCCCTGCGCCCGCAGCGCCCCGATCACCGACCGCATCTCGGTCAGCGCCTCCTTGCTGGCCTCCTTGATCGCCGCGAGCGCCGTCCGCGCCTGGCCCGGATCGTCGTCGATCAGGTGCAGCGCGACGCCCGCCTGCACGTTGATCATCGAGATGTTGTGGGCCAGCACGTCGTGCAGCTCGCGGGCCATCCGCAGCCGCTCCTCGCTCGCCTGCCGGCGCTCCTCCTCGGCGCGCGTCCGCGCGCTCTCGGCCGCCCGCTGCGCGCGCATCCGCACCAGCTCGCCGCCGATCAGCACCACCAGCGCCCACCCGACGAAGATCGTCATGCCGCCGGCGGTCGGCTCCTCCACCGGGAACGCCGGGCCGGGCGCGCCGCGCTCCGCGAGCGGGACGCCGATGAGCGCGGTGAGCGTGAAGAACCCGGCCAGCCCGACCGCCGTCCCCGCCCACGCGGCGCGCCGGTGCCCCGCCATGACCGCGCCGAACGCCGCCACGCCCAGCGCCGTCGGCGCGGGCCCGTAGGTGTGGGCGCGCAGGAAGTACAGGGCCGTGACCGCGCCGACCGCCGCCAGCGTGAACACCGGGTACCGCCGCCGGAACAGCAGCAGCGCGGGCCCGCCGACGAGCAGCGCGAACCCGAGCGGGTCGAGCGGCGTGCTGCCGATGTCCATCGAGCCGTCCGCCCAGGGCGGCCCCTGGTCGCTCCACGGGCCGCGGTCCCGCGTCCCGTCCGACGGCCCGTGCTGCGCCCCGATCGACCCTGCGACCTGGAAGAACGCCAGGAACAGGGGCACGACCCACACCGGCCACCCGCTCGGCCGCGGCCACTGCCCCCGAACCGGCGCGTGCGGCTGAGTGCTCATGCCTGAACAGTAGGTCAGCGGCCCCGCCGCCACGTCGCCCCCCGGGAGACACCCCGCCTACGCCCCGGGACGTACCGCGCGCCCGCTCGAGCGCGGGCGAGGCCGGTCGCGCTCCCCGTCCGCCAGGCCATGGCGGCGGCCGTGCAGAGCAGGGGAGCGGCCGGGAGCAGATAGCGGTAGTCGAAGTCCGTGATGGCGGGCGGGACCGCCAGGAGCGCGACTCCGGTCGTCCACAGGAGCCCCGCTTCGAGGGACGTCCCGCGGCGCCGCAGCAGACCCGCCGCACCGGCGGCGGTGACGAGCCCGAGAACCGTACCGGGCATGCGGACGTGGCTCTGGTACCAGCGCAGCGGCGCGGCGTACGGTTCGACGACCCGCGTCCCCGCGGGGCCGTGCTTGTAGCGCCGGGCGGCGCCGGACGCGGTTCCGCCGCCGATGAGCGGGAAGCCGGCGTCGGGCCGCGACGCGCTCGGGAAATGGTAGAAGGACTCCGTCCAGGGGTGCGGGTAGCCGGACCTCGACCATGAGAAGCCGCGGACGAACACGTCGTAGAGGACCGTCTCCGCGTAGTCGCCCGGCTGGTTCGCGATGGCCCACAGCGCGAACCGCCTCGCGGTCGCGTCGGTCCGCTCCGGAAACGGCCGGCCGTGCCGCCAGCCGGTCGGCGAGCCCTCCTGCCAGATCTGCGTGGACAACGCCGCCCGCCGCCCCGGAGGTTCGCGGGGGCACATGGGGGCGAGTCGCGGAGGCGGCGGGTGCGCGGCGCAGTCGGCGAAGGCGGCGGTGCGTCCCCAGAGGTAGACGCCGCCGGCCCCGGCGAGTTCGAACCGTCCCGTGGCCGAGTGGTGCCACAGCACGGACCGCCGACGGCGGGGAACGCGATCTGCTCGAACGCCTGGTGCAGAACCTCGTCGACAACGGCCTGCGCCACAACCGGGCCGGCGGCGAACTCTGGGTGACCACCCGCAGGCGCGACGACCGCATCGAGCTGCTGGTCGCCAACACGGGCCTGCCGGTGCCCGCCTACGAGGTCCAGAACATCTTCGACCCGTTCCGCCGCCTGCACGGCGACCGCCTCGGCTCCGACCGCGGCAGCGGGCTCGGCCTGTCGATCGTGCGCGCCATCGCCGAAGCCCACGGCGGCCGGGTGGCCGCCTCCCCCCGCGCGGAAGGCGGCCTGACGGTGACCGTGGAACTACCCGCCCACGGGGACTGACCCGTGATCCACTCGCCGGTCCCGACGCCGGCGAGGCCGTGGCTGCGGGTGAGGCCCCGGGAGACACCCCGCCTCCGCCCCCGGACGGGTCAGGACGGCATGGGCTCCGCCGGCGGGGCCGGATCCGCGGCGGAGCCGGTGCGGGGGACGGCGAGGAACTCGATGACGGCGGCGGCCGCGTCGCGGTAGGCGTCGCCGAACCAGATGAGATGGCTCGGCGCCGTGCAGGGGACGAGCCGGGCGTCCGGGATGGCGCCGGCCAGGGACCGGGCGTGCGCGTAGGGCACCGACCCGTCGTCGCGCGAGGCGATCACCAGGGCCGGGCAGCGGAGCCGGGCCGCCTGGGAGGCCCTGCGGCCGACGCCGTCCGGGGCGGACATGACGTGCACGTCGTTGGCGAACCCCGAGCCCGAGCGCATCCGGCCGAACAGCCCCGCCAGAGCGGCCCGGCCGGGGCCGTCCAGTTCGCCGAGCACATCGGCGGCGCGGCGGGTCGTCAGGTCGGAAAGCAGCCCGCGGAGGACGAGGCCGGGGGCGCGCCGGGCGAGCGCGTGCACCAGGGACCAGGTGACGGCCTCGGTCCGGGGGTGGAAGACCGCTCCGGCGGCCAGGCGGGAGCGGCGGTCGGGCCACGGCAGCAGGCCGACGGCGCTCTCCAGGACGAGGCGCTCGACCAGGTCGGGGTGGCGGTCGGCCAGCGCGAGGGCGAAGGGCCCGCCCGCCGACTGGCCCACCACGGCCGCCAGGGAGCCGATGCCGAGCCGCGCGCACAGGTCGGCGAGGACGTCGGCGAACCGGTCGGGCGTCGTCCCGGTGGCCAGCGGCGTACGGCCGTAGCCGGGACGGGAGACGGCGAGGACCGTGTGCCCGGCGTCGGCGAACGCGGCCTCGCCCAGCGCGATCCCGGCGCGCATGTGCCCGCCGTGCAGCATCAGTACGGTGCGGGGCCCGCGTTCCTCCAGCCGGTACTCCACCCTTCCGGCGTCCAGGTCGATGAGTCGGGTCGGGCGTTCGGTCATGGCGCGGTCCTCGTCCAGTGGCCTGCAAGTGCCTGGATCAACGGATATCGCGTCGCCGAGGTGCCGACGGGGGCGGGGTCAGCCCGCGATCCACTCGCCGGTCTCGACCCTGACGAGGCCGTGGCGGGCGGCTTCGATGACGGCTTCGCGCTGCGAGTGGACGCCGAGCTTGCTGAGGACGCTCTGGACGTGGCTGCGGGCGGTGCTGCGGGTGACGCCCATGGCCTTCGCGAGGGCCTGGGTGGACTCGCCGCGGGCGAGGCGGGTGAGGACCTCCCGCTCGCGGGGAGTGAGGAACCGGGCGACGCGTTCGGCGTCGCCGCGGCGGCGCGCGTTCGGGCGGCCGAGGCCCTGGTCGACGACGGTCTCGCCGGCGGCGACGCGGCGCAGGACGTCGAGGACGTCGCCGGCCTGCTGCCCCTTGTGCGCGAAGCCGCGGACGCCCGCGGCGATGCCCGCGTCCAGGACCGGGCGTTCGAGGAAGCCGGTCAGGACGACGAAGCGGGTGTGCGGCGCGGCGGTGCGCAGGCGCGGCATCCAGTCGAGCGCGGTGCCGGACGGGAACCGCAGGTCGATGAGGCAGACGTCGGCCCCGCCGGCGCGCAGCAGCGGCAGCGCGTCGGCGGGGGAGTACGCCACGCCGACGACGGTGTGCCCGGCGTCGGCGAGGACGAGCGACAGCGAGTCGGCGAAGACGGCGTGGTCGTCGCAGATCAGCACTCTCATGGGTGGGGCCGCCAGTCGTCCGGGTCGGGGGCGGCGGGCAGCAGCATGCGGACGCGGGCGCCGCCCATCTCGCAGGTGCGGATCTCGAGGCTGCCGCCGTATCCGGAGATGAGGTCGTGGACGATGCCGAGGCCGAGGGACGCGAGGCCGCGGGACGCGGTGCCGCGGGAGCCGCCGGCGCCGAAGCCGGGGCCGTCGTCGTCGATCTGGACGGTCACCCAGTGCTGGTCGGCCGAGACGTGCACGTCGACGCGGCTCCGGGCGACGCGGCACGCGTTGTCGAGGACGTTGCGGACGGCGCGCCACAGGGCGACGGGGTCCATGTGGGCCCACGCCTCGCCGCCGTGGTAGCAGACCTCGTGGGAGGTGGCGAGCTTGATGCCGGTGACGACCTCGGCGGTGAGCTCGTCGACGCGGATGCGCTCGGGGCCGGGGAGGCGGTCGTCGTCGTCCCCGTCGAGCCGGCGCAGGAGGTGGTCGAGCCAGCGGGTCTCGCCGAGCAGCTGCTCGACGCGGGCCCGGCTGGCGTCGCCGATGTCGTCGGCCACGGCGACGGCCGAGGCCAGCATGATGATCGTCCCCAGTTCGTGCCGGATGTCGTGCCGCAGGCGCCGCCGCCGCAGCGCGTCGCCCTCGGCGGACGACGCCGCGCACGGGCGCGCGGAGCGGGCGGCGAAGTCCCGCACCTGCGCGCCGGTGAGCGTGGCGACGCCCGCGGGCGCGTCCATCGGAATTCCCCGAGACCGCCCGTCGCTCATGAAGGACCCCCGTCCGTTATCACCAGCACCGTATCGACGGTCACCCGGTGTACGCGCGGTGTCCAGTTATTTGGCCGCAACCGTCCCCTGGCTGACCGGTAGTGGTCATGCACATCTGTCGGTAAACGCGGCTGATTGGATCGGCGTCTCGGGCAAGATTGTCGGTTACCCGTATGACATTTCCGTCATGCCTACGGCGTAGCCGTATTGCGCATTACGCCGGGTGCGGGCGGGCGGCGGCGGGGGGACAGTCGCGGTATGCCGACGGTCACTTTTCTCGGACATGCGGGCGTGTCGCTGGACGCCCGGGCGTTCCGCCTGCTCGCGGACCCCTGGCTCGCACCGACGGGGGCGTTTCTCGGGGCCTGGCACCAGTATCCGAGAAACGATCACCTGGACGCCGACCGGTTCCTGGACGCCGACTGGGTCGCGGTCTCGCACGAGCATCTAGATCATTTCGACCCGTGGGTCATCCGCCGGCTGCCGGCGCGGACCCGAATCCTCATTCCGCGCTACCCCGGTCCCGCGTTCCGTGAACGGATGGCGGCCGTCGCGGGTGACCGAACGGTAATAGAGATAGAACCGTGGGAGACATTTCCACTCGACTCCCATGGGTCCTGGATGACGGTCATTCCGGAACTATCACCGATGTGCCATGACGCCGCTTTCCTGTTCGTCGTGGACGGACGGTCGGTGCTGCACGGCAACGACGCGCGGCTCACCGCGGCGCAGGCGCGCCGGGCGAAGCACATGGCGGGGGGCCGGCTGGACGTCATGGCCCTGCAGGCGTCCGGGGCGTCCTGGCATCCGATCTGCTACGAGTACCCGGCCGCCGAGATGGCGGAGATCTCGATGAGCAAGCGGGTGTCGAAGCTGCGGTCGGTGCAGCGGCTCGTCCGGCAGGCCGCGCCGGAGCTGGCCGTCCCGTTCGCCGGCCCGCCCTGCTTCCTGGACGCCGAGGTCGCGCCGCTGAACTGGGTGCTGGAGCAGAAGGACGGCGCGTTCTGCGACCCGGAGGCGGCGGCGGTGTGGCTGCGCGAGCACCTGCCGGGCCAGCGGTTCGACTGCTTCAAGCCGGGCGACTCCCTCGACCTCGACACCGGCGGGATCGTCCGGGACCCGGTGTCGGCCGGGTTCTCGTTCGCCGACGGCGCCCGCGCCGAGTACCTGGAGCGGTACGCGGCCGACCGCGCGCCGCACATCGCGCGGGTGTTCGCCGCGAACCCCGAGCCGGAGCCGGGCCTGTTCGACCGGTTCGCCGCCCACTTCAAGTACCTGGGCGGGCTCAGCGACTACTTCCTGCGGCAGATCGCGATGGTGGTGCGGTTCGAGGTCACCGGCCCGAACGGCGGGACGTGGGACGTGGACCTGTCCCCGGACGGGGTGTCGGTCGCCGAGGCCGCCGCGGACGTCCGCCCGCACTACCGGATCACGACGGCGGGCCGCTGGGTCGAGTCGGTCCTGGCCGGCCGGATGGCGTGGGAGGACCTGCTGATCTCGTTCCGGCTCAGCCTCTACCGGGACCCGGACGTCTACAACGACCACCTCGTGGGGCTGCTCAAGCACGCGAACGCGCCCGCCCTCCAGGCCGTCGAGGCGTACGAGACGGGGCGCGACTGGAGCGAGCGGATCACCGTGGAGTGGGACGGCGGCCGCTACGACATCCCCCGGTACTGCCCGCACGCGGGCGAGGACCTGGCGGTCGGCGCGATCGTCCGGGACGGGCGGGTCCACTGCCTCGCGCACAACTTCGCGTTCGACCTGGCGACCGGCGTGTGCGTCAACGCCCGCGCCGCGAACCTGACCAGCCGCCGCATCGGCTGACGTCCCGGGCACGCGCGCCCCGGACCCCCTTCCGTCCCGGGGCCCGCGTCGAGGGCCGGGCCCGGATGCTCGCCCGCGTGAGCGTCCGGGCTCGGCTTTGCCACTATTGTGGTGCTTTCGGTGATCGTTTGGGGGTTGATAGGGTGCGCGGCCTTAACCGCACCAGGCTCGGCCTGCTCATCGTCGGTCTCGTGTTCGTCGTCGGCCTCATGGAGTGGGCGGCCGTGACCATCGGCTCGGTCGAGGTCCCGCTGCCGAGCAACGCGCCGGAGGGCGCGGTGACCGACACCAACGGCGCCCCGGACGCCGCCCCCTAGCGGACGTTCGGGCTACGGGCGCCCGGTGTTGCGGGCCCGGACGATGCTCTGCAGGTCGGGATGCCCGCCGCCGGACGCGTCCACGAGGGTGGGGCACGCCCACTCCTCCTGCGGGCCCCACGTGTAGGTGATCTCCAGCGCGGGCGCGGGGACGAGCCGGTCCCAGCGGCGCAGCAGGGCGCGGAACTGGTCCTCGGTGGGCAGCCAGTACTGCTTGTCGCCGGACGAGCACTCCTGCCCGAACGCCTGCAGGACGGGCGCGACGCGGTCGCGCGGGATGCCCGCGCGGTCCGCCATCCGGACCATCCGGTCGATCGCCCCGATGTCGCACGTCCGCTTCGGCTCGACGGCCCCCCGGCACGGGTACGGGTCGAGGCCGACGATGTCGACGTTCACCTTCCCCGGCGTCACCGGCCCCATCGGCCAGTCGGTGAGCGAGATGAACGAGACCTGCCCGGGCGCGTGCTCCTCCAGGAAGTCGGCGCGCCGCTCGATCTCCGCGGCGACCCGCGGGCACGCGCCGGTGTTCGGCTCGTCCGACAGGTACCAGCCGTAGACGCGCGGGTCCCGCCCGTACGTCCGGACGGCCCGCGTGAACGCGTCGAAGTCGAGGGTGAAGTCGTCGCAGTGGAAGTTGCCGACCCACATCAGCGCCTGCATGCCGTGCGGGATCCCGGCGACGAGCGACGGGTCCGGCCGGATGTCCACCAGGTCGTAGCCGAGCTCCCGCAGCCGCGGGTAGTCGGCCGGTTCGGTGTTGAGCGCGATGCGGCGGGTCGGGTCGGGGTCGGCGGGGGACGTGCCGGGCGCCGCGGGCGGCCCCGTGTACGGGTCGTAGCGGTCCGCCGCCCGCACCGCCAGCAGCAGGCCGGCCGTCCCGAGCGCGACCGCGGCCACGGCCGCCCCGATCTTGTACCGCAGGTCCATTCCCTCTCCCCCGAGAGCGTCGAGCGGCGGTTCAGGCGGCCGGGCCCGGCTTCTCCGCGGCCCCGGCCGGCCGCGCCGGGTCGGCGAACGGCGTCGCGAGCGGCCCGGGCTCCGCGAGCGGCTCCGGCGCCCGGTCGTCCGGCGCCCGGTCGTCCGGCGCCCGGTCGTCCGGCGGCGGGACGGCGCGCGGGCGCCCGCCCTCCGGGGCCTCCCCGACGGCGCCGTCCGCGCCGACCCGCAGCGGCGGCAGCGTGAAGCCGAGGATGTGCCGGACGGTGTCCCACAGCGCCCGGAACGTCGCCCGCATCGACGGGTCCCGCAGGTAGACGGCGTCGATCGCGACCCGCGCGGGCACGATCTTCCGGATGTAGCCGCCGAGGTCGACCTCCTCGCCGGGCGGGAGCACGTCGAAGTCGCGGAACCGCACCTCCGACAGGCCCGTCAGGCCCGGCCGGTGGTCGAAGATCCACCGGCAGTGCGGGTCGTAGTGCACGGCGAGGTCGTAGGTCTCCGGGCGCGGCCCGACCAGCGTCATCTGCCCGCGCAGGACGTTCACGAGCTGCGGCAGCTCGTCCAGCGACCACTGCCGCAGCAGCTTCCCGACCCGGGTCAGCCGCGGGTCGCAGGTCGCGGTCACGGTGAGCCCGCCGACGCCCTGCCGCATCGTCCGGAACTTGTACATCGTGAACGGCCGCCCGCCCTGGCCCACGCGGGTCTGCCGGAACACCCCCGGCCCCCGGCTCGACAGCCGGACGAGCAGGTAGATCAGCAGCAGCGGAACGCTGAGGAGCAGCAGCCCGGCGAGCGCCCCCGCGACGTCCAGCACCCGGCGGGACCGGGACGGCGGGACGCCGTCGGACGGGTCGACGGGACTGCTCGGCAGGTCGGTGCGGTCCTCGGACATGGAGTCACCCCTTCTCTCCGGCGGCCCGCCGGTCCCGGACGTCCCGGTCCCTGACGCGCCGGAACCAGAGCAGCAGCGCGGCGGTGGTCGCGACGAAGGACACGGACGTGGCGATCGCGGCGCCCGTGGCTCCGTGCGACGGGATCAGCAGCACCCCGAGCACCACCACGACGGCGAGGCCGATGGCCTGCCCGGTGGACGCGGCGCCGGGCCGTCCGACCCCGTACAGGTAGGCCATGACCAGGCCGGTCACGCCGAACGTGACGACGCCCGCGAGGCGGATGTAGGTGGGGACCACCGCGTCGTCGAACACGTCGCCGAACACCCACGGCAGCGCCGTCCCCGCGACCAGCGCGAGCGGCAGCGCGGCCAGCGCGGACACGCCGAGCGCGGGCAGGACGAGCCGGGCGGTGCGCCGTGCGGCGGTCGCCCTGTCGTCCTTGGCGAAGTCGGGATAGAGGACGTAGTTCACGGCGAGTCCCGGGAGCTGCACCAGCTCGGCGAACTTGCTCGCGACCGTGTAGACGCCGAGGACGCTCGGCCCGGCGATCGCGCCGAGCAGCGCCATGTCGAACCGGAGTTGCAGCAGGTCGATGAGCTGCCCGACGTACCCGCGCAGCCCGTACCCGGCGATGCGGCGGCCGAGCCGCGCGTCCGGGCGGCCCCAGCCCGCGAAGAACCCGCCGCGGGCGAGCCGCCGGACGATCCACGCGGCGGCGGCGACGTCGGCGAGCACCAGCCCGGTGATCAGCGCGCCGGGCCCGTACCAGCCGATCAGGATGACCCCGTAGATCGGCAGGAACACGAACTCCTCGACGGCGATGGCGAGGCTCGCACCGGCCTGGTCGCCGGTGCCCTGCAGCAGGCCCTTCCCGACCGACACGAACGTCTGCGTGAACGCGGGCGCGGCGGCGGCGAGCGTGATCCAGAACCCGAACGACTGGAAGAACACCAGGTGGATCGCCGGGCTGAGCAGCAGCCAGCCGGCGCCCGCGACGACCGCGCCGAGCACCGTCAGCGCGGCGAGCGTCGGGCGGACGCGGCGCTGGTCCTCGGCGTCGCGCGCCAAGAAGTACGGTGCGGCGCCCGGCAGGCCCGCCGAGGACAGCTGGCACAGCAGCCCCGGCAGGATCCGGACGAGCGTGAACGCGCCGACCAGCGCGGGGCCGCCGATCCGCGCGACCATCACGGTCGCGACGCCGAGCGACGCGAGCGCCCCGACCCGGCCCGCCATGTTGCCCGCGACGAGCGCGACGAGCCGCCGCCGCAGCCGTCCGGCGTCCGCCCCGGCCGCGTCCCGCGGGGCGGGGTCGGGCGGGACGGCCGGTCCGGGCGTGCGGGTGTCGGTCATCGGCCGCCCCCGGTCGCGGCGAGCGGACGGTCCGCCGACTCCCGGCGCCCGAACAGGTGCAGGGCCGCGATCAGCCCGAACACCGCCCAGCCGTGCCGGTAGTGCAGGGTCTCGTAGAACATCCCGGAGATCAGGAAGACGGCGACGAGCGCGCCGAACAGCTCCGGGTGCGGGACGATCCGGGCGTACTCCCCGGTCAGCGCGCCGCGCCGCGCGATCCGCGCGCACGCCAGCAGCAGCGCGAACACGAGGGCGACCAGGGCGACGCCGCCGAGGAAGCCGCGTTCGAGCGTCGAGGCGATGTAGTCGTTGTGCGCCTCGCGGACGTACGTCTCCTGCCGGTCCCGCATCGCGTTCTCGGTCTCGCCGGGCCCGATGCCCCACGGGTGCGGCTGCTCGGCGATCATGTCGGCGGTGGTGGCGAACACGGTGCTGCGCGTCGCGGTGCTGGAGTCGGTCGTCCGGCCGATCGAGTCGCGCAGCACCGGGTGGACGGCGCTGATCCGGTGCAGGTAGGGCTGGATGTCGACGGTCGCGACGACCGCGGCGCCGGTGCCGCCGACGAGCGCGGCGAGGGCGCCGGTGGCGACCGCCCGGTACGCGCGGCCCTCGCGGAACAGCCGGAACAGGTGCCCGAGGACGAGCGCGACGAGCAGCGACAGCAGGCCGCCGTTGGAGCCGGTGAGCAGCTCGGCGGCCAGCAGGACGCCCAGCACCGCGTACCGGCGCCGCGCCGGGCGCGGCGTCCGCGTGGCCCGGACGATGAAGAAGACGCAGATGAACCAGTTCGACGCGTAGTTCGCGTCGCCGAACGTGAACATGGCGCGCATGCCGTCCGGCTGCTTGCCCGACAGCGCGTCGACGCCGAGGACGAACCCGCCGATCATCACGAGCGCGTAGCACGTCCCGAAGCCGACGAACGCGCGGACGGCGACCCGCAGCAGGCCCGGGTCGCGGCTGAGGTTCGCCACGCACACGCCCCAGAACAGGACGAACAGGTCCTTGGCGAGGGTCAGCAGCCCGGCCTGGTTCACGTACGCCGCGACGCCGCCCGCGATGATCGTCAGCAGGGTCGGCAGCAGGAACGGCCACCGCACCGGCACCTTCCGGGTGCCCGCCCACAGCAGCGTCGCGACCGTCAGGACGACGAGCATCAGGTCGGGCAGCCCGGTGTTGCCGGGGCCCGGCGGCAGCCCCGCCGGCATCAGCATCGGCAGCGACGCGATCCCGAGGGACAGCAGCACCGCCTCCGGCCGCCACCGGTTCCGCAGCGGCGCCGGGCCCGCGCCGCCGCCGGGGCCCGCGCCGCGCCCGTCCGGCCCGTCCGGCGCCGCCTCGACCGGCGGCCTGTCGGTGATCGTCGTCATGGGCGCCGCGAGCCCCCTCGGTACGTCTCGTCCAGCACTGTCCCGAGATGCGCGGGGGAGAACCAGTCGCCGACCCGGTCGCGGGCCCGCGCCGCCATCCGGGCGGCGGCGACCGGATCGTCCAGCAGCACCGCGGCCGCCGCCGCCAGCCCCGCCGGGTCCTCCGGCCGGACGAGCATCCCGGTCTCCCCGGCGAGCACCAGGTCCTGGTTGGACGGGACGGCCGTCGCGACCAGCGGGATCCCCGCGCCGATCGCCTCGACCAGCACGCACGGCAGCCCCTCCCAGCGGGACGCCATCGCCATCACGTCGAACGCGGGCAGCACCGCGGCGACGTCGTCGCGGTGCCCGAGCCAGCGCATCCGCTCGCCGATCCCGAGCCGGTCGGTCAGCCGCGCCAGCTCGCCCGCCATCGGCCCGCCGCCGACCCACAGCCCGAACACGTCGCCCGGCAGCCGCGCGATCGCCTTCGCGAAGACCTCCGGGCCCTTCTGGAACGTCAGCCGCCCCACCGACCCGACGACCTTCACCCCGAGCGGCAGGTCGAGGCGCCGCCGCGCCTGCGCCCGCGACCCCGGCGCCGCCGCGTACGCCGCGACGTCCACCGCCGGCCACGACAGCCGCACCCGCTCCGGCGTCGTGAGCCCCAGCCGCAGCGCCGTCGTCACCGTCTCGGACCCGATCGCGAGGAACGCGTCCGTCCGCTTCGCCGCGATCCGCTCCAGACCTATATACGCGCGGCGCCGCGCCCACGACTGGAACTCGTTGAACGGGAACCCGTGCCAGGTGTGCACGATGCGCGGCACGCCCGCCCGCGCCGCCGCGACCCGCCCGATGACGCCGCCCTTCGCGCTGTGCGTGTGGACGACGTCGTACCGGCCGTCGCGCAGCACCGCCTCCAGCGTGCGCAGCGCCGCCAGGTCGTCGCGCGGCGAGATCTGCGGGACCAGCGGCCCCACCTGCACGATCTCCATCCCCGCCGTGTGCGCGCGCGGGGTCAGGTCGCCCGCCGCCGCGTGCGCGACCGCGTCGTCCCCGTACCGCACCGCCGCGCGCCCGCCGCCGGACGCCTCGCTGTCGATGCCGACGCCGCCGGTGACGATCGCGCGCTCGTAGGCGCCGTCCGGCAGCGCCAGCATCCCGTTCAGCGCGACCTGCCCGGCGCCCCCGTTGAACCGGGTGATCACCGTGGCCACGCGCAGCTTCCGGTCCTTGCTCACGGGCACCTCACAGCCGAGGAGGGTCGGTACTCCGGCAGCAGCCGCCGCAGCAGCAGCCGCACGCGGCGCGCGTCGCCCGCGCCCGCCGCCGCCTCCAGCGCGTCCAGCAGCGCGGGGAGCCCGGCCGGAGGCGGCGCCGGCCGGGTCGCCCAGATCTTCGGGTGCACGGTGCGGATCCGGCGCTCGGAGTCGGCGAACGCCTTCTCCGCGAGCTTCTCGCCGGGGCCGAGGCCGCTGAACCGGATCGTCACCTCCGGCAGCCGCAGCTGCTCGGCGTACCGGTGCACCAGGTCCACGACCGGGACGGGGCGGCCGACGTCCAGCGCGAACGTCTCCGCCTCCTCCGCCAGCGCCGCCGCCTCCAGCAGCAGCCCCGCCGCCTCCTCCACCGTCATGAAGTTCCGCGTCGCCGCCGGATGCGGGACGGTCACCGCCTCGCCCGCCGAGATCCGCCGGGCCAGCCGGCGCAGCGGCGGCCCGCCGTCCAGCACGCTGCCGACGCGGACCGCCGCGAAGCACGTCCGGGTGCCCGTCGCCGCGTGCGGCAGCAGCTCCGCCAGCCGCAGCGTCGCGCCCAGCACCGACGTCGGGTCCGCGGCCAGCTCCGACGACACCAGCACCAGCCGCTCCACCCCGTGCCGCACCGCGCTGTCGACCGTGTGCCGGGTGCCGAGGACGTTCTCCGCGACGCCCCCGCACGGGTCCCGTTCGACCGCCGCCAGGTCCCGCCGCCCGGCCGTGTGGAACAGCAGCTCCGGGCCCGCCATCGCGACCACCCGGTCGACGCGGGCCGCGTCCCGCACGTCGGCGCGCGCGATCGTCACCGCCCCGTCCGGCAGCCCGGTGAACTCGCGGCCGAGCCGCTCCAGCCCGCCGCCGTCGGTGTCGACCAGGCACAGCGCCGCCGGACCGTACCGCCCGACCCGCCGGCACAGCGCCGCCCCGACCGGCCCGCACGCCCCGGTCACCAGCACCCGCCGGCCCCGCACCAGCCGCCGCCCGCGCGGGCCCGCCAGCACCACCTCGTCCCGGCCGAGCAGCAGCGCCATCGGGCTGGCCGGTCCCGGGACGGCGGGGACCGGACGGCGGCGCGGCAGGTAGCGACGCACGGTCAGCCCCGGGCCCGCAGCGCCTCGGTCAGCGCGGACACCACCCGGTCCACCTGGTCGGCCGTCAGCCCCGGGTACAGCGGCAGCGACAGCAGCTCCCCGGCGATCCGCTCCGTCACCGGCACCGACGCGCACTCCTCCGCGCCCAGGATCTCCTGGTAGGCGGTCATCTGGTGCGCCGGGATGAAGTGGACGGACGTCGCGACGCCGGCCTCCTCCAGTTCGGCGCTCACCGCGTCCCGGTCGGGCACCCGCACCTGGTACAGGTGCCACGCGTGCGTGATCCCGTCGAGGTCCCGCTGCGGCAGCGTCAGCCCCGGCAGCCCCGCGAGGGCCGCGTCGTACGCGGCGACGATCTCCGCGCGGCGCCGCTGCCAGCCCGGCAGCGCCGCGAGCTGCGCCCGCCCGATCGCCGCCTGGACGTCCGTCATGTTCGCCTTCAGCCCCACGGCCTTCACGTCGTAGCGCCAGCTCCCGCCCGGCAGGTAGCGGCGCCACGAGTCCTTCGACATGCCGTGCAGCCGCATCGCCCGCACCCGGTCGGCGAACTCCGGGTCGTCCGACGCGACCGCCCCGCCCTCGCCGATCGGCATGTTCTTCGTCGCGTAGAAGCTGAAGCACGCCGCGAACGACGCCGAACCCACCGGCGCGCCGCCGCGCGCCGCGCCCGGCCCGTGCGCGGCGTCCTCGACGACCCGCGTCCGGTCCAGCCCCGCCGCCTCGGCGAGCGCCGCGACGTCCACGGGGTAGCCGCCCTGGTTCTGCACGACCATCGCCGCCGCGCCCGCCCGCGACGCCGCCGCCGCGACCGTCCGCGCGCTCGGGACGAGCGTGTCCTCGTCCACGTCCACCAGCACCGGCCGGTGGCCCGCGTGCAGGATCGCGTTGATCGCCCCGCAGAATGTCAGGCTGGGCGTCAGCACCGCCGAACCGGGCGGCAGCCCGAGTGCCCGCAGGCTCAGCTCCAGCGCCGTCGTGCACGACGCCACCGCCACCACGTGCGGCGCGCCCAGGTAGTCGGCGAACTCCTGCTCGAACTGGGCCGTCTGCGGGCCCGTGGTGATCCACCCCGAGTCGAGGACCTTGACGACGGCGTCGGAGACCTCTCCGGCCAGCGACGGAACGGTGAAGGGAACGGAACTCATCTGCCCTACCTCTTGATCTTCCGGGTACCGACGACCCCCAGCAGCGGCCACCCCGACGCCGCCACCAGGTCACGCACCGCCTCCAGCCCCGACACCGCGGTGACCGGACCGACCACGACGACGACACCGGCGGACGCGTCCGCCCCCGGGTCGACGTCCTCGAACGCGTGCACGTGGCAGGGCTCCCGCGACGGCACCGGCGTCCGCCGCGCGACCTCGCCCGCCTTCTTCGCCATCACCGCGGTGCCCGCCCGCACCACCGACGTGCTCGTCTTCTTCGCCGCGGGCCCGCTGCTGTTCGCCGCCGGCCCGTCCCCGCCGTCGTCCGGCCGCTCCTCCTCCGGCTCCTCCGTCCGCGCGTCGACGAGCTTCGTCTCGTCCCCGTACACCGCGGACGCGACCGTCGACACCAGCTCGGCGGGCAGCGGGCCGGGCGCCCCGACCAGCGTGATCTGCGCGACGCCCTCCCGGCGCGCCGCGAGCCGCGTGCACCGGCCGAGGTCCGCCAGCTCCGCCGGGCCCCGGTCCGCCCAGCCCAGCAGCGGGACGCCCAGCCGCCGCGCCACCCGGCGCTGCCCCGGCACCGTCGGCCGCAGCATCTCCCACACCACCGCGACCAGGATCGCCAGCACCAGCCCGACCAGCCCCGCGATCGCCGCCAGCATCACCATCGGGTCCGACTCCGGCGCGAGCACCGCCGGCTGCACCACCGACGCCGAACCCGCCGCCGTCAGCTGCGACGTCAGCTCCGTCCGGCTCGACCGCAGGTCCGTCAGCTCCGCCTGGACGCGCTCCCGCTCGTTCATCGCCCCGACGTCGGGCACCGTCCCCGACGCCCGCCGCGCCAGCGGGGCGAGCTTCTCCTCCAGGTCCCGGATCCGGTCGTTGATCTCGTCGATCTGCTCCGTCAGCGCACCCCGGTTCGACTCGTTGATCTGCTCGACCACCGCGTCGCCGACGGCGTCCGCCAGCTTCCGCGCCGCCTCCGGGTCGGCGTCCTCGACCGCCAGCTCCACGATCGTGGCCGTGCCGAGGCCCGTCACCTCGATCTTCTTCGCCAGCTCCCGCGGGTCGCGGTCGATCTTCTGCTCCTTCAGCACCGCCGTCAGCAGGTTCCGGCTCGTCGCGTAGGCCGTCACCTGGCTGACCACGATGCTGACGCCCGCGTCCCCGACGGCCGCGTCGGTCACGCTGCCGCTCGCCTCGATCCGGGTCTGCGCGACCGCGGGCGGCTCCCGCCCGTTCATCACGAACCCCACGACCAGCACGGGGACAACGGTCAGGACCAGCAGGAGCGCCCAGTAGCGGCGCCCCACCCGCGCGGCGACCTCGTCGAGTTCCACGATCTTCCCTCCGCCCTCGTCAGGCCGAGCGTAAGAACGTCGTAACCGCGCGAAATCGCCCAAAAGACGACCCCGGCCTACGCCGTTTGCATCAGTCCCGCGGCCGCATCCCCGCCCGCATCGCGAGCGTGATCGCCTCCAGCGCCGAATGCATCCCGAGCTTGGCCAGCAGGTTCTGCGTGTGCGTCCGCACCGTGTTCGCCGACAGCCCCAGCCGGTCCGCGATCTCCGCGCGGCCCAGGCCGTCCACCATGCACTGCAGGACCTCCCGCTCCCGCGGCGTCAGCTCCGGCAGCCGCTCCTCCTCCGCCCCGCCCACGAGCCGGCGCAGCACCTCGCCCAGCACCTCCGGCGGCACCCACCCGCCGCGCCGCGCCGCCGACCGGATCACCCGCGCCACCAGCTCCGCGCTCTCCGTCTTCGACAGCCACCCCACCGCGCCCCGCCGCACCGCCTGCACCAGCACGTCGAGCTCGCTCATCGCCGTCAGCACCACCACCCGCACGTCCGGATGCGACTCCCGCAGCCGGTCCAGCACGTCCAGGCCGCTCTCCGCGCCGAGCGTCATGTCCAGCACCACCACCTGCGGGCGCTCGGTCGCGGCCAGCGCCAGCGCCCGCCGGGCGTCGGCGGCGATCGGCAGGATCACCAGGTCGGGCTCCCGCCCCAGCCGGGCGGCGAGCGCCTCGGCGAACAGCGTGTGGTCGTCCACGATGAGGACGCGGATGGGTCGCATCTCCCGACCATGCCGCGTCCGGCGCCCGTCCGGATCCCGCAAACGCTGTACTCGCCCCGCCTCGCGCGCCCGGAGGAACCGTGCGCGGACGCCCGCCGCCCCGCCCCGGTTGACGCCCGTCCGAACTCGGACACCGGCGTTGACCGCCCCCGTGACGCTGCGGATTCTGTGCGTGTCCAGGCACTGGCTTCAGGGGATGCCACATGAAAGTCCTGATCACCGGGGGAGCCGGCTTCATCGGCAGCACGATCGCGTCGGTCTTCGCCGAGCACGGCATCACGCCCGTCGTGCTCGACAGCCTCGTCACGGGGCGGCCGGAGTTCACCGCGGGGAAGATCTTCTACCAGGGCGACATCGGCGACGGGGACCTCATCGACGCGATCTTCCGCGAGCACCCCGACGTCATCGCCACCGTGC
Organism: Actinomadura rifamycini DSM 43936; assembly: GCF_000425065.1. Taxonomy (GTDB): domain Bacteria; phylum Actinomycetota; class Actinomycetes; order Streptosporangiales; family Streptosporangiaceae; genus Spirillospora; species Spirillospora rifamycini. The sequence goes on from NZ_AULB01000013.1 coordinate 19,207, forward strand.
ACTGCGCGGCGCTCATCGTCGTGCCCGACTCCATGCGGGACCCGCAGCGCTACTACCGGGTCAACCTCGCCAAGACCCTCGACCTCGCGGGGCACCTGCTCCGCAACGGCGCCGACCGGATGATCTTCGCCTCGACCGCGGGGATGTACCGGCCCGAACCCGACCTCTCGGTCACGGAGACCTCGGCCCTCGACCCGCAGAACCCCTACACCCGCTCGAAGATGATGGCCGAACTGCTCCTCCAGGACCTCTGCAGGGCCCACGGCCTCCGCGTCATCTCCCTCCGCTACCTCAACCCCATCGGCGCGGACCCCCAGCTCCGCTCCGGCCTGCAGAGCAGCAAACCCACCCACGCCCTCGGCAAGATGATCGAGTCCTACGAGCTCGGCGTCCCCTTCAAGATCACGGGCGTGGACTGGGAGACCCGCGACGGCACCGCCGTCCGCGACTACATCCACGTCTGGGACATCGCCCGCGCCTTCTACGAGGCCGCGACCCGCTTCGACGCGGTCGTCCCGCCCAAGTCCGACCACCCCGGCTACGAGGTCGTCAACCTCGGCACCGGCGGCGGCACCACCGTCCGCGAGCTCGTCACCGCCTTCCGCGAGGTCGTCGGCGACGCGTTCCGCGCCGAGGACGCGCCCGCGCGCCCCGGCGACGTCGTCGGCGCGTTCGTCCGTCCGGAGAAGGCGTGGGACCTGCTCCGCTGGAAGCCCGAGTACACGATCGAGGACGCGATCCGCCACTCCCTCAAGTGGGCCGAGCGCCGCCGGACCCTCGCCCCCTGACCGCGTGCGGCCCGTCCGGCGGAGCCGGACGGGCTCACAGCCGCGCGAACCGCCGCACCAGCAGGACACCCGCGACGGCCCCGGCGCCGACCAGCACGATCCACCGCGCGGTCTGCTCGGCGGGCGACAGCGGGATGAGCGGATGCGGCGCGCGGAACCAGAGCATCTCCGCAGCCGCCCCGGCGGGGACGACGAGCCCCGCGAGGAGCCCGAGCGGCCCCGGCCGTCCGACACACGCCCCGAGCGCGCCGAGCGGGGGCCCGAACACGGCGGCGGCGACGCCCCAGAACACCAGCGCGCCCGCGTGCCAGCCGAACGGCTCCTGGCGGAGCACCGGATCGAGCACGTAGTACGCCGCCGTGGCCGCGAAGAGCGCGCCCGTCCCGGCCGCGGCCCCGAGCGGCGCCCGCCGGGCGTACCACCCGGCGGCCAGGGCGAGCGCGGCCCACGACCACCCCACGCCCAGCAGCCGGCTCGCGACCTGAAGCACCGGCGCCGCCACCGTCCCGGCGAGCGGCTCCCCGATGCCGGTGTAGGGACTCGACAGCGCGTTCAGCAGCGACGTGACCGCCCCGAACACCGCCCCGACCGCCACGGCGACGACAACTTTGATCATGAAAGAACTATCCCAAATCCCCCATCCCTCTCCCGCGCCCGCGGTGCACGAGGCGCTGCCCGTCCGGCCCGACGGCGAGCCCGAAGTCCTCGACCCCCGGCCGTCCGTGCCCGATCCACCAGGCGTGGGCTTCCTCGACGCGCGTCCAGACGTCCGAGGGCCCGCCGTGCTCCACGTGCGCCGGGACGCGCTCCGACGCCTTCGCCCACGAGCCGTCCGGCGCCGTGATCTGCGCGCCGCCGGCCTCGGAGTAGGCGTTGATCCCCGGTAGCCGCTGCCAGATCAGCAACGACAGGCCCGGCGTGCGCAGCGCACCCGCGCCGACCTCGCTCGTCCGGCTCCGCACGGACGTCGCGTCGATGTGGACGGGCTCCGGCGCGCCGGGCCGCGACACGTCCGGACGCGCGGACATGAAGCCCCACGTACAGCTCACGAGCGGCCCACTCGCCGTCCCGTCCGCGCCCACGGTGAGGAGCGCCAGCGCGCCCGCCCAGGTCATGCCCCGTGGACGGACGTCGGCGAGGACGACCCCGCCCGGACGAACCTGCTCGATCCAGGCACGCGGGACGCGCTCGAAGGCGACGGTCGCGATGACCCGGTCGTACGGAGCCCGCCCCGGGCACCCGAGCGCACCATCGCGCGCCTCGAGACGAGGGACGTACCCCGCACCGGCAAGCCGTCCCCGAGCGGCCTCGACCAGCTCCGGGTCGATGTCGACCGACGTGACGTTCTCCGCTCCGAGCCGCTCGGACAGCAAAGCGGCGTTGTACCCGGTCCCGGTGCCGATCTCGAGGACGGTCATGCCGTCCGAGACGTCCAGAAGCTCCAGCATCCGCAGCATCAGGCTCGGCCGCGTGGTCGAACTCGTGGACCATGCGAACCCGTCGTGCTCCTTGCGCTGCGTCACCAGCGTGTCGTCGCTGTAGACCGCGTCGAGCCACCGAAGATCACCGGCGCGCACGACTCCGGCCTCATCGTCGTGGAACGCGGGCACGAAGACGTGCCGAGGCACCGCCGCGACGGCTTCGCGCCATGCGGAGTCGGTGATCGCGCCTTGCCGCGCGAGCCCATCGGCGAGGGCGGCCGCGCGGCCGCGCCAACCATCGAGGTCGTCGGTCATACGGCCGCTCCGAGAAGGGTGTCGGCGACGGCCTCCGCGATGGGAGCCCCTGTCTCGTCCTCCAGCCAGGCCCACTGGGAGCCCGGCCCGCACTCGAGGAACCACCATGCACCGTCCTCGGTCACGGCGAATGCCATCAGCTTCGCCCAGATCAACGCCCAGACCCCGGCTCGCTGGAAGCAGCGGAACAGCCGGTAGACCGACTGCCAGTGCCCGTAGCGTTCGGGCACGTCACGCCACGGTGCGCCGACCCGGGTCCGCCACCGGACGCCGTTCACCAGCTGCCGGCGCGACCATTTGGGCGGACGGCCACGTCCGCGCCCGTCCGGCAGCAGCGGCTCCAGGACCCGCCATTGCCGGTCGGTCAGGTCTTTGCGGGCTCCGATCGGTACGCTGGGCACGAGGTCTCCGGTGGTGATGGTCTTCTTGGTCGTTGATCCATCTACCGGAGACCTCACTCGTCTCCAGGCGCGACATGCCGCCCGAACCAGGACTTTCTAAACAGGACCTAACAGGACCGAGTCGCGCTCGCGCGTGAGCCGGACCCGCACCTTCCGATCCGGCGTACACCGCAGCGCGTTGGTGACGAGCTCGCTGGCAACAAGCTGCACGTCGTCCACGATGCCGAGCAGCCCCCACTCCGTGAGCCGAAACTCCACGAGCGTCCGCACCTGCCCAGGCGTCGTCCGAGTGACGACACAGGTCAGGTCCAAGTTCGCAGCGGCAGCGAGTCTGATGTCCATTACGTGCGCCCTTGTCTGGCTCGACCTTAGGAACTTCTCCGACCCCGTGGTCGAGCCGGTCGTGGTGATCCATGCCTGTAGGCGACGGCGGTCGTCGTAGGTTGGACGAGCGTCATCGGAGATTCCGGATCGCGTACCTGTGGTGCTCGCACGCCCTGTGGCTAGGGGGATAGCGGGTCTCGCTTCCGACATGCCGGGTACGTCTGTAGGGTGCGAGCGACGATCTCGGACGGTATTTGCTTCAACAAATCTCGTCCGAGCTTCATCGTCTCCATAGCCTGCAGGTCTGTCAATAAGCTTCAACAAATAGATGCGATGGGGTGGACACGTGGGGGCAGCTCGGTACAACGAGATCGCCGACGACCTGCTGCGCCGGATCGACGAAGGTGAGTGGCAGGCGGGCGAGACGCTGCCGCAGATGGAGAAGCTGGCGAAGCACTACGACGCGAGCCGGAACGTGGTGGCCCGTGCGGTCGGCAAGCTCGCGCAGGAGGGGCGGTTGGTGTCGGTGCCTCGGCGGGGCACGGTCGTCCGGCCGAAGCATCGGAAGACGGTCATGCGTACCGACTTGGTCAGGCGGAACACCCGGCACCTGAAGGACGGGCGGGAGTTCGCTGCGGGCTACAGCTTCCCGGCGGCCATGGGCAACGAGCTGTGGGTGCACCATATCGAGCCGGAGGTCGGTGAGGCGCCGATCGAGGACCCGCGGTTCGCGCACATGCTGAACGTGCCGGTCGGGACGACGGTCATGAGGCGTCTGCGCGTGACGGGGCCGGAGGGGGAGCCAGCCTTCCAGATTTCGACGACGTGGATCCACCCCAGGATCAGCAGAGAGGTGCCAGAGGTCGCGGAGCCGTTCGGGACGGGTCCGGGTGCGTGGGTCGACGCGATCGAGGCCGCGGGGCACGGGCCTCTGGAATGGCTGGAGAGGCGTCGGGTGCGGATGCCGACGGCAAGCGAGACCAAGTCGCTGCTGATTCCGGCCGAGCTTCCCGTCTGGGAGATCGCTCGCATCAGCTACAGCGCGAAGGACGAGAAGGCCGTTGAGGTGACTCAGGTCGTCATCCCGGGCGACCGTATGGAGGAGGTGTCGCGTCTGCGGCGGGACGAGTCCGCGCTGTGGCCGCACGCCGACGCCGGCCCCGACGGCCGTCCGGTGGCCCCTGCCGGGTAACGCTCGCCCTCAGACGAGAACCGGTGGACGGGAACGGACGAACACTCCCTTCCCGTGCTCCGCGACAGTCAGCCCTTCGCTTTGGAGTATCTGAAGAGCGTTTCGCACTGTCATGCGAGCTACTTCATAATGTGCGATCAAGTTGCTCTCGGAAGGAAGTTTTGCTCCGGGCGGGAACCCGTTGCTTTCGATTGCCACCCGAAGATGGTCCGCAATCTGCTTGAATACCGGCCGGTCGCTGAGTGGGTCCACTTCCGGAAGTTCAAGGCCAGCCACGTGAGGCAACTCCTCAACTCGTACGTACATGTACTACGGTGAGTGTAGCCACAGGCGGGAGAGCAATAGCGTTCGCGAGTAGCTGGCCAGTGGTTCCTTAGACTCGTACCAGGGGGCACGACATGCTGGACGGTCGTCACTCGGTCAGTGTTGCCGGGGTCGTCGTGGACGAGCGGGGCCGTGCGCTACTCATGCAGCGAAGAGACAACGGGCACTGGGAGGCTCCCGGCGGGATCCTCGAGCAGGGCGAAAGCATTGTCGCTGGAGTGCAGCGAGAAGTGCTGGAGGAAACGGGCCTGCTGGTGACGCCGGTCGGGCTTACCGGAGTGTACAAGAATATAGTTCGCAGTATTGTTGCACTGGTCTTCCGCTGCACGGTCGACGGTGGCGTGCTGACCCCGTCCGAGGAGAGCAAGGCATTCTATTGGGCCACCGTCGAGGAAGTTCGAACGCTGGCAAATGAAGCGTTTGCGGTCAGGGTAGTGGACGCCATGGCCCATCATGCGACCGTCCCCATTCGGCATCATGATGGCGTCCGGATCATCGGGTGACGGACGGGCAACGGGAACGAGTACTCATCGCGTTCGGTGAGGGCACGTCGTCGCACGCGTACTTCGTCGAGCCAATCCGCTGGCTCGAACGCCTTGCGGCGGGGGCCGTCCCCGGAGCCCTTGCTGAGCAAGGGCGTCCAGGTACGCCCGTTCGGAGACCCTCGGTCAGGCCCATGCGTCGAGGCTTCGGCAGCCCTCCGTGGTTTTCCCCTTGATCTTGCAGGCTATGACATTGAGATACATGTCCTCCGGCAGGTTCCCGCTCTTCCAGGACGTGCAGTACGGCGAATTGCGGCCCTGGGTGGTCGCGCTGCGAATGACCTGGCCTTCGTTGGTGACCAGCCAGCCGATGACCCCCCAGCCGTCGGCCTCGGTGTCGCAGACCCTCAATGCGTCGCCGGGGATGAGTGGGGTGGGGTCGGAATTGAAGTGCGCGTACCCTGCGCTGCCGCACCAGGTCATATCGCAGAGGCGCACGTGTACCACCGCATCCTGGCTGGCGTGCGCTGGGGACGCGGTAATGGTCATTGCCGCGGCCGCCGTTCCCGCCGCCACCAATATGGTGGAAATCTTTTTCATGCCCATGCTCCCGTCTGCTGGCGCCCGCTCCGGCTATTTGCGGTGACTTTCGCTGTCAGGGTGCCACACGGCGGTCAATGGTTATTGATCCTGGGTCCACAGCCGCATGACGATCCGTGAACCTGTCCCGTCCCGTCCATCGGTCGCCCCGGGGCGGGCGGCGGGAGAAGGAGCGTGCGGCCGGTGAGATCCGGCTCGACGCCCTGTACGGGGCGGACGGCCTCCGGTCGCCGCACATCGACGCGTCCGTCCTCTGCCGCTGGGAGTCGGGTGACCGGCGCCCGAGCGACGAGCGGACCGAGTACTTCTGCCGCCTGTACCTGAGCAATTATCTGACGGGAGAAGTCGCCGCCTACATTTCACTGAGTGCGATGGACATGAGCGCTACAGCGCACGAGAGTCCGCCGAGTAGAACGACCCCGGACGCCGCCAAAGCGAGCCCTGGTCGCAGCATGCGGCGCGCCACCAGGTAGGCCGCCCCGCACGCCAGAAACGCGGCCACCGCGAGGTAGAGCACGAATATGGACGCCAATCCCACGAGCACGGCGGCGCCCACCGCGGCCGCCACCCTGGCCCCACCTCGAAGGTCGCGACCGACGAGCAGGTAAGTGACGACCCCGGCGAAGCCGGCGCACCCGGCCAGCACTGCGACAATGGTCAGGTCACCGGCATTCATACGTTTTCCTTCGCTCCGGAAACATGATGGCATCACGTACGACTCGCTCCCACCCCGAAAAGTTCGCTCACCAATTCGCGTTGATGGAACGAGGCCCGTGCCAAGGCCGTGACGCTCCCGCACAGGGGACATGCGGTGCGCTCGTCGCCGGGCGGCTAGTCAGCCGGTGGGGCGGAGGGCGATCAGGGCGATGTCGTCGGTGCCGTCGGCGCCGAGGCGGATGAGGAGTTCGTCGCAGAAGACGCCGAGGGGGGCGCGGGCGAGGGCGCCGACGTGCTCGCGGAGGCGGTCGAGGGAGGCGCCGATGGATTCGTCGCGGCGCTCGATGAGGCCGTCGGTGTACAGCAGGAGGGTCGAGTGCGGGGGGAGCGGGGTGCGGGCCGCGGGGCGGGGCAGGTCGACGCCGGTGCCGAGCATGAGGCCGGAGCCGTCGTCGAGGTAGCGGGTGGCGCCGTCGGCGGTGGTCAGCAGCGGCGGGGGGTGGCCCGCGGAGGAGTGGAGGAGCTCGCAGTCCGCGCCGGAGCCCTTGACGACCCCGTAGATGCAGGTGGCGGTGGCCTCCTCGGCGAGGAGGCGGTTCGCGACGTCGAGGTGGTGCAGGACCGCCTCGGGCGGCTCCTGGCAGACGACGGCGGCGCCGCGCAGCATGCTGCTCAGCCGGCTCATGGTGGCGGTGGCGTTGATGTCGTGGCCCGCGACGTCGCCGATGGCGATGGCGAGGGCGCCGTTCGGGAGGACGAAGCCGTCGTACCAGTCGCCGCCGGCCTGCGCGGTGATGGTGGACGACGCGTAGCGCGCGGCGAGCTGGAGGTGCGCGGGGGACGGCAGCGGCGGGAGCAGGGTGCGCTGCAGGCTGTCGGCGATCCGGCGGGCGTGGTCGTACAGGCGCGCGTTCTCCACGCCGAGGGCGATCCCGTGGGCGAGGTCCTGGACGAACGCCAGGTCGTCCTGCGTGGGCGGGCCGGGCGGGACGCGGCCGAGGGTGATGGCGCCGAGGACGTCGCGGCGGGCCCGCAGCGGGGTGATGACGGCGTTGTCCGCGCCGAGCTGGTCGAACAGTTCGGCGTACCGGATGTCGAGGGGGCCGTCGCCCTCGACGGCGGCGCCGGTGAGCAGGAGGGGGCCCGCGCCGCGCAGCGCGCGGGCGAGGGGGCCGCGGGCGGCCTGGGTGAGCGGGGGGAAGCGGCCCTCGTAGACGGCGGGGGACGGCAGGTCCGGGTCGTGGTGGACGACGATGACGCGTTCGACCTCGCCTTGCTCGTCGAGGAGGTCGATCGCGCACCAGTCGACCAGCCGCCGGGTGAGCGCGCGGCCGACCTGGCGGAGGCCCTGGGTGAGGTCCTGGGCGCTGCTCAGCGCGCGTTCGCAGTCGGTGAGGAGGGACAGCCGTTCGAGGGGGGACAGGTCCATGCTCGGACGGCGGCCCCGGCGTACGGGCTCGCGGGGGCCTTCCGGCCAGCGGGTCTCGCCGGGTTCGGGGGCCTCGGGCAGGGGCGCGGCGGTCCGGGGGAAGAGCTGGGCGACGAAGACGGTGTGCCCGTCGTCCTTCTCCTGGCCCTGGATGAGGAGGCGGACGGGGACGGTGCGGCCGTCGCGGTGCAGGGCCGGGAGGGGCACGGCCCGGCCGAGGATGCGGGGGCGCCCGGTGAGCAGCAGCGACGTGAACGCGGCGACGTGCCGGTCGCGGAGGTGCTCGGGGATGAGGACGGTGAGGCGGCGGCCGAGGAGCTCGTCGGCGTCCCAGCCGAGGAGGTCCGCGGCGGCCTCGTTGACGGCGGTGATCCGGTGCCGGTCGTCGGTGGCGACGGTCGGGAGCAGGCTCTGCCGGATCTGGTCGGCGTCCCACGGCATGGGGGTGGGGTCGCGGGCCGCGACGGTCCACGCGGTGGGCGGCCGGTCCTCGTCGAGCCGGCCGATGAGTTCGTCGAGCAGCCAGTGCCTCAGGTCGGCGCTCTGGGGGAGCGGCGGGCGGCTGAGCAGGGCCTCGGTCCGGGTGGCGTCGTCGGCCCGGTCGAGGACGTCGCGGAGGGCGGCGAGCGCCGGCGCGGCGTCCGCGGGGACGGACAGGTCGAGCGTGCGGATGTCGGCGTCGGGGTCCCGGTCCGCCGCGGCGAGCCAGGCGCTGAGCATGTTGTTGGCGTCGTGGGCGGTGCGGAGGGCGTCCGGGGCGACGCCGAGGGGGTCGCCGGCGGCCGCGGAGAGCAGGAGTTCGCGCAGGACCGCGTGGCGGTGCTGCCGGGCGGCCATGCACAGCTCCCACGGCACGTCGACGAGCGTCACGGTGCGCCGGGCGCCGCCGGGCGGGTCGGGAGGCCCCCAGGAGGACGGCGCGGGCGCGCGGGGGCCGCCGACCTCGAACCACACCGTCTTGCCGTGCTCGTCGGTGTCGACGCCGTACCGGTCCGTCAGCCGCTCGATCAGGTACAGGCCGCGGCCGGTGTCGGTGTAGGGGTGGCGGCGCCACGGGACGAGCCCGCGGTGCGGCGCGCGGTCGGTGACGCGCGCGTGGACGGCGGCGCCGGTGCGGAGCGACACCTCGATCTCGGTGCGCGCGTGGAGCACCGCGTTGGTCACCAGCTCGTCGACCGCGAGCACGGCCGAGTCCACCGTGTCGGGGGCGGCCACGCCGGTGAGGCGGTCGCGGACGAACCGCCGGGCGAGCGCGGGGCTGTCCGGCCGCGGCGGGAGCAGCCGCCGTGTCGCCTCCATGGTGTCGGCATCGCTCATAGGCCCGATTCCTGCCCGGCGACGCGGGGGTCATGCGCGGGAACCCGCCGCGGACGTGCGGCGTCCCAGGGGCGGACGGCCGCGTGCGGCGTGGGGTTCGTGCCGAGGAGCGCATCATCGAAACCGCGGTGAAGGTCGCCGGGCTGGTGGTCTCCGGGCTGCTGGTGTGGTTCTTCTTCAGCATCGTCTACGAGGTGTCCGCCCACAACGGACGGTCCATCGGCGCGGTGTACGGACGGGCGGGGGAGCCGGGCACGCTGACCGTGACCGGCGACAGGCCCGCCGGGGGGCGGGGGAGCGGGCGGCGGTGCGTCGGGACGTTCGTGCCCGCGGGCGGCGGTCCGGCGGTGACGGAGATCCCCGTGGCCGTGGGCCGGGGGCGCTGCGAGGCGGGGCGCACGGAGCGGGCGCGGTTCGTCCCCGGCTACGACAGCCTGCTGCGGACCGAGCCGGACAAGGCGTACGGGCGGACGGCGGGCGCGGGCGGCCTGATCGTCGCGCTCGTGTTCGTCGACCTCTTCTGCGGGCTGCTCGGCCTCATGTTCGCGATCTACACGTTCGCGTTCGGTGGTTCGCTGGTCACCGGGCTGCGGCGGCGGGTCGGTTCGTCCCGCTGAAGGCCGGGCCCTACGGCTCGATGTCGAGGCCCGCCGCCTCGGCGAACGCCTCCAGCTGCTCGAGGTAGTGCGCCAGGGACTCGTGCCGGACCGTGAGGTTGATGTGGGTCGCGCCCGCCTCCGCGGCCTCGGCGATGACCTCGCCGACCCGGCCCGGGGCGCCGGCGGGGTCGAGGCGTTCGCCGGGGGTCAGGACGACGTCGAACCGCTCGGGCGCCTCGTGCCGGTCGAGCATCCGGCGCATCTCCTCGGGGGCGGGGCCGCCGAACGACCGCGGCGCCGGGCACCAGCCGTCCCCGAGGGTGACGGCGCGGCGCAGGGCCCGGTCGCTGTGGCCGCCGACCCACAGCGGGACGCGCGGCTGCGCGGCGTGCGGGTCGACGACCATGTCGCGGAACGCGTAGTAGGGGCCCTCGTACGACACGGTCCGGCCCGACAGGGCGGCCCGCAGGGCGCGGAGGGCGTCGTCGGCGCGCGGCCCGCGGTCGTCGAAGGGGGCGCCGAGCAGGTCGAACTCCTCCCGCAGGTTCCCGACGCCGAACGCGAGGGTCAGCCGCCCGCCGCTGAGGTGGTCGAGGGTCCCGTACCGCTTGGCGATCTCCAGCGGGTGGTAGAAGGGCAGGACGAGCACGTAGGGGAGGAAGCGGATCCGGCGCGTCCGGCCCGCCAGGAAGGCGAACGTCGCCAGGGGGTCGTAGAAGCGTTCGCCGCGCGGCAGCCCCGGGGGGACGGCCACGTGGTCGGGGCACGTCAGGAACGTGTAGCCGAGCCGGTCGGCGGCCTGCGCGACCCGGAGCAGTTCGGCCGTCCCCGCCTCGGCCTCCCAGGCCGGGCGCCGGCCGGAGAGCGCCACGATGGGCGAGCTGATTCCCACTTTCACGCGTCCGTCTCCGTTCCGTGCAGTTTCCGCTGGAGCCGGATCAGGGGGTCGTCGCCGTCCCTGGATCCGGCCGGTCCCGGGGCTTCGCGGGGCATCAGGCGTCCGGCGTCGGAGCGGGTCCACTCCCGGACGGCCCACCGCTCGGCGATCGCCCACCGGCCGTCCCGCAGGGCCATGTGGTCGACGAACCGGACGCCGCTGGTGAAGTTGGCGCGCGGGTCGTCGGCGGGTTCGCCCCAGTGCACCGACGTCCCGTACGTCTCGCTGATCGCGGTGTCGCCGAGCAGCTCGACGAGGTGGTTGGCGACGATGTGCATCGTGCCGCCGCGCCGGGCGCGCAGCCGGGGCTCGACCCAGGCGAGGTACTCGTCCACGGTGCCGTCGAAGCCGGTGTGGTGGTCGATCGCGTCCGGGTGGTAGGCCGACCGGACGAGCGCGAAGTCGAGCCGGTCGATGCCCCGGCAGTAGCGCAGGACGACGTCGTGGATCTGCCGGCGGTCGGACGCTTCGTCCCGTGGGGGGCCCATGGTGGGCGAGCGTGCAGCACGCGGCGTCCGTCCGGCGGCCGGGTCCCGCTGGACGGGACGGGCGGGGCGCCCGGCGCCCGTCCTGTGGGGGCGATGTTGCGCTGATCACACACCGTGTTAGCGAAAAGTACCGAGGGAACCCCTTATAGAAACCTGTGCGCAGGGCTAACGTTCGCCCTGAATGTCACGTTCGTGGCTGGTTGTCACGGAATGGAGTCTTCGGCATGCCGAACGTGACAACGGTACGTGTCCGACGAGTCGCTCAGAGTCCTATCGGGGGCCGTGCGCACAGGGAGGCAGACCGATTCAGCGTCAAGATTTCGGCGAGAACCCGACCGAGGTCCGCGACACCAACCACTACGAGAAGGAGTACGTCCACGGCTTCGTGGAGAAGTGGGACGAACTCATCGACTGGAGGAGGCGCTACGAGAGCGAGGGCACCTTCTTCATCGACCAGCTGAAGGCGCGCGGCGTCAAGCGGGTGCTGGACGTCGCCACGGGCACCGGGTTCCACTCGGTGCGGCTCGTGCAGGAGGGCTTCGACACCGTCAGCGCCGACGGCAGCCAGGAGATGCTGCGGAAGGCGTTCGAGAACGGCTTCACCTACGGCCAGTACGTCCTCAAGGTGGTGCAGGCGGACTGGCGCTACCTGAACCGGGACGTGCACGGCGAGTTCGACGCCGTCATCTGCCTGGGCAACTCCTTCACCCACCTGTTCTCGGAACGCGACAGGCGCAAGGCGCTCGCGGAGTTCTACGCGATGCTCAAGCACGACGGCGTACTGATCATCGACCAGCGCAACTACGACTCGATCCTGGACGACGGGTTCAGCAGCACGCACTCGTACTACTACTGCGGCGAGGAGGTCACGGCCGAACCCGAGTACGTCGACGAGGGGCTCGCGCGGTTCCGGTACCGCTTCCCGGACGGGAGCGACTACGCCCTCAACATGTTCCCGCTGCGGAAGAACTACATGCGGCGCCTCATGCGCGAGGTCGGCTTCCAGCGGATCGACACGTTCGGGGACTTCCAGAAGACCTACCACGAGGCCGACCCCGACTTCTTCATTCACGTGGCGGAGAAAATGTACCGGGAAGACGACGTGAGCGGCTCCTACTCGACCGCGGTGAGCACCGCGCGGGACTACTACAACTCCGACGACGCCGACGCCTTCTACCACTCGGTGTGGGGCGGGCGGCACATCCACGTCGGCGTCTACGAGGACGGCGACACCATCGACGCGGCGAGCGCCCGGACGGTCGAGCGGATGGCGGCGGGCCTGCGGCTGGCACCGGACGTCCACGTCCTGGACGTCGGCGCCGGGTTCGGCGGCTCGGCCCGGTACCTCGCCGGCACGTACGGCTGCAAGGTCACGTGCCTGAACCTGAGCGAGGTCGAGAACGCGCGCAACCGCGCGGCGAACAAGGAGGAGGGCCTCGACGACCTGATCGACGTGGTCGACGGCTCGTTCGAGGAGCTGCCGTTCCACGACAACGCCTTCCACGTCGTGTGGTCGCAGGACGCGCTGCTGCACGGCGGCGACCGCATCCGGGCGCTGGAGGAGATCGTCCGGGTCCTCAAGCCGGGCGGCGAGTTCGTCTTCACCGACCCGATGGCGGCCGACGACTGCTCGCGCGACGCGCTGCGTCCCATCCTGGACCGGCTCCACCTCGACACGATGGGCTCGCCCGGCTTCTACCGCCGGGAACTGGCCCGGCTCGGCCTGTCGGTCGAGTTCGACGACCTCACGCCGCACCTCGCCACGCACTACGCGCGGGTGCTGCGGGAGACCGAGGCGCGGGAGGCGGAGATCTCCCGGAAGATCAGCGCGGACTACCTCGACCACATGAAGACCGGCCTGCGGAACTGGGTCGACGGCGGCGCGCACGGCCGCCTGAAGTGGGGCGTCTTCCGCTGCGGGAACTGACCGCCGGACGCCGGACGACGGCCGGGCGGCGCGCGGGCGCCGTCCGGCCGCGGCCGTTCCCGGTCCGGTCGGCCGCGGAGTTCCGCTGGTGGGGGGCGGTGCGGGGCCCGGTCCGCGGTGCGGACCGGAGGCCGGTGATCGCGGCGGAACGTGATCTGCGGAACAATGGGGGCGATCTCGGCGAGGAGGCGTTGTGAGCGCGGAAGTGCGGTTCACCGTCACGCGGACGCTGACCAAGGACCAGCAGGCGCGGCGCGAGCGGCTGATCGACGCGGCGTGGACCCTGGCGGTGGAGGGCGGCTACCCGGCCGTCACCATGCACGACGTCGCGGACCGCGCGGGCGTCGCGCGCGCCACCGTCTACCGCTACTTCGCCACCAAGGACCACCTGCTCACCGAGGTCGCCGCGACCTGGGCGCACCGGGTCACCGACGACATCGACGCGCTCGCGGTCGGGGACACCCCGGTCGAGCGGCTCACCGCCCTGCTGGAGCGGATCGTGCACGTCGCGGCCGACAACGTCACCCTGACGTCGGCGATCATCCAGGCGGTGACGGCGGACGACTCCAGCGTCGACGACTCCCGCAACGTCGTGTTCCTGTTCCTGCGGGACCGGCTGTCGGCGGCCATCGGCGACCCGGTGCCGCAGCGCGAGGACGTCGAGATCGTGCTCGGGCACGTGCTGCTCGCCGCGCTGGTCAGCGTCGCGTCGCTGCACCGCCCCGCGGACGAGGTCGCGGCGATCGTCCGCACGTCCGGACGGCTCGTGCTCGCGGGCGCCCTCGCCGCCGGGGAGCGGCCCGCCGAGGCGAACGGGACGGGCGGCCTGTAGCGCGCGGCCGGTAGCGCGCGGCCGGTCGCGGGCGGCCGGTTGCGCGCGGCGGATAGCGCGTGCGGACCGATCGGCGCGGCCGTACCGGGCTTCGCGGCCGGACCGATTGTCACCGGAGTGACAACCGCCGCGGCGCATTGCGTTCCCGGCGGTACAGCCCCTTGCGCGTGTGGTCGGTAGCTTCCGGAGCGTCCCCTGGACACCGCGGGGGCGGGAGGTGGAACCGTGACCACGACCCTTCAGGAGCGTTCGCCGCTCAAGCCGTGGGCGGGCGTGCCCAGCGAGCTCTCCGAGGTCTTCCGGCCGCACCTGGACGGCCTGGCCGAGGAGATGATCGAGGAGATCCTGGCCGGGGTCCCCGAGTACTCCCGCCCGCAGGACGAGGAGTACGCGCGGCTCGTCCGGCTCGCCGTGGAGGGCGCGCTGCGCCAGTTCGTCGACCTGATCATGGACCCGGACAGCTCGTGGGAGCAGGTCGCGGCCGTCTACCGGGAGATCGGCTGGGCGGAGGCCCGGGAGGGGCGCAGCCTCGACATCCTGCAGACGTCGATGCGGCTCGGCGCGCGCGTCGCGTGGCGGCGGCTGGCGGTGGAGTCCGAGCAGCACAACATGTCGCGGCACACCCTCGCCAGCCTCGCCGAGGCGATCTTCGCGTTCCTGGACGAGATCGCCCGCGCGGCCACCGAGGGCTACACCAAGGCCCGCGAGCAGGAGGCCGGCGAGCTGGAGCACCGCCGCCGCCGGCTGCTCGACATGCTGCTGGCCGAACCGCCCGCGTCGTCCCGGGCGGTCGCCGACCTGGCGCGGCTCGCGCAGTGGCGGGTGCCGCGCACGGTCGCCGCGGTCGTCCTGTACGAGCGGGGGCGGCACCCGTTCTCGCACCCGTCGCTGCCGCCGGACGTCCTGTCCGACGTGAACCGGCGCGAGCCGTGCCTGCTGGTGCCGGACCCCGAGGGGCCGGGGCGGGGCCGGATGCTGGAGTCGGCGCTGCGCGACTGGGTGGCCGCGATGGGCCCGACGGTCCGCACCGAGGACGCCGCGAAGTCGCTGCGCTGGGCGCGGGAGGCGCTGCCGCTCGCGCGCCGCGGCATCCTGCCGTCCGACCGGCTGATCCGGTGCGCCGACCACATGCCGGCGCTGGTGGTGTTCAAGGACGAGGAACTGGTGCGGGCCGTCGCGGACCTGCGGCTCGCGCCGCTGCGGTCCGTCCGGCCCCGGCATCGCGAGCGGCTGATGCGGACGCTGCTGTCGTGCCTGCAGAACGGGTTCAACGCGACCGAGGTCGCCGCCCGCCTGCACGTCCACCCGCAGACCGTCCGGTACCGGCTGCACCAGCTCGAGGAGCTGTTCGGCGACCGCCTGTACGAGCCGGAGGCGCGGCTGGAGATGGAGATGGCGCTGACCGTCTGGCTCACCGCCCCGTCTCCATCAAGCGATTGACCAAGGCGCGCCGGAGGTCTACGGTCGGCGCATGACCAGCGACTCCGGCCGGGAGCGCATCCTCGACGTCGCCACCCGGCTGTTCGCCGCGCACGGCTACGACGGCACGTCCACCCGGCTCATCGCCGAGGCGGCCGGGCTCAACATCGCCACGGTCGCCTACCACGTCGGCGGCAAGCGCGACCTGTACCTGGCCGTCATGGAACGCGCCCACCGCGCCGAACGCGCCGCCCTGGAGGCGGCCGTCGCCGACCTCCTCGGCGACCCGCCGCCCGGCGGCCCGGGCGGGGCGGCGCTGCTCGCGCTCGTCGACCGGTACATCGACTTCTGCGCGGCGAACCCCGCGGTACCGGCGCTGTGGATGCACCGCTGGCTGTCGGACGCCGCCGACGTCGCGCACCTCGAGAACCTCTACGTCCGGCCGCTCATGGACCTCGTCGTGAGCGCCGTCCGCCCGTTCGCCGACGACGGCGCGGACGTCGAGTACGCCGTCTGGACGGTCATCTGGGCGACGCACGGGTTCGCGCGCGGCGGCGCCCTCGACGCGGACGGCCGCCGCCGCGGCATGGACGACCCCGCCGAACTCGCGCGGTTCCGCGCCCACCTGCACCGGCTCGTCACCGCCTCCCTGGGGCTCCCCGAGGGCGCGCGGTGAGCGCCCCGGCGACGACGGCGGCCCCGGCCCCGCTGACACGCGCGCGCCTGTTCGGCTACGGCGTCGGGTCGGTCGGCACGGGCGTGTTCTCGGCCGTCCCCGGGCTGCTCCTGCTCTACTACCTCACCGACGTCCTCGGCGTCGGCGCGGCCGTCGCGGGCGCCGTCCTCGTCCTGCCGAAGGCGTGGGACGTCCTGCTGAACCCCGTCGTCGGCGCCGCCAGCGACCGCGAAGCCGTCCGGACGGGGCGCCGCACCCGGCTGCTCCTCGCCGGCGCGTGCACCCTGCCCGTCCTGTTCGCCGCGATGTTCGCCGTCCCGGTGGACTCGCCCGGGTTCGCCGCCGCCTGGACGGGCCTCGCGTTCCTCCTCGCCGCGAGCGCCTTCGCCTGCTTCCAGGTCCCGTACGTCGCGCTGCCCGCCGAGATCTCGGCCGACCCCGCCGAACGCGGCCGCGCGATGGCCTGGCGCGTCGTCTGCCTCACCCTCGGCATCCTCGTCGCGGGCGGCGTCGCCCCCGCCGTCACCGACGCGGCGGGCGGCGGCCGCGCCGGGCACGCCCTGATGGGGCTCGCCGTCGGCGCCGTCATGGCCGCCGCCCTGCTCGGCAGCGCCCTCGCCACCCGCTGGATCCCGTCCAGCCCTGGCCCGCACGCGCTCGGCCTCCGCGCCGCGCTCCGCACCGCCCGCGGCAACCGCCCGTTCTTCGCCCTGCTCGCCGCGTACGTCCTGCACACCCTCGCGGTCGCGATCATGCTCGCGGGCGCCCCCTACGTCGCGGCCTACCGGCTGGACGACTACGCCCTCACCTCCGCGATGTTCGTCTGCATGGTCGCGCCGAGCGCGTTCGCGGTGCCGATGTGGCGGGCGCTCGCGCGCCGGTACGGGGCCGTGCCCTGCTACGCCGCCGCGCTCACCGCGTTCGCCGCCCTCGTCGCCGCGCTCTTCCCGCTGATCGCGTCGACGGCCGCGGTGCTCGCGCTCAGCGCCGCCGTCGGCGTCTGCTACGCGGCGACGCAGTTCCTGCCGCTCGCGCTGCTGCCCGAGACCGTCCACGCCGACGCCGGACGCACCGGGCACGCCCAGTCGGGCGCGTTCACCGGCCTGTGGACGGCCGCCGAGACCGGCGCGCTCGCCCTCGGCCCCGGCGTGTTCGCGCTGATCCTCGCCGCCTGCTCGTTCCGCTCGTCCGACTTCGACACCCCGGCCGTCCAGCCGGACACCGCGCTCACCGGCGTCGCCGCCGGGTTCACGCTCGTCCCCGCCGCCCTGCTCCTGCTCAGCGTCCCCCCGCTGCTCGCCTACCGGCGGCTCGCCGCCGCCCACGCACCGAGGACCCCCGATGCCCCTGCCTGAGGACGGCCGCCCCGCCGCCGACCTGCTCGACCGGCTCGCCGCCCTCCGCGGCGCCGACCTGCCCGTCCGCGGCGGCAAGGTCACCGCGTACGTCTACGACACAGGACGCGACGCCGTCCACGACCTCGCCGCCGCCGCCTACGCGGAGATGCTCGAAGTCAACTGCCTCGACCCGACCGCGTTCCCCAGCATCGTCGCCCTCGAACGCGAGGTCGTCGGCGCCGTCGCCGACCGGCTCGGCGGCGGCACCGGCGTGTTCACCAGCGGCGGCACCGAATCGATCATGCTCGCGGTGAAGGCCGCGCGCGACGCCCGCCCCGTCGCGGGACGGCCGCAGATCGTCCTGCCGGTCACCGCGCATCCCGCCTTCCACAAGGCCGCGCACTACCTCGGCATGGAGGCCGTGGCCGTCCCCGTGGACGACGGGTTCCGCGCCGACCCCGCGGCCGTCGCCGCCGCGATCACCCCGCGCACCGTCCTCGCCGTCGCGTCCGCGCCGTCCTACCCGCAGGGCGTCATGGACCCCGTCCCCGAGATCGCGGAGATCGCCGCGTCCGCCGGCGTCCTCTGCCACGTGGACGCCTGCGTCGGCGGCTGGGTGCTGCCGTGGCTGCGCGACACCGGACGCCCCGTCCCGCCGTTCGACCTCTCCGTCCCGGGCGTCACCTCGCTGTCGTGCGACCTGCACAAGTACGGCTACGCGCCCAAGGGCGCGTCCGTCGTCCTGTTCGCCGACCCGGCGCTGCGCCGCCGCGCCTACTTCGCGTCCGCCGAATGGCCCGGCTACACGGTCATCAACTCCGGCGTCCAGTCCAGCAAGAGCGCGGGCCCGCTCGCCGCCGCCTGGGCCACCCTCCACGCCGTCGGCGCCGCCGGCTACCGCGACCTCGCCGCCCGCGCGATGGACGCCGCCGAACGCCTCGCCGCCGGGCTCCCCGACGGGCTGCGGGTGCTCGGCGCGCCGGTCGTCCCGCTCGTCGCCGTCGCCTCCACCGACCCCGCGCTCGACGTGTTCGTCCTCGCCGACGAGGCCCGCGCCCGCGGCTGGTTCTTCCAGCCGCAGCTCTCGTACCGCGGCATCCCCGCCAACCTGCACTTCACCATCACCGGGGTGTCCGACACCGGCGCGCTCCTCGACGCCCTCGCCGCGTCCGCGGAAGCCGCCCGCGCCGCCGGACCGCCGCCCGTCCCCGACGGGCTCGCCGAAACCGTCGCCGGCCTCGACCTCGACGCCCTCACCGACGCCGGGTTCGCCGAACTGCTCGCGTCCGTCGGCGCCGAACCGTCCGGCGGGATGGCCGTCGTCAACACCGTCCTCGACGCGCTCCCCCCGGACACCCGGGAGGCCCTCCTGATCCGCTACCTGTCGGCGCTGTACGCCTGACCGGACGCGCCGTCCGCAATAGGGCCGATCGGGCATACCGCTGTGGCATCATGCGGGCGGGTAAGCAGTCCGTCGTGCCGTCGTGATCCGCCCTGCGCGCGGGGCATGGAAGGGTGTCCATGGCCGCATCTCCGCTCCGCGCCGACGACCCGGCCGCGCTCGGGCCCTACCGGCTGACCGGACGCCTCGGCGAAGGCGGCCAGGGAGTGGTGTACCTCGGCGAGGACGAGTCCGGGCAGCGCGTCGCCGTCAAAGTGCTCAAGACGTCCGACCCGGCGGCCCGCACCCGGTTCCTCCGCGAGATGGAGGCCGCCCGCCGCGTCGCCCCCTTCTGCACCGCCGCGGTGCTCGACTCCTCCACCCGCGGCGACCGGCCCTACGTCGTCAGCGAGTACATCGACGGCCCCTCACTGGCGCAGCGGGTGCAGGACCACGGCCCGCTGCACGGCGGCGCGCTCGTCCGGCTCGCCGTCAACACCGCCAGCGCGCTCGCCGCGATCCACTCCGCCGGGATCGTCCACCGCGACCTGAAACCGGCCAACGTGCTCCTCGGCCCGGACGGCCCCCGCGTCGTCGACTTCGGCATCGCGCGCGCCATCGACGCCGACACCAACACCCAGATGGTCGGCACCCCCGCCTACTTCGCGCCCGAATGGATCGACGGGCAGCCGCCGACCGAGCGGTCCGACGTCTTCGCCTGGGCGGGCACCGTCGTCTACGCCGCCACCGGCACGCCGCCGTTCGACTCCGGCCCCTCCTTCGCCGCGCTGATGAACCGCATCGCCAACGCGGAGCCGCGGCTCGACGGGGTGCCCGCCGCGCTGCGCCCCGTCATCGCCCGCTGCCTCGCCAAGGACCCCGCCCGGCGGCCCACCGCCCGCGAGCTGATCGACCTGCTCGTCAGCCCCGACGGCGACGCCCGTCCGTCGGCGGGCGACGCCCGTCCGCCGGCCGGGTTCGCCCACCCCGCCCCGCCGACCGGTGCGGCGCCCGTGCCGCCGCCGGGCCCGTCGTTCGTCCCGCCGCCGCGTCCGCCGTCCCCGCCGTCCACCGTCGAGCAGGAGCGGCCGCGCGCCTGGCGCCACCCGGGCGTGCTCGCGTCCGTCGGCGCCGTCGCGGTCGCGGCGGCCCTCACGATGGCGTTCGTCGCCGCGGTCGCCTGGCGGGCGGCGGGCAACGAGGAGGACGGCGCGTCCGGGGCGCGCGGCGCGTCGGTCACCGCGACCGACGCCTACGACAGCCCGCCGGCGTCCCCGACCGACGCGTACGACAGCCCGCCGCCGTCCCGGAACCTCATCTACGAGAGCGACTTCGTCCACGAGGCGACACTCCCCGAGAACCGCCGCAGATGGATGGAGAACGAGGAGATCCGGTACGTCCCCGCCGGCTACCGGTACGGCATCGCCGCCGAATCCGGATCGACGGTGGAGGCGAAGCACGCGCCCCTCGCGGACATGCTCGTCACGGCCCGGGGCGGCTTCCAGGGAGCGGCCCCCGGCGCCTCCGAGGTCGGCGTCACGTGCCGCAACGACGCCGACGCGTCCTCCACCGTCGGCTACGGATTCATGATGTCGCGCGACGGCAGGACGGAGATCGACCGGTACGGCACGGAGACCACGTCGCTCGGCTCCGCGCGCGTCCAGCCGAAGGACCGCGCCGACCACGAACTCAAGGCGCTGTGCAAGACCGTCGAAGGCGGCGTGCGGCTCGTCTTCTGGGTGGACGGCGTCAAGACCCTCGACGTCGTGGACCCCGACCCCCTCCCCGCCGGGGTCTCCGGACTCACCGTCGAGACCGACGGCGCCGCCTTCGCCGCGCTCTTCACCCGCTTCTCCGTCCACCGCGCCTGACGGCCCGGCTACCCCAGCCTCGTCAGCCGGTCCAGCAGCGCCGGGCCGCCGTAGGCGTCCCCGAACCGCAGCGGCACCCGCGCCGCGCCCGCCGTCAGCGCGCCCGTCTCCTCGCCCGCCGCGGCCTCCGCGGGCGGATCGCCCTCGGCGGCGACGCCCACCGTCAGCCCCGGCCACCCCACGACCGTCACCGCGGACGCCGCCCGCACCGGCGTCGTCCCGCCGAGCCCGTCGTCGACCACCGCGACCCGCTCGCCCGCCTGCGCCAGCGTCGCCGACGTCAACGCGCCCTCGGCCGCCCGCACCAGCTCACCGGCCGCCGACACCGCCCCCGCCGCGCTCGCCGTCCGCTGCCCCATCACCGCACCGACGATCAGCGTCGGGACCCCCGCCACGTCCTTGCGCGCCGCGAACACGAAGTTCCCGCCCGCCGCGTCCGTGAACCCCGTCTTGCCCCCGACGACCCCGAACTGCCCGAGCAGGAAGTTCCCGTTCGGCCGCGCCGCGCCGCCGTCCGCGGGCTCGAACGTCCGCTGGTTCACGATCTCCGCGAACGCCGGGAGGGCCATCGCGGCCCGCAGCAGCTTCACCTGGTCCGCCGCGGTGCTCACCGTCCCCGAGTCGTAGCCGCTGGGGTCGGTGTACGTCGTGTTCGCCATCCCCAGCTCGCGAGCCGCCGCGTTCATCTTCGCCACGAACGCCTGCACGCTGCCCGCGTCCCACTTCGCCAGCTCGTGCGCCACATCGTTCGCGGAGACGACCATCAGCGCCTCGAGCGCCTTCCGCTGCGTCAGCCGCTGCCCCTGCGTGATCCCCAGCAGCGACTCGCCCCGCTGCCGCCGCATCGGCATCTCCGCGACCCCCTCCGGCGACACCGCCAGCGTGGGCCCCGGCTCACCCGGCCGCAGCGGATGGTCCCGCAGGTACACGTACGCCGTCATCACCTTCGCGACGCTCGCCGTCGGCGCGGGCACCGCGTTCCCGGACGCCCCCATCGTCCCGAGCCCCTCGACGAACACCGCCGACTGCCCCGACCCCGGCCACGGCAACCGCGGCGCCGCGCCCGGGAACGTGTGCTCCGCCGCGATCGTCAGCCGCAGCTCCGGCTCCGGCACCGGCCGCAGCAGCTGCGCCGTCACGACCGCCAGCACTGCCACGAGCACCGCGACCAGCACCCACGGCCACGCGCGCCGCCCCGACCGCTCGTCCTCCGGCGCCCCCGCGACCTGCGGCACGTCCTGCCGCGTGACGTCCCCGACCGGCTCGTACCCGACGAACCGGACGAGCCCGCCCTCGCCCTCGGACACCTCCCCGCGGTACGCCTCCGGCACGGGCAGGTCCACGACCGTCCGCGCGGCCTCCGCCCTCCGCCCCGGCGGCGCCTCGAACCGCACCACCGCAGCCCCGGCCCCCTCCGCCGCGCCCCGCGCCACCTGCTCGACTTCGCGAGACGCCGTGCCGCTACCAGGCGCGCTCCCCGAGCCCCGCCCGGTGCCGTCCCCCGGCTCGGTAGCCCCGCCACGCCGTGCGGCCGCCGCGCCGTCGGCGGGTTCGGCCGTGTCGGGGGTGCGCCGCTCGGGTCCGCTGGGTGCCGTGCCGCTGCTGGGGGTGCTGGCCGCGCGCTGCTTGGCGTCGTCCGCGCGCTTCGGCGGTCCGTCATGCCGTGCGGCCGCCGCGTCGTCGCCGGGCTTGGACGTAACGTAGCCGCGCTGCCCGCCCTCGTCCGTCCGCCGCGTTGGGGCCTCGCGTTGTGCGGGGGCCGCGTCGTCGTCCGTCCAGTCGCTGGGCGCCGCCGTCCCGTCGGCGGGCTCGGCTGTGTCGGGGGTGCGTCGTGCGGGTCCGCTGGGTGCCGTGCCGCCTTCGGGCGTGCTGGCCGCGCGCTGCTTGGTCTCGTGCGCCTGCTTTGGCGGACCGTCGGACCGTGCGTCCGCCGCGTCGTTGTCGGGTTTGGACGTGTCGGTGGTGCGTTGCCCGGTTTGGTCCGGCCCCTGTGCCGGGGTCTCGCGTTGTGCGGGGGCCGCGTTGTCGTCCGTCCGGCCGCTGGGCGTCGCCGTCCCGTCGGCGGGTTCGGCCGTGTCGGGGGTGCGTCGTTCGGGTGTGCTGGCCGTGCGCTGCTTGGTGTCGTCCGCGTGCTTCGGCGGTCCGTCATGCTGTGCGGCCGCCGCGTTGTCGTCGGGCTGGTCGTTGGTGGGGCCGGACGTGTCGTGGGTGCGTCGTTCGGGTGCGCTGGGTGCCGTGGCGCTGCCGGGCGTGCTGGCCGCGCGCTGCCTGGCCTCGTCCGCTCGCTCCGGCGGGCTGTCGGGCTGTGCGGCTCCCGTGTCGTCGCCGGGCTCGTCGTTGGCCGGTGCCGTTTCGTCGGTGGGGGCGGACGGGGCGGGGGTGCTCTGCTCGGGCTCGCTCGGTGCCTGCGGGGCCGCCTTGGGCTTTGCGGTCTCGTCCGACTGCTTTGGCTGGTCGTCGGTCGGTGCGGTGTCGTTGGTGGGCTCGGACGGCTCGGGGGTGGGGGCGACCTCTTCTTGGCGTTCGGCTTCCTGGTCGTTGGGCTGCTCGGGGGCGGTCTTTGCCCGGGACTCCTCGGGCGGGGCGGGGAGGCGTTCGGCTCGGGTGGGCGCGGCGCCGGGGCGGCGGACGGCCATGTCGTCGCGGGTCTTCGTGACGTCCGGGACGCGGAACTCGGCCGTGGGCGTGCGGGCGGGCGCGCGGTCGGCCGGTTCGTCGGTCTTGGGCGCGTCCGGGGTGTCGGTCACGAGCCGCTCCTCCTTGAGTTGTGTTCCGGCGTGCGGGCGGAGCGGACGATCGCCGATGCCCCCGTGTAGTCATGAGGATGCCCGGACGAGCCGGAAGGTTCGGACGCGTTACGGATTAGTGATCGAGAACCGTGAACTCCTTTGCGGGGGTGCGGAGAGACGTCGTCGACAGAGCCCCCGCACGGGAAGGCCGGCATACATGTCATGGTTGCCGCGATGACCGCACCTCCAGCGGTTCAGAAGATCGACAGCGAGCTCATCGAGTCTTCGCTCACCGAGCCGGAATCGTTCGCTCTCCTCTTCGACCGCTACTCCGCGATGCTCTACCGGTACGTGTCCCGGCGGCTCGGGCCGCAGGCCGCCGAGGACGTGGTGGGGGAGACGTTCCTGGCCGCGTTCGGCAAGCGGCACCGCTACGACCTGTCGCGGCCGGACGCGCGCCCCTGGCTGTTCGGGATCGCGACGAAGCTGGTCGCGCGGCACCACCGGGCGGAGGCGGCGCGGTACCGGGCGCTGCGGCGGGCGCCGCTGGACGGGCCCGCGGAGGGGCCCGCGGAGCGGGTCGCGGACGGGGTGACGGCGCTGGCGGCGCGGCCGGCGCTGGCGGCGGCGCTGGCCGCGCTGCCGCGCCGGGACCGGGACGTCCTGCTGCTGGTGGCGTGGGGCGATCTCGAGTACGGGCAGGTCGCGCAGGCGCTGGGGGTGCCGGTGGGGACGGTGCGGTCGCGGCTGTTCCGGGCGCGGCGCAAGGTCCGCGCGGCGCTCGGCGACACCAACCCGATGCACGAGGAGGAGTGACCGTGGACGACATGGAGCTGATCCGCGGCCTCGGCCGGGATCTGGAGCACGAGCCGCCGGCGTCGCTGGTGCGGCAGCGGGAGCGGCTGCTGCGGGCCGGGGAGCGGCGGCGGCCGGTCCGGTGGGCGCTGCTCGGCGTGGTGGCGGCGGTGACGGCGGCGGCGGTGCTGGTGCCGGTGCTGTTCCTGCGGGGCGGCGACTCGGCGGCCCCGGCGGCGGAGCCGCCGGGGGCCGGGAAGGGCGCGTTCAACGTCCTGCTGGTCGGGTCGGACGGGCGGGGCGACGGGCGCCCGGCGAGGTCGGACACGCTGATGCTGCTGCACGTGCCGGAGGGGCGCGGCTCGGCGCGGGTCGTGAGCTTCCCGCGCGACATGCTGGTGGATCTCCCGCAGTGCGCCGGGGGCGCGCGGGGGCTGATCAACACGGCGTTCGGCGCCGGGGGCGCGGCGTGCAGCCGGCGGACGGTCGAGGAGCTGGCGGGCGTCCGGATCGACCGGACCGCGACGGTCGGGTTCGACGGGTTCCGGACGGTCGTGGACGCGCTCGGCGGCGTCGAGATGGTGATCCCGCGGGCGGTCGAGGACCCGAAGGCGGGGCTGTCGCTGCGGGCGGGCAGGCAGAAGCTGGGCGGACGGGACGCGCTCGCGTACGTCCGGTCCCGGTACAGCTTCGGGGACGGCTCGGACCTGCAGCGGATCGAGCGGCAGCAGGCGTTCCTGAAGGCGATGGCGGGGCAGGTGGCGGAGCTGCGGAAGGACCCGGTGCGGCTCGCGCGGTTCCTGGCGGCGGTCGCGGGCGCGGTCGAGACGGAGCCGGGAATGGACGTCCGGGGCCTGGTGGGGCTCGCGGACAGCATGGCCGGGATCGGGGCGGACGACGTCGTGTTCGGCACAGTCCCGGTGGCGGCGGCGCCCGGCGATCCGGCCCGGGTGGTCGCGGACGGGGAGCGGGCGGAGCGGCTGTTCGCCCAGCTCAGGCCCGATGAGTGAGCCCGGTTCTTGCGGGTAGGGGCCGAATCGTCCCGGATACGCGCGAGGTTCGAGGAGTAGAGGGATGGCCAGGAAGATTCGCGACATCATGACCGGTTCGCCGACCTCGGTGTCGCCGGAGCTCGACATCGTCACCGTGGCCCGTGCGATGCGCGACGAGGACATCGGCGCCGTGCTGGTCGCGGAGGGCGACGAGATGAAGGGCCTCGTCACCGACCGCGACCTGGTGGTCCGGGGGCTCGCCGCGGGCGGCGACCCGCGGGAGATGAAGATCGGCGGGCTGGCGAGCAGCGCCACGGCGACGATCGGCCCGGACGACTCGGTCGACAAGGCCGCGCAGATCATGCGGGAGCGGGCGGTCCGGCGGCTGCCCGTCGTCGAGGACGGCCGGCCGGTGGGCATCGTGTCCATCGGCGACCTGGCCGTGGAGAAGGACACCGACTCGGCGCTCGCCGACATCAGCGCGGCGCGGCCGAACACCTGAGGCCGGGGAGTCGCGCGCCCGGCGGGAGGCGGAAGGCCACCGCCGGGCGCGTCCCTGTTCAGGGGAGGGCCGCGAGCAGGCGGTCCAGGTCGTCCTCGGTGTTGTAGTAGTGAACGGACGCCCGGACGGCGGAGGGGACGGCGGCCGGGTCGTAGCCGTGCGCGGCGGGGCTGGTGACGTTCACGTTGACCCCGCGCTCCCGGGCGGCCCGCATGATGGCGTCCGGTTCATGCCCGTCCACGGTGAAGGTCACGATCCCTGACCGGTGCGTTCCCCGGTCCAGGACGGACGTGCCGGGGCGGGCGGCCAGCTCGCCGCGGAGCGCCGCCGCGAGCGCGACGACGCGCTTCTCGATCTCGTCCGGGCCGAGCGCGGCCGCGTAGTCGGCGGCGGCGGCGAGCCCGACCTGCCCGGCGACGAACCGCTCCCAGGTCTCGAAGCGGCGGGCGTCCGGGCGGGGCTCGTAGTCGGGGGCGCGCCACTCGGCGGCCCGGAGGTCGAGGAACGGGGGCTCCAGCGCGGTGACGATCTCCCGCCGGACGTACAGGAAGCCGGTGCCGCGGGGGCCGCGCAGGAACTTGCGGCCGGTCGCCGACAGCATGTCGCACCCGATCTCGCGGACGTCCACGGCGAGCTGCCCCACCGACTGGCAGGCGTCCAGCAGGTAGAGGACGCCGTGCTCGCCGCACAGCCGCCCCACTTCGGCGGCCGGGTTGACCAGCCCGTTGTGGGTGGGGACGTGGTTGAGCGACACGAGCCGGACGCCGCCCTTCGCCAGTTCGGCTTCGAGGGCCTCCAGGGAGATCGCGCCGTCCGGGCCGTCGGGGACGACCTCGACCCGCGCGCCCTTCGCGGCGGCGACCTGCCGGTAGGCGATCGCGTTGCTGGAGTACTCGCCGGCGGTGGTGAGGATGCGGTCGCCTTCGGCGAACGGGATCGCGTAGAACGCCATGTCCCAGGCGCGGGTGGCGTTCTCCACGTACGCGATCTCGTCCGCGCGCGCGCCGATGAGGCCGGAGACGGCGCCGTAGAAGTGCTCGATGGCGGCGGCCTCGCGCTCCGCGGCCTCGTAGCCGCCGATCGCGGCCTCCAGTGCGAGGTGTCCGTTCACCGCCTCGATCACCGGGCGCGGCGGCAGCGCGGCGCCGGCGTTGTTGAGATGCGTCACCTCCGCGCAGCCCGGTGTGTCGGCCCGCAGCGTCGCGACGTCCATGAACCGTCCCTCCGCGAAATGTCGGACCTCCGCGCGACACTGGACGCGGCGGCCGAGCTTGACCTCAACCTTTGTCGAGGTCTGATGATGTTCCGCAACGGAGCATCTCAGACGACGGGATAACACATGGACATGGAAGTCACTGCGTGGATGTCGCTGCACCACGCGGCCCACGCCGAGGACCGCAGGCCCTTCAACCGGGCGACGCTGCGCCGCATCGCCGCGTTCGCCGGCCCCCACCGTCGCACCCTCACCGCTTTCCTGCTGCTCAGCGTGGTCCTCGCGGTCCTCGCGGTGGCGACGCCCGTGCTCGCCGGGCGGGTCGTGGACGCGATCACCGAACAGGCGGGCACGTCCACCGTGGTGTGGCTCGCGGTGCTGATCGCCGTGCTGGCCGTCGCCGAGGGCGCCCTCGGGCTCGCCAACCGGTGGCTGTCGGCCCGCATCGGCGAGGGCCTCATCCTCGATCTGCGCACCTCGGTTTTCGACCACGTCCAGCGGATGCCGGTCGCGTTCTTCACCCGCACCCGGACGGGCGCGCTGGTCAGCCGACTCAACAACGACGTCATCGGCGCGCAGCGCGCGTTCAGCGACACGCTGTCGGGCGTCGTCAGCAACCTGGTGATGGTCGCGCTGACGTTCGGGGTGATGGTCGGGATCTCGTGGCAGATCACGCTGCTCGCGCTGGTGCTGCTGCCGCTGTTCCTGCTGCCCGCGCGCCGGATGGGCTCCCGCCTCGCCCGGCTGGAGCGCGAGGCCGTCGCGCACGACTCGGCGATGAGCACCCAGATGACCGAGCGGTTCTCCGCCCCCGGCGCCACCCTGATCAAGCTGTTCGGACGGCCGTCGCGGGAGTCCGCCGAGTTCGCCGCGCGGGCCCGCCGCGTCCGCGACATCGGCGTCCGCACCGCGATGGTGCAGCACGTGTTCATCACCGCCCTGACGATGGTGTCCGCGCTGGCCCTCGCGCTCGTCTACGGGCTGGGCGGCTACCTGTCGCTGCGGGGGAGCCTGGACGCCGGCGCCGTCGTCGCCCTCGCGCTGCTGCTGACCCGCCTGTACGCGCCGCTGACCGCCCTCGCCAGCGCCCGCGTCGAGGTGATGAGCGCGCTGGTCAGCTTCGAGCGGGTCTTCGAGGTGCTGGACCTGAAGCCGCTCGTCGCCGAGAAGCCCGCCGCGCGGGACGTCCCCGACGGGCCCGCCGCGATCGAGTTCGACGACGTCCGGTTCTCCTACCCGTCGCCCGACAAGGTGTCGCTCGCCTCGCTGGAGGAGGTCGCGACCCTCGACACCCGCGGCGGCGAGGAGGTCCTGCACGGCGTCTCGTTCAAGGCCGAACCGGGGCAGATGGTCGCGCTCGTCGGCTCGTCCGGCGCCGGCAAGTCCACGATCGCGCAGCTCCTCCCGCGCCTGTACGACGTCGACTCGGGCGCCGTCCGGCTCGGCGGCGTCGACGTCCGCGACCTGTCGTTCGCCGCGATCCGCGCGACGCTCGGCATGGTCACCCAGGACGGCCACCTGTTCCACGAGTCGATCCGGGAGAACCTGCTGCTCGCCCGCCCGGAGGCCACCGAGGACGACCTGTGGGACGTCCTGCGCCGCGCCCGGCTCGACGCGCTGATCGAGGGCCTGCCGGACGGGCTCGACACGATCGTCGGCGAGCGCGGCTACCGGCTGTCGGGCGGCGAGCGGCAGCGGCTCACCATCGCGCGGCTGCTGCTGGCCCGGCAGCGGGTCGTGATCCTCGACGAGGCGACCGCCCACCTCGACTCCACGTCCGAGGCCGCCGTGCAGGAGGCCCTCGCCGAGGCGCTGGACGGCCGCACCGCCGTGGTCATCGCGCACCGGCTGTCGACCGTCCGCGCCGCCGACCTGATCCTCGTGGTCGAGGGCGGCACGATCGTCGAGCGCGGCACCCACGACGAGCTGCTCGCCGCCGACGGACGCTACGCCGACCTCTACCGCACCCAGTTCAGCGACGACGCCCCGCCGACCCTGGAGCCCGTCGCCTGACCGGCGCGCGAGGGCCCGGACGGGACGGGCGGCGGCGAGACGTCTCGCCGCCGCCCGTCCCCGTCCCGTCCGGCGGCCTGCCGGGGGTGACGGTGAACGGCTTGCAGAAGCCGTGGGTGAAGCGGGCCGGCAGGGCGAACACCTGCCCGCCGCGGGCGGGTGCCGCAGTGGCGGCTGCGGTTATCGATATGCCCGGGACCGGGAGGGTATCGGCGGTGCGATGAGTTCCGCGCCGCCGGACGATCCGTATACGCGTGGACGAACGAAGGGAGACGGACATGCGGGACGCGGTGCGCCAGACGCTGGACGGGCACGTCGCGGCGGGGCTCGTGCCGGGCCTGGTCGCGCTCGTCCGGCGGGGCGGGGAGACGGGCGCGGTCGTGCTCGGCTCGACGGCGGTGGACGGCGGCGCGCCGATGCGGCGGGACGCGCTGTTCCGCGTCGCGTCGCTCACCAAACCGGTCGTCGCGGCGGCCGCGATGATGCTCGTCGAGGACGGCCGGCTGCGGCTCGACGACCCGGTGGACGGGCTGCTCCCCGAGCTGGCGGCGCCGCGCGTGCTGCGCCGCCCCGGCGGGCCGCTGGACGACACCGTCCCGGCAGAGCGCGCGATCACCGTCCGCGACCTGCTGACCTTCCGGCTGGGGACCGGGGCGGTGCCCGAGGACGCGCCGATCGGGCGGGCGATGGCGGCGGCGGGCGTCGCACCGGGGCCGGACGTGTCGCCGCTGCCGCCGGACACGTGGCTCGCGCGGCTCGCGGCGCTGCCGCTCGTCCACCAGCCGGGCGCCCGATGGCTGTACCACACCGGCTCCGACGTGCTCGGGGTGCTGATCGCCCGGGCGTCGGGGCGTCCGCTGGGCGACGTCCTGCGGGAGCGGATCTTCGAGC
The DNA here is from genome assembly GCF_000425065.1 of Actinomadura rifamycini DSM 43936. GTDB lineage: Bacteria > Actinomycetota > Actinomycetes > Streptosporangiales > Streptosporangiaceae > Spirillospora > Spirillospora rifamycini. The sequence continues at coordinate 49,059 of NZ_AULB01000013.1, forward strand.
CGCTCGGGATGCGCGACACCGCGTTCCACGTCGCACCCGGCGACGCCGCCCGGCTCGTGCCGTCCTACCGGCCGGACGGCGCCGGCGGCCTGGCCGTGCGCGACGACCCGCGCGACCGCCCGCCCGGGTTCCCGTCCGGCGGCGGCGGGCTGGTGGGCACCGCCGACGACTTCCTCGCCTTCTTCGGGACGCTGCTCGGCGGGGGCGGCCCGATCCTGTCCCGGGAGTCGGTCCGGCTGATGACGTCCGACCGGATCACCGCCGCGCAGCGGGCGGCCGCCGCGCCGCTGCTCACGACCGGCTGGGGCTTCGGCGTCGGGGTCGACGTCCGCGACGACCCGCCGGAGTCCCGCCCCGGACGGTTCGGCTGGATGGGCGGCCTCGGGACGACCGCGTTCGCCGACCCGTCCGCGGACCTGGCGGGCGTGCTGTTCACGCAGGTCGCGGTGTGGACGCCCGGAGTGGGCGAGCTGATGACCGAGTTCTGGCGGTCGCCGTACGCTGAGTGACCGCCGCCCGGCCGGGCATGATGGCGGAGCGTCATGGGACCGACCGGACCGGTTCCGGCCGAGGAGGACTGCGATGGCACGGCAGGGGTGGCCGCGGCTGCGGGTGGCGGACTGGCACGAGACCCGCGACACGCTCCACATGTGGACGCAGATCGTGGGGAAGGTGCGGCTGGTGCACGCGCCGCTCGTGAACCACTGGTGGAACGTGACGCTGTACGTGAGCCCGCGCGGGCTGACGACGTCCGCGGTCCCGTACGGGACCGGCGCGTTCGACGTCGAGTTCGACTTCGTCGAGCACCGGCTGCGGCTGCGCGCCGACGACGGGACGGACGAGGGGTTCGCGCTCGCGCCGATGACGGTCGCGGAGTTCCACGAGCGGACGATGCGCGCCCTCGGCCGCCTCGGCGTCGAGGCGGCCATCCAGGGGCACCCGAACGAGGTGGACCCGGCGATCCCGTTCGCGGAGGACGACCGGCACGCGTCCTACGATCCGGACGCGGCGCACCTGTTCTGGCGCCAGCTCCTCCAGGCGTCGCGGGTGATGGGCGAGTTCCGGTCGCGGTTCGCGGGGAAGGTCAGCCCGGTGCACTTCTTCTGGGGCGCGATGGACCTCGCGTGCACCCGCTTCTCCGGGCGGACCGCGCCCGAGCATCCCGGCGGCGCCCCGAACTGCGGCGACTGGGTGATGGTCGAGGGGTACTCGCGGGAGCTGAGCAGCTGCGGGTTCTGGCCGGGCGGCGGCGAGGAGGGCGCGTTCTACGCCTACGCCTACCCGGAGCCGCACGGGTTCTCGGCCCGTCCCGTGCGGCCGGCCGCCGCCTTCTACAGCACGGAGAACGGGCAGTACCTGCTCCCGTACGAGGCGGTCGCCGATGACCCCGACCCCGACCGGGCGCTGCTGGACTTCCTCCAGGACACCTACGAGGCCGCCGCCGACCCGGCCGGCTGGGACCGGGAGACGCTGGAGGTCGACCCGGCCCGCTGGGCCCACAAGACGCGGGCCTGAGGGGGCCGCGAACGGCCGCCCGCCCTCACGTCCGCCAGTGGCCGACCAGCTCCGCGTAGAGCGGGCTGAGGCCGAGAAGGGTGCGGTGCGTGCCGGCGATCGGGCCCGAGGCGTCGAGCAGCAGGACCCGGTGGGCCCGCTCCGCGGAGCTGATCCGGTGGGCGATGACGATGAGGGTCCGGCCGCGGCCGGCCAGTGCCCGCTCGGCGCGGGCCTCGGCGGCGGGGGGCAGGTGGCACGTCGCCTCGTCGAGGATGAGGACGGGCGCGGCGGACAGGTACGCGCGGGCGAGCGTGACGAGCTGGCGCTCCCCGTGCGACAGCGTCCCGCCGCCGGGCGGGACGGCGGCGTCGTAGCCGCCGAACCGGCGCAGCGTCTCCTCCAGTCCCACGGCGGCGGCGGCCTCGTCGAGCCGGGCGGTGGTGGCGTCCGGGCGGAGGTAGGCGAGGTTCTCCCGCAGGGTCCCGGCGAAGATGTAGCTCTCCTGCGGGACGAGCGCCACGGCGGCCCGGAGCAGGTCCCCGTCGAGGTCGGGCAGCGGCACCTTGCCGAGCGTGACGGTGCCCCGCTGGGGACGGACGAGACCGGTGAGGACGTTCGCGAGCGTCGACTTGCCCGTGCCGCTGGGACCGACGACGGCCAGGTGGGTGCCCTCGGGGACGTGCAGGCTCAGGCCGGTGAGGACGGGTGCGGCCCGCGGCGAGTAGGCGAACGTGACGTCCTCCAGTTCGATGTCGGCCGAGGCGGGGACGAGCGCCGGTCTGGACGGGCGGACCGCACCCGTGCCCCCGCCCGTAACCGCGCCTGTACCCGTGCCCGCACCCGCGCCCGTCTCGGCGAGGCGGCCGAGGATCACCGCGAGGCTGAGCAGCAGGGTGCCGCCCGCGTCGACCAGCAGGACGATGCCCGGCTGCAGCCCGGTGACGAGGTAGCCCGCCGCGCCCGCCACCTCCCCGGTCGTGAGCCGCCCGCCGTCGATCAGGGCGGGGGACAGCGCGAGCAGCACGAGGAGCGGCAGGTGCACGCCGAGCGCCAGCACCGGGAGCCGGACGAGCCGGGAGCGGGCGAACGCGCGCAGCGCCGCCGCCTGCGCGTCGACGGACGCGCCGACCGCCGCGGCCGCACGGTCCTCGGCGGCGCACGCGACGACGTCCCGCACCCCCTCGACGATGGCGGCACCGGACTGCCCGATCCGTTCGGCGTGCCGCACGACGTCCCGGTACCGGCGGACCTGGACGCCCAGGAACGCGGCGAACACGCCCAGGGCGAGGGCGACCGACAGGGCGATGGCCAGGGCGAGCGGCGGGGACAGCAGCGCGAGCCCGATCAGTGCGGCGAGCCCGGCCGTGAGCAGCTGCCGGACGTTGCGCAGCGCGGTGCCGAGCAGCGCCCGGACGGCCTCGGCCTGCTCGGCGACCTGCGCGACGCCCGTGCCGCCCGCCGCGTCGTCCGCCGTGCCGCCCGTCCGGGCCAGGGAGGCGGTGACGACGTCGGTGACCAGGGAGTCGCGGAGCGGCTCGACGGTGGCGGCCAGCCGGGGGTAGACGCGCCGGGTCGCCTCGGCGCCGCACAGGTACAGGACCGCCAGCACCGCGAGCCAGGCCAGACCGGTGCCGGGGCGCCCGGCGAGGAACCCGCGGTCGATGGCGCGGGCGAGCAGCAGGCCCGCGGCGAACACGGGCACGCCCTCGACGGCGGACCACGCGGCGAGCCGGCGCAGCGCCGGCCCCCGCCCGCGCAGGTGGCGGCGCAGCAGCCGGGCCGCGGGCGGGACGTTCACGCGCCGACTCACGCGCCGGCCCGCGGGGCGGCGCCGAACACGGCCCGGTACTCGGGGTCCGGCCACAGGTCGGCGTGGGGCGCGAGCGCGCGGATCCGGCCGCCGTCGAGCCAGGCGACCAGGTCCGCGCGGGCCGCGGTGGCGGGCCGGCGCGCCACCACCAGGCTGGTGCGGCGGGCCAGCAGCCGCCGGAGCGCCCGGGTCACCTTCACCTCCGTGGCGGTGTCGAGGCTGCTGGTGGCGTCGTCGAGGACGAGGACCCGGGCGTCGGCCAGCGCCGCGCGGGCGAGCCCGAGGCGCTGCAGTTCGCCGCCCGACAGCGGCGCCCGGTCGAGCGGGGTGTCGTAGCCGTCCGGCAGCGCCCGGACGAAGTCGTCGGCGGCGGCCGTCCGGGCGGCCCGGCGGACCTCCGCGCGGGTGGCCCCGGGACGCGCGTAGGCGATCATGTCGTGCACCGTCGATCCGAGCAGCGCCGGACGCTCGAAGGCGTAGGCGACGGCCCGGCGCAGCTCCGGCGGCGCGACGGCGGCGACCGGGACGCCGTCGAGCTCGACGCGTCCCTCCTGGGGGTCGAGGAGCCGCCCGGCCAGCGACACCAGCACGCTCTTGCCCGTCCCCGACGCGCCGACGACGGCGACGCCGGCCCCGGCCGGGACCGCCAGGTCGAGCCGGTCGAGGACGGTGCGGTCGCCGATCCGGACGGTCACGCCGCGCAGGTCGAGCCGTCCGGGGCCGTCCGGCAGCGCGACCGGGCGCGGCGGCGGCGCGACGGCCGGGGCGGTGTCGAGCACCTCCTGGACCCGTCCGGCGCTCACCTCGCAGTTCAGCAGCGCGACGAAGGTGTCGAAGAGCGCGACGGCGCCGACGGCCAGGGCGGTGTAGGACACCGCCGCGACGAGCCCGCCGGGGGTGATCGCGCCGGTGGCGAGCCGCAGCCCGGCGACGCCGACGACCACGACCTGCAGCAGCGGCGCCAGCAGCGACAGCCGCCAGCCGACCCGGCCCTGCGCGGCCCAGGTGCGGTGCCCCGCCTCGCGCAGCAGCGGGAGCGGCCGCAGGACCCGGGCGGCCTCGCGGGCCGCGGTGCCGCAGGCGCGGATCGTCCGGATCCCCTGGTGCGCGTCCAGCAGCCGGGTCGCGATCGACGCCTGGTGGCGCTGGTAGTCCGCGAACGGCTCGCCCGCCTGGGCGACGAAGGCGCGCAGCACCACGACGGCCGGCGGCACGCCGAGCGCGAACGCCGCCGCGAGCGTCCAGTCGATGAGGGCCAGCGCGAGCACGGCGCCCGCGGTCGTCGCCAGGGTCGCCGCGACCGACACGAGCTGGACGGGGAACGCGGCGGGTCCGCTCGCGCTCTCGGTGAGCCGGGCCAGCACGTCTCCGGTGGGGAAGCGGCGGCGGCCGGGCACCCCGAGTTCCAGGACCCGCCCGATCAGGCGGTGCCGGAGCCACGCGGTGATGCGGCTGCCGCAGTAGGAGCCCGCCAGGTCCTCCCCGGCGTCGGCCAGGGCGGCGACGGCGAGGACGGACGCCAGCCGGGCCAGGGGGGCGCCCAGCGGTTCGCCGGTGTGGACGGCGTCGATCGCCTGGGCGAGCATGGCGGGCGTCGCGAGCGTCGCCAGGACGCGCAGCAGGGTGCACAGCACCAGCAGGCCGAGCAGGGCGCGCGTGCGGCCCAGCGCCGCGCGCAGCAGCCGCCGCCCTCCGGCGCGCAGCACGGCGGGGGAAGGGTGCGCTTCGGCGGCGGGTGCGGCCTCGTCGCCGCCGGCGGGCTCGGTCCGGACCACGCGGGTCGGCTCCCTTCCCTCCCGGCGGGGATTGGTTACAGTGGCGAGTGGGTCCGGTCACGGATCGGCCGGTTCAGCCGACCGATCCGTGACCGGTGTCTACGGGCCGGGGTCAAGCTCTGGTCCCGAACCGTGTCCGGGTGATCGGTGCTACGCGCAGGAGACGCCGACGCACACGGTGTTCAGCAGCGTCAGCAGACCGGCGCACGTGCACGTGCCGCCGAGCTGGACGCCGTCGATCTCGATCGGGTCGGTCTCGGGCAGGTCCTGCAGCTCCGCCACCAGGTCACCGTCGAAGATGTCCATCTGTTCTCACCTCCTCTCCTTTGCCGGAACCAAGGTCCGCCCCGCGCCGAGGCAGAAGCGGACCACAGCCGTCCGCAGGTCCGCGGGCCATGCCTGGACGACCGTTGTGTGGTCGCCGTCGACTTCGCGGTAGTCGAAGTCGGGCCCTTCGGTCCTGCCGAGTTCGAGGAGGCGCCGGCGCAGCGCGCGCGACTGCCCGACCGGGACGACCTCGTCCCGGGTGCCGTGCGCCACGAGCAGCGGCGCGGTGAGCGCGCCGCACAGGGCCAGGACGTCGCGCCGCGCGTCCCGTCCGGGGCCGCCCGGCCGGTGCAGGCGCGCCACCCGGTCCCGGACCGGGGCGGCGGCGTCGCGGTACAGGCTCGCGGCGGAGGTGAACGGCGCCAGCGCGACGCACGCCGCCCACAGGCCGGGGCTGCGGCAGGCCGCCAGCAGCGCCAGCCAGGCCCCGTAGCTGACGCCCAGGAGGATCGGGTCCCGCGCTCCGCCGGGGACGGCGCGGCGGCGGTCGGCGATGCCGCGGCCCAGGTGGACGACGTCCTCCAGGTCGGGGCCGCCCCAGTCGCCGACGACCGCCCGCAGATGCCGCTCGCCGTAGCCGGTGCTGCCCCGGTGGTTGGGCGCGACGACGGCGACGCCCGCGGCGGCGAGATGCTGGAACAGCGGGTCGAACTCCAGCCGCCACGCCGCCAGCGGACCGCCGTGCAGGGCGAGGACCACGCGGTCGCTCTCGTGCCAGCGGGGGCCGCCGTAGACGATCGCCTCGATGGGCCCCGCCGGGCCCGGCAGCTCGACCGGCTCGGCGCCCGCCCAGCGCGTCGCGGTGCCGGCCGGCCCGCGCGCGAGCGACCAGCCGGCGCGGTGCACGGTCGCGAGCGTCGGCGGCCGGTGCGGCGCCGAGAAGCGCAGGTGGATCCGCCCGCCGGTCCAGCAGGCGGGCGGCGACAGGACGCCCCGCGGCCCGGCCACCGGTTCGACGCGGTCGTCCGCCGCGGTGTGGATCAGGAGGCGGGACGCGGCCCCGGCGTCCTCGCGGACCAGCAGGCGCTCGCCGCCGAGGTCGAGGGCCAGCGGGACGCGGGCGCGGCCGGGCCGGTTGAGGGCCGCGGGGAACCGCACCCGGCCGCCGCCCGGCGACCACAGCCCGATCCCGGGGACCGCGCGCCCGGGGCCGCCGGTCGTCACGACCAGCCGCCCGGAGGGGCGGTCGCAGGCGACGATGCGGTCGGTCGACGTGCCGGAGACCGTCCAGACCCGGCGCCAGGCGCGGTCCCGCAGGTCCACGACGATCCCGTCCGTCCCGTGCCCGGCGCCGGCGTGGTCGAGCGCGAGCGTGCGCCCGTCGTCGAGCCAGACGCCGCCCGACAGCACGCCCGGGATCCGCACCACCGGCTCCGGCGGCGCCCCGGAGTCCGGCAGGACCCAGACGCGGGAGTGCCGCTCGTCCTCGACGGCCACGAGGACCAGGGTCTGCGGCGACCCCGGGCCGGCCAGCGGGTATCCGGCGAGCATCGGGGTGATCCGCCACGACCGGGCGGGGGCCGCGGTGCCGCCGCCCGGACGCACCGCGGTCACCGTCCCGTGGCCCGCGGGCGCCCCGTCGGCGCCGACCGCGGGCCGCGCCACCAGGACGCCGCCGTCGTCGAGCGGGATCGGGCGGCTGGACCGGTCGACGGCCGCGTCGGCGGCGGCGACCGTCCGGCAGGACGGCGCCGGGGTGGTCAGGTCCCAGCGCTCCAGGGCCACGCGGTCCTGGACGGCGCTCAGGCAGGCGGCCCACCGGCCGTCGCCCGAGAACGCGAAGCCGAACCGGGACGGGACGGCGGGAAGGGCGGGGACGGCGCTCATGACGCCCCGCTCGCGGCGGTCGCCCCGGTCGCCCCGCGCCGCTCGCCCGCGGCGGCGGCGTCGACCGTCCAGAGGCGCGGCGACCCGTACCGCAGCCGCAGCAGGAAGCCGAGCATCCCGCTCATGCCGTCGCCCCAGGTCACCGAGACCTCGCCCTGCTCGTCGGGGAGGACGAACCGGCCGTCGCGGTGCGCGCGCGACGCGACGATCGTCCGGCCGAGCCGCCACGCGGCCGCCCGGTGCCGGTCATCGCCGGTCAGGTCGGCCATGTCGAGCAGGAAGTCGCCGTTGCCCGACAGCCCGTGGCACTGGCCGAGCACCGAGCGCCAGGCGTGGTCGGTCACGGCCCGGGCGGAGAGGCCGGCGGCCTCCCGGAAGCACGCCTCGCCGGTGGCCGCGCCGAGCCGGAGCAGGAAGCCGCCGATGCCCGACGCGCCGTGGCACCAGTACGGGGCGGTCGGCGCGTCGCCGGTCCCGGCGCCCCACATCGCCGCGCCCCGCTCGATGACCACCGCGTCCAGGAGCTCCTCCCCGACGCGGCGGGCGAGCGCCCGGCAGTCGTCGCGCCCGGTCGCCTCCGCGCAGGCGAGCAGGAAGTAGCCGACGCCCGCGATGCCGTGCGCGAACCCGTGGTAGGACCGGCCCGCCAGCTTGGAGTCGACGTCGGCGGGAGTGCTCCACGCGAGCCGCCCGGCGCGCTCCTGGACCGTCCCGAGGAGCGCGTCGGCGGCGGCGTCCGCGCGCCGGGCGAACCGCTCCGCACCGGTGCGGGCCCACAGGTGCAGGGCGGTCAGGCCGAGACCGGCCGTCCCGTGGGTGACGTCGGGGCTGGCGACCGCGGCCGGAAGCCCGTCGGCCACGGCGACGGCGGCGTCGGCCAGGCGCTCGTCGCCGAGCGCGAGACCCGCGTCCAGCAGCGACCACGCGACCCCGGCGGTGCCGAAGTACAGGCCGGGCGGACGGCTCGTCCCGTCCGCCAGCCGCGCGCGGATCCACCGGGACGCCGCGCCGATCGCGTCCGGAAGGCGCGGATCGGCGGTCAGCTCCCAGTACCGGACGAGGGCGCCCAGGCATCCGGCGGCACCGTGCTGCAGGGTGCAGGGGTCGGGCGCGCCGTGGACGCACGACACCGGCCACAGCGCGTGCGGCGCGTCCGGGGCCATGGACGCGAGCAGCTCGCCGACGATCCCGTCGATGACGCGGTCGACCGTCTCCCGCGGCCACGGGGCCTCGGCGGCGTCGCGGGGCGGGGCCCCGCGCGGGGCCGGGTCCGCGAGCGCGTCGCGCGCCCGGTCCGTCGTCCAGCGGCGCTCCGGGGCGTCCGCCATCAGCCCGGTGAGCATCGCCCTCAGGTGCCCGGGGAGGTCCAGGCCCTGGGTCCGGGCCGCCAGCCACTCCTCCAGCCGGTCCCCCGGCGGCCTGCTCTCCGGCTCCTCGTCCAGGAGGTAGGGCGGGCTGCCGGTGAACAGGTAGCAGAGCGTCGCTCCGAGGCTGTAGTGGTCGGCCGACGCGTGCGGCGGCGCGCCGGCCAGCTGCTCGGGGGCGCCGAACGCGGGCGTGCCCGCCCGCAGCGGGCCGTCCTCCCCGTCGGCCACCGCGAGTTCGAGGTCGATGAGCACGGGGGCGCCGTCCGGGCGGACCATGACGTTGTTGGGGTTGAAGTCGCGGACGAGGAGGCCGGCGGCGTGCGCGCCGGCCATCAGGTCGACGAGTCGCCGCGCCATGTCCGCCGCGGCCGCGAGGTGGCCGCCCCAGCCCGCCTCGACGATCCGGTCGGCCGTCCACTCCCGCAGCGGGACGCCCTCGACCATCTCCTGCGCGAGGAACAGGTGCCCGCCCTGTGGGAACAGGTCGATGAGGCGCGGGGCCAGCCCGCGGCCGTCCAGCCGCTCCAGCGCCCGGGCCTCGGCGCGCAGCCGGTCCCGGGTGTCGCGCCCCGCCAGGTCGGCGGCGACGTGCGGGCGCGCCTCCTTGACCACGACGGGGTCGCCGGTGCGGCGGTCCACCGCGCGATAAACGCCGCCCTTGTTGGAGTGGCGGATCGCCTCCCGCACCCCGAACCGTTCTCCGAGCACTATTTCGCCGGATTCACGTGTCCGCCGGGTGCCGTTCAGGCCGTTGTCGGGGAAGGGAGATGTCACCCAGGAGGGAGGCGTATACGTGCCGACCCGCCGGTCTTCCACCGGCTTCCCGTCCGGGTCGAGGATCGTCCATGTGTAGAAGCCGTCGTTGGTGAGCCGCCGCTCTTCGACGAACGCGCCATAGCGGTAATGGACGAGACTGCCCGGCGCGTACGGCCGGTCGGAGAGGATCCGCGGCCCCGCGAGCCCTTTCGTCGCCTCGTGCAGGTCGCCCGCGAGGCGTACGGCCTCCGCGTCGCTTTCGGGATAAATCGTAATAAATTTCCCCGCATGCCCGCGGGAGGTGTTGCGCGCGTTCAGCGCGGCGACGAAGTCGACGCTCGCGGCGAACTTGAACGCCGAGCCGGCCTCCAGCAGCACCCGCAGCGCCCGTCCGAGCACCTCGTCCGCGGACGCCGGCGTGGCGGAGACGTGCAGCTTCCAGCCCTGCGGGCGCCGCGGCGCCTCCTCCGGGGCGACCGAGCACCAGATTCCGGAGCGGCCGACCCGCCACCGTCCCGGCGCGGCCGCGACGGCGCGCGTGAGGGTGTCGACCAGAGGGGTCTCTTCGGCATCCGCGGCCGTCACGGCCGTGAAAATGCTGAATGTGAAATCCGCCATGGAGATCTCCGCCGCCCACATCTGCCGGTGAATCACTTGCCGGAAGATCGAAACTGCTTCGATCTGTCGGTCCACCTCGAGCAGGCACAATGTAACCACGGACCGTGTGCGGAATCTACAGATCATTTTCTGCCGCCATGTCCACATCAGGACTGGCGCCGATGTTGACGCGAACCTAGATCTTGACATCCGAGTAAGATCAACTCGACAAGCGTCGACTCGGAGATGAGGGCGATGAGCTCGCCTTTCTCCGTGCGATCAGGGATGGCGTGTCCGGCGGCTCCGGCGTCGAGCCGGTTCGCTCGCTACTCGAGATTCTGAGATTTGTCCATATATGCGCAGAAAGTGTGTTGAGTGGCACGAAGGACATGGTCGTGTCGATCGAGCGGATCGACCGCGCGCGTCACCTCGCCCGGGGGCGCGCCGCCGGGGCGGAGCGCGGCGTCCCGCCCTCCGGCGTCAGCGGATCATGCGGGCGAGTTCCACGCGGGAGCGGATGCCGAGGCGGGTGAAGACGTTGCGCAGGTGGTGGTCGATCGTGCGGGGGCTCAGCAGCAGGCGGGCGGCGATCTCCCGGTTGGTGGCGCCCTCGGCGACGAGCCGGGCGATGTGCGCCTGCTGCGGGGTGAGGTCGCCGAAGCCGCCCGCCTGGACGGGACGCGGCGGGCGGGCCGGCGTTCCCGGGACGGCCGGGGGCTCGGCGGGCGGCGGGACGGGCAGCGGCGCCACGGTCTCGCCGGCGGCGCGCAGCTCGGCGCGGGCCCGGTCGGTCCAGGGGCGGGCGTCGTAGCGTTCGAAGATCCGCAGGGCGGTGCGCAGGTGCTCGCGGGCGGCGCGGGGCCGGCGGGCGCGGCGCAGCCGGTGCCCGTACAGCAGCTCGGTGCGGCCCTGCTCGAACACGGCGCCCGCGGTCTCGTGCAGGCGCAGGGCCGACTCGAAGTGGTCGGCGGCGTCGGCGGGGGCGTCGGCGAGGAGCGCGCGGCAGCGGTGCGCGAGCGCCCGGTGGACGGGCGACCCGGTGGCCTCCGACCAGCGCCGGAAGGCGTCGGCGGCGGCCGCGGCGCGGGCCCGGTCGCCGCCGCGGGCGAGCGCCTCGACGAGGTGCGGGGCCGCCGCCAGGGACGCGCGGGGGTGCGCGACGCCCGCGCCGCCGGGCAGCCGCAGCCGCGCGACCGCGTCCGCCGGCCGGTCGGCGGCGAGGTCGAGGCAGGCGCGCGCCCACGTGCCGAGCGCGGCGGCGCGGACGAGCCCGCGGCGCCCCGCGGACTCGGCGAGCCGGTCGAGGTGCCGTCCCGCCGCGCCGGCGTCGCCGTCGAACGCCGCGCCGAGCGCGAGGGTCGCGAGCTGCTCGGCGGCGTGCCCGTGCAGCCGGGTGGCCCGCGCGAGGCGGAGCCCGTCGTGGCCCGCGGCGACCGGCGCGGGCGGGCGGCCCAGCAGGACCTCGCAGCGGGCGGCGACGGCCAGCGCGTGCGACTCCAGCGGGACGACCCCGGCCCGCCGGGCGGCCGCGACGGCGGCGGACGCGAGCGCGGGCGCGAGGCCCGCGTCGCCGAGCGCGAGCGCGGACCGCGCGGCCCACGCCAGCGCGGCCGGGTCGGTGACGGACGAGCCGAGCCGGGTGGCGCGCGCGAGGCGTTCGGCGGCCTCGGCGTACCGGCCGGCGTGCAGGGCGGCGGTGCCGGCGAGGTGGTCGAGGACGAGCCGGGTGCGGGCGTCGCACCACGGCTCGTCCGGGACGGCCAGGGACGCGGCGCGCTCGGCGATCTCGGCGAGGGCGCGCACGTCGCCGGCGGCGTCGGCGGCCTCGGCGGCCCACCCGAGGGTCTCGACGGCGAGGCACGCGTCGGCGCCGGCGAACCGCTCGGCGGCGTCCCGCAGCAGGGGGACGGCGGCGGCCGGGTCCCCGGCGGCGGCGGCGATCTCGCCGCGCAGCCGGTCCGCGCGGGCCAGCCGGGTCCCCTCGCAGCGGAACGCGGCGAGCCGCCGCAGCATGGCGCGGGCGCGGCGGGGGGGGCCGCTGGCCCACGCGTCGGCGGCGGCGGACAGCAGCCGGTCGGGGGGGGGGGCGGGGGCGGGGTCAGCGCCGACGCCCGCCGCCACATCCGCCACGAGTCGGCGTACCGGCCGGACGCCTGGGACGCGACGGCGGCGCGGGCGAGTTCGGCGGCGGCGCCGTCGTCCGGGCCGCCCGTCACCGCCGCCCGGTGCCAGATCCGCCCGGTGTACTGCCAGTCGTGGACGAGGACCTCGGCGAGCAGCGCGTGCGCGGCGGTGCGCTCGGCGCGGGTCGCGTCCGCCCACAGCGACGACCGGACGAGCCGGTCCCGGACGGTGACCGCGTCCGTCTCGAACCGCAGCAGCCCCGACTCGCGGGCGGCCTCGACGTCGGACGCGCCGATCCCGGCGGCGCCCGCCGCCCGGTCGAGCGTGCCCGCGCCGACCCACTCGTCCGCGACGACGAGCAGCACGAGGCGCCGCGCCCCCGGCGGGAGCCGCAGGTAGCGGCTCCGGTGCAGCGCCCGCAGCGGGCTGCCGGGCGGCAGCGCCCGCGGCGGCGCGGCGGCACCGGACAGCTGGCCGGGGGTGAGCGCGGCGGCGAGGTCGCGGATCGCGCGGGGGCGGCCGTCGGCCAGGTCGGCGACCGCGTCGGCGAGGGGCCCGCCGACCGCGTCGCCGATCGCGTCGCGCAGCACCCGCAGGCTCGCGTCCTCGTCGAGCGGCCCCAGCCGCAGCAGGGGGATCCCGGCGAGCCGGTCCGCGACCCCGCGGTCGTCGCGGGCGGCGAGCAGCACCGCGACCGGCACGTCCTGCACGCGGCGCGCCGCGAACGCCAGCGCGTCCAGCGACACCTCGTCGAGCCACTGCACGTCGTCGACCCGGCACAGCAGCGGCCCGTCCCGGGACGCGAGGGCGAGCAGCTCGCACAGCGCGGCGTAGAGCGCGAACGGCTCGGCGCGGCCCGGCGCGCCCCGCACGACGGCGAGCGCCGCGCGGTGCTCGTCCGGGAGCCGCTCCAGGTCGTCCGCCAGCGGGCGCAGCAGCCGGTGCAGTCCCGCGTACGGGACGGCCGACTCGCGGGCGACGCCGGACGCGCCGATCGTCCGGACGTCCGGTCCGGCGCGGCGCGCGGCCTCGTCGAGCAGCGCGGTCCGGCCGAGGCCGGCGTCCGCGACGACCGCGAGGGCGCCGCCGCGCCCGTCGCGGGCGCGGGCGAGCAGGTCCCCGATGGCGGCCAGCTCGGGTACGCGTCCGTGCAACGGCTCTCGTCCCTGTGACACTGTCATGCCGGTTCTCCCTCTGGGCGGGGGCCCATAGGTCAACATGGAGTGACGGGACGGGTCCAGAGCGGCGTTCTGTTACAGGGCGCGGGCGCAATCCGGCGAGCTTCGCATTGTGCAATGGCACAGTCCGCGCGCACCATTGTGGTTTCGCGTGCGTTACGGATGGGACCATGATGCCCCCCCGTTCGGTCCTGGAGGTGACTCCCATGACGGCGGACGCCGACGGAGCCATCCTGCGCAAGGCCGTGCTCCGTATGGAGGACCGGCTGCCCGAGCTCGCCGACCGGCTCGCCGCCGAGATCCTCTCCGGCGAGGACGGCCGCGACCGCCCCGAAGCCGTCATCGGCGACATGTGGGAGGTGTGCCACACCGGGCTGGGGCACGGCTTCGAGGCCATCCTGGAGCCCGGCGGCGGCCGCGCCGACCTCGACTGGGCGCGCCGGCTCGGCGAGCGCCGCGCCCGGCAGGGCGAGCCGCTGGAGCACGTGCTGCGCGGCTACCGGCTCGCCGGGCGCGTGTTCTGGGAGGCGGTCGTGGAGGCCGTGGGCCGCCACGACCCCGAGCACATCCCGGCGCTCGTCCGGCAGGCCACCCGCACCTGGGACACCATCGACCAGCAGTCGGACGCCGCCGCCGACGCCTACCACCGCACCGAGTTCGCGCTGGCCCGCCGCAGCGAGGAGCGCGTTCACGCCATCGTGGACGCGCTGCTCGACGGGCAGGGCGCCGACGGCGGGCTGCTCGGCACCGCCACGACCGTCCTCGGCCTGCCGGTGAACGGCCGCTACGCCGTCGCGATGGTGCGCGCGGACGGCGGGTTCACCGGCGACGTGGACCCGCGGCCCCGCGAGACCGGCGGCATGCGGTTCCTGTGGCGGATGCGCGCGGACGCGCAGGTGGCGCTGGTCGCGCTCGGCGCCGCCGGCCTCGACGACCTGGTCGGCGCGCTGGCGCCCTGCACGCGCGGGCACGCCGGGGTCAGCCCCGTCGCGGAGAGCCTCGCCGACCTCGGCACCGCCCGCTGGCTCGCCGAGCTGGCGCTGCGCACCTGCCACGGGCCCGGACCGCAGATCGCGCGGCTGGACCGGCGGCTCCCGGACGCGCTGGTGCTGTCCCAGCCGCGCCTCGCGGGGCGGCTCGGGGAGGTCGCGCTCGGCGGCCTCGAGAACGTGGACCCCGCGTACCGGGAGGTGCTGCTCGGCACCCTCGACACCTGGCTCGACTGCGGCGGTTCCGCGGCCCGCGCCGCCGAGCGGCTGTTCTGCCACCGCAACACCGTCCTCAACCGGCTCCGCAAGATCGAGCAGCTCACGCGGCGGCGGCTCGCCCGCCCCGCCGACCTGGTGGAGCTCGTGCTCGCGCTCAGCGCCGTCCGCCTGCACGGCGCCGGGACGGACGCCGCCCCGGGCGCGGGCCCGTCGGGCCCGTCGGGCCCGCCCGGCCTCACCGCCCCGCCCGGGACGCACAGGGCGGGGCCGCCCGCGCGGGGAGGCGGGCGGCCCCTGAGGTAGGTCGGGGAGCGGTCGGGTCACATGGGGCAGGTGCTGCGGTACTCGGAGATGTCCGAGAACAGGCCCGTGTCGGGGCCGGGGCAGAGGAACTGCGTGTACCGGGTGTCGTTGTCGACGTAGCGCTTGAGCCACGCGATGCTGTACTTCGCGATCGGGGTGTTCGAGGTGTTCGGCGCGAAGTGCGAGGCGCCGTCGAGCTCGACGTACGCCTTCTCCGGCGGGAGGCTCTCGTAGAACGGCTCGGAGTGCGAGGACACCGAGGCGATCGTGTCGTTCTCGGCGCCGACGACGAGGGTCGGCACCCGGCTGTCGGACCAGTTCTTGCGCAGGTTCCAGCCGGTCAGCGGGATGGCGGCCTTCAGCGACGGCCGGTCCACCGACGCCTCCAGCGTGCCGCCGCCGCCCATCGAGTGGCCCATCACGGCGAGCCGGTCCGGGTCGATCAGGTCGGCGACGTCGCTGTCCTCGACCAGGTAGTCGAGGGCGGCGAGGAGCTGGTCGCCGCGGCTGTCGGGCTGGTCGAGGCGGGTGTTGGTGTCGATCGTCATGACGACGAAGCCGCGCGAGGCGAGCCGCGGCCCGTACCAGGCCATGCTGCTCTGGCCGGCGGTGAAGCCGGGCGCGATGGCGACCGCGCCGAACGTCTCGTCGGTGTCCTCGGGGTAGTAGATCGTGCCGCCGCCGAAGCCGCGGACGGCCAGGCTGGACACGCTGTCCTCGCCGACGTCGTAGGAGCCGCGCAGCGCCTCGATGCTCTGCTCCGTGGGGTCGGGCCCGCGCTCGTAGGGGTTCTCCTGAGCGAGCGCGGTCTGGGGAACGGCGCAGAGGCCGGCGGCGAGTGCGGCGCCCGCCAGCATCTGCACCGCACGTCTGGTTGCCTTCACGTCGATTCGCTCCTGTTCCGGGGGGGGAGGAGCCCGAACGGCTCCCGGATGACGATCATTGTCCGCACCCGCCCGCCGTCCCCACATCGGCGAAATCACCCGTCGTCCGCCCCCGTGCGCCCGGCGTGCGCGGCCGTCCCCCCCGGCGTGACGTCCCGTGGAGGGACGCTCTCAACCGGTCACGGTGGCTCTGGCCAGGCGGAAGAAATCGAACGGGTGCAGCGCGTCGGCGCGGTCCCACGTCTCCGGGGGGACGGCGTCCGCGAGGCGGACGTTCGCGACGACGTCCAGCCCGTGCCCGCGCAGCAGCCCGTCGACCTCGGCGGGCGCGAGCGTCGTCCGGTACGGCTCGCCGGCGTCCCCGACGACCCGCTCCGCGATCTCCGCGTACGCGCGGCCCCCGGCGTCCCGCAGTCCGGGCGGCAGCGCGTAGTCCATGACCAGCTCGGATCCGGCGGCGAGCGCGCCGACCCCGGCGAGGACGGCCGCGATCGCCTCCCGCGTCAGGAAGTAGCTCACCCCGAGCCAGCTCACCAGCGCGGGGCGCGCGGCGTCGAACCCGGCGTCGCGCAGCCGCGCGAACACGCCGTCCGTCCCGGTGTCCGTCCCGGCGGCGGCCTCGAAATCGGCGGGGACGAAGACCAGTCCGTCCGGGACGGGAATGCCGCCGTCCCGGACGAGGCCCTTCTTCCATTCCTGGGTCGCCGGAGCGTCGACCTCGAACACGCGCACGCCGGGAGCGGCCCGCAGCCCGTAGGTGTCGAGCCCGGCGCCCAGCACGACGTACTGCGGGAACCCGGCCGCCCGCTCCTCGGCGTACCGGGCGCGGACGGCGGTGACGGTGCGGGTCCCGGCGAGGACGAGGTGCTCGCCGTGCGTCCGGTGGTACCCGACGGCCTCGTCGGCGAGGCCGCCGAGCAGCCGCCGGACGAGCGGGTCCGCGAAGATGAGCGGCGGTGCGTCCACGATCGCGTGCGCCGTGCGCGCCGCCGCGGCGGAGAGCGCCGTCCGGCTCGGCCGTGCTTCGTTCATCGACCATTCCTCCTTCGTCGGGAAGGAGCCTAACGGCCGATTTCTCGATCATAACAGGGCGAAATAAATTATCGATATACGGAGCATTTAGATCAGTTTCCGATGCGCCGGGACGGAAGGGCGGCGCGAAGGGCGCCTTCGGCGGCGCGCAGGGCGCTGTTCATCGAGATCTCGCCGCGCATGCCGGGCGCCGCGACCATGTCGCCCGCGAGGAAGACGCCGTCGCCGCGGTCGATCGCGGGACGGTCCCGCCAGGTGCGGCCCGGCAGGTCGAGCGCGCCCGTGCGGCCCCGGGCCGTCGCGGTGCGCGACCAGGTCGTCCGCTCCCGGCGGCCGGGGACGGCGGCGTCGGCGAGGGCGTCGAGGCGGCGCAGCGCGTCGGCGCGGCGCTCGCCCGCGCGGACCGGCACCCCGAGTTGGAACAGCGACTCGCCCGCCGGGGCCGTACTCGGGTCCTGCATGGAGTACGACTCGTGAAAGCCGCCCTCGTCCAGGTCGAACACGATGAACGCGTCGCGGCGGTCGTCGCGGACGGCGAGGTCGAGCATCGCGTAGTGGCCGCTCTCCCAGGTCAGCGACGGGTCGCCGAGCAGGGCGCGGGCGGCCGCCAGCTCGGTCGCGACGATCGTGGGGGTGCCCGGCGGGTCCGTGACGCGGGAGCCGAGCTCGATGCGGACGCCCAGCTCGCGGGCGTGCGCGGCGAGCCGGTCCAGGACCGCCTGCCAGCCGCCGACCGGCCAGCGGACGGCCGGCCGCTTCGGCGCGAACACGCGGCCGATCAGCTCCCAGACGAACGCGGCCGACAGCCGTCCGGTGTCGCCGTCGTAGGTGACGACGGAGATCGCGCTCGCGGCCTGCTCGGCGGTGCGCTCGCCGAACCGCTCGGACGCCCACGAGCGGAAGTCGCGGTCCGCGGGCGCCCGCAGGAAGGGCGTCCGCGCGGCCATCCGCAGGAACCCGGCGGGCGGGACGCGCCGCAGCCGCCCGTCCGCGCGGAAGAAGGTGTGGGTCATCATGCGCGGGCTGTACCTGCCGAGGGGGCCGGCGAGCCCGCGGTCGGTGAGCCACGTCCAGTGCGGTCCGTCGGCGTAGAAGACGTGCGCGCCCTCGTGCGCGACGTAGGGCGCGGCCGTCGCGCGGCCCCGGCCGCCCAAGGTGCGGTGCGCCTCGTGCAGGGTGACGGACGCGCCGCCCTCCGCGCACGCGACGGCGGCGACGAGCCCGGCCAGCCCGCCCCCGACCACGGTGATCTCGTTGTTCATCTGGACCTCCGCCGTGCGGTCGTCCGGGTTCTCCGGACGTCGCCCGAACGACGGGACGGGCGGCGCTGCCGTGACATCGCCCGGATGTGGGCCCGGTCACACGCTCTCGACACGCTCGTCGAGGCGAGTAAGGCGTCTTGTCGTATATGTCGGGCAAATGCCGTCAAATGCAATTCTGCTGCCGGGTTCTTCGTGGAATTTTCCCGACCGACCCTTCATGCAAAGCATTCTCCTGCATCATGGTGGCCACCTCCCACCGAGGGCCGCACACGGCGGGTCCTCTTCCGGTCCGGTCCCATCAGCCGCCTCGAAAAAGGACATGATGGATGGCATTTCACGCAGACCGTTCCCGCATTGAACGCGCCGCGCTCGACCGCGCGCTCCAGGTCTGGCTCGCCGCGGTCCTCATCGCCGGCGCGGGCTGGCTCGCGGCCGTCCTGGCCGTCGCGCCCGACGACCGCGCGCTGGTCGCCGCGGGCGGCGGCGCGCTCGCCCTGGCGCTGTGCGTCGCCGTCGCGGCCGCCGCCCACTTCGCCGGCCTCGCCCGCCGCCTCGACGGCCACCTGGCCGTCGCCGAGGGCGAGGACGAGCGGCTGGAGCGGCGCCTCCGCGAGCTGGTCGGCGGGCCGCTGCCGCTGCTCATCGCCGGGGTCCGCGACGGCGTCGCGCCCGAGTCCGTCCTCGCCGACCTGCCCGAGACCCCCGACCCCGTCCTGGCCCGGCTGCTGCGCGTCGTCGTCGAGGGCGTCGCGGAGGCCCGCGCCGACGCCGACCGCGCGCGGGCCGAGACCGCCGCGCTCGAGGCCGACGCCGCCTGGCTGACCGGCACGGTCCTCCCGGAGCTGCGCGCCCGGATGCCCGAACGGGTCGACTTCGTCCACGAGATCCTCGCCGAACTCGACCGGCCCGCCACCGGCGCGTTCGCCCGCCTCGCGCACGAGGTCGGCCTCGCGATCGCCCACCAGCGGCGCTGGCAGTGGGGCGTCACCGCGAACTGCGCGCTCACCGCCGCGCGCCTCCAGGCCGCCGTCCGGCGCGTCCTCAAGCAGCTGTACGAGATGGAGTTCCGCTACGACGAGACCGACGTGTTCTGGGAGATCATGGACCTGGACCACCAGGTCTCCCAGATGGGGCGCCTCGCCGACAGCATCGCGACGATGTGCGACGGCCGGTCCGGGCGGCGCTGGCACAAGCCGATCCCGATGGAGCGGATCGTCCGCGCCGCGATGGGGCGCTGCGACGACTTCCGCCGCGTCCGCTACATCACCGACCACGACCGCGCCGTCCACGGCCCGCACGCCGAAGGCGTCATCCAGGCGCTCGCCGAGCTCATCGACAACGCGCTGATGTTCTCGCTGGACGACACACCCGTGCACGTCTACGTCGAGAAGGAGATCACCGGCGTCGTCATCACGGTCGAGGACGCGGGCATGGGGATGCGGCACCGGGAGCTGGCGCACGCCGAGTACCTGGTCGCCCGCCCGGACGACCGGACCGCCTGGACGGGCGAGGCCGTCGGCCTCGCGGTCGTCGGGATGCTCGCGAAGAAGCACAACCTGAAGGTGAGCTTCCGGCCGTCGTCGCGCGGCGGCGTCGCCGCGGTGCTGCTCGTCCCCGCCGAGATCGTCACCCGGCCGGTGGAGCGCTGGCCGTGGTCGGACGAGGGCGCGCCGGGCACCGAGGACGAGGTGCCGAGCGACCGGCGCACCGCCGGGCTGGCGGGCATGCCGCCGATCCCGGACGGACGGACGGTCCTAGCGCGCGAGCGCGAGAAGCAGGACGTGCGGGAGCGCGAAAAGGAGCACGCGCGCGAGCGCGAGAAGCAGGACGCGCGGGAGCGCGAGAAGCGGCAGGCGCGGGAGCTGGAGAAGGCGCAGGTGCGGGAGTGCGAGCTGGCGCGGGAGCGGGAGCTCGCGCGCGGCGGCGCCGTCGCGACCGCCCCCGCACCGGCTCCCGCACCGGCCCCCGTGCCCGCCGAGCCGTCCGCCCAGGCGTCCGCCGAGCGGTCCGCCGGGGGGAGCGAGGCGCACGCGGACGAGGCGCACGCGGACGAGGCGCACGAGGTCGTCGTCTGGGGCGGCACCGAACTGCCGAAGCGCCGCCGCGGCGCCACGATCACGCCGGAGGAGTGGGCGCTGATGGGCCTGCGGGCGCCGGAGCCCGAGAAGGAGGACGAGGGGGAGGCGTTCGCCGCCTTCATGGGCCCGTCCGGCGGCAGCACCCCACTCCACGACGGCGGGCCCGACGACGGCGCGGCCGCTCGCAGCGAGATGTCCGATGAGCCCGATGGAGGGGAACGATGACACCCGAGACGCGCGGCCTCGTCTGGCTCCTGGACGCACTGAAGGACAAGGTCCGCGGGGTCCGGCACGTCCTCGTCCTGTCCAGGGACGGCCTGCGGATCAGCCACACGCACGAGCTCGACGACGACCGGGCCGACCAGCTCGCCGCGCTCGCGTCGGGGGTGCAGAGCCTGTCGCTGAGCGCGTCCGCCGAGTTCGGCGACGGCGGCGGCGTCGCGGCGGGCCGGTCGATGGTCGAGTTCCACGGCGGCGTGCTGCTGATCATCCCGGCCGGGCAGGGCGCCCATCTGGCCGTGGTGACCGAGCCGAACACCGACGTGGGGCTCGCCGGGCGGCGGATGGAGGAGCTGGCCCGGCAGATCCGCGGCGAGCTGTACGCCGCGCCGCGCCGGCCCGAGCACGGCGCGCGGGCATGAGCGCGCCACCGGACGCCGGCGATCCCGACCGGCTCTTCGCGGTCGCCCGCGGCCGCGGCCGGACCGGCGGCGACCCGCCCGGCCGGCGGCCGCCGCCCGGCCCCGGCGGCCCGCCGCCCCGCCCGCCCGGCCGCGCCGCCGAACCGGACGTCCTCGACGTCGTCGCGCTGATCGTCGCGGAGGACGACCCGGGCGGCGGCCTGTCGGCCGAGGAGGTCGCGGTCCTGCGGATGTGCCGCGGCCGCCCGGTCGCGCTGGTGGAGCTCGCCGCCCGCCTCGAGATGCCCGTGCACGTCGCGCGGGTCCTGCTGCGCGACATGCGCGACACCGGGCGGGTCACCGTCCGGCACCCGTCCACGGCCGTCGCCCCCTCGCGCGCGGCCGACCTCGAGACACTGAAGCAGGTCCTCGTTGGACTCGAACACCTTTGATCCCCCCGCCGGGGGCGTCCCGCCCGTCGAGGCGCCGCTGCGGCGCACCGCCCGGGACGCCCTGAAGATCGTGATCGTGGGCGGTTTCGGCGCCGGCAAGACCACGCTGGTCGGGTCGGTCAGCGAGATCCGGCCGCTGAGCACCGAAGAGGTCATGACGGAGGCCGGGGAGGGCGTCGACGACCTCACCGGCGTCCACGCCAAGCGCGCCACCACGGTCGCGTTCGACTTCGGCCGCATCTCGCTGGACGAGAGCCGCGTGCTGTACCTGTTCGGCATGCCCGGCCAGGAGCGGTTCCGGTTCCTGTGGGAGCGGCTGTTCACCGGCAGCCTCGGTGCGGTCGCGCTCGTCGACACGCGCCGCCTCGCCGACTCGTTCCACTGCATCGACCGGCTGGAGGCGCAGGCCATGCCGTTCGTCGTGGCGGTCAACCGGTTCCCCGGGGCGCGGCCGCCGCTGGACCGCGTCCGCGACGCGCTCCGCCTGGACGAGCGCGTCCCGCTCGTCGAGTGCGACGCGCGCGCCCGCGAGTCGTCCAAGGGCGTGCTGATCGCGCTCGTCCGGTACCTGACCCGTCTCCGCGAGGACCCCGACGTCCGGGAGGGCACGCGATGATCGAAACGTCCGGGGCCGCCGCGCCCGCGCCGGGCCCGCCCGAGGCCGCCGACCTGCTCGCCCGCAAGGCGGTCGTGCGGGTGACGGGCGCCGACGCCGCCGACCCGGCGGAGTTCTACCGGTGGCTGCACCGCGAGCACGGGCCCGTCGTCCCGGTGCTGCTGGACGGCGGCGTCCCCGCCTGGTTCGTCATCGGCTACCGGGAGCTGCACCAGGTCACCGCGAACGACGGCCGGTTCGCCCGCGACTGCCGCCGCTGGAACGCGTGGCACCTCGTCCCGGACGACTGGCCGCTGATGCCGTACGTCGGCTGGACCCCGTCGCTGATGTTCGCCGAGGGCGACGCGCACCGGCGGCGGGCGGGGGCGGTCGGCGACGCGCTCGGCGCCGTCGACCCGCCCGTCCTCGCCGGGCTGTGCGCGCGCGAGTGCGACGGGCTCGTCGACGCGTTCGCCGGGGACGGCGCGGCCGACCTCGTGGAGCAGTACTCGCACCGCGCCCCGCTGCACGTCATCGCCCGGCTGTTCGGGCTGCCCGGCGACGAGATCCCCGACCTGGTGCGGGACGTCGCCGAGTCGCTCGACGCGGACGAGCGGGCCGCCCGCGCGCACGAGCGCATCCACGCGCGGATGCGGGGGCTCGTCGGCCGCCGCGAGCGCCGCCGCGCGCAGGACGTCCCGTCCGTGCTGCTGTCGCACGCGGCCGGGCTCACCCCGGACGAGATCACCATCGACCTGCTGGTGGTGCTGGCGGCCGCGCAGCAGCCCACGGGGAACTGGATCGCGAACGCGCTGCGGCTGATCCTGGAGGACGACCGGCTCAGCTCGTCCGTGCAGGGCGGGCGGCTCAGCGTCGACCAGGCGCTCCAGCGGGTGCTGTGGGACGACACGCCGACGCAGAACTTCATCGGCCGCTGGGCCGTGCAGGGCTGCGACCTGGGCGGGCAGCGGATCGGCGCGGGCGACCTGCTGGTGCTGGGGCTGGCCGCCGCGAACCGGGACCCGCGGGCGCGGCCCGCGGGCGGCCGGCGGGAACCGGCCACCCGCGCCTACCTGTCGTTCGGGCACGGCGAGCACGGCTGCCCGTACCCGTGCCCGCGGCTCGCGCTGATGATCGCCCGGACCGCGATCGAGGTGCTGCTCGACCGGCTGCCGGGCGTCGCGCTGGCCGTCCCGCCGGACGAGCTGCGGTGGCGGCCCTCGTTCTGGATGCGGGGGCTCCGGGAGCTGCCGGTCGTCTTCGACCCGGCGGGGGTCACGCCGCCGGGGTGAAGGCCATCCGCACCGCCGCCGGGCCGCGGGTGAACAGGCCCCGCTCGACGGGCGCGAACCCGGCGGCGGGCCGCAGTTCGGGCAGCGCGTCGAGGAGCAGGTTCGCGCCGACCTCGACCTCCGTCTTGGCGAGCAGCGCGCCGACGCAGAAGTGCCGGCCGAGCGCGAACGCCAGGTGGTCGGCGGCCGCGGAGAACGCGCTGGTGGTGGACAGGTCGTCCCGGAAGATGTCGAACCGGTCGGGACGGGCGTAGCGGTCGGGGTCGCGGTTCGCGGCCCCGATCAGGCACGTGACGGTGCTGCCCGCCGGGATCGTCCCGCCGCTCACCCGCACGTCCGCCGCGGGCTGCCGCATGATCATGTGGACGGGCGGGGTGTACCGGAGCGTCTCGGCGAGCGCGCGGGGGAGCAGGCTCCGGTCGTTCCGGACGGCGGTGAGCTGGGCGGGGTGCGTGAGGAGGTTGGCGAACAGCGCGGAGATCGCCTTGTCGGTCGTCTCGCCGCCCGCCGCGAGCAGCAGGCTGACGAACGCCTTGACGTCCTCGTCGCTCATCCGCGTCCCGTCGACCTCCGCGAGGCACAGCTTCGACAGCAGGTCGTCGCCGGGTTCGGCGCGGCGCCGCGCGATGATCGGCAGCAGGTGGTCGGCGAGTTCGGCGCGCGTCCGCAGCCCGGCCTCGGCGACGTCCGGGTCCTGGGCGAGGTTGCCGAGGAACGCGATGATCGAGGTGTACCAGCGCTGGAACAGCGCGTGGTCGGCGCGGTCGAGGCCGAGCATGTCGACGATGACGTTGATCGGGAAATGCGTGCTGAACTGTCCGACCAGTTCGACCGTTCCGGCCGTCCGGAATTCGTTGATCAGTTCGCGGGCGTTCCGTTCGATGATCGGCAGGAATCGGTCGCGCAGTTCGGTGCCGCGGAACGCGGGCGCCACCAGTCCCCGGCGGACGGCGTGCTCGCGCCCGCTGAGCTGGAGGATCGTCCGTCCGTGCACCGGTTCGAGCTGCCAGTCGTAGTTCGCGGTGGTGAACGCCGGGTCGCGGAAGGCGCGCTCGACGTCGGCGTACCGCGAGATCAGGTAGCTCTGCGTGGGTTCGTGCCAGAAGAGCGGCGCTTCCTCCCGCAGTGCGCGGTACCCGGTGTAGGGATCGGCGGCGAATTCGGGCGACAGGATGTCGGGAATCATGGTCGCTCCCGGTGCGCGGTCGTGGACGTACCGAGCTTAGGAAGCGGAATTCGCGCGGTCCAGGTGAATTGCCGACATTAATGGAATTATCGATGCCGAGCGATCATTTCATCGCCGCCGTCGGAACCGGGAGGGACGGGCGGTGGCCGCCCCGCGGGCGCCCGGAGCGGGTCAGGCGCGGGCGCGGGTGCGGCCGCCCGTCAGGTTCAGCGTCTGGCCGACCATGGTCGGCACCCGGGGGTCGGCGAGGAACGCGACGGACGCGGCGACCTCCGCGGCGGTCGGGGCGGGCCCGAGCGGCGTCGGCTCGTCCGCGGGCGCGACCGCGTTCACCGCGACGCCGAACGGCGCCAGCTCCCGGCCCAGCGACTTCGCCAGCGCGATCACGCCCGCGTGCGCCGCCGAGCACGCCGTGGCGTCCGCCCGGCCGGCCATGCCCGCCTCCGACGCCAGCAGCACGATCCGCCCGCCGCCCCGCTCCGCCATCCCCGGCAGGACGGCCTGCGCGCAGGCGAACGCCCCGCCGAGCGCGGTGTCGACGACGTGCCACCAGTCGTCCAGGTCGTGCTTGGGCAGCGGCGCGGTCGTCCGGCGGGCGGCCGCCGCGACCAGCACGCCGACGTGCTCGCCCGCCGCGCGCTCCAGCCGGTCGAGGATCGCGTGCACGCCGTCCGGGTGCGTGACGTCGCCCGGCGCGGCGAAACCGCCGATCTCCGCGGCGAGCCCGCGCAGGTCGACGTCCGGGAGGTCGTTCACCGCGACCCGGTGGCCGTCCGCGGCGAGCCGCCGCGCGATCGCGGTGCCGTACCCGCCGCCCGCCCCGGTCACGAGTGCGAGCGCCATCAGATCACCGCCCCGGCGTTCGGCGACAGGACCTCGCCGGTGCACGCCGTCGCGTCCTCGAGCAGGTACGCCGCCGCGAGCGCGACCTCCCGCGGCGACGTCAGCCGCGCCGCGGGCACCGACTGCAGGTGCGCGGGCCGCCGCAGCGCCGAGTTGTCCGGGACCAGCGGCGTGTCCGTGGGGCCCGGCGCGACCGCGTTCACCCGGACGCCGAACGGCGCGACCTCGGCGGCCAGCGACCGGACGAGCCCGAGGACCGCGCCCTTCGCCGCCGCGTAATGCGCCTGCGCGTCCGCCCCGCCGACCGCCGACGCCGCCGACACCGCCACCACGGACCCGCGCCCCCGGTTCGCCATGTCGGGCGCGACCGTCCGGCACACGTTCACGACGCCGCCGAGGTGCACCCGCAGCATCCGCCGCCAGTCGTCCCAGTGCACGTCCGGCACCGGGACGATCGCGTGGTGCCCGGCCGCGCACAGCGCGGCCTCGACGGGCCCGAGCGTCCGCTCGATCCGGCCGACCGCCGCGCTCACCTGCGCGGGGTCGGACACGTCCGCCACGATCGGCAGGTCCGCGCCCGGTGCCGGGCGCAGGTCCAGCCCCGCGGTCGTCCAGCCGCGGTTCGCCAGCTCGTCCACCACGGCGCTTCCGATCCCGCCGGCCGCCCCGGTGACGAGCGCGACTCTTCGATGCATCGCACCTCCTCCAAAGCCCAAACGCCCAGAGAAACCGACAAAACACCAGGTCGCAAGGGATATGACGGAATTTTGAACCGCGGATGACCTTCGGTTTGTTTACTTACCATGTGGTAGAAATTGGTGCAGGCCATGACGAGACCCTGGAGGGGCACGTGCCGGCACCCATCCCGCTCCCGCAACATCTGACGCCCCTCGACGGCCCGCCCGGACGCTTCGGGCCGCGGCTCCGCATCGCCGTCCCGTCCGAGTCCCTGCGCCCCCTCGGCGAGACGGTCGCCGAACTCCTCGCGCGCCTCCACGGCGCCGACGCCGCCGTCACCGCCGGCACCGACGGCGACCTCCGCCTCGCCCTCGGCGCCCCCGCCGGCCCCGGCCCCATCGCCCCGCCGCAGGGCACGGACCCCCGCACCGCCGCCCTCCGCCCCGCCCGCCCGGGCGGCGGACGGGAAGCGTACGGGCTGGTCGCGGACGGCGGCGGCGGATGCACCGTCACCGCCGGGGACGCCGAGGGACTGTTCCGGGGCGCGGTGACGTTCGCGCAGCTCCTCCGGCGGGACGGCGGCGGGTTCGCCGTCCCCCCGGTGCGGATCGCGGACGGCCCCGCGTACGCGTGGCGGGGCCTGTCCCTCGACGTGGTGCGGCGGTTCTTCACCGTCGACCAGGTGAAGAAGGTCATCGACCTCCTCGCCCTCTACAAGTTCAACGTCCTGCACCTGCACCTCAGCGACAGCCAGGCGTGGCGGCTCGAGATCGGCGCGTGGCCGCGCCTCACGGACCCGGAGACCTGGCCGGGGCGGCAGACGAACGCCGACGAGGGCGTCCGGCCCTACTACACGCAGGACGACTACCGCGAGATCGTCGCGTACGCGGAGGCCCGGTTCGTCACCGTCGTGCCCGAGCTCGACATGCCGGGCCACGTGCTCGCGGCCGTCCGCGCGTACCCCGAACTGCAGGGACCGGACGAGCCGATGCACAAGCTGCTCGCCTACCTGCATCCGCGCGGCGACGCGACGTTCCGGTTCGTCGAGGACGTCCTCGGCGAGGTCGCCGCCCTCACGCCGGGGCCGTTCCTGCACCTCGGCGGCGACGAGGCGTTCGGCATGCCGGACGAGCTGTACCGCGAGTTCGTCGCGCGGGCCCTCGAGATCGGCCGCGCCACCGGCAAGCGGGTCGTCGCGTGGCAGGAGGCGGCGCGGTCGGGCGCGCTGACCCCGGCGGACGTCGTCCAGGAGTGGGTGGGCGCGGGCGACGAGTTCGACCCCGACGCGGCCCGCGAGCGGATCCCCGCCGAGTACCACGCGCTCGTCGACGCGATGGCGGCGGCGTTCGCCGAGTCGGCGCGCGACGTGCCCGCCGCCGTCGCCGCCGGGACGCCGGTGCTCGCGTCGGCCAGCAGCGTGATGTACCTCGACCGCCGGTACGCCGAGGACTCGCGGGACGCGGCGCAGACCGCGCGGCGCACGCGGGTCGGGCACGAGTCGTACCCGCCGCGCACCTGCCGCGAGCTGTTCGACTGGACGCCGGGCACGCTCCCCGAGATCCCGGACGGCGCGGCCGTCGCGGGCGTCGAGGCGGCGGTCTGGTGCGAGACCGTCGAGAGCTTCGACGACCTCGCGTTCCTCGTCCTGCCGCGGCTCCCCGGCATCGCCGAGAAGGCGTGGACGCCCGCCCGCACCGGGTGGGACGGGTACCGGGGCCGCCTCGCGCCGCATCCCGCGTGGTGGGAGGCCCTCGGCTGGCACGACCACTACCGCTCCACGACCGCCTTCCCCGGGTAGCGGACGGCCGCGCCGGGGCACCGGTCCCGCCCGGGGACGGGCGTCACGGCGCGGCGCGTTCGCGTTCGAAGCGCTCGCGGCGGGCGCGCTGCTCGGCGACGTCCGCGACCGGCGCCGCCAGCAGCAGGCTCCGCGTGTACGGGTGCCGCGGGTCGCCGGTGACCCGCGCCGCGTCGCCCGTCTCGACGATCTCGCCCCGGTGCAGGACGGCGACGCGGTGGCTCATGGACCGGACGACCGCGAGGTCGTGCGAGACGAACAGGTAGGCGACGTCCGTCCGCTCCTGGATCTCGAGGAGGAGGTCGAGGACGGTGCGCTGCGTGGTGAGGTCGAGCGCCGAGACGGGCTCGTCGCACACGATCAGCTTCGGGCCGATCGCGAGGGCGCGGGCGATCGCGACGCGCTGCCGCTGGCCGCCGGAGAACTCGCGGGGCAGCCGGGCGGCGGCGTCGGCCGGCAGGTGCACCCGGTCGAGCAGTTCGCCGACGCGGCGGCGGGCGTCGCGGCGCCCCGTGCCCTGCGCGAGCAGCGGCTCGGCGAGGGTGTCGCCGACGGCGCGGGACGGGTTCAGCGAGGTGTACGGGTCCTGGAAGACGACCTGGAGGTCGCGGGCGAGCCGCCGCCGCTGCCGGGCCGGGGCCCGCTCGATGCGCTCGCCGGCGAACGTGATCGTGCCCGACCGGACGGGCGCGAGCCCGAGGACCGCGCGTCCGATCGTCGTCTTCCCGGACCCGGAGCCGCCGACCAGGCCGAGCGTCTCGCCGGGCCGCACCTCCAGCGAGACGCCCTTCAGCACCTCGGTGCGCGGCGCCCGGAAGCCCTTGCCCGGGAACGAGACCCGCAGGTCCTCGACGGTGAGCAGTGCGTCGTCCTTCACGCCGTCTCCTTCTGGGCGGGGCGCCACGGTGCGCGGGCGGGGACGCCGTCCAGGACGGCCCCGAGCAGGCGGCGCGTGTACGGTTCGGCGGGCTCGCCCAGGACCCGCTCGACGGGCCCCGACTCGACGATGCGCCCGTCGTGCATCACGGCGACGCGGTCGCACAGGTCGGCGACGACGCCGAGGTTGTGGGTGACGAGCAGGACGCCGAGGCCCCGCTCGGCTTGCAGGCGGCGGAGCAGCCCGAGGATCTCCGCCTGCACCATGACGTCGAGGGCGGTGGTCGGCTCGTCCGCGATGAGCAGGTCCGGGTCGCACGACATCGCGCCCGCGATGAGGACGCGCTGCGCCATCCCGCCGGAGATCTCGTGCGGGTACGACCCGAACGTCCGCTCGGGGTCGGGGATCTCGACCTGCCGCAGCAGGTCGAGGGCGCGCCGCTTCGCCTCCGCCTTGGAGACGCCCAGCTTGTACCGCATCGGCTCGACGAGCTGGGCGCCGACCGTGAACGACGGGTCGAGGTTGCTCATCGGCTCCTGCGGGACGTACGCGACGACGCCGCCGCGCAGCGCCCGGTGCTCCCGCTCGGGCAGCCCGACGGTCTCGCGTCCCGCGACGGTGACGCTGCCGCCGCTGACCCGCCCGCCCTCGGGCAGGATGCCGAGGATCGAGAACGTCGTCTGCGACTTGCCCGACCCCGACTCGCCGACGAGCCCGACGATCTCGCCCGCGCGGACGTCCAGGTCGATGCCGTGCACGACCTCCTTCGTCCCGTACGAGACGGCGAGCCCCCGGACGGAGAGCAGGCCGGCCCGTTCGGCGTCGCCGTCCGCACCCGCCGGAGCCGGAGCCGGGGCCGCCGGGGTCGCGGCCGGGGCGCGGCGGCGCGGACGGGCGGTGGCGGGGCGGTCGCCGCGGTCCTCCAGCGCGTCGCGCAGCGCGCTCGCGAGCAGCACGAGCGACGCGCTGGTCAGCCCGAGCGCGAGGCCCGGCCACACGATCATGGTGGGGGCCTGCTCCATGTTCTGGAACGCCTCGTTCAGCATCGCGCCCCAGGTCGGGGTGTCGCCGCTGCCGATGCCGATGCCGAGGAACTCCAGCCCGGCCTGCAGCCCGATCGCGAGCCCGGCGACGAGCGCGACCTGGATGATGATCGGGGCGCGGACGACGATGAGCACGTGGCGGGCGACGATCCGCGGGTCGGTGAGGCCCGACACCTTCGCCGCGTCCACGTACAGCTCGCCGCGGACGCCCGCGACGATGCCGCGCACCAGCCGGAAGAAGCTCGGCGCCACCAGCACGCCGAGGACGACCATCAGCACCCACACCGTGCTGCCGAGGATCGCGCGGGACGCGAGCAGCACGACCATCGCGGGCAGCGCCATGACGAGGTCGACGGTCCAGCTCGCGGCGGCGTCGAACCGTCCGCCCCGGTACCCGGCGAGCAGGCCGGCCGGGACGCCGAGCGCGAGCGCGACGGCCAGCGCGATGACCGCGCCGCCGAGCGTGAAGCGGCCGCCGTGCAGCAGCCGCGACAGCAGGTCGCGCCCGGCGGAGTCGAACCCGAGGGGGTGGCCGGGGGCGGCGCCGCCGAACGAGTCGGCGAGGTCGGCGGTGTTCGGGTCCTGCGGGCTGAGGACGGGCGCGAGCAGCACCGCGACGACGATCGCCGCGAGCAGCGCGGCCGGGACCAGGCCGAGCGGGTTGCGCAGCAGCCGCCGCGGCGCGCCGCCCGGCCGCCGGGCGG
Source organism: Actinomadura rifamycini DSM 43936 (assembly GCF_000425065.1). Lineage (GTDB taxonomy): Bacteria > Actinomycetota > Actinomycetes > Streptosporangiales > Streptosporangiaceae > Spirillospora > Spirillospora rifamycini. Next base: position 79,172 of record NZ_AULB01000013.1, read on the forward strand.
CCGCGGCCGGGGCCTTCTCGACGGTTCCGCTCACGAGACCCTCGCCTTCGGGTTGAGCCAGCCGATCAGGACGTCCACCAGCAGGTTGATCGCGATGACGCCGACCACGGTGACCATCACGATCGCCATGATCATCGGGATGTCGCCGCGGGTGGTGTAGGTGACGGTCATGCTGCCGATGCCCGGCAGGCCGAAGATCTGCTCGACCAGCACCGCGCCGCCGAGCATCCCGACGAACTGCAGGCCGAGGACCGTCAGCGGCGGGGCCGCCGCGTTGCGCAGCACGTGCCGGAACAGGATCCGGCCGGGCGGGAGGCCGCGGGCGCGCAGCGTCCGCACGTAGTCCTGCCGGAGCACGTCGATGACGGCGCCGCGCACCTGCTGGGACACGCCCGCGACGGCCGCGACCGACAGCGACGCGACCGGCAGCGTGATCGTCGACAGCCAGCCGGACGGCGACTCGGAGAACCCGGTGTAGCCGATGGCGGGGAACCAGTCCAGCCGCACCGCGAACACCACGACGATCACGAGCGTGACCAGGAAGCCGGGCAGCGCGTACCCGACCACGCCCAGGATCTGGACGAACCGGTCGATCGCGCCGCGCCGCACGCCGGCCCACACGCCGAGCAGCAGCGACAGGACGGCGCTGACCAGCGTCACCCCGGCCATCAGGCTGAGGGTGACGGGCAGCCGAGTGGTGATGGACCGCAGGACGTCCTCGCCGGTGAACCAGGACGTGCCGAAGTCGCCGCGCAGCGCGTGCGCGAGCCAGTCGGCGTACTGGGCGGGCACGGGGCGGTCGAGGCCCAGCTCGGCGTTCTTGGCGTCCACCAGATCCTGCGCGGCGCGATTGCCGAGCAGTTGGCGGCCCACGTCGTTGTCGGGGATCGACAGCAGCAGGTAGGAGAGGGCGGAGATCACGAACAGGAGCACGACCCCCGCCGCGGTCCTGCGCAGTACGAAGCTCAGCATCTGACTCGGCTTCTGTGGTGGGGAGGGCTGGTCCGGGGGCGCCGGACGGGAGCGGGCCGTCCGGCGCCCGCGCCGTCATCCGGCCGGCGCGTAGTTGTAGATCGACGGCAGGGCCATGCCGGACTGCGGCTCGATCGTCACGCCGCCGTCCGACACGTGCAGGTACGACAGCCGGTAGAACGGGACGAACCACGCCTCCTCGACGAGGTGCCGGTTCAGTTCGTGCAGCTGCGCCTCGGCCTGCTCCGGCTGGACGGCGCCGATCCGCGGCAGCAGTTCCCGCACGGTCGCGTCGGTGGTGCCGAAGAAGTTGAACGTGCCGGGGAGCACGAGCTCGCCGATCGCGACCCAGTCGTTGGCCGACTGGCCCATGTTCATGACCATGCCGGAGTACTCGCGGTCGGTGAAGATGCGCCGGACGGCCGACTGGTCCATGTCGTCCCAGGTCAGTTCGACGCCGATCGCCTTGAAGTACGTCTGCAGGGAGGCGGCGAGCGCGTCGGGGACGATCGCGGAGATGCGCGGCAGCTTCAGGTCGAAGCCGTCCGCGTACCCGGCCTCCTTGAGGAGCCGCTTGGCCTTCGCCGGGTCGTAGGAGTAGTAGGAGTCGAGTTCCTCCTGGTAGGCGACGCTCTCGGTGCCGAACACCTGGCTCGTCGCCTCGCCGCGGCCCTGCTGGATCTTGGCGAGCATCGTCGGGCGGTCGATGGCGTGGTTGAGGGCCTGCCGCACCTTCGGCTCGGCGAGCGCGGGCGTGATCTTCCCGCCGCGGTCGAACAGCAGGATGCCCTGGAAGTCGAACTCCTGCTTCCGCGTCTCGACGCCGGGGTCCTTCTCGATGCGGGCCTGCGCGTTGGCGGTCTGCAGGACGGCCGCGTTCACCTGCCCGGTCTTGAGCCCGTTGACGATCGCGGTCTCGTTGTCGAAGTACTGGAACGTGAGCTGCTTGTAGGGCAGTTCCGTGCCCCAGTAGCCGGTGTCGGCGGTGTAGACCCACTTCGTGCCGATGGCGGTCCGGCCGGAGTCGAGGTCGTACGGGCCGGTGCCGTCCGGCTTCGTCTTCAGCGGGTCGCCCGCGTCGTCGAACTTCGCCGGGTTGGCCATGAGCCCGGCGGCGTCGCTGAGGTAGAACAGCATCGCCGGGTTCGGCTGCTTCAGGTGCAGGACGACGTGCGTCGCGTCGGTGACCTCGATCTCCTCGACGTCCGCGAGCGTCTTGGCCATCCCGCCGCCGCCCGCGGCGAACCGCTCCATGTTCGCCTTGACGGCGGCCCCGTCGAACGGCGTGCCGTCGTCGAACTTCACGTCGCCGCGCAGGGTGAGCGTCAGCTCGGTGCGGTCGCCGTTGTACTCCCACTTCGTGGCGAGCATCGGGCTGTAGGCCCCGTCCGGTTCGCGCTTGACGAGCGTGTCGTAGGCCGCCTGGAAGAACGGCATCGCGCTGCCCGCCGCGTCCTTGGGGTCGAGGCTCTGCGGCAGGGTCATGGTCGCAACGGTGAGGGAGTCGGACGAGCCGCCCCCTTCGCCGGAGCCGCCGCACGCGCTCAGCGCGGCCGCCGCCGCGGCGCAGGCCGCGAGCGCCGCGACCCCCCTCGTGATCTTCTGCATCGTTACTCCGTTCTCCGAGCACAACGGCTGTTCCACGCACGGGCGGTCGGAGCTCCCGCCGGGGTGTCGGCGAGCATACACGCGGAACTAACCACGTGGTAGGTTTTGCTCGGTCGAAGGATGCGCTGAAGGATGAACCCGCCCAGCCCGCCATCCCAGGAAGGCCCGCACCCATGAGCGAACAGACCCCGCGCCGCGCGCCCGGCGGCACGTCCGGCCGCACGTCCGGCCGCGAGGGACCGACGGGTCGCAAGGGGCCGACGGGTCGCAAGGGGCCGACGGGTCGCAAGGGGCCGACGAAGGGCGAGCGCACCCGCGCGACGATCCTCGACTCGGCGACCGAGCTGTTCTCCCGGTCCGGGTTCCACGCCGTCTCCCTGCGCGACATCGCCGCGCACGCCGGGCTCACCCACGCGGGCCTGCTGCACCACTTCCCCGGCAAGGAGGACGTGCTGATCAAGGTGCTCGGCCGCCGCGACCGCGCCGACGCCGCGCTGATGTTCGCCCCGGGCACCGACGAGCGCCCCGAGGCGCTGCTGGACGCGACCGTCCGGATCGTCCACCGCAACATGCGGACGCCCGGCATGGTCGGCCTCTACGTCAAGATCTCCGGCGAGGCCGCCGACCCCGAGCACCCCGCGCACGACTACTTCGTCCAGCGCTACCGCCTGCTCCGCGAGCGGCTCACCGCCGCGTTCGCCGAGCTGTTCGCGCAGCCCGACCCGCCCCTGCACCACGACGCGGGCATCGTCGCCGGCCAGTTCCTCGCCCTCATGGACGGCCTGCAGACGCAGTGGCTCCTGGAACCCGAGGCCGTCGACATGCACGCGTCCGTCGTCGCGTTCCTCCGCCAGCTCGGGCTCGCCCTCGAACTGTCCCCGGAGCCCGCGCCGCCGACGCCCGCGGCGTCCGCGAGGGCCGCGGCGTCCGGCTCGTCCTCGCCCGATACCGGCTCCGCCGACCCGTCCCCGCCCGCGAAGGAACCGCATGACACAGACCGACCGTGACCCCGCGCGCCTCTCCCTGGAGGAGCGGGCGTCGCTCACCTCGGGCCGCGACACCTGGCACACCGAGGCCGTGCGGGACGTCCCCGCGATCACCCTCGCGGACGGCCCGCACGGCGTCCGCCGCCAGACCCGCGGGTCCGGCGACGCGCTCGGGCTGACCGACAGCGTGCCCGCGACGTGCTTCCCCCCGGCCGTCGCGCTCGGCTCCTCCTGGGACCCCGGCCTGGCCCGGCGCGTCGGCGAGGCCCTCGCCCGCGAGGCGGCCGCGCTGGGCGCCGACGTCCTGCTCGGTCCCGGCGTCAACATCAAGCGGTCCCCGCTGTGCGGCCGCAACTTCGAGTACTTCTCCGAGGACCCGCACGTCAGCGGCGTCATGGGGGCCGCGCTCGTCGCCGGGATCCAGTCCCGCGGCATCGGCGCGTGCGTCAAGCACTTCGCGGTCAACAACCAGGAGACCGACCGCATGCGGATCAGCGCGGACGTCGACGAGCGGACGCTCCGCGAGATCTACCTGCCCGCGTTCGAGCACATCGTCCGCGAGGCGTCCCCGTACCTGGTGATGTGCTCCTACAACAAGATCAACGGCGTGTACGCGAGCGAGAACCGGTGGCTGCTCACCGAGGTCCTGCGCGAGCAGTGGGGCTTCGACGGCGTCGTCGTGTCCGACTGGGGGGCCGTCAACGACCGCGTCGCCGCGCTCGCCGCCGGCCTCGACCTCGAGATGCCGCCCACCCGCACCGACCGCGAGATCGTCGACGCCGTCCGCGCGGGCCGCCTCGACGAGGACGCCGTCACCCGCGCCGCCGACCGCGTCGCCGCCCTCGCCGACCGCGTCGGCCGGGCCGAGCGGGCCGACGGCTGGGACGTCGACGCGCACCACGAGCTCGCCCGCGAGGCCGCGCGCGGCTCGATCGTCCTGCTGAAGAACGACGGCGTCCTCCCGCTGGCCGCCGGGCGGCGCGTCGCCGTCGTCGGCGAACTCGCCCGCACCCCCCGCTACCAGGGGCACGGCAGCTCCCACGTCGTCCCCACCCGCCTCGACAACGCGTGGGACGCCCTCCGCGCGGAGACCGGCGGCACGTTCGCCGCGGGCTACCGGCTGGACGGCGAACCCGACGAGGCGCTCGCCGCCGAGGCCGTCGCCGCCGCCGCGGCCGCCGACGTCGCCGTCGTCTTCCTCGGCCTGCCCGACCAGGCCGAGTCCGAGGGCTTCGACCGCACGAGCATCGACCTGCCCGCCGTCCAGACCGCCCTGCTGCGCCGCGTCGCCGCCGCCTGCCCCGAGGTCGCCGTCGTCCTCGCCAACGGCGGCGTCGTGTCCGTCGCCGAGTGGCAGGACGCCGCCGGCGCCGTCCTGGAGGGCTGGCTGCCCGGCCAGGCGGGCGGCTCCGCCATCGCCGACCTGCTGCTCGGCGTGCACAGCCCGTCCGGACGGCTCACCGAGACGATCCCGAACCGGCTCGCCGACGTCCCGTCCCACCTGCACTTCCCCGGAGCGGACGGCCACGTCGCCTACGGCGAGGGACGGTACGTCGGCTACCGCCACTACGACACGCTCGGCCGCGACGTCGCCTACCCGTTCGGCCACGGCCTGTCCTACACGCGGTTCGCCTACTCCGGCCTCGACGTCCGCGAGACCGGGACGAACGCGTGGACCGTCGAGGCCACGGTCACGAACACCGGCGAGCGCGCGGCGCACGAGGTCGTCCAGCTGTACGTGGCGTTCGACGAGGAGATCCCGACGCGTCCCCGGCACGAGCTGCGCGGCTTCGCGAAGGTCGGGACGGCGCCGGGGGAGAGCGTCCGCGTCCGGTTCGACCTCACCGCCCGCGACATCGCGCGGTGGTCGCCGTCCCTCGGCGACTGGCGCGTCGACCCCGGCGCGTTCACGGTCGAGGTCGGTGCGTCGTCCCGCGACATCCGCCTCCGCGCCGAGCTGTCCACGCCCGGGGACGGCCGCACCGCCGGGCTGGACCGCATGTCCACGCTCGGCGAGTGGCTGGACCACCCGGTCGGCTCGCGCGTGCTGAAGTCGCGGCTGCGCCGGGCGGACGGCCTCGCCTCGGCGGGGTCGCCCGCGCTGCTGGCGCTCGCCCGGGGGATCCCGCTGGCGAAGTTCGGCACCTTCGGCATCGGCCTGACCGGCGACGTCGTGGACGAGCTCGTCGCCGCCGTCCGCGCGGAGTCCTGAGACCGGTTCCCTGAGACCGGGGGTCGGCCGCACCGCGCCGCGGCCGGCCCCCTTCGCGTCAGTCCAGGACGCCCGTGCGGGCGACCTCGCCGAGCCACCGGGCGCTCGGCTTCACCGTGCGGGCGAACGTGTCCCGGTCGACCGCGACGAGCCCGAACGTCGGCGCGTACGTCCCCCACTCGTAGTTGTCGAGCAGCGACCAGTGCAGGTACCCGCGGACGTCGGCGCCGCCGGCCATCGCGTCCCGCAGGCCCGCGAGCGCGCCCCGCGTGTACTCGATCCGCTCGGCGTCGTCCCGGGTCGCGACGCCGTTCTCCGTCACGAGGATCGGCACCCCCGGGATCCGCGCCGCCGTGTGCCGGACCGCGCCGCCGAGCGCCGCCGGGTAGAACTCCCAGCCGGTGAGGGTGCGGCGCGCGCCGTCCGGCTCGGGCAGCGCCCCGTCCCTACCGATCCGCACCCGCGTGTACGCCTGCACGCCGATGAAGTCGTCGTCCGCGGCGGCGTCGAGGAACCGGTCCTCGCGCGACAGCGCCCACGCGTCGCGCTCGGCCTCCGCGCCGCCGGCGGCCTCGAAGTTCTGGTTCGCGACCGTCCACCCCGACTTCAGCGGACCGAGTTCCTCCCGCGCGGCGCGGTGCGCCTCCGTCAGCGCGTCGGCGACGGCCGGGTCGGGCGGGGGCATCGCGCCGGCGACGTTCTCGCTGCGCTCCCCGCGCCGCACCATGGCCGCCATCATCGCGAGCATGTTCGGCTCGTTGATCGTGCACACCCACGGGACGCCGTCCAGGATCGGCCGCACCGCCCGCACGTACCGCCGGAACCGCTCGACCGCGCCGGGGTCCGTCCAGCCGCCCGCCTTCGCGAACCACAGCGGGCTCGTGAAGTGGTGCAGCGTCACGACCGGGGTCAGCCCCCGCTCCAGGCAGCCCTCGACGACGCGCCGGTAGTGCGCCAGCGCGGCCCGCGACACCCGGCCCTCGACCGGCTCGATCCGCGCCCATTCGAGCCCGAACCGGTAGGCGTTCAGGCCGAGGCCGCGGACGATGTCGAGGTCCTCGGGCCACCGGTGGTAGGAGTCGCACGCGTCGCCGCTCCGCTCCGGCAGGAAGCCGTCCGGCCGGTTTTCCAGCGCCCAGAAGTCGCTCGCGACGTTGTTCCCCTCCGTCTGGTGGGCGCTGGTCGCCGCACCCCACAGGAACCCGTCCGGAAAGCCCACGTTCGTCCTCCTCGTTCGCGCTGACGAAGAGAACTTACCACCTGGTTAGTTTTCGCTTCAGGCCCAGAAGCCGCTGCCCATCACCGACCAGACGACGTACACGGCGACCCCGGCGGACACGGCCAGCCCGAGGGCGACGCCCACCGGCCGCCACACGCCCGACTCGCGGCGCACCAGCGCCCGCCGCGCCGCGAACCCGAGCACCGCGACCCCGGCGACGCCGAGCCCGGCCGCGCTCACGCCCTTCGCCCGGACGTTCGCGCGCCCCGTCGCGTCCGCCCGCGCGAGCCCGTCGGCGCCCGGCCCGTCCAGCAGCCGCGCCGGGAACGACTCCCCGACCCGCACGCCCTCCGCGTCGTGGCTGTTCGGGAGCGACACGTGCTCCCGCACGAGCCGTCCGTCGTCCGAGCGGAACGAGCCGCCGCAGTAGGTCTTCCCCCGGCGCTCGGCGCACTGCGCCAGCGTGAACGACCCCGGCGCCCCCTCCTCCAGGGCCTTCGCCGGTTCCAGGTAGTTGCTGCCGAACATCGTCCAGGCCAGCGGCAGCAGGAGCGCGCCGCCGCCCGCGGTGATCAGTGCCCGCTTCGCCGGGTTCTCGGTCCGCTGCGGGCCGCTCACCTGATTCTTCTCGCTCATATCCGCCATATCGTCGTGACCGATTTTCCGGTCTTCGACGGCCGAGCGGCACGCTCGGTTCCGGACGGTGCGCGGATCGTGAGCGGCCCGCGCCCCCTTGATCCGCCACCCCCGCCACGGCAGCGTGTCCGGCGACGCGGCACGGGCGAGTGCGGCACGGGCGAGGAGGACGGGCGATGGCGGAGCGGTCGTGGTGGGGCTGGGGCAACGTCGCGGACGCGGTGACGGGCCGGGAAGCCGAGGCGCTGACCGGGCGGGTGGCGACGCTCCTGCCGGACGCCGACCTGACCGAGCACCGGCCGCCCGCGATCGGCGACCTCGGCGTCCCCCGCCCGCGGGTGCGCGCCCCGCGGGCGCTGGAGCACCTCGCGTCCGGCGCGCCGGCGGACCGGGCGGCGCACAGCCACGGGCAGGCGTTCCGCGACGTCGTCCGGTGCCTGCTCGGCCGCCTCGACCGCTTCGTCGACCTGGTGGTGCGGCCCCGCACCGAGCAGGACGTCGCGGACGTCCTGGACTGGGCCGCCGGCGCCGGGATCGCGGTCATCCCGTTCGGCGGCGGCACCTCGGTCGTCGGCGGCGTCGAACCCCGCGACCTGGACGACCGCCCCGGCGTCGTCTCCCTCGACCTCACCGGACTCGACCGCGTGCTCGAGGTCGACCGCACCAGCCGCGCGGCGCGCGTCCAAGCCGGGATCCTGGGGCCCGCGCTGGAAGGGGCGCTGCGCCCGGACGGGCTGACGCTGCGGCACTTCCCGCAGTCGTTCGAGTTCTCGACGCTCGGCGGCTGGCTGGCGACCCGCGCGGGCGGCCACTTCGCGACCGTCTACACCCACATCGACGACCTGGTGGAGTCGATGCGGGTCGTCACCCCGGCCGGGACCGGGGAGTCGCTGCGGCTGCCCGGCTCGGGCGCGGGCCCCTCGCCGGACCGCATGTTCCTCGGCTCGGAGGGCGCGCTCGGCGTCATCACCGAGGCGTGGATGCGGCTGCGCGAGCGCCCGCGGTGGCGGACCGGCGCGGCCGTCGAGTTCGACGACCACGACGCGGCCGTCGCCGCGACCCGCGTCATCGCCCAGTCCGGGCTGTTCCCGGCGAACTGCCGGCTGCTCGACCCCGCCGAGGCGTTCCTCAACGCGGGCTCGCGCGCGCCCGGCGGCGTCCTGGTTCTCGCGTTCGAGTCGGCCGACCACCCGGTCGACGCGCCGATGGAGCGGGCGGCGGAGATCTGCCGCGACCACGGCGGCCGCATCCCGGACGGCGCGGCGCGCGGGGCGGGCCCGGGGACGGCGGAGCGGTGGCGCTCGGCGTTCCTGCGGATGCCCTACCAGCGGGACGCGCTGGCCGCCCGGTCGATGATCGTGGAGACGTTCGAGACCGCCTGCACCTGGGACCGCTTCGACGCCCTCCGCGACGCCGTCCGCACCGCCGCCGAGCGGGCCCTCGCGTCCGTCGCCGCGACCGGCGTCGTGACCTGCCGGTTCACGCACGTCTACCCGGACGGCCCGGCCCCGTACTTCGGCGTCTACGCGTCCGGTGCCCGGGGGCGGACGGTCGAGCAGTGGGACGAGGTCAAGGCGGCCGTCTCGGACGCGATCGCGGCCCACGGCGGCACGATCACCCACCACCACGCGGTCGGCCGCGACCACCGCCCCTGGTACGACCGGCAGCGCCCCGAGCCGTTCGCCCTCGCGCTCCGCGCGGCCAAGGCGGCCCTCGACCCCGCGGGCGTCCTCAACCCCGGCGTCCTGCTCGACCCCCCGCCCCGCTGACCGCGGCGGGGCCGGGGCAGGCCGTCCGGGCGCCGGCACGGGTGGTGGGCCCGGGGCCGCGCGGTCCGGCCGGGCCGTCGACGATCTCCGGCCGGGCGGCCTCGCGCGGCGGGCGCTCGCGGTCCGCGGGCACCGCGACCCGGGACGCCCGGCGGCCGTGCCCCCTTCGGGCGGCGGTGCCGGTCTAGTGGCCCGGGGTGCGTGCAGCGGTCGTCCACAGGGTGCGGAGCTGCTCGTTGACGGCGTCCGGACGCTCCGTGTGCGGGTAGTGGGCGGCGCCGTCGATCCGGACGAGACGTGCGCCGATGCGGTCGGCGGTCACCTCGGCGCACGCTCTCAGCGGCCCGCCGCCGCGCTCCCGGTACAGGGCGGGCGCGGTCTCCCACGTGCCGCCGAGGACGAGCTTCGGGAAGGGGGCGGCGGCCAGCTCGGCGACCGGGATCGGCGCCTCCCAGCACACGCGCTCGCGCAGGGCCGCGCCGGCGGCGCGGAGGCGCGCGGGGGTCGGGTCGAGCGGCGGCATGCCGACGGACTCGGTCGCGGCCCGCAGGTACGCCTCGGGCGCCAGGTCGCGGGGGAGGGCGGCGTGCGCCGCGCGGTTGGCGCGCAGCGCCGCGGCGACGGCCGGGTGGTCGGCGGCCGCCTGGTAGCAGCCGGGCTCGATCAGGGCGAGGGACAGGACGGCGTCCGGGCGCCGCGCGGCGGCGAGCATCGCGCCGACGCCGCCGTAGGAGTGCCCGACGAGGTGGGCGCCGTCGCCGAGCAGCCCGGCGATGTCGGCGGCGTCCAGTTCGTAATCGGAGGCGAACTGGGCGGAGCCGGTGCCCGGCCCGGCGCCGTGCCCGCGCCGGTCCATGGCGAGCAGGCGGAACCCGTCGTCGGCGAGGGGGCGCTGGGCGGCGAAGCCGAACTCGGGGTCGGCGCCCCACGAGGTCGAGCCGTGCACCAGCACGGCCGGGACGCCGTCGCCCCAGACGGTCACGTGGACGGGCTCCAACGCGGCTCCTTCCTTGAACACCGTTTAATGCCGTTGAACAACGTATATGTGTCTGACCGTGTTCGGCAAGTGGGTACGCTGAGCGCCGTGTCGGTGTTCCTGCGTCCCGAGCGGCCGTCGCGCGACCGGCGGCTCAGCCGCGCCCGGATCGTCGCCCGCGCCGTCGAGGTGCTCGACGCCGAGGGCGGGCGCGGGCTGTCGATGCGGCGCGTCGCGGCCGACCTGGGCGTGACCGCCGGGTCGCTGTACTGGTACGTCGCGACGAAGGACGAGCTGATCGAACTCGCGCACGACGCGGTCCTCGGCGAGGTGCTCGCGGAGGTCCGGACGGGCGGGACGCGCGGCGGCTGGCGCGCGGAGGTCGCCGGGCTCGCGCGGGCGAACCGGGCGATGCTGCTGCGGCACCCGTGGGTGCCGGCCGGTCTCGCCGACCTGCCGGCCCTGGGGCCGAACGCGCTCGCGCTCAGCGAGGCCGGGCTCGCGGCGCTGGCCCGCGCGGGGTTCACCGGGCCGGACGGCGACGCCGCCCTCGCCGCCGTCAACGACCAGGTCGTCGGGTCGGTGGTCGCCGAGACGGCCTGGCGCGCGTCGCTGCGGCACGCCGGGGACGCGGACGAGCGGGACGTCGGCGAGCACGTCCGCCGGGTCGCGCGGGAGCACCCGCACCTCGCCGCGCGGGCGGAGGCGCCGGGCCCGGTCGACGTCGACGCCGAGTGCGAGCGCCGCTTCGCGTTCGCGCTGGACTGCCTGCTCGACGGCCTCGCCGCCCGCCGCGCCTAGCCTGCCCGCCGCCGGCGGACGGGCGGCGATCGGAAAAGCGGATCCCGCGACCGGTCGTCATTCGCGAGAGCGATGGCCGATCGCAAGAGAGGCCCTTTCCGGTCGCTGAATTGCGCTGATTGTGGGCGACCAAAACGGCGGTTACCCAGAAGTGGTCGTGGTCACGCTGTCACCTGGCGTCCCTGGCGACCATTTTGTTCCGTTTTGGACACTATTGCCGTATATCGCGTTGTATGTTCCGATATTTAGCGCACTGTCCAGATCTTGGACGGACCCGATCCGACCCCCGGCCACCCACCCCCCGCAGCACCCCGTCACCACGCATGCCCCCCGAGCGACAGCGGAGGCCCGGATGCGCAAGGAGACGCTGGAGAGCTTCGTCCTCGGCGACGTTCTCCGGTCGCAGGCGCAGATTCACCGCAGGCAGACCTTTCTCAGATTCCGGGACGGCGACATCAGCTACGGCGAGGTCGACGCGTCCGCAGACCGGCTGGCGCGGGCGCTGTCCGGCGCCGGCGTCGCGCGCGGCGACCACGTGGCGCTGATGCTCCCGAACTGCCCCGACTTCGTCCCCCTCGTGTTCGCGCTGGCCCGGCTCGGCGCCGTCGCCGTCCCGGTCAACACCGGCTACCGGGGCGAGCTGCTCCGGCACGTGCTGACCAGCTCCGACTCCCGCTGGCTGATCATCGACGGCCCGTACGCCGAGCGGCTCCCCGACCTGGCCGAGCGGCTCCCGAAGCTGGCGGGCGTGCTCGTGCGGGACGCGGCCGGAGCCGGGATCCTCCTCGACGGGCTCGGCATACCGGCCCGCGAGCTGGGCGGCCTGCCGGACGACGGGGACGGCCCGGTGCGCGTCCCGGTCGGGTTCGGCGACCTGCAAGCGATCATGTACACGTCGGGCACCACGGGCCCGTCGAAGGGCGCGATGGTGCCGCACGCGCTCGCGTTGACCTGCGCGTACGACTCGCTCGACTTCCTCGACCGGTGGGGGAAGACGATCTACTGCCCGCTGCCGCTGTTCCACGCGGCGGCGCTGTGGGACGGGATGCTGTCGGCGCTCCTCGGCGGCGGGTCGATCGCGATCGTGGAGAAGTTCAGCGCGTCCCGGTTCTGGGACGACGTGCGCCGGTTCGACGCGCGGGTGTGCATGAGCGTGTTCTCGATGATCCCGATCCTGCTGAACCGGCCGCCGTCCCCGCGCGACCGCGACCACCGGCTCGAGACGTTCTACATGGGCAAGTCGAACCTGGACGAGCCGCTGCGCGAGCGGTTCGGGGTCCGGTCGGTCGAGACGTACACGAGCACCGAGGCGGGCATCGCGACGGGCAGCCCGTACGGGGAGTGGCGGACGGGCTCGTGCGGCACGGCGCACGAGGAGCGGTTCCACGTCGCGGTCGTGGACGAGCGGGACCGGGAGGTGGGGCCGGGCGAACCGGGCGAACTCGTGCTGCGGCCGAAGCAGCCGTTCGTCCTCACGACCGGTTATTACGGCGCCTGGGAGGCGACCACCCGTTGTTTCCGGAATATGTGGTTTCACACCGGAGACCGGGTATGGCGGGACGAGGACGGCTATTTCTTCTTCCTCGACCGGATGAAGGACGCCATCCGCCGGCGCGGCGAGAACATCTCGGCCTTCGACCTGGAGTGCGAGATCAACGATCATCCGGCGGTGCTGGAGTGCGCCGCGATCGGCGTGCCCTCCGAGCTGGAGGACGAGGACATCAAGGTGTCGGTCGTGGTGCAGCCGGACCTCGGCCTCGACCCGGCCGAACTGATCGCCTACTGCGAGGAGCGGCTGCCGCGCGCGATGGTCCCCCGCTACGTCGAGTTCGTGGACGCCCTGCCGCGCACCCCGACCGACAAGGTCGCCAAGTACCGGCTGCGCGCCCAGGGCGAGGGCGGCATCACCCCCACCACGTGGGACCGGGAGGCGGACGGCCGGTGAACTGGGACGACACACCGCAGCAGGCCGCGTTCCGCGAAGAGGTCCGGACGTTCGTCAGGGAGAACTTCCCCGCCGCGTACAAGCCCGCGTGGCGCGAGGAGCAGAGCCTCGAACCCGAGGACGTCGCGGGCTACAACTGGCCGGTCGACCGTGTATCGGACGATCCGGTAAGGCGGGACGGCGCGCGCGCGTGGGCACGCGCGCTCGCGCAACGCGGATGGATCGCACCCCACTGGCCGTCCGAATTCGGCGGTGCGGGCCTGTCTCCCATGGAGGAGTTCATCCTGCACGAGGAGATGATGCGCGCGCGCGTCCCGACTGTGAACGGCATCGGCGCGTTCCTCCTCGGCCCGACGCTCCTGGTGCACGGGACGGACGAGCAGAAGGCCGCGCACCTCCCGCCCATCGCGCGCGGCGAGGCGACGTGGGCGCAGGGGTTCTCCGAGCCCGGCTCCGGCTCCGACCTCGCGTCCCTGCGCACCCGCGCGGTCCGCGACGGCGACGTGTACGTGGTGGACGGGCAGAAGGTGTGGACGTCGCTCGGCCAGTACGCCGACTGGCTGTTCGTCCTCGTCCGCACCGACCCCGGCGCCGAGCCCCGCCACCGCGGCATCACGTTCCTGCTCGTCGAGGCGGACGCGCCGGGCGTCACGATCCGCCCCATCACCGACCTGCGGGGCGCCGCGCCGTTCTGCGAGATCTTCTTCGACGGCGTCCGGGTGCCGGTCGCGAACCGCGTCGGCGAGGAGAACCGCGGCTGGTACGTCGCGATGACCGCGCTCGGCTTCGAGCGGGCCGGGATCGGCGCGACGATCAAGTACGAGCAGGCGCTCGCCGGGCTCGTCGCGTACCTGCGCTCCCGGGACGGCGCCCGGTTCGCCCGCGCGGACGCGGACCTGCGGCGGGAGATCGCCCGCCGCCACACCGAGATCCGGGTGCTGTACAACCTCGCCCGCTACACCGTGTCGCGCCAGGCCGCGGGTGAAGAACCGGGATACGAGGCGTCCGTCAACCAGCTCTTCGGAGCGGAACTCCACCAGCGCCTGGCGCGTACCGGCGCGCGAGCGTTCGGACGGTACGCCGACCTCTGGGAACGCGACGACGCGCCCATGAACGCCTACTGGACCCATATGGCCCGCGACTCGGTCGCGTCCACCTTCCTCGGCGGCACCACCGAGATCCAGCGGAACGTCATCGCCACCCGGGGCCTGAACCTGCCCCGCTGACCGACCCCCACCAGGAGGAGCGAGAAGCGCATGCCCGACACCGGATACGGCGACTACGAGACCATCGACCTGAGGCTCGACGAACGGGTGGCCTGGCTGACCCTGAACCGGCCCGACAAGCTCAACGCGCTCACCCCCGCGACGATGCACGAGCTGCGGGACGTCTTCACCCGCGTCGACGACGACGAGGACGTCTGCGTCGTCGTCCTGCGCGGCGCCGGGGAGCGCGCGTTCTGCGCCGGGATGGACCTCGCCTGGTCCGAGAAGCTGACCCCGCGCGAGCGCGTCGAGCAGGGGCGCCTCGGCGAGAAGACGTTCGCGATGATGGAGCGCACGTCCGTCCCGGTCGTCGCGGCCGTGCACGGCTACGCCGTCGGCGGCGGCCTCGAACTGGCGCTCGCCGCGGACTTCATCGTCGCGTCCGACGACGCCAAGGTCGGCCTGGTCGAGATCACCCTGTCGGCGCGGCCCCCGTACCGCCCGAAGATGACCGAGGACGGTGACCCCGACCAGCCCGAGTACGGCGGGTCGGCGCCCGGCTGGGGCGGCGTCAAGCGGCTCCCGGAGCGGATCGGCAAGGCCCGCGCGAAGGAGCTGCTGTTCACCGGCGCCCGCATCGACGCCGAGCGCGCGCTGCGGCTCGGGCTCGTCAACGACGTGTACCCGGCGGCGGAGTTCGGCGAGCGGGTCGGCGAGCTGGCGCGGCGCATCGCGGCGATGAACCGCTACAACCTGCGCCTCGTCAAGGAACTCGTCACCAGTGGTTACGACTGGATCGAACCCCACCCGAGCTAGGAGGCACCCGTGCAGATCTACCGGATCGACCACGTCGCGCAGGTGACCACCGACCTCGACGCCCAGGTCGCGCTCCTGGAGGGCCTCTTCGGTTTCCGGCGCGCGCGCACATGGGACAACCCCGCCGAGGGCGCGCGCGGCGCCCGCCTGGAAATCCCCGGCAGCCACGGCCAGGCGTGGGAGGTCGTGGAGCCCGCCGGGGACGGCTCCGCCCTGCAGACGTTCCTCGACGACCACGGCGGGCGCCCCGGCCTGCACCACGTCGGCGCCGAGGTGCCCGACCTCGAAGCCGCCCGCGCCGAACTGGAGGTCCGCGGCATCAAACCCACCGCGGGCGAGCGCGGCCGCTGGCTGGAGGCGTCCCTCAGCCCGCCCGAACGCGGACCCGGCGTCCTCTGGCGCCTCCGCGGCCCCGGCGGCCTCGCCATGTGCGGCGACACCCCGGACGCCGCGACCGGCCCCTGGGACGCACCCGGCGGACCGTCCCTCGGCATCGTCGCGCTCGACCACGTCTGCCAGGCGTACCCCGACCGCGACGAGCTCGCCCGCTGGTACCGCGACCTCGCCGGGTTCGTCCAGGTCTGGCGCACCGCCGACGACGAGCACCCCGACATGGCCGACCTCGTCCTCAACATCCCCGGCTCGGCGGTCTGCTGGGAGGTGATCATGCCGCGCGGCGCGGACTCGTTCATCGAGCGGTTCTGGGACCGCAACGGCGCCGCCGCGCACCACGTCACGTTCGAGGTCGCCGACTGGGACCGCGCCATGGACGCCTGCCGCGACCGCGACACCCCCACGTTCGGCGAGAACGAGGGCGCCACCGACGGCGCCGCGTGGCGGGACGCGTTCATCCACCCGAAGCACACCGGCGGCGTCCTCGTCCAGCTGTTCTGGGAGGAACGGCCGGGCGTGTGGGTCCGCTCCGACAAGATCCCGCCATGGACCTGACCCGCACCGAGGACCAGGAGCTCATCGCCGCGACCGCCCGCGGGCTCCTGGCCTCCCGCGGCGCGGCCGCGGGGGCGCGGGCGGTGGACGGCGACCCGGCGGGGCACTCGGCGGACCTGTGGAAGGAGATGGCCGGGCTCGGCTGGACCGGCCTGCCCTTCCCCGCGGACGCCGGCGGCGCGGGCGGCGACTTCGTCGACGCCTGCCTGCTGTTCGAGGAGCTCGGGTACGCGCTCGTCCCGAGCCCGCTCGCCGCGTCCGTCGCCGCGTGCGGCATGCCGATCGCCCGGTTCGGCACCCCGGAGCAGCGGGAGCGGTGGCTCGGCGGGATCGCCGCCGGGCGCGTCGCGACCGCCGCGCCCCTCCCGTGGGACCGGCCCGGCGAGGGACCGGTCGCCCGCCCCGACGGGGCCGGGTACGTCCTCGACGGCGTCGCGACGTTCGTCCCGTTCGCCGCGTCCGCCGAGAACGTCCTCGTCGTGGCGCGGCTGGACGGCGAACCCCGCGCGTTCTGGGCCGACGCGTCGGCCGCGACCCCGCGCCCGGCGGGGACGCTCGGTTTCGACCGCCCGTGCCACCTCGACCTCGCGGGCGTCCGCGTCGCACCGGACGGCGTCCTCGGCGCCGACCGGGCCGCCGCGGACGCGGTCTCCCTGTTCGGCGCCGCGGCGGCCTGCGCGGAGATGGTCGGCGGCGCGCAGCGGGTGCTCGACATGACGGTCGCGTACGCGGGGGAGCGGCGCCAGTTCGGCCGCCCCATCGGGACGTTCCAGGCGGTGCAGCACCACTGCTCCGACATGGCCGTCGACGTCCTCGGCTCCCGCTTCATCGCCTACGAGGCGATCTGGCGGCTGTCGGCCGGACGGGAGGCCGCCGCGGACGTCGCGACCGCCAAGGCGTGGGTGAGCGAGGCGTACGAGCGGGTGTGCGCGCTCGGCCACCAGGTGCACGGCGCGATCGGCTTCACCCGGGAGCACGACCTGCACCTGTTCTCCCGCCACGCGATGTCGGCCGCCCTCGCCCACGGCGACGCGGCCCTGCACCTCGACCGCCTCGCGACCGCCCTCGACGTCCCCTGACCCGACGGGCCCCGGCCGCCCCGGCCGGGGCCCTCGCCGGGGCGCTCGCGGGCGGGCGTCACTCGCCGGGTTCCAGCCAGGTGTGGAGGGCCCACCACCAGCGCAGGGCGTCGAGGACCGTGCCTTCCGTGCCCGGCGACGCGCCGACGACCTCCTCCAGCCGCCCCAGCCGGTACCGGACGGTGTTCGGGTGGACGTGCAGCGCCGCGGCCGTCCGGTCCAGCCGGCGCTCGTGGTCCAGGTACGCCAGCGCGGTCGCCGCGAGCTCCCGGTGGAACGAGTCGTCCGGGTTCAGCGGGCCCAGCAGCGTCCGGTTCAGCAGCCCCGCCAGCGCGGGCTGCGCCGCCAGCGCCGTCACGCCCGCGAGATCCGTCAGCTCCCGCAGCCCGCGCAGCCCCCGCGCCTCCGCCGCCTCCAGCGCGGACCCGCACAGCGCGTACATCCCGGCGGCCTCGCCGAGCCGTGCCGGCGGCGCGCACACCACGAGCACGTCCGCGTCCAGCCCGTCCGGAAGCCGCGGCGTCAGGCCCGACAACCGCCCGTCCACCAGCCCGAACACGCCGCCGCACACCGCGAGCCGCCGCTCCACCGCCCGCACCTGCACCGGGTCGGCGACGTTCGACGCCAGGCACCGGTACAGCCCGTCCGGCCGCAGCCCCGCGTGCAGGACGTCCTCCTCCGCCGGGACCTCGCCGTGCAGCAGCCGCCGCAGCACCTGGAACCGGACGTCCCGCGCCGTCCCCGCCAGCTCCAGCTCGGCCGTCCGGTACCCGTTCACCACCGCCCGCTCCAGCGCCCCCACCCGCGGTTCGAGCTCCAGCAGCGCCGTCAGCATCACCCGCTCCGGCACGCCCGCCGCCCGGCCCCGCACCACCGCGATCTGCGCCGCGCGGCTCCGTCCCGCCTGCACCCCGTGCAGCAGCGCCGTGATCGGCACCCCCTGCGCCGCGCGGTCCGCGCCCAGCCGCGCCGCCGCCGCCAGGTCGCCCTCCCGCGCGAGCACCACCGGCAGCACCAGCGCGACGTGCCGCCGCGTCTCCTCCTCCGGCAGCCGCGCCACCGGCGGCGACTGGCTCCGCGCCGCCCGGACGATCTCCTCGATCACGCTCGCGTCCGCGGCCATCCCGCGCAGCACCGAAGCGAACTCCTCGTGCACGATCACCGCCGGGGTTGTGGGCCGGTTCCAACCAACATGCACCGTGTTGTCCGCCGCGCCCTATCCGGAGCGGACGGGCGCTTGCTTTCCTATCGGCTACCGAAAAGTAACACCGCGAGGAGCGGCCATGAAGCCCCGGACGATCAGCTGCGGCCTCGCCGCCGCGGCCCTCACCGCCACACTCGCCGCCGCCCCCGCCGACGCGGCGGAGCTCCGCGAGGTGATGTTCGTCGGCAACAACTGGGACGGCACCGCCCACGTCATCGAGGCGCGCGGCGACTTCGAGGCCATCGGCCGGATCAACGTCGTCCCCGACAAGGAGGAGCGCCTCCAGGAGATCTACAGCGACCCGGTCAAGCTGGTCTTCTTCCTCGGCATCCGCATCACCGTCGGCGAGGGCCACGACCAGTACGTCGACGACATGTACTCCACCCCCGACGGCCGCTCCATGGTCGTCTCCCGCCCCAGCTTCGCCGACGTCGTCTCCATCGACCTCGAGACCGGCGACCTCAACTGGCGCTTCCCCGTCTCCGGCCACCGCGCCGACCACATGGCCGTCTCGCCCGACGGGAACTCCGTCGCCGTCTCCGCCTCGACGTCCAACACCGTGCACGTCCTCGACATCGAGACCGGCGAGCAGCTCGGCTCGTTCGCCACCGGCGACAAGCCGCACGAGAACGTCTACACGCAGGACGGCCGCTACCTCTGGAACATGTCGATCGGCGAGGTCAACAACGACCTGGACGCGCCCTGGCTCGACTTCACCAAGGGCGACCGGAAGATCACCATCGTCGACACCACCACCTTCGAGACCGTCCGCACCATCGACATGCGCGACCGCCTCGACGCCTTCGGCCGCGAGGACCTCTCCGACTCCGTCCGCCCCGTCGCGTTCACCCCCGACGAGTCGAAGCTGTACTTCCAGGTGTCGTTCTTCAACGGCTTCCTCGAGTACGACGTCGAGTCCGACACGATCACCCGCGTCAAGGAACTTCCGAAGAACCCCGAGACCAGCGACGACCGCACCACGTTCGTCAACGACTCCCGCCACCACGGCATGTCGATGAGCCCCGACGGCTCGAAGCTCTGCATCGCGGGCACGATGGACGACTACGCCACGGTCGTCGACCGCGCCACCCTGCAGGAAGGCCCCCTGGTCACCGCGTCCAAGCCCTACTGGGCCACCGTCAGCGGCGACGGGAAGTCGTGCGTCATCTCCGAGAGCGGCACCGACCAGGTCACCGCGATCAGCTTCGCCACCGGCCGCAAGATCGCGTCCGTCCCGGTCGGCGACCACCCCCAGCGCGTCCGCCTCGCCCACATCCCCGCCGACTGGACGCCCCCGGCCGGCTGATCACCGCCACCGGAGCGCGAGCCGCCTGACCGGCCACAACCACCACGGACGCGACAGCCCGAGCACGATCGCGTCCCGGATCCCCCGCCGCACCGGTTCCGCCGCCGCCCACCCCCGGACCAACCCGATCACCGCATCGGACCCGGGCCGGCGAGCTCCGCCTTGCGGAGGGTGTTGGCGGCGTGGCGCATGTGGGCGGCGTCGACGAGCCGGCCGTCGCGGCCGATGGCGCCCGTGCCGGAGTCGGACGCGCCCCGGTAGACCTCCATCGCCTCCCGGGCCTCCGCCACCTCCTCGGGGGTGGGGGAGAAGACGTCGTTGGCGATCGGCACCTGGGACGGGTGGATCGCCCACTTGCCGTCGAAGCCGAGCAGCGCGGCGTGCCCGGCGGCGCGGCGGTAGCCGTCCGGGTCGCGGTACGCCGGGTACGGGGCGTCGATCGCGTCGACGCCCGCGGCGCGGGCCGCGGTGAGGACCTGGACGCGCGCGTGGTGCCAGAAGTCGCCCGGGTAGTCGCCGAGCGGGTCGAAGTTGCCGTCGACGCGGGCGCGCAGGGACGCGGACAGGTCGCCCGCGCCGAAGATGACGGCTTCGAGGCGGGACGAGGCGCGGGCGATCTCGGCCGCGTTCGCGAGGCCCTCGGCCTCCTCGATGAGCACTTCGAGCCCGATGCGCTTGGAGAGCGCGAGCTTCTCCTCGAGCTGGGTGAGCAGGACGTCCACCCACCAGACGTCGCGGGCCGTGCGGGCCTTCGGGACGATCAGGACGTCGAGGGCGTCGCGGGCGCCGGTGACGATCTCGATGACGTCGTCGTGGCACCAGCGGGTGTCGAGCCCGTTCACCCGGACGGCGCGGGCGGTGCGCCCCCAGTCGAGGCCGGTGAGCGCCGCGACGGCGGTCGCCCGCGCGGCCTCCTTCGCGGCGGGGGCGCACGCGTCCTCCAGGTCGAGGAAGACGAGGTCGGCGCCGGACTTCGCGGCCTTCTCGCACATGTGCCCGCTGCTCGCGGGCGTCGCCAGTTCCGACCGTCTCGGCCGCATCAGATGATCCCTTCCGCTTCGAGGGCGTCGATCTCGCCGGGGGCGAGGCCGAGCAGTCCTCCGTACACGTGGTCGTTGTCGGCGCCGAGCGGGCGGCCGAGGTGCGCGACGCGTCCGGGCGTGTCGCTGAGCCGGGCGACGGGGGCCTGCACGGTGACGCGGCCGAAGTCGGGGTCGTCCACGGGCAGGAACGTACCGCGCGCCCGCAGGTGCTCGTCGGCGAGCAGGCGCGGCGCGTCGCAGACGGGCGCGGCGGTGACCTCGGCGGCCTCGAACACCGCCATGGCCTCGTCGAGCGTCCGCGTCCCGACCCACGCGGCGACCAGCCCGTCCACCTCGACGGCCCGGTCCTGCCGGCGCACCGGGTCGGCGTAGTCGGGGTGCTCGGCCAGGTCGGGACGGCCGATGGCGCGGAACACGCGGACCGCGATGCTCGGCGACGCGCTGGAGATCGCGAGCCACTCGCCGTCGGACGTCCGGTAGGCGTTGCGCGGCGCGCTGGCGTCGAGCCGGTTGCCCGCCCGGCGCTTGACGACGCCGAGCTGGTCGTAGGCGAGCGTCGAGGTCTCCAGGAGGCGGGTCAGCGGTTCGAGGAGGCTGACGTCGACGAGCTGGCCGGGGGCGTCGTGGACGTCGCGGTGGTACAGCGCCATCATCACCGCGTACGTGGCGGCGAGGCCCGCGACGCCGTCGGCGAGCATGAACGGCGGCAGCGTCGGGGGGCCGTCGGGCTGCCCGGTGAGGTGCGCGAACCCGCTCATCGCCTCGGCGAGCGTGCCGTACCCCGGACGGTCGCTCTTGGGGCCGCCGCCCCCGTAGCCGCTGATGTGCGCGTACACGATGTGCGGGTGCGCGGCGTGCACGGACGCGTAGTCGACGCCCCACCGTTCGAGGGCGCTGGGCCGGTTGCCGACGACGAGGACGTCCGCGGTGGCGAGCAGCTTGTGGAGGAGCCGCTGCCCCTCGGCGCGGCGCAGGTCGAGCGTCGCGCACTTCTTGTTCCGGCTGATGCTCTTCCACACCAGCCCGATCCCGTCGCGGCGCTCGCCCCACGTGCGCATCGGGTCGCCGGTGCCCGGCTGCTCGATCTTGACGACCTCGGCGCCGAACTCGCCGAGCGCGGTGGCGACCATCGGGCCCGCGGCGAGCGTGGCCGCCTCGACGACCCGCACGCCGGTCAGGGGGCCGGGCATCTCAGCCCTCCGCCGCGAGCGAGATCGACTTCGGCTCCAGGTAGCCGTCGAGGCCCTCGGGGCCGAGTTCGCGGCCGATGCCGCTGGCCTTCACGCCGCCGAACGGCGCCGCGGGGTCCATGCTGTACGGCTGGTTGACGCCGAACGATCCGGTGCGGACGCCCCGCGCGGCGCGCAGCCCCCGGTCGGTGTCGGCCGTCCAGACCGAGCCGGACAGCCCGTACTCGGAGTCGTTCGCGATCGCGACGGCGTCGTCGTCGCCGTCGTGGGCGATGACGGACAGGACGGGCCCGAAGATCTCCTCGCGGGCGATCCGCATCGAGTTGGCGACGTCGGCGAACAGGGTCGGGCGGACGTACCAGCCGCGGTCGAGCCCGTCCGGCACGCCGTCGCCGCCGACGACGATCCGCGCGCCCTCGGCGCGGCCCGCCGCGATGTACCCCCGGACGCGCTCCCGCCGGCGGCGCGCGACGAGCGGCCCGATTTCGGTGGCCGGGTCGGACGGGTCGCCGACGCGGAGGGACGCGACCATGTCCGCGAGGGCGTCGACGTGCTCGGCGTACCGGCCGCGGGGGACGAGCACGCGGGTCTGCGCGACGCACGCCTGCCCGCTGTTCATCAGCCCGGCGACCTTGATCCCTTCGGCGACGGCGACGGCGGCGGGGTCGGCGTCGTCCAGGACGATCGCGGCGGACTTCCCGCCGAGTTCGAGGCTCGCCCGCTTCAGCGCGGCGCCGCACGCCTGCGCGACGTCCCGTCCGGCGGCGGTGGACCCGGTGAACGACACCTTGTCGACGCCGGGGTGCGACACCAGGTGCCGCCCGACGTCCGGTCCGGCGGGCAGGATGCTCACGACGCCGGGCGGCAGGCCCGCCTCGGCGACGAGCTCGGCGAGCAGCAGCGCGTCCAGCGGCGTCTCCGGGGACGGCTTCACGACGACCGAGCACCCGGCGACGAGGGCCGGGGCGAGCTTCCCGACCAGCAGGAACTGCGGCATGTTCCACGGGACGATCCCCGCGACGACGCCGACCGGCTCCTTGCGGACGAGCACGTCCGTCCCGAACATGCCGGGCCGGGCCCGCTCCCACGCGACGGTCCCGGCGATGTCGGCGAACGCGTTCAGCAGCACCATCGGCAGCGTGGCCTGCGAGAACTTCGAGAACGTGATCGGCGCGCCCATCTCCGCCGTGATGAGCCGCGCCATCTCCTCGCGCCGCCCCTTGTAGAGGCCGGCGAGCCGCCGGACGGCCGCGGCGCGTTCGGCCGGGTCGAGCCGGGGCCAGGGGCCGTCGTCGAACGCGGCGCGGGCGGCCGCGACGGCGCGGTCGGCGTCCGCGGGGGCGGCGCCCGCGACGGACGCGATGACCTCCCCGGTGTGCGGGGAGACGACGTCGATGGCGCCGTCCGTGCTCGGTGCGGCCCACTCCCCGCCGATGAACAGCCGTTCCCGCTCGACTCCGATGCCTGCCAGCGCGGTCGCGCCGTGCTCGCCCATGTGTCCCTCTCCTATCTGCCCGCGAGGCGGGCGTTCCTACCTGCCCGCGAGGCGGGCGCCCCTACCTGCCCGCGAGGCGGGCGACGACGGGCGCGAACCGCTCCATCTCCCGCTGCTGGACGCTGATGTAGTTCGCGCCGAACGCCGCGCGGCGCTCGGTGAGCCGGTCGGCGACCTCGTCGAGCGAGCCGACCAGGACGTTCGGGTGGTCGGGCAGGCCGTCCGGCGGGACGCCCATGAGGTCGGCGACCCGCCGGACGGCCGCGTCCGGGTCGTCGGTGACCGCGGTGAAGAACGGCGACGCCTCGATCTCGAGGTCCGCGAGCCGCGCGCCCGCCGCCTCCCGGACGAGGCCGAACCGGTGCGCGGCCTCCTGCGGCGGCGTCCGTCCGGCCTCGTTGACGGCGTCGAACGGGACGTTGTTGACGCTGACGATGTCGGCCTCGCGGGCCGCGAGGGACAGCACGCGCCGCCGCGCGCCGCCGATCATGATCGGCGGCCGGGGGCGCTGCACCGGCGCGGGCAGCCCCGCGTACCCGGTCGCGACGGCGTGCGCGCCGCGCAGGTCGAGCGGCTCGCCGCCCCAGTGCGCCTTGACGAGCGCGACGACCTCCTCGAGCTTGTCGACGCGGCGTCCGGGCGGCGCGAACTCCAGGCCCATCGCCGCGTACTCCAGGGGGCTCCAGCCGGCGCCGACGCCGAACTCGAGGCGTCCGTCCGACAGCAGGTCGAGGGTCGCGGCCTCCTTCGCGAGGACGGCCGGGACGTGGTAGTCGACGCAGAACACGCGGCAGCCGACGCGCAGCGTCGTGGTCGCGGCGGCGGCGGTCGCCATCGCGGCGATCGGCGCGAGGTGCTGCGGCGGGAGCCGCGACGCGCGGGCCGCCCGTCCCGGCCCCAGGTAGTGGTCGGACACGAACAGCGTCGCGTACCCGAGGTCCTCGGCCGCGCGGGCGAGGTCGCGCCACTCCGCTCCCGAGGTCGCCTTCGTCGCCTGGACGGCGAAGCGAAAAGGATGCATATTTGGCACCGTACATCAGAAGTCTGTCGCATAACAGAGAGGACGGCGCGATGGTGAAGCGCGCGCGGTACGCGGAGTACAAGGACAGCTACCCGAACTACCGGTTCGAGCTGAGCGACGACGGCATCCTGCTCATGCAGTGCCATACGAACGGCGGCAGCCTCGTGTGGGACTGGAAGTCGCACGACGACATGGCGGACGCGTTCGCCGACGTCGCCGGCGACCGGGAGATCAAGCTGCTCATCCACACCGGGACCGGCGAGAACTACAACGCCGACTGGGGGCTGCTGCCGGACGGCGGGCTGCCGGACCCGCCGGTCTACGACGCGATGCCCGGGACCAGAGGCCTGCACAAGCTGGACGAGAAAGCCTGGTACAACCGCAACCTGCAGTGGAACGTCCTCGACGTCGACGTGCCGATGATCAGCGTCGTCAACGGCCCGTGCAACATCCACTCCGAGGTGCCGCTGATGGGCGACATCGTGCTGGCCTCGGAGGACGCCTACTTCCAGGACGTCTCGCACTTCCCGCGCGGCCAGGTGCCGGGCGACGGGCAGCACGTCATCTGGAACCACGTCGTCGGCCCGAACCGGGCGCGCTACCTGCTGCTGACCGGCAAGAAGCTGTCCGCGCGGGAGGCGCTGGAGTGGGGCGCGGTCAACGAGGTGCTGCCGAAGGACCGGGTGCTCGACCGGGCGTGGGAGCTCGCCCGCGAGCTGGTCAAGCGGCCCCCGCTCGTCCTGCGGTACACGCGGCAGCTCTTCACCCAGAACCTCAAGCGCGCCTACCTGGACGAACTGGGCCACGGGCTCGCGCGGGAGACGTACGCCCAGCAGGAGTTCTTCCCGTTCGGCGGCGGGATGGCGCCCCTCGACCGCGCGTGGGACGACCGGCCGTGGACGTGACCGCCGGCCCGCCCGGCGCGCGAAAGGAGACAGAAGTCTATTCTAAAGACAAAAAACTGATTACTATCGGCCTCATGCCAAGGCAAGGAGACGGGTGATGACGGAGCTGCAACAGCGCCTGGCCACGGGGAAGGGCAAGTTCACGCCGCTGTACGACGACCTCGACACCGGGCCGGTCGACTACGAGGACTCGATCTCGCCGGAGTTCTTCGAGGCCGAGCGGGAGGCCGTGTTCCGGCGGTCGTGGCTGTACGTCGGGCGGTCCGAGCGGCTCCCGCGCCCGGGCACGTTCTTCACCCGCGAGCTGAACGGCCTGGCGTCGATCGTCGTCGCGCGCCGCAAGGACGGCGCCGTCAACGCCTTCCACAACGTGTGCGCCCACCGCGGCAACAAGGTCGTCTGGCAGGAGCACCCGCAGGAGGAGTCGAAGGGCTCGTGCCGCGAGTTCTCCTGCAAGTACCACGGCTGGCGGTACGGGCTGGACGGCCGCGTCACGCACGTCACGAACGAGGAGGAGTTCTTCGGCCTCGACAAGGACGCGCTGCGGATGCCGCCGGTCCACTGCGAGGAGTTCGCCGGGTTCGTCTTCGTGAACCTCGCGCCCGACCCCGTCCCGCTGCGCGCCTACCTCGGCGACCGCCTCCGCGAACTCGAGGCGTACCCGTTCCACGAGATGACGCAGCACTACGGGTTCTCCGCGCCGATCCGCGGCAACTGGAAGCTCGCCGTCGACTCCGTCTGCGAGTGGTACCACCCGCCGTACGTCCACGCGCGGTTCATCGACAAGGACGTCGCCAAGGCGGAGAAGATGGTCCCGCCGCCGGACTCCTACCACTACGACCTGTTCACGCCGCACATGCTGACGTCCGTGCCCGGCCCGCCGCCGCTCCCGCCGCGCGAGCCCGGGACGGCCGGGCCCGCGGCGCGCGACCAGAAGTGGGTGTACCGCCTGTTCCGGGCGGGCCTGTTCGGTCCCGACGACGTGCCCGACCTCGGCCCGCTCCCCGGGTTCCTCAACGCCGGGAACATCAGGTCGTGGGGCAACGACCAGTTCTGGCTGTTCCCCAACCTGTCGGTGCAGATCTGGGCCCGCGGGTTCTACATCACCTACACGTACTGGCCGGAGGCCGTCGACCGGCACACCTACGACATCGACCTCTACTTCGTCCCGCCGAAGAACGCCCAGGAGCGGCTGGCGCAGGAACTCGTCGTCGACAGCACGATCGAGTTCGCCATGCAGGACGTGAACACCATCGAGGCGACGCAGCAGGGGCTGTCGACCCGCGCCAACCAGCGGTTCCACCTGAGCGACCAGGAACTGCTCATCCGCAAGTTCCACAAGACCGTCCGCGACACCGTCGCCGCCCACGGGGCCCGCGACGCGGAGGAGGGCCGATGACGACCGCGACGTCCGCCGGAGCCGGCGCCCGCACCCTGCCCGAGCGGTTCGCCGACCTCGAACGGTGGGTCGCCGACTGGGCGCGCCCCACCCGGCAGGAGCGCTACGACATGCGCCTGTCGAAGAAGTACGACGAGCTGGAGGAGTTCTACGACGCGATCGCCCCGCGCGCCGAGGAGGCCGTCGAGTACCTCAACGGCCGCGACCTCGACGACCTCGCGGACGACGACGCCCGCCTGCTGCAGCTCCTCTACTCGATGATCCTCGTCTCGTACGCGGTCAACGTGTTCATGCAGCCGCGCATCCCGGACTCGGGTGCCGCGTTCTTCGACACGACCGCCGAACCGGCCGTCTGACCGGGGCCGCTCATGTCGATCACCGAAACATCACCCGGGCCCGGCGGCGGCGGGGCGCGCGTCGCCGTCGTCACCGGCGGGGGCTCCGGCATGGGGCGGGCCATCGTGCACCGGCTCGCGCGGGACGGCCTCGCCGTCGCGGTCCTCGACATCGACGCGGCGAACGCGGAGCGGGCCGCCGCGGAGGTGCGGGAGCGCGGCGGCACGGCGCTCGCGGTCGGCGGCGCCGACGTCGCCGACCGGGCCCGCGTGGACGCGGCGGTCCGGCGCGTCCGCGCGGAGCTCGGCCCGGTGCTCGTCCTCGTGAACAACGCCGGGATCACCGCCTTCCGCGAGTTCCCGTCGATCACGGAGGAGAAGTGGCGCCGCGTCATGGCGGTGAACCTCGACGGCCCGTTCCACTGCACGCAGGCGGTGCTGCCCGACATGCTCGCCGCCGGGTGGGGCCGGATCGTGAACATCTCGTCGTCCAGCGCGCAGGGCGGGCAGGAGTACATGGCCCACTACGTGGCGTCGAAGGCGGGGCTGATCGGGCTCACCAAGTCGCTCGCGCTGGAGTTCGGCCCGCGCGGGATCACCGTCAACACGATCCCGCCCGGGTTCATCGACACGCCGATGCTGCGGGAGTCGGAGCGGCGCGGCATGTTCGGCGGCACCGTCGACGACCACGCGCGGCGCACGCCCGTCCGGCGGCCCGGCACGCCGGAGGACATCGCGGCCGCGTGCGCGTTCCTGGTGTCCGAGGAGGCGGGGTACGTCACCGGCCAGGTCATCGGCGTGAACGGCGGGCGCAACACCTGATGGACGCACCGGTGCGCCGGGCCCGCGCGGATAGCCTTCCCGCGTGATGGATGCCCAGATGGAGACCGCCGGCGGGACCGCCGCCGAAGCGGTCCTGGAGACCGGGGCCGAGACCGCCGTCGACCTGCCGCGCGTCCAGGTCGGGTCGAACCCGCAGCACCTCGTCCTCGGGCTCTTCATGGACTACTGGCCCGACCGCGAGGAGTACCTGCCGTCCGCGGCGATGGTCGAGCTGCTCACCGAGTTCGACAACACGGCGCCGAGCGCGCGCGCCGCGATCGCGCGCCTCGCCCGGCGGAACGTCCTGGAGGCGGCCAAGAAGGGGCGCCGGACGTACTACCGGCTGACGGCGACCGCGGCGGGCTCGCTCGGCCGGGTGCAGGAGCGGGTGGTGCGGTTCCGCGCCGAGGAGCGGCCGTGGGACGGGGCGTGGACGACCGTCATGTTCTCCGTGCCCGAGGAGCGGCGCGACCTGCGGCACGTCGCGCGGACGCGGCTGCGCTACCTCGGCTACGCCCCGCTCTACGACAACGTGTGGGTGTCGCCGCGCGCCGACCGCGACCAGACCGTCGAGCTGTTCGAGAGCGTCGGGGTGGCGGACGCGACGGTCCTGCGCGCGGAGGTGACGTACGCGGCGGGCGGCGGCGACCCGCTGTCGGCGTGGGACGTCGACGCGATCGGCGCCCGCTACGCGGAGTACATCGCGGCGTTCGCGCCGCTGCTGGAGCGGGTCGAGCACGGCCGGGTGGGGGCGGCGGAGGCGCTCGTGGCCCGCACGGAGGTCAAGGAGAGCTGGCGCGACCTGCTGAGCGTCGACCCCGAGCTGCCCGCGGACCTGCTGCCGCCCGGCTGGCCGGGGCGCCGGGCGCGGCGGATCTTCGCGGGCGTCTACGACGGGCTGGGGCCGCTCGCCGAGGCGCGCGTCCGGCAGCTCATCGCCAAGCACGACCCGGAGCTCGCGCGCAGGGCGCGGCACCGGACCACCGCCACGGGAACGTAGGGACGAAGGGGAGGGCGCCATGGAGTCCGGACACGAGCGGCTCGCCGGGAAGGTCGCGATCGTCACCGGGGCGGGCGCGGGGATCGGGCGGTCCATGGCGGCCCTGTTCGCCGCGCACGGCGCGCGGGTCGTGTGCGCGGACCGCAGCGGCCGGCAGGACGACGTCGCGGCCGAGATCGGTGCTGCTGCCGCCGCCGTGCACTGCGACGTGGCGCGGGCGGACGACGTCCGGGCGATGGTCGCCGCCGCGGAGGAGCGGTTCGGGCGGCTGGACGTGCTGTGCAACAACGCGGGGTTCGGCGGCCCGCGCAGGCCGGTCACCGAGCAGGACGAGAGCACGTTCGACGACGTCGTGGCGGTGAACCTCAAGGGCGTGTTCCTCGGCATGAAGTACGGCATCGCCGCGATGCTGCGGTCGGGCGGCGGCTCGGTCGTGAACACGGCCTCCGCCGCCGGCCTCGTGGGCTGGAAGAACCACTCCGTCTACGCGGCGGCCAAGGGCGGGGTCGTCCAGATGACGAAGAGCGCGGCGCTGGACCACGCGGAGGACGGCATCCGGGTGAACGCGATATGCCCGGGCCTGACGTGGACCGACCTCGCGGGGGCCTCCGCGGAGCGCCCGGCGCCGCCGCCGGACGCGAAGATGCCGCTGCAGCCGATGAACCGCTGGGGGCTGGCGTCCGAACTCGCCGCCGCCGCGCTGTTCCTCGCGTCCGACGAGTCGTCGTTCGTCACGGGCGCCGCCCTCCCGGTGGACGGCGGCTACGTGGCGCGCTGAACGATCGCCGGGAATCCCGGACGAACGGACAGCCCCCATTTTTCGGGTGTTTGGGGCTTATGGGAAATATGGGACCCGAATACGGTTCTGTATCGGTCCTTTCCTGGCCGAATCCGGTCAGGGTCCGAGAACGGCCGGGAGAGTAGGTAAATCGACCTAGACAGTCCCTCTTCGGCGCGACGAAAATCGCACTCCGGATCAGCCGTGATCGGGAGGAACGCACCGGATGGGACGCTTCGTCGGGGGAAGCCGGGGCGCGCTCCGGCAATGGCGGTACCCCCCGGAATTCCGGATCGCGGCGCCCGCGTGGCCCGCCGACGCGCTCGCCGCGCTCACCGAGTCGGCGCGCCTGGAGGCCGCCGCCGCGGAGCCGCCCCCGCCACCGCCGGCCGCCGACACCGTCACCGACACCGTCACCGACGTGCCCGCCCCGGCCGCCCCCGGGCCCGCCGGACCCGCGGAGCCCGCCGGGCTGGGCGGACGGTCGCTCGCGGACGTGGCGACGAGCCTGTGGCGGCTGCGCGCGCGCATCGAGCGGATGGACGACCCGCCGCGCGCGCTCGTCCGGCACCTGGAGTCCGCCTGGGACGCCTTCGCCGACGCGGGGGTCGAGATCAAGGACCACGCGGGCGAGCCGTTCGACCACGGGCTCGCGATGTCCGTGGCGGCCTACCAGCCCACCCCGGGGCTGCACCGGGAGCAGATCATCGAGACCGTGCGGCCGGGCGTCTACCTCGACGACCGCTCGATCCAGATGGCGGAGGTCATCGTGGGCACCCCGGAACGGACCGAGGAACCGGGCGCCGCCGGACCGGCCTCCGGAGCGATGGAGGAGACGCGCGGACGATGACCAGGACCACGATCGACTTCGGTATCGACCTCGGCACCACCAACAGCGCGATCGCGATGCTGAGCGGCGTCGGCGCGGAGGTCATCAAGAACAACGTCAGCTCCGACACGACCCCGTCGGCGGTGATGCTCGACCGGCGCGGCAGGCTCCAGGTCGGGATGCGGGCCAAGCAGCGCAGCGAGGACGACCCGGACAACACGTGCGTCGAGTTCAAGCTGCGGATGGGCACCACCGGCCGGCCCAAGGAGTTCCCCGCCGCCGGGCGCACGATGACGCCCGAGGAGATGTCGGCCGAGGTGCTGCGGTCGCTGCGGCACGACGTCGTCCAGCACCACGGCGAGGAGATCGGCGCGGCGGTCATCACCGTGCCCGCCGCCTTCGAGCTCAGCGCCTGCGACGCCACCCGGCGCGCCGCCGAACTGGCCGGGCTGCCGTACGCCCCGCTGCTGCAGGAGCCCACCGCGGCCGCGTCCGCGTACGGGTTCCAGACCGACACCGACAACGCGTTCTGGCTCGTCTACGACATCGGCGGCGGCACCTTCGACGCCGCCGTCGTCAACGTGCGCGACGGCGAGTTCACCGTCGTCAACCACTGCGGCGACAACTACCTCGGCGGCAAGCTGCTGGACTGGGCCATCGTCGAGGAAGTGCTGGTCCCGGCGGTCGCCGCGGAGTTCCGCGTCGACGACCTGCGCCGCGGCAACCCCGCGCAGCGCCGCAACATGGCCAAGCTGAAGTGGGCCGCCGAGGCCGCCAAGATCGAGCTGTCCCGGGCCGACGAGGCGGCGATCACGGTCGAGATCGCCGACGCGGCCGGCGAGCCCCGGGACTTCATCTACGACCTGGCGCGCGCCGAGGTGGAGCGGCTGATGGAGCCGCTGATCGTCCGGTCGGTCAACCTGAGCCGCAAGGCGCTGGCGGAGAGCCGCCTCGGCCCCGGGGACATCGAGAAGGTCCTGCTGGTGGGCGGCCCGACGCTGATGCCGTACCTGCGGGAGCGGCTCGCCGACCCGCGCGAGGGCCTCGGCATCGCCCTCGACCACAGCCAGGACCCGCTCACCGTCGTCGCGCGCGGCGCCGCGATCTTCGCGGGCGGGCAGCGGCTCGACGCCGTCGACGCGCCGCCGCCCCCGGCGGCGAGCGGCGAGTACGCCGTCGAGCTGGAGTACCGCCCGGTCGGACCGGACATCGAGCCGTTCGTCGGCGGCCGGGTGACCGGCGCGGACACCGCGGGCTGCTCCGTGGAGTTCGTCAACCCCGACGCCAAGCCGCCCTGGCGCAGCGGTCGGGTCCCGCTGGCGCCGGACGGCACGTTCACCGCGACGCTCTGGGCGGAGAAGGGGCGCGCGAACACGTTCCGGATCGAGCTGACGAACGCGACCGGCGACCGCCGCCCGATCGAGCCCGGCACGCTCACCTACACGGTCGGGATCGTCGAGACGCAGCCGCCGCTCACCCACTCCATCGGGATCGGCCTCGCCGACAACGAGGTCGAGTGGCTGTTCCGGAAGGGCACGCCGCTGCCGGCCCGCCGCCGCACCAAGCTGAGCACGACCGTCACCGTCAGCCGGGGCAGCGGCGACGGCATGATCCGCATCCCGGTGGTGGAGGGCGAGCACCACCGCGCCGACCGCAACCGCCGCATCGGCCGGCTGGAGGTCGACGCGGAGCAGGTCACCCGGGACGTCCCCGAGGGCAGCGACGTCGAGATGACCATCGCGATCGACGAGTCGAGGCTCGTGGTCGCGCGCGCGTACGTCCCGATCCTGGACGAGGAGTTCGAGCACGTCCTGAACCTGCGGACAGAGTCGGTGCCGGCGGCCGCCGACCTCGCCCGCGACGCCGCCGCCGAGAAGCGGCGGCTGGCCGCGGTGCGCCGCCGCGTCGACGAGTTCGGCGACGCGCGCGCCGCCGCGGTGCTCGCCCGGATCGACGCCGAGCGGATCGTCCCCGACCTCGACGCCGAGGTGGACGCCGCCCAGGTCGACCCGGACGCGGCCGCCGCCGGCGCGCGGCGGCTGCTCGACCTGCGGGCCGCGGTGGACGAGGCCGAGGACGAGCTCGAATGGCCGCAGCTCGTCCAGGAGGCCCGCGAGGCGGTCCCGGTGCTGCGGGAGATCGTCCGGGAGCGCGGCCGTCCGGGCGACCAGCCGATGCTGGACGCCGCCGAGGACGCCGTCCAGGAGGCGATCACCGCGCACGACGCCGACCTGCTGCGGCAGCGCATCGACGAGCTGCGGCTGCTCGCGATGCGGGTGCTGGACGCGTCCGGCGACCTCGCGTTCATCGCGTTCAACGAGCTGGAGACGCTCCAGCCCGAGATGCGCGACCGGGAGGAGGCCGGCCGGCTGGTGGCCGCCGGGCGGCGGGCCGCCGAGTCCGGCGACGTCGACACGCTGCGGCAGGTCAACGCGGCGCTGGGCGAGATGCTGCCGTCGCCGCCGCCCCCGCCCGACCCATTCAGCACGGTGCGGCGCGGCCGATGAGCGGCCCCGCGCGCGCACCGGACCCGGCGTCGCCGCCCGCGCCGCCGTCCGCGTCCTTCGCGGCGCGGGAGGCGGCGCTCGCCCAGGCCCGCGTCCTCGCCCGCGCCGGACGGTACGCGGAGGCCGCGGCGCTGCTCGACGGCGAGCACGGCGCGGACGTCCTCGACCTGCGGGCCCGCATGTACGCGCAGCAGGGCCGGCTGGACGACGCCGACCGCTGCTGGGCCGAGGCCGCCGCGCTGTCCCCGGGCGACGCCGGCGCCGCCCGGGGCCGCGCCCGGATCGCCGAGCTGCGCGCGCGGTCGGCCGCCACCGGCCCCGGCCGGGCGCTCACCGCGCGCGTCCTGCTCCGCGCGGGCGGCGCGGCCGCGGCGCTGCTCGCGCTCGTCCTGCTCGCCGCGCTCTGGGCGGACGACGACGCGCCCGCGGCCCTCCCGGCCGCCCCGGCGCCCGCGGCGTCGGCGCCGGCCGCGCCGCCGGCGTCCGCCGACCCGCTCACCGGGCTGGACCTGGACGTCCCCGGGGTGCGGGCGGAACGCCGCGCCGGGGAGATCGCGGTCACCTTCGACCGCGGCCTGTTCGGCGCGGGCGCGGAGCTCACCCCGGACGGACGGGCGGCGCTCGCCGCGCTCGGCGAGCGGCTGCGCCCGCACGCCGGGCGGCTCGCGGTCGCGGTCGTCGGCCACACCGACCGCACGGCCGTCCGTCCCGGCGGCGAGTACGCGAGCAACGTCGAGATCGGGATGATGCGGGCCACGGTCGCCCGGGAGGCGCTGCGCGCGTCCGCGGGGATCCCCACGGCCCGGTTCACGCTGTCGACGCTCGCCGGCCTGGACCCGCCGCACGGCGGCGACGCGGTCCCCGGCGACCCCCGCGACCGCACGGTCAGCCTGCGCGTTTCCGCAGTGGAGGGACGATGAGCACGCGGGACCGGAACGCGGCGGCGTTCTTCGCGAACGCCGGAACCGACCTGTACCGGCGCAACGCGTTCCGGGTCGCCGGCCTCTCCGTCCACGCGACGGCCCGCGACATCCGGCGCCGCGCGGAGGAGCTGCGGGTCAAGGCCCGGCTCGGCGCGGGCGCGGGCGGCGCCCCGGGACCGCTGCCGCTCCGCCCGCCGCCCGAACCGGACGCCGTCCAGGAGGCGCTGCAGCGGCTGCGCGACCCGGTCCGCCGCCTCGAGGACGAGCTGTTCTGGTTCTGGCCCGCGCACAACGCGGCCGTCGAGGGCGCCCGCGACGAGGCCCTCGACGCCCTGCGGGATGGGCGCCCGCACGACGCCGAACGGCTGTGGGCCGACCCCGCGCCCGGCCGCGCCGCCGCCGTCGCCGCGCACAACCTCGCCGTCCTCGCCCACGCCCAGGCCCTCGACGGCTACCTCGACGCCGACACCGCCGCAGACGGTCCCGGCGGCCGCGACCTGTGGAAACCGGCGCTGCGGCACTGGCGGACCGTCCTCGACACCGACGCGTTCTGGGACCTGGTCGCCGCCCGCGCCCGCGCCGCCGACGACCCGCGCCTCGGCCCCGGCACGGCCGGCGAGCTGCGTGAACGGCTGCCCGCCGTGCTGCTGCGGATCGCCGCCGAGGCCGCCGTCGGGACGTCCCTGGGCGGCGACGCGAAGGGCGGGGTCGCGCTCGCCGGGGTGATCCGCACGTCCGGGTTCGACGAGGCGGCCGTCGACACCGCGTTCCGCGCGGCGGCCGCGCCCGAGCTGAACCGGCTCCGGGCGCTCGGGGATTCCGCGCTCGACCGCGCCCGGACGTCCCCGGACACCGCCCGCGACGAGGCCGTCCACATCCTCGACCACTCCCGTGCCGCGCTGGAGGCGCTCGGCGAGATCCTCACCCCGGCCCACCCGCTGCTGGAGGGCGTCCGGGACGAGATCGCCGAACGCGTCCAGCAGTGCACGGTGCTGTACGGCAACACGACCAAGGACTGGGCGACGGCCGAGGAGATCCTCGAACGCGCCGAGCCCGTCGCCGCGACGGTGACCGTCCGGTCCCGGATCCGCGCGAACATCGAGACCGTCGGCGAGAACCGGCTCTACGCGACCTGCTGGTTCTGCCGGGAGAACCCCGCCGACGACGACGCGACGTACGAGAAGCGGATGCACGGCGACGTCCAGCAGCAGGTCGTCGGCTACTACCCGGCGCGCCAGATCCAGACCACCTGGCGGAAGCTGACCGCCCGGGTGCCGCGCTGCGCCGCCTGCGCCGCCGCGCACCGGTCCCGCGGCCGGAACGTGACGGGCTTCGGCTGCCTCGGCACCGCCGGGACGCTCGCCCTCGGCATCGCGCTGATCGTCGCGGGCGCGCCGCCCGTCCTGCCGTTCCTGCTGATCTTCGCGGCCGTCATCGGCTTCTTCGTCGTCATGGCCTCCGGGAACGTCGACGGCCTGCCGAAGAAGGCGCACGCGACGCTGGGCGACTGGCCGCCGATCAGGGAGCAGCTCGACGCGGGCTGGGCGTTCGGCGAGAAACCCCCGACCGCGGGCTGACCGGTCCGGCCGCTCAGGGGCGCCGGGCGGTCAGGACGGGGACGACGGGCGGCCCGCGACCAGATCGGCGAGCGCGGTGGCCCAGCGCTGGACGGGCCCCCGCAGCCGGGCGTCGCGGGCGGCGGCCCGCGCGAGCTTGCGCTCCCCGTACCGGCGGCGCGCCCACGGCGACTCCGGACGCGCCAGCCGGACCGCGCCCACGATCGCCACCACGCCGACGAACAGGCCGATCAGCCCCGTCCACACCTTGCCCTTGACCAGGGCGACCAGCGCGACGAACAGGTTGAACAGCAGCGTCAGCGCGACCGCCCACGCGGCCTCGCCCTCGTCGCGCTCGTCCCCGATCCCCAGCGGGCGCAGCCCCAGCAGCGCCAGCCCGCACAGCGCGATCGCGATGAACACCACCTCGACCGACAGCTGCCCCTGCCGCGTCCAGTAGACGTCCTTCAGGTGCAGCACGAGCGCGAACTCGTCCAGGACGAGCGCGGTCCCGACCCCGAACACGCCCGCGAGCACCCCGGCCGCCGCCGACGAGCCGTCCTCCACCAGCAGCCCGCCGACACCGCCCACGCACATGAACACCAGCCCGAACACCACGTGGTGGATGTGGTGGCCGCCCGGCGTGACGTTCCCCGGCCACCACCGCACCCCCGCCCGGATCATCCGCACGCTGAACCGGATGAACAGGAACGCCGCGATGAACGCCACCAGGAACACGAACAGGCGCAGCCGTCCGGTGTCGACGATCTCCCGAGTGAACCAGCCCCCCATGCCCCGGACATGCCCCGGCCCGCGCCGCCCACCCGTCGCGGCCGGGGCGTTCTCTCCGGGCCCGGGACGTTCTATCGTGGGCGGATGCCCGAACCGCAGACCCGCCGCCTGCCCCGCGGCCGCCACGCCCTGGCGCGCGAGGAGGTGCGGCGCATCCAGCGGGCCCGGCTGTGCCGGGCGATGGCCGAGGTGATGGCCGAGAAGGGGTACGTCGACACGTCCGTCGCGGACGTCCTGCAGCGGGCGACCGTGTCGCGGCAGAGCTTCTACGAGCTGTTCGACTCCAAGCTCGACTGCTTCATGGCCGCCTTCGCGGGCGCGGGCGAGATCCTGCTGGAACGGCTCGCCGCCGAGGTCGGCGTCGCCCGCGGCGCCGCGGCCGGCGGGACGCCCGCCGACCGGCTCGCGCTGTGCGAGCGCGCGGTCGGCGCCTACCTGCGGGCGCTCGCCGCCGAACTGCCCTACGCGCGGCTGTTCCTCGTCGAGGTCTACGCGGCCGGCCCCGAGGCGATCGACCGCCGCGCCCGCACCCAGGAGATCATCACCGGTGCGCTCGCCGACCTGGTGGGCGCCGAGGACGAGTCCGTCCGGTTCGCCTGCCGGACGATCGTCGCGGCGATGAGCGCGATGGTGACCCCGCCGGTCGCCGAGCAGGACGCGGACGCGCTGCTCGCGCTGGGCCCGCCGCTGATCGACCACATCCGGCTGCTGTGGTCCGCGGGCGTCCTCACCGGAGAGCCGCCCGGCTAGCGTCCGATCTGCGTCCGGTGGATCGCCGCCGGGCGGCGTCTTTGCCATGCTACGGCGATGGCCCGCAATCCCTCGATCACCGGCATTTCGTGTTATCCGCCGCGTCCCGGGGCGTCTCCTGAGGAGCTCTCGGAAGGACGGTGAAGCCCGTGCCCAAGGACGTGGCCCCGCTCGTGCGGGCGGCGCAGGACGGCGACCCCGCCGCCAGGAACGAACTGGTCGCCGAACACCTGCCGCTCCTCTACAACGTGGTCGGCTGGGCCCTCGACGGCCACGCCGACGTGGACGACGTCGTGCAGGAGTCGCTGCTGCGCGCGCTCGGCGGCCTCGACGGCCTCCGCGAGCCCGCCAGCTTCCGCTCCTGGCTCGTCTCCATCGCGATGAACCAGGTCCGCAGCCGGTGGGCGGCGCTGCGCCGCCGCGCCCCCGTCGACCCGGACGCCCTCGCGCGGCTGGCCGAACCCGCCCCGGACTTCGCGGAGACGGCCGTCCTGCGCCTCGA
Source organism: Actinomadura rifamycini DSM 43936 (assembly GCF_000425065.1). Taxonomy (GTDB): domain Bacteria; phylum Actinomycetota; class Actinomycetes; order Streptosporangiales; family Streptosporangiaceae; genus Spirillospora; species Spirillospora rifamycini. The sequence goes on from NZ_AULB01000013.1 coordinate 116,701, forward strand.
ACTCGCCGGGCAGCGCCGCGAGGTCGCCGACGCCACCCGCTGGCTCGACCCCGGCGAGCGCGACGTCCTCGCCCTCTGGTGGCTGGAGGCGTCCGGCCACCTCGCCCGCCGCGAGCTCGCCGACGGGCTCGGCGTGACCCCCGCGCACGCCGCCGTCCGGGTGCAGCGCATGAAGGCGCAGCTCGCGACGTGCCGCGCCGTCGTCCGCGCGCTCGCACCGCCGCGCTGCGCCGACCTCCCCCTCGACCGCTGGGACGGCCGCCCGTCTCCGCTGTGGCGCAAGCGCATCGCCCGGCACCTCCGCGCGTGCCCCGCGTGCGCCGACCGGGGCCGCGACCTCCTCCCGCCCGAGGCCCTCCTCGCCGGCCTCGTCATGATCCCCCCGCCCCCGACCCCGTTCGACCTCACGTCCGCAGCGACCGCGAGCGGCGAGCCCGGCGGGTCCGGCGAGGCTGCCGGAGCCGGCGCCGGCGAGCCCGGCGGGTCCGGCATGTTCGACTCGTCCGGGGCGGAGGGGGCCGGGCGCGGGGCGGCGCGGGCCGGGTGGGCGGCGGCGGGTGCGGCGCTCGTGATCGCCGCCGCCGTGACCGTCTGGAGCCTGCGGGACGCGCCGCCTCCGGCGCCCCGCGCGCTCGACCCGGCGCCCGTGCAGCGCGCGCCGTCCCGCACGCCCGTCCCCGAGACGGCGCCCGCGACGACGCCCGCGAAGGACCACCTCGACCGGCCCGAGTCCGAGGCGCCGCCGACGGTCGAGGAGCAGGTCGTCCGGCTGGTCAACGCCGAGCGCGCCCGCGCGGGCTGCCGTCCGCTGACCGTCGCGCCCGCCCTGAGCGAGGCCGCACGCGCGCACTCGTCCGACATGGCCGCCCGCCGCGCCCTCGACCACCGCGGCGCCCGCGGCGACGGGCCCGGCGACCGGATCACCGCCGCCGGGTACCGCTGGAGCGCGTGGGCCGAGAACATCGCGCACGGCCAGCCGACGCCCGCCCGCGTCGTCGCGTCGTGGATAGGGAGCCCCGGGCACCGCGCGAACATCGTCAACTGCGACCTCCGGCAGATGGGCGTCGCGGTGTCGCAGGGGCCCGGCGGCCCCTGGTGGACGCAGGTGTTCGCGACCCCGCGCTGATCAGCGGGCGCCGAAGACCTGCGTCCAGTACGGGCCGCCCGACTCGACGACACCGACGCCGATCTCGTCGAATTTGCAGTTCAGGATGTTCGCGCGGTGCCCGGGGCTGTTCATCCACGACTTCATCACGCTCTCCGGGCCCGACTGTCCCTTCGCGATGTTCTCCCCGTACGTCGACCACCGGTAGCCCGCCGAGGTGATCCGGTCGCCCGGGCCGTCCCCGTCCGGGCTCGTGTGGTCGAAGAAGCCCCGCGCCGCCATGTCCGCCGAGTGCCCCTGCGCCGCCCGAACGAGCAGCGCGTTGCTCCGCACCGGCCCGCAGCCCGCGCCGGCGCGCGCGTCGTTCACGAGCGCCACCACCCGCGCCGCGACCGTCCCGCCCGCCGGGACCGGACGCGCGGACCGCCGGGGCTCGCTCGTCCGCGTGGGACGGGCGGGCGCGGACGTCCGCGCCCGCTCGGGCGCCCGCGACTCCCTCTGCACGGGCTCCCGCGTCTTCCGCGACGTCGGCTCCGGCGCCGTCCGCGACGGCTGCGGCGACGCGGGGGCGGTCGAGCGCGGCGCCGTCGGCGCGGGCGACGGCGTGCCCGCGTGCCCCGCGAGCGTCCTGTCCGGTTCGTCCCGCACCAGGCCCACGACCGTCCCGGCTACCGCCCCGGCCACGAGCAGCCCCGCCGCGCCCACGGCCGTCCACACGACGACCCGCTCCGACGCCCGGCGCGGCCCGCGCCCGTCCCGTTCCCTCATCGCTTCCACGTCCCTTCCGTGTACGGATCACGAGGCAGACCCGCCACGGAGGGGGCGATAACGAAAAATCCGGAAGCTCCTTCGAAGCCCGGAGTGGGGCATGGCGGGACGCGGCGTGCGGGCGGCGCGCCAAGAGGCGACCAAGGTTTCCGAGCGCAGTGTTTGCCGCGTCCTCGGCGATGTGCGAGGTATCGCGGGAATTCCCTGCCTGCGGACGGACCGATCCCCAAAGGGAAACATCAGGAAGGTCTGAAATGTCCTCGGGACTGAACACCGGCGATTCCGCCTGGCTGCTGGTGAGCACCGCGATGGTGCTCCTCATGACGCCGGGGCTCGCCTTCTTCTATGGCGGGATGGTCCGCTCCAAGAACATGCTGACGATGCTCTACATGAGCTTCATCTGCATCAGCCTGGTGACGATCCTGTGGTTCCTCTACGGGTACGGCATCGCGTTCGGCAAGGACGCGGGCGGGCTGGGGCTCATCGGGTGGGGCGACTGGCGCCTCGGCAACGTGGGCCCGGACACCCTGCAGGGCCGCATCCCGGAACAGATCTACGCGTGCTTCCAGCTCACCTTCGCGATCATCACCGTCGCGCTGATCAGCGGGTCCATCGCCGGACGGGCGCGGTTCGGCCCGTGGATCCTGTTCGTCGTCGTGTGGGTGACGCTGGTCTACCTGCCCATCGCGCACTGGGTGTTCGCGCCGTCCGGCTGGCTGAGCGAGTGGGGCGTGATGGACTTCGCGGGCGGCCTGGTCGTGGAGCTCAACTCCGGCATCTCGGGTCTCGCGATGGCGCTGGTGCTGGGCCGCGGCGTCGAGTTCCGGCGCGGCGAGGGGCCGCGGCCGGGCAACATCCCGTTCGTCATGCTGGGCCTCGGCCTGCTGTGGTTCGGCTGGTTCGGCTTCAACGCGGGCTCGGCGCTCAACGACGGGGCGCTCGCGACCCGCGCGTTCGTCAGCACGATGATCGCGGGCTGCTCGGGGATGCTGACCTGGCGGCTCCTGGAATGGCTGCGCACCCGGCACCTCACCCGGCTCGGGTCGGCCAGCGGCGCGCTCGCCGGGCTGGTCGCCATCACCCCGTCGTGCGCGTTCGTCAGCGTCGAGGGCGCGTTCCTCATCGGCGTCGTGGCGGCGGCGGTCTGCACGTACGCGGTGCAGTTGAAGCTCGTCGCCGGTTACGACGACACCCTGGACGTCGCCGGGATCCACGGGGCCGGCGGGATCGTCGGCGTCCTGTCGCTCGGCTTCCTGGCCACCGGCTGGGAGAAGGGCACGGCGGGGCTCTTCTACGGCGGCCCGGCGTCGGTGCTGGGCAAGCAGGCGGTCGCGGTGCTCGCCGTCGGGGCGTACGCGTTCGCCGTCACCTTCGTCATCGGCACGGTCATCGACCGGCTGTTCCGCATGCGCATGACCCCGGAGGAGCAGGCGGAGGGGACGGACGCGAGCTTTGCCGACGAGTGACGCCGCGCCGGGGAGGCGTGAGCACGGGCCGCTGCCCGCGTTCCTCATCCTGCTGACGGGCATCACCGGGCTGATCGACGCGGTCAGCTACCTGGAGTTCGGCAACGTCTTCGTCGCGAACGCCACCGGCAACGTCATCTTCCTGGGCTTCCGCCTCGGCGGCAGGGGAGAGGCGACGGGCGCGTTCGTCGCGACGACCATCTCGACCGTGTTCTTCTGCGTCGGCGCCGCCGTCGGCGGGCGGGTGCGCTTCGGCGGGCTCGACCACCGCGGGCTGCTGCTCGCCGCGGGCGTCACGGTGCAGGCCGCCGCCCTCGCGGTCGCGGCCCTGATCACCACGGTCCTCGGCCACACCCCCGCGCTCGAGCGGCAGGCGCTGATCCCGCTGCTGGCGGCGTCGATGGGCTGGCAGTTCGCGATCGTGCGGCGCGTCGACGTCCCCGGTCTCCGGACGATCGTGATCACCACCGCGCTCACGTCGCTGGTCGCCGACCGGGGCGGGCCCGTGAAGCAGGTCGTGGGCAAGGCGCTGTCGATCGTGGCGCTGCTGGTGGGCGCGATGGCCGGCGCCCTGCTCATCCGGCACCTCGGGGTGGCCGCCCCGCTGTGGACGGCGGCCGCGGTGCTGCTCGGCATCGGGGCCCTCGGCACGTCCCGCGCCCGTGGTCCCGGATCCGAGCGCTGGGCCTGACCCGGGGATCTTTCCGTTACTTGGCCAACTGTTGATGAATGGCCAATTTTGCGGCCGAGCCTCCAGGAAAGAGGCCACATGTCGTCACCGAACGGGCGCTAGCCCGGACAGTCGGAACCATTCATGCCATTTCGCCGCGAGGAGGGTGTCCGTGCCGTCACCGTCATCGGACGCGCCGGACACCGGGAGCCCGGAAACGTCACAGCGCTCGCTGGTCGCCGTCCAGACGATTCCGCGCGGCGTCGCCCAGGTCGACTTCCAGTCCAGCGACTGGACCGGTCTGCTGTTCATCATCGCGCTCTTCGTCGGCGGCTGGCAGTTCGGCGTCTTCGGCCTGCTCGGCACCCTCACCGCCACCGTGACCGCCTCCCTGCTCGGCGTCGACCGGAACCGCATCTCGCTCGGGCTCGAAGGGTTCAACGGGACGCTCGTCGGCGTGGCGCTGGTGCTCTACCTCGGCGTCACCTGGACCACGGTGGCCCTGGTCATCGGCTCGGCGGTCGCCGCGAGCGTGCTCACCGCCGCCATGCGGACCGTCCTCGACCCGTACGGCCTGGCGACGTTCACCGCGCCGTTCTGCGTCGTCACGACGGTGATGGTGATCGGTGCGCCGTCGTACGAGCGGGTCTGGGCGGACCACGCCAACACCGCCGCGCCCTCGGCGACCGACCCCGGAACCGCGATGACCTGGCACGACTTCTGGCGCGGCTGGTTCAACGGCGTCGGGCAGGTGTTCTTCCAGGACGAGTGGTACGTCGGCCTGATCTTCCTGGTCGGGCTCGCGGTGGCGAGCCGGCTCGTCGCGGCCGCGGCGGCCGCGGCGAGCCTGATCGGGCTGCTCGTCGGCTGGTGGCTGGGCGCCCAGGCCGCCGACCTCGGCGCCGGCCTGTACGGCTACAACGCCGTGCTGACCGGGATCGCGCTGACCGGGACGTTCGTCGCGCTGAGCCCGGTCGGCGTCGCGTACGCGGCGATCGGCGCGGCCACCGCCGCCGCGCTGACCGCCGGCATGACCGTGCTGTTCGACACGGTCGGCGGACACACCCTGACCTGGCCGTTCGTGCTGGTCACCTGGGTGTTCCTCGCGGCCGTCCCGCTGCTGTCCAGGCTGCGGCGGGCCGATTGAGCACCGACCCCGGCACCGAACCGCGCACTGGACCGCGTCTCCAGAGAGGACTCAGATGAACCTGTCACCACGAGAGATCGACAAGCTGCTCGTCTTCACGGTCGCGGAGATGGCGGAGCGGCGCCGCAAGCGCGGCCTGAAGCTCAACTACGGCGAGACGGTCGCGCTGATCAGCGCGGCGATCGTGGAGGCGGCCCGGGACGGCCGGACGGTCGCCGACTGCATGGAGCTCGGCAAGCAGGTGGTCGGACCGGACGAGGTGCTCCCGGGCGTCCGCGGGATGCTGAAGCTGATCCAGGTCGAGGCCACGTTCGACGACGGCACCAAGCTCGTCTCCTGCCACGACCCCGTGGGCGGCGGCAAGTGACCGGACCACCCGCCGGCACCGGACCGCCCACCGAACGGGACCGCGCCGTCCTGCGGGTGGGCGGGCACGAGTGCCCGCCCGGGACCGGCGGCGTGCTCGGCCCGGGCCGCGACCTCGCCCGCGCGCTCGCCGCGCACCCGCGCGCGGTCGTCGTCCCGATGACGCTCGGCCGCGATCCGGGCCTCGCGGCGGCGGCCGCGCAGACGATCGGGTGGGCGGCGCGCGGCGCGGCCCCCGGCGACCTGCTGCTCGCCGCGCCGCTCGGCACGACGACGCACCTGGTCGGCTGGCTGCGGGCGGCCGTGGCGCGGGCGCTGCCCGGCGGCGGCGACCGGGCGGCGCTGCTGGTGGCGCCGCCGGGCGGACCCGAGGACGACGCCGAGCTGTACAAGGTCGCGCGGCTGGTCTGGCGGCACCTGCGCGTCCCGTGGGTGGAGGTCGCCTTCCTCGGCGGCGAGCCCGGCGTCGCCGAGGGCGTCGACCGCTGCCGCCGGCTGGGCGCCCGCGACGTCGTGCTCGTGCCCGCGGCGCTCGTCCCGCCGCCGCGCGGCGCGGGGACGGGCGCCGCCGGGACGCCGCTCGGACCCGCCGCGCTCGCGGCGCTCGTCCGGCGGCGCGCCGCCGAGGCGGAGGCGCGGTGGCTCCGGGACGGCGACGACGGCCTCGCCGCTCCGGCGCACCACCACGACCACGACCACGACCACCACGACGACCACGACGACGACCACCACCACGGGCACGACCACCGCCGGCAGGCGCCGCCGGGGCACGCGCACGGCCCGCTGCCGGAAACCGAGGAGACCCTGAAGGAGGCGGCCGCCCATGGCCGATGACGTCTACATGTTCGCGGACGGCTCGATCGAGCTGAACGCCGGGCAGCGCAGAGAGTCCATGACCGTGCACAACACCGGCGACCGGGCGGTGCAGATCGGCTCGCACTTCCACTTCTTCGAGGTCAACCGGGCCCTGCGGTTCGACCGGGAGAGGGCGTTCGGGATGCGGCTGGACATCCCGGCGGGCACCGCCGTCCGGTTCGAGGCGGGCGACACCAAGGAGGTGCGGCTCGTCGAGTACGGCGGCGGGATGCGCATCGTCGGGTTCGGCGGACTGCTCGACGGCAGCATCCGGTCCGGGGCCGCGAAGGCCAGGGCCCTGGAGCGGATGCGCGCCCGCGGCTACCTCGACGAGCCCGAGGAGCCCGGCAAGGGCGGCGGCGCCGGCAAGAAGAAGCAGTCGAAGACCCGGACCGCCGCGGCGGGCCGCGGGTCGCGGTCGAAGAAGGGCTGACGCCGATGGCGACGACGATCTCTCGCGCGCAGTACGCGAGCATGTACGGCCCCACCGTGGGCGACCGGATCCACCTGGCCGACACGAACCTGGTCGTGGAGGTCGAGAAGGACCACACCGAGGGCCACTACGGCGACGAGGCCCAGTACGGGGGCGGGAAGACGGCCCGGGACGGCATGTCGGCCGACCCCGCCTCGCGGAACGCCACCACGGCCCTCGACACCGTGATCACCAACGCGGTGATCATCGACCCGGTGCTCGGCGTCGTCAAGGGCGACATCGGGATCAAGGACGGGCGGATCGCCGGGGTCGGCAAGGCCGGCAACCCGCACACCCAGAACGGGGTGGACCGGCGCCTCATCATCGGCGCCGGCACCGAGGTGATCTCCGGCGAGAACCTCATCGCCACCGCGGGCGCGATCGACACGCACGTCCACTTCATCGCGCCGCAGCAGGCCCAGCACGCGCTGAGCAACGGGATCACCACGCTGGTCGGCGGCGGCACCGGCCCCGCGGACGGCACCCGCGGCACCACCTGCAGCCCCGGCCCGTGGAACATCTCCCGCATCCTGCAGGCGTACGAGGACATCCCGATCAACATCGCCGTCTACGGCAAGGGCAACAACAGCCTGCCCGGACCGCTGGACGAGCAGATCCGCGCGGGCGCCGCCGGGCTGAAGGTGCACGAGGACTGGGGCTCGACCCCGGCGGCCATCGACTGCGCGCTGCGCGTCGCCGACGACCACGACGTGCAGGTCACCATCCACACCGACACCCTGAACGAGGCCGGGTTCGTCGAGGACACCATCGACGCGATCAACGGCCGGGCGATCCACACCTACCACTCCGAGGGCGCCGGCGGCGGGCACGCCCCCGACATCCTGCGGATCACCTCGGAGCCGAACGCGCTGCCCGCGTCCACGAACCCGACGCTGCCGTACACCCGCAACTCGGCGGACGAGCTGCTGGACATGACGATGGTCTGCCACCACCTCAGCTACGACGTCCCCGAGGACCTGTCGTTCGCCGAGAGCCGCGTCCGCGCCGAGACGATCGCCGCCGAGACCGTCCTGCACGACCTCGGCGTCATCAGCATCATCGGCTCCGACTCGCAGGCGATGGGACGGGTCGGCGAGTCCTTCACCCGCGCGTTCCAGGTCGCCCACCACTGCAAGGACAAGCGCGGCCCGCTGCCCGAGGACTCCGCCCGCAACGACAACCACCGGGTGCTGCGCTACCTGGCGAAGCTCACCATCAACCCGGCCCGCGCCAGCGGGATGGCCGACACGATCGGCTCGCTGGAGGACGGCAAGCTCGCCGACATCGTGCTGTGGCAGCCGCACTCGTTCGGGGCGAAGCCGTTCATGGTCGTCAAGGGCGGCCTGATCAGCTGGGCGCAGATGGGCGACCCGAACGCCTCGCTGCCCACCCCGCAGCCGGTCTACCTGCGGCCGACGTACGGGTGCTTCGGCCGGGCGCTGCGCGAGACCTGCGTGACGTTCATGTCGGACGCGGCCATCGCGGAGGGCGTCCCGGAACGGCTCGGCCTGGAGCGCCTCATCCGCCCGGTGCGGCAGTGCCGGACCGTGGACAAGCGGCACATGCTGCGCAACTCGACGCTCGCCGAGATCGCCGTGGACCCGGAGACGTACCGGGTGACCGTGGACGGCGAGCCCGCGTCCATCGAACCGGCCACGAGCCTGCCGCTCAACCGGCTGTTCTTCATCGCGTGACGGGCGGACCGAGCGACGGGCGGACGCGCATGACGATCGGACGCGCATGAGAGGCGGGCTCCCATGACGGACGGCCTGGAGCCGCTGCTGGCCGGGCTCCAGCTCACCGACTCCGGCTTCCCCAGCGGGCTCTACACCCTGTCGCACGGGCTGGAGGGGCACTTCCAGCTCGGCGCGGTCCCCGCGGCGGGCCCGGCCGCCCTGGTGCGCGACCTCGTCCGCGCCGCCGGCACCGGCGACGCCGCCGCGCTCGCCCTCGCGCACCGGGCGGTCACGGCCGGGGACTGGGACCGGGTCGCGGAGGTCGACCGCAGGCTGCACGCGATCAAGCTCGGCAGGGAGCAGCGGACGGCGTCCGTGCGCACGGGCCGGCAGGTGCTGGACACCGCCGGCCCGGCGTTCGGCTCGGCCCCCGCCGCGCGGCTCGCCGCCCTCGTCACGGACGGCGCGACGCCCGGCACCCACGCCGTCGTCGTCGGCGCCGTCCACGCGGGCCTCGGCACGCCCGTCCGGGACGCCGTCGCCTGCGACCTGTACGCGTTCGCCGCGAGCTGCGCGGCGGCGACGGTGCGGCTCGGCCGCGTCGACTTCCGGGACGCCCAGCGGCTCCTGCGGGAGGTGCGCCCCGAGCTGGTCCGCGCGACGGCGGCGGCGCTGGCCGCCCGCGGCCCCGGGGACCTGCACTCCTCGACGCCGGCGGCGGACGCCGTCTCCGCCCTGCACGAACGGGCCGAGGCCCGGCTGTTCATCACCTGACCGGAGGACGCATGGAACTCGAACACGTCTACAAGATCGGCATCGGCGGCCCGGTGGGGTCGGGCAAGACCGCCCTCATCGAGGCGCTGGTGCCGCTGCTCGTCGCGCGGGGCCGCCGCCCCGGCGTCATCACCAACGACATCTACACGCAGGAGGACGCCGAGCACGTCCGCCGCACCCTCGCGGGCACGCTCGACCCCGAACGCGTCGCGGGCGTCGAGACCGGATCGTGCCCGCACACCGCCGTCCGGGACGACCCCACGATGAACCTCGCCGCCGCCGCGGAGATGCTCGACCGGTTCCCCGACATCGACGTCCTGCTGTTCGAGAGCGGCGGCGACAACCTGACGCTCACCTTCAGTCCCGCCCTGGCCGACGTCTACGTGTTCGTCCTGGACACCGCCGAGGGCGAGAAGATGCCGCGCAAGCGCGGCCCCGGCACCACCGACTCCGACCTGCTGGTCATCAACAAGATCGACATCGCGCCCTACGTGCGCACCGACCTCGCGGTCATGGAGCGGGACGCGCGCGCCGTGCGCGGCGACCGTCCGGTCGTCCTGACCGACTGCCTGGCCGGAACCGGGATCGGCGAGGTCGCCGACTTCGTCCTGCAGCGCCGGGAGGCGACGTGCTCGCCGACGGGCTGACCGCCGCGCCGCCCCCGGACGCCGCGCCGCCCGAGGCCGTCGCGCGGCACTCGTCCGTCCCGGACACGCTCCCGGTCGGCGCGCCCGGCAAGGACGGCGTGCTCGACCTGGAGTTCGCCGTCCGCGGCCGCACCGAGCTCGTCCGCCACTTCCAGCGGGCGCCGCTGCACACGACCCGCCCCCTGTACCCGGAGCCCGACCTTCCGGACATGCCGCACGTGCTGTTCATGTCGTCCGGCGGCGGCGTCCTCCAGGGGGACCGGTACCGCATCCGGCTGCACTGCGGCCCCGGCACGTTCGTGCACTTCACCACCCAGACCGCCACGCGGCTCTACCGGATGGAGCACGACTACGCCGCCCAGACGATCGACCTGCACGCCGCCGCCGACGCCTACGTCGAGTACCTGCCCGCCACCACGATCCCCTTCGAGGACTCGCGGTTCTACCAGCGCACGACCGTCACCGCCCACCCCGACGCGACCGTCCTGCTGGGGGAGAAGCTGATGGCGGGACGGCTCGCGCGCGGCGAACGGCACGCCTACACCGCCTACTGCACCGACCTGGAGGTGCGGGACCCCGACGGCCGCACGCTGTTCGCCGACCCGCTCCGGCTCGTCCCCGCCGAGGCCCCGGTGACCGGCCCCGCCGTCATGGACGGCTTCGGGCTGGCGGCGTCCCTCCACGTCGTCACCCAGCGCGCCCGCGAGGCCGCCGACGCCATGCACGCCGCGATCGCCGGCACGGGCCTGCGCGGCGGCGCGAGCGTCCTGCCCGGCGACCACGGCGCGTGGGCGCGGATCCTCGGCGCCCGGTCGCCCGAGGTGGAGACCGCGTTCCACCGCACCTGGGACGCCGTCCGCCGGCTCCTGCTCGGGACGCCCGCCCCGGACCGGAGGCACCCGTGAAGGGCCGCCTGGGGCACCGCGAGCACGCCGAGGCGGCCGTCCTCCACCCGAGCGCCCGCGCCCGGGCCCTCGTGGAGATCGCGTTCGGGGGCGCGCTCGGCGCGCTCGTCCGGTACCTGCTCGGCGAGGCGATCCCCACCGACCCGACGGGCTTCCCCTGGGACACGTTCACCGTCAACATGCTCGGCTGCCTCGCCATGGGCGTCCTGACGTCGTACCTGCTCGGCGGCCGGCCGCACCCGTTCGTCCGGCCGTTCGCGATCACCGGCTACCTCGGCGGGTTCACGACGTTCTCGCACCTGATCGACGACCTGCACAGCCTCGACGGCGAGCCGGGGCTGGCCGCCGTGTACGCGGTGGCGAGCGTGGTCCTCGGCTGGGTCGCGGTGGCCGCGGGCCTGGTCCTCGGCCGTCGGATCCGGCGCGGCCGCCCGGCGAAGGAGGCGTGATGCCGGCGATCCTGGTCCTGGTGGGCGGCGCGGTGGGCGCGACGCTCCGCTACCTCATCGACGGCTACGTCAAGGCGTCCGCGGGGAAGTCGTTCCCCTGGGGCACGCTCGCCGTCAACCTCCTCGGCTCGGCGCTCCTCGGCGCCCTGCACGGGGCCGGTTCGGGGACGCACGTCGAGGCGCTGCTCGGTACCGGCCTGTGCGGCGCCCTCACGACGTTCAGCACGTTCGAGCTCGACACCGTCCACCTGATCCAGGACGGCGCCTACGGCAAGGCGGCCGTCAACGCGATCGGCAGCCTGCTGCTCGGGCTCGCCGCCTTCGTCGCCCTCTACACCCTCGCCAAGGCCGTCTGATCCGGGCGGTGTCACCCGTCTCACCTGCGGGCCATACCATTCCGTATGGTATGTTCCGGAGAAACGACCAAGGCGGTGGCATGGCGGGCAAACGGGACTGGCTCGACGCGGGGATCGGGATTCTGGCCGAGGACGGTGCACCCGCACTGACCCTCGAACGGCTGACCGAACGCCTCAACCTGACCAAAGGGTCCTTCTACCACCACTTCAAGGGCATGGCCGGCTACAAGACCGACCTGCTCGCGTACTACGAGAACGAGCACACCAGCCGCTTCATCGAGAACGCGGAGCGCGCCGGTGAAGCGGCCGGCGCCAAGCTCGAACGACTGATGGAGCTGGTCCTGGCGAGCAAGGACCAGAGCGACGACCTCGAGAACGCCATGCGCGCCTGGGCGCTGCAGGACGATGAGGCCCGCGCGCTCCAGGAGCGCGTCGACCGGCTGCGCATCGACTACCTGCGATCACTGGTGGGCGACCTCGGGGCCGAAGACCGCGACCGGGGGCCGCTGGCCGGCCTGTTCTACCTGCTCCTGGTCGGAGCCCAGCAGGTCGTGCCGCCGGTGCCCGGCGACGAACTGCGAGAGATCTACACGCTGGCGCTGCGCCTGGCGCCGCGAGAGAACGGACGGATTTCATGAGCGCACTCGCCCGGTGGACCCCCCGACTCATCATCGCGACCGCGATCCTGCACTTCGTCTGGGCCTTCGCCCAGCCCAACGCCTGGGCGGACATCGTCGCGGACGGCTTCGTCCGGACCGCGGTCGACACCGACGCGCCCGGCTACTTCGAGCGCGAGGCCAGCATCTGGTTCATGGGCGCCGGCATCGCACTGCTCGCGCTGGGCACGCTGACCCGGCAGGCGCTCCGGACGACCGGCCGCGTCCCGGCCCAGGTCGGCTGGTACCTGCTGGCGCTCGGCGTCCCGCTCAGCGTCATCTACTTCCCGGTCACCGGAAGCTGGGCGCTCGTCGTCATCGGCGTGCTCGCGCTCCTCGCCGCCCGCCGCCCCGCGGCCGTGGACTGATCGCCCCGAGCCCGGACGGCCCGGCACCGATTCCCATCCTCCTCCCGCGGGACGCGGCCCCCGACGGCGCCGTCGGGGGCCGGCGGCGTCAGCCGAGCGCGTCGACCTCCGCCGAGGCCAGCGGCACCGGCGTGAACATCGGCGGCTCCTCCGCCGGATGCAGCGCCGTCGGCCCGTAGAGCCAGTCCACGAACGCGTAGTCGTAGGTGTCGCGCTCCCGCAGCAGCACGTTCCGCTGCAGCCGGGGCCGTCCGTCGAGATGCCACAGCTCGCCCCACGCCCGCGACGTGGTGAGGACGCGGCGGCAGTGCTCCGGGCGGACCGCGTCGTAGGCCGCGAAGACGGCCGCCCAGTCCACCGACCCGTCGCCCGCCCGGTGCCGCGCGACGTGCTCGCCGAGCACCCAGCTGTCCTCGATCGCCATGATCGCGCCCTGGGCGATGTACTGCAGCGGCGGATGCGCCGCGTCGCCGAGCAGCGCGATCGCGCCGTCCACCCACGTCATGATCGGGTCGCGGTCGTACATCCGCCACCACCTGTCGCGCCACATGTCCGGCAGGCCGTCGCGGACGAACGCGCAGGTCCCCGCGAACGCCGCGTCCAGTTCGTCCGGCGTGCCCCAGTCCTCCTCGCCGGCGCGGGCCTTGGGCGACTCGAACACCGCCACCTGGTTCAGCAGCTCGCCGCCCCGCAGCCCGTAGTGGACGAAGTGGCAGCGCGGGCCGACGTACACGGCCACCTCGGACAGATCGACCCGCGCCGCCCGCCCCGCCGCCGTCGGCGTCGTCCCCCGGTAGGCCACGTACGCCGACGACACCGGCCGGTCGTCCACCAGCAGCCCCCGCGCCACCGAGTGCAGCCCGTCCGCCGCGATGACGACCCGCGCCTCCTCAGTCCCGCCGTCCGCGAGCGTCACCCGCGCGCCGCCGTCCGTGTTGGCGTACCCGACCACGTGCCGCGACGTCACCAGCTCGACGCCCGCACGCTCGCACGCCCGGACGAGCATGGCGTGCAGGTCGCTGCGGTGGATCACCAGGTACGGGAAGCCGTAGCGGCGCTCCAGATCGCGCAGGTCGAGACGGGTCAGCTCCGACCCGTCGACGGCGTCGCGCATGATCATCGTGTCGGGTGCGACGCCGCGGCTCCGGGCCTCGTCCAGCAGCCCGTAGTCGTCCAGGATGCGGGTGCAGTTGGGCGCGAGCTGGATGCCGGCGCCGACCTCGCCGAACGCCGCGGACCGCTCCAGCAGCCGCACCGCGAGGCCGCGCCGCGCCAGCGCGTACGCGGCGCCCAGCCCGCCGATCCCCCCGCCGACGACGAGCACATCAGGGTTGGTCATGATCTCCACTCCGCAGTGCTTCACAGCCAGGGGCCGAGCGGGGGAGCGCCGGCGAGCGCGTGCGGCCGTCCGGTCAGCCACGCCGCGACCTCGGGCCGCGGCCCGTCCGGCAGCGCCGCCGCGTCCAGCCCGCGCTTCGCGGCCGCATCGGCGACGAGGGCGCGCAGGAAGCCGTCCGGCAGATCGCCGAAACCGACCCCGACCCCCAAATCGACGGTGTGGACGAACACCTCCCGCGACCGCAGCCAGGGCACCTCGGACGCTGGCACGGAACGGCCCTGCGCCGTCACCACCTCCCGCCCCCACTGCTCCCCGGACAGCCCGTCCATCCCCGCGCGCAGCGCGGCGCACGCCCGCGCCAGCCACGCGGTCAGCTCCGCGCCGCCCATCCGCGCGCCCCGCTCGATCCCGGCCGCGCGCTCCTCGGGCGACGCGTACATCGGGGTCGGCTCCCCGGTCGCCGCCCACCGAACCAGGTTGCCCAGCGCCTCGGCGTTCGCCGCGACGTGCGCCACCAGATGCCCCCGCGTCCAGCCCGGCAGCCCGCAGGGCGCGCCGAACCCCCGATCGTCCAGGCCGCGGACGCCGTCCAGGAACATCCCGGTGCCCTCCTCCGTCCAGCGGAGCGCGTCCGCGAGCGTCCGGGCCATCACGCGCCCCCGACGACGCGGTTCGTGCAGGCGCCGATGCCCTCGACCTCGGTCACCACCGTCTCCCCGCCGGTCAGGTAAACCTTCGGGTCGCGGGCGTGCCCCACCCCCGCCGGCGTGCCGGTCGCGATCAGGTCGCCGGGACGCAGCCGCACGATCGTCGACACGTACTTGACCAGGAACACCGGGTCGAACAGCAGCGTCCCCGTGTCGTCGGACTGCATCACCCGGCCGTCCACGACCGTCCGCACCCGCAGCGCCGGACGGACGCCGCCGACCTCGTCCGGGGTGACCAGGAACGGCCCGACCGGGGTCGAGGAGTCCCAGATCTTGCCCTGCGTCCACTCGATGGTGCGGAACTGCCAGTCCCGCACCGACACGTCGTTCATGACCGTGAACCCCGCGATCGCCGCCTCCGCCTCCGCGTCGTCCGCGCGGCGGACGTCCCGCCCGATCACGACGGCGAGCTCCACCTCCCAGTCGAGCGCCTCCGTCTCCGGCGGCTTCACGACGTCGTCGCGGGCGCCGATCAGGGTGTCGGCGAACTTCGGGAACAGCGTCGGGTACGCCGGGAGCTCCCGGCCCATCTCCTTGATGTGGTTCGAGTAGTTGTGGCCGACGCAGATCACCTTCGACGGCCGGGGCACGACCGGCGCGAAGTCGGCGCCCTCGGCGTCGTGCACCTCGCCGGAGGCCGCCGCCCGCTCCCGCCAGTCCGGCTCGGCCAGCAGGGCGCCCAGGTCGGCGAAACCGACGTCGACGAGCCCGCCGTCGTCGAGACGGACGGCGCGCGTGCCGTCGGCGGTGCGGATGGTGGCGAGCTTCATCAGGCGTCCTTCGCGAATCGGTCGAGCTCGAGCGCCTCGAACACGGGCGCGTCACTGAAACGGAACAGATCCAGGGCCCCGGAGTCGGAGTCCGACGAACCGGCCTCGGACCGCACCGAGAGCGGCGTCCACGACGGGACGACGAACAGGTCCCCGCGGGCCACCGACCACGCGCGGTCCCCGACCGTCACCGTCCCGGAACCGTCGAAGACCTGGAAGACGCTGGACCCCGTCTCCCGGACCGGAGCCGTCTCGGCGCCCCGGGCGATCCGGTGGAACTCCGCGCGCATCGTCGGAAGCACATCGCCCCCGTCGACCGGGTTGCTGTAGCGCACCGCCGCGTGGCCCGGCTCCACCACCCCGCCGTACCCCTCCCGCTCGAGCGCGAGCTGGTCGGCCAGGGCCCGGTCGGTGTACTCCCACTTGTACGAGAGCAGCGGCGACCCCGGACCACCGCGGCCCACCCCGACCGGCCGCAGCCCCGGGTGCCCCCACAGCCGCTCCGCGCGGGACCGCTCCGGCGTCGTCCGCTCGGTCACTTCCTCGCGCCCGAACTCGAAGAACTGCGACTCCGCCATGTACTGGAACGGGATGTCGAGGCCGTCGATCCAGGCCATCGGCCGATCGGCCGCGTTGTGGTGGGCGTGCCAGCTCCACCCCGCCTGCGGCAGGAAGTCGCCGCGGTTCATCGGCACCGGGTCCCCGCCCACGACCGTCCACACACCGGACCCCTCCACCACGAACCGGAAGGCGTGCTGCGTGTGCCGGTGCTCCGGCGCGTCCTCCCCGGGCATGAGGTACTGGATCGCCGCCCAGAGCGTCGGCGAGGCGAACGGACGTCCCCCCAGCCCGGGGTTGGCCAGCGCGATCGCGCGCCGCTCGCCCCCGCGCCCCACCGGCACGATCCGTCCGGCCTCCTCCGCCAGGCGCGCGAGCCTCTCCCACCTCCACACGTGCGGGACGGCCCCGGACCGCGGATGCACCGGCATCAGGTCGCCGATCTCCGTCCACAGCGGCACGAGCAACTCGGCCTCGAACCCGCGATAGAGACTCTCGAGCTCCGGCGTGACGTCCGGCTGCCCGGGCGCGTCCACGGCCCGGAGCCGCACAGGGGTACTGGTCATGGGCACGATCGTCCCGCCCGTACCCTCTACAGAAAAGGAAATTCTGCCCTACAGAAAAAGCAAGCAATGGACAAACCACTCAAGACACCACCGCCGTACGCCATCACGAGCGTCGACAACGCCCTCCGCATCGCGACGATGCTCCAACTGGAGGGCCCCCTCACCGTCACCGAGGTCGCCCAGCGCCTCGGCGTCGCCGGCTCCACCGCCCACCGCCTGCTCGCGATGCTCGTCTACCGCGACTTCGCCGTCCGCCAGGCCGACCGCAGCTACCGCGTCGGCCCCGTCCTCGAACTCGCCGCCCACTCCCAGTCGACGACCGCCAGGCTCCGCGCCGCCGCCCTGCCCCACCTGCACCGCCTCGTCGACATCCTCGACGAGTCCGCCAACCTCACCATCCGCACCGGCACCACGGTCCGCTTCATCGCCAGCGTCGAGTCACGCCAGGCCCTCCGCGTCGGCTCCCGCGAAGGCATGGTCTTCCCCGCCCACCGCACCACCGCCGGCCTGCTCCTCCTGGCCGAACTCCCACCCGACCAACTGGACGAGCTCTACACCGACCACGACCTCGACACCCTCCGCGCCGACCTCGCCCGCGTCCGCCGCAACGGCTTCGCCCTCAACGAGGGCCGCTCCGAACGCGGCGTCGTCGCGGTCGGCGTCCCCGTGACGTCCCCCGACGGCGAAGCCGCCGCGGGCCTCTCGATCTCGATGCCCAGCGCCCGCTACGAAAAGCACCGCCTCCCCACCCTGGTCACCACCCTCCGCACAGCCGCCCGATCCCTAGAACACGACCTGAAAAACTGAGCCGCCGACGACACCTACGGATCACCGCCCCGGAACCGATGAGTCCCACGGCCGGACCGAGTCGTTACAGGGAACCGGCAACCAAAGGAGACACGATGGGCAAGGTGCTCACCCATATGACGATGTCGCTGGACGGGTTCGTCGCGGACCCCAACGACCAGGTAGGAGAGCTGTTCGACTGGTACGAAACGGGCGAGATCAACGTGCCGAACCCGAACGAGACCGTCTCGTTCCAGGTCGACGAAGCCGGCGCTCAAATGCTGCGGGACCTGACCGAGAACTGCGGCGCGCTCGTCGCGGGCCGCCGCCTGTTCGACATCGCGGACGGCTGGGGCGACAAGCACCCGGCCGGCGCCCCCGTCGTCGTGGTCACGCACCGACCCCCCGAAGACGCCGCCACACGATGGCCCACGACAACGTTCGTCGACGGAGTCGAAGCCGCGATCTCCAAGGCGAAGGAGATCGCCGGCGACCAGGACGTCACGATCGCGAGCGCGTCGATCATCCAGCAGGCACTCGATCTCGACCTGGTGGACGAGGTGTGCGTCAGCCTCGTGCCCGTGCTGTTCGGCGAGGGCATCCCCTACTTCTCCAAGCTGACCCAGGGCCACCGCCTCCTCGACGACCCCACCGTCGTCCAGGGCAACCGAGCACTCCACCTGCAATACCGAGTCCGCCGCTAACCACCCCCCGGGCCGGAGACGTGCAACATGAAGCGCTTCTTCGCACAGAGAACGTCAGCAGACGCTCAAGTCGTGCAGACCGCCCATGAACTACAGAAACCGGCCGATCGCTCCTTCGCGCTTCGCTCTGCGAAATCGACCCCGCACACACGGCTCGTTCCAGATCGCGGCTCCTCGGCTAGCCTGCTGTGATCCCTTGTTGGAGGAGTTGAGCCGTATGGACGCCTACGCCGCCGAGCCCCCAGACCTCGGCCATCCCGAAAACGAGACCCCACTCAACTGGTCGGGTCTCGTCTCACACATCGCCGATCAGGTAGGCGGCATCATCGCGCTCGCCCAGGTCGTCAGTCTGGCCATGGCCGGGGCAATCCTGCTGACCTACTTCATAAAGAGGCGGCACTTAAACAGCCCCAACTAGCCGCCCACCCGTCGCCCCTGACGATTTCCGCCAGCGCCCGCCTGCCAACATGCAAAACCCCGGCCCACAGGTCAACTGGAGCCCGACTGATCATCTGAGGTGCTGCCCGCAAATTCGAACCTGCGCACACGGCTCCGGAGGCACGTACCTGATCAGTGCGAACAACCCTGCTGACCTGCGAACGAACACTCTGGATCGCCCCGCCCGCCACCTGGCATTCCGCACATATTCCGCAGCGCGTGTTCTGGCTGGGGCTGTCAGCTCGGGAAGTCTCGTCCCTTGATCAACGGTCACCAGCCGATCTGCTGACCTTGTGAAGACACTCGGGCGGCTGTCGGCACTTGACGTTCAGACGGGCCAGTTCTCAAGGCAGATCGGGCATCGCTCCACCATGACTACCTCTGGCCTAGGATCCGTCCATGCGCACCCCTGAGGCACCATCGCCCGGTGAGTCGTCCCGCACATCGGCGTAATGCTTCCAGGGCGTACAGCATGGGCCAGGAACAGGCTGAAGTTCACTACCTCCACGTTGTCGTGGTAGTTGCCATCCGAGTTGAGCAGCATCGGCCGCGCCGGGGCCTTCGGCCGCATCTCGGTGTCGTGCCCGAACCACATCTCATACTCCACTGTCGGAGTGTAGATCGAGGATCATCCCTGGTCACCGCTAGGCCAGGCTTCGTGCCTACTGCTGCATTCCCTCCGTGTTCACCGTCCCCAGGGGAAGGGGAGCATACAGACGCACTCACGTTCCGAAGTGCTTCGCGCGGGCGGCCCTAACCCGGCAAGGGCGGCATTGCGCGAATGAGTACTTCGGGTCCCGGGGGTCCATGGGGGCGGTAGCCCCCTGGTAGCGCACGCTCGATCTCCGTGACGCAGCGACCAGCGGCCGCGCTGCGACGGGCTCCGCCTACGGCCGTCCGCCGGATGGGTCGGGCAAACGTTCGACAATCGCGGCCCGGCGGTTCGCCGACCGGGGACCGGCGCCCACGCCGCATGCCCCGGGCGGCGTAGCCGCCGAACCTGCGGCGCCGCGAAGCGGCGCCGCCTTGACGCATGGACTCGGCGCGTGGTCGCTGACGAGACGAGAGCCCCGGTTCCGCACCGGGGCTCTTTCGCTCCGGTTGACCTGCACGGATGCCGCCGGACCCATTTCGTAAATATTCCGTGGATGCTGACAGACGGCGGCTCACGGTGGCACATGGCTGCACACGCACGAAACCCCGGCGACTGCCGTTCTGGCAGGTCAACCGGGGTCTTGGCTGATCATCTAAAGGTGCCCCCTGCAGGATTCGAACCTGCGCACACGGCTCCGGAGGCCGTTGCTCTATCCCCTGAGCTAAGGGGGCGTGCGCCCTGTGTTGGGCGCGGTAGAAGGTTACCAGGGTTGGCGGGGTGACGCGCACCTGGAATGTTCGCCGTGCGTCGAGGGGTGGAGTGGGCTAACTTCGTGGCCGTGACCGAGCCACTGGGACGCGTGCTGGTCGTCGATGATGACGAGGTGATCCGCCAGCTCATCGCCGTGAACCTGCAGTTGGAGGGGTTCGAGGTGTCGACGGCGGTGGACGGTCAGGACTGCCTCGACAAGGTGGGCGAGGTCAGGCCGGACGTCATCACGCTGGACGTCATGATGCCGCGGCTGGACGGGTGGGTGACGGCGATCCGGCTGCGGGAGGACCCGGCGACGGCGCACATCCGGGTCGCGATGATCACCGCGCGGGCGCAGGAGCACGACGTCCGGCGGGGGCACGAGATCGGTGTCGACGCTTATGTGACGAAGCCGTTCGATCCGAACCAGATGATCCAGACGGTCCGGAAACTCGCGGCTGTGTCCAGATAGTGGTCAGATAGTCTCATCCGGGTGACTCCTGCCGATGTGAGCGCCGCCCTGGTGGCGGGGTTGCGCGATGCCGCGGCCCGGGGGGAGTTCGCGGGGGACGTGCCCGCGGACGTGCCCGTGTTCGCTCGGGGGCCCGGGGTGTTCGAGAGCCCCGTGGCGCTGCGGCTGGGGCTCGATCCGGAGGTCGTCGCGCGGTGGGTCGGTGGTGTCGTTTCGCGGGGGTTCGTCCGGGTCAGTGTGGGCGTGGACGAACTGGTGGAGCGTGTCCGGAGTGATCCTGGTTACGGGGTCGCGCGGGTGCCGGCGTTCCGGTGGGACGAGTGGCCGCGGACGTTCGAGAATCCCGGGTTCGTCGTGCGGTACGCGTATGCGCGGGCGTGCTGGGCCGTCCGGTGGGCTCGCGAGGTAAAGGTTCCGGAGGGTTCGCTGGTGCGGGCGGAGCCGGAGGAGTTGGCGGTGGTCTCCTTGTTGGGAGACTTCCCTGGGCGTGCGGCTCAGGCGGAGCGGGAACGGGACGCCAGGCCGCTGGTGTTGTGTCTGGAGAAGGTTGCCGGGGCGTACCACGACGTGCATGAACGTTGTCCCGCCGCGGACGGAGGACGGGTCGCCTTGGCCGAGGCGGTGTCGCGCGTCCTCGGCAACGGCCTGAACATGATCGGTGAGACCCCTAGAGAGCGAATATGAGCCGTGTACATCCTGCCGGTCCCCGGCATGCCGACGTCCTGCCCGAAGACCACCCGGCGGGGCCGGCTGAGGATCTGAACGCACTCGATGTGCGGGTGTGGCCCCGGAACGCCGCCCGGGAGGACGGCGCCATGACCGTGGGCGGTGTGGACGTGCGGGATCTGGCCCGGGAGTACGGGACGCCCCTGTACGTCTACGACGAGGACGACGTGCGGGGCCGGATGCGCGAGTACGCGGCGGCTTTCCACGACGGTGACGTCCACTATGCGGGCAAGGCGTTCCTGTGCGGGGCCATGGTCAAGTGGCTCAACGAGGAGGGGCTCGGTCTGGACGTGTGCAGTGGCGGGGAACTCGCGGTGGCGCTGGCCGCTGGGTTTCCGACCGAGCGCATTACCTTGCACGGAAGCAACAAGGCCACGTGGGAACTGGAGAAGGCCCTCGAAGTGGGGGTCGGACGGATCGTGCTCGATTCGTTCGAAGAGATCGCGCGGTTGGGCTATCTGGCCCGTGAGCGCGGGGTTCGGCCCAAGGTGATGGTGCGTGTGACCACGGGGGTGGAGGCGCACACGCACGAGTTCATCGCGACGGCCCACGACGACCAGAAGTTCGGGTTCTCCCGGAGTTCGGGCGCCGCGCTGGAGGCGGTTCGGCGGGTGCTGGCGCTCGAGCAGCTGGAACTGGTGGGGCTGCACAGCCACATCGGCTCGCAGATCTTCGACGTGGACGGGTTCGAGGTCGCGGCGCACCGGCTCGCGGAGCTGCTCGTGGCGATCCGGGACGAGCACGGCGTCGAGCTCCCGGAACTCGATTTGGGCGGCGGGTACGGGATCGCGTACCTGCCGGACGAGGAGCCGCACGACCCGAAGGCGATCGCGGACGGGCTCCGCGAGATCGTCGCGCGGGAGTGCCGGGCGTACGGGCTGGCGATGCCGCGGCTGACGGTGGAGCCGGGGCGCGCGATCGCCGGTCCGGGGGGCGTCACGCTGTACGAGGTCGGCACGGTGAAGGACGTCGAGGGGCTGCGCACGTACGTGTCGGTCGACGGG
The DNA here is from genome assembly GCF_000425065.1 of Actinomadura rifamycini DSM 43936. Classification (GTDB taxonomy): domain Bacteria; phylum Actinomycetota; class Actinomycetes; order Streptosporangiales; family Streptosporangiaceae; genus Spirillospora; species Spirillospora rifamycini. The sequence continues at coordinate 138,796 of NZ_AULB01000013.1, forward strand.
GGGATGAGCGACAACCTCCGCACCGCGCTGTACGGGGCCGAGTACACCGGCGTGCTGGCGAGCCGGTCGTCCGATGCCCGGCCGATGCTCAGTAGGCTTGTCGGCAAGCACTGCGAGAGCGGCGACATTGTGGTGCGCGACCTGTGGTTCCCCGAAGATATTGCGGCGGGGGACCTGGTCGCGGTCGCGGCGACGGGTGCGTACTGTCGTTCGATGGCCAGTAACTACAACCACGTCCCGAAGCCCGCCGTGGTGGCGGTGCGGGACGGCAGGTCGCGCGTGATCGTCCGGCGGGAGGGCGTCGAGGACCTGCTGCGGCTGGATGCGGAGGTCGAAGCGTGAAACGCCGACTGCGGGTGGCGCTGCTCGGGTGCGGCGTCGTCGGCACGGAGGTCGTGCGGCTGCTGCACGAGCAGGCGGACGACCTGGCCGCGCGGGTGGGCGCGCCGCTGGAGCTGGCCGGGGTCGCCGTTCGGCGGCCCGACCGGGTCCGCGCGGGCGTCCCGGCGGAGCTGGTCACGACGGACGCGCAGGCGCTGGTCACCCGGGACGACATCGACATCGTCATCGAGGTGATCGGCGGGATCGAGCCGGCGCGGACGCTGCTCCTCGAGTCGATGAAGTCGGGCAAGTCCGTCATCACGGCCAACAAGGCGCTGCTGGCGGAGGACGGCGCGACGCTGTTCGCCGCCGCGCGCGAGTACGGCGCGGACCTGTACTACGAGGCGTCCGTCGCGGGCGCCATCCCGCTGCTGCGCCCGCTGCGGGACTCGCTGGTCGGCGACCACGTGCACCGGGTGCTGGGCATCGTGAACGGCACCACGAACTACATCCTCGACCAGATGGACACGCATGGCGCGGGGTTCAACGACGCTCTGGAAGAGGCCCAGACGCTGGGGTTCGCGGAAGCGGATCCCACGGCCGACGTGGAGGGGTTCGACGCCGCGGCCAAGGCCGCCATCCTGGCGCAGCTCGCTTTCCACACGCCCGTCACCGCGGCGGACGTGCACCGGGAGGGCATCACGGAGGTCAGCCCGGGCGATGTGGCGGGCGCCAAGGGCATGGACTGCGTCGTCAAGCTGCTGGCCATCTGCGAGCGGATCCCCTCCGAGGACGGACGCAACGGGCGCGGGGTGTCGGTGCGGGTCTATCCCGCGATGATCCCGCGGTCGCACCCGCTGGCGAGCGTCCGGGACGCCTACAACGCGGTGTTCGTGGAGGCGGAGTCGGCCGGGTCGCTGATGTTCTACGGCGCGGGCGCGGGCGGCGCCCCGACGGCGTCGGCGATCCTCGGCGACCTGGTCGCGGTGGCGCGCAACGTCGCCGGGGGCACGCCGGGCCCGGTCGAGGTGACGTACGCGAAGCTGCCGGTGCTGCCGATGGGCGAGACCGTCACCCGCTACTACATCCAGCTGGACGTGGCGGACGAGGCGGGCGTCCTCGCGACCGTGGCGGAGGAGTTCGCCCGGCACGGGGTGTCGATCCAGGCCGTCCGGCAGGTCGGGACGGGCGAGGACGCGCAGCTCGTCGTGGTGACGCACCGGGCGCCGGACGCGGCGCTGTCCGCGACGGTCGAGGGCCTGCGGGGGCTGCCGATCGTCCGCGAGGTGGCGAGCGTCATGCGCGTCGAGGGCGAGGACTGACGCGGGGCGCGTCCGGCGCGTCCCGCACGCACTAGAATTCGCACGACATCGCAGGTCGTGCGGCGGTCTGGGTAGGGACCGCAGGTCGGCAAGGAGAACGACGTGAACCCCAACGCCCGCGCGTGGCGCGGCCTCATCGAGGAGTACCGTGACCGGCTCCCGGTGACGGAGAAGACCCCCGTCGTCACGCTGCTGGAGGGCGGCACGCCGCTCGTCCCGGCCCACCGGCTGTCCCAGCTGACCGGCTGCGAGGTGTACCTGAAGGTCGAGGGCGCGAACCCGACCGGCTCGTTCAAGGACCGCGGCATGACGGTCGCGATCAGCAAGGCGGCCGAGGAGGGCGCGAAGGCGGTGATCTGCGCGTCCACCGGCAACACCTCGGCGTCGGCGGCGGCGTACGCGGTGCGGGCCGGGATGACCTGCGCGGTGCTGGTGCCGCAGGGCAAGATCGCGATGGGCAAGCTGGCGCAGGCGCTGGTGCACGGCGCGCGGCTGCTGCAGGTCGACGGCAACTTCGACGACTGCCTCGAGCTGGCGCAGAAGCTCGCGGTGGACTACCCGGTCGCGCTGGTCAACAGCGTGAACAAGTACCGGCTGCAGGGGCAGAAGACGGCCGCGTTCGAGATCGTCGACGCGCTCGGCGACGCCCCGGACGTCCACTGCCTCCCGGTCGGCAACGCCGGCAACATCTCGGCCTACTGGATGGGCTACAAGGAGTACGCGGAGGGCAGTGAGGCGTCGCGGCGGCCGCGGATGCTGGGCTTCCAGGCGAGCGGCGCGGCGCCGTTCGTCAAGGGCGAGCCGGTGCTGAAGCCGCAGACGATCGCGACCGCGATCCGCATCGGCAACCCGGCGTCGTGGGACCTCGCGGTCAACGCGCGGGACGAGTCGGGCGGCGCGATCGACTCGGTCACCGACCGGCAGATCCTCGCCGCGTACCGGCTGCTGGCCCGCGAGGAGGGCGTGTTCGTCGAGCCGGCGTCCGCGGCGAGCGTCGCGGGACTGCTGCAGGCGAGCGAGCGGGGCGGCGTCGAGCGCGGTGCGAAGGTCGTCTGCACGGTGACCGGAAACGGCCTCAAGGACCCCGACTGGGCGATCTCCGGGGCGCCCGCCCCGACGACCGTGAAGGTCGACGCGCACGCCGCCGCCTCCGCGCTGGGCCTGACCTAGATGGGGCGGCCGCAGGCGCCGGTGACGGTGCGGACGCCCGCGACCAGCGCGAACCTGGGGCCGGGCTTCGACTCGCTGGGCCTGGCGCTGACGCTGCACGACGACGTCGAGGTCGCGCCGACCGACGACGCGACGGCCATCGAGGTGGACGGCGAGGGCGCCGAGGTCGCCGACCGGGGCGAGCGGCACCTGATCGTCTCGACGCTGCGGGCCGGGTTCGACCGGATCGCCGAACTGGGCGCGTCCGGTCCGGGCCAGCCGAAGGGCTTCCGGCTGCGGTGCCGCAACCGGATCCCGCACAGCCGGGGGCTCGGGTCGTCGTCGGCCGCCATCATCGCCGGGCTGGTCGCCGCGCGCGCGCTGCACCCGGACGGTTCCGTGCTGGACGACGACGAAGTGCTTCGGCTCGCGACCGAGATCGAGGGGCACCCCGACAACGTCGCGCCGTGCCTCGCGGGCGGGCTGACCGTCGCGTGGACGACACCGGACGGTCCGCGCCTCGTGCGGCTCGACCCTCGGATCGACCAGGCCGTGGCGTTCGTCCCGGAGCAGCGCCTGGCCACCGAGCGCGCGCGCGGGCTGCTGCCCGAGACCGTCCCGCACGCGGACGCGGCCGCGAACGCCGGACGGTCCGCGCTGCTCGTCGCCGCGCTCACCGCGGGCCTCGACGGCGCACTCCTGGACGCCACGGAGGACCGGCTGCACCAGGATTACCGGGCCCCCGCGATGCCGGAATCCGCGGCGCTCGTGGCGCGGTTGCGCAACGCGGGCGTCCCCGCCGTGATTTCCGGGGCAGGTCCTACTGTCCTGGCCTTCACAACTGCATCACAAGTTGATTCGATGGGGCTTGAAGTGGGTAATGGGTGGCACGAACACCCGTTGCAGGTCGCGGTCCGCGGCGCACGCGTCGTGGCCGGTGAACCGCCCGTCCGGCCCTGACCCCCGGCACCGCTGGAGCGCGCCCGCACACCGCTCCCGCCGGTACCGGATCCGGCGAGATCCACCGAGGTAAAATGCGAAGACATCGACCTCTGGGGAATAGCAGTGCGCCCTGGTGATGTTAGGCTGAATGCCGCACCAGATGCCCCGTTCGGGGCAGCGTGCTCGTCAGCCGCGCGTCGCCAGATCGGCCCTTCGGCCGTGTCGGTCCCGCGTACTAGGCTTCCCGAGACCGTGACATCCCGATGTCAGGCATTCCAGCGAAACTTCGGACGTGGCGGGACCCGGGACACGCACGAGCGAACCGTCCCGACCATCATCTGGCTGTGCCCAGACATCGCGGCTCGCGACCCCATCGTGAGCAGCGGAGCCCGACTCGGCGCCCCCGCCGGGCCGCACTACCGGGTTGACTGGCCGAACGCCGGCCAACACCCGCTCCCTGGGAAGGACCCTTAGTGAGCGAATCCAGCGAACTCCTGACGGACGCATCCGGCACGACCGCCGTCGAGGCCGGCGCGGAGCCCGCCGCCACCCCCCGGCGCCGCCGGCAGGGCACCGGCCTGTCGGCCAAGGTGCTTCCTGAGCTGCGGCAGATCGCGTCCGAGCTCGGCATCACCGGCACGACCGGGATGCGCAAGAGCCAGCTCATCGCCGCCATCCAGGAGAAGCAGGGCGGGGCCCAGGAGCAGGGCTCGGCGGGGAGCGAGCAGGGAGCCGCTGCCCCGGCCAAGACCGAGCGTCCCCGGCGCACCCGCACCGCCGCCAAGCGCGACGCGTCCGACGACGCGGCCACGGCCACGGCGGCGCCCGAGCAGGCGCCCGCCGACAAGCCCGCCGACCGCGGCGACAAGGCCGCCGACCAGGCCGAGCAGCCGCAGAAGGCCGCCGACAAGGGCGACAAGGCGGAGAAGGCCGAGCAGCCGCAGAAGGCCGCCGACAAGCCCGAGCGCGGCGACAAGGGGGAGCGCGGCGGCCGGCAGAACGGGCGCGCGGCGTCCGCCGGCAGGTCCGACCGCGCCGAGCGGCAGGGCCGCGACGAGCGGCAGAGCCGCGACGGCGACGACGACACCCAGGGCGGACGCGAGCGCGGCGAGGGCCGCGACGGCCAGCGCGACCGCGGTGAGAACCGCGAGGGCGGCGGCCGCCAGCGGCAGCGCGGCCGCGACCGCGACCGCGACGGCCAGGGCGGCCGGCAGCGCGGCGAGGGCCGCGACCGCGACGGCGGCCGCGACCGCGACGGCGGGCGCGACGGCCAGGGCGGCGGCCGGCACGACGACGACGACGGCGGCGGCCGCGGCCGGCGCGGGCGCCGGTTCCGCGAGCGCAACCGCGGCCGCGGCCGCGAGCGCTACGAGGAGCCGGTGATCAGCGAGGACGACGTCCTCATCCCGGTCGCGGGCATCCTCGACATCCTGGACAACTACGCGTTCGTCCGGACGACCGGCTACCTGCCGGGGCCGAACGACGTGTACGTCTCGCTGTCGCAGGTCCGCAAGAACGGGCTGCGCAAGGGCGACGTCATCACCGGCGCCGTCCGGCAGGCCCGCGAGGGCGAGCGGCGCGAGAAGTTCAACGCGCTCGTCCGGCTCGACACCGTCAACGGCATGGAGCCGGAGCAGTCGAAGGGCCGCGTCGACTTCTCCAAGCTGACCCCGCTGTACCCGCAGGAGCGGCTGCGCCTCGAGTCCGACCCGGGCGTCCTGACGACCCGGATCATCGACCTCGTGTCGCCGATCGGCAAGGGGCAGCGCGGCCTGATCGTGTCGCCGCCGAAGGCCGGCAAGACGATGGTGCTCCAGGCGATCGCCAACGCGATCACCAAGAACAACCCGGAGTGCCACCTGATGGTCGTCCTGGTGGACGAGCGTCCGGAAGAGGTCACCGACATGCAGCGGACGGTGAAGGGCGAGGTCATCCACTCGACCTTCGACCGTCCCGCCGAGGACCACACCACGGTCGCCGAACTGGCCATCGAGCGCGCCAAGCGGCTCGTCGAGCTCGGCCACGACGTCGTCGTCCTGCTCGACTCGATCACCCGCCTCGGCCGCGCCTACAACCTGGCGGCCCCGGCCTCCGGGCGGATCCTGTCCGGTGGTGTCGACTCGACCGCGCTGTACCCGCCGAAGCGCTTCTTCGGCGCCGCGCGCAACATCGAGAACGGCGGCTCCCTGACGATCCTCGCCACCGCCCTGGTCGAGACCGGGTCGCGGATGGACGAGGTCATCTTCGAGGAGTTCAAGGGCACCGGCAACATGGAGCTCAAGCTCAACCGGCAGCTCGCGGACAAGCGGATCTTCCCCGCGGTGGACGTCGACCAGTCCAGCACCCGCAAGGAGGAGATCCTCATGGCCCCCGAGGAGCTGCGGGTCGTCTGGCAGCTCCGCCGGGTGCTGCACGCGCTCGACACCCAGCAGGCGCTGGAACTCCTCATCGAGAAGATGAAGGAGACCAAGTCGAACGCCGAGTTCCTCCTGCAGGTGCAGAAGACCACGGTGTCCGACGACCGCTGACGCGTCGCACGTCGCCCCCGTCCGGCTCGTCCGGGCGGGGGCGACGCGCGTCCGGGCCCCCATGGTGGGGTTTTCCCCACCCCTGAACTACAGGTGGACGTCATGGCGGCCCGACCCCCCGTCGAGCACTCTTGAACCGTACGGAGAGCGAACCGCGGAGGGTGACATGGGCGGGTTGAGCACGGTGCCGGGCGGCGGCGCCGCAAGGCCGGGACGGTCGGTGGTGCGCGCGTCCTGGCGGCCGCTGGACATGGCGCGTTCGTCCATCACGTGGCGGGCCGCGGCCTACCAGCTCGTCGGCCTCGCGTTCGGCGTCGCCTGGTTCATGGTGCTGGTGACCGGCGTCGCGCTGTCCGCGGGCCTCCTGATCATCTGGGTCGGGGCGCCGCTGGCGGCCCTGCTCCTCCTCCTGTGGCGCGCCGGCGCGGTCTTCGAGCGGGCGCTGATGAAGGGCGCCTACGGCGTCACGATCCCGAGCCCGTACCGGCCGATGCCCGAGGGCAACCTGTTCCGGAAGCTGAAGTCCATGGCGGGCGACCCCGCCACCTGGAAGGACTTCGCGTACTTCGCGCTCCTCTTCCCCGTCACGCTCATCGAGTTCACCGTCTCGGTGATGCTCTGGACGGCGACCGGGGTGCTCCTCGCCGCGCCGGTGGTCGTCCTCCTCGGCGAGGACATGCGCATCCAGATCGGCGACCTCGTCTACTTCCCGCAGAACCTCTTCGAAGCGCTGCCCGCCTTCGCCGCCGGCTGCGCCCTGCTCGTCCTGGCCATGTACGTGACGCGGGCGATGGGCATCGGGCACGCCCTGTACGCGGTGTTCCTCCTCGGCCCGAACGCGTCCCAGACGGAGGCCCGCCGGCAGCAGGCCCGCGCCGACCGCCTCCAGGCCAGCCGCGCCCGCGGCGTGGACGCCGCCGAGGCCGAGCGCCGCCGCATCGAACGCGACCTGCACGACGGCGCCCAGCAGCGCCTGCTGGCCGTCGCGATGGACATCGGCCGCGCCCGCTCCAAGCTCGAGGACGACCCCGAGGGCGCCCGCGCCCTGATCGAGCAGGCCCACACGGGCACCAAGGAGGCCATCTCCGAACTGCGCGACCTGGCCCGCGGCATCTACCCCGCCATCCTCACCGACCGCGGCCTCGACCCCGCCCTGTCGGGCCTCGCCGCCCGCGCCCCCGTCCCCGTCGAGGTCGACGTCGACCTCCCGGAGCGTCCCCCGGCCGCGGTCGAGAGCATCGCGTACTTCATCGTCGCCGAGTCCCTCGCGAACATCGCGAAGTACGCCCGCGCCACGCGCGCGTCCGTCCGGGTGGCGCGCGAGGACGCCTGGGTCGTCGTCGAGGTCATCGACAACGGCGTCGGCGGTGCCGTCGCCGCCCCCGACGGCGGCCTCGCCGGCCTCGCCGACCGGGCCGCCACCATCGACGGCATGCTGATCGTCGACAGCCCGCCCGGCGGCCCCACGATCATCCGTGCCGACCTCCCCTGCACCTGGTAACCGCCCCCACCGACACCCCCGCCCACCCGCCCCGCCCGCAACCCGCGGCCGGGGCGCTTCCCACCCGTCGGCAGGTCGTGGGCCGGGATGTCTTCCGACGGCAGGCCGCAACCGGGGTGCCCCTCGACGGCAGGTGGTGGGGCTGGGGATGCGGGTGGTTTGGGGTGGTGTTGGTCAGGGGGTTGTGGGTTGGGGGGTGCGGAGGGCGGTCAGGGGGGTGGCGAACATGGTGGTCTTGATCGCGGCCAGGGTGGTGCGGTCCTTGCCGGCCAGGGGGCGGACGCGGGCGTCGGCGGTGGAGGTGAGCCGGTCGAGGTCGGCGATGTCGTCGATCAGGCCCAGGTCGCGGGCCTGCGGGGCGCCGAAGCGGTGCCCGGTGGTCATGGACGCGATGGCGGCGGCCGGGGTGAGCTTGGCCTGGATGAGGGCGGCCATGCCGGGGGTGAAGGGGATGTGGATGTCGACCTCGGGCAGGCAGAGGTAGCCGCGGTCGGCGCGCATCACGCGGTAGTCGTGGGCGAGGGCGAGCATCGTCCCGGCGCCGAAGGCGTGGCCGTTGACCGCCGCGATCGTGGGGACGGGCAGCGCCAGCACCCGGGCGAGGAGGTCCTGCACCCGCTCGACGTAGGGGATCAGTTCCTCGGGGTGGTCCCCGAGCCAGTCGAGGTCCAGGCCGTTGGAGAAGAACTTGCCGCGGCCGGTGGTGACGAGCGCGGCGGGGCCGGGGTGGTCGACCACGGTGTCGAGGTGTTCGTGGACGGTGGTGATCCAGTCCGGGGAGAAGCGGTTCTCGTCCTGGCCCAGGTCGAGAACGAACACCGGGCCGTCGTTGCGCAGTTCGGGCATGGTCAATCCTTGGTCGGAGCGGAAGGCCGGGACGGTGGCGGGATGGTCAGGACGGCGCGGACGGCGGCCTCCAGCCGCTGCCGGGCGTCGGTGTCGACGGGCGTGCGGGCGGACGCCGGGGCGGTGAGGGCGCGCCGGAACGCGGCGGTGGGCAGGTCGACGACGCACAGGGTGATGACCGCGACGGCCGCCGCGTCGGCCCGGCCCCACATGTCGCGGGACAGCCGGGTCAGCAGGTCCAGCAGCCGGCGGTCGAGGGCGAGCAGGTCGGCGGTCAGGCGTTCGGGCAGGTCGGGGCCCAGCAGTTGTTCGCGGCGGACACCCATCAGCATGCGGGCGGCGGCGGGACGGCGCTGGGCGAACGCCGCCGGTGCGTCGGCCGCCGCCACCACCGCGTCGACCGCCGACGCGGACTCGCGGACCGCGGTGGTCTGCCGGTCCAGGAAGGCGTCGGCGGCCCGCAGCCACACCCGTCCCAGCAGGACGGGCAGGGAGCCGAACGCGTGGTAGATCGCCCCGTTCGACACGCCGGTCGCGGCGGCCAGGCCGCGGACGGTGACGCCGTCCGGCCCCGAGTCGGCCACCAGCCGTTCGGCGGCGTCCATGATCAGCTCGGGGTCGTACCTGCGGGGGCGTGCCATGACCGCGAGAGTAACAGAGCGCCTGCTCTGTTACTCCGCCCCCTGCCGGTTACGCCGGTTCGGGCCAGTGGACGGTGCCGTGGACCGGGACGACGGCGTCGATGCGGCAGCCCATGGCCTCGATCGCGGGGAGCAGCGCGCCGCGTACCTGCGCGTCCGCGGCGGGTGGGTAGGCGACCCGGATCTGGTGGCCGTAGGCCGTCTCGTAGGTCAGCTTCCACCGGCCGTCGGCGGTGGCGAAGTGGTCCTGCCGGGCGCCGCCGTTGGCGAAGCCGCCGCGGGCGCGGGTCGGTGCCAGGCTCCGGCGCAGGATGCGGAGGCGCTCCTCGTAGGGCGGTGCGCCGTCCGCCTCGGCCAAGCGCAGATAGACGTGGACGTCACTGCGGCGGGGATCGAACCAGGGGCCGTCGACGTCCGCGCCGCGGTCCCGCATGCTCGCGGTCCGGCGTTCGATGAGCGCGGTGAGCACGGCGGCGACGCCGCCGTCCGGGTACTCGAAGTCGTCGTCGCGCGTCCAGTACACGGTCTTCCAGTGCCGGGGAGAGCCGGCGGGGTCGGTGAGCCAGGCGAGTGTCCCGCCGACCGAGTCCGAGCCCCAGGCGACGAGCCCTCCGGGCTCGGGGTGGACGGGGTGGGGGCAGTGGCCGAGCATGAGCCGCAGGTCTTCGAGCCGGCCGGGATTCTCCTCGATCGCTTTCTCGGGGGACCAGAGGGAGAACTCGTCGCAGAACGTACCGGGCCCGTACCGCCGGACGATCGCGGTGAACTCGGGCGGGAGGGCCAGCCCGAGCGCCTCCTCCGCCCGCGTCCAGTCGGTCTCCGCCGGAGAAGGGGGAGGCGGGACGAGCGCGAGCAGCCTTTCGAGCTCCGTCATGGGCGCCGACTCTAACCGCGGCCCGCCCGGGACGTCCCGAACGGGTGGAGGTCCCCGGATAATGGACGGATGCGGGTTGTGATCGCCGAGGATTCGGTGCTGTTGCGCGAGGGGCTCGTCCGGCTGCTCGACGACGCCGGGATCGGGACCGTCGCGACGGTGGGGGACGGGCCCGGGCTGCTCGGGATCGTCGAGGAGCACAAGCCCGACCTCGCGATCGTGGACGTGCGGATGCCGCCGTCGTTCACGGACGAGGGGCTGCGCGCGGCGCTCGCGGTGCGCGAGCGGCGGCCGGAGACGCCGATCCTGGTGCTGTCGCAGTACGTGGAGGAGCGGTACGCGACCGACCTGATCGGCGGCGGCGCGGAGGGCGTGGGCTACCTGCTGAAGGAGCGGGTCGCGGACGTCGCCGAGTTCATCGACGCGGTGCGGCGGATCGCCGCGGGCGGCACCGTCATCGACCCCGAGGTGATCGGCCAGCTGCTGGGGCGGCGGCGGGACGGGGACCCGCTGGAGGCGCTCACGCCGCGGGAGCGCGAGGTGCTCGGGCTGATGGCGCAGGGACGGGCGAACGGTGCGATCGCCGCGGACCTGGTCGTCACCGAAGGGGCCGTGGAGAAGCACATCTCCAACATCTTCGCGAAGCTGCGGCTGCAGCCCGCGCAGGGCGAGCACCGGCGGGTCATGGCCGTCCTCACCTACCTGGGCCGCGCCGGCGGCTGAAGGGGACGCGGGGGAATGCCCGGTGACCTCGGCACGTTCTGGTATCTGGCACACTTGGAGTGCAACCGCTGCGGTACCGGTTCACGCCTCCCACACCTTCCATGGTTCGGCCATGCGTGTCGGGGGCGCCCGGCGACCGCCCCAGGCGAGGAGAAACCCATGAAGGCCGACATTCACCCCGAGTACGTCGTCACGACCGTGACGTGCACGTGCGGCAACACCTTCGAGACGCGCAGCACCGCCCCGAACGGCGTCATCCACGCGGACGTGTGCTCGAACTGCCACCCGTTCTACACGGGCAAGCAGAAGATCCTGGACACCGGCGGCCGGGTGGCGCGCTTCGAGCAGCGCTTCGGCAAGAAGAAGGCCGACAAGTAGGACGAGCGCGCACCAGCGACCAGGGACAGCCCGGGGACCCGAGCGGGCTCCGGGCCGTCCGAAGCCTGCATCCGGAGGCCGCCACGGGTCCCCGGGCCGGAACGGCCAGGACACAGCGTGAATCTCGACGATCTGATCAGCGAATACGCGGGCATCGAAGAGCGGCTCGCGGACCCGTCCGTGCACGCCGACCAGGCGCTCGCGCGGCGGCTCGGCAAGCGGTACGCCGAACTGAAGCCGATCGTCGAGACCTACCGGGACTTCACCGCCACCGAGGACGACCTGGCGGCCGCGCGGGAGCTCGCGGGCGAGGACGAGACGTTCGCCGCCGAGGCGACCGAGCTGGAGAAGCGCCGCGAGGAGCTCGAGGAGCGGCTGCGGCGCCTGCTGGTGCCCCGCGACCCGAACGACGCCAAGGACGTCATCCTCGAGGTCAAGGCCGGTGAGGGCGGCGAGGAGTCGGCGCTGTTCGCGGGCGACCTGCTGCGCATGTACCTGCGGTACGCGGAGCGGGTCGGCTGGAAGACCGAGGTCCTGGACTCGCACCCGTCCGACCTGGGCGGGTACAAGGACGTGACGGTCGCGGTGAAGGCGCGCGGCTCCCAGGAAGAGGGGGTCTGGACGCGCCTGAAGTTCGAGGGCGGCGTGCACCGGGTGCAGCGGGTCCCGGCGACGGAGTCGCAGGGGCGGATCCACACGAGCGCGGTCGGTGTCCTGGTGACGCCCGAGGCCGAGGACGTGGACGTCCAGATCGACCAGAACGACCTGCGGATCGACGTTTACCGTTCGTCCGGTCCCGGTGGGCAGAGCGTCAACACGACCGACTCGGCCGTGCGCATCACGCACGTCCCGACGGGCGTGGTGGTGTCGTGCCAGAACGAGAAGAGCCAGCTCCAGAACAAGGAGCAGGCGCTGCGCATCCTGCGGTCCCGGCTGCTGGCGATCGCGCAGGAGGAGGCGGACGCGGCGGCGGCGGCCGAACGCAAGAGCCAGGTCCGCACGGTGGACCGCTCGGAACGGGTCCGCACCTACAACTATCCGGAGAACCGGATCTCCGACCATCGCGTCGGATACAAGGCGTACAACCTCGACCAGGTGTTGGACGGCGACCTGCACAACGTGACGCAGGCGCTCGTCGACGCCGACATGGAACGCCGGCTGGCCGAAGCCCAGGAATCATGACGCTGCTGCTCGACGAGATCGCCAGGGCGACCGCGCGGCTCGCCGAGGCGGGGGCCGCCTCCCCCCGCGCCGACGCCGAGGAGCTCGCCGCGGCCGTGCACGGCGTCAAGCGGTCCGAGTTGCACGGCGTCCCGGACGGCTCGTTCGACGCGCGGTTCTGGGAGTTCGTCGCCCGGCGCGAGGCCGGCGAGCCGCTGCAGCACATCACCGGCCGCGCGTTCTTCCGCTACCTGGAGCTGAAGGTCGGGCCAGGCGTGTTCGTGCCCCGCCCCGAGACCGAGGTGATGGTCGGCTGGGCGCTGGAGACGCTGCGGGACATGGACGTCCGCGACCCCCTCGTCGTCGACCTCGGCACGGGATCGGCGGCGATCGCCCTGTCGATCGCCCTGGAGGCCCCCCGCGCGCGCGTGCACGCGGTAGAGAAGGACCCCACGGCGTTCGTCCACGCCACCCGCAACATCGAGGAACTGGACGAGCGCGGCCGCGTCCGGCTGCACCTCGGCGACTTCGGGTCCGCGCTGCCGGAACTGGACGGCACGGTCGACCTCGTCGTCAGCAACCCCCCGTACATCCCGATGAGCGAGTGGGAGTACGTCCCGCCGGACGTCCGCGACCACGACCCGGCCGCGGCCCTGTGGGGCGGCGGGGACGACGGGCTCGACGCCATCCGCGTCGTCGAGCGCACCGCGCGCCGCCTGCTGCGGCCGGGCGGCCACGTCGCCGTCGAGCACAGCGACCTGCAGGGCAACGCCGTCTACTGGACGTTCCCCGAGGAGAACGGCTGGCGCGACGTCCGCAACCGCCGCGACCTCACCGACCGGGACCGGTTCGTCACGGCCCGCATGGTCGCCGACTGACGCCTCCGCGCGGCGCGGCGGGCCGGGGCCGCCGCGGCGGCGGACGCGGCCCGAGCCGGAAGCCGGGCGTGGGAAACTGGGGTCGTGAGCCGACGTTATGACTGCGCTGAGCCGATGGAGCGGACGCGGGGGATCGCGGAGGCGGTCTCGGCGGTGCGACGCGGAGAGCTGATCGTCCTGCCGACGGACACGGTGTACGGCATCGGTGCCGACGCGTTCACGCCCGCGGCGGTCTCGGCGCTGCTGAAGGCCAAGGGCCGGGGGCGGGAGATGCCCCCGCCCGTCCTGGTCGGGTCCGTGCGCGCCGCCACCGCCCTCGTCGAGGACCTCGGCCCCTACGGGCAGGACCTGATCGACGAGTTCTGGCCGGGCGGGCTGACGCTGGTGTGCCGCGCCAACCGCAGCCTCATGTGGGACCTCGGCGAGACCAAGGGCACGGTCGCGGTGCGGATGCCGATGCACGAACTCGCGGTGGAGCTCCTCAAGGAGACCGGCCCGCTGGCGGTCAGCAGCGCGAACCTGAGCGGCTCGCCCGCCGCGCGGAACGCCGAGGCGGCCGAGGAGATGCTCGGCGACTCCGTCGAGGTCTACCTGGACGGCGGCGCGTCCGGGCACGGCGACCCCTCCACGATCATCGACCTGACCGGCTCGGTGCCGCGCCTGCTGCGCGCGGGCGCCGTCCCGGTCGAGAAGATCCGCGCCGTCGTCGGCATCCTGCTCACCGACGACGAGGACGACGCGAAGGACGAGGACGAGCCGGACGGCGCGTCGGCGCCCCTGTCGCTCACGAAGGACACGCACGCGAAGGACGCGGCCGAGCCGTCCGACGCCCCCGCGCCGCCGTCCCTGCAGAAGGACGCATCGCCGGCAGACGAGCCGAAGGACGGCGACGTCCCGTCCCTGACCAAGGACGAGCCGGCGAAGGACGCCACGGAGCCCGGGGACGTCCCGTCCTTGACGAAGGACGAACCCGCGAAGGGTGCCGCCGAGCCCGAGGACGTCCCGGAGGGTGGCGACGTCCCGTCCCTGACGAAGGACGAACCCGCGAAAACCGCCGACGAGCCCGCGAAGGTCGCGAAGGTCGCGAAGGACGCGGAGGACGGCGCCGCGAAGACCACGGACTCCTCCCCGGCCGACGAGAAGCGCTAGCAAACCCCCGCCCGCACACCCCAGCCGTCCCTGCCACCCGCGTTCCCGCCGTCCGCGCGCCCGCACGGCGCACGTGACGGCGTGAACGGACGGCCCGTCCGTGCGCGTCCCCGCACGGGCCAGAGGCCCCTCCGGGGCCGGGCCCGCGTGGGGTCCTGGCGGCGCCCTGGAGGCTTCGAGGCGGGCGGGGAGTGTGGGGCCTCCCGTACCCGCGAGGTGTCGGGGAACGTGCGGGACGGGCGCGCTCACGGCCCTGCGGGGGCGCCCTGGGGCGGGCGCCCGGCTGCCCGTCGGGCGGTGCGGCGTGCCCTCGCGGCAATTCCGGGGCATCCCGGACGCAACCCCGGAGCCAGGGGGTTCGTCCAAAACCCGGGGATTCTCGGCATCGGTGCGTTGGGCCCGCGGACGCCGGGTAGCGATGCGACGATGCGAGACGTGCGTGGCCGGGTCCGGGGGCCCGCGATCGGGGCGGGCGTGCTGCTGGTGGCGCTGCTGGTCGTGCCCGCCGCGGCCGATCCGGCGGTGCGGCCGCGGATCCCGATCTACGACGTGGTGCTGGCCCTGCGCGCGGACGGGGTCCTGCACGTGCGGGAGACGATCACGTTCGACTTCGCCGACGGCGGGCGCGGGATCGTGCGGCGCCTGCGGTACCGCGTCGGCGACCGCCTGTACGAGGTGCGGGACGTGCGCGCCAGTTCGTCCACCGGGGCGCCGGCCCGGGTGCGGACGACGAAGCTGGGGCACGAGCTGCGGATCGGGGTCGGCACCCGGGGGCCCGAGGTGCGCGGGCGGCAGGCGTACGTGATCGAGTACGACGTGCTGCGGGCGTTCACGCCGCGCGCGGGGTTCGACGAGCTCGGGTGGGACGCGATCGGCACGGGCTGGGACGTCCCGATCGAGCACGCGGCGGTCCGGGTGGAGGCGCCGGTGCGGCTGCGGGACGTGCGGTGCCGCGCGGGCAGGCCGGGGGCGAGCGTCGGCTGCGCGGGGGACCGGGACGGGCGGTACGCGATCGACTTCACGCAGGACGGGCTGGCGGCGGGCGAGGGGATGCGGGTGCGGGTGCGGCTGCCCGACCGGGCGGTCACGGCGCCGCCGCCCGCGTACGCGCGGCCGCACTGGGCGGGGACGTGGCTGGGGACGGCGGTGCTCGCGTTGGCGGTGGCCGCGGCGGGGCTGGCGGTGCGGCGGCCGCCGCGGCGGCGGTCGGGGACGGGCCTGGCGGCGGCGGGCGCGCTGCTGGTCGCCGCGGACGCCGCGGACGACGTCGTCGCGGGCGGACCCTGGGCGTTCTCGCTGGGAGACGCGTCGCTGGCGGGGCTCGCGCTCCTCACGGTGGGCGTTGGAATCGTTTTCGCCCACAGGGTAGGAGAGCCGTAAGGCACGCGGGCGGTCGCGGGTTGGGATTACAGTTGGTCGGTCTCGGGGCGAACTGATCGCCCGGGAGGGCCGTCTACGTATCAAGGGACGTGTGCCGGCTGGACGCGCGCGTCCGTTCGGTGGCGGCGCGGAGACCGGTGAGGGGAGGCGCAAGGGCGTGCGGGAGTACCTGCTGACCATGCTGGTCGCCGCTCTCGTGTCCTACGTGCTGACTCCCTCGGTGCGCAGGTTCGCCGTCTGGTTCGGGGCGCAGGCCGTCCCGCGCGACCGGGACGTGCACGTGATCCCGACGCCCCGGCTGGGCGGGCTCGCGATGTTCGGCGGGATGGTCGCCGCGCTGGTCGTGGCGACGGGGCTGCCGGAGATGCGCAAGGTCCTGCAGGACGGCGACATCACGGTCGCGAAGGCGCTGCTGATATCGGGCGGGCTGATCGTGCTGGTCGGCATCGCCGACGACCGGTGGGAGGTCGACGCCCTCACCAAGTTCGCCGGGCAGGTCGCCGCCGCCGGGATCTTCATCATGCAGGGCATCCAGATCTACGTGATCCCGCTGCCGAACGGGGAGTCGCTGTCGCTGCCGCCCGCGTACGGGGTGCCGCTGACGGTGTTCGTCGTGGTCGCGACGATCAACGCGGTCAACTTCATCGACGGGCTGGACGGCCTGGCGGCGGGCGTCGTGGGCATCGCGGCGCTCGCGCTGTTCTCGTACGCGTACCTGCTGTCGAAGGCGAACGGCATGACGACGCTGACGAGCGCGACGCTGACGGCGGCGGTGCTGTTCGGGATCTGCGCGGGCTTCCTGCCGCACAACTTCAGCCCGGCCCGGATCTTCATGGGCGACACCGGGTCGATGCTGATCGGGCTGCTGCTCAGCGCGTCGACGATCATGCTGACGGGGCAGTTCGACCCGGCCGTCCTCGCGAACGGGCTGTTCCCGTTCTGGGTGCCGCTGCTGCTGGTCCCGGCCGTGGCGGCGGTGCCGTTCATGGACATGCTGCTCGCCGTGTGGCGCCGCACGAACCAGGGCCGGTCGCCGTTCTCGCCGGACAAGCAGCATCTGCACCACCGGCTGCTGCAGCTCGGCCACTCGACCCGCCGCGCCGTGCTGATCATGTACTTCTGGGTGGGGCTGCTGGCGTCCGGGCTGGTCGGGCTGGCGATCTTCGACGCGGCCTGGCTCACCCTCGGCATCACCCTGGTCGTGGCGGTCGCCGGCGTGGTGCTGGTGCTGGCCGGCCCGGGGCGCGGACGGCGCCGCGGGCGGAAGCGCGCGTCCGGTGCGGACGACGCCGAGGGCGGCGCCGAACCCGCGGTGCGCACGGAGATGCCGGTCTGACGGCCCGTCCGGCCGCGGCACCCGACTCCCCGTAACCGAATCCGGTTCCGTGATTTGCGCCACTCGAAGGCGAACGCAGCCCCCCGGGCGGGGGGCCCGAAGGCGACTCGCCGGTAACGATCAGACGTCCGAGGACATGTCACTCGGCGTGTTCGCTTAAGGTCGGCTCTGTCCGCACCGTCCGGGCATCGCATTACCTAGAGGGTAATTGTGGACATTCCGGACGCTTGTGATACCTTTCACGAACAAGAGACGAACACTCAACGTGACCAGCCGGAGCCCTCATGCAACCTTCCGACGCCCGGATGCTCCGCGGCGCCGCGATCCCGACCGCAGCGGTCGGCGTGGGTGCCGTCCTGATCGGCCTGCTGACCGCGGGCACCAAGGGACTCTTCGGTGCGGCGCTGGCCGCGGTCGTGGTGATCGCCTTCTTCTCCCTCAGCGCCGTGGTGGTGTCGTGGGCCGGCCGCATCTCCGCGCAGACGATGATGCTCGCCGCGCTCGCCAGCTACGTCGTCAAGATCCTCGCGGTGATGGTGCTGGTCACGCTCATCGACGGGGTGTCGCTCTGGAACACGACGGTCTTCGCCTGGTCGGTCATCGGACTGGCCCTGACGTGGATCGCGGCGGAGTTCCGGGTCACGCTGCAGCGGGGGAGGCCCTACATTGACGAGCCCGAGGGCGCCCTGGACAAGGTTCCGTGATGAGCCCGTCACGGACGGTGCCGGCCGGAGGGGCGGCGCCGCGACCGATCGCCAGGGACTACTCCAATATGACCACCGCCATGGTGGCCTGCTATCGTCCGGAGCGCGATGAGCGAGCAGAAGCGTCGGCCGGAGGACGGTCAGAAGGAATTCGCCGACGCCGCCTGGTCCACACCCAGCTACCTCCTGTCCGGGATGATCATCTGGGGCGGTCTCGGCTGGCTGCTGGCCAAGTGGACGGGACAGGTGTGGTTCACCCCGGTCGGCGTGGTCATCGGCATCGGGCTCGCCATCTACCTGATGTACGTGAAGTACGGTCGCCATTCCGCCTGAGCGGCCCCGCCGCCGAGGAAGCCTTCGTGATCCATCGCCACATTGATGAAGGGAACGCCGCGTGAACGCGCAGACGGTCCTCGCCTCCACCGGTGGAGGGGAGTTCCAGGCCCCGGGGCCGGAGCTCTTCGATTTCCCGCCCCTGTTCGCCGGCGGCCCCGAGTGGCTCACCAAGCCGGTGCTCTTCGCGATCGTCGGCGCGCTCGTCGTCTGCGTCTTCTGCTGGAGCGCGTTCGCCAAGCCGAAGCTGGTGCCGCGGGGCGTGCAGAACGTCGGCGAGATCGGCTACGTGTTCGTCCGCGACGAGATCGCCCGCCCGTTCCTCGGCAAGAACACCGAGCGGTGGATGCCGCTGCTCATGTCGGTGTTCCTGCTGATCTGGGTCTGGAACATCTTCGCGGTCATCCCGGTGATCCAGTTCCCGATCGCCTCGCACATCGCGTTCCCGATCGTGATGGCGCTGTTCATCTACTTCATCAAGGTGTACCTGGGCATCAAGCACCAGGGGCCGGGCAAGTACTTCACGGACATGATCCCGAAGGGGCTGCCCCTCCCCGTCTACTTCCTGCTGGTGCCGATCGAGTACCTGTCGACCTTCATCCTGGCGCCCTTCACCCACGCGGTGCGGCTCTTCGCCAACATGTTCGCCGGTCACATGATCCTGGCGTTCTTCAGCCTCGTCGGCTTCTGGTTCCTGTTCGAGAAGCCCACGGCCATGGGGTTCGGAGTGGGCATCATCGGCGTGCTCGTCACCATCCTGCTGACCGCGTTCGAGCTGCTCATCCAGTTCCTGCAGGCGTTCCTGTTCACGATGCTGGCCGCCATGTACATCCAGAGCGGCCTGCACGCGGACCACTAAAGGCCACACGGTGTCGCTCTGCCCCCCGGCGGAGCGTCCCAAACAGACAACCTCGATAAGCCAGACCGGCGGACACTCCGCCGGCCGACAGAAAAGGAAAGAACCCATGACGGGAGTGCTCGCCGCCGTCGAAGGCAACGTCACCGCGATCGGGTACGGCCTCGCCGCCATCGGCCCCGGCATCGGCATCGGCATCATCTTCGGCCAGGGCGTCAACGCGATCGCCCGCCAGCCGGAGCTGACCGGCGTCATCCGCACCAACATGATGCTGGGCTTCGTCCTCACCGAGGCGCTGGCCCTCATCGGTCTGGTCGCGCCGTTCATCTTCCAGGGCATCTGATCCGGGCTTCAACCTGAGGAGGGGCTGTAGACATGATCACAGCGACTTCCGTCCTCGCGGCGGAGGAGAACAACCCTCTGCTTCCGCACCCCTACGAGCTGGTCGTCGGGATCTTCTCGTTCCTCGTCGTCCTCATCGTCGTCGGCAAGATCCTCACCCCGCGCATCCAGAAGACCCTCGAAGAGCGGTCCAATGAGATCGAGGGGGGCCTGAAGCGGGCCGAGGAGGCCCAGGCCAAGGCCAGGGCGACGCTCGAGGAGTACAAGGCCCGGGAGAAGCAGGCCGCGGTCGACGCGTCCGAGGCGCGCCGGAAGGCCGAGGAGCAGGCCGCCGCGATCATCGCGGAGGCCAAGGAGCGGGCTCAGGTCGAGGCGAACCGCATCACCGAGGCCGCCAAGGCCGAGATCGAGGCGGAGCGCCAGCAGGCCCTCGCGGCGCTGCGCGCCGAGATCGGCACGCTGTCGGTCGACCTCGCCGGGCGGGTCGTGGGCGAGTCCCTCGAGGACAGCGCGCGCCAGAGCCGGGTGGTCGACCGGTTCCTCGAAGAGCTCGAGGACCGTGCTCGCACGCAGGAGCAGATCACATCATGACCATCACGGGAGCGGTGAGCAGGGCGTCGCTGGCCGAGGCCGGGGAGCGGCTGGAGGCGGTCATTGCCTCCGGTGACGCCGACCTGGCCCGGCTGGGCGGCGACCTGTTCTCGGTGCTGCACCTGATCGACCGCGAGCACGGGCTGCGGCGGGCGGTGTCCGACCCCTCGCGGGACGGCGCCGACAAGGCGCAGCTCGTCCGGATCCTGCTGGAGGGCAAGGTCACGCCGGCCGCTCTCGGGCTGGTCGCCGACGTCGTCGCGCTGCGCTGGTCGACGTCCTCGGAGCTGGCGGACGCGGTGGAGGTCCTCGCGGTCTCCGCCGAGGCCGCCCGCGCCGAGGCGGACGGGCGGATCGACGACCTGGAGGACGAGCTCTTCCGGTTCTCCCGGCTCGTCGAGGGCGAGGCGGAACTGCGCGCCGCGCTGACGAACCGCGCCCTGCCGGACGACCGGAAGACCGGGCTGCTCGGCGCGCTGCTGGACGGCAAGGTCACCGCGGCCACATCGGCCCTGGTCACCGAGGTCGTTCTGCGGCCGCGAGGACGTAGCCTGGAGAGCGGGCTGGCCGAGTACGGCAAGCTCGTCACCCGGCGCCGGCAGCGGCTGGTGGCCCTGGTCCGCACGCCGGTCGAGCTTTCCGAGGCGCAGCGCACGCGGCTCGCGGCGGTGCTCGCCGCCGCGTACGGCCACGAGGTACACCTGAACATCGAGCTCGACCCGTCCACGATCGGCGGTCTGTCGATCCAGATCGGGGACGAGATCATCGACGGCACGATCGCCGGACGGCTGGACGACGTCCGCCGGCGGCTCGGCACCGGCTGAGGCCGGCAGAGCTGACCCCAAAGGGAGCAAGAGAGGAATCATGGCGGAGCTGACGATCCGTCCGGATGAGATCCGGAACGCGCTGGAGCGCTTCGTCCAGTCGTACGAGCCCGAGGCCGCCGCGCGCGAAGAGGTCGGCACCGTCGTCGATTCGGGCGACGGCATCGCCCACGTCGAGGGGCTGCCCTCCGCGATGGCGAACGAACTCCTGGAGTTCGAGGACGGCACCCGCGGCCTGGCTCTGAACCTGGACGTGCGCGAGATCGGCGCCGTCGTCCTGGGTGACTTCAGCGGCATCGAGGAGGGCCAGAAGGTCCGCCGGACCGGCGAGGTCCTCTCGGTCCCGGTCGGCGACGGCTACCTCGGCCGCGTCGTCGACGCACTGGGCAACCCGCTGGACGGCAAGGGCGCGATCGAGACGACCGAGCGTCGTGCCCTGGAGCTGCAGGCGCCCACCGTCGTGCAGCGGCAGTCGGTGAGCGAGCCGCTGCAGACCGGCATCAAGGCGATCGACGCCATGACGCCGATCGGCCGCGGCCAGCGCCAGCTGATCATCGGTGACCGGCAGACGGGCAAGACGACCGTCGCCGTGGACACCATCATCAACCAGAAGGAAGCCTGGGAGTCGGGCGACGAGAGCAAGCAGGTCCGCTGCATCTACGTCGCGGTCGGCCAGAAGGGCTCCACGATCGCCAACGTGCGCCGCTCCCTGGAGGAGGCCGGCGCGCTGGAGTACACCACGATCGTGGCGGCCCCGGCGTCCGACCCGGCCGGCTACAAGTACATCGCCCCCTACACCGGGTCGGCGATCGGCCAGCACTGGATGTACCAGGGCAAGCACGTCCTGATCGTCTTCGACGACCTGTCGAAGCAGGCCGAGGCGTACCGCGCGGTGTCGCTGCTGCTGCGCCGCCCGCCGGGCCGCGAGGCGTACCCGGGCGACGTCTTCTACCTGCACTCGCGTCTGCTGGAGCGCTGCGCGAAGCTGTCGGACGACCTGGGCGCCGGTTCGATGACGGGTCTGCCGATCATCGAGACCAAGGGCAACGACGTGTCGGCGTACATCCCGACGAACGTCATCTCGATCACCGACGGGCAGTGCTTCCTGGAGACGGACCTGTTCAACCAGGGCGTCCGGCCGGCCATCAACGTCGGTATCTCGGTGTCCCGAGTCGGCGGTTCCGCGCAGATCAAGGCGATGCGCAAGGT
Source organism: Actinomadura rifamycini DSM 43936 (assembly GCF_000425065.1). GTDB lineage: Bacteria > Actinomycetota > Actinomycetes > Streptosporangiales > Streptosporangiaceae > Spirillospora > Spirillospora rifamycini. Next base: position 160,784 of record NZ_AULB01000013.1, read on the forward strand.
CGCCGGTTCGCTGAAGCTGGCGCTGTCGCAGTTCCGTGACCTGGAGGCGTTCGCCGCCTTCGCGTCCGACCTCGACGCCGCGTCCCGCGCGCAGCTGGACCGGGGCGCGCGCCTGGTGGAGCTGCTGAAGCAGCCGCAGGGCAACCCGTTCCCGGTCGAGCAGGAGGTCGTGTCGGTGTGGGCCGGCACGTCCGGCCAGCTGGACGACGTCCCCGTCGCCGACATCCGCCGCTTCGAGCGCGAGTTCATCGACCACGTCCAGCGCGAGGAGGGCGGTCTGCTGACCTCCATCCGCGAGACGGGTCAGCTCTCGGACGACGGCCTGGGCGCGCTCGAGCGCACGATGGCCTCCTTCAAGAAGGGCTTCCAGACCAGCGAGGGTGAGCTGCTGGCGACGGAGGAGAACGTCGAAGCGATCGACGAGGAGGCCGTCGGCCAGGAGACGATCACCCGCGTCAAGAAGGGCTGACGGGCGATGGCCCAGGTTCGCCAACTCCGGCAGAAGATCAGGTCGGTCAAGTCGACCGCCAAGATCACTCGTGCCCAGGAGATGATCGCCACCTCGCGGATCGTCAAGGCCCAGCAGGCGGTGGCGGCGTCCAAGCCGTACGCCGACCAGATCACGCAGGCCCTGTCCGCGCTGGTGAGCCATCACGTGGGCGTCGACCATCCGCTGCTCCAGGAGCAGCCGACCGACAACCGCAGCGCCGTGCTGATCGTCACCAGCGACGGCGGCTTCTGCGGCGCGTACAACGTCAACGTCATCCGCGAGGCGGAGGCGCTGATCAAGCGGCTGCGGGACGAGGGCCGCGAACCGGTCCCGTACGTGGTCGGAAACAAGGGCATCACCTGGTACCGGTTCCGCGACCGGCACATCCAGGAGCAGTGGGCGGGCTTCACCGACCGGCCCGACTTCGCCTCGGCGGAGCGGATCGGCCGGCGGCTGACCGAGGACTTCCTGAAGACGGACGCGGAGGGCGGCGTCGGTGAGATCCACGTGGTCTACACCGAGTTCGTCACGCGGCTGACGCAGGAGGTCCGGGTCACGCGCCTGATGCCGCTGGAACTCGACGAGGTCACCAGCGACAAGGTGCCGCCGGCGTACGAGTTCGAGCCGTCGGCGCAGGCCGCGCTGGACCTGCTGCTGCCCAACTACGTCGAGAGCCGCATCTTCCACATGCTGCTCCAGTCTGCGGCGTCCTTCCAGGCGTCGAAGCAGCGGGCGATGAAGTCGGCGACCGACAACGCGAACGAACTCGTCGAGGTCTACACGCGCCAGATGAACCAGGTGCGGCAGGCCATGATCACCCAGGAAATCAGCGAGATCGTCGGTGGCGCTGACGCGCTCGCCGATTCTGGCGGGGAGTAGACAATGACTGCACAGGTAGAGACGGCGACCGCGACCGGGCGCGTCGCCCGTGTCATCGGCCCGGTCGTCGACGTGGAGTTCCCCGCCGACGCCATCCCGGAGATCTACAACGCCCTTCGCGTCGACGCGAACATCGGCGGCGACGTCCAGACCCTGACCATGGAGGTCGCGCAGCACCTCGGCGACAACATGGTGCGGGCCATCTCGATGAAGCCGACCGACGGCGTCGTCCGCGGCGCCCCGGTCATCGACACCGGCGAGTCCATCTCGGTGCCGGTCGGCGACGTCACCAAGGGCCACGTGTGGAACGCCCTCGGCGACACGCTGGACGTTCCGACGGCCTCCCTGGAGATCAACGAGCGCTGGGGCATCCACCGCAAGGCGCCGGCGTTCGACCAGCTGGAGTCCAAGACCGAGATGCTGGAGACCGGCATCAAGGTCATCGACCTCCTCTGCCCGTACGTCAAGGGCGGGAAGATCGGCCTGTTCGGCGGCGCCGGCGTGGGCAAGACGGTCCTCATCCAGGAGATGATCCGCCGTGTCGCCCGCAACTTCGGCGGCACCTCGGTGTTCGCGGGCGTCGGCGAGCGCACCCGTGAGGGCAACGACCTCTGGGTGGAGATGGACGAGGCGGACGTCCTCAAGGACACCGCGCTCGTGTTCGGCCAGATGGACGAGCCGCCGGGCACCCGTCTGCGGGTCGCGCTGTCGGCGCTGACGATGGCCGAGTACTTCCGGGACGTCCAGAACCAGGACGTGCTGCTGTTCATCGACAACATCTTCCGGTTCACCCAGGCCGGCTCGGAGGTCTCCACGCTGCTCGGGCGCATGCCGTCCGCGGTGGGCTACCAGCCGACCCTGGCGGACGAGATGGGCGTGCTGCAGGAGCGGATCACCTCGACGCGCGGTCACTCGATCACCTCGATGCAGGCGATCTACGTGCCCGCCGACGACATCACCGACCCGGCGCCGCACACCACGTTCGCGCACCTGGACGCCACCACGACGCTCTCCCGGGCCATCACCGAGAAGGGCATCTACCCGGCGGTCGACCCGCTCGACTCCTCCTCGCGGATCATGGACCCGCAGGTGCTGGGCAACGAGCACTACGAGGTCGCCCAGGAAGTGATCCGGATCCTGCAGAAGTACAAGGAGCTGCAGGACATCATCGCGATCCTCGGTATCGACGAGCTCTCCGAAGAGGACAAGGTCACGGTCAACCGGGCGCGGCGCATCGAGCGCTTCCTGTCGCACCCGATGTACGTGGCCGAGCAGTTCACCGGCCAGCCCGGTGTGACCGTGCCGAAGGACGAGACGGTCGCGTCCTTCAAGGCCATCGCGGAGGGCAAGTACGACCACATCCCCGAGCAGGCGTTCTTCATGTGCGGTGGCATCGAGGACGTCGAGAAGAAGGCCAAGGAGCTGGAGAAGTAGTCCGCTCCGGTGCGGCCGGGTTCCGGACTCCGGGGCCCGGCCGCACCGGAACCGCGGCAACCGATCCGGTAATCGGAGGATTGTGACGTGGCAACCCTGAAGGTCGGGCTGGTCTCGCCGGAGCGCGAGATCTGGTCCGGCGATGCCAAGATGGTGGTCGCGCAGACCATCGAGGGCGCGCTCGGCATCCTGCCCGGGCACGCCCCGGTGCTCGGCGTCCTCCTCGACGGCAGCGTGGTCAAGATCGAGCCCGCCGACGGCGGCGAGCCGGTCACCGCGATGGTCGGCAGCGGCTTCTTCTCCGTCGCGGCCGACGAGGTGTCGGTCCTGGCCGAGCAGGCCGAGCTGAGCCACGAGGTCGATGTGGACGCGGCGAAGCGCGCGCTCGAAGAGGCGGAGGCGTCCGGCGACGAGGACGGCACGGCGGAGCGGCGGGCGCGCGCCCGGCTGCGCGCGGCGGGCATCGAAGCCTAGTATCGAGGCCGGACGGAACGGCGGGGGGACTTGGGCGAGCACCTGGCAGTGGACGTCGGCGCGGTGCTCGCCGCCCTCGCCGCGGTGTGCGCGCTCGTGTTCCTCGCGATGGCGGTACGCCGCCGCCTGTTCGTGCGCGGCGGCGGCGCGGTCGAGTGCAGCCTGCGGGAGCTGCCGGCCGAGGAGGGCGGCGCCCCGGGAGTGTGGCGGCTGGGCATCGGCCGCTACAAGGGCGATGTCCTGCACTGGCACCGCGTGTTCGGCTTCAGCAGACGGCCCCGGCAGGTGATCCACCGCCGGGGCCTCGTCGTGTCCAACCGCAGGCGCCCGGACCCGGAGGAGGCCGACGGCCTGCTGCCGGACGTGGGCATCATCGAGGTCCGCGACGGCGACCTGCGGGTCGAGCTCGCGATGGGCGCGTCGGCGCTGACCGGCTTCCTGGCGTGGCTGGAGGCGGCGCCCCCCGGCTTCCCGGTGGACCTGCACGTCCCGGAGTAGCCGTTCGGCACGGGCGGGTAAGGGCGCGGTATCGGTTCTCCCCGCGTCCGGCCGGGCGGCTTGCCGGTCACGGAGCGTGCGGAGATGATCGCTGCTGGTCAGCTGTCTCTTCCCGTTCGCAGGAGTCCAAGTGCGCAAGCTGCTCAGTGGGTCGGCCGTGCTGTTGCCCGCCGCGACCGTGTCCCTCCTGGCGTTGTCCGCGGTCCCGCCCGCGGGCGCGGCGCCGGCCCGCCCCGACCTCGCCGAGCTGGTGACGGTCGAGGACGTGCGGCGCCACCTGGAGGCGTTCCAGGAGATCGCCGACTACAACGGCGGCAGCCGCGCGGCCGGCACGTCCGGGTACGACCTGTCGGTGAAGTACGTCGTCGGGCGGCTGCGCAAGGCGGGCTTCTCGCCGACCGTGCAGAAGTTCACCTACCCGTACTGGGAGCAGCGTTCGGAGCCGGTGATGGCCCGGACGGGCGGCAAGAGCAAGAAGAAGGCGTACAAGGCGGGCGTGGAGTTCGCCTCGATGATGTACTCGGGGTCCGGTGACGTCACCGCCCGCGTGATCGCCGTGGACGTCCCGGCGAAGGGCGAAGAGGGCACCAGCGGGTGCGAGAAGAAGGACTTCAAGGGGTTCGAGAAGGGTGCGATCGCGCTCATGCAGCGCGGGAAGTGCTCGTTCGAGACGAAGGCGGAGCGGGCGCGGAGCGCGGGTGCGGCCGCGGCCGTCATCTACAACAGGCCCGATGAGAAGGGCCCCATCAACGGGACGGTGTCGAAGCCGGCGAAGCTGCCGGTGCTGTCCACGAGCCACGAGATCGGCGCGGCGCTCGCGAAGGCCGCGGCGAAGGGCGGGCTGACGCTGCGGGTGAAGACGGACACCGAGCACGGGAAGCGGTCGTCCAGCAACGTCGTCGCCGACACGAAGCGGGGCCGCGAGGACAACGTGGTCGTCGTGGGCGCGCACCTGGACAGCGTGCCGGACGGCGCGGGCATCAACGACAACGGGACGGGTTCGGCGGCGGTGCTCGCGGTCGCCGAGGAGATCGGCGCGCTCGGCGAGAAGGGCCTGCGGAACCGGGTGCGGTTCGCCTGGTGGGGCGCCGAGGAGGAGGGCCTGCGCGGGTCGACCCACTACGTCGAGAAGATGGACCCGTCCGACCGGCGGCACATCGCCGCGAACCTCAACTTCGACATGCTCGGCTCGGTGAACGGCATCCGCGGCGTGTACGACGGCGACCACTCGCTCGCCCAGGGCACCGTCCCGCCGGCCGGGTCGGCGGCGATCGAGCGGATGTTCCGCGAGTACTACAAGGGCCGCAAGCTGGCGACGGCCGAGAGCGTCTTCAACGGCCGCTCCGACTACGGCCCGTTCATCGAGCACGGCATCCCGGCGGGCGGGATCGCGACCGGCGCGGACGGCGTGAAGACGGCCGCGGAGGCGAAGGCGTACGGGGGGCGCGCGGGCAAGACCTACGACCCGTGCTACCACGAGAAGTGCGACCGGATGAAGAACGTGAACATGAAGCTGCTGGACACGAACGTCGACGGCGTGGCGCACGTGACGCAGCTCCTCGCGGCCAGCACGGTCGCGGTGAACGGCGACGCCCGGCTGCTGCCGGCGGCGCCGGGCCAGGCGGCTTCGCTGTGGAGCGGCGGCCGCCTGCTGCGCTGACCCGCCGACCGGACGTTCGGCAAGGAACGGGGCGGGGCCGACGATCGGCCCCGCCCCGTTCGCATGCCCGGTCGTCCTAGCGTTCGCCGCCGGGCTTCCACAGGACGTCGCCGTGGTCGAGGTTCGCGACCCGGCAGAGGATGAACAGCAGGTCCGACAGGCGGTTCAGGTACTTCACGGCCAGCGGGTTGACGCCGCCCGCCGCGGCCTCGGGGTCGTCCGGGGCGGCGGCGCCGTGCGCCTCGACGGCCGCCCACGCGGAGCGTTCGGCGCGCCGGGCGACCGTCCGCGCGACGTGCAGCAGCGCGGCGCCGGGCGTCCCGCCGGGGAGGATGAAGCTGCGGAGCGGCTTCAGCTTCTCGTTCTGCTCGTCGCAGGCCGCTTCGAGCTGCTCGATGTAGGACGCGTCGATGCGCAGCGGCGGGTACTCCGGGTCGGGGACGACCGGGGCGCACAGGTCCGCGCCGACGTCGAACATGTCGTTCTGCACGCGGACGAGGAGCGCGGCGACGTCCTCGGGGAGGGAGCCGAGGGCGAGCGCGGCGCCGATCGCGGCGTTGGCCTCCTCGACGTCGGCGTAGGCGGCCAGGCGCGGGTCGGTCTTGGGGGTGCGGGACGCGTCGCCCAGCGCGGTCGTCCCGTCGTCGCCTGTCCGGGTGTAGATCCGGGACAGGACGACGGGGTTCTCCCTGTTCTTCGCCATGCCGGCCACCCTAGCGCCGGGCTCCGCGCCGAAGGGCGTTCGGTAGTGTGCGACGACATCGTCCGTCAGGTGCCGGGGGGTGGGGTCGTCCGCCCGCGGGAGGCAGGTGCGCCGTGTTCGACTACATCATCGTGGGAGCGGGCAGCGCGGGGTGCGTGCTCGCCGCCCGGCTGACCGAGGACCCGTCCGTCACGGTGCTGCTGCTGGAGGCGGGCCCGCCCGACGACGCCCCCGAGATCCATGTCCCGGCGGCCGTCGCGTCGCTGGCCAAGGGCCCGTACGACTGGGACCACGCGACCGTCCCGCAGGAGCACGCCGCGGGCCGCGGCGTGTCCTGGCCGCGGGGGCGGACGCTCGGCGGCAGCTCGTCCACCGACGCGATGGTCTACACGCGGGGCGCCCCGGCCGACTACGACGCCTGGCGGGACGAGCACGGCTGCGCCGGCTGGGGCTACGCGGACCTCCTGCCGTACTTCCGCCGGGCCGAGGACCAGCAGCGCGGCGAGACCCCGTACCACGGCGTCGGCGGCCCGCTCCGCGTCGAGGACCCGCGCTTCAAGCACCCGCTCACGCAGGCGTGGGTGAAGTCGGCGAAGGCGCACGGGCTCGCCGCCAACCCCGACTTCAACGGCCCCGCCCAGGACGGCGTGGGCTTCTACCAGGTCACGCAGAAGCGCGGGCGCCGCTGGTCGGCGGCCGACGGCTACCTGCACCCGGTCGAGCACCGCCCGAACCTGACCGTCCTCACCGACGCGCTCGCGACGCGCGTCCTGGTGGAGGACGGGCGGGCGGCGGGCGTGACGTACGAGGCGCGCGGGGAGTCGCTGACGGCACGCGCCGACCGGGAGGTGGTGCTGTCGGGCGGGGCGGTGAGCAGCCCGCAGCTCCTCATGCTGTCGGGGATCGGGCCGGCCGACCATCTCCGCGAGCACGGCATCAGGGTGCTCGTCGACGCGCCCGTCGGCCGGAACCTGCAAGACCACCCGTTCGTGAACGTCATGTTCGCCACGCCCCGGACCAAGAACCTGTGGGAGCAGACGAACGCCCGCGCGTTCGCGCTGTACTCCGCCCTGGGGCGCGGCCCGTACGCGTCGAACGTCGCGGAGGCGGGCGGGTTCGTCCGGACGTCCGAGGGGCTTCCCGCGCCGGACCTGCAGTACCACGTGCTGCCGACCCCGTTCATCGGCCAGGGGCTCGTCGAGCCGTCGCAGCGGCTGCTGTCGGTGCTGGTCGGCGCGGTCGCGGTCCGCAGCCGGGGGACGCTCGCGCTGCGCTCGGCGAGCCCGCACGCCAAGCCGCTGATCGACCCCGCGTACCTCGCGGACGACGCCGACCTCGCCATTCTGGTCGCGGGGGTGAAGCAGGCCCGCGCGATCGCCGACACCGGCCCGCTCGCGTCGCTGCTCGGCGGCGAGTTCGCCCCCGGCGAGCAGGTGTCGGACGACGCGGCGATCGCCGCGTTCGTCCGCCGCGAGTGCGCGACGCTGTTCCATCCGACGAGCACGTGCGCGATGGGCGCGGTCGTGGACGGCGAGCTGCGCGTGCGGGGGGTCGAGGGCCTGCGGGTCGTCGACGCGTCCGTCATGCCGTCCGTCCCGCGCGGCGGCACCGGCGCCCCGACGGTCGCGATCGCCGAGCGCGCGGCCGACCTGATCCGCGGGAAGGCGCCGCTGGAGCCCGCGGCGGTCGGCTGAGGCGCCCGTCCGGAACGAGGAACGCCCCCGTCCGTCCGGACGGGGGCGTTCTGTGCGGGACGCGCGCCGTGCGCGTACAACCCGCGGCGGTCAACGCTTCAGGGCCTTCGCGAGCCGGACGCGGCGGGCCCGGCGGGCCTCGCGCCGGCGCTGCAGGACGCGGTCGTCGATGAAGTCCCGGGTGATTTCCGGACGGATCATGTCGTTCTCCTCGTGTTCCGCCGGGCCCTCGCGGCCCGACATCTACGAGGTTCGTCCTAAGGCGGGGGCCGCCGCATCGGGACGAAGGCTTATCCCAGGGCCTCAGGACCGCCTTAGACGGCTCGGACGGCTTATCCGCGGGGGGTAGGACTCGTGGAGACGCGGCATAAGGTGCTTTACTAACGAGTACTACGCATGCAAGCGAGCACTTACTGCCTCCCGGGAGGTTCCCATGTCCGTGGCCACGGAGAGCACCGAGAAGACGTTCGCGTCGCTGAACCCGGCCACCGGCGAGGTCGTCGCCGAACACCCCGTCCACGACGGGGCGGACGTCGCCGCCGCGATCGACCGGGCCCGGGAGGCGTCGCGCTGGTGGGGCGAGCTGGGCTGGCGCGAGCGCCGGCTGCGGCTGCTCAACATCAAGGGGTCCCTCGCGCGCAACCTCAACCGGATGGCGGAGGTCATCCACCAGGAGACCGGCAAGCCGGTCGCCGACGCGCAGCTCGAGACCATCATGGCGATCTCGCACCTGGACTGGGCGGCCCGCAACGCGCAGAAGGTGCTCGGGCCGCGCACCGTCTTCCCCGGCATGATCGCGATCAACCAGAAGTGCACGCTGGAGTACCAGCCGCTCGGCGTCGTCGGCGTCATCGGCCCCTGGAACTACCCGATCTTCACCCCGATCGGCTCGATCGCGTACGCGCTCGCCGCCGGGAACGCCGTCGTGTTCAAGCCGTCCGAGTTCACCCCGGGCGTCGGGACGTACCTCGCCGAGCTGGTCGCCGGGGTCGTCCCCGAGCATCCGGTCCTCCAGGTCGTGACCGGGTACGGCGCGACGGGCGCCGCGCTCGCGTCGTCCCCGCACATCGGCAAGCTCGCCTTCACCGGCTCCGCGCCCACCGCCCGCAAGGTGATGGCGGCCTGCGCCGAGAACCTCACCCCGATCGTCGCCGAGTGCGGCGGCAAGGACGCCTGCATCGTGGACGGCGACGCCGACCTCGACGCCGCCGCGGACGCCGCGCTGTGGGGCGCGATGTCGAACGCCGGGCAGACGTGCATCGGCGTCGAGCGGGTCTACGTCGTCGACCGCGCCTACGACGCGTTCCTCGGCAAGCTCACCGAGAAGGCCCGCGAGCTGCGCCCCGGCTTCGACCGCGAGGCCGCCTACGGCCCGATCACGATGCCCGGCCAGCTCGACATCATCGAGCGGCACATCAAGGACGCCCTCGACAAGGGCGGCAAGGCCGTCGTCGGCGGGCCCGAGTCCGTCCGCAAGCCGTACGTGGAGCCGGTCGTCCTCACCGACGTCCCGGACGACTCCGCCGCCGTCTGCGAGGAGACGTTCGGCCCGACGATCACCGTGCACCGGGTCGCGTCGCTGGACGAGGCCGTCGAGAAGGCGAACCGCACCAGCTACGGGCTCGCCGGGACGATCTTCTCCGGCAGCAAGTCGCGCGCGATGGAGGCGGCCCGCGCGATGCGGTCCGGCATGACGTCCATCAACGCGTTCGCCGCGTTCGCGCAGGTCGCCGCGCTGCCGTTCGGCGGCGTCGGGGAGTCCGGCTTCGGCCGCATCCACGGCGCGGACGGGCTGCGCGAGTTCGCCCGGCCGAAGGCGATCACCCGGCAGCGGTTCGCGACCATGAACCTGACGTCGTTCGGCCGCTCCGAGAAGGAGATGGCGCGCGTCCTCGGCCTCATCAACATGCTGCACGCCAAGCGCTACAAGCGGTGACCATGGACGGCGGTTTCGCACCGGTGCGCAGCGGCTGGCGGGCCGCGCTGCGCCCGGTGCCGCCGCCTCCGGAGGGGTTCCGCCCGTTCGCCGACGCGGACCTGCCCGTCCTCGCCGCCCTCATGTGGGACGCCTACCGCGGCACCCCCGACGAGGGCGACGTGGGCGGCCCCGACGGCGCCCTGCGGGAACTGCGGCGGACGCTGGCCGGCGAGTACGGCACGTTCCTGCCGGGCGCGTCGTTCGTCGCCGAACCGGACGGACGTCCCGTCGCCGCGGCCCTCGTGACCGTCTACCGGGACGAGCCGCTGCTCGCGTTCCTGTTCACGGCGCCGTCCCACACCGGCCGCGGGCTCGGCCGCGAGCTGGTCCTCGCGGTCATGCACGCCGTCGCGGAGCGGGGCCACGGCACCCTCACCCTCGCCGTGACCCGCCGCAACCGCCGCGCCCGCCTCCTGTACCACCGGCTCGGCTTCGTCGAGATCGCCTGACCCCGCCCCCGCGAGGCGTCAGGCGTCGGGGAACCAGTTCCCGTGGAACCCGGCCGGGACCCGGCGGGGCAGCCGGACGGACGCGACGGCCCGGGTGACGTCCGTCGCGTCCAGGACGAGGAGGTCCGTGGCGGACGCGCCGGAGACGATCGACAGCAGCCAGCCCTCGTCCTCTGCGCGCGCGCCCTCGGCCGGGACGAACACGGCCTCGCCGACGTGCACGTCGCCGTCGAACTCGTGCGCGGTCGACGAACCGTCCCGCACGTCGTACTTCACGATGGCGTTGTCGGCCACGGTGTAGAGGTACCGGTTCGGCAGGCCCGTCCGGGTTTCGTCGTGGGTGGGGAACTCGACGGCCCGGTCGTCGAGCCGCTCCTCGGCGACGCGTCCGGTCGCGGGGTCGAGCGTCCAGCGGTGCAGGCGGGCGCTGTCGAACAGCGCCGCCGCGCGGACCGGGTCGGCGGAGCCGCCGATCCGCTCCCACAGGGCGGTGAACCCGCCGGGGGCGTACCGCACGGCGTCGAGGACGATCCGGCCCGCCGCGTCCTCGTGCGCGTTCCCGACGTGGAAGACGTAGCACGGGTCGATGTCGAACCATCGGACGTCCCCGGCGGAGTCCCGGCGCATGACGCCGAGCCGCGCCCGGTACCCGTCGTCCCAGCGGTACGGCATGGGCCGCCCGGCCATCGCCAGGTCGAGGTCGAACACGACGGGCAGGTCGAGCCAGACGACGTGGTTCTCGGTGACGGCGAAGTCGTGCATCATCGTCCCCGCGGGCACGTCGATCTCGCGGCTCTCCACGAGCCGTCCGTCCGCGGCGAGGCGGTGGTAGGTGAGGTACGGCGGGAGGAAGCCGTAGCCGAAGAACAGCAGCTCGCCGGTCGCCGGGTCCTGCTTGGGGTGCGCGGTCATCGCGGTGGTGAGGCGCCCGCCGAAGTCGCGGGGGCCGAGCGTCTCGAGGTCGGGGGTCACCGCGTGCGGGAGCCCGGCCTCCACCAGCGCGAGGATCTCGCCGGCGTGCCGGACGACGTGGGTGTTGGCGGGGACGGCGGCGAGGTCGAGCGTCCCGTCCTTGTGCACGTACGGGGCGTCCTCGGTGAACTCCCGGGTCCGCACCCAGCGGTTGCGGTACCACTCGGCGCGGCCCGCGCGGAGCCGGACGCCGTGCAGCATCCCCGGGCCGGTGAACCAGTGGCCGCTCGGCCGCCCCGGCGGCGGGTTGGGGCCGTTGCGGAAGTAGCGGCCGGTCAGGTCGGGCGGGAGGGTGCCCGTGACGGGGAGGTCGGTCGCCTCGATCTCGTCCGGGACGGGGGCGAGATGCCCGTCGAGCCACATGCCGGTGTCCCGGGTCGTGCCGGTGTCCTGGGTCGTGCCGGTGTCCTGGGTCATGGTGGGGCCTGCCTTTCGTCGGACGGCTCCGGCGCGGTCCGGGGTCGCCTCGGGGGAGCACATTCCACTATTGACAGGTCGAACGTAGACATTCCAGTTATGACATGTCAAGACGGGAAGGTAGGGTGGACGCCATGAGCCTGCGACACGCCGTGCTGGGACTGATCGCCGAACTGGACGGGGCCAGCGGCTACGACCTGCTGAAGATGTTCGAGATCTCGCTCGCGAACGTGTGGCCGGCCACGCAGAGCCAGGTCTACGGCGAACTCGGGAAGCTCGCCGACGCGGGGCTCATCGACGCGGCGGTCGAGGGGCCGCGCGGCCGCAAGGAGTACGCGATCACCGACGCGGGGCGGGCCGAGCTGCACCGCTGGCTCGTGGAGGCCGAGCCCAAGAAGCCGATGCGCGACGAGACGCTGCTGCGCGTCTTCCTGCTCGGCAGCGCCACCCCGCAGGAGGCGCAGGAGTACATGCGGGCCGAGACCGACCGGCTCGACGGCGCCCTGGACGAACTCGCCGCCCTCGACGGGAAGGTCGACTGGGACGACGACGACCTCTCGCGCTACGGGCGGCTCGTCATCGAGTACGGCAGGCGGTCCCTCGCGATGCGCCGCGACTGGTTCGAGTGGGCCCGCGCCGAGATGCGGTCGTTCGACGAGCCCGCCCGCTAGCGCGGGCCCTCCGGGCCGGGCCGCCGCCCTCGGGGGCGCGGCGGCCCGGCCGTCCGGCCGTCAGCGGAAGTCGTCGGCGTGGTCGGCGGCCCAGTCGGCGAACGTGCGCGCCGGACGTCCGGTGATGCGCTCGACCTCGCCGGTCGGCTCCGCGGGGGCGTCCACGGAGCCCGCGCGCAGGCGGAGCAGGACGTCCACCAGGCCCTCCCGCATGTAGGGCAGCGCCGACATCTCCTCGCGCGCCTCCTCCGGGGTGATCTCCTCGAAGACCGCCGGGAGGCCGGTCGCCTCGGCGATGGCGCGGACCTTCTCCGGGTCCGTCAGCGCCTCGGGGCCGCTCAGCACCGGACGCGCGCCGAGCAGCGCGTCGGTGAGCAGGGCGCGGCCCGCGACGGCGGCGACGTCGCGCTCGTGGACCGGCGCCGACCGGCCCGCCGCGTACGGCGCCCGCACCGGGCGCCCGGCGCGGATCGCGTCCCGCCAGCCCAGCGCGTTGGACGCGAACTCGCCGGGGCGCACGAACGTCCACTCGAGCCCCGAGTCCTCGATCGCGGCCTCGAACGCGAGGTGGTGGGCGGCGAGGTCGTTGGCCGGGTCGGGGTCGAGCGCGGCGGCCGACGACAGCAGGACGGCGCGGCGGACGCCGTGCCCGGCGGCGCGGGGGAGCAGGTCGCCGAGGCCGTCCCGGAACGCCGCGGGGTTGATGAAGATCGCCGTGACGCCGTCCAGCGGCATGTCGGCGGTGCGGGCGACCTCGACCTCGGTGGGCAGCCGCGCGGTCGCCGGGTCGCGGGTGAGCGCGCGGATCTTCGCGCCCGCGCAGAGCAGCTCGCCGACCACGTGGCGGCCGACGTTACCGGTGGCACCGGTGACGAGGAACATGGCGGTTCTCGCTTTCCGTGGGGAACCGCACCAGGTTCATCCAAGTGGATGAACTTGTCAACCGAATGGATGAAGCGGTGGGCGCGCGGCTACGATGGCCGCGTGACGGAACGCAGGGCACGGGCGCGGCGGGCGCCGGAACCGGACGAGCGCAGGCTCGACGCCGAGCGCACGCGCAGGCTCCTGCTGGAGGCGGCGCTGGACGAGTTCGCCGCCAAGGGGTACGCGGGCGCCCGCGTGCAGGACATCGCCGACCGGGCCGGCGTCAACAAGCAGCTGATCAGCTACCACTTCGGCGGCAAGGCGGGCCTGTACCGCGAGCTCGGCCGCCGCTGGCTGGAGCGGGAGGCCGAGTTCAACGACCCCGGCGTGCCGCTGCACGACCTCGTCGTCCGGTACCTGCGCAACGCGCTGGACGACCCGCGCGGCTCGCGGCTCGAAGCGTGGCGCGGCCTCACCGAGGACCCCGGGGAGGGCCCGTCCCACCCGCCCGAGGACCTGTCGGACATGGCGCGCCGCAAGGCCGCCGGCGAGATCGCCGGCGACCTCGACCCCGGCTACGTCATGCTCGCGCTGCACGCGCTGGTGTCACTGCCGATCACCCGGCCGACCGTCGTCCGGGACGTCCTCGGCGAGGACCCCGCGTCGCCCGCGTTCCGCGAGCGCTACGCCGAGCAGCTCGCCCGGATCGTCCGCCACCTCGCGGGCTGAGGCCCCGGGTCAGTCCTGCCAGAACTGGAACAGGGCGTGGCCGATCGCGATCTGGAGCTCCTCCAGGCCGATCGCGTCGGTGATGGAGTAGACGAGGTTGAAGAAGCCCTCGTTGATGGGGCCGAGCCACAGCAGCGCGACCAGCACCAGGAACGCGTACCCCGCGTACTGGCTCGCCTGCCGCACCCAGCTCCGCGGCAGGTACGGCTCGATGATCCCGAAGCCGTCCAGGCCCGGGATCGGCAGCAGGTTCAGGATCGCGGCCGTCACCTGGAGGAACGCCAGGAACGCCACGCCCACCCAGAAGACGCTGTGGGAGTCGTCGGCGAGGGTGTTGAGCAGGACGGCCAGGACGACGGCGAACAGGATGTTCGACAGCGGGCCCGCCGCCGAGATGAGGCTGTGCCGGATCTTCCCGCGGATCGAGTGCCGGTCGATCCACACCGCGCCGCCCGGCAGGCCGATGCCGCCGAGCAGGATGAACAGCACCGGGATCGCGAAGCTCAGCACCATGTCGGCGTACTTGAACGGGTTGAGCGTCAGGTAGCCCTTGGTGGCGACGCTGTGGTCGCCCGAGCGGAACGCCGTGTAGGCGTGCCCGAACTCGTGCAGGCACAGCGACAGGATCCACCCGGCCAGCACGAACACGAACAGCGCGATCCGGGCCGGCTGTTCGGTGATCTGCCCGTACCGCCACGTCACCAGCCCCGCCAGGGCGGTCGCCGCCACGATCAGCAGGAACACCGGGCTCGGCCGGACCGCCGAACCTCCCCGCGTGCCGTGCGCGATGTCCGTCATGTCATGCCCTTTCCGCCGCGATGGCGGGCACGACGTAGGTGCGCAGGAAGCGGCGCAGCCCGTCGGCGTCCCGGTCGCGGTCCATCACGATCAGCGAGGTGATGATCCGGAAGAGGAACTCCACCGTGCCCTCCACCTCGATGTCCGGCCTGAGCGTCCGCTGCCGCTGCGCGCGCTCGAAGTGGGGCCGGACGTACTCGCAGCACAGGTCGAGGACGTGCTCGGCCGCCCCCGCCACGGCCGCCTGCATGTGCCCCGCCGCCTCCGGCACGAGGAAGTGCGCGATCGTCGGCGCGCCGCGGACGTACTCGACCGCGTCCAGCGTGCCCTCGACGATCGCCTCCGGGACCGACCGCTCCTTGCGGAGCCGCTCGGTGAGGTAGTCGAGGAAGCGCAGGAGGTCGCGCACGACGACGGCGAGGATCAGTTCGTCGCGTCCCCCGGTGACGGCCCGGTAGACCGTCGCCCGGGACAGCTTCGCCGCGGCCGCGATGTCCTCGACCGTGGTTTTCGCCACTCCGAACCGGCCGAAGCACTCTTCGGCGGCGTCGATGATGCGCTCACGGGTGGCGTCGGAGGCGACCGGGGGCATGCCCTGAACACTACCGGGCGCCCGCGCCTGCCCGTGATGCGCAGGAAGTCGCCCGTGCGGGAGGCCCGGCCGTCAGCCGAAGTAGTGGCCGTCCTCCAGGTCGGCGAGCAGCGAGACCTCCTCGGGCTTCCAGCCAAGCCGCTCGCGGGTCAGCGCGCTCGACGCCGGAAGGTCGAGCGACGCCATGAAGCCGATCCAGCCGAAGTGCGCCGCCGCCTCCCCGCGCGGGACCCCGACGACCGGCACGTCCAGGCGGCGCCCGATGACGGACGCGATGTCGCGCAGCGGCACCCCCTCGTCGTCCGCCGCGTGCAGCCGCGTGCCCGGCGCCGCGCCCTCGAGCGCCAGCCGGAACAGCCGCGCCGCGTCCAGCCGGTGGACGGACGGCCAGCGGTTCGCCCCGTCCCCCACGTGGCCCGCGACGCCCCGCTCCCGCGCGCAGGCGATCAGCGCCGGGACGAACGCCCGGTCGCCGTGCCCGTGCACGGACGGCGGCAGCCGGACGATCGACGACCGCACCCCCCGGTCGGCCAGCGCGAGCGTCGCCGCCTCCGTCGGCGCCCGGTGCGACATCGGTCCGTCGGGGTCCGCCTCGTCCTCTTCCGTCAGAATCTGCCCCGGGGCTTTCGCCACCATTCCCGACGTGACCGCGAACGGCTTCCCGGAGCCCTCCAGCGCGGCCCCGATCGCCTCGACGGCGCGCAGGTCGAGCGCGCCCGCCGAACCCAGGTCCGTGAAGTCGTCGTGCCGGAACGCCAGGTGGGCGACGCCGTCGGCCGCCCGCGCCGCCGCGGCGAGCCCCTCCGGGTCGTCCAGCGAGCCCCGGTGCACCTCGGCGCCCGCCTCCTCCAGTTTCGCGGCGGCCGCGTCCGAACGGGCGAGGCCGACGACCCGGTGCCCGGCCCCGATGAGTTCGCGGACGACGGCGGAACCGACGAAGCCGGTCGCGCCGGTGACGAACACGCGCATGATCCACTCCTTCGATGGGAATCGGTGCGCCCATCGTCGGAAGCGCGGGCGGCCCGCGTCCAACGCCTCTTCCGCAAGGCGCAATACGTTTCAGGCATCACTCCTGGCTAGGCTGCCGGTATGGCCGACCTGGACCTCCGTCTCGTCCGCTACTTCACGGCCGTCGCCGAGCACCGCCACTTCGGCCGCGCCGCCGAGGCCCTGCACATCACGCAGCCGTCCCTCAGCCGCCAGGTGCGCGCCCTCGAACGGCGGCTCGGCGCCCGGCTGCTGGACCGCACGCCCCAGGGCACCCGGCTCACGGAGGCGGGCGAGGTCTTCCTGCCCCGCGCCCGGGCCCTGCTGCGCTCGGCCGAGCAGGCCGCCGCCGCGACCCGCGCCGCCGCCGAGCCGTCCCGGATCACCATCGGCTACACGAGCGTCATCGTCACCCCGGCCGTCCGCGAACTGCGCCGCCGGCACCCGGACGCCGACGTCCGCACCGTCCACGTCGCGTGGAACGAGCCCCGCTCCGCCCTGCTCGACCACCGCGTCGACGCGGTGGTCGCCTGCCTCCCGTTCCCGACGGACGGGCTGCACGTCACCGTCCTCTACGACGAGCCGCGCGTCCTGGTCGTCCCCCTCGACCACCGCCTCGCCGGGAAGGAGTCGGTCACCCTCGACGACATCGCCGACGAGCCCATGCCGCGGGTGCCCGATCCCGACCCGGACTGGGAGGCGTTCTGGCGGCTCAACCCCCGCCCCGACGGGCGCCCCGCCCCGGACGGCCCCCTCATGGAGGCCATCGAGGACAAGTTCGAGTTCGTCGCCGCCGGCGAGGCCGTCGCCATCATGCCCCGCCCGCGCCACCACGCCCTCCGCCCCGACCTCACCACGGTCCCCATCGAGGGCCTCGCCCCGGGCCACGTCGCCCTGGCCGCCCGCGCCGGCGACCGCAACCCCCTCGTCGCCGACTTCCGCAAGATCGCCCGGTCCCGCCTGCCGGGCGGCTCGGGTCAGGCCGCGACGGCCGGTCGCAGGACGTCCTCGCACCACTCGCGGAACCCGGTCGGCGACCGCTTGACGTCCGGCCCCACGTCGTAGATGCCCCGGTTCTGCGCGTCCGCCATGTCGATCACGGCCTGCGCGGTGCCCTCGGCCGCCCCGTTCCGCAGCAGCGCGGCCCTGTACTCGGCGAGCCCCGTCTCCACGTACCGGACGGGACGTCCCAGCACCTCCGCCATCGTGCGCGCCATGTCCACGGGGGTGAGGTCGCCGGGCGCGAGCACCGGGACGCCGTCCCGCCCGTCCCACGTGCCGTCGAGCAGCAGCTCGGCCGCGGCGGCGGCGATGTCGCGGACGGCGCACAGGGCGAGCGTCCGGTCCGCGCCGGAGGTGAGGCGGAACTCGCCCGCCCCGATCGAGGCGGTCTGGCCGAGCAGGTTCTCCATGAAGAACGGCATCCGGAGCGCCCGGAAGCCGGCGCCGGTGCTCTCCAGCATGCCCTCCATCGCGTGCGCCGCCGCGAGGTGCCCCGTGGGGCCGGGGAAGCCGCGGCCCAGGCTCGACACCGCGACGACCCGCTCGACGCCCCGCCGCTCGATCGCGTCGCACGCGGCGGCGGTGAAGTCCGCGTAGTACCGCCGGACGTCCGCGACGGAGAAGTCCGGGGGGACGAGCCAGAACACGCGGTCGGCGCCCGCGAACGCCCGCGAGACGACCTCGGCGTCGGCGTGCGATCCCCGCACGGTCTCGACGCGCCCGCGCACCGCTTCGGGCAGCCGCGCGGGATCCCGCACGATCACGCGGACGTCCTCCCCGGCGTCCAGCAGGAGGTCCAGGAGCAGGCGGCCGATCCGGCCGGTGGGGGCGGTGACGACGATCATGGGATCTCCAGTTCGGAAGGGGAGCGCCCGGAACCGGGCGCCTCCGACGATGCCCGCCCGCGCGGCGCGGCTGAAGGATCGCTTCGGACGCGCGCATTACCCTGAGGGCAATACCGATCGGAGGACGTCCGTGGAGTCCAGGCCGCTGCGCTACTTCGTCGCCGTCGCCGAAGAACTCAACTTCACCCGCGCCGCCGAACGCCTCGGCATCTCCTCCCCGCCCCTCTCCCGGGCGATCCGCGCACTCGAGAGGGAACTGGGCGTCGCCCTCTTCGAGCGGTCGACGCACCACGTCGCGCTCACCCCGGCGGGGACCGTCCTGCTCGCCGAGGCCCGCGCCGCCCTCGACGCCCTGGACGCGGCCGGGCGCCGGGCGCGGCGCGCCGCCGCCCCCGAACTCGTCCTCGCCGCCAAACCCGACGGCGACGCGGGCCTCCTGGAGACCCTCCTGGAGAAGTACGCGACGGAACCGGACGCCCTCCCGGTCGCCGTCCGCCTGTGCGGCTGGGGCGACCAGACGCGGCTGCTGCACACCGGCGAGGCCGACGCGGCCCTGATCGGCGAGCCGTTCGACCGCACCGGGCTCGACACCGAACCGGTGTCCGCCGAGCCCCGCGTGGCCGCCCTCCCGGCCGCGCACCCCCTCGCCGCGCGCGACCGGACCGCCCTCGCCGACCTCGCCCTGCCCGGCGTCGAGCCGTCCCGTCCGGACGGGCTGCGCCGCTTCCTCGACGGCATCGTCGAGCGGCACGGCGTCCGCGACCTGCCCCACCTGCTGAAGCTCGTCGAACTCGGCGAGGTCGTCACGCTGCTGCCCGCGTCCGTCGCCGCCCGGTACCCGCGCCCCGGCGTCGCCTACCGTCCCGTCCCCGACGCGCCTCCCGCGGTGCTCGTCATCGCGTGGCCGCGGCAGTCCCGTTCGAGGGCCGTCGCCGCGCTCGTCCGCGCCGCCGCGTCCCTCGCGACGAGCGACCATATGCCTTCCCATATCGAGTGCTGAGCAATATCAATATTGGACACGCTCGAACGGTCGGTGATCTTCTAGCCCGCATGACCCGACCCTTTCTCCGGCTGGGCGCCGCGGCACTGACCACCGGCGCGCTGCTCGGCGGCGCGGCCTGCGGGGCCGCCCCGACCGAGCCCCGCGTCGCGATCCCGGTGGCTGAAACCGGCAAGATCGCCCCGAAAACCGCCCTGGACGAGACGCTGGCGGAGATCGAGAAGTCCCGCGGCGTGCGCATCGGCGCGGCGGGCATCGACCTCGCCACCGGCAAGGCCGTCGGCTACCGCGCCGGCGAGCGCTTCCCGTTCAACTCGATGTTCAAGGTGTTCGCGTGCTCCGCCGTCCTGCACAAGGCGCGCACCGACAGCCCCGGGCTCATGGACAAGGTGGTCCGCTGGACGCCCGGCGACATGACCGGGCTCACCGGGAACTCGCCGGAAACCACCGAGTACACCGACACCGGCATGACGCCCGCGCAGCTGTGCCGCGCGGGGATCACCAAGTCCGACGGCTTCGCGGGCAACAAGCTGCTGGACCAGATCGGCGGACCGTCCGGCCTGACGCGGTTCTTCCGCACCAACGGCGACCGGGTGAGCCGCCTCGACCGTCCCGAGCCGCACCTGACCGAGTGGGAGCCCGGCCAGGTCCGCGACACGACCACCCCCGCGGCCGCCGCCCGCACCTTCACCGGCCTCACCACCGGCAACGCCCTGCACCCGAGCGACCGGGCGCGGCTCGTCGGCTGGCTGAAGGCGAGCCTCACCGGCGCCGACCGCATCAAGGCCGGGCTGCCCTCGGACTGGACGGTCGGCGACAAGACCGGCACCGGCGGCGCGTCCAACCACGGGACGGCGGGCGACATCGCGCTCGTGTGGTCGCCCGGAACGGAGGAGCCGATGGTCCTGGCCGTCCTCACGAACCGCACCACCGACGACACCCCGCACGACGACAAGGCCATCGCCGAAACCGCGACCGCCCTCGCCCGAGCCCTCGGCCGCCTCTGACCGCGCCGAAAACCGGTTGGCCGGCCGCGTACGCCGCGCATATTTTCCGATCATGGACGAGCATGAGCTCCTCGAGCGCTCCGGCGGCCCGGTCACCCGCAGCGGACTCGTCCGCGATCTGCGCGCGTTGGGCCTGGCCGAAGGCGACATCGTCATGTTCCACACCCGGATGTCGGCCTTGGGGTACGTCGCGGGCGGCCCCCCGACGGTCATCAACGCGCTGCGGGACGCGGTCGGCGCGGCGGGCACGCTGATGGTCACCTGCGGCTGGAACGACGCCCCGCCCTACGAGTTCACCGACTGGCCCGCGGAGTGGCAGGCGGCCGTGCGCGCCGAGCACCCCGCCTACGACCCGCGGGTCAGCGAGGCCGACCACCACAACGGCCGCCTCGTCGAGGCACTGCGCCGCTGGCCGGGCGCGGTCCGCAGCCGTCACCCCGACGCCGGCTTCGCCGCGCTCGGCCCGGCGGCCCACGCCCTGATGGACGACCACCCGTGGGACGACCCGCACGGCCCCGGCAGCCCGCTGGCCCGCCTCGCCGCCCGGGGCGGCCGGGTGCTGCTGCTGGGCGCACCGCTCGACACCCTGACGCTCCTGCACCACGCGGAGGCCCTCGCCGACGCGCCGGGGAAGCGGTTCGTCGACTACGAGCAGCCGATCACCGTGGACGGCGAGCGCGTCTGGCGGCGCTTCCACGACATCGACTCCGAGAACGGCGCCTTCGACTACACCCCGGTCGTGCCCGAGGGGACGGACCCCTTCGAGGCCATCGCCCGCGACATGATCGCCGCCGGGCACGGACGCCACGGCCGAGTCGGCGCCGCGACCAGCCACCTCTTCGAGGCCCCCGACGTCGTGACCTTCGGCGTCGACTGGATCGAGCGCAAACTCGGACGGCCGGACGGCTCCGCCTAGGGAAGCCGCGCCCCCAGCGCCCGCACCGACCAGTCGAACACCTCCGCCAGGCTCTCCGGCGGCGACCAGCCGTTGACCACGGAGAGGAGCGCGAAGCAGCGCTCGCGGCGCGGGTCGCCGGCGGTCTCCAGGCGCTCCAGCAGTCGACGGCGGAGTTCCACGCCGTCGGGCCGACCCAGGAGGCGCGCGTAGTGGGCCGTGAGGGCGGCGACGACCGCGTCGGCCTCGGGCGACAGCGGGTCCGTCCCGGCCTCCAGGGCCGGGGCGACCTCGGCGCGGACGAGCGCCCCGAGGTCGGGCCGCGGCACGGTCCCCTCGCCGCGCTCGGCCGCCTCGTCCGTCACCAGCCGCCGCACGACCGCGCGGAACCCCGGGTCCTGGGACGGCTCGGCCGGCTCCGCCCACGCGCGGACCTGCTCGCCCGTCGGATTCTCGGGCGGCTCGGGGGTCATCGTGCGGCCGAGCCCGGGGCCGACGCCGTATACGGCTCACACGACCTTCATCTCTGACCACTCCAGGCCACGTCCCGTCCGCAATAGCACGCCCCCCACCGGGCCCGCCTTCTGCCACGGTGATCACCATGGCGCCCACCGCGACGGACTACCAGTGGATCAGCGAGTACCGGGAACTGGTCGAGGGGTACTGCGCAACCCTGGTCAGAGGGATCACCGTGCAGCAGTTCCTGCAAGGCTTGCAGGCCGAGCCCCTGGGAGACCTCTCCGGCTATGAGGACCTGGACCAGCGGACCACGGAATTGTTCACCGAGTTCCGGCGAAACCGCGCCGTCGGTCGCCGATACCTGATCGGGGCCACCGGCGTCTCTGGGGACCAGGACGAGTGGGTTCTTGGCTTGGAACGGCACGGTGGCCTAGGTGTTACGGACCGGCTCGCGGCGCCGCTGTCGCGAGGCACCCGCCTGGTCTCCCACTTCCGCAACGTCAACGCGGTCGACCGGTTTCACTGGTACGAGGACGGCGAACCCCGGACCCGGTTCGAGCCGATCTTCGCGACCCGTCGGGAAGGATCCACACCGGACGAACTCGTGGAAGTGATGACAGAGGTGGGCTTCGACCTGCCGAGCGGGGACGAGCCCGACTCCTCCGTGCACACCGCGGCCACGTTTGCCCTGGCCGAGCGGCTAACCGGGGTCCGCCTCACCCCGGACCTGCTCGACAAGGCGACCTTCACCGCCGGGCTCGTGCCGCAGAACGCGGTCAGGAAGCCCTGACCGCATCCTCGAACGCGCCAGGGGAGCCGAAAAACCGCGTCACCCGTTCCGCCGCGGCAGGTTCCGCCACGGCGAGCATCTCCAGCAGGCCGTCACTGGAGGACGCCGAGATGTGGACGCGACCCGTCGCGCGCCACACGCCGTCCCGGTCCCGTGCGATCGTCCACTCGGGGAAAAGCCGCCGGAGGAAGAGCAGCAGCACGTCCTCGCTCACGCGGGCACCGGTTCGAGTTCGGCCCACACGACCTTCCCGCCCTCGCTCAGCGGACGGGTGCCCCAGCGGCGCACGAGCGCCTCGACGAGCAGCAGCCCGCGCCCCGACTCGGCGGCGAGGTCCACCGGACGGACGACGGGCGGTTCGTCCGACACGTCCCACGCCTCGACCACGGCCGCGCCGTCGTCCCGCCGGTAGGCCCGCACGACGACGGGGTCGCCCGCCCGCGACCCGTGCCGGATCGCGTTCGCCGCCAGTTCGCCGACCACCGTCCGCGCGACGCAGTCGTCCAATCTCCATGCCCCGAACGTCACCGCGACGAAGTCGCGCACCTGCTTCACCGCCCCCGGATTCGCCTTGATCACGAGGATCGCCGACTCGGACATACAACCGTCACCTCCGATTTTCTGTGACTCCAAGCACAGGATTCGCTGCGGTGAGTAGCGTCACCAGGGAAGTGGCTGGTCACAAACGCATCGGTGTCATGCGCTGTCCCCCTGGAGGTTCTCCATGGCTACGAGGAAGCCCACCCCCCAGACGCTCGCCTTCGGGGCGGAGGTCGCCCGCCAGCGCAAGGAGCGCGAACTCTCGCGGGTCGAACTCGCCAAGCTCGCCGCCGTGACCCGCTCGTACATCGCCCAGGTGGAGCTCGGTACGACCCGGTGCCGCCAGGACTTCGCGGAGCGGCTGGACGCGGCCATGAAATGCGCGCCGACTCTGGTGGACGCCTGGACCGATCTCCTGAGTTCGGCCTCGTATCCCAAGTTCTTCGTGGACTACCCCAAGGCCGAAGCCACCGCCGTCCTCCTGCGCGCATACGAACTCACGGTGGTGTACGGGCTCTTCCAGACCGAGGCGTACATGCGTGCGCTGCTTGACACGGAACAGGCCGTCGAAGCCCGTCTCAAGCGCCAGGCGATCTTGAAGCGGCAGCATCCACCCAAGGTGAGCGTGGTACTCAACGAACTTGTTCTGCACACCGAGGTTGGTGGCCCGGCCGTGATGAAAGAGCAGTGCGAGCGGCTCATCGAAGTGGCGGCGCTCGAGAATATCGTCCTGCAGGTCGCGCCTACCGGGCGTTACTGGGATTTGGATGGCTCATTCAACTTGGCTACTCAGGCAACGGGGGAGGAGTTGGCCTACATGGCCGCTGCGCGGGGTGGGCTGACTACCAGCGATCCCGCCGATATCTTGTACGTCGTCAGCGCGTTCTCCTCTATTCAGGCACACGCGTTGAGTCCCAGCGAGTCCATTGAGTTAATCCGAAAGGTGGCCGCCCGATGGAACTGATCAACTGGCGGAAGTCGCGGCAGAGCGGATCGCAGGGTGACGCGTGCGTGGAGGTTGCTGCGCTGCCTGACGGCGTCGGAGTCCGGGACAGCAAGGATCCGGGGGGTGGGTATCTCGTGCTCGGTCGTGTTGCGTTTCGGAACTTGCTCGACGGGCTGAAGCGGTGAGAGCGCGTAGTTCCGCAGGTGGCGGAGCGCGAGGGCGGCGTGCGGGCCCTCGGTGACCAGCGTGGAACGGCCGGCGGAAAGGATCTCGTCGAGCCGGTCGGACTCCGTCGAAGACGTCCATGGCCGCCCTTTGGCCGGACCACAGTCGGTTCGGCCAAAGGGCGGCACCGGTTTGTGCGGGCGGGTGCTGTGCCGCCCCTTGGCGGCTGTCAGATGCGGGTCGAGGTGGAGGCGTAACCGCCGCCGCCGGGGTAGACCCACTCGCCGGTGAGGGTGTTGCCGTCGGCGCTGAAGGTGCCGTCGTAGTAGGCGGGGCTGCCCTTGGCTCCGGCCCAGATGGTCAGCTTGTCGCCCTCCAGTTCGTAGACGTAGTCGAAGGTGTTGCCCGCCGAGTCGTAGTACCGCGACACCACGTCGGTCCCCGTCGGCTCACCGAACGGGCGCAGGTTGCCGATGACCTCCATGCCGGTGACGGGCTCGCCGAACTGGGTGAGCTCGACGTGCTGGAGCAGGAAGAACCCGCCGGGCATCCACTCGTAGCGGACGGTCCCCTCCGCGCCGCCGGTGACGTCCCAGGTGCCGACCAGGCGGTCGAGGGCCTTCACTGCGGTGCTGGGCTGCTGCGTCTCGGTCATGTCGTCCTCCTGTGCGGTTGCTTGCCGGTACCTCGGAGCCCCCAGCCGGGCTTTGACGTCCAATGGGTGTGATCTGAATCACAGTCGGACGGCGTCAAGAAGTTCGGTGCGGGTCCGAGGTAGCGGGCGAGAACCCACCGACAAGGGAGGACGTCATGACCGCCACCGCCGTTCCCGTCCGCGAGACCGTTCGGACGTCCGGGCGCCTGCTGCTCGCGGGAGCGCTGGCCGGGCCGCTCTTCTTCGCCTCGGCGATCGCGCAGATGCTCACCCGCGAGGGCTTCGACATCACCCGGCACCCCATCAGCCAGCTGTCCACCGGCGACTTGGGGTGGATCCAGATCCTCACCTTCGTCCTGGCGGGGGCGGGCGCGCTGGGGCTGGCCGCCGGCGTCCGGCGCACGCTCACCGAGGGGCTCGGACGGCGGGCGCTGCCGATCCTGGTGGGCGTCTTCGGCGCCGGGCTGGTGGCGGCCGGGGTCTTCACCATGGACCCCGAAAAGGGCTTCCCGGCCGGTACCCCCGAGGGGCTGGTCGCGCAGATGTCCTGGCACGGCGTCGCGCACTCGGCCGCCGCGGCGGTGGCGTTCGCCGCGCTGGCCGCCGCGGCGATCGTGCTGGCGGTCCGGTGCGCCCGCCGCCGGGCCACGGCTCCCGCCGTGCTGAGCGGTGTCGCCGCGCTGGTGCTGCTGGTGCCGATGACGCCCGCCCACATGAGCATCCAGATCGCGGTGAACGGCGCGGTCGCCTTCACCTGGACGACCGTGCTCGCGGTGTGGCTGCGGCGCGCCGCCTGACGCGACCGTAACGTTGCCCGCGACGACCGATCGAAGGATTCACGATGAAGTACCTGCTGCTGGCCTACACTCCGGCCGCCGCGTGGGACGCCGCCACCGCCGACGTCCCCTCGGAGGAGGCGCTGGCCGCGTTCGCGACCTACCGGAAGCTGGAGGAGGAGCTGATCGCGTCCGGTGAGTTCGTGACCAGCGAGGGCCTGGGGCATCCGGCGGTCAGCACCACCGTCCGCCGCGACGGCGGCACGGTGGTCGCCACCGACGGCCCCTTCGCCGAGCTGAAGGAGGTCCTGGCCAGCTTCGCCGTGATCGACGTGACGGGCCGGGAGCGCGCCGTCGAGATCGCCGCGCGCATCGTCGAGGCGCTCGGCGAACCGATCGAGATCCGCCCGATCATGGGCGAGGACTTCGGGGCGTGAACCGGGAGCTCGAGCACCTGCTGCGCACCGAGGCGCCGCAGGTGCTCGGCGCGCTCGTCCGCCGCTTCGGCCGGTTCGACGTCGCCGAGGACGCGGTGCAGGAGGCGCTGCTGGCAGCGAGCCGCAGTTGGCCGGACGAGGGCGTCCCGGAGAACCCGCGGAGCTGGCTCATCCGTGTCGGGTACCGGCGCATGGTCGACCTGATCCGCTCCGACCATGCCCGCCACCGCCGCGAGCGGGAGGTCGGCGCGGCAGAGTCGGCGATGCAGGCACCCGAGCGCCGGGCGGGCCCCGTCCGCGAGACCGACGACAGCCTGACCCTGCTGCTGCTGTGCTGCCATCCGGTGCTGGAGCCAGCCTCCCAGGTGGCGCTCACGCTGCGGGCGGTCGGCGGCCTGACCACCGCCGAGATCGCCCGCGCCCACGGGACGACCGAGTCCACCATGGGCGCCCGGATCAGCCGCGCCAAGCAGCGGCTGGCCCGCGCCGGAGCGCGCTTCGCGCCGCCCACCGACGCCGACCGCGACGGACGCATCGCCGCCGTGATGCGGGTGCTCTACCTGGTCTTCAACGAGGGCTACACCGCCACCTCCGGCGACCGGCTCGCCCGGGTCGACCTGACCCGCGAGGCGATCCGGCTGACCCGCATGCTGTGCGCCGCGCTGCCCGGCGACGCCGAGGCGACCGGTCTGCTGGCGCTGATGCTGCTCACCGAGTCCAGGCGCACCGCCCGCACCGACGGCGGCGACCTGGTCCCCCTGCACGAGCAGGACCGCACCCGGTGGGACCGCGACCTGATCGCCGAGGGCACCGCCCTCATCGACGGCGTCTGGAACCGCGACCGGCCGGGGCCCTACCAGATCCAGGCCGCCATCGCCGCCGTGCACGCCGCGGCGTCCTCGCCCGACGAAACCGAATGGGCCCAGATCGCCGTGCTGTATCTGTGGCTCGAACGGCTCACTCCTACGGCGCCGGTCCGGCTCAGCCGCGTGGTGGCGGTCGCGCACGCCTACGGTCCGGCCCGCGGTCTGGCGCTCCTGGACGACCTGGTCCGGCGCCACCGCCTGGACCTGGATCCGCTCGCCGGGCAGCGCGAGCACGCGGTCCGCGCCCACCTGCTCCAGATGACCGGCGACACCGCGCGCGCGGCCGACCTCTACCGCCGGGCGGCCGACCTGACCGGGAACGAGGTCGAGAAGCGCTACCTGCTCGGCAAGGCCGACGGCCTCGGCTGAGCGGCAGGGACGCCGGCCCGCGGTGACCGCGTGCCGCTCCGAAGGGGACGGGCGGGGGAGCGGCACCGGCCCGGGCGGAGCGGCCGCCGGGCTCGGTGCCGCGCCAGGTCAGGTCCAGGAGGTGCCGGCGGGCTCCTTGATGGCCGCGTTGAGACGGTTGAACATGTTCGTCACGCCGATCAGCAGGATGAGCGCGGCGAGCTGCTTCTCGTCGAAATGGTCGGCGACCCGGTCCCACAGTTCGCCGTCCACGGCGTCGCCGGAGCGGTCGGCGAGCCGGGTGACCGCCTCGGTCAGCTCCAGCGCCGCCCGCTCGCCGTCGTCGAAGAACGGCGCCTCCCGCCACGCGGCGACCGCGGCGATCCGCTCGGCGGGCTCCCCGGCCTTCACCAGGTTGGCGTGGTGGGCGTGGACGCACGCCGAGCAGCCGTTGATCTGGCTGGCGCGCAGGCCGACGATCTCCTGCAGTTCGTGGGAGATACCGCCCTGGTTCACGGCCTTGAAGATGGCGCCGATGCCCTTCATGCCGTCGGGCAGCACGAAGGCGGGATTGGTCATGCGCGCTTGCATTGTCGGGTCCTTTCGCGGGGGTGGCACGGCCCCCGAAGGGGCGGGTCGGTGAAGAACCGCCGGCGGCATCACCAACCTTCGCCGGGGCGCGGGCCGCGATCAACGTAAACTTCGCGCACATGCCGATAACGCAGGGGTTATGACCCGAGAGGGACGCCGGTGGAGCTGCGTGACATCGAGATCTTCCTGACGCTGGCCGAGGAGCTGCACTTCGGGCGCACCGCCGACCGCCTCCACGTGTCCCAGGCGCGGGTCAGCCAGGCGATCGCGCGGCAGGAGCGCCACCTGGGCGGGCGGCTGTTCGACCGCTCCAACCGCCGCCGGATCCGCCTGACCGCGCTGGGCCGCCAGCTCCACGACGACCTCCGGCCCGTCTACGTGAGCCTGCTCGACGGCCTGGAACGCGCCCGGCTGGCCGCCCGCGGCGTCACCGCCGTCCTGCGCGTCGGCATGCTGCCGTTCAACACCGCCGACCTGCACCCCTTCTGGGACGCCTTCCGCTCCCGGCACCCGCAGTGGCGGCTGCAGATCCGCCGCGCCCCGTTCACCGACCCGTTCGCGCGGCTCCGCGCCGGTGAGCTGGACGCCCTGATCGTGTGGCTGCCCGTGGAGGAACCCGACCTGGCGGTGGGCCCGGTCCTGTTCACCGATGCGCGGCTGCTCGCCGTGTCCGCCGAGGACGAACTGGCCTCGCGCTCGTCGGTGCCGCTGGAGGCGCTCGCCGGGCGCCGGCACGCCACCGCCCCCGCCATGCCGGACTACTGGGAGGACCGCTACCTGCCGTTCCAGACGCCGCGGGGCCGTCCCATCGAGCGCAGCCAGATCGTCACCAACGGCGACGACCTCATCCACCTGGTCAGCACGGGCGAGATCGTCCACGGCTTTCCCGCCCACGTCACGAAGTACTGGTCCATGCCGCACATCCGGTGGCTGCCCCTGCCGGACACGCCGCCCCTGTCGTACGCGCTGGTCTGGCGCCGTGAGGCCGAGAACGACGCCGTCCGCGCCCTCGCCGGAACCATCCGCGACCTCGGCCCCCGCCCCTGACCGACCGGACGGGCGCCAGGCGACGGCGTAGGGCGCTGCGGGCTGCGGGCCCGTGCCCTTGCGGGCGGTGATCCGGGCGCCCGACGCGAGGCGCGCCTTGACCTTCGTGCCCGGGACGACGACGTGCTCGGGCCCCTCGGGCGTGCGGACGCGCTCGTCGTGGCGGTCGACCCATTGGACGTCCAGGCCGCGCGGCGACCCGGGTCTCCTTGCGCAGCAGGACGAACGAGTACGGCGCGGGACCTCCGCGTCGAGCTGTTCGAGGCAGGTTCCGGCGAGGCCGTCGCCCGGGTCGAGGCGCAGTGCCTCGCGGTAGGCGGCGGTCGCCCCGTCGCGGTCGCCGAGCCAGGCGAGGGCGTGGCCGAGGTGGATCGGCACCAGCGGGTCACCAGGGTCGGCGTCGATCGCCGCGCGGGCGGCGTCGGCGGCGCGTTCGGCGGCCGGGGCGGTCACCGTCCCTGTCCTCGACGCCGTTGAAGGGCGGGCCGTCCCAGTCGTGGTCCCAGCCGGAGTTCACCTCGTGCTCCACGTCGGTGCACAGGCGGAACTCGAAGGACGCGACGAGGGAGCGGCCGATCGCGACCGTGGCGGGATCGGCGTCCCCCCGGTGCCGCGGTCGTCCCAGAAGCGGTAGGCACAGTCGCGGAGGAGCCGGAGGGCTTCACTCGGCAACCTCGGCACGACCGGGCCCGTGGCGGGTCAGTCGCCGGCGGGGTCGAGGACGCAGTCGTCGCCGCTGACGTCGACGTCGTCCGGGGCGGGCTCCCAGCGGAGGGTCTCGGGGCGGACGTCCAGGGTCACGTACGTCTCGCCCTCTTCGAGGCAGTAGTCGTGGTCGCGTCCGACGCGGACGCCGCCCAGGTCGGTGACGACGAAACCGCGCCTGCGGTCGAGCTGCACTTCGACGGTGAAGCCGTTGCTCCGGGAGTTGCGGAATTCCGCGTCCCGGGGGATCACCCACATCTGCGAGGTCTTCTGCTCGACCAATGCCTGGTCGCCCACCTCGTTGTCCTGGTCCCATCCGTCGATGTAGACGGTCATGCCCGGCTGGATCTGCCAAAGCGCGTTCAGGGGCTCGTTCGGGCAGGCCGCGGCCATAGTCAGGACGGGCAGACACGCCGCGGCCGCCCGGATCTTGCGGGACATGGGGGGACCCTTTCGATTGGTCGGACGGTCGCAGTTTCGCAGCAGGGACGGCGCTTCGCGTTAACGCCTCCGGTCCGTTCGCCGAACAATTCAGTTCTCGGCGGAACCCGTCCGAAGGCAGGGCGCGTATTCGTGCATTTTCTGTTCGGCCACGGCCTGCCGCACGGTCCGGGTGGCGGTGCCGAGCCCGGCGCCGAGAACGATCAGGACGGACGTGCCGAGGTGCGGCGCGCCGACGCCGAGGAGGGCGAGCGCGGCGTGCGGCAGCACGGCGAGGAGCCCGAGGACGAGCGGTGCGGTGAAGCCGACGCGTGACCGCACGTACGCGAGGTAGTCGGCGGTCGGGCGTCCGGGGCGGATCCCGGGGACGAACGCGCCTTCGCGCGCGAGCCGGTTCGCGGTGCCGGCGACGTCCAGGGTCCCCAGCGAGGAGGCGGACCTCGCGAGGACGGCGAGCGTGAACAGGGCGAGCAGGAACCAGGCGCTGCCGTGCAGGGGCGCCGTCCAGAGGCCGTCGGGAAGCCCGCCGCCCGGCCAGAGGCGGGCGGCGAGCGCGGGCACGTGCAGGACGGCGAGGGCGATCAGCACCGCGCGGAGCCCGGTGCGGTGGAGCGGGACGGGGATGTGGACCTTCCCGCCGCGGGGCGCGCGGACGCCGACCATCCGGCGGGCGTACTGGACGGGCACCCGCCGTTCGGCCTGCGTGAGGGCGGTCAGCGCGGCGACGGTGAGCAGGGCCGTGAGCAGGACGACGGCGAGCGCGGCGGCGAACGCGCCGGTGCCCCCGGTGTCCCGCACGTCCGCCAGGAGGCGGGGGAAGACGGCGCTGACCTGCGTGA
This sequence comes from Actinomadura rifamycini DSM 43936, assembly GCF_000425065.1. GTDB lineage: Bacteria > Actinomycetota > Actinomycetes > Streptosporangiales > Streptosporangiaceae > Spirillospora > Spirillospora rifamycini. The sequence continues at coordinate 191,427 of NZ_AULB01000013.1, forward strand.
AGAACAGGAGTGCGAGGCCGTGGCCGAATCCGCGTGCGTCGATCAGCCGGAGCAGGAGCACGGTGACCGCCGTCCCGGCCGTCAGGGACGCCGCGACGGCGGCGGGGCCCGCGCCGGTCAGGACGTCCCCGCCGGGGAGGCGTCCCCGGGAGGCCGCGGCGGCCGCGGCGGTGCCCATCGCGGCGCCGGCCGCGACGGCGAGGACATCGGTGTACCGGCGGATCCGGGCGGCGCCGCCGGGCTCGGCGGCGAGCGCCCGCAGGCGGGGCACGGCGCCGGTGAGGAGACCCATCGTGACGGCGGCGGCGACGTGCGGGAGCACGCCGAGGCCGAGGACGGAGAGGTGCAGCAGCGCGCCGCCGGTCAGCAGGTCGAACAGCGCGTACACCGGGTCGTCGCGGACGGCCGCGGCGGCGGCGTCGCGGAGCGCCGCGACGTCCGCGCCGGGGCTCGGCGCGTTCTGCCCGATCCGGTAGAGCAGCACGGCCACGACCGTGACGAGCAGTTTCGTCCGCACGCGGGGGGTGCGCAGGAGGGCCCTCACCCGGTTACTTGTACACGATTGTTCTTTAGATGTCGGCGCCGCCCGGGTGAACGCCCGGTGACGGCTCCCAGTCGAGTTCCCACACCCGGACGGTTCCGTCGCGGTGGCCCGCGACCACGAACCGGCCGTCGGCGGGCGCCGCGACGCAGGAGGCGTCATCCTCTTCGTCGAGAATCCGGAGATGCCCGCCGCCGGAGACGTCCCACACGTGGACGCCGTCCCAGTGGGCCGACACGGCGAACCGGTCGCCCGCGACGAACGCGAGATCGTTCGTCCACGGGGTGGGCCCCTCGACCGTCCGCACGTGCCGGCCGGAAGCGACGTCCCACAGGTGCAGGCGGGCCGTGTACTCGGCACCGGCGAGCGCGTACCGTCCGCCGGCGCTCAGGCACAGCGACGCCACGGACGTGCGGGGCCCGCCGAACGTGCGCAGCAGGGCGCCGGTCCGGGGATCCCACAGCCGGATCGCGGCGTCGCCGCCGCCCGCGCGCCGCGCAGGCCGACCCGGTCCGTCATCCGTCCACCCGGTTCGTCCGCGTGCACGTCGGCGCACAGCCTGGCGAACGAAGGTGTCTTTCTGGTGAAGCGGCGCGCGGCCCTAGAAGAGGGTGCCCTCGTGCTCGATGCCGCGGAGCGCGTCGTAGTCGAGCGTCACGCAGTGGATGCCGCGGTCGGTGGCGAGGACGCGCGCCTGCGGCTTGATCTCCTGCGCGGCGAACACCCCGCGGACGGGCGCGAGGTGCGGGTCGCGGTTGAGGAGTTCGAGGTAGCGGGTGAGCTGCTCGACGCCGTCGATTTCGCCGCGGCGCTTGATCTCGACCGCGACCGTGGCGCTGTCGGCGTCCCGGCAGAGGATGTCGACCGGGCCGATCGCGGTCGGGAACTCGCGCCGGATGAGCGTGTAGCCGTCGCCGAGGGTGGTGATGTGCTCGGCGAGGAGCTCCTGGAGGTGGGCCTCGACGCCGTCCTTGCGCAGGCCCGGGTCCAGCCCGAGCTCGTGGCTGCTGTCGTGCAGGAACTCCTCGATCGTGAGGATCAGCCGCTCGCCCGACTTGCCGTGCGTGACCGTCCAGCGCGCGACGGCGCCGTTCTCGGTGTACGGCTCCTCGCGCAGGGAGCAGGGCGGGTTCATCCAGTTCAGCGGCTTGTAGGCGCGATCGTCGGCATGGATGCTCACGCTCCCGTCCGCCTTGATCAGGACCAGGCGGGGGGCCATCGGGAGATGGGCGGTGAGCTTGCCGGCGTAATCGACGCTGCAGCGGGCGATGACGAGACGCACCCGCCCGAGCTTAGTGCGGACGGCGGGTGCGGGCGCCCGGTTCAGCCGTGCACGGCCAGGTGGATCACCGCGGCGATCAGCCGGTCGAGGTCGCCCTCGTGCGTGCCGTCGTCGCTGATCAGGTGCCGCTCGACCAGGCCGTCGAAGCCGTTGAGGAAGAACCGGGCGAGGGCGTCGGCGTCGGTGGCGAGGGCGACGCCGGTCTCCGCGGCGAGGCCGGTGACCAGGTCGGCGGCGGTGCGCTCCATGGCGAGCTGGTGCTCGCGCAGCGCCTCCCGGATGTCGGGGTCGCGGGAGCCGATGACGGTCAGCTCGTCGAACACGCGGAACCGTCCGGGCCGCTCGGCGTAGGCGTCCCACAGCGCCCGCGCCATGATCCGGACGGACGTCGCGAACCCCGCCGCGCCCGGCGCGGCCTCGGCGGGCGCGGCGGCGCACACCCGGTCGACCATCTCGCCGGCGAGCCGCTCGACGATCGCGCCGTACAGGTCGCGCTTGGTGCCGAACGTGTAGTGGACGGTCGCCTGCGCGACGCCCAGTTCGGCGGCGATGGCCCGCGTGCTACCGGCCTCGACGCCCTTGCGCGCCATCAGGTCGATGGCCGCCTCGACGAGCTGGGGACGCCGCTCGGCGGCGGGGACGTGCGCCATGGCCCAAGGTTACCGACGCCCGGGGACGTGGCGTCGCTCACCTTGTCACCCGACTTGTTCGAGTGACTAAGTCGCACGTACAGTCTGCGGCGGGACCACCGACGTTCAAGGGGGACGACCGCATGACGAACCTGCTGCACCGGCTGGGGCGCCTCGCCTACCGGCGGCGCGCCGCCGTGCTCGCGTGCTGGCTCGCGCTGCTCGCCGCGCTCGGCGGCGCGGCCGCCGCCTACTCGGGGCAGGTGAGCGAGGAGTACCGCGTCCCCGGCACCGAGGCCCAGCAGACCCTCGACCGCATCGCCGGGACCCTCCCCGAGTACGCGAACGCCTCCGGACGCGTCGTCGTCGCGGCGCCGCACGGCGAACGGCTCGACCCGCGCGACGTCCGCCCGGTCGTCCAGGCGGTCGGGCGGGTCCCGGACGTCGCGGAGGCCGTCGACCCGTTCGCCGCGCGGGCGGTCTCGCCGGACGGGCGCATCGCGATCGTGCAGGTCGTGTTCGACCGCCGTGTCGACGACCTCGGGGAGGCGCCCCGCGAAGCGGTGCGGGACGCGGCGCGGGCCTCGTCCGGTGACCTGCGCGTGGAGTTCGGCGGGGACGCCTTCATGCCGGCGGTCGAGGTCGGCGGGGCCGGCGAGGCCATCGGCGTCGGCGTCGCGGTCGTCGTCCTGCTGATCACGTTCGGCTCGCTGGTCGCCGCCGGGCTGCCGCTGCTCAGCGCGCTCGCCGGCGTCGGCGCCGGAATGGCCGGGCTGTACGCGCTCACCGGACCGCTGGAGATCATCTCGACCGCGCCGGTGCTCGCCCTGATGATCGGGATGGCCGTCGGGATCGACTACGCGCTGTTCGTGCTGTCCCGGCACCGGCAGAACCTCGCCGCCGGGCTCGACCCCGAGGACGCCGCCGCGCTCGCCGTCGGCACGGCGGGCGGCGCCGTCGTGTTCGCGGGCGCCACCGTCGTGGTCGCCCTCGCCGGGCTCGCCGTCGCGGGCGTCCCGTTCCTCACCGTGATGGGCCTGTCGGCGGCCGGCGCGGTGGTCGTCGCGGTGCTCGCCGCCGTCACCCTGCTGCCCGCGCTGCTCGGCTTCGCGGGCCGCGCCGTCACCCGGTTCCGCGTCCCCGGGCTGCGCGGGGGCGCCCCGGACGGCGCCGGGCTCGGCGCGCGCTGGGCGCGGCTCGTCGTGCGCCGCCCGGTGCCCGTCCTGCTCGGCGGCCTCGCGCTCGTCGGCGTCCTCGCCGTCCCCGCGCAGGACCTCCGGCTCGGCCTGCCCGGCGCCGGCTCCTTCCCCGCGAGCACCACCGCCCGCCAGGCCGACGACCTGACGGCCGAGGGGTTCGGGCCCGGCTTCAACGGCCCGCTGATCGCCGTCGTGGACGGCGGCCCCGACGCGGCGCGGCGGGCGGTCGCGCGCATCTCCGCGCTGCCCGGCGTCGCGGCCGTCCTGCCGCCCGGCGCCTCACCGGACGGACGCACCGCCGCGGTCACCGTCATCCCCGAGCACGGCCCCGACACCGCGGCCACCGAGGACCTCGTCGAGGCGATGCGGGCCGAACCGGGCGTCGCCGTCACCGGCACGACCGCCGCGAACATCGACGTCTCCCGGAAGCTGGGCGACGCGCTCCCGCCGTTCCTCGCCGTCATCACCGTGATCTCGCTGGCCCTGCTGACCCTCGCGTTCCGCTCGGTGCTCGTCCCGCTCAAGGCCGTCGCGGGCTTCCTGCTCAGCGTCGCCGCGTCCCTCGGCGCCGTCGTCGCGGTCTACCAGTGGGGGTGGCTCGCCGGCCTCGTCCCGGTCAACAAGGTCGGGCCGGTCGCGAGCTTCCTGCCCATCCTGCTGATCGGCGTGCTGTTCGGCCTCGCCATGGACTACCAGGTGTTCCTGGTGTCGCGGATGCGCGAGGAGTACGCGAAGGGCGCGGACGCCCGCACGGCCGTCGTCTCGGGGTTCGCCGGCGGCGCCCGCGTCGTGACGGCCGCCGCGCTCATCATGATCGCGGTGTTCGGCGGGTTCGTCGCCTCGCCCGACCCGATCGTCCAGGCGATGGGGTTCGCGCTCGCGGTCGGCGTCGCCGTCGACGCGTTCGTCGTCCGGATGGGCCTCGTGCCCGCCGCCATGGCGCTGCTCGGCCGCGCCGCCTGGTGGTTCCCGCGCCCGCTCGACCGGATCGTCCCGCGCATGGACCTGGAGGGCGCCGACCTGGAGGCCGCGGACCCGGAGCAGGCGCGCGCGACGCCGTCCGCGGAGTACGCGTCCCGGCCGTAAGGGGCCGGGACGCGGCTAAGGCGTCCGGTGGTGCGGAAGTAAGGCGTCGTGCCGATGCGGGGGCGGGCGCCTTAGGACGAACCTTTTGGATGTCGGGCCGGACACGCGGCCCGGCGGACGGAGGGAACGTCGTGTACCACAACGACATCATGTACGCGCTCATGCGGGAGCGGGCGCGGGACATGCGGGCCGAGGGCGACGCCGCCCGCGCCGGACGGGCGGCGCGCCGGGCCCGCGAGTACTGGGCGGACCGGATGCCGGTCCCCGGCCGGATCCGCAGGCCGCGCGCCGCCGCGCCCCGCCGCGGCGGCGCGGCGCCCGCGCGCTGATCGTCCGGCACGCGCAAGTCAGGGCCGCTGTCAAGCCTGGAAATTGCCGGAACGCGTGATTAGCGTCGAGCACCGGTGTCATCCGTCTGCGAAAGGACCCCAGAATGTCCCTTGACGTGACCCCGGAACTCCTCGAGACGGCCCGGCGCGGCGAGGTCGACGACGCCGCGTTCGTCGAATGCATCAGGACGTCCCTCCCGTACGCGTGGGAGATGGTCAGCGGCCTGGTGGCGCGGCTCCAGGTCGACGGCGGCGACTTCGCCGACAACCTGACGCCGCCGCCGGACGAGCAGGCGCGCGGCCAGCTGCTGCGCGTCCTCGCCAGCGACGCCATGCGCGGCGCCCTGGAGCGCTACTACGGCGTGAAACTCGCGTTCCAGAACTGCCACCGCGTCGCCGTGTTCCCCGCGGACGGCGACCCGGCGGCGCTCGCCGCGTTCGTCACCGCGCGCGAGCAGATCCTCAACCAGTCGCCGGAACTGCGCGACTGCTGAGGCCGCGGCCCCGCCGCGGCGGCCCCGCCCGACCCGCGTCGGGCGGGGCCGTCCGCGCTCAGCGGAGGCGGGGGAGGACCTCGGCGCCGAGGCGCGCGATGTTCTCCAGCGTCGCGCGGTGCGAGCCGGCGGCCTCGACGAGCAGGACGACGTGGTCGATGCCGGTGCGCTCCGCGGTGGCGGCGAGCGCCGCCGCGCAGTCGTCCGGGGACCCCACCGGGTGCAGGTCGCACATGCGGCGCGTGTAGCCCACCGGGTCGCGGGACGGGCGCGGACGATCGTCCACCGGGACGTACCCGTCCAGACCGGGCCCGAGCCACGGCGGCATCCCGTCGAGCAGCAGCCCCACCGCCTCGTCCCGCGTGTCCGCGACCTGCGCGAGGTGCACCGAGACGTGCGGGACGTCCGGGACGCCGTGGCGCTCGACCGCCGCGGCCTTCTCCGCGTCGCCCACGTGCATGCCCAGCAGCATCGGCAGCCCGCGGGACGCCGCCAGCCGCTCGGTCTCGCGCGACGTGCAAGCCACCGCCACCGGCGGCGGGGCGAGCGCGCGCGGGACGACCGGCACCTCGCGGAACCGGAAGTGCTCGCCGTCCCACGCCACCCGCTCCGAGCGGAGCCACTCCAGCAGGAGATCGAGCGACTCGGCGAAGCCGCCCTCGTAGCGGGGGAGCCCGGTCCCGAACACCTCCAGGTCCCGCCACGGGCCGCCGCGCCCGACACCGAGCCGGAACCGGCCGCCCGACACCAGCGACAGCAGCGCCGCCTGCTCCGCGAGCGCCACCGGGTGCTGCGTGGACAGCACGCTCACGGCCGTCCCCACATGGATCCGCCGCGTCACCCCCAGCAGATGCCCGGCCATGACCGTCGCGGACGGCACGACCCCGTACGTCATGAAATGGTGCTCGGCCAGCCACACGTCGTCGAAGCCGGCCCGTTCCGCGGCGACGGCCGCGTCGACCGTCCGGGCCAGGGCGGCGGCGTCGTCCTGGCCGGGGAAGCGGGCGGCGAGAAGGAAGATTCCGAAGCGCACGTCCCGGTCGTACCCGGCATCGGCCCCGGCGGAGCCCTCTGCCAGACTGCGAACCATGACGAGTGGTTCGTTCAGCAAGGTCGGGGTCGTCGGACTGGGCACCATGGGCGCGGGCATCGCCGAGGTGCTGGCCCGCGGCGGCCTCGCGGTCGTCGGCATCGAGATCAACGCGGACGCGCTGGCGCGCGGGCGCGGGCACCTGGAGTCCTCGACCGGACGCGCGGTCAAGCGCGGCCGGCTGACCGAGGACGCGCAGCGCGAGATCCTCGACCGGATCGCGCTGTCCACCGACTTCGCCGACCTCGGCGACTGCGACCTCGTCATCGAGGCCGTCCCCGAGCGGCTCGACCTCAAGCGGACCGTGTTCGCCGAACTCGACCGCGTGTGCCGCGCCGACGCCGTCCTCGCCACCAACACCTCGTCCCTGTCGGTCACCGACATCGCCGTCACCACCGGACGCCCCGACAAGATCGTCGGCGTGCACTTCTTCAACCCCGCGCCGGTGATGAAGCTGGTCGAGGTCATCCGCACCGTCCGCACCGAGCCGCAGGCCGCCGAGCGCGTCGCGGCGCTCGTCCAGAGCCTCGGCAAGACGCCCGTCAGCATCGGCGACCGCGCCGGGTTCGTCGCGAACCGCCTCCTGTTCGGCTACCTCAACCAGGCGGCCGGCATGCTCGAGTCCGGGCACGCCACCCGCGACGACATCGACACCGCGATGACCGCCGGCGCCGGGCTGCCGATGGGCCCGTTCACCCTCATGGACCTCATCGGCCTCGACACCTGCCTCGAGGTCCTCGAGGCGATCTACGCCGAGTCCCGCGACCGCCGCCACGCCCCCTCCCCGCTGCTGCGCGAACTCGTCACCGCCGGGCTGCTCGGCCGCAAGACCGGCCGCGGCTTCTACGACCACGCGAACCCCGCCGCCCCCGCCGCGGACGCCCCCGCGGCCGCCGCACCCGTCGTCGGCGTCCTCGGCACCGGCCCGCTCGCCGACGCCGTCGCCGCCCGCGCCGACCGCGCGGGCGCGCAGGTCCGCACGTCCGCCGACGGGCTCGCCGACTGCGACCTCGTCGTCGAGGCCGCGCAGGACGCCGAGACCGGACGCGCCCTCCTCGCCGAAGCGACCGCGAACCTCAAGGACGGCACCGTCCTCGCCGTCACCTCCGCCGCCGGGCAGGCCGTCGAGCACGCCGTCGCGTCCGGACGCCCCGGCGACGTCGTCGGGCTCCGCCTCCCCGAACCCGACGGCGACCTCGCCGAGATCGCCGCGACCGTCGCGACCGCCCCCGGCACCGCCGACCGCGCCGCCGCGCTCCTCGCCGCCCTCGGCCTCACCACCGTCCGCTGCCGCGACCGCGCCGGATTCATCGTCGACGCGCTCCGCTTCCCCTACCTCAACGACGCCGCCGCCATGCTCGGCGCCGGATACGCCGACCCCGACGCGATCGACGCCGCCATGACGCTCGGCTGCGGCTACCCCACCGGCCCCATCGCCGACCTCGACCGGCTCGGCCTCGACCGCGCCGTCGGCGCCCTGCGCGCCCTGCACGCCGAAACGCGCGAACCCGCCCTCGCCCCGACCCCCCTGCTCGTCGAGCACGTCACCGCCGGGCGTCCGCTCCGCTGACACCCGGCCCTACCCTGGAAGCATGAGCCCCCGCAAGAACCGCCGCTCCGCCCCCGGACCCGCGCCGCGGGGCGGCGGCGGCATGTGGGCTCAGGACACCGAGGACGGGCCGGACGGCACCTGGATCGTCCGCAACGTCGCCGGGACGAACGCGGCCAAACCGTACCGCTGCCCCGGCTGCGACCAGGAGATCCCGCCCGGCGTCGGGCACGTCGTCGCCTGGCCCGCCGACGAGCGCGGCGGCGCCGACGACCGGCGGCACTGGCACCGCCCCTGCTGGCGGGCCCGCACCCGCCGCTCGCCCCGCGTCCAGCGGAGCCGCAACGCCCCGCGCCACTGACCGAAGGAGACCGATGGCGGAGATCCGGGCCGCGACCGTCCTGCCGGCGCGCCGCGAGGACATCACCCTGCACACCTCCGACGGGCTCGAACTCGTCGGCGAACTCGCGCTGCCCCCCGAGAACCCCCCGGCGGCCACCCTCGTCTGCCTGCACCCGCTGCCCACCGCCGAAGGCATGATGGACAGCCACGTCCTGCGCAAGGCGTCCTACCGGCTGCCCGCGCTCGCCGACCTCGCCGTCCTGCGGTTCAACACCCGCGGCACCGCCTCGGCGCGCGGCACCAGCCAGGGCGAGTTCGGCGAGGGCCAGACCGAGCGGTTCGACGTCGCCGCCGCCCTCGAGTACACCGAGTACCACGACCTGCCCCGCCCCTGGCTGCTCGGCTGGTCGTTCGGCACCGAACTCGCGCTCAAGTGGGGCCGCGACCCGCTCGTCGAGGGCGCGATCCTGCTGTCGCCCCCGCTGCACCGCGCGACCGACGCCGACCTCGACGCGTGGGGCGCCGACGGACGCCCCGTCCTCGCGCTCGTCCCCGAGTTCGACGACTACCTCCGGCCCGACGAGGCCCGCGAACGGTTCAAGCGCGTCCCGCAGGCAGAGGTCGTCGGCGTCGACAAGGCCAAGCACCTGTGGGTCGGCGAACCCTACGTGCGCACCGTGCTCAACGAGATCGTCCGCCGCGTCGCGCCCGCCGCCCACCCGCTGCCCACCGAATGGGACGGCCCCGCCGCGTAATCGCGAGCGGCCGATGACGGCCAGACCTGATCATCTCGGGCGCGATGCGGGTACCCATTACCGGGAACCCGACCCGAGGTGAGGAACCCGCATGACCGTGCAGCTCTACGCCAGAGACGTCGGTTCCGGCACGCCGCTGGTCCTGCTGCACGCCTTCCCCCTCTCGTCCGCGATGTGGCTCGAGCAGCGGCAGGGCCTCGCCGGACGGTTCCGCGTCATCACCCCCGACCTGCGCGGCTTCGGCGGGTCTCTGCTCGGCACCGGCGAACCGTCCATCGACGCGATGGCCGACGACGTCGCCCGCATGTTCCGCGCCCAGGGCGTCCGCCGCGCCGTCGTCGGCGGCCTGTCCATGGGCGGCTACGTCGCCATGGCGCTCTGCCGCCGCCACCCCGACCTCGTCCTCGGGCTCGTCCTCGCCGCCACCCGCGCGTCCGCCGACACCGACGCCGTCCGCGCGAACCGGCTCCGGCAGGCCGAGGCCCTCGACGGCGGCGGCGTCCAGGTGCTCATCGACGAGGTGCTCCCCGGCCTCGTTGGCCCCACCACCATGCGGCAGCGCGCCCTCGTCTACGGGCGCGTCCGCGGGCTCGTCCAGGCCACCCCGGCGCGCGCCGCCGCCTGGGCGCAGCGCGCCATGGCCGCCCGCCCCGACTCCTTCGCCACCCTCCGCGAGCTGCGCGTCCCCACCCTCGTCATGGTCGGCGACGAGGACGCCCTCGCCACCGAGACCGACGCCCGCGCCATGGCCGACGCCGCCCCCGACTCCGAACTCCTCGTCATTCCCCGCGCCGGGCACCTGTGCGCCGTCGAGCAGCCCGACCTGTTCAACCAGGCCGTCGCCGAGTTCACCGCCGCCCTCGCCCGGACGGCTAAAGGGTCTCCTGACGGGGCAGGACGACCTCGCGGATGAGCAGCGACACCGCCGCGGCCGTCGGGATCGCCAGCAGCGCCCCCACCACCCCGAGCAGCGCCGCCCCCACCAGCGCCGCCACGATCGTCACCGCCGGCTGGACGTCCACCGTCCGCTTCATCACCCGCGGATAGATCAGGTAGTTCTCCACCTGCTGGTACGCGACGTAGAAGACCACGCAGGCGATCACGTCCGTCAGCGACCCCGTCAGGAACGCGATCAGGCACACGACCACCGCGCCGATCGTCGCGCCCACCAGCGGGATCAGCGCCGTCACCGCCACGATCAGCGACAGCGCCAGCGCGTACTTCACCCCCACGATCGACAGGAAGACGTACGACGCCGCGCCCGCGATGAACCCGATCATGAACTGGCCCGCGACGTACCCGCCGATCCGGTCCAGAATCTCGTCGCCGAGCAGCGCCACGCGCGCGCGCCGCGTCCGCGGGGCGAGCTTGTAGAAGAACGTCTTGATCTGCGGCAGCGACCCCAGGAAGTACAGCGTCAGGATCAGAATGGTCACGGTCTGGACCACACCGTTTATGGCGACCCGGCCGATTCCCGTGGCCGCGTCCGTGACCTGCTTCTGGAAGTCCTCGCCGTTCACGAACGTCTCGGCCCGCTCCAGCAGCCCGTACCGCTTGTCCCATTCGACGAGCTGGTCGTTGTTCTGGAGTTGCTCGACGAACTGCGGAATGCTCTCCCGGAGTTCGTTGACCTGCTCGGTCACCGGCTGCACCAGCGACGCGACGAAGCCCGCGAAGAACAGCAGGACCCCGAAGAACACCGCCCCGACCGCCAGCCCCCGGGGGAGCCCGATCCGCCTCAGCCGCTCCACCGCCGGGTTCAGCCCGATCGCGAGGAACAGCGCCACGACGATCATCACGATCGTCGACCGCGCGCTCGTCGCCGCCTGCACCAGCATCCACGCCGTGATCACGCCGAGGGCCGCGGTGAACCCGAACACGAACGGGTGGTGCCGGCCGAGCGGCTGCCCCGGCCGCCCGAACGGGAACCGCTGGTCGACCCCCGCCTCCCGCCGCCGCTGCTCGACGTCCATCGCGGGGTCGGGCGTCACCTGCACCGGCGCGCCCTGCTCCGCGGCGAGCGCCCCGCCCGCCTTCGCGAGCCCCGCCGCCGGCTCCGCGGGCTCCGCCGCCGGCTCCCCGTCCCCGGGTGGGGGCGGGGACGGGGACGGCGGGGCGTCCAGGACGTCCGTGTCCTGCGGCCGCGTCTCCGTGGGCCCGCTCTGCGCGGCGCCTTCCTTGCCGTCCGTGTCAGGCTTTCCACCATCGCCGGATGCGGGGGCGTCGTCGTCGGTCGGGTCGGTTGAGGCGGACGCCTCGGTGTCTGCGCCCGCGTCGGCCGAGGCAGGCGCCTCGCCGGTGGAGGGCTCGGCGGGGGAGGGTTCGGCGTCAGTTGCGTCCCCGTCCCCGTCCCCGTCCGTGGCGGACGAGTCGGGGACGGTCGTGGCCTGCTCGTTCACCGTGGCGGGTTCGCCGGTCGTCCCGGCGTCGTCCTGCTCGGTGTCCGGCTCGTCCCGCGCGGGTGTTCCGGCGGTCGTCCCGGCGGTGTCGTCGGGGGGCGGAGTGGGGGCGGGGACCTGGGCGGGGCCGGGCGGCGCGGCGGAACCGTCCTCGCGGGGGGTCTCGTCGGGCACGCCGGTCTCCTCTGTCTCCTGCCGCGATCGGCTTCGAGTGGTGCTCGTGATGTAGACGACGGAAAGCCTAGAGGCGTTCACTCCGCCTCTAGGCTTTCCGTCGGTGACGCGCGGGTGAACGCGTCAGGAGGTCACTCCTGCCACCAGTCCTCGTCGTCCTCGTCGGACTTCTTGGCTTCGGCGGGCTTGGCCGGGGCGGCCTTCGCCGCGGCCGGCTTCGGGGCCGGCTTGGGCGCGGGCGGCTCCTCCTTGGGCTCGGCCGCGGGGATGGCGGGCTTCTCCGGCGGCGCGGCGATCTCGTCGGCGCCCATGCCCGGGGAGACGCCGCCGATGAGCTGGCGGAGCTGGTTGAGGTGGCTGGTGATGCTGTCGCGCTGGCGGGTGAGCTCGTCGACCTGGCGCTGCGCGTTGGTGCGGACGCGGTCGGCTTCGGCCTTGGTCTCGGCGAGCAGCTGCTCGGCCTGGGCCTTGGCCTCGGCGATGACGTTGTCGCTGTTCTTGCGGGCGTTCGCGACGAGCTGCTTCGCGTGCGAGTCGGCCTCGCGGCGGGTCTGCTCGGCCTGCTGGGTGGCCTTGGCGGCGCGCTGCTCGGCGGACGCGGCGCGCTGCTCGGCCTCGGCGACGAGCTTCTGCGTCGCGGCCTGGGCGGCGGCGTGGCGCTCGGCGTCCTGGCGGTCGGCCTCCTCGCGGCGGGCGGCGAGCTGGATCTCGAACTCGGCCTCGGCCTGGGCGCGCTGGGCCTCGCTCTCCTCGAGGATGCGCTGCGCCTGGGCGCGCATCTCGTCGGCCTGCCGCTTGGCGGTGGTGAGGATCTCGTCGCGCTCGCGCTTGGTGGACGCGCGCAGCTGCGCGACCTCGCGCTCGGTGGTGGTGCGGAGCTTGGCGATCTCCCGCTCGGCGGCGGCGCGCTTCTCGGCGACCTCGTGGTCGGCGGTGGCGCGGAGCTTGGCGACCTCGCGCTCGGTGGTGGAGGTCAGCTCGTCGGCCTCGCGGCGGGCGGACGTGCGCACCTCCTCGGCCTCGCGCTCGGCCGCGTTGCGCATGTCGTCGCCCTCGCGCTGGGCGGTGGCGCGCAGCTCGGCGGCGTCGTTCTCGGCGGTGGCGCGCAGCTCGGCGGCGTCGACCTTGGCGGCGGCCTTGATCTCGTTGGCCTCGGAACGCGCCGCCTGGACGAGCTCGGTGGCCTGCTCCTCGGCGAGCCGGAGCAGCTGCTCGATGCGGGCGCCCAGGCCGGAGTAGGTGGGGCGCTCCTGCTCCTGCAGCTGGCGGTGCGCGTCGGACAGCTCCCGCTGCATGGCCTGGGTCGACTCGCGGGTCTGCCGGACCTCGCTTTCGAGCTGTTTGATGTGCTCGTCGACTTGGTGCCGGTCGTAGCCGCGGAGCACCACGTCGAACTCGCGTGGGGGCGTTTCTTCGAAGAAGTTGGTGAGCTGGGCGTCGATGTCGGACTGCATGTGGCTCAATCCTGATGTGACGGGGCTACGGGTGGTTCCGGGGACCGGTTGATCGCCTGGCGGGAACGGCGCAGCGCCCCAGACCTCTTCCGGCGAATGAAGCCTACTCCGGACACTGCCGTGTTGGGGGCTCATCTTGACGCGCTGCGTGTTTTGTCCCGTTTTGGCATGTCGCTCCGTGAAGTCGCGGCTGCCCAGGTACGGGCCCCACAAATGCACCAGACGCGACCGAATGGTCACAGAGCGGCAGTCTGTACCCCGTTCCCCGTCCCGGTGTCCCGAATGCGTCACGATCCGGTCACGGTGCGGCGCCGCTCCGTGACCGGTCGTCCGCCGCCGTCAGCGCTTCTGCACCAGCTCGGTCAGGACGCCGTGGCAGTCCTTCGGGTGCAGGAAGTTGATCAGCGAGCCCATCGAGCCCTGACGCGGCTCGTCGTACAGGACCCGGACGCCCTTCGCGCCGATGTTCGCGGCCTCCTCGGACACCGTGCCGTCGGTGCCGAACGCGATGTGGTGCACCCCCTCGCCGTTCTTGGCGAGCCACTTGGCGACGGCCGAGTCGTCGCGGATCGGCTGGATCAGCTGGAGGTAGCTGGCGGCGCCGTCGCCCGTCTCGTTGATCTTGAGCATGGCCTCCCGGACGCCCTGCTCCTCGTTCACCTCGAAATGCACGTCGGAGAAGCCGTAGGCGGACTTGTAGAACTCGACGGTTGCCTCGAGGTCGTGGCAGGCGATGCCGATGTGGTCGATGCGGGTCAGCATGGGCGGGTCTCCCTCGAAGGCGTGCCGATACTCCTGGGTATGGTGGCAAACGTCGGCGCAGCACCACTCTGGAGGGCCCCCTCATGACCGCCACATCCGTGATCGTCGCCGGAGCGCGCACGCCCATCGGCCGCCTGATGGGCTCGCTCAAGGACTTCTCCGCGGCCGACCTCGGCGCGCACGCGATCCGGGCGGCGCTGGAGCGGGCCGGGGTGTCCGGCGACCAGGTCCAGTACGTGATCCTCGGGCAGGTGCTGCAGGCGGGCGCGGGGCAGATCCCGTCGCGGCAGGCGGCGGTGAAGGCCGGCATCCCGATGAACGTCCCGTCGATCACCATCAACAAGGTGTGCCTGTCCGGCCTGGACGCCATCGCGCTCGCCGACCAGCTCATCCGCGCCGGCGAGTTCGACATCGTCGTCGCCGGCGGCATGGAGTCGATGACGCGGGCCCCGCACCTGCTGCCGAAGTCGCGCGGCGGCTACAAGTACGGCTCGGTCGAGATGCTCGACCACATGGCCTACGACGCGCTCACCGACGCGTTCGACGGCATCCCCATGGGCGAGTCGACCGAGCGGCACAACGCGAAGCTCGACATCTCCCGCGAGGAGCAGGACGAGTTCTCCGCGCGGTCGCACCGGCGCGCCGCCGAGGCGATCAAGAACGGCGTGTTCGACGACGAGATCGCCCCCGTCGAGATCCCGCAGCGGCGCGGCGAGCCGATCGTGTTCGCCGCGGACGAGGGCGTGCGGGGCGACACCACCGTCGAGGGCCTCGCCAGGCTGCGTCCGGCGTTCAGCGCGGACGGGACGATCACCGCGGGCTCGTCCTCGCAGATCAGCGACGGCGCCGCGGCGGTCGTCGTGATGTCGAAGGCGAAGGCCGAGGAGCTCGGGCTGGAGTGGCTCGCCGAGATCGGCGCCCACGGCAACGTCGCGGGCCCGGACAACTCGCTCCAGTCGCAGCCCGCCAACGCGATCAAGCACGCGCTCGGCAAGGAGGGCCTGGACGTCGCCGACCTCGACCTCGTCGAGATCAACGAGGCGTTCGCGGCGGTCGGGATCCAGTCGATGCGCGACCTCGGCGTCGGCCCCGAGAAGGTCAACGTGAACGGCGGCGCGATCGCGCTCGGCCACCCGGTCGGCATGTCGGGCGCCCGCATCGCGCTGCACCTGGCCTACGAGCTGAAGCGCCGCGGCGGCGGCGTCGGCGCCGCCGGCCTCTGCGGCGGCGGCGGCCAGGGAGACGCGCTCGTCCTTCGCGTGCCCAAGGCGTGACGCGGGCCCCCGCGCCCGCCCGGGGCGGGCGCGGGGGTCACTGCGCGGGCTCGGTGAACTTCACCGACGCGAAGCCGAGGGCCTGCAGCATGTTCGTGAGCATCGACCTCGTGTTGGCGTCGGCGCGCTCCCGCAGGCCGCTCTCCGCGGCCGCGTCCTGGATCTTGCGGCTCGCCAGGACGTAGAGCTGCTGCTGGTCGTTCGGGTTGTCGCTGAAGAAGTCGCCGAACCGGTCGAACAGGCCGCGGTCGGTGGCGTGGACGTAGCTGTTCTCGGTGTCGAGGTTGGTCTTGTCCAACCGCGCGGGCGGCAGCGCGATCGTCGCGGCCGTCCGGTCCGCGTTCACCTTGATCGCGCCCTCGCCGAACTTCGAGAAGTCGACGTAGGCGTCCACGGTCCCGTTGCCGACGAACAGGGTGCGCTTCCCGCGCAGCGAACCCGGCAGGAACTTCGCGTCCTGCTCCAGGTCCACGATGACCTGGAAGGACCCGCTCGCGGCCTCGTAGCGCCGCAGGTCCTGGATCGACTTGACCAGGACGGGCCCGCTGCGGTCCTTCGTCTCCGTCTCGAACGGGTTCGCCCAGTCCGGCAGCCCCAGCCCGCGAAGGACTTGCAGGCCCGCCACCACGACCACGGCCGTCACGACGACCAGCAGCACCGGACCGCGCAGGAACCGGAGCGGGCGGAGGGATCGGGGGGCCGCGCTATTCGGTTTTTCGCTCGCCATACACCCGGCATGCCCCGCCGCGCCGCCCGTTCACGCCACTTGTTGCTGTCCGGGCGATGTGATCAGGGCCATACCCCGGGCTGAAACCTCCCGCGGGCGGCGGCCGTTGACCGGACGTGGACATTGTTCGTGCGTTCCGGGTCGTCTCCATCGCGGAGGCCGTCTCGTTCCTCCTGCTGCTGCTCGTGGCCATGCCGCTGAAGTACATGGCGGACATGCCCGCGGCGGTGTCGCTGGTGGGCGCGATCCACGGGGCCCTGTTCGTCGCCTACATCGGCGCGGCGGTCCTCGTGCGGCAGCAGCTCGGCTGGAACCTGACGCGGACCGTCCTCGCGATGGGCGCCGCGGTGCTGCCCGTCGCCCCGTTCTTCGTCGAACGCCACTGGACCAAGCCCGCGCCGGTCGCCGAACCGGCCGGCCGGGCTTAAGGCTCCTGCGCGGCCGCGCCGGGCTGGGGGTCCCGGCGCGGCCGTGCAGGGGAACCCTGCGCGCCGTTCCCCGCCTCGTGCGGAGAGCGGCGCGTCGCCGTTCCCGGACGGCCCGCCGCGCCCGCCCGGTCGTCCAGGCCCGGCGCGTGCGCCGCGCGGACGTCCGCCGCGGTGCGGAAGTCGTGGGGGCCGAGCGTGCACGTCCGGTAGTCCGCGAAGTGCCGCCCCAGCCACGCGCGGCGGCGGTCCTCGCTCCACGAGCCGAACAGCCGCGCCGTGCGCTCGTCCCCGATCGCGGGCGGCGCTTCGCCGACCAGCCACGCGTCCACCAGCGCGCCGTACCCGCGCGGCGCCGGGCACGTGCGCGCGTCGCGCAGGCCGTCCCGGATGCGCCGGACGGCCCGCTCCTCGAACCCCGGCGGCAGCGCGGCGTCCAGGTGGACGCCCGCGACGCCGTCGCGCACCCCGCCGGGCTCCCACCCGGGGCGCTGCTCCACGCGGGTGAACGCGCCGGGCGTCCCCTCCAGCCGCGCGGCGAGCGGCAGCACCGCGGACGTCAGCGCGGGCAGCGCTTCGCGCAGCGCCGGATGCACGCACACGGTCAGCGGCCACTCCCGGCACACCTGGTCGGTGCGGGCGGGCGCGACCGTCCCGCCCGCGGTGCCGTGCAGCCCGAGCGTCGCCGCCGCGGACGCCGCGAGCGCCACGGCGAGCGGGACGCCGACCAGCGCGCGGCGGGTCGCCCACAGCACGTACCCGAGGATCAGCGCGGCCGTCGCGCCCACCGCCCACACGACCTGGTCGGCGAGCACCTGCGGGCGCAGCGTGGTGAACAGCGCGACCTGGTTCAGCGCGGCCGGGGGCAGCAGGCTCCACCAGGACATCCCGGGCACCCGGAGCGCCGCCCACAGCCCGGTGGCGGCGAGGACGAGCGGCGCCGTCGCCCGGTGCGGCGCCACCCGTCCGGCCAGGTAGCCGGCCACCACGTGCAGGACGAGCGCGCCCGCGCCCGCCGCGAACCCGAGCGGGTGCGAGCGTCCGGTGCCGTCGTGCAGGAGGGTGACGGCGACGATCACGGCGGTGACCGCGCCGTACGAGACGAGCGCGGCGGCCGACAGCAGCAGCAGGTCGAACAGCACGCCGGTGGCGGGGGAGCGGGCGGTGAGGTTGCGCAGGTAGTCCATCGGGCGCTCCCGGACGGCCGTCCAGGCGGCGAGCGCGGCGGCGACCGGGCCGAGCAGCCGCACCGCGTTCACCAGGGCGACGACGGTGTTGTCCCGGTAGGCGTGCGGCGGGCACATCGACAGCGCCGCCGCGGCGGTCCCGACGGCGGTGAGCAGCGGCACCGCGACGAGCAGCGCCGTGCGGCGGGCGTCCAGCCGGAGCACCCGCCCGAGGTCAGACACCGGCGGTGCTCCGCACCGGCGTCCGGCGGGCCCGCGGCCGGACCGGCTGCTGCAGCGCGGGCAGCGGCGGCCGGCGGCCGAGGCGCCGGGGCCGGCCCGTCCAGGGCAATGCCGACCATGGACGGGCCGGCCACAGCCACCGGCGCGGCACCGGATCCTCGCCGCGCCGGTGCGCGCCGGGCACCGCGTCCCGCCCGCCGGCCGCGTCGGGCCATCGGCGGTCGGCGGCGGAGCGGCCCCGGCGGGTCGTGGCCGAACGGGTGGGCTGCTCGGTGAGCTTGCCGCGGGTCAGCGTGAACAGGCGGTCGCACCAGCCGGTGAGCGGGTCGCAGCCGTCCGCGGTGATCACCACGGTCGGGGCGAGGGCGCGCAGCACCGGGATCAGCTCGGCGATCGCGGCGGACGCGTCGCCGCCCGGCCCGGCCGCGCCGGTCGGCCAGGGCTCGGCGGCGGCGCACAGCTCGCCGAACGGCTCGTCGAGGAGCACCAGCTCGGGTTCGTGGACGCACGCCGCGGCGAGGCCGGCGCGCAGCCGGACGTCCGGCGGCAGCAGCGCGAGCTCGGTGCCGGCGGCCTCGGTGAGGTCGAGCCGCTTGACCATCGCGCGCGCGGCGGCGGTGCTCGTCCGCTTGAAGTAGGCGGCGTACTCGACGAACTCGCCCGCCGTCATGTTGCCCGTCCGGGAGAACCGGGACGGCAGGTAGCCGATCCGGGCCCGCGCGGCGCGCAACTCCGTACCGTTCGATATGTCCCTTCCGAGAACGTGCAGCGCACCGGCGTTCGGTCGGCGCAAGGTCGCGAACGTGGCCAGCAGAGTGGATTTACCGACACCAGGTGGACCGGCGAAGCCGACCACGCCTTCGGCAAGGCCGAAGGTCACCGGGCGCAGGAGCCACCGCCCCCCGCGGCGGACACCCATTCCTCGGGCCACGATCGCGGAATACTCCGCGATCACTGTTTCCCCCCGTTGTTCGCCATGCGCTCGCTGCGGCCGTGTCTGGCGCGCCGGTGGCCTCCCCCGTCACCACGCGGCGCGCGCCCGGCTCCCGGCACCGGCCGAACCGGTGTCCAGGGCGTCCGGAGCTCTTTTGCCGCGCCACGATGCATCGACATCGCGACTATAACCGGGCTTGGCGATGGCTGTCAGCAATCTTTTTGCCTTTACGGCGGGACCGCTGGAATCTTTGCCTCATAGCGTGACTGGAACGAAACAAGATATATGGACAATCGGCATATGCCCGCTAAAAGGCATTTCGCAAACGGGGTGCGGCTCCGCCCCGGATGACGCGAACGGTCACGCCACCGCCGCCTCCGGTCCGGCCGCGCCGCGGTCCCGGTAGGGCGACGTCGCCATGCGGCGCTCGGCCGAGTCGATCAGGTCGCTCAGCACCTGCCGGGACCGGACGACCGACTCGATGCACGCGTCGAGCTTGTGCAAGCGCCCGCGCAGCGCGTCCAGGAGTTCGGGACAGGGCTCGAACTCCGGGCCCGGGCCCTCCGCGCAGGGCAGCAGGTACGCGATCTCCTTCGTCGGCAGCCCCGCCTCCAGGAGCCTGCGGATCTGCGCGACGGTCACGACGGCGTCGGCCGCGTACTCGCGGTAGCCGTTCGCGCCCCGGTGGGCCTGCAGCAGCCCTTGGGACTCGTAATAGCGCAGCTGGTGCGCGTTGACCCCGGTCCGCCGGCTCAGCTCTCCGATCAGCATGGCGCTCGCCCCTTGACCTTCATATCAGTGTGAACGTTCAAGATTCTGCCATGACCGCTAACGCACCCCAAGACACGACATCGACCCACAACGACGGCGCCGCCCGCACCCCCGTGACCGTCCTCGGCCTCGGCCGGATGGGACGGGCGCTCGCCGAAGCGTTCCTGCGCGCCGGGCACCCCACCACCGTCTGGAACCGGACGGCCGCCAAGGCCGAACCGCTCGCCGCCCAGGGAGCGGTGATCGCCGCGACCCCCGCCGAGGCCGTCGCGGCCGCCCCGCTCGTGGTCGTCTGCGTCGCCGACCACGCGTCCGTCCGCGCGACCCTCGACGCGGCCGGCGCCGCCCTCGACGGCCGCACGGTCGCGAACCTGACGTCCGGATCGTCCGGCGAGGCCCGCGAGACCGCCGCGGCGGTCTCGCGGCACGGCGCGACCTACCTCGGCGGCGCCGTCATGGCCGTCCCCGAGACGGTCGGGACCGCCGCCGCCATGCTCGTCTTCAGCGGGCCCCGCGCGGACTACGACCGGCATGAACCGGTTTTGCGGAGCCTCGGCGCGGGAACGTCGCACCTCGGCGACGACCACGGCCTGGTGTCGCTGAACGAGATGGCCGTCCTGAGCGTCATGTGGAACCTGCTGAACGGATTCCTGCACGGTGCCGCACTACTCGGCGCGGCGGGCGTGGGCGCCGCCGCGTTCGCCCCGCTGGCGAAGGTGAGCGCCGAGACCGTCGCCGACTGGCTTCCCGCGTACGCGCAGCAGATCGACGACGGCGCCTACCCCGTCCTGGACGCCGCCATCGACCAGCAGCGCCACACGATGCGGGAGCTCGTCGGCGAGAGCGCCGCGCTCGGCGTCTCCACCGAGCTCCCCGCGCTCGTCCTGGCGCTGGCGGACCGGGCCTCGGCCGCCGGGCGCGGCGGCGACGGCTACGCCGCACTGATCGAGCAGTTCCGCAAGCCTTCGGAAGGGTAGGGACACCACCATGACCACCGCCACGCGGTTCGACCCGCGCGCCCTGCTCGCCGAGAGCCGGCTCGGGGTCCTCGCGACGATCAAGTCCGACGGGCTCCCGCAGCTCTCGCCCGTCATGCCGTACTACGACCGCGACGCCGGCGTCCTGTACGTGTCGATGACCGAGGGGCGGGCCAAGACCGCCAACCTGCGCCGCGACCCGCGCGCCGCGCTGGAGGTCACCTCGCCGGACGGCCGCGCGTGGGCCACCGCCGAGGGCCCGGTGACGCTCACCGGGCCCGGCACCGACCCGGACGGGCCGGAGGTCGACGCCCTCGTCGACTACTACCGGCGCGCCGCCGGGGAGCACCCCGACTGGGCCGAGTACCGGTCGGTCATGGTGTCCGACCGCAGGGTGCTCATGACCATGGCGGTCGACCGCGTGTACGGCGAACGGCTCGGCTGACGCCGGCCGGACGCCTCCTCGACCCGTCCCCGCACTCCGCTGGGAGCGTACGGGCGCACAGCCGGTGCGGGGATGGGGCAGGATGGAGCCATGTCTTCTCGGGACTTTTCGTTGCACGGGGCCATCGACCTGGGTGCCCGCCAGGCGGCCACCAGGAAGCAGCAAGAACGCCGGGCGCAGGCGCAGGCGGGCGGCGGCTCCGCGTCCGCGGGGGCGGCCGGCGGGCAGTACGTCCTCGACGTGACCGACGAGACGTTCAACACCGACGTCGTGGAACGCTCGCAGAGCGTGCCCGTCCTCGTCGACTTCTGGGCCGAATGGTGCGGGCCCTGCAAGCAGCTCGGGCCCATCCTGGAGAAGCTCGCCGCCGAGGCGGCCGGCACCTGGGTGCTCGCCAAGGTCGACGTCGACGCGAACCCGCAGCTCGCCGCGTACATGCAGCAGATGGGCGTCCAGGGCATCCCGTTCGTCGCCGCGGTCGTCGCCGGGCAGCTCCTGCCGTTCCTCAACGGCGCCGCGCCCGAGCCGCAGGTCCGGCAGGCCATCGACCAGCTCTTCGACGTGCTCCGCAAGGAGGGCCTCCTGCCCGACGCGCCCGCCGGCGAGCCGGGCGCGGAGCAGCCCGCCCAGCCGCAGATCGACCCCGGGCTCGCCGAGGCCGAAGCGGCCCTGCAGAGCGGCGACCTCGACGCGGCCAAAGCGGCGTTCGAGCGGCTGCTCGCGCAGAACCCGCGCGACCCGCAGGCCAAGCAGGGCCTCGGGCTCGTCGAGCTGAGCCTGCGCGTCCAGGCCCTCGGCGACCCGCAGCGCGCGCTGCAGGAGGGCCGGGCCAAGCCCGGCGACGTGCCCGCCCAGATCGGCGCGGCCGACGTCGAGATGATGTCGGGCCGGGTCGACGAGGCGTTCGCGCGGCTGATCGCGGCCGTCCGGGCCAGTGCCGGCGACGACCGCGACGCGGCGCGCAAGCACCTGCTGTCGCTGTTCGACCTGCTCCCGCCGGACGACCCGCGCGTGGGCAAGGCGCGCCGCTCGCTGCAGTCCGCCCTGTTCTGACCGGGACGTCCCCGCCCCGCCGGCACCGCCCCGCCGTTCCGGCGGCCGGGCACGGTGACGTCCGTCCGGAACGGGCATGAACCGTCCGTGACCGCCCGGACCGTGACCATCTCCGCCGCGTTCGGCGCGGCCGGCGCGCTCGTCGGCCCCGCCGTGGCGGAGCGCCTCCGCCTGCCGTTCGTCGACCGCGCGATTCCCGAGGTCGTCGCGAGCGAGATCGGCTGCACCCTCGAGGAGGCGCTCGCCCACGACGGGCGCGCCGAGAGCGGCCTCGGCCGCATCCTCGCCGGCGCCGCGCGGCTGCCCGGCGTGTCGCTGAGCGGCATGGACGTCCGGCCGCCGAACCGCGGCGCCGTCCCGCCCGAGGAGTTCACCGCGCGCACCGAGGAGGCGATCCGCCGCGCCGCCGAGGACGGCTGCGTCGTCCTCGGCCGCGCCGCCGCGCTCGTCCTCGCCGACCGGCCGGGCGCCCTGCACGTCCGGCTGGACGGGCCGCGCGAGCGCCGGATGGTCCGCGCGGCCGCCGAGATGCCCGCGAACTGGGACGCGAGTGGGGCGAGCGGGACGCCGTACCGCGAAGTGGAGCGTATGCTCGTGGACAACGACCGCGCCCGAACGGCCTACGTGAAGCACTTCTACGGGGCCGACCCCGCCGATCCGCGGCTCTACCACCTCGTGATCGACACCACGAGGCTGCCCGTACCCGCCGCCGTCGACCTCGTCGTCGCCGCGGCGGGGGCGATCTGAGCCCGCGGGGCCGTCCGGGCACGGCCCCCGGCGTGCCACGCCGACCGCGCGCACGTCCGGGACACGGACATACCCGGTTACAGAGGGAGCATCTGTCGTGGCGAGCGTGCCGAGCGTTTCGTACTCCATCACCGTCCGGCTGGAGGTCCCCGCCGGCGGCAGGGCCGTAAGCCAGATCACCCACGTGGTGGAGAACGCGGGCGGCATCGTCACCGCGCTCGACGTGAACACCGCCGGGCACGAGACGCTCCGCATCGACGTGACGATCGCCACCCGCGACACCCAGCACGCCGAGGCCATCGCCGCGGCGCTGGAGCAGCTCGACGCCATCAAGATCCACAAGGTCAGCGACCGCACGTTCCTGATGCACCTCGGCGGCAAGATCGAGATGTCGTCGAAGGTCCCGCTGCGCAACCGCGACGAACTCTCCATGGCCTACACGCCCGGCGTCGCCCGCGTCTCCCTCGCGATCGCCCGCAACCCCGAGGACGTCCGGCGGCTGACGATCAAACGCAACAGCGTCGCCGTCGTCACCGACGGCTCCGCCGTCCTCGGCCTCGGCAACATCGGCCCCGAAGCCGCCCTGCCCGTCATGGAGGGCAAGGCCGCGCTGTTCAAGCGGTTCGCCGGCATCGACGCCTGGCCGATCTGCCTCGACACGCAGGACACCGACGAGATCGTCCGGACCGTCCAGATCCTCGCCCCCGCGTTCGGCGGCATCAACCTCGAGGACATCTCCGCCCCCCGCTGCTTCGAGGTCGAGGCCCGCCTCCGCGAACTCCTCGACATCCCCGTCTTCCACGACGACCAGCACGGCACCGCGATCTGCGTGCTCGCCGCCCTCACCAACGCGCTCCGCGTCGTCGGCAAGGACCTGTCGTCCGTCCGCATCACGATGGCGGGCGCGGGCGCCGCGGGCAGCGCCATCCTCAAGCTGCTCATGCACGCGGGCGCCCGCGACCTGATCGTCTGCGACTACCGCGGCGCCGTCCACGCGGGCCGCGACGACCTCGACGACTCGCTCCGCTGGATCGCCGAGCACACGAACACCGCCGGCTACGCGGGCGACCTGCGCGGCGCCGTCAAGGAGGCCGACGTCTTCATCGGCGTCTCGGCCCCCGGCATCCTCACCGGCGACGACATCGCCACCATGAACGACGACGCGATCGTCTTCGCCCTCGCCAACCCCGAGCCCGAGGTCTCGCCGGACGAGGCACGCGAGCACGCCGCCGTCGTCGCCACCGGCCGCAGCGACTACCCGAACCAGATCAACAACGTCCTCGCGTTCCCCGGCGTGTTCCGCGGCCTCCTCGACGCCCAGGCGGACGTCGTCACCCTCGACATGCTCGCCGCGGCCGCCGCCGCGCTCGCCGAAGTGGTCACCCCGGAGGAGATCGGCCCGAACTACATCATCCCGAGCGTGTTTCACCCGGACGTGAGCTCCCGCGTCGCGGGCGCCGTCCGCGAGGCCGCCGGCGGCCGCCCCCGCACGGAGGCGTGACCGTCACTTCTGCAGCATCTTCTCCTTGCGGCGGGGCCACACGCCCCCGTACCAGAAGATGACCCCGCCGGTGACCAGGGCGGCGAGGGCGGTGGCGCCGCGCGCCCACAGCACCCCGTCGTCCTGGCCGGTGTAGGGCAGCTCGGACGGCCCGTCGCCCGGCGCCCCCGCACCGGCGCAGTTCGCCTCGACGGTCTCGGACGCGACCCGCTCGTTCGCCCACGCGACCTGCACCCGCGTACGCCGGTCCTCCCGCACCTCGACGTCCACCGTGCGCGACTCGCCGCCGCCCAGCCGCCCGGGGATCGCGGCCGTGTCGTCGTTCTTCTCGATGCTGAAGTCCGCGGGCCGCGACCCGGTGTTCCGGACGCGCACCGGGACCGTCCGCCCCGGGCACGACACCGACCCGATCTCCGCCGTCAGCGCCGCCTTGCCCGACGCCGACGGCGCGGGCGACTCGCGCGGCGACTCCGAACCGGACCCGGACGCCGACGGGGACGGCGAGGTCGTCCCGTTCGACGCGGGCGTCGCCGCCCTGGAGTCGTCCCCTCCCAGCAGCGGGGGGATGGCGATGAACGCCGCGAGGGCGAAGAACACGGCGGCGATGACGACCCTGGGCAACTGCATCGCTGTCCTCCCCGGGCCCGCGGGCGCGGGCGTCCGATGGTCCGAGAGATCATTCTCAACCTGTGCTGTTGTGCTGCCGATATCCCCGTCGATAGGTGTACGTACCAAGGTAACGAGAAGGGGGGCGTGCCGCCGAGGGTCGGCGCAACGCATGATGGAACCCATGGAAGACGGCATCAGGGTGGGGCTACTGCTCGTCGCGACCCCTCAGCTGGAGGATCCCAACTTCAAGCGCAGCGTGGTCCTGCTGGTCGAGCACGACATGGACGGGGGGACGCTCGGCGTCGTCCTCAACCGGCCGACCGAGGTTCCGGTCGACCGGGTGCTCCCGCCGTGGGCCGAACTCGTCACCGGGCCGTCCGTGGTGTTCCAGGGCGGGCCCGTGGCGCTCGACAACGCGCTCGCCCTGGCCCGCCTTCCCGGCGAGGACGAACCGCTCGGCTGGCGCGCTCTGGAGGGCGGCGCCGAGGTGTCCCGGGTCGGCCTCGTCGACCTGGAGGCGCCGCCCGGGCTGCTGGCGGCCGAACTGCTCCAGTTCCGGGTGTTCGCGGGCTACGCCGGGTGGTCCGCGGGGCAGCTGCGCACGGAGATCGAGGAGGGGGCGTGGTACCTGGTGCCCGCCGAGGCGGGCGACGTGTTCGCCCCCGACCCCGACCGCCTCTGGTCCGACGTCCTCCGCCGCCAGGGCGGCGACCTGGCGTTCGTCTCGACGTACCCTGAGGACCCGACGCTGAATTAAGGTGTGATGACGTGAGCACGAAGATCCTTCCCGATGGCGACACCCGGACGGACGTACGGCCGGATCTGTCGCACGGTGACGGCGACCACGAGCGGTTCGCCCACTACGTGAAGAAAGCGAAGATCACCGAGAGCGCGGTGAGCGGCACGCCGGTGATCGCGCTCTGCGGCAAGGTGTGGGTGCCGAACCGCGACCCGAAGAAGTACCCCGTGTGCCCGGAGTGCAAGGAGATCTACGAGTCCATGCAGTCGGGCGGCGACAAGAACGACGGCTGAGTCCGCCGATGCGGGACGGCGCGGCGCCCCGGGGTGCCGGCCGTCGTTTTCGCGTGCCGTCGTGAAGGGGCGGACACGCCCGGGATGCGGCGCGGGCGTGTCGGCTGGTCGCGGTGTGGATCGCGGCACAGGTTGGGCTCGGAGGGCACGATCTGTCGGTCCCGGTATGTAGCCTGCTATGACCGTGAGCACCTTCGCCGCACCGAGCATGCCCCCCGCGTTCCCCGAACGGGCCGCCTGGGGGACGGCGTCGTCCCTGCGCGCCTGGCAGCAGCAGGCGCTCGAGGCGTACTTCGGGACGGACGGGCAGCAGCCGGGCCCGCGCGACTTCCTCGCCGTCGCGACGCCCGGCGCGGGCAAGACGACGTTCGCGCTGCGGCTCGCGCGGGAGCTGATGGAGCGGCGGGCCGTCGCGGCGGTGACGGTCGTGTGCCCGACCGAGCACCTGAAGCGGCAGTGGGCCGAGTCGGCGGCGCGCGTGGGGATCAAGCTCGACCCCGAGTGGCAGAACAGCAGCGGCCCCGTCGGCAAGGACTTCCACGGCGTCGCGGTGACGTACGCGACGGTGGCGGCGCGGCCGGCGCTGCACCGGAACCGGACGGAGTCCCGCAAGACGCTCGTGATCTTCGACGAGGTGCACCACGCGGGGGACGGCCTGTCCTGGGGCGACGCGGTCCGGGAGGCGTTCGAGCCGGCGGCGCGGCGGCTGTCGCTGTCGGGCACGCCGTTCCGGACCGACATCAACCCGATCCCGTTCGTGGAGTACGAGGAGGGGCCGGACGGCGTCCGGCGGAGCCGCGCGGACTACACGTACGGGTACGGGCCCGCGCTGGCCGACGGCGTCGTGCGTCCGGTGATCTTCCTGGCGTACGCGGGGGAGATGCGGTGGCGGACGCGGGCGGGCGACGAGATCACCGCGACGCTCGGCGAGCCCCTGACGCAGGACCAGACGTCGCAGGCGTGGCGGGCGGCGCTCGACCCGAAGGGCGACTGGATCCGGCAGGTGATCGCGGCGGCGGACCGGCGGCTGACCGAGCTGCGGCGGGTGATCCCGGACGCGGGCGGGCTGGTGATCGCGACCGATCACGAGACCGCGCGGGCCTACGCGAAGATGCTGCGCGCGGTGACGGGCGAGGGCGCGACGATCGTCCTGTCGGACGACCCGTCGGCGTCGAAGAAGATCAAGCAGTTCAGCGACACCGAGGACCGGTGGATGGTCGCGGTCCGGATGGTGTCGGAGGGCGTCGACATCCCGCGGCTGTGCGTGGGCGTGTACGCGACGTCGACGAGCACGCCGCTGTTCTTCGCGCAGGCGATCGGGCGTTTCGTCCGGGCGCGCAAGCGGGGCGAGACGGCGTCGGTGTTCCTGCCGTCGGTGCCGACGCTGATGGGGCACGCGGCGGAGCTGGAGGAGGAGCGCGACCACGTGCTCGACCGTCCGGTCCGCGAGGACGGCCTGGACGACGACCTGATCGCCGAGGCGAACAAGCGGCAGGACACCCCCGACGTGGGGGAGGAGCTGCCGTTCGAGACGGTCGAGGCGTCCGCGACGTTCGACCGGGTGCTGTACGACGGCGGCGAGTTCGGCATGCACGCGACGCCGGGGTCGGCCGAGGAGGAGGAGTACCTCGGCATTCCGGGGCTGCTGGAGCCCGACCAGGTGTCGGCGCTGCTGCGCAAGCGGCAGGCGGAGCAGCTCGCGGGGTCGCGGAAGAAGACGGGTGATCCGCGCGCCGACCGGACCGCCGCCGAGGACATCGCGGCCCTGCGGCGGGAGCTGAACGGCCTGGTCAACGCGTGGAACCACCGGACGGGCCAGCCGCAGGGCGTGATCCACAACGAGTTGCGGCGGCAGTGCGGCGGCCCGGCGGTGCCGCAGGCGAGCGCGTCGGAGATCCGGGCGCGGATCACGAAGATCCGCGAGTGGGCGGCGCGCCGCCGGGGCTGAGGGTCAGCGGCCGACGGCGGCGCGGATGCGGTCGACGATCGCTTCGGGCGTGTCGTCGGCGGGGACGGTGAGGACGTCCTCGCCGGGGCCGGGGCGCTCGTAGTCGGCGAACTGGCTGTCGAGCAGGTCGGCTTTGAAGAAGTGGCCCTTGCGTTCGCGCATGCGTGCGGCGATCGTGTCGCGGTCGCCGTCCAGGAGGACGAGCCGGACGCGGTCGGCGCGGCCTTCGAGGAGGATGTCGCGGTAGGCGCGCTTGAGGGCGGAGCAGGTGACGACGCCCGGTTCGCCCGTGCGGATGCGCCCGTCCATCCAGGTGCCGATGGCGCGCAGCCACGGCATGCGGTCGGCGTCGGTGAGGGGGACGCCGGAGCGCATTTTGGCGATGTTCTCGGGGGAGTGGAAGTCGTCGGCCTCGGCGTAGTCCCAGCCGAGGCGTTCGGCGAGGAGCGTGCCGACGGTCGTCTTGCCGCTGCCGGACACGCCGCCGACCACAATGATCTCGGGAGGCTTCACGTCATTCGTCACGGTTCAGGATTTCACCACCGGGGTGCCGGAGAGCGCGACGCCCTCCCGCGCGAGTTCGTCGAGGGCGCGGTCGGTGGTCGCGCGGGCGACCCCGGCCGTGAGGTCGAGCAGGACGGTCGTGCGGAGGCCGCCGCGGGCGGCGTCGACGGCGGTGGCGCGGACGCAGTGGTCGGTGGCGATGCCGACGATGTCGACGGTGTCGACGCCGTGGGCGGTGAGCCAGTCGGCGAGCGGGACGTCGTCGTCGGTGGCGCCTTCGAAGCCGCTGTAGGCGGCCGTCTCGCGGCCCTTGCTGAACACGGCCTCGATGTCGGCGAGCGCGAGGTTGTCGTGGAAGTCGGCGCCGGGGGTGCCGATGACGCAGTGCGGCGGCCAGGTGTCGACGTAGTCGGGTTCGGCGGAGAAGTGCCCGCCCGGGTCGAGGTGGAAGTCGCGGGTGGCGACGATGTGCGCGTAGTCGGGGCGGTTGGCCGAGACGTGCCCGGAGATGGCCGTGGCGACGTCCGCGCCGCCGGCGACGGCCAGCGAGCCGCCCTCGCAGAAGTCGTTCTGCACGTCCACGATGATCAGAGCCTTCTTGCCCATGACCGCTCCCGTCGTCGTTCCGCGGGGCTCCACCCCGGCGTGTCCCCCACCTTGGACGCTATCCCAGTCCGGGGCGCGGAGGAACCTGCCGGTCAGGGGCGCGCGGCGTCGTCGACGAACTCGGTGGGCAGCGCGGGCTCGCCGCGGGACAGCTGGAGGGCCGTCGGGGGCAGCTCGCCGACGGCGCGGGCGTGCCGGTCGCGGGCGTCCCGCAGCGGCTCGCGCCCGACGATCTCGCCGTCCCGGACGAGCGGGACCTGGAGCACGCGGTCGCGGGGGCCGTGCGCGGGCTCCCCGGTGGTGACCGTCTCGGCGTAGGCGGTGCCGTGCGGGTCGACGCGCCGGACGGCGGCCTTGCGCCCGCCGCGGCTGGGCTTGCCGGTCGACCGCTTGGCGACCGGGCGCATCGGCGCGCCGGGGCCGGGCGCGTCGGCGCGGGCGACGAGCTTGTAGACGAGGGAGGCGGTGGGCGCGCCGGACCCGGTGACGAGGGACGTGCCGACGCCGTAGCCGTCGACGGGCGCGGCGGCGAGGGCGGCGATGCCGTACTCGTCGAGGTCGCCGGTGACGACGATGCGGGTGTCGCGGGCGCCGAGGGAGTCGAGCTGGTCGCGGACGCGGCGGGCCATGACCGCGAGGTCGCCGGAGTCGATGCGGACGGCGCCGAGCGCGGGTCCGGCGAGTTCGACGGCGGTGCGGACGGCGCGTTCGACGTCGTAGGTGTCGATCAGAAGCGTCGTGGATTCGCCATGGGAAGCGAGCTGCGCTTCGAACGCGTGGCGTTCGCTGTCGTGCAGGAGCGTGAACGAGTGCGCGCTCGTCCCCGCCGTGGGCACACCGTAAAGCCGTCCGGCCTCGAGGTTCGATGTGGTGGCGAACCCCGCGACGTAGGCTGCGCGCGCCGACGCCACGGCCGCGCGTTCGTGTGCGCGCCGCGAGCCCATCTCGATGAGGGGACGGCCCTGCGCGGCCTGCACCATGCGGGACGCGGCGGACGCGATGGCGCAGTCGTGGTTGAGGATCGACAGCACGACGGTCTCGAGCAGGACGGCCTCGGCGAACGTGCCCTCGACCCGCAGGATCGGCGATCCCGGGAAGTAGCAGTCGCCTTCGGGGTAGCCCCAGACGTCTCCGGTGAAGCGGTACTTCTCCAGCCATTGCGCCGTGGGCTCGTCGACGACGCCGTTCGAGGCGAGCCAGTCCAGTTCGTCCGTCCCGAAGCGGAACGCCTCGATCGCGTCGAGGAGGCGCCCGGTCCCGCCGACGACGCCGTACCGGCGCCCGGCCGGGAGGCTGCGCGCGAACACCTCGAACACGGCGGGCCGGTCGGCCGTTCCGCTGCGCAGCGCCGCCTGCAGCATGGTGAGCTCGTACCGGTCGGTCAGCAGCGCGGTGCCGCCCGTTCCTTCACCTGTGTCCACAGGTGGCAGCCTAAGCCCCGGTGCGGGCACCATGGACCTGGAGGCCGGTGCACCTAGCATCGGATGCGAGGGCGGACCGATCTCGCGGGCGAGAGGGGGAGACGCAGGCCATGAGCGCCATGAGCACGGCGCCCGCACCGGTCGAGCTGGAGCGGCCGGACGTCGAGGAGGAGGCGCGCGCCGACCGGCCCTGGCTGGCGATCGTCTGGAACGACCCCATCAACCTCATGTCGTACGTCACGTACGTGTTCCAGACCGTGTTCGGCTACGCGAAACCCAAGGCGGAGAAGCTGATGCTGGACGTCCACCACAAAGGGCGGGCCGTCGTGGCCAAGGGCACCCGCGAGGAGATGGAGCGGGACGTCGAGATTCTGCATTCCTACGGGCTGTGGGCGACCGTGAAGCGGGACGACTGATGGCGGACGTCCGCCGGACGCGGGCCGGCGTGCGGGTGCGGCTGGCGGCCGAGGAGTCGGGGCTGCTGGCGTCGCTGATGGAGCAGATGCTCGCGCTGATCGAGGGGTCGCCGGACGCGGGCGGCGCGGCCGGGTCGGGCCCGCCGGACGATCCGCTGGCGTCCATCGGCATCGCCGAGAAGGCCGAGAAGCCCGACGATCCGGTGCTCGCGCGGCTGTTCCCGGACGCGTACGGCGATCCGGGCGCGGAGGCGGGCCGCGAGGAGGCCGAGGCCGCCGGCGACTTCCGCCGCTACACCGAGATGGGGCTGCGGGACGGCAAGCGCGACGCGGCCGCGACGGTGCTGAAGACGCTTCCCGGCGGGGGCGGCGGGGTGGTGCTGGACGACGAGCAGGCGCAGGTGTGGCTGCGCGCGCTGAACGACGTCCGGCTGGCACTGGGCACCCGGCTGGACATCAGCGAGGAGTGGTACGACGAGGCGGTGCGCCTCGATCGGGACGATCCGCGCACGCCGATGTTCGCGGCGTACGACTGGCTCACGATGCTGCAGGAGAGCCTCGTCCAGGCGCTGTGGTGAACGGGGCGGCGGCGGGTCGTCCACAGTGCGGGCTCGGCGCGGAGCGCCGCCGCGCGTCCGGGTAGCCTTCGGGACATGCTGACGATCGAGCGTTCCCTGGTCGACAGGATCGTCGCGCACGCGCGCGCCGACCACCCCGACGAGGCCTGCGGGGTCATCGCCGGCCCGATCGGGTCCGACCGTCCCGTCCGGTTCGTCCAGATGGTCAATGCCGAGCGCTCGCCGACGTTCTACCGGTTCGACTCCCAGGAGCAGCTGAAGGTGTGGCGGGAGATGGACGACCGCGACGAGGAGCCGGTGGTGATCTACCACTCGCACACGGCCACGGAGGCGTACCCGTCGCGCACCGACATCTCCTACGCGCAGGAGCCGAACGCGCACTACGTCCTCGTCTCCACCCGCGAGGAGGACGACGTGGAGTTCCGCTCGTACCGGATCCTGGACGGCGAGGTGACCGAGGAGGAAGTCGTGATCGTCGACTCCTACCCGGGCTCCGCGCCGGGCTCCGCGCAGGTGTGATGGGCGCTACGGAGAGCGATGGTCGGGACAGGTAAAGTGGGCCTCATGTGGACGAGCGGGAGCAGAACGGGCGCGCGGCGCCGCGTCCCGCCCGCCGTGGTGCCCCCCGTGCAGAGCTTCCTGTTCGGGCACTCGCGCGCCGAGGTCGTCTACGACTGTTCGCCGACGCGCTGATCCTCACCTGGAATTCCCGCGTTCCCCGCCCTGTTGCAACGGCTTGGGCGGGGAGCCCCCGTACGACCAAAAGGAGATCATCGCGATGGCGATCGAGGTCCGGATCCCGACGATCCTGCGCAATCTCACCGACGGCGCCAAGTCCGTGGAGGGCAAGGGCGGCACGCTCGACGAACTGTTCACCGACCTGGACTCGCGGCACGCGGGCCTGCGCGACCGCCTGGTCGACGACAAGGGCCTGCGGAAGTTCGTGAACGTCTACCTCAACGACGAGGACGTGCGCTTCCTCGGCGGGCTGGACACCGCCGTCTCCGACGGCGACAGCGTGACCATCCTCCCAGCCGTCGCCGGCGGCTGACCGGCCGGACGACAACGGAGACGACGAACGACATGCGTTTCGAGTCGCTGCTGGACTCGGTCGGCGGCACGCCGCTGGTCGGGCTGCCGCGCCTGTCGCCGAGCGGGGACGTCCGGCTCTGGGCCAAGCTTGAGGACCGCAACCCGACCGGTTCGGTGAAGGACCGGCCCGCCTTCTACATGATCGACAAGGCGGAGAAGGACGGGCTGCTGACGCCGGGCTGCACGATCCTGGAGCCGACGTCGGGCAACACCGGCATCTCGCTCGCCATGGTCGCGAAGCTGCGCGGCTACCGGATGGTGTGCGTGATGCCGGAGAACACCTCGGCGGAGCGGCGGCAACTGCTGGAGATGTGGGGCGCGGAGATCATCCCGTCGCCCGCGGCGGGCGGGTCGAACGAGGCCGTCCGCGTCGCGAAGGGCCTGGCCGCGGAGCACCCGGACTGGGTGATGCTCTACCAGTACGGCAACGAGGCCAACGCGCTGGCCCACTACGAGACGACCGGCCCGGAGATCCTCGCCGACCTGCCGACGGTGACGCACTTCGTCGCGGGCCTCGGCACCACCGGCACGCTGATGGGCGTCGGCCGGTACCTGCGCGAGCAGGTGCCCGACGTGAAGATCGTCGCGGCGGAGCCCCGCTATGGGGAGCTGGTGTACGGGCTGCGCAACATCGACGAGGGGTTCATCCCCGAGCTGTACGACGACTCGGTGCTGACGACGCGGTTCTCGGTGGGGTCGGCGGACGCGCTGCGCCGCACCCGCGAGCTGCTGGAGCAGGAGGGCATCTTCGCCGGCATCTCGACCGGCGGGGCGCTGCACGCCGCGATCGGGATGGCGCGCAAGGCCGTCAAGGCCGGGGAGCGGGCCGACATCGTGTTCATCGTGGCCGACGGCGGGTGGAAGTACCTGTCGACGGGCGCGTACGGCGGCACGCTGGAGGAGGCCGAGGCGGCGCTGGAGGGCCAGCTCTGGGCCTGAGGCCGGCGGCCGGTGCCCGCGGGACGGGGCCGGTCCCCGGCCCTCGCGTGTCAGTAGCGTGATGCTACTCATAGGGGCGGTCCGCCCGGCGGACGGTAGGGTTCGGTTCCGAATATGGTTCTAGAATCCGGCCGGGCGGACGCCCGCCGCGCGGTGGAGCAGCAGGGAGTGCAGATGAGCGTGTTCGCGGACGCCACCGCCGTGCGGCGGACCGGCGAGGGCCGCTACGAGGTCGACATCCACCCCGGCTACTGCATCGGCGCGGCGCCCAACGGCGGCTACCTGATGGCGCTGCTCGGCCGCGCCGCCGTCGACGCCTCCCCGCACGCCCACCCCGTCTCGACCGCGACGAACTTCCTGCGCGTCGCCGACGCGGGCGCCCCCGCGGAGATCGTCGTCGAGCCGCGCAAGGAGGGCCGCACCGCGGCGACGTCCCTGGTCAGCCTCGTCCAGAACGGCAAGCGCATCGTGGACGCGCTCGTCACCACCGGCACCCTGGAGCCCGGCACCGACCCCGACTGGGCCGGCGAGCCGCCCGCCGTGCCGCTCCCGCCGCTGGAGGACTGCACCGGCGCCCGCCCGCCCGGCGACAGCAACGGCTTCGCCGACCACGTCGACATGCGGTTCGACCGCACCACCATGGGCTGGCTCGACGGCAACCCCAGCGGCCGCCCCGAGGTCCGCGCCTGGTTCCGGCTGCCCGACGGGCACGAGCCCGACCCGTACGTCCTCGCGCTGGCCGTGGACGCGCTGCCGCCCGTCTCGCTCAACCTCGGCGCGCAGGGCTGGGCCCCGACCGTCGAGCTGACCTGGCACATGCGGGCCGTCCCCGCGCCCGGCTGGCTCGCCCTCCACGGCTCCGGACGGCTGCTGACCGGCGGCTGGTTCGACGAGGAGGTCGAGGTGTGGGACTCGGCGGGCCGGCTGGTCGCGCAGAGCCGGCAGCTCGCGCGCGTCCCCAAGGGCGGCTTCAAGTAGTCCCGCTGTTTCCCCCGCGTTTCGCCTGAGAATTCCACGACATCGGGCGCGGACCCATGGGCGGGTGTGTTTTCCGCCGGGTGGCGGTGTGATGTCCAACGCATGACGTCCCTGTGGGTCCGTACGTCGCCTAGCCTTGATGACCATGTCAGATGCCGGTTCGCCGAGCGGGGACGATCCCGCGCTCCTCCCGGCGGAGGCGCCTCCGGATCCGCTCGGGGAGTTTCCGCTGGACGCCCCGATCGGGGTCTTCGACAGCGGGTTCGGCGGTCTCACCGTGGCCCGCGCGATCCTCGACCAGCTCCCGAACGAGCCGATCGTCTACCTGGGCGACTCGGCCCGCCAGCCGTACGGGCCGCGGCCGATCGCCGAGGTCCGCGCGTTCGCGCTGGAGATGCTCGACAGCCTCGTCGACGAGGGCGTGAAGATGCTGGTGATCGCCTGCAACAGCGCCAGCTCGGCGATGCTGCGCGACGCCCGCGAGCGCTACGACGTCCCGGTCGTCGAGGTGATCAACCCGGCGACCCGGCGCGCCGCCCGCGCCACCCGCAACGGACGCGTCGGGCTGATCGCGACCCGCGCCACCGTGCAGAGCCGCGCCTACGAGGACTCGTTCGCCGCGGCCCCGCACATCGAGCTCGTCAGCGCCGCCTGCCCCCGCTTCGTCGAGTTCGTCGAGGCGGGAGTGACGGCCGGGGACGAACTGCTGGACGCGGCGCGCGAGTACCTGAAGCCCGTCGTGGACGCCGGTTGCGACACGCTCATCCTCGGCTGCACGCATTACCCCCTTCTTGCCGGCGTCATCTCGTATGTCGTCGGAGACGGGGTCACACTGGTCTCAAGCGCCGACGAGACCGCCAAGGACGTGTACCGAGTGCTCCACGACCGGGGACTGGCCCGCGCCGAGGGGACGCCCCCGCCGCGGCACCGCTTCCGCGTGACCGGGGACCCCGAGGTGTTCGCCGAGCTCGGGCGCCGGTTCCTCGGACCGGAGATCGGCACGGTCGAGAGCGACCTCGGTCGGGCCCTGACCACCGGATGACCACCTGATTCCTCGGGGGACGCAGAAGGAGGAGTGAGCGTGCGGGTCACTGTGATCGGCTGCTCCGGCAGTTTTCCCGGACCGGACAGTCCCGCGTCCAGCTATCTCGTCGAGGCCGAGGGCTTCGCCATGATCCTCGATCTCGGCAACGGTGCGCTCGGCTCGCTGCAGCGTTTCCACTCCATGTACGAGATCGACGCGGTGTGCATCTCGCACCTGCACGCCGACCACTGCCTCGACCTGTGCGGGTACTGGGTGGCGCGGACGTACCGGCCGAGCGGCCCGCCGCCGCGCATCCCGGTGCACGGCCCGGAGGGCACGGCCGCCCGCATGGCCCGCGCCTACGACCTCGACCCCGACCCCGGCATGTCCGAGACGTTCGACTTCCGGACCCTGCGGCGCGGCCCGTTCGAGATCGGCCCGTTCCGGGTGACGACGGCGCTGATGCCGCACCCCGTCGAGGCGTACGCGTTCCGCATCGAGTACGGCGGCAAGGCGCTCGCGTACTCGGGCGACACCGGGCCGTCCGACACGCTCGTCGAGCTGGCCAGGGACGCCGACCTGTTCCTGTGCGAGGCGTCCTTCCTGGAGGGCCCGGCGCTGCCGTCGGAGCTGCACCTGACCGCCCGCGAGGCCGCCGAGCACGCCGCGCGCGCCGACGTGGGACGGCTCGTCCTCACCCACCTCGTCCCGTGGAACGACGCGGACGTGTCGCTCAAGGAGGCCAAGTCGGGCGGCTACGGCGGGGAGATCGAGCTGGCGCGGGTCGGCACCCGCTACGACCTGTGAGGCGGACGCGCCGCGGTGCGGCCCCCGGTCGGCGTTAGGGTGGTGCGCATGTCTCGCCCCGATGATCGCGCGCCCGACAGCCTCCGTCCCGTCCGCCTGCAGCGCGGCTGGCTCGACCACGCGGAGGGCTCGGTGCTCGTCGAGTTCGGCGGCACCCGGGTGCTGTGCGCGGCGTCCGTCGAGGACTCGGTGCCCCGGTGGCGGCGCGACAGCGGCCTCGGCTGGGTCACCGCCGAGTACGCGATGCTGCCCCGCGCCACCAACACCCGCAACGACCGCGAGGCCGTCAAGGGCAAGATCGGCGGCCGCACCCACGAGATCTCCCGGCTGATCGGCCGGTCCATCCGGGCCTGCATCGACTACAAGGCGCTCGGCGAGAACACGGTGCGGCTCGACTGCGACGTCCTGCAGGCCGACGGCGGCACCCGCACCGCCGCGATCACCGGCGCGTACGTCGCGCTGGCGGACGCGGTGACCTGGATGCGCGAGCGCGGCCTCGTCAAGCGCGACCCGCTCACCACCTCGATCGCGGCGGTCAGCGTCGGCGTCGTGCAGGGGGAGGCGCGGCTCGACCTCTGCTACGAGGAGGACTCGGCCGCCGAGACCGACATGAACGTCGTCTGCACCGGCGAGGGCAAGTTCGTCGAGGTGCAGGGCACCGCCGAGGGCGCCCCGTTCGACCGCGCCGAGCTCGACGCGCTGCTCGACCTGGCGGCGGGCGGCTGCGCCGAGCTGACCCGGCTGCAGCGGGAGGCGCTCGGCCGATGACCCGGATCGTCCTCGCCACCCGCAACCAAGGCAAGATCGCCGAACTGCGCCGCATCCTGGACGGCATCGACGTCGCGGGCCTCGCCGAGTTCCCGGACGCGCCGGAGGTCCCCGAGACGGAGCCGACGTTCGAGGGCAACGCGCTGCTGAAGGCCCGCGCGATCTGCGCGCACACCGGCCTGCCCGCCGTCGCCGACGACTCCGGCCTGTGCGTGGACGAGCTGAACGGCATGCCCGGGGTCCTGTCGGCCCGCTGGTCGGGCCGGTTCGGCGAGGCGTCCGGCGACAAGGACGGGGCGAACCTGCGGCTCGTCCTCGACCAGCTCGCCGACGCCCCGGACGAGCGGCGCGGCGGGGCGTTCGTGTGCGCGGCGGCGCTCGTCCTGCCCGGCGGCGTCGAGCACTGCGTGGAGGGCCGGATGCGCGGGACGGTCGCGCGCGCCCCGCGCGGCACCGGCGGGTTCGGCTACGACCCGGTGTTCGTGCCGGAGGGCGAGACCCGCACGACGGCGGAGCTGTCGCCGGAGGAGAAGGACGCGATCAGCCACCGCGGCCGCGCGTTCCGCGCCCTCGCCGGCATCCTCCCGGACGCGCTCGCCGCCGCCGGCCTCACCTGACCCGCCGGCCTCCCTCGTCCCGCCGCCCCGCTATCCGTCGCGGCGGGTGCGGATGCGGACGAAGGTGCCGTCCCATCCGGTGCGCAGCTCCATCAGGTCGACCAGCAGCCGGACGGTCCACAGGCCGAAGCCGGGCTGGAGCGCGGTGTCGGGCGGGATGAACCCGGTCAGGGAGCTGGGCACCGGCCGCCAGCAGCCGTGGTCGCCGACCTCGCAGACCAGGTCGTCGCCGTCGGCCCACACGCGCAGGCCCGCGGGCGGCGTGCCGTGCTGGAGGGCGTTGGCGGCGAGCTCGTTCACGGCGGTGACGAGGTTCAGCGTCCGGGTGCGGCCGAGGCCGTGCGCGGCGGCGCGGCGCTCGACGAACGTGCGCAGCGCGTGCAGGTCGGCACCGTCGATGACCAGGTGGTCGGCGTCGGCGGGGCGGGCGAAGCCGCGGATCCGGTCGCATTCGGCGCCGAACGCCTCGGGCTGCACGTACGCGTCGTTGGACACCGAGCGGCCGTCCCGCACGACGAGCGGGTGCGTGCGGTGCGCCTGCCGGACGACCTCGGCGGGCAGGGACGTCCCGTCGTAGGGGCACAGCGCGCGCGCCCCGGAGCCGCCGAACACGACGTTGATCAGGGATTCGTAGCGGATCCACTCGCGGGTCTGCCGCTCGTCCCAGCCGTCCCACACCGGTTCGGCCAGGGCGCACACGCTGCGGGGGGCGCTGGCTTTCACGATCTCCTGGTAGTCGCGCAGGGTGTGGACGGGGTGGCGGTAGAAGGCCGCGGAGTCCCGGAAGGTGATCGCGTCGCCGTGCCCGGCGAGCGTCTCGCGCAGCGCCGTCAGGTGGGGTTCGCGCGCGACGGCGATGACCTTCTGGCCGGCCTCCAGCCCCGCCTCCAGGAACGGGACGGTGACCGCCAGGTAGTCGTCGGTGCCCGCGTACACGAACGCCTTGTGCTCCAGCGTCATCAGGCGAGGTCCTCCGTCTCGGGCACCCGGTCGCGGCCGCGGGCCAGGCCCGGCAGCCGGTGCCAGCCGACCATCTCGATCACGTTCTCGACTTCGGGCTGCAGCCCGTCCAGGATCAGCGCGTCGTCGCCGTCGAGCGACACGGCGTGCCGCACCAGCAGGTGCAGGCCGCGCAGGTCGATGAAGCGGAGCCGGGACAGGTTCAGGCGGACGCCGCGGCGCCGCCCGTCCGGCCCGACGCTGACCCGCGCCAGCCTGTCCTCGAACGCCTTGTGCCGCGCGGCGTCCAGCTCGCCCTCGACGCGCAGGCCGTCCGGCGCGAAGGTGCGGACGATCCGCAGGACGTTGTCCTCGTACTCGGGATCGACTTCGACGAGAACCTCGTGGGTGTCGCGCAGCGCGGCGAGCTGCTCGGGCGGGCAGGCGCAGCGGTCGATCTGGCACACCGCCATCGCCATGGTGCTGGGCGAGACGGCGTCGCCGACGCGGTGCTCGCAGCCGAGGACGCCGGGGAGGTCGGCGACGCCGGGATCGTTCAGCAGCCAGCTGTAGTCGGTGGTGATGCGGACGGCCCGGAAGCCCTGCCCGAACGCCGACCCGACCTCGCCGGCGAGGGTGTCGAGCATCCGCGCGGGCTCGAACCCGCCGGCGCGGTCGAGGCACGCGTCGCGCCGCGAGATCACCCGCAGCTGGCGGGACCGCTGGAAAGCGGCCGCGTCCGCCCCGGCGCCGAGACCGGGCAGCCGGTCGGCGGGCGCGTCGGTGACGTACACGACCTTCTCGTTCGTCGCCAGCCCCTCGCGCACGAACGGGCCGATGACCCGGTCGCGCTCCTCGAAGCCGGAATAGGCCAGCCAGCCGTGGTCGCCCGGCCGGATCTCGCTCACGTGTCGCTTGGCGAACCAGGGTGTCTCCATGGCCTGCCCATCGAGTCGTCGTGGATGGGTCCAGGGTACGCCGTCCGGCGGCATTTGGAAGCTCGTTGCACGGAGTCCATCACCCTCCGTCGCCCGGACCGGGCCGGAAACCGGGCACGGGATCGGAAAGCGGGCCGGGCAGGGTCAGCCGCAACCGCACCACCGTCCCCGCCGGGCCCGTCCGGATCTGGACGAGCGAGCACAGCAGCCGCACCGCCCACAGCCCGAACCGCCCGCAGGCGCCCGCCTCGGACCGGCGCGGCGGGACGAGCCCGAACCCGGCCCCCGCGGACCAGCGGCCCCCGTCGGAGACCTCGCACACGAACGCCGGGTCGCCGCGCGCGTCCTCGGCCGCGTCCGTCCACATCCGCAGCATGAGGGGCGGCGCACCGTGCCGCTCCGCGTTCGTGACCACCTCGGTGACGGCGACCAGGAGGCGCTGCAGGTCCTCGTCGGGCAGCGGGGTGCGGCGCGCGTACTCGGCGACGTAGGCGCGCAGCCAGTACAGGTCCGGACGGTCGATCTTCAGCTCGTCCGCGTGGGCGGGCGGCGGCGGCAGCGGTTCGCGGTCGCACCGCGCGCTGAACGCGCCCGGGTCGATGTACCCGGGGTTCGGCACGGCGCGCGCTCCCCGGACGGTCTCGGGGTGCGTCCGGCGGCCCGCCGCGACGACGCCGGGCGGGAGCGTCGCGGCGTACGGGCACATGATCGCGGCGCCGGTCCCGCGGAAGGCGATGTTGAGGATCGCCTCGACCCGCTGCCATTCGAGGACCTCCAGCGGCCGCCGCCGGGCCCACACGGGCTCGCCGAACAGCCGCAGCCGCCGCCCCTCGCCGTCCAGTTCCTCGGCGTCGCTGAGGCAGTCGGCGAGGGTCCGCGAGGGGTGCGCGTACCAGCGGGCCGCGTCGCTGAACCGGATCGCCCCGGCGCCGTCGCCGAGGGCGTCGCGCAGGAGCACCTCCAGGCCGAGCCCGCAGACGACCTGGACGCGGTCGCCCGCCGCCAGCCCCTCGCCGAGGAACGGGACGGCGCCGGCGAGGAACTCGTCCACCCC
Organism: Actinomadura rifamycini DSM 43936; assembly: GCF_000425065.1. Lineage (GTDB taxonomy): Bacteria > Actinomycetota > Actinomycetes > Streptosporangiales > Streptosporangiaceae > Spirillospora > Spirillospora rifamycini. The sequence goes on from NZ_AULB01000013.1 coordinate 232,045, forward strand.
GTCGTACGGCAGTACGCGGTGGGTGAAGGTCGCGCTCACGGCGCCCCCAGCGAGTTGTCGATCACGGCGTCACCGTGCGCACGCGCATCGCGGCGCAGCGCACGGACACCCTCCAGAGTAGGACGCCCGGCTTCTCCGCGCAGGTCCCCTTTTCAAATGCCGGGGCGGCGGCGCGGCGGGAACAGGGCGGCGCGCATGGGCGGGAGCTGCCGGGCCACGAATTCATCGGTCGGCATCGAGGCGATCGGCTCGATGGCGAGGACGTACCGGCCGAACACCACCCCGGAGAGCTGGGTGCCGAACGCGGCGGCGCGCCCGGACGCGTCGGGGCCGCCGATCCGCGCGGCGATCCGCTCCAGCATCTCGTGCCACACGACGTCCCTGAGCAGCCGCGACAGCTCCGGTTCCTGGACGGCCGTGCGCACCATCAGCACGAGCCGCGGGCCGCCGACGGGGTCGTCGTAGGCGGACAGCAGCGCGCGCAGGACGCGTTCGGGCAGGCCCGGGAGGTCGCCGGGCAGGGCGGCCGCCAGCACTTCGGGCGGGTTCGCCAGCAGCCCGAGCACCGCGCCGAACAGGCCCTTCTTCGATCCGAAGAAGTAGCTGATCAGCGCGGCGTCCACGCCCGCCTCGGCGGCGACGGAGCGCAGCGTCACCCGCGCGTAGCCGTCGGAGAGGAACCGGCGGCGCGCCACCGCGAGGATCTCCTCCCGGGTGTCGGGGGAGCCGCGCCGCCGCCCCCGGGATTTATTCATCACGGTTGAAATATAGCTCCGCCGGCCGCGACATTCGAGGCGTCGCCACCGAAGGAGACCGACATGCGATCCAAGGAACCGGGCGTGCACCGGGCCGTGCTGCCCGTCGTGATGCTCTCCCTCGCCACCGTCGTCTCGGCGGTCGCGTCCCTCAACACCGCGCTGCCGTCCCTGGCGCGCGACCTGCGCGCCACCCAGACCGAGCTGGCCTGGATCATCGACGCCTACGCGCTCGTGTTCGCCGCGCTGCTGCTGCTCGGCGGCGCGATCGGCGACCGGTACGGGCGCCGCCGGGTTCTCGCCGCCGGGCTGCTGATCTTCGGTGCGGGCTCCGCCGCCGCCGCGTTCGCCGACGACCCCGCCCGGCTCGTCGCGATGCGCGGCGTGCTCGGCATCGGCGCCGCCCTGGTCATGCCCGCCACCCTCTCCACGATCACCGCGACCTTCCCCGCCCGGGAGCGGGCCCGCGCGGTCGGCGCCTGGGCGGGCGTCGCGGGCGGCAGCGCCGTGTTCGGGCTGCTGGTCTCCGGCAGCCTCCTGGAGGTCTGGTCGTGGCGGTCGGTGTTCTGGATGAACGTGGTGCTCGCCGCCGTCGCGCTCGCCGCGACCCTCGCCGTCGTCCCCGAGTCCGCCGAGCCGGACGCCCCGCGCCTCGACGTCACCGGCGCGCTGATCACCGTCGCGGGCCTCGGCGCCGGCGTCTACTCGATCATCGAGGCGCCGCACGCGGGCTGGACGAGCGCCCGCACCCTCGGCGGCTTCGCGCTCGCGGCCGTCCTGCTCGCCGCGTTCGTCGGCTGGGAGCTGCGCCGCCCGAACCCGCTGCTCGACCCGCGGCTGTTCCGGATCCCCGCGTTCTCCGCCGCGACCCTCTCGATCACGGTGCAGTTCTTCGCGTTCTTCGGCTTCGTGTTCATCGTCCTGCAATACCTGCAGATCGTGAAGGGCGACGGGCCGCTCCTCGCGGCGGCGAGCCTGCTCCCGATGGCCGCGGCGCTGATGCCGTCCGCCCGGGTGGTCGCGCCGCGGCTCGCCGCCCGGCTGGGCCACCGCCGCGTCGTCACCGCGGGCCTGCTCCTGGTGAGCGCCGCCATGGCGACGCTCTCCCTCCTGGACGCCGACAGCTCCTACTGGCTGCTGCTCGCCGGGCTGATCCCGCTCGGCGCCGGGATGGGACTCGCGATGACCCCCGCGACCGCCGCGATCACCGATGCCGTCCCGGCCGCGAAGCAGGGCGTCGGCTCGGCCGTGAACGACCTCGCCCGCGAGCTGGGCGGCGCGCTCGGCATCGCCGTCCTCGGCAGCGTCCTGCAGTCCGCCTACCGCGCCGACCTCGACCTCGCCGGCGTCCCGGCCCGCGCGGCCGAGCAGGCCGAGGCGTCCCCGGCGGTCGCCGCGCGGCTCGGCCCCCGCATCGCCGAGCAGGCGCACGACGCCTTCGCGTCCGGCATCGGCACCGCGCTGCTCTGCTCGGCGGCCGCCCTCGCCGGCACCGCCGTCCTCGTCGCGGCGATGCTCCGCGGGCGCCCCGCGCACGCGGCCCCCGAGCCCGCGGCGGAGCACGAGGGGACGAACTCGATGCCGGTGTGATCGCCCGAGCCGCTAAGCTGAGCGCGCCCCCTTCCGGGGGCGCGCGCGGGCGTGGCGAAACCTGGTATACGCGGCAGGTTTAGGTCCTGTTGGTGGCGACACCGTGGGGGTTCGAATCCCCCCGCCCGCACCCGGCGCCTTCCTCGCCTCCGGCCGAGACGAACGGGTCGAGGAGCCCCGGCGCGGCCCGGACGGCGAACGCCAGGCTCTCGTCCCGCCCGATGTCCGGGGCGTCGTAGCCGCCGTCCCCGGCGGCGGTCATCGCCGAGACGGTCCGCAGGCCGAGCCGGCGCTGCAGCCGCGACTCGCGGATCACGACGGTGCTCACCGCCGACGTCCGCAGCGCCGTGGTGGAGCGGGTGACGAGCCCCGACCGGACGACGAGGTACGGCCCGGCGATCGTGTGGCCGAGCGCCCGGTAGGCGACGGCGGCGGCGCCGAGCGTGCACGGCCAGAGCGCGGCGGGGACCCACAGCGCCGCGGCGGGCAGGGCGTCCGCCAGGACGAGCCAGGACAGGACGAGCGCGAGGCAGGCCGGTGCGGTCGTGGCCCACACGAGACGGCGGCGCAGCGCGGCGCGCGGATGCGGGTGGAGCGCCGCCTCCAGCGGGTTGTCCGCACCGCCGAGCACCCGTCCGGTGACGCGCCGGGCCGCCGTCAAGGGGCCGCGGGGCAGGATGTCCGCCGGCTGGGACGGCGACCACATGGACAGGCCCGTCGTGACGATGCGGGTGTCGGCCATGCCGAGCCAGAACCACAGCCCCGGCTGGGAGATCTGGGCCCCGCGGATCCGGTTCTCGTCCCGGTTGACCTCGCGGGTCGTGAACAGGCCCCGGCGGGTCCGCAGGAGAGTGCCGTCCCGTCCGGGGACGCGGGCGAGCTCGAAGCCCCAGTAGTCGGTGAAGTACGTGACGGCGAGGCCGAGCACGCCGACGGCGCTGACGGCGGCGAACGCGGCGGCGACGGCCCGCGCGCGGCCCGCGCCCTCGCGGTCGAGGAGTCCCGACACCGCGCCGGAGACGTCCACGCCGAACCCGCTCAGCAGCCAGTAGCCGCCCCAGGCGAGACCGGCGGCGAGGACGTACGCCCAGAAGTTGAACATGTTGTAGACGACCCAGCGCGGCTCGAACCGGGCGAACACCTCGGGCGGCGTGCGGTCGGGCGGCGTGCGGTCGGACGGCTCGGCCTCCGGGGCCTCGCGCGGGGCGGGGACGGGGGCCGCGGGGAGGAGCAGGCGGCGGAGGGCGCGGGCGTCGGCGGGGGAGACCGCGTCGAGCGCCAGCGCGGATTCGCCGGCGGCCGCCTGCTGCCCCGCGCCGATCTTGACCACGCGCAGGCCGGCGAGCCGGTGCCGGAGCCGGGCCTCGGTGTCGACGCTGCGGATCCGGTCGCGGCGGATCGAGCGGTGCACGCGCCGGAGCACGCCGGTGCGGAGCTCGACGTGCGTCGGGGTGATCCGGTAGCGGGTGAACGTCCAGCGCAGCGCGTCGGCGGCGGCGCGGATCACGCCGACCGCGGCGATGCCGAACAGCGGCCACGTCCCACCCGACCCGGGGTCGACGCCGAACACGGAGACGGAGAGGACGGCGGGCAGCAGCGACAGCAGGCTCCGCGCGAGGTCGACCCACGTCACCCGGACGTGCAGCCGCCGCCAGCCGGCGGGCGGCGCGGGCGGGGTCACGTCGCGTCCCCGGGGGTGGCCTGCGCGATCCGCGACAGCCGTTCGGCGGTGCGGGCGGCGGTCTCCCGGTCGAGGCCGCCGATGTCGACGGCGCCGCGCGACGACGCCGTGGTGACGCGCAGCGTCGAGAGCCCGAGCAGCTGTTCGAGCGGGCCCTGGACGGCGTCCACGGTCTGCACGCGGGAGAGCGGCGCGACGCGCCATTCGCGGACCAGCCAGCCGGTCAGGGCGTAGACGGCGTCGTCGGTGGTCTCCCAGCGGTGCACCCGGTACCGCCACAGCGGTTCGACGAGCACCCCGGCGAGCAGGAGGGCCGCCGCGCCCGCGATCAGGACGGCGAGCCAGGGGCGCGCGGACGTCCAGAGGGCGTACGCGGTGACCGCCCCGGCGAGGAGCGGCCCGGTGAGGACGAGCGACTGGAGCATCCACCAGGCGACGGCGCGGCGCTCGACCCGGTGCCGCGGCGGCCGCAGCGTGAGCGTTCCCGGTTCGGGGCCGGTCCCGCCGGTCACGGTCCGCTCCGGACGGCGTGGTCGATGAAGTCGAGCAGCGCGGCGGACTGCGCGGGCAGGTCGACGGCGCCGTCGTCCGCCCAGGAGCCGAGGACGCCGTCGGCGCAGCGCAGGATGATGTTCGCGACGGTGCGCGGCTCGAACGCGCGGAACTCGCCGTCGCGCTGCCCGCGGGCGAGGATCTCGGTGAGCCCGTCGACCTCCTCGGCCGTCTCGGCGGCGAAGGCGGGGGCGCCGTCCGCCGTCCGGTGCCCCGCGACGATCTCGATCATGGCGAGGAACTCGGTGCGGTGCGCCGCGAAGTACTCGAGCTGGGCGCCGATCCAGGCCCGCACCTGGCCGAGCGCGGTGGGCTCGGCCGAGATCCGGGCCTCCATGTGCGTCCACACCCGGTCGAAGAAGCCCGTCACCACCGTGCGGAGGAGGTCGTCCTTGCCGCTGAAGTGGTAGGTGATCACGCTCTTGCTGATGCCGGCCCGCTCGGCGATCCGGGAGAGCGAGGCGTTCGCGTACCCGGCCTCCGCGACGACCAGGGCCGCCGCCTCGACGATCTGCGCCCGCCGGGCCTCCTCGATGAACGACCGCCGTTTCCGCCCGGACGGCTCGTTTTTCGGACTCATGGTTGGATTCTAGGCCGATCGGCCTAGAATTCGACTTCATGGACGGAAAACAGATCGGCCGTTCGACTCGGGGACGCCGCCCGTGACCGCGCTGCTGTGGGCGGGCGCGGCCGGCGCGTGGGGGTTCGTCGCGGTGTTCCTGCTGGACGGCTGGACGCGGCCGGGCTACCGGCCGGTGCGGCATCCGGTCAGCGCGCTGGCCCTGGGCCCGCGCGGATGGGTGCAGACCGCGAACTTCGCGGTGTGCGGCGCGCTGATCACCGCGGGAGGGGTCGCCGTCGCGGGGCCGCTGGACAGCGCCGTCCTCGCGGGCGCGATCGCGGTGTTCGGCGCCTCGCTCGTGGCGTCCGGCGTGTTCCCCATGGACGCCATGCGCGGCTATCCGCCGGGGGCCCCGGACGGGACGCCGGCGGAGACGTCGCTGCGCCACCGGCTGCACGACCACGCCGGGGCGGTGGTCTTCGGTTCCCTGCCGGTCGCGGCCGCCGTCGCGGCGTTCGCCGTGCCCGACCCCGCCTGGCGGTGGTACTCGGGCGTGACGGCCGTGCTCTTCACCGCCGGGTTCGGGGCGTTCGGGCACGCGTGGGAGACCGACTCGGCGCGCGCCGGCCTGGTGCAGCGCGCGACGATCATCGTCGGCTGGCTCTGGCTCGGACTGCTGTTCGCGTACGCGGCGGGCTAGCCCGGAGCCGTCCGGGGGTCAGACCGCGAGGTCGCGGCGGAGGCGCTCGACGTGGCCGGTCGCCTTCACGTTGTAGTACGCCTTCTCGATCTTGCCTTCGGGGTCGATGACGAACGTGGAGCGGATCACCCCGACGACGACCTTGCCGTACAGCTTCTTCTCCCCGTAGGCGGCGTACGCCTTCAGCACCTCGTTCTCCGGGTCGGAGAGCAGCGGGAACGTCAGGCCCTCCTTCTCGCGGAACTTCGCCAGCTTGGCGGGCTTGTCGGGGGAGATGCCGACGACGGCGACGCCGGCGGGCTCCAGCTCGTCGAGGCTGCCCTGGAAGTCGACGGACTCCTTGGTGCAGCCGGGCGTCATCGCGGCGGGGTAGAAGTACAGGATCACGCGCTTGCCGCGCAGCGACGCCAGCGACACCGGGTTCCCGTCGGCGTCGGGAAGCTCGAAATCGGGGGCGGGATCCCCCGGCTGCAGCCGCTCGGACACGTGTTCCGCCTTTCGCTCGGGAAATGCCTTCAACCGTACCGGGTGGGTGTGTCGGGCGTTCGCGGGCGAGACCTGCAAGACTGTTCGGATCATGCGTCGACCGACATGGTGAGGACACACGGCATGGCTGACAGGGGCCGCGACCCGGAGGCAGTGGAGCGGGAGATCGAGCGCACCCGCGAGGAACTCGCGCGCAACATCGACGAGCTCGCGGAGCGGCTCAACCCGAAGCACGTCGCCCAGCGGGGGACCGAGCGGCTGAAGGAGGAGGCCCAGATCGTCGCGCAGGCGATGGGGTCGCTCGTCCGCCCGGCCGAGGGCGAGGACGGCGAACCGGGGCGGCTCGATCAGCGCGTCGTGCTGGCCGGGGTCGGCGCGGCGGTCGCGCTGACCGCGCTCGTCCTGTGGCGCCGGAGCCGCAAGCGCCGCTGACCTCCCCGACCTCCCGAGGCGCCGGTCCGCACCCGCGGGCCGGCGCCTTCGCCGTTCGTCAGGCGAACTGCGGGAGGTGCGCGCGGTGGGCGGCGAGGCCCTCGTCGAGGATCCGCTCGGCCGTGTGCTTGGACCGGACGAACGGGTGCGCCATGAGCGCCTGCAGGGCGGTGCGGCGGTCGCCGGTGACGGCCGCGTCGGACGCGAGGCGCTCGTAGGCGTGGATCGCCTGCGTGAGCCCCCGGACGGGCGCGGGCAGCGCGCCCATCGTGAGCGGGACGGGCCCGGAGCGGCCGACGATCGCGGGCGCCTCGACGATCGCGTCGTCGTCGAGGGACGACACGGCGCCGCCGTTGCGGGTGTTGACGATCATGCGGCGGTTCTCGTCGCGGTGCAGGGCGCAGATGACGTCGACGGCGAACTCGCCGTGCTCGCCGCCGCCGCGCTCCCGGGACGGGTCGGGGTCGGGCGCGCGGGACTCGGCGTCGACCCGCTCGTAGTAGGCGGGGAGCATCGCGAGGATGTCCTGCGCCCGGGTGGTGCCCTTGGCGCGGAGTTCGCGGACGACGTCGTCGTGGAAGAAGTAGTACTTCGCGTAGGAGTTCGGCAGGAAGCCGAGGGTCTTCGCGAGTTCGGCCATCCGGGACGGGTCGCGCCACGGGGTGGCGCCGCCGCCCGGGACGTCGAGGCCGTCGAGGAGGCGCGGCAGGTCGAGTTCGGCGCCGTCGAGCCGGACGCGCGACGCCCACGTCGCGTGGTTCAGCCCGATCCAGTCGGCGTCGAGCCGGTCGGCGGGGAGGCCGAGGAGCCCGGCCCACATCTCGGTGTCGCCGGCGAACTGGTCGCAGAGCCCGATGATGCGGGCGCCGGTGGTGCGGGCGACGGCGTCGGTGACGACGTTGGTGGGGTTCGTGTAGTTGACGATCCACGCGTCCGGGGGCGCGGCGGCGGCGATCTCCAGGAGGACGGGCACGGAGCGCAGGGCCATCAGGAACCCGCCGGGTCCCGCCGTCTCCTGCCCGACCACGCCGTGCTTCAGCGGGATCGACTCGTCCAGGTGCCGGGCCGCGAGCCCGCCGGGGCGGAACGTGGTGAACACGTAGGAGGCGCCGTCGAGGGCCGCCTTGAGGTCGGTGTGCGCGGTGACGGTGAGGGACGCGCCGCGCGCGGCGAACATGGCGCGGGCGAGGCGCGTCATGACGTCCAGGTGGGCGGCGTCGATGTCGTGGCAGGCGAGCTCGGTGCCGGCGAGGTCGTCGGCGCGGTGCAGCACGCCCCGGACGACGCCCGGCATGTAGCCGCTGCCGGCGCCGATGATGGCGATCTTCACGCGGTCACGCGTCCAGGTCGGGGGCGGTGGCGGTGAAGCGGGCCTCGACGGCGGCGCGGACGGTCTGCCGCGCGGGTTCGAGGTCGATCGGCTCGGGTTCGGCGGCGGACTCGGCGGCGCCGTACGCGGCGGCCAGCCGGACCGGCACCGGGCCGCCGGCGTCGGCGCGGCCGAGGCCCTCGTCGGACAGTTCGAGCAGGCCGGTGAGCCGGGCGCCGAGGGCGCCGGCGTAGCTGCGGGCGCGGGCCACGGCCTCCTGCGCGGCCTGCCGCGCGGCGCGGGCGTACACTTCGCTGTCGCGCCGCAGGTCCCAGTCGGGGCCGTGGACGTAGGTGCGTTCGAGGTCGCCGAGGCGGGCGACGAGCTCGCCGAGGACGCCGAAGTCGGCGATGACGGGCTTGATCCAGACGGTGCCCTGGTAGGCGCGGACGTCGCCCTCGCGGCGCCGGTGCCTGAGCACCGGGGTGATCGACAGCCCGCCGGTCTCGAGCCGCTCGACCGCGTCGCCGTAGGAGCGGATCAGCTCCAGGCAGCGGTCGTTGCGCTCGCCGAGCCGGTCGAGCGCCCTGCGGCGGTCGCTCTCCTGCGACTGGACGTGCACCGACAGCCGGGCGATCTCGGGCTCGACCTCCAGCACCGCCTCGCCGCGCACACTGATGACGGGTGCGTCGCTCATACCCGCCAACCTAACCGCTCCTCAGAGGAACGTGCGGCCCTCGCCCCGATAGGTCGGGACGGTCCGGACGAACCGGTCGCCGTCGACGAGGTGGACGGCGTCGAACCGCTCGCACAGTTCGCCTGCCTTGGTGTGCCGGAACCAGACGCGGTCGCCGATCCCGAGCCGGTCGGCGGCGGACCCGAGCAGCGGCGTCTGCACCTCCCCGGCGCCCTCGTTGGAGTCGTAGGCGAGGCCGGTCGGCAGGTAGGGGACGGGCAGCCGGATCGCGTCGCCGGGACCGGACGCGAGGTAGCCGCCGCCGAGGACGGTCACGACGCCGGGCCCGGGGCGCCGCACCACGGGGAGCGCGAACAGCGCGGCGGGCCGTCCGGCGAAGTTGGAGTACTGGTCGAACAGGTGCGGGTGGTAGAGCCCGGACCCGGCGGCGACCTCGGTGACGGCGCGCTCGGCGACGGTCTTCTCGACGCTGCCGGTGCCGCCGCCGTTGACGAACTCCAGGTCGGTCAAATCCCGGACGGCCCGGACGATCGCCGCGCGCCGCCGCGCGAGCTCCAGCCGGGACCGCTGCTGCATGGCGCGGATGACGCGGGCGCGTGCGGGACGTCCGGGCGGCAGGTCGCCGACGCCCGCGATCTGCGACTCGTAGGCCATGAGTCCCACGAGGTCGAGGGCGGGGCGCTTGAGGATCTCCTCGGCGAAGGCGCCGACGTCGGCGGCGGTGCGCAGCGGGGAGCGCAGCGCGCCGATCCGGACCCGCCCGCCGAGCGGGCGGTACGACGCGTCGATGTCGATGCAGACGCGGATGCGGCGGTCTCCGGCGGCGCGCTCGATCATGTCGAGGTGCTCGGGGCAGTCGACCATGAGCGTGACGGCGCGGGCGGCGTCGCTCGCGGCGAGTTCGGCGAGCGCGGCGCGGTCGGCGGTGGGGTAGGCGACGAGGATGTCGTCGCTGACGCCCTCGGCGGCGAGCCACAGCGCCTCGGGCAGGGTGAACGCCATGACGCCGGCGAAGCCGTCCATGGCGAGGACGTCCTCCAGGAGGGCGCGGCAGCGGACCGACTTGCTCGCCACCCGGATCGGTTTCCCGGCGGCGCGGCGGACGAGGTCGGCGGCGTTGGCGCGGAAGGCCGCGAGGTCGACGACGGCGAACGGCGCCTCGAACCCGGCCGTCGCGGCGTCGTAGCGGTCCCGGAGGTTCATGGGGCCCACACTGCCATATCCGGCGGCAAATGTGAAAACCCTTCACATCGGGGGTGGGGCGCCGGTCAGCCCGCGCGCGGATGGTCCGCGAAGAACTCCCACAGCCGCTCGCTCGCCCCGGACGGCCACTCGTGCTTCCCGCCGGCGATCGTGCACAGCGCCACCGCGACGCCCTTCGCCCCCTTGCCGGTGCTCTTGCAACTCCCGTTCTCGCCGAGGCCCGGGACGTCCTTCTCCAGCCCGGGGAGCCCGGCCCGCTTCCGCCAGAAGTCGACGGCCTCCGACACCGGCGGGAACGGCCGCTTGTCGTTGAAGTCGCGGTCCCCGCCGCCGTCGAACGGGACGTTCGCGTCCGCGGTGCCGTGCACGATCATCGCCGACACCGGCTCCGCCGGCGAGCAGTCGGTGACGAGCGCCCCCTCCACGGGGCCGATCGCCGCGACCTTGCCCGGCTCCCGGCAGGCGAACTCGTAGGCCATCCCGGCACCGTTGGAGAACCCGGTCACGTACACCCGGTCCGGGTCGGCGAGCCCCGCCCCGGTCAGCTTGCCGATCAGCTTCGACAGGAACTCGACGTCGTCGATATCGCCGATCTTCGCGGCGCCGCAGCAGTCGCCCGCGTTCCACGTCGTCATGAACCCGTTCGGGTACGCGACGAGGAAGCCGTGCTCGTCCGACAGCTCGCTGAAGCCGGTCCGCTTCTCGGCCTGGTCCATGGTCGAGAGCCCGCCGTGCAGGGCCAGGACGAGCGCGGGCGGCTCGGCGGGCCGGCCGTCCTCCCACTCGCCGTCGGCGACCTGCGGCGGGACGTGCAGCAGGTACTCGCGGTGGCCGAACGCGTCGACCTTCAGTTTCTGCTTGTGCGTGCCCGTCTCGGTCGGGACGCCGTCCACCTTCGCCGGGCGCCCGCCCTTGCCGGGCTCGCCGCCGCCTCCGCCGTCCGAGCAGCCCGCCAGGAGAAGGGACACCGCCGCCGCCACGAGCAGGATTCGCCGCATGGCAGGCAACGTAACCCCAAAGGACGGCAATAAACTACTCACTGGTAGTCAAGGCGGACGCCGCCGGCGCGGACGGCGCGGGCGGCCGCTCGCCCCGCCCGGGCTGACACGCCTCCCACCGGCGGGAATGGCGTCTTGGGGCGGGGGCCGGCGCGTAAGCTCGGGGGAGCCCGGCCCCCGGGCGTCCCCGAACACCACAGACCGCGGCGAGAAAGAAAAATCGTGAAGCAATACGTTCTGACCCTGTCGTGCCCCGACCGTCCCGGAATCGTCGCCGCGGTCTCCGGGCTCCTCGCCGAGCGCGGGTGCAACATCCTGGAGAGCCAGCAGTTCGGCGACCCCGAGACCGGCACGTTCTTCATGCGGGTCCAGTTCGCCGCCCTCGCCGACACCGACCCCGACGAGCTGCGCGGCGCGTTCGCGTCGCTGGTGCCCGAGCTGGGCCTGGAGTGGAAGCTGCACGACCTCGCGGAGCGGCCGCGCGTCCTGATCATGGTGTCGAAGGGCGGGCACTGCCTGAACGACCTGCTGTACCGGCACCGCTCCGGGCTGCTGGACATCGACGTCGTCGCGGTCGCGTCCAACCACCCCGACCTGCGCCCGCTCACCCAGTCGTACGGGATCGACTACCACCACCTGCCGGCCGGGTCCGGCGGCAAGCCCGCGCAGGAGGCCGAAATCCTCGCGCTGGTCGAGCACTACCGCGCCGACCTGGTCGTCCTCGCCCGCTACATGCAGATCCTCTCCGACGACTTCTGCGCCAAGCTCCCCGGGCAGATCATCAACATCCACCACTCGTTCCTGCCGAGCTTCAAGGGCGCCCGCCCCTACCACCAGGCGCACGCGCGCGGCGTCAAGGTGATCGGCGCGACCGCGCACTACGTCACCGCCGACCTGGACGAGGGCCCGATCATCGAGCAGGAGGTCGCGCGGGTCGACCACACCCACAGCCCCGAGGAGCTCGTCGCCGTGGGCCGCGACGTCGAGTGCCTGGCGCTCGCCCGCGCCGTCCGGTGGCACTCCGAGCACCGCGTCCTGCTCAACGGCGACCGGACGGTCATCTTCCGCTGACGGCCCGCCCGCCCGCGCGCGGCCCGCACCTTGTGATCTTGCGCTGACGTGCGCAAATGTCGGCATGGCGTGTTTCACTCTCCGTGCTTTTCGGTCACGATGGGCAACGACGTCCGACGTGGCTCACGGGGGTGGCTGTGACCGAGACGCTGGTCAAAGACCTGATTCGGGACGAGCGGAACGAGAGGCGGGCGCGGCGGCTGGCGGTCCGCGAGTTCCGGCCGCAGCGGGCGCTCGCCGGGCTGACGGCGGCGCTGCTGCTCACCGCGCTCGGCGGCGTCGCCGCCGTCGAGCTGCTGGCGGCGGCGCTCGGCTCCGGCGTGCACCCGATCCCCGGCGCGGACCGCGTCGTGGACGCCCTGCACCGGCTCCCGTGGCGCGACCCGGCCGTCACCGCCGGGGCCGCCGCGACCGCCGCGCTCGGGCTCGCGCTCGTCCTCGCCGGGCTGCCGGGGCGGCTGCGGGCCGTCCCGCTGGCCGGGACGGACGCGCGGCTCGCCGGCGGGCTCGGCCGCGGCGACCTGCGGCGGACGGTCGCGGACGCGGCCCTGGCAGTGCCCGGGATCGAACGCGCCCGCGTCCGCGTCCCCGGCGCGCTGCGGCGGCGCATCGTCGTGCGGGTCGCGACGCCGTACCACAATCCCGCCAACCTGGCCGACCTCGTGGCGGACGCCGTGGCGGAGCGGCTGGCCGCGATCGAGCCGATGCGGCGGCCGCCGGTGGACGTCCGCGTCGGCTACCGCCGGGGCTGAGGGGGACGCATGCGGATCGCGATCACGGCGACCGGGGCCGCCCTGGCGGGCTGCGGCGGCGCGGCGCTCGCCTTCGGGCGCGGCGCCTTCGGCCTGGCGGACGCGCCGCCCTTCCATCCGGCGCTGGTGGCGTTCGCCACCGAGAGCCTCTGGTTCCTGCCGGTGCTGACCGGCCTCGCGGAGGCCGCGGCGCTGAGCGGCCAGCTGTGGCTGATCATGCAGCTCCGGTCGGCCGTCCAGCAGTGGCGGCCCGACCTGGACGCCCGCACCCGCGACCGCGCGCGGGAGGCCGCGGGCGACCTCGACCGGGACGCGCGGAGCCTGCCGGGCGTCACGGACGTGCGGATCCGGCTGACCGGCAGCGTGCACCGGCCGCGGCTGCGGATGACGGTGGTGTGCGCGGGCGACGCCGTGCTGGGCGAGGTGTACGGGGAGCTGGGCGCCGGGCCGGTGGAGCGGTACCGGCGCGCGGTCGGCCTGCCCGACCTGCCCGCCGTGATCCGGTTCCGGCTGGCGTTCCCCCGCCCCGACCGGCGCCGCCCGCGCCTGGAGACGGCCTGAGGCGCGGCCGGGCGCGGGGGCGAGCCGGAGCCGG
>NZ_AULB01000014.1 GCF_000425065.1 Actinomadura rifamycini DSM 43936
TACGAGAACATCGCCTCGCCCGCCGCGACCGGCCCCAGGAACTTCTTCTTCAGCTCCCGCGACCCCGCCAGCAGCACCGGCACCGTCCCCAGCTTGTTCACCGCCGGGATCAGCGACGACGACCCGCACGCCCGCGCGACCTCCTCGATCACGATCACCGTCGCCAACGCGTCCGCACCCGCACCACCGAACTCCTCCGGCACATGCACCGCGTGCAGATCATTGGCGACCAGCGCCTCCAGCGCCTCCCGCGGGAACCGCGACTCCTCGTCCACCTCCGCCGCGAACGGAGCGATCTTCGCATCGGCCAGCTCGCGCACCGTGCTGCGCAGCAGCTCGTGCTCCTCCGACGGAGCGTACGTGGGAAAATCAGGGTTCATGCCGCCGATGTTACCGGCAAGTACACTTCGCCCGCCCGTGCAGTGACCGACCGCACCCGGGGAAGGGTCCGTAAGGTCCGCAGCAGTCCCGAGAGGAGCCCGCATTGGCCCACCGGCTGACCGTCATCGGAACCGGTTACCTCGGCACCACGCACGCCGCCTGCATGGCCGACCTGGGCTTCGAGGTGCTCGGGCTGGACGCCGACGCGGAGAAGATCGCGCGGCTGTCGGCCGGCGACCTGCCGTTCTACGAGCCCGGTCTCGAACCCGTCCTGCGGCGGAACCTGGCGAACCGCCGCCTCCGCTTCACCACGTCCTTCCAGGAGCTCGCCGACTTCGGTGACGTCCACTTCCTCTGCGTCGGCACCCCGCAGAAGGCCGACGCGTACGCCGCCGACCTCGCCTTCATGGACGCCGCCGTCGCGGCGCTCGCGCCGCTGCTGCGCCGCCCGTGCCTCGTCGTCGGGAAGTCCACCGTGCCGGTCGGCACCGCCGAACGCCTCGCCGGCGTCCTCGCCGGGCTCGCGCCCGTCGGCGGCGACGCCGTCCTCGCCTGGAACCCCGAGTTCCTGCGGGAGGGCTTCGCCGTCCGGGACACCCTGCACCCGGACCGGATCGTCGCCGGGCTGCCCGCCGAGCAGGGCGCCGCCGAGCACGCCGAGAAGGTGCTGCGCGAGGTCTACGCGGCGGCGCTCGCCGACGGCACCCCGTTCGTCACCGCCGACCTGCGCACCGCCGAGCTCGTCAAGACGGCGGCGAACGCGTTCCTCGCCACCAAGATCTCCTTCATCAACGCGATGGCCGAGGTGTGCGAGGCGGCCGGCGCCGACGTCACCCGGCTCGCCGAGGCGCTCGCCCACGACGACCGCATCGGCGGCCGGTTCCTCGGGCCCGGCCTCGGGTTCGGCGGGGGCTGCCTCCCCAAGGACATCCGCGCCTTCATGGCCCGCGCCGACGAGCTGGGCGCGTCGCGCGCGCTCACGTTCCTGCGCGAGGTCGACGAGATCAACGTGCGGCGCCGCGTCCGGACGGTCGACGTCGCGCGGGCCGCCCTCGGCGGCTCGTTCGCCGGGCGCGCCGTCGCCGTGCTCGGCGCCGCGTTCAAGCCCGACTCCGACGACGTCCGCGACTCCCCCGCCCTGGACGTCGCCGCGTCGATCCAGGCGCAGGGCGGCACGGTCACCGTCTTCGACCCGAAGGCCATGGCGAACGCCCGCCGGGTGCAGCCGTCCCTCGGCTTCGCCGCCTCGGCCGCCGACGCGGCCGCGGCCGGCGCCCGCGCCCTGTTGCTCACCGAGTGGCGCGAGTTCCGCGCGCTGGCGCCGTCCGACCTGGCGCCCGTCGTCGCCGGGCGGGTCGTCCTCGACGCCCGCAACGTGCTCGACGCGGACGCCTGGCGCGCCGCGGGCTGGACGTACCTGGCGCTGGGCCGCCCCTGACGGCGCCGCTCGCGGCGGCGCGCGGTCGCCCGGTCGCGGAACGTGCCCGGATCGCGCGTGACGAAGGACACTGTCCGATCGGTCAGACTCTGACCGATCGGACAGTTATCGTTGTCCCATGACCCGTCCGTCCAGCGGCCTGCACGACCGGATCCTCGCCTCGGCGCTGCATTTGTTCGTCGAACGCGGGTACCGGGGAACCTCGCTGCAGGACATCGCGACCGGCGTCGGATGCTCCAAGGCGTCGCTGCTGTACCACTTCAGCAACAAGGAGGCGATCCTCACCGAGCTGATGGTCCCCGTCATGCGGGAGGCCGAGCGACTCGACGCCCGCCTGGACGGCCTGGACGGCGCGGACGCCGCCGTGGCCGCGGTCACCGAGTTCGCCGAGCTCGCCATCCGGTACCGGCGCGAGGTCAAGCTGCTGTTCGACAACCTCGCCGAGGCCACCATGCTCGACACCGGCCCCCCGAAGCTCGAAGGGTTCGGGGAACGGCTGGTGGACGCGTTCGCGGGCGGCTCGCTCGCGTTCGAGGACCAGGTGGCGGCGCGGATGGCGCTCGGCGGCATGTTCCTGACCACCGCGGATCTGTCCCTGGACGACGAAGCCCTGCGGGACGCGCTGGTCGCCGCGGCCCTGCGCACGCTCGGACGCACCCCCGACTGACCCCGACCGACCCCCCGGCCGGCGCCGTCCGGCCGGCCGACCTCGACCGAACCCCCACCGGCGAGACGCCGCACCCGCGGCGGTTTCGTGCTGCCCTCCTCTCCGACTGAAAGGTCTGTTCCCTCATGGCGACCTTGCTCTACCGGCTTGGCCGCTGGTGCTTCGGGCGCCGCGGCACGGTCGTGGCGATATGGCTCATCCTGCTGGGCGTGATGGGCGGAGCCGCGGCCGCGTTCATGGGTCCGACCACCGACGAGTTCCGCATGCCGGGCACCGAGTCCCAGCAGGCGATGGACTCCCTGCAGAAGGACTTCCCGCAGGCGGCGGGCGCGTCCGGCACGATCGCCATCGCCGCGCCCGAAGGCGCGAAGCTCAACCCCGGCGAGGTCGCGCCCGTCGTCCGGGAGGCGGCCGCCGTGCCCGGCGTCGTCGCCGCCCTCGACCCGTTCCAGAGCGGCTCGGTGTCGCCCGACGGCCGGTACGCGCTCGTCCAGGTCCAGTTCGAGGAGGAGGCGCAGAAGCTCACCGACGCGCAGCGCGAGGCGTACTCCGAGATCGGCCGGGACATCGACGGGCTGGAGGTCGCGGCGGGCGGCGAGCCCGCCGTCGCGGTGCCCGCGATGGGCAGCGCCGAGATCATCGGCGTGATCGTCGCCGCGGTGGTGCTGCTGGTCACCTTCGGCTCCCTGGTGGCCGCCGGGATGACGCTCGTCAACGCCCTGATCGGGGTCGGCGTCGGGATGGCCGGGCTGTACGCGCTGACCGGCGCCGTCGAACTCAGCTCCACCACGCCCGTCCTGGCGCTGATGCTGGGACTCGCCGTCGGCATCGACTACTCGCTGTTCATCACGTCCCGCTACCGGCAGAACCTCCTCGACGGGCTGGAGGCCCGGGAGGCCGCCGGGCGCGCGATCGGCACGGCCGGGTCGGCGGTGGTGTTCGCCGGCGTCACCGTGGTGATCGCGCTGGCCGGGCTGTCGGTCGTCGGCATCCCGTTCCTCGCCGCGATGGGCCTCGCCGCCGCCGCGACCGTCGCCGTCGCCGTCCTGGTCGCGCTCACGCTGCTGCCCGCCGTCCTGGCGTTCGCCGGGCCCCGGGTGCTGCCGCGCGGACGGCGCGACGGCGCGCCCGCGCCGAAGAAGCGGGAGAACTTCGGCTACCGGTGGGGCCGCGGCGTGCTGAAGCTGCGCGTGCCCGTGCTGCTCGTCGGGATCCTCGGGCTGGGCGCGCTCGCGCTGCCCGTCACCGACATGCGGCTCGCGCTGCCGGACGCGGGCACCGCGGCGGAGGACTCGTCGCAGCGGCAGGCGTACGACCTGATCAGCGAGGGCTTCGGCCCCGGCTTCAACGGGCGCCTCATGACGGTCGTGTCCGGCGAGACCCCCGCGGCCACGCAGGCCGCCGCGCAGCAGACCGCGCAGACCATCGGCGGCATGGACGGCGTCGCCGCGGTGGCGCCCCCGCAGCTCAACGAGGCGGGGACGACCGCGCTGGTCGCCGTCGTCCCGGAGAGCGGGCCCACCGACGCCGCGACCGAGGACCTCGTCCACGACATCCGCGACCGGGTCGACGCCGTCGCGGGCGCCGACGTCGCGCTGACCGGCATGACGGCGATGGGGATCGACGTCTCCGAGAAGCTGGCCGAGGCCCTGCCGGTCTACCTGATCCTGGTGGTGGGCCTCTCGGTGCTGCTGCTGATGGTCGTGTTCCGGTCGCTGCTCGTCCCGCTGAAGGCGGCGCTGGGCTTCCTGCTGACGGTCGCCGCGACGTTCGGCATCACCACGGCCGTGTTCCAGCAGGGCCACCTGGCCGGGCTCGTCGGCGTCGACACTCCGGGGCCGCTGATCAGCTTCCTGCCGATCATCCTCGTCGGCATCCTGTTCGGCCTCGCGATGGACTACGAGGTGTTCCTGGTGTCGAAGATGCGGGAGGACTACGTCCACGGCGACACGCCCCGGCAGGCCACCGTCAACGGGCTCGGGCAGAACGCGCGGGTCGTCACCGCCGCGGCGATCATCATGATCGCGGTGTTCGGCGGGTTCGTCCTCGCGCACGACCCGATCATCAAGTCGATCGGGTTCGCGCTCGCCGTCGGCGTCTTCATCGACGCGTTCGTCGTGCGGATGACGCTCGTCCCGGCGGCCATGTCGCTGCTCGGCCGCGGCGCCTGGTGGCTGCCGCGCTGGCTCGACCGGGCCGTGCCGAACCTGGACATCGAGGGCGAGAAGCTCCGCGGCGAGCTCGCGGCGCCCGAGCCGGAACCCGCGTACAGCACCCGCTGACGCACGTTGGCGGAAATAACGTTCGCGGAAAGAAACCGCCAAGGGCGGGAGGGTCCGGTGACCTTCCCGCCCCTGTGGCAATGATCACCCCCGCGGGGGAACCCGACCGGGCGTCTCGTCGTTGGAGTCGGTGAGTCATATGTACGAACATCACATCGCTGAGCGGGCCGGCCGCTGTTGACCGCACTGCTGTCGCTGGTCCTCGGGATCCTGGTGATCCTGCTGATCACCGCCCTCACCGGATACTTCGTCGCGCAGGAATTCGCCTTCATGGCGGTCGACCGGTCCCGGCTCCAGGCCCGCGCGGGCTCCGGAGACGGCGCCGCGGGCCGCGCCCTCGCCGTCACCCGCCGCACCTCGTTCATGCTGTCGGGCGCCCAGCTGGGCATCACCGTCACCGGGCTGCTCGTCGGCTACGTCGCCGAACCGCTGGTCGGCGAGGCCCTCGGCGACCTCCTCGGCGGCGCCGGGGTCTCCACGGCCGCGGGCGTCGCCGCGGGGACCGTCCTGGCGCTCCTCCTGTCCACCGTCGTGCAGATGGTGTTCGGGGAGCTGTTCCCGAAGAACCTCGCCATCGCCCGGCCCGAGCCCGTCGCCCGGTGGCTGTCCCGGTCGACCCTCGTCTACCTCAAGGTCTTCGGGTGGCTCATCCGGGTGTTCGACGCGTCGTCGAACCTGCTGCTGAAGGCACTGCGCATCGAACCCGTCCACGACGTGGAGCACTCCGCCACCGAGCGGGACCTCGCGCACATCGTGGCCGACTCGCGGCGCAGCGGCGACCTCCCGCCCGACCTGTCGATGCTGCTCGACCGGATCCTCGACTTCCCCCGCCGGGACGTCGAGCACGCCATGATCCCCCGCGCGCACGTCGACACCGTCGACGACACCGCGACGATCGGCGAGGTCCGCACCGCGATGAGCACCGGCCACTCCCGCTACCCCGTGCTGGACGCCGAGGAGCGCGTGGTCGGCGTCGCGCACCTCGACGACGTCCTGGCCGCCGCCGGACGCGCCACCGACCCGGTGTCGACGATCATGCGGCCGGCCACGGTCGTCCCGACCCTCATGGCGCTGCCCACCGCCCTCGACCACCTCGCCGGGAACCGCGCCGAACTCGCCTGCGTCATCGACGAGTTCGGCGGCTTCGACGGCATCCTCACCCTCGAGGACCTCGCCGAGGAACTCGTCGGCGAGATCACCGACGAGCACGACACCGCCGACGACGAACCCGCGATCGTGCGGGACGGCGACGCCTGGATCATCCCCGGCGGCGTCCACATCGACGAGGTCGAGCGCGCCATCGACCACCGGCTGCCCGAGGGCGGCTACGAGACCCTCGCCGGGCTCGTCATCGCCGCCCACGGCGCCCTCCCGGACCCCGGCGCCCAACTCGACGTCGAGCTGCCCGCCGACCCCGCGGACCTCGCCTACGACGAGGAGCCGCCGGCCCGGTTCGTCCACGTGGAGGTCCTCGACGTCGACAACCGCGTGCCGTCGTCCGTCCGGCTGACGATCACGGCCGCGGCCGCGGCGGAGGAGGACCGATGAGCGACCCGTGGGCGGTCCTCGCCGCCACCGTCGCGATCATCGCGCTCAGCGCGTTCTTCGTCGCCGTGGAGTTCGCGCTCATCGCCGCGAAGCGGCACCGGCTGGAGGACGCCGCCCCGACGAGCCGCTCCGCGCGGGCCGCGCTGCGCAGCTCGTCCGAGCTGACGGTCCTGCTCGCGGGCGCCCAGCTCGGCATCACGGTCTGCACCCTGGCGCTCGGCGCGATCACCAAGCCCGCCGTGCACCACTGGCTCACGCCCGTGTTCACCTCGTGGAGCGCCCCGCTGTGGCTCGCGGACGCCGCCGGGTTCGTCCTCGCGCTGGTCATCGTGACGTTCCTGCACCTGGTCGTCGGGGAGATGGCGCCGAAGTCGTGGGCGATCGCGCATCCGGAGCGGTCGGCGACCCTCCTCGCGATCCCGATGCGCGGCTTCATGTGGCTGACCCGCCCGCTGCTGCGCGCCCTGAACGAGTCCGCGAACCGGTGCCTGCGCAAGGTCGGGGTGCAGGCCGCCGACCAGGTCGAGTCCGGCCAGGACCCGGACGCCCTGCGCCACCTCGTCGAGCACTCCGCGAACGTCGGCGCCCTCGACGCCCGCTACTCGGTCCAGCTCTCCGACGCCCTCGACCTGCGCAACCTCGAGATCGGCGACCTGGTCCGGCGGGACGCCCCGCTCACCGCGGTCGCGCCGGACGCGACCGTCGCCGACGTGCAGGACGCCGGGCGCGCGTCCGGCCACCTGCGGATCCTGGTCCCCGGCCCGGCCTGGTCGGTGGTCCACGTCCGCGACACCCTGACCTCGCCCGACACCGCCCCGGCGGCGCCGCTGACCCGCCCCGCCTACCAGGTGGAGGCCGGCACGCCCGTCTACACGGTGCTCACCCGGATGCGCGAGACCGGCAACCAGCTCGCGCTCGTCACCGAGCAGGGCTCGGTCGTCGGCGTCGTCACCATCACCGACATCCTCCGCCGCCTCTTCCACCGCACCGCCGAGGCCCGGCCGGGGCCGGGCTGACCGGCCCCCCGGCCGGGGGCCGGCCGGGGGGCGGCACCGGGGGCCGTCAGGGTTTGCGGGCGACGCCGCAGAAGGCGTCCACCTGCGGGGGCGTGCCGAAGGCGTCCGATTCGGGACGCCACCGCGACACCGACACCACGCCCGGTTCGACGAGGTCGAGGCCGTCGAAGAAGCGGGCGATCCGGTCGGGCGTGCGCAGCTCGTAGTCGTAGCCCGACTCGTCCCGGACGCGTTCGGCCTCGGCCGCCGCGTCCGGGCGGACGGTCTTGGTGCCGTCCTCGAGGACGAGGTGGCTGCCGGGGGCGAGGGCGTCGAGGAGGGTCCGCAGGATCGCCCGCGCCTCCCCGTCGTCCGGGACCGTGCCGAGGACGCCGAGCAGCATCAGCCCGACGGGGCGGTCGAAGTCCAGCGTCTCGGCGGCGGCGCGCAGGACGCCCTCGGGGTCGCGGGCGTCGGCGTCGATGTAGGCGCACGCGCCCTCGGGGGTGCTCGTCAGCAGCGCGCGGGCGTGCGTGAGGACGAGCGGGTCGTTGTCGACGTACACGATGCGGGAGTCGGGCGCGACGCGCTGCGCGACCTCGTGGGTGTTGTCGTGGGTCGGCAGGCCGGTGCCGATGTCGAGGAACTGGCGGACGCCCGCCTCCTCGGCCAGGTACCGGACGGCCCGGCCGAGGAACGCGCGGGCGTGCCGGGGCACCTCGTCGAACCCCGGGTAGGCCCGCAGGATCTCCTCGGCGAACGCGCGGTCGACGGGATAGTTGTCCTTGCCTCCGACGAAGTAGTTCCAGACCCGGGCCTGGTGCGCCGCGCTCGTGTCGATCGCGGGCGGAGCCGGCGGCTCCTCCATGGGCTGCTCCCCTGGACGAAGATCATCAATGGCGCCCATTGTGCCCGTCCCGCCGCCCCGCTGATCGGGATTCGGCCGGACGCGGCCGGACCGGGACGGGCGCGGCGGGCAGCAGGGCCGCGCCGAGCAGCGCGGCGGTCACCGGGATCAGGTCCTTGGCGGCCGCGGCGACCACGATGGCGGCCACCGCGAGCACGGGACTCCACCACGGCACGCCCCGGACGGACGCGAGCACGGCGAGCTGCGCGACCAGACCGACGAAGAACAACTGCGGCACGACGGTGTACACGAGCGGTTCCACGCCGGGGGTCTCGGAGACCTGCCGGAAGTGCGTCTCCATCTCCGGGCGGCTCGTGGAAGCGAACCCGACGGCGATGTCGACGGCGAACTGGACCGCGAGGGCCGCCGCGCCCGCCAGCGCGAGCACGGCGGGGACCAAGGCGAGGACGGGACGGCCGGCGGCGCGGCGCCGCAGGCCGAGGACGACCGGGACGAAGCAGGCGAGGCCCGCGAGGAACGCGACGTGGCCGAGGGTCCACGCGGCGCCGGGACCGTAGCGGTCGTCCAGCCCGTCGTAGAGGCGGATCACTCCGTAGGCCAGCATGAGCGCCGGGCCGAGCAGAAGGGTCTTCATGCCGGACGAGCCTGCCGCCCGGCGGCCCGGAGCGGATCGCCGCCCGGAGCGAACCCGGGCCTCGCCGGTGCGGGCGAGGACGGCGGCCGGAGATCCCTCTCACCGGCGAGGTGCCGGGGCGGGCGCGCGGGATAGCTTGAGCGTCATGTCCGTTCTGGCCCGGCCCCTCCGGGCGTTCCGGAGACCGCCGGACCTCGCGGTCGACGCGGCCCTCGCCCTCGCGGTGCTGCTGGCGCAGCTCGCGCCGTTCACGACGATGCACGGCCCGTGGTCCGCCGCGCTCTACGCGCCCGTCCTCGGGTCGTCGCTGCCGCTGCTGCTCCGGCGCCGCCTCCCCGTCACCGCCATGGTCGCCGTGCTGGTGTCCGTCCCGCTGTACGACCTGGTCGGCGGCGGGCCGAGCCAGCCGATCTGGTACGGCTGGCTCGTCGCGGTGTACACGGTCGCCGACCGGTCGCCGCACCGCGACCGGCTGCTCGCGCTCGCGGTCACGGCGGCGAGCACGCTGCTCGTCGTGCGTCCCGGGTCGGTGGACACCGCGGTGCGGGGCGCGGCGATCTGGCTCGCCGCGTACGCGCTGGGGCGGGCGGCGGCGCTGCGCCGGCAGCGCGCCGCCGACCTGGAGGAGCGGGCGGTGCGGCTGGAGCGGGAGCGCCGGCTGGAGGCGGAGCGGGCGGCGGAGCGGGAGCGGACGCGGATCGCGCGGGACATGCACGACGTGCTCGCCCACGCCGTCAGCCTGATGGTGGTGCAGGCCGAGTCGGGGCCGCTGGTCGTGCGGTCGGACCCGGACCGGGCCGAGGCCGCGTTCGACGCGATCGCGGCGTCCGGGCGGGACGCGATGGGGCAGCTCCGCCGGATGCTGGGCCTGCTGAAGGACGACGACGGCCCCCGGGACGCGCAGCCGAGCCTGGCGCGGCTTCCCGAACTGGCGGGACGCGTCCGCGAGACCGGCCTGCCGGTCTCGCTCAGCGTCGACGGCGTCCCCCTCCCGGAGCCCCCGTCGGCCCCGGCGCCCGCCGGTGCGGCCGCCCGGCTCGCGACGCTGCGGCCCGACGTCGACGCGGCCGCGTACCGGATCGTCCAGGAGGCGCTGACGAACGCGGTGAAGCACGCCGGGGCCGACCGCGTGGACGTCGCGCTGGCCTGGGAGGGCGACGTCCTGCGGGTCACCGTCACCGACGACGGGCGGGGCCCCGGGCGGGCGGGCGGCGGGGGCCGCGGGCTGGTCGGCGTCCGCGAGCGGGCCGCGGCGTGCGGCGGGGACGCCTCGTTCGGCCCGGCGCCGGGCGGCCGCGGCGCCCGCGTCGAGGCGCGGCTGCCGGCGGGGGCGGACACGTGACGATCGCCGTGGTGGTCGCGGACGACCAGGAGCTGGTGCGCAGCGGGTTCGCGCTCATCCTCGACACGCAGCCCGACATCGCGGTCGTCGCCGAGGCGGCCGACGGCCGCGCCGCGGTCGAGGCCGTCCGCGCGCACCGTCCGGACGTCGCGCTGCTCGACATCCGCATGCCCGGGACGGACGGCATCGAGGCGGCCCGCGAGATCTGCGCGCACACCGCCACCCGGGCGCTGATGCTGACCACGTTCGACCAGGACGACTACGTCTACGACGCCCTGCGGGCCGGGGCGAGCGGGTTCCTGCTGAAGGACGTCCGCCGGGACGACCTCGTGCACGCCGTGCGGGTGGTCGCGGCCGGGGAGGCGCTGCTCGCGCCGACCGTGACCCGCCGGCTGATCGGGGACGTGCTGAGCGGGCGTCCCGCCGTCCGGGACGCGCCCGCGCTGGGCGCGCTCACCGACCGGGAGCGGCAGACGCTCACGCTCGTCGGGCGCGGCCTGTCGAACGCCGAGATCGCGGCGGAACTGGTCGTCAGCGAGCACACGGTGAAGACCCACGTGAGCAACGTGCTGGCGAAGCTCGGCGCGCGCGACCGCGTGCAGGCGGTGATCGCGGCCTACGAGTCGGGCCTGATCCGCCCGGGCGGCTGAAGGCGCCCTAGACTCCGCCCATGAGCGAGTTGATCACCCAGCCGGCGCGGTTCGCGGTCGAGACGATCTTCCCGCTGCTCGGCACCGTCACCACCGCCGACGCGGTGATCGCCGCGCTCGGCTGACCGGAACGAGCGTCCGGCGTCCGGCGTCCGGCGGGAACGATCGACGCGGGCCGGGTGTTGTGCCCGGTATGGATGCTTCCTTCGCGGACCCGGACGTGATCACCCGGCTGCTGGCCGAGTCCCGCACCTGGGCGTTCGTCGGGCTGAACGACCGTCCGGAACGGGTGGTGCACCAGCAGGCGGGCCTGCTGCAGGCGCGCGGCAAGCGGATCTTCCCGGTGCACCCGTCGCGCGCGGAGGTGCTCGGCGAGCCCGGGTACGCGGCGCTGGCCGACCTGCCCGAGAAGGTCGACGTCGTCGGCGTCTACCGGCGCTCGGAGTACGCGGGCGCGGTGATCGACCAGGCCGTCGCGGCGGGCGCCGGCGCCGTGTGGCTGCCGCTGGGCGTCGTCGACGAGGACGCCGGCCGCCGCGCGCTCGACGCCGGACTCGACGTCGTCATGGACCGCTGCCCCGCCATCGAGTGGAGCAAGCGCCACTGACGGGCCGGCGGCGGCGCGGCGGGCGCCGGGCGGCGGTCAGAGGGATTCGCGGAGGCGTTTGCCCTTGGCCTTGGCCTGCCCGTAGAGGTCCTGCTGGAAGACCTTCATCTTCGCCCGCAGGTCCTCGTCGGCGGCGGCCAGCATGCGGACGGCCAGCAGGCCCGCGTTGCGGGCGGCGCCGACCGCCACCGTCGCGACCGGGACCCCCGCGGGCATCTGCACGATCGACAGCAGCGAGTCCATCCCGTCGAGGTGCTTCAGCGGGACGGGCACGCCGATGACCGGCAGCGGCGTCACCGACGCCAGCATGCCCGGCAGGTGCGCCGCGCCGCCCGCGCCCGCGATGATCACCTGGAGGCCGCGGTCGGCGGCCTCCTCGCCGTAGGCGATCATGTCGTGCGGCATGCGGTGCGCGGAGACCACGTCGGCCTCGAACGGTACGCCGAACTCGTCGAGGGCCTCCCCGGCCGCCCGCATGACGGGCCAGTCGGAGTCGCTGCCCATGACGACGCCCACGCGCGGGCTCATGCGTTCTCCTCGTTCTCGGGCTTCATCGCCGGACCCCAGCGGAGGTAGTCGGCGGCGTGGCGGGCGCGCTCGCGGACCTCCGCGAGATCGTCGCCGAGCGCGGTGACGTGCCCGATCTTGCGGCCGGGCCGCACGTCCTTGCCGTAGAAGTGGACCTTGACGGCCGGGTCGTGCGCCATCACGTGGATGTAGCGGGAGTAGACGTCCGGGTCGTCGCCGCCGAGGACGTTCGCCATGACGGTGACGGGCGCGGTGGGCGCGGTGGAGCCGAGGGGCAGGTCCAGGACGGCGCGCAGGTGCTGCTCGAACTGGGACGTGCGCGAACCCTCGATCGTCCAGTGGCCGGAGTTGTGCGGGCGCATGGCCAGCTCGTTGACGACCGGTCCGGCCGCGGTCTCGAACAGCTCGACGGCGAGCAGCCCGACGACGCCGAGGGCGTCCGCGATGCCGAGGGCGAGGTTCTGCGCCTCGACGGCGGCGTCGTCGGACAGGCCCGGCGCCGGCGCGATGACCTCGGTGCAGATGCCGTTCTCCTGGACGGTCTCGACGATCGGGTACGCGGCGCCCTGCCCGTAGGGGGAGCGCGCGACGAGCGCGGCGAGTTCGCGGCGGAACGCGACGTGCTCCTCGACCATGAGGTCGAGGCCCTGCCCGAGCAGGTCGGCCACCAGCGCCGCGGCGGCGTCGCCGAGGGCGTCCAGGACCCACACGCCCTTGCCGTCGTACCCGCCCCGGACGGCCTTGAGCACCACGGGGAGCCCGTGGTCGCGGGCGAACGCCTCCAGCGCGGGGACCGCGCCGTCGGCGGGCAGGGGGGCGTACGCAGGGCACGGGGCGCCGAGCGCGCTCAGCCGCTCCCGCATGACGAGCTTGTCCTGGGCGTGGGCGAGGGCCGCGGAGCCGGGGCGGCAGGGCGTGCCGGACGCCTCCAGGTCGCGGATGTGGTCGCCGGGGACGTGCTCGTGGTCGAAGGTGACCACGTCGCAGCCCTCGGCGAACGCCCGCAGGTCGGCGAGGGCGCGGTCGTCGCCCACCCGGACGTCCGCGACGGCCTGCGCCGCGGAGTCGTCCGGCGCGCCGGCGAGGACGCGCAGCGGGACGCCCAGGGCGATCGCGGCCTGCTGCGTCATCCGGGCGAGCTGACCGCCGCCGGCCATGCCGACGACGGGGGTAGAAAGGGTCACGTCGAAAGGTTATCGGCCGTGCGCCGTGAACAAACCACGTGTACTGTGCGTCGGATTCGGTGTGGGCTCCCTAGGGCGCGGGCAGGGAACCTCCGGAACAACGTGAAACGTTCATGTTCAGGCGTCTCCGGCACCGCGTGCGTCTATCCTCGTTGTGCTCCCGCATCGGCCGCCCGTCGCGGCGCCGCAGCCGAGGTCCGGAAGGACGGTTCCCCTACGTGAGCCTGGTGGCCAGTCTTCAGCGAAAGTTCGAGCACCTGGTGCGCGAACTCGCCAAGTTCGGCAGCGTGGGCGCGATCGCGTTCGTCATCACGATGATCGTCAGCAACGTGCTGCACGCCGGGCTCGACGTGGGGCCGATGACGTCGTTCCTGGTCGCCACGGTGGTGGCCACGACGTTCTCCTACCTGGCGAACCGGTACTGGACGTTCCGGCACCGCGACCGCAGCGGGGTCGGCCGCGAGTACGTGCTCTTCTTCGCGCTGAACGGCGTCGGCCTCGTGATCACCCAGCTGTTCATCGGGTTCACGATCTACGTGCTGCGGCTGGAGGGGCCGATCCCCTACAACACGGCGATGATCGTCGGGACGGGCGCGGCGACGCTGTTCCGGTTCTGGGCGTACAAGAAGTGGGTGTTCCTGCCGGCGGGCGCCCCGCCGGTCGACCCGGCGTCCGGGCTGCCGGAGCCGGTGGACGGCGACACGGCGGGCGACGCGGCGGGCGACACGGCGGGGGCGCACCGCGCGGACGCCCGGCCCGCGCCGCGGCTCGGCCACCCCCTCGATTCCCCCGCCCAGGACTACGTCGCGCGCTGACCGCGCGCCCTCCCCGCCCGGTTCGCACCGACGGGCCCGCCCGTCCTCAGGCGGGTCCGATGACGACGCGTTCCGCGGCCAGCCGGGCCTGGGCGGTCTGCCGGAGGAACACCCCGAACACGGCGGGACGGGCCTGGATCAGCTCCAGCCGTCCGCCGTCCACGACCGCGAGGGAGCGGGCCAGGTAGAGGCCGAGGCCGGTGCCGCGGCCGCCGCTGACGCTCCGCTCGAAGATCCGCGGTTCGAGGTCGGGCGGGATGCCCTCGCCCTCGTCGCCGACCTCGACCACGACCGAACTGCCGCCCGGCTTGGTGTGGATCGTCACGGTTCCGGCGCCGTGCATGAGCGAGTTGTCCAGGAGGGTCGCGACGATCTGGGAGAGGCCCTCGGGGTTGGTCATGCCGACGAGGCCCTGCTCGCCGATGATGCGGACGTCCCGTCCGGCGCGGCGGAAGATCGGCCGCCACTCCTCCACCTGCTGGGCGATGATGTCGTCGATGGGGGCGGGGACGGCGCCGCCGGTGCGGTCGTGGCGGGCGCGGGCGAGGAGCTGCTCGACGACGGCGACGAGGCGCTCGGTCTGCGCGACGGCCGCCGCGCCCTCCTCGCGGACGACGTCCGGGTAGTCGGCCGCCTCGATCATCTCGTCGAGCCGCATGGACAGGGCGGTGAGCGGGGTGCGCAGCTGGTGGCTGGCGTCCGCGGCGAACTCCCGGCTGGAGGCGAGCAGGTCGGCGATGCGGACGGCGCTGCGGTCGAGGACCTCGGCGACCCGGTCGACCTCGGGGATGCCGTAGCGGCGGCGCCGCGGGCGGGCGTTGCCGGTGCCGAGCCGGTCGGCGGTCTCGGCGAGGTCGATGAGC
This sequence comes from Actinomadura rifamycini DSM 43936, assembly GCF_000425065.1. GTDB lineage: Bacteria > Actinomycetota > Actinomycetes > Streptosporangiales > Streptosporangiaceae > Spirillospora > Spirillospora rifamycini. The sequence goes on from NZ_AULB01000014.1 coordinate 14,803, forward strand.
GGGAGGGTGAGCTTGCGGGCCTGCACCATGGCGAGGCCGACGGTGACGGCGACGCCCAGCAGGGCGAGGCTGCCGATCAGCAGGAGGAGGCGCAGCTCGGCGTCCCGCACCTGCGACGCGGGCCGGGACACCCGGACGCGCACGCCCCCGGCGGACGTGGCCGCGGTCAGCGCCCGCCCGGCGCCCGGATCGGGCCCGGCGGCGACCGTGCGGCCGTCCGGCAGGGTGATGAAGATGTGTCGGCCGGGATACTCCCGGGCGATCACCGCGCCGTACAGCGGCCGTCCGGTCTGGAGGCTGTAGCCGACGCCGCCGAGGATGGTGGACGCCTCGCGCTCCAGCGACCTCCGGGCCTCCTCGTGGACGAGCTTGTGGGCGGCGTAGGCGAGGGGGACGCCGAGCAGCAGGATCGCGACCACCGCCACCGCGAGCGTCGACAGCAGGAGTCGGCGCCTCATCAGGGCTCCTTAGGGGTGATGCCACGGCCGCACCGGGCTCCCCGGCCTCTCGGGGAGGCCCGGGGAAGGGTCGCGCGACCGTGGCGGCCGGTGCTAGTCGCCGCGTTCGAACCGGAAGCCGACGCCCCGCACCGTGGTGATGTAGCGGGGACTGCCGGCGTCGTCGCCGAGCTTGCGGCGCAGCCAGGAAATGTGCATGTCGAGGGTCTTCGTGGAACCCCACCAGTTGGTGTCCCACACCTCGCGCATGATCTGTTCGCGGGTCACGACCTTGCCGGCGTCCCTGACCAGGACGCGCAGCAGGTCGAACTCCTTGGTGGTCAGCTGGAGCTCCTGTTCGCCCATCCAGGCCCGGCGCGACTCGGCGTCGATCCGGACCCCCTGGACGATCGGGGTCTCGGTGCTGCCCCGGCGCAGCAGGGCCCGCACCCGGGCGAGCAGTTCGGCGAGCCGGAACGGCTTGGTGACGTAGTCGTCGGCGCCCGCGTCCAGCCCGACGACGGTGTCGACCTCGTCGGCCCGGGCGGTCAGGATCAGTATCGGGACGCCGTGCCCCTCGGCACGCACCCTGCGGGCCACCTCAAGGCCGTCGAGCTCCGGCAGGCCGAGATCGAGCACGATGAGGTCCACGCCGCCCCCGAGGGCCCGCTCCAGCGCCTGCGGTCCGTCCGGGCTGACTTCGACGGTGTACCCCTCGCGACGCAGCGCGCGGGCGAGAGGCTCGGAGATGGACGTGTCGTCCTCGGCGAGCAGTACTGAGGTCATGAACCGATCGTATGACCAATCTTGAACGTTTCTCGGCCGCCGCCGCGCTCTTGACCTGCGGTTTGCCACTCATAGTAGAACCGCGAACACACATCTTTGCCAGTGATCGGGCGATTCCTGGCATGTCACCCGGGGACCGGCGCTTCGAGGACCGCGACGGCGGCCGCCGGAAGCACCAGCGAGCGGATTCCGGAATCGCCGATGGAGTCCGTTTCGAGTTTCACGTCCGGTTCCGAGGCGAGGACGAGGCGGGACGCGGCGGTCGCGATCTCCGCGGAACGGTCGGCGAGGTTCGCGACGACGCGGATCCGGCCGCGCCGGATGGCGACGACGCGTTCCGAGCCGCTTTCCCGGACGTCGACGTCCGTCCGGGTGAGGCGCGGGTCGTTGAGGTCGGGTTCCGAACGGCGGAGCGCGATCAGCGCCCGGTACCAGTCGAGCAGGTCGCGGTGGGGCGGTCCGGCGGCCTCCGCCCAGTCGAGCACCGACCGGCGGAACGTCTCCGGATCCTGCGGGTCGGGGATGTCGCCCGCCCAGCCGTGCCGGGCGAACTCCCGCCGGCGGCCCTCGCTCACCGCCCGTCCGAGATCCGGGTCGACGTGGTCGGTGAAATAGCACCACGGGGTGGACGCGCCCCATTCCTCGCCCATGAACAGCATCGGCGTGAACGGCGACAGGAGGAGGAGCGCGGCCCCCACCTTCTGCATGGGCACGGACAGCGTCGCGCTTATGCGGTCCCCGGACGCGCGATTGCCCACCTGGTCGTGGTTCTGCAGGAAACCCAGAAAACGGTGCGCGGGCGTTGTGCGGACGTCGACGGAACGACCGTGGCGACGCCCCCTGTAGGCCGACATCGTGCCGTCGTGGAAAAACACCCGTGTCAGGGTTTTCTGCAGTACCTCCAATGACCCGAAGTCGCAGTAGTAACCCTGGCGCTCACCGGTCAGGGCCGCGTGCAAAGCGTGGTGGAAATCGTCGCTCCACTGCGCGTCGAGCCCATATCCCCCCGCGTCTCTGGACGTCACCAGGCGCGGATCGTTCAGGTCGGATTCGGCTATCAGGAACAGATTCCGCCCCAGGTGCGCGGACAGGCCCGCCACCGCCTCCGCGAGCTCCTCCAGGATGTGAACGGCGCGCAGGTCGGCGATGGCGTGGACGGCGTCGAGCCGGAGCCCGTCCAGGTGGTGGTCGCGCAGCCACATCAGCGCGTTCTCGACGACGAACGCGCGGACTTCGTCCGACCCCGCCTGGTCGAAGTTCACCGCGTCGCCCCAGGGCGTCATGTGGGCGCCGGTGAAGTACGGGCCGTAGGAGGCGAGGCGGTTCCCGTCCGGGCCCAGATGGTTGTAGACGACGTCCAGGACGACCGCGAGCCCCCGGGCATGGGCGGCGTCCACGAACCGCTTGAGGCCGTCCGGACCGCCGTAGGGCTCGTGCGGGGCCCACAGGTGGACACCGTCGTACCCCCACCCGTGGTGACCGGGGAACGACGCGACGGGCAGCAGCTCTACTGCGTCGATCCCCAGCGACACGAGATGGTCCAAGCGTTCTATGGCCGCGTCGAAGGTTCCTTCCGGGGTGAACGTCCCGACGTGCAGCTCGTACAGGACGCTCCCTGGCAACGGGCGCCCGCGCCACCCGGCGTCCGTCCAGGCGAAGCGGCCGTCGTCGTAGACGCGGCTCGGGCCGTGCACGCCGTTCGGCTGCCACCGGGAGCGCGGGTCCGGCAGGACCTCCGTCTCCTCCGCCGGATCGTCGCTCCCGTCGAGGACGAACCCGTAGTCGGTCCCGTGGGACGCGCCGGGCACGTCCGTCCCCCACCAGCCGGGACGGCCCGGCAGGGGCGCCAGCGGATGCCGGACGAGGTCGGGCGCCGTGCCGCACGCGACGTCCACGCGGCGGGCGTCCGGCGCCCACACCTCGAACCGGGTCAACGCGAGATCTCCCTCGGGACGAGCAGCGCCACCGGGAGCTGCGCGAACACCTCGGCGGCGGGCAGGTCGGGCCCCCAGTGGTACGCGCCCGTCAGGACGTCGTGCCAGCCCTGCCGGCCCGCGCCGACCGTCGTCGAGCCCCAGCCGCCGCGCCGCTCCAGGCCGACCGGCAGCCGGGTGGCGAGCGCGAGCGCGTCGCCGCGCGCGAACCCGACGACGTGGTCGGCGGCGGGCCCCCGGGCGGGCAGCGGCTCGTACCCGGCCGCGGGCCCGAACCAGTCGGGCCGGGACCGGCGCAGCCGCAGCGTCCGCATGGTGACCAGCAGCTTCTCGTCGTCGACGTCCTTCGGGGCGCGGCCGGTGTCGAGGCGGTGCAGCCGCTCGCGGCGCAGCCCGTAGTCGACCGGGCGCCGGTTGTCGGGGTCGACGAGCCCGAGCGCGGTCATCTCGCAGCCCTGGTAGACGTCGGGGACGCCCGGCATGGCGAGCTGCACGAGCTTCTGCCCGAGTGAGTTGACGCGCGCGTACGGGTGGAGGCGGGAGACGAACGCGGTGACGTCCGTGATCAGGTCGGGGTCGGCCAGGACGCGGCGGGCGTGCTCGCGGACGGCGTCCTCGTACCCGGTGTCCGGGTCGAGCCAGGACGTCCGCGTCTTGGCCTCGCGCATCGCCTTGGTGAGGAACTCCGTGAGGCGGCCGGCCTCCAGCGGCCACGCGCCGACGAGCGTCTGCCACAGCAGGTACTCCAGGTCGGGCTCCAGCGGGGAGCGGTCGCCGCCCCACCAGTCCCGCCAGCGGTGCACGGCCTCGGCCCACGCGTCCGGAAGCTCCGACAGGACGTACAGCCAGGCCCGGACGTCCTCCTGCCGCTTGGTGTCGTGCGTGGAGAGCGTCGTCAGGGTCCGGGGCCAGTCGCGGGCGAGGCGGACGCAGTGCGTGTGGAAGTCCGCCGGCTCGACCGAGAACCGGCCCGGGTCGCCGCCCACCTCGTTCAGGGCGGCCATGCGGTTCCACCGGTAGAACGCGGTGTCCTCCACGCCTTTGGCCGCGAGCGGCGCCGTCGTCTGCTGGAACCGGATGATGAACTCGGGGTCCGTTTTCTCGCCCCGCCCCAAGGCGAGGTCCACGATCGTGTCCAGGTCGCCGTGCAGGTCCTCAGACAGCCGTGTGCGCGCGCGCCTGGCGGCCTCTTCCAGGACCTCGACGGCCTGGGGCTGGGCGTCCTCCCCGGGGACGACGTACGCGCGGTACACCGGCATCGCGACGAGCAGTTCGACCAGCGCGCGCCGCAGCCCGGGGCGGTCGCCCGCGACGCGGTGCAGGACGCGCGCGAGCCGGTCGACCTCGGGGCGCAGCCCGTGCTCGGCCGCGTACCGGCGGGACTCCCGCTCGGCCTCCGCGAAGTCCGCCGGGCCGCCGGTCAGGGACGTGTACAGGTCGGTGAGCGGCTTCTCGCCGTCCGGGTCGACGAACAGGCCGCCGATCACCGGCAGCGAGTCGTACCCGGTCGTCCCCGCGCACGGCCAGTCGGACGGCAGCCGCTCCGCGCCCTCGGTGATCTTCTCGACGACGAGCCACGCGTCCGGCACCCGGGCGGCGACGCGGCGCAGGTAGCCGCGCGGGTCGGCGAGGCCGTCCGGATGGTCCACGCGCAGGCCGTCCACGAGGCCCTGGTCGGCGAGGTCGAACGGGAGGGCGTGGGTGGTGTCGAACACCTCCCGGTCCTCCTGGCGGAGGCCGATGAGCCCGGAGATGTCGAAGAACCGGCGGTAGTTGGGCTCGCCGTCCCCGGGCAGGACGAGCCGTCCGCCGCCCGCGTCCCAGTCCACGTCGAACCAGCGGGCGAAGGGGGACGACCGGCCGTCGGCCAGGACGGCGGCCAGCGGGGCGTTCAGGTCGGGCGGGTCGGGGATCGCCATGTGGTTCGGGACGATGTCGACCAGCAGGCGCAGCCCGTGCGCGCGGAACCGGGTCGCCATCGCGCCGAACGCCTCGGCGCCGCCCAGTTCGTCGGCGAGCCGCGCGTGGTCGACGACGTCGTAGCCGTGCGCGGAACCGGGCGCCGCCTTCAGAACCGGCGACAGGTAGACGTGGGACACGCCGAGCGCGGCCAGGTAGGGCGCGAGCGCGGCGGCCTCGGCGAAGCCGAAGTGCTCCTCGGGCGTCCCGCGGAGCTGGATGCGGTAGGTGCCGGACGGGGGTGCGGCGGGACCGTCCGCCGGGATCTCCTCAGCCATGTCGTCCTCGGTGGGGTCGGGGGCGTGGTCGGGCGGGGAAGGCTGGTGGGGCGGGGGTCCCGCCGCGCCGGGCCCGGGCGCGGACGGGCCCGGCGCGGAGGGGTCGGGCGCGGAGGAACCGGGCGCGGACGGGTCGGGCGGGCCCGGCGGGTCAGGCACGGCGGAGCACCTGGATGGATCGCGCGGCGACCGGGACGGTCTCGCGGGCCTTCACGACCGGCGACTCCTCCTCCGCGAGCAGGGGGTCGGCGGTGTCCAGCACCTTGATCCACATCTGCCCGTAGGGGGCGGGCGGGAGGACGAACGGCAGGTCGCCGTCGTGCGCGTTGACCAGCAGCATGAACGAGTCGTCGCGGATCCGCCGGCCGCGCCGGTCGGGCTCGCCGATGGCGTCGCCGTTGAGGAACACGTTGAGCGACTTGTTGAACCCGGCCCGCCAGTCGCGGTCGGTCATCTCCTCGCCGCTCGGGCGGAACCACACCAGGTCGGGCAGGTTCTCCGGCTTCGCGCGGGCGCCGCGGGCCTTCCGCTTGCGCTGGTCGCCGCGGAAGAACCGGCGGCGCCGGAACACCGGGTGCCGGGTGCGCAGCTTGGACAGGCGCCGAACGAAGTCGAGCATCGGCCCGCGCTCGTCGAAGCCGTGGAGGTCGGCGGGGTCGGTTGGTCGGGGCGAGCACGTGTCGTCGCGGAGGCCGGTCCAGTCGATCCAGGAGAGTTCGGAGTCCTGGCAGTAGGCGTTGTTGTTGCCCTTCTGCGTGCGGCCCAGCTCGTCGCCGTGCGACAGCATCGGCACGCCCTGCGACAGGAAGAGCGTCGTGAGGAAGTTGCGCTTCTGCCGTTCGCGCAGGGCGATGACGTCGAGGTCGTCCGTCGGGCCCTCGACGCCGCAGTTCCACGACCGGTCGTCGTCCGTCCCGTCCCGGTTCGACTCGCCGTTCGCCTCGTTGTGCTTGTGGTCGTAGGAGACGAGGTCGTGCAGCGTGAACCCGTCGTGGCAGGTGATGAAGTTGATCGACGCGATCGGGCGGCGGCCGTCGTCGGCGTAGAGGTCGGACGACCCGGTCAGGCGGGACGCGAAGTCGGGCATCGTGCCCGGACGCCCGCGCCAGAAGTCGCGCATGGTGTCGCGGTACTGCCCGTTCCACTCCGTCCACAGCGGCGGGAAGTTCCCCACCTGGTAACCGCCCTCGCCCACGTCCCAGGGTTCGGCGATCAGCTTCACCTGGGAGACGACCGGGTCCTGCTGGACGAGGTCGAAGAACGCCGACAGCCGGTCGACGGCGTGCAGCTCGCGGGCGAGGGTGGCGGCGAGGTCGAACCGGAAGCCGTCCACGTGCATCTCGGTCACCCAGTACCGCAGCGAGTCCATGATGAGCTGCAGGACGTGCGGGCTGTGCATCAGCAGGCTGTTGCCGGTGCCCGTCGTGTCCATGTAGTAGCGCCGGTCGTCCTCGGCGAGCCGGTAGTACGAGGCGTTGTCGAGACCGCGGAACGACAGCGTCGGGCCGAGGTGGTTGCCCTCCGCCGTGTGGTTGTAGACGACGTCGAGAATCACCTCCATCCCCGCCTCGTGCAGCGCCTTCACCATCGACTTGAACTCCAGCACCTGCTCGCCCCGGTGCCCGGACGACGAGTACTCGTTGTGCGGCGCGAAGAACCCGATCGTGTTGTAGCCCCAGTAGTTGCGCAGCCCCCGCCGCGTCAGCGCGTCGTCGTGGACGAACTGGTGCACCGGCATCAGCTCGACCGCCGTCACCCCGAGCGACTTCAGATGGTCGACGACCACCGGGTGGGCGAGGCCCGCGTACGTCCCGCGCAGGTCCTTCGGCACTTCCGGGTGGCGGGCGGTCAGCCCCTTGACGTGCGCCTCGTAGATCACCGTCTCGTGGTAGGGGATGCGCGGCGGCCGGTCGTCGCCCCAGTCGAAGTACGGGCTGACGACCACCGACCGCATCGTGTGCCGCGCCGAGTCGGCGTCGTTGCGCGAGCACGGGTCGCCGAACCGGTAGCCGAAGCACGACTCGTCCCAGTCGACCTCGCCCTCGACGGCCTGCGCGTACGGGTCCAGCAGCAGCTTCGCCGGGTTGCAGCGCAGGCCGCGGCGCGGGTCGTACGGGCCGTGCACCCGGTACCCGTAGCGGCGCCCCGGCATGACGCCGGGCAGGTAGGCGTGCCAGACGAACGCGTCGGCCTCCTCGAGGACGACCCGGGTCTCCTCGCCGTCCGCGGCGGGGCCGTCGAACAGGCACAGCTCGACCCGCTCGGCGGCCTCGGAGTAGACGGCGAAGTTCGTCCCGGCGCCGTCGAACCTGGCGCCGAGCGGATACGCCTCGCCCGGCCACACCTGTGCCATGTCCCGCCCTCCCGTCGGTGCGCTGGAAGCCCTTCCCTGTGAGGGCTGGATCACACCGATCGGGAGTCCTCTGGTCAGAACGGACATCCGTGGGCTACCTTAGGGGAGCCTTACCTTATTGAGGACTCCCTAAGAGCCCAGGTCAGGCCCGGAACGAGAAGTCGGACGGAAGGCCCGAACCGGATGTACGTCTGCATCTGCAACGCCGTCACCGAGGACGACGTGCACGGCTGCATGGCGAACGGTGCGTGCGCCACCGTCAAGGACGTCAAGGCCGCCTGCGGCATGAAGCCCGGCTGCGGCTCCTGCACCCGGCGGATCTCCGCGCTGGTCAGCGAGTACCGCACCGCGAGCGAGCTGGCGGACGCCCTCACCGGCGGGCCGCTCCCGCTGGCCGCCGTCCCCGAGCCCGCGCCCCCGCCGCCCGGCACCGTGGCGCCCGTCACGGCGAAGCCGGGCCCCGGAGCCCCCGAGACGTTCGTCGCCGACCCGCTCGCCGAGCGGCCGGCGGTGTCCGAACCCGTGATGTCCGACCAGGTCGAAAGGGGGACCGCACCGCCCACGGCGGCCTGAGCCTTCCCTAACCGAACAGCGGCGAGCGCCCATCCCGGAATTCCCGGATCAGGCGCCCACGAACCGTGCGAAACGGACACGCACCCCGCCCGGTGCTGTCACGCGCCGCTCGGCCATGTAAGTATGGCCATATGGAAGGCGACAAGGACATCATCAATCTCCTCAACGAGCAGCTCACCGCGGAGCTCACCGCGATCAACCAGTACTTCCTGCACTCGAAGATGCAGGAGAACTGGGGCTTCACCCGGATCGCCAAGCACACCCGCGACGAGTCCATCGACGAGATGCGGCACGCGGAGCACCTCACGAACCGCATCCTGTTCCTCGAGGGCCTCCCGAACTACCAGAAGCTCGGCACGCTGCGCATCGGGCAGACCGTCATCGAGCAGCTCAAGGCCGACCTGGAGATCGAGAAGGAGGCCGTCGCCCGGCTGGTCCCCGGCATCGAGCTGATGCGCTCGCGCGGCGACATCACCTCCGCGCGGCTCTTCGAGCACATCCTCGAGGACGAGGAGCAGCACATCGACTACCTGGAGACCGAGCTGAGCCTCGTCGACGCCCTCGGCGAGCAGAACTACCTGCAGCGGCTCACCGGCTCCCCCGGCGAGAACGGGCCCGACTCCGTCTGACCGGACGGGCGGCCGGGCGGACGGGCCGACCGGACGGGTGCGGCGAGATGCCGCGGGTCAGGTGCGGCCCGCGGCGGTGTCCGGGGGCCTGGGAGCGCGCCGCAGCACGTACGGCTGGATGATCCCCAGGCCCTGGACCGGGCGCCGCACGATCCGGGTCACCTCGTAGGCCGGGTCCTTCTCCAGGGCCGCGGCCAGCTCGGCGTCGATCACCACCGACCCGGGCCGGGCCAGCGACGTGAGCCGCGCCGCCAGGTTCACCGTGGTGCCGAAGACGTCCCCCATCAGCGGCAGCACGGGCCCGTGCGCCACGCCGACCCGGACGTCCGGCACCTCGGTCTCGTCCTGGATCGCCGCCGCGACCGTCAGCGCGATCTCCGCGCCGACCCGCGGCGACTCCGCACTGAACAGCACCTCGTCGCCGAGCGTCTTGACCACCCGGCCGCCGCACGCCGCGATGATGTCCGACGTCGACTCCTCGAACCACTCCACGACCCGCGCCAGCTCGATCTCGTTCAGCTCCCGGCTGACCTGCGTGAACGACACCATGTCCGCGAACCCGACGGTGGTCATGGGCCGTCCGGCGGAGTCGCCGTTCTCGCGGGTGGCGGCCGCCGCGAGCGCGCGCGTCCCGGCCGAGGCGAGCTGCCGCCGCCACGCGTGCAGGACGAGCGGCTCGAACTCCCCGATGTGCGACTCGGCGATCCCCACGATCGCGTTCAGCGCCTCGGCCGACGGCGTCTCGTTCGGGTCCTCGCTGATCATGCTGCGCAGCAGGCTGACCTGCCATTCGGCGAGGCGCGTCATCGTCTGCCCGAACGCCCGGACGAGCCGGATCACGCCCTCCTCGTCCAGGACGCCGTCCTCCACCAGCCGCCGCATCCGGCACAGCGCGTCGACGTCGCCCTCGGTGTAGGCGACGGCGTCGTCGGGCATCGTCGGGTAGCCGAAGGCCCGCCAGATCCGGCCGGAGAACTCCCGGGACACCCCCGACAGGCGGACGGCGTCCACGCGCGTGTAGCGCAGCTCGCCGCCGAGGAGGAGCTGCTCGATCTCCTTCGGATCCGGCAATCCGGGTGCCATCCTCCGCCCCTCAGTGCACCGGCGCGGTGGGCTCCGCCGGCGGCGTCGTGGTCCGGTACCAGGACATATCGTGGCAGATCGCCGGGCGTTTCACCCGTCCGTCCCCCGGACGTGCACCACATCACCCGCACTGACCGCCCGATCGCCGGACGGCCCGGACACCACCAGCCGGCCCGACTCGTCCACGTCCCGGGCGGTGCCCGTCAACCGCTCGTCCGCCGGCAGCTCGACCCGCACCGCCCGCCCGAGGGTCGCGCAGAGCTCCTTGTAGGCGGGGCGGAGGCCGCTGCGCTCCGGATCGCCGTCCAGCGCCGTCCACTCCCGGTACCAGGTGCCGAACTCCCGCAGGATCGCGCGCAGCAGCGGCGCCCGGTCGCTCAGCGGCGCCCCCTCGATCGCCAGCGACGTCGCCGTCGGCACCGGGAGCTCCTCCGCCCGCAGCCCGACGTTCAGCCCGACGCCGACGACGAGGCCGCCCTCGACCTTCTCCGCGAGGATCCCGGCCAGCTTCCGCTCCCCCACCAGCAGGTCGTTCGGCCACTTCAACCGGACGTCGACCGCGGCGTCCCCGGACTCGGCGTCCCGCGAGAACGCCGTCATCCGGCGGACGGCCGTCGCCACCGCGACGCCCGTCAGCAGCGGCAGCCACCCGAGCCGCGCCACCGGCACCCCGGGGCGCACCAGCACCGAGAACATCAGCCCCGACCGCGGCGGCGCCCGCCACGGCCGGCCCAGCCGCCCCCGCCCCGCCGTCTGCAGCTCGGTCACCAGCACGGTGCCCTCCGGCGCGCCCTCCCGGGCCAGCGCCGCCAGGTCCGCGTTCGTCGACCCGGTCTCCTGCACCACCCGGACCTCGCGCCACAGCCCGTCCGGGCGGACGAGCGCGCGGTGCAGCGCCGCCTCGTGCAGCGGCGGCCGGTCCAGGTCCCCGTACGGTGAGTCGCTCACGTACCCATCCAACATCACCGGCCCCACCGCCGCCGTCTAGGGTGCGGGCATGGACGGAGTGACCCTGGTGCGGGACCACGAGCACGTCGCCGAGATCGTGCTCGACAGACCGGAAGCCCTCAACGCCCTCTCCACCGCGATGGCCCGCCGGCTCGCCGCCGTGTGCGCCGAGGTGGCCGCCGACGCGTCCGTGCGCGCGGTCGTCGTCGCCGCCGCGGGCGAGAAGGCGTTCTGCGTGGGCGCGGACCTCAAGGAGCGCAACTCCATGACCGACGCGGAGATCCTGGCGCAGCGCCCGGTCTTCCGCGCCGCGTTCGGCGGCGTCCTCGGCCTTCCGCAGCCGGTCGTCGCCGCCGTGCACGGCTACGCGCTCGGCGGCGGCTGCGAGATCGCGCTGTCCGCCGACCTGATCGTCGCGGACGAGTCCGCCGTGTTCGGCCTGCCCGAGGTCGGCGTCGGCCTCATCCCGGCGGGCGGCGGCACCCAGCTCGCGCTGCGCCGCCTCGGCCCCGGCAAGGCCGCCGACCTCGTCCTCACCGGCCGCCGCCTCGGGGTCGAGGAGGCCCTGGAGTTCGGCATCGCCGACCGCAAGGTCCCCGCGGGCTCCGCCCGCGAGGAGGCCCGCGCCCTCGCCGCCGTCATCGCGGGCAACTCCCCCGTCGCGGTCCGCGCCGCCAAGCGCGCCCTCCGCCAGGGCGGCGGCGTCCCCCTCGAGGCCGGCCTCGACATCGAGGAGAACGCCTGGCGCACCGCGGTCCTGTCCCCGGACCGCGCCGAGGGCATCGCCGCCTTCAACGAGAAGCGCAAGCCCGTCTGGCCCGGTTAGAGCACGGCGACCAGGACGGCGGCGGACAGGTAGAACGCGGTCATCAGGTAGCCCAGGGCCATGCCCCACAGGGCGACCGTGCGGGCGTCGACCATGTCGATGGTCACCTCGCCCGCGCGCCAGCGGCGGCGGGCGAGGTGGCCGCAGACGACCGCGGGGACGCCGAAGGGGAACAGGCAGACGGCCGCCACGGCCAGGGCCGGCGAACGGCCCTGCGCGGCGGCCGCGCCGGGGGGCGCCGCCGCGGCGTGCGCCGCGCGGCCGATGGCGTCCTTCGACACTTCGGCCGTGTAGTGCGGCGGCGGCTGGGGGTGGCCCGGGGGGTTCGAGGGGTGTCCTGTCACGGACCGAAGTATGGCGTGCCGCGCGGCGGGGCGGCGCCCGTCCGCCGCGCGGCGCCGGGGCGTCAGCCGGTGTTCTGCAGCCCGGCGGCGACGCCGTTGACGGACAGGAGCAGCAGTTCCTCCAGGTGGGCGCGCTCGGCCTCGTCGGCGACGCCCGCGCGGAGGGCCTTGAGGGCGCGGAGCTGGAGGTGCGAGAGCGCGTCCACGTAGGGGTTGCGCAGCTCGACGGCGCGGGACAGGACGCGGCGGTTCTCCAGCAGGCGCTCGTGGCCGGTGACGGCGAGGACGAGCGAGCGCGTGCGGTCGTACTCGGCGAGGACGGTCTCGGACAGTTCGGGCCGCCCGCCGAGGGCCAGGTAGCGCTCGGCGATCGCGCGGTCGGACTTGGCGAGGCTCATCTCGGCGTTGTCGAGGAGGGTGTTGAACAGCGGCCACGCCTCGTACGCCTCGCGGAGCGCGGTGAGGTCGCGGCCGTCGTCGGACACGGCGGCGAGGCCGCTGCCGATGCCGTACCAGCCGGGGAGGTTGACGCGGGTCTGCGTCCACGCGAACACCCAGGGGATGGCGCGCAGGTCCTCCAGGCCGCGGGCGGCCTTGCGGCGGGCGGGGCGGGAGCCGATCCGCAGCTCGGAGATCTCCTCCAGGGGGCTGACGCGCGCGAACCAGGCCGCGAAGCCGTCCGTCTCGATGAGGGAGCGGAACGCGGTCTGGGCGGCGGCGCCGATGCGGTCGGCGAGCGGGCGGTACCGGTCGGCGGCCTCGCGGGCGCGGTCCTGGACGGCGTCGGTGGACGCCAGCAGGACGGCGCTCGTCACCTGCTCGACGTGCCGCTTGGCGATCTCGGGGTGGCCGTACCGGGCGAAGATCACCTCGCCCTGCTCGGTGACCTTGAACCGGCCGCCGACGGAGCCGGGCGCCTGGGCGAGGATCGCGCGGTTGGCGGGGCCGCCGCCGCGGCCGAGGGAGCCGCCGCGGCCGTGGAACAGGGTCAGCGCGACGCCGTGCTTCGACGCCCACGCGGTGAGCGCCTCCTGCGCGTCGTACAGGCGGAGGGTGGCGCTGGCCGGGCCGAGCTGCTTCGCCGAGTCGGAGTAGCCGAGCATGACCTCCAGCCGGCGGCCGGTGTCGTCGAGGCGGCGCCGGACGGCCGGGATGCCGAGCATGCCGTCGACGGTCTCGGGCGCGCGGTCGAGGTCCTCGCCGGTCTCGAACAGCGGGACGACGTCCAGGACGGGCGCCTGCTCGCCGAGGGACGCGGCCAGTTCGTGCACGTTCGCGATGTCGTCGGCGGAGCGGGTGAACGACACGACGTAGCGGTGGCAGGCGCGGACGCCGAACCGCTGCTGGATCCACGCGACGACGCGGAGGGTCTCGAGGATCTCCTCGGTCATCGCCGAGCGCTCGCCGCCGGCGCGGATCTCCGCGAGGGCCTGCTCGTGCAGCTCGGAGTGCTGCCGGATCTCCAGCTCGGCGAGGTGGAAGCCGAACGTCTCGACCTGCCAGACGAGCTGCTGGACGCGGCCGTACGCCTGCCGCTTCGCGCCCGCGGCGGCGAGGGACTCCTGCACGGTGCGGAGGTCGGCGAGCAGGTCGTCGGGGGACGCGTAGGCGAGGTCGGCGTCGCGGTCGCGGGTCGCGGCGATGCGGGCCGCGACGTAGAGCAGGAACTGCCGGTGCGGTTCGCCGGGCGAGCGCTTGGCCATCCGGCGGCTGCGGGACGGCTGCGCGGTGCGGGCGGCGGCGAGGGCGTTGCGCAGCGCCGCCGAGGGCGGCGTGGTGCTCTCGTGCACGGTCAGCTCGCGGCCGATGCGGGCGCACGTCGCCTCCAGGGCGGACAGGACGTGCTCCGCCTGGATCATGACCGCGTCGCGGGTGACCTGCGCGGTGACGTAGGGGTTGCCGTCGCGGTCGCCGCCGATCCAGCTCCCGAAGCGCAGGTAGGGGCGCGCCGCCGGGGGCCGGGTGCCGGTGTCCGCGCCGGCGAGGGCGCGGTCGAGGGCCCGGTACACGTGCGGGACGACCCGGAAGATCGTCTCGTCGAACGCGGCCATCGCGGTGCGGACCTCGTCGAGCGGGTCCATCTGGGTGCCGCGGCGCAGCGCGGTCCGCCACAGGACGTCGATCTCCTCGCGGAGCGTCCGCTCGGTCTCGGCGCGCTCGCCGGCGCCGGGGCCGGCGTTCAGCCGGGCGAGCAGGTCGCTGATCCGCTGGATGGACGTGACGACGGCGCGGCGCCGGGCCTCGGTGGGGTGCGCGGTGAACACCGGCCGGAACTCCAGGCCGTCGACCAGCCCGGCGAGGAACTCGGCGTCGCCGATCTCGGCGACGGCCGCGGCGACCGACCCGGGGGCGGTGTCGCCGGTGTCGCGCTCGCGCAGCGTGCGGATGCGGTGGTGCTCCTCCGCGAGGTTCGTCAGGTGGAAGTACACGGTGAAGGCGCGGGCGACCTCCTCGGCGCGCTCCAGCGACCAGCCGTCGACGATCGCGGCGACCTCGTCGCCGGGCAGCTCGCCGCGGCGCGCGGCGATCACCGCGTGCCGGAGCCGCTCGACGTCGTCCAGCAGTGCCCGCCCGCCGTACTCGACGAGCCCGTCGCCGAGCATGCCGCCCAGCAGCCGGACGTCGTTGCGCAGCGGTTCGGGCATGTCCTGCCGGAGGATCTCACGCGTGTTCGTAGCCACGTTCCCCAACCCTAACGAGGCGGCGCCGGGGTGCGTTCATCCCGGTCACCGGGCCCCGCCCGCATCGCGATCATCAGCGTCCGGTTACGCTGGCCCGCATGGCGACGCAAGCCCCTGAACCCGCTCTGGACTACGACATCCACACGACGGCGGGCAAGATCGCGGACCTGGAACGGCGCCGGTACGAGGCGGTCCACGCTGGATCGGCGCGTGCCGTGGAGAAGCAGCACGCGAAGGGCAAGATGACCGCCCGCGAGCGGATCGACGCGCTGCTCGACCCGGGCTCCTTCGTGGAGTTCGACGAGATGGCGCGGCACCGCTCCACCAACTTCGGGATGGAGAAGAACCGCCCGTACGGGGACGGCGTCGTCACCGGCCACGGGACGGTCGACGGGCGCCCGGTCGCGGTGTTCAGCCAGGACTTCACGGTGTCCGGCGGTTCGCTCGGCGAGGTGTTCGGCGAGAAGATCTGCAAGGTCATGGACCACGCGGTCAAGACCGGCTGCCCGGTGATCGGCATCAACGACTCCGGCGGCGCGCGGATCCAGGAGGGCGTCGTCGCGCTCGGCCTGTACGCCGAGATCTTCAAGCGGAACGTGCACGCGTCCGGCGTGGTCCCGCAGATCTCGCTGGTGATGGGGCCGTGCGCGGGCGGCGCGGTGTACTCCCCCGCGATCACCGACTTCATCGTCATGGTGGACCAGACGTCCCACATGTTCATCACCGGGCCGGACGTCATCAAGACGGTCACCGGCGAAGAGGTGACGATGGAGGAGCTGGGCGGCGCGACGTCGCACAACTCCAAGTCGGGCGTGGCCCACTACCGGGGCTCCGACGAGGACGACGCCATCGAGTACGTCAAGGCGCTGCTGTCGTACCTGCCGTCCAACAACCTGTCGGACGCTCCCGCGTTCGACGTGCCGGTGGACGTCGAGGAGACGGTCGACGAGCTGGACACGATCGTCCCGGACTCGCCGAACCAGCCGTACGACATGCGCACCGTCATCGAGCACGTCGTGGACGACGGCGAGTTCCTCGAGGTGCAGGAGCTGTTCGCGCCGAACATCATCGTCGGCTTCGGCCGCGTCGAGGGCCACTCGGTCGGCGTGGTCGCGAACCAGCCGATGCAGTTCGCGGGGACGCTCGACATCGACGCGTCCGAGAAGGCCGCCCGGTTCGTCCGGACGTGCGACGCGTTCAACGTCCCGGTGCTCACGTTCGTGGACGTCCCGGGGTTCCTGCCCGGCACCGACCAGGAGTTCGGCGGGATCATCCGGCGCGGCGCGAAGCTGCTGTACGCGTACGCGGAGGCGACCGTCCCGCTCGTCACGGTCATCACCCGGAAGGCGTACGGCGGCGCGTACGACGTCATGGGCTCCAAGCACCTCGGCGCCGACATCAACCTCGCGTGGCCGACCGCGCAGATCGCGGTGATGGGCGCGCAGGGCGCCGTCAACATCCTGTACCGCAAGGAGCTGGCCGCGGCCGACGACCCGGACGCGCGCCGCGCCGAGCTGATCACCGAGTACGAGGACACGCTCGCCAACCCCTACATCGCGGCGGAGCGCGGCTACGTCGACAACGTGATCAAGCCGTCCGAGACGCGCGGGCAGGTCGTCCGGGCGCTGCGGGCGCTGCGGGAGAAGCGCAAGACGCTGCCGCCGAAGAAGCACGGGAACATCCCGCTGTGACCGGGCGGACCGGACGGACGGGACGCGCCGGACGGACGGGCCGGACGGCGGGACGCCGTGCGCGACACGCCCGGCGCGACACCGCCGCCCGATTTTCGGCCCGGCCGGAAGCGGGGCGTGCGGCATGACCGGACCGAGCAGGCGGGTGCGGGGGCGCGAGCACGGCCCCCGCCGGGGGTACGGGAGGCCGTGTCCCCATAAGGAGGACGCGTGACCGCTGAACCGAAACCGTTCCTTCAGGTCGTGCGCGGCGACCCGACGCCCGAGGAGGTCGCCGCGCTCGTCGCCGTGCTGACCGCGCGGGCGGCGGCCGCCGCGGCGGCCCGCGACGGCCGCGGCCCCGCCCGCCCGTCCCGCTGGGCCGACCGGTCCCGGCTGGTGCGCGGCACCGCCGGCACGGCCGTCCCGCCGCGCGGCCCGGGCTCCTGGCGGGCCAGCGGGCTGCCGCGCTGACGAGGGCCCCGGCCGGCCCCCGGCCTGGCCCGACCGGCCGGTCGGCGGCGACACACCCGCCGACCGGCCGAAACGACATGTAACCGTGGTTCGCGCCCAGTGCGGCCCTCCACACGAATAAGGTGGAAGGCCATGGCCACCTCGGAGTTCGTCCCACAGCCCGCGCGCTACGCCATCTTCGTCGACGCGGGGTACCTCTTCGCGGCCTCCGGGGCCCTGCTGCTCGGCTGCGGTTCCCGGCGCGAGTACCGGGTCGCCGCCGAGAAGCTGATCAAGGCGCTGACCAGCCATGCCGACGACCAGTTGCTCGGCGAGCTGCTGCGCGTGTACTGGTTCGACGCGGCGCCGAAGAAGCAGCCGACCGTCGACCAGCGGGTCATCGCGAACCTGCCGCTGGTGAAGCTGCGGCTCGGCAACCTGAACGCGCAGGGCCAGCAGAAGGGCGTGGACGCGCAGCTCCGCGCCGACCTGGAGGCCCTCGCCCGGCACCGCGCGATCACCGACGCGGTGCTGCTGGCCGGCGACGAGGACATGCTGCCCGCCGTCGAGGCCGCCCAGCGGTACGGCGTCCGCGTGCACCTGTGGGGCGTGGAGCCGACGCACGGCTCCAACCAGGCCGAGTGGCTCGTCTGGGAGTCCGACACGGTCGAGGTGCTGCCCGCCGACTTCCTGCGCCCGTACTTCACGAAGGCGAAGGTCCTGCCGGTGCCCGCGCCAGGCACGGCCGCCGCGGTCCGCGAGGCCGCCGAGCGCCGCACCAGCCCCGTCCCGTCCCCGTCCCAGGTGTTCGCCGGACGGCCCCCGGCGGTGAAGCCCGCGGCCGCCGTCCGGGCGGGCGCCGTCCCGGTGCCCGCGGGGAACGCGACGCCCGCGACCGTCGCGGCGGCGATGAACTCGACCTCCGGGACGCAGTCGGACGGCCGGCTCGGCCCGGAACGCGACCACATGCTCGAGATCGGCGAGCACGTCGCCCAGAAGTGGATCTTCGAGCGGGGCCGGGACAACATCCGCGACCTCCTTCCCGGCCCGATCCTGCCGCCGGTCATCGACAAGGAGCTGCTGATCGAGGCCGAGAAGGAGCTCGGCGGCTCCCTGCGCCCCTACCAGGAGGCCCGCACCTGGCTGCGGGACGGCTTCTGGGAGCGCGTGTACCGCGAGTTCGGCATCGGGATCGGCAAGTCCGACTAAGCCGTCCCGTCCCGCCGTACACGTTTCGCGGTTGCGCGGACACGGCGCGTCGCCGCCCGGTAACGTCCCCGCCGGGGGTGAGGGGCCATGCTTCGACGGCGACGCCGCGGCGCCCGCACCGCGCCGCCGCCGGCGGGCGCGGTCGCGGTGACCGCCGCCCTCGCCGCCGCCTGCCAGGCGCCCGTCCCGTTCCACCGCCCCGGCGAGGGCCGTCCGGACGCGCCGGTCGTGGGCCTCGGCGGCGCCGCCCCGTACGTCGAGCTCCGCACGCCCCGCCCGGCCCGGGACGCGGCGCCGGCCGCCGCGCCCGCCGGCGGCCGGGTGTACGCCGCCACCGGCGCCGGCATGCTCGCGCCCGCCGCCCGGGACCTGCCCCGCCGGGTGTACGTCGCCGCGGGCCCGGCCCTCGACGTCGTCGACCCGCTCCGGCTCCGCGTCGTCGACCGGTTCCCGACGGGCGGCGCCGCGCGCGTCGTCCCGTCCTGGGACATGCGCCGCCTGTGGGCCGCCGACACCCGGCGGGGCGCGCTCGTCCCGGTCGGCCCCGCCGGGCGGGGGCGCCCGGTGCCGGTGCCCGACCCCGCGGGCCTGTACTTCACCCCGGACGGCGAACGGGCGCTCGTCCTGTCCCGGCGGCCCCGCCGGGTGGGGATCCGCGACCCCCGCACGATGGCGCCGCGCGCCGCGATCCCGCTGCCGTGCGCCGCCCGGTACGCCGACTTCGCGCCGGACGGCCGGCTCGTCGCGTCCTGCACCGCCGCGGGCGCCCTCGTCGCCGTGGACGTCGCGGGGCGCCGCGTCGCCCGGACGCTGCGGCTGCCCGCGGGCGCCCGCCCCGGCGACGTCCGGCTCTCCCCGGACGGGCGCGCGTTCTACGTCGCGGACGCCGCGCGGGGCGGCGTGTGGCTGGTGGACGCGCAGGCGTTCGCCGCCGCGGGCTTCCTGCGCACCTCGCCGGGCGCCGCGGGGCTGGCCGTCGGCCGCGACGCCCGCCGCCTGTTCGTCGCGGGCCGCGGCGTCCTCGCCGCGGTCGACTTCCGGTCCCGCCGGGTCGCCGCCCGCTGGCCGCTGCCGGGCCGCGCCGCCCCGGCCGTCGGCGGGGTGTCGTCCGACGGCTCCGCGCTGTGGCTCGCCGCGCCGTCCGGCGTCGTGTACGCGGTGTCGACCGCGACGGGCCGCGTCCTGCACCGCATCCGGGTGGGCGGCCGCCCGACGTCCCTGGTCGTCCACCCGCAGCCGGGCCGGTACTCGCTCGGCGGCACCGGCCTGTACCGCTGACCGACCCGCCGGGCGGGCGGGCCGGCGGGCGGGGTCAGCGGGCGGGGGCGCGGGTCCATTCGGGGACGAGTTCCTCGATCAGCGCCTCCGTCTCGGGCTGCAGCCGGTCGAACAGCGGGTCGCGGCCGAGGCGGGTGCGGAGCTCGTCGACGGCGATGCGGACCTGCGTGTGGTCGCCCATGGCGTGCGTGGCGCGCAGGAGGTCGCGCCAGAGGCCCTCGTCCTCGGGGGCGAGGCGGAGGCCGGCCCGCGCGGCGCCGACGGCGCCGCGGGCGTCGCCCTCGTCGAGGCGCAGGACGACCAGGCGGTGCGCGACGTCGATGATGCGGGCGGCGGCCTCGTACTCCAGGTCGTGCCCGGCGAGCCACGAGTACCGGCCGCGGGGGCGGTCGGCGAGCAGCGGCCCGCGCACGAGGTCGAGCGCGTACGACATGTAGGCGGCCTCGGACGCGGGCTCGGCGGCGGAGCGCCACACCAGCCAGCGGAACACGGCGAGGTCGACGCGGACCTCGGAGCCGAGCCGGATCCGGCCGCGCTCGTCGTAGTACAGGTTCGGGCGGCCGCGGGCGTCCCGGCCGAGCCAGTCGGAGACGCGGGCGACGCAGGCGTCGCGGACGCCCGCGCTGACGCCGCGCGGCCAGATCGCCCCCGCGAGGACGGTCGGGTGGACCCCGTTCGGGTGCGCGGCGAGGTAGATCAGCAGCTCGGTGCACAGCTCGCGGCGGCTCTCGTCCATCGGGCCGGGCGCGACGACCTCGATGGGCCCGAGGATCCGGATGTCGACGGACGACTCGCGCACCTCGGGCGGCTCGCCGGTGTCGGGCAGCGGGACGGACTCGGCGGCGCCTGCCGCCCGGAACAGCTCGAACACGCCGCGGTACTGGTCGTCGGTGACGAGCTGGGCGTCGACGTCGAAGCCGAGGACGCCCGCGTGCAGGCGCTCCGCCTCGTCGAGGTCCCACGTCCAGGTGGCGCCCTGGACGTCGCCGGGGACGATGTACCCGGCGGCCATCCGGGTGCCGGTGCGGGCGAGCGCGACGAGGCGGGCGGCGTCCTCGGGCGCCGGCCGGTCGGCCATGATCAGGTAGTGCGGCATCCACGCCTCGCCGAACACGCCGCGGCAGCGGCCGGTGAGCACCGAGTCGACGCCGGACGCGGCGAGCGCCTGCCGCACCTCCTCGGCCCGTCCCTCCAGTTCGGGGAGCGCGTCGGACAGGTGCGGGACGGCCCGGACCCGGTCGGGCGCGATCTCGGTGAGGCCCTCGCCGAGTTCGTTGTCGAACCCGACGAGGGTGATCCGCATGTGGTCGGACCAGCGGTTGGTGGCGAGTTCGAGGGCGAGCGCGGCGAGCGCCGCGCGGCGCACCGGTTCCGGGCCGCGCAGCGCGATGAGCCCGTGCGCGGCCTCCAGGTCGACGAGGATCCGGCCGTTGGCGTTGGTGCCGATGGAGACCAGGCCCGGGTAGGGGGCGAGGACGTCGGCGAGGTCGGACGCCTCGAGGCCGGGCATCGCGTCGGCGCGCAGCCGCCACACCTGGCCGTCGTCGTACGCTTCCCAGGGGGTGGGCGGGTTGCGGTCGGCGGGCGCGATCCACAGGTCGAGGCCGCCGCGGCCGAGGTGCACCCCGAAGACGGTCGGCATGGCCCGGCCGCCCGCCGCCATCGACTTGGACATGTGCCGCAGGCCGAGGTCGAGGAGCCGGGCGCCGTCGTCGTCGGCGCCGAACCGCAGCGCCCGTTCCGCCTCGGCGGCCCGCCCCCGCGGCCGGACGATCATGTGGCCGAACGCGCGGTGCCACATCTGCGCGCGGCGGCGGCGGCCGAGCGCGGTGAGCACCCCGGCGGCGAGCAGCGACGCGACGGCGAGGCCCTGCGGCCATTCGAGGTCGAAGGTGATGCCGAGGTCGAGCGACGGACCGTCCCGGCCGGCGTCGTCGGCGGCGTCCCGCGGGCCGGGGACGGGCGCGCCGCCGCCGTCGGCGCCGCCCGTCATCTCGCCGGCCGGGGGGACGGACGCGGGCGGGTCCTCGGCGGGGCGCGGCGCCGCCTCCCCGGGCGCCGGGGTCGCGGGCGCGTCGGGCGCCGGCGTCGCGGGCGCGGACGCCTCCGGGGCGGACGCCTCCGGCGCGGGCGCGTCGGGCGCGGGCGCCGCCGGGGCGGGGTCGGGCCGCGGCTCCGGCTTCGGCTCGTCCGGGACCGCGTGCCCGTACCGGTAGTACTCGGCGAGGTCCTCGGCCGGGACGACCTGGGCGCCCTTCGCGTCCGCGGGCATCTCCAGGACCCACCCGGGGCGGATGAGGCTCGCGATCGTCAGGCGCGTCCCGTCGGGCTGGACGTGCCCCTTGTTCAGCTCGTAGATCTCCTTGTACCGGCGGCCCTCCCCCAGGCACTTCTCGGCGATCTCCCAGAGGCTCTCGTGGTGGCGGCCCTCCGGCGGCTGCACCCGGTAGATCTTCGTCGTCTCGGCCTTGCGCAGGGGTTCCGCCGCGAGCGCCGCGCCGCCGGTGTCGGGGGACGTCGCCGCGACGGGGCGTAGGTCCGCCGGGTCCGGCGCCCGGTGGAACTCCTGGGACTGCGCCTGGGCGGGCGGCCCCTGCGTGAGCCCGCCGCCGGAGAACGCGGGGACGATCGCGGTCGCCGTGGTGAACAGCAGCAGCGCGGTGACGACGAGCCGGTGCACGAGCGACTGCGCGCCGCCCGCGAGCGGCACCCGGGCGGGGACGCCGACGCCGCGGACGCCCGCGTACACCTCGACGACCACGCAGACGGCGAGCTGCAGCCACGCGAGCCAGACGAGCGCGACGAGGATCGTGATCAGGGAGCCGGGGCCGACGCGCCGGGTGAGGTCGTCGAGCGTCGGGAGCTCCGCCGGGAGCGGCGACCCGAACAGGGTGAGCAGCGCGAGCGGCACGCCGGCGAGCAGCGCCGCCAGCGCGATCAGCGCGCCGATCCCGGCGAGGACGTCGCCCGCGCTCCTGTGCCCCCGCACCCGCCTGTGCCCGTGCCGCGTCACCATGGCGCTCTCCGGTCCCTGAACGTCCTCGACATCGTAAATCGGCGCCCCATAGGTCGTCTCTCTCCGCGGGGGGACGACCCCCCGCACCCCCCGGCCAGTGCCGCCGCATGGCGCCGCATGACGCCGCTCCGCAGGCTCCGCCCCGTCATGCGGCGGCCCCCGTGACGGGGCGGGCCGTGGCGTCCGAGGTCATCGTGAACGCGCCGAAGCCCGGGAAGATCGCGAGGAACTGCGGCTCGACGGTGATCCGCACGGTGACGGTCACCTCCTGCGTGGACGCCGCGCAGTCGGCGCCCGCCACCTCGTCCCCGTACGCGGTGAGGAGCTCGCAGGCGGCGGCGCGGGCGCGGCCGGGGTCGACGACGGGTTCGCCGGTCGCGCGCAGCGCGGCGAGGTCGATCTCGTTCGCGCCCGCGCGGGCGGCCTGCTCGGCCATGTCCGCGGCGCGCTGCCGCGCGTGGATGGCGAGGCCGCCGTCCACGAGGAGGCCCGCGAGGAGGAAGACGACGGGGGTGAACAGGACGACGTACAGCGAGACGGTCCCCCGATCGCGGGACGCCCCGCCGGATCGGGGGGCGGCGTGCCGGAGGGCGGCGCCGCGGCGGCCGAAGGTCGTCACAGGCCGTCGCCTCCGCCCCGGTAGGTGTAGGTGTCGACGGGCGCGACGGCGCGGCCGACGAGGCGCTTGGTCCCGGGGAGCCCGATGAACGCGAGGTCGCCGAGGTCGACGTCGCACGCGATCTCGACGACGACGCGGCCGCCGGGGCCCCAGCCGGACACGTCCGTCCGGACGCTCGGGCCGCCCGCGCACCAGGACGTGCCGCGCAGTCCGGCGGCGGCGGTGTCGGCGGCGAACGCGCGGGCGGACGCCGCGCTGCGCGCGATGGACGCGGCGCGCGCGGCGTCGCGGGCGGCGCCGTCCATCTGGCTCTGCGCGTCGACGAGCCGCCCGGCGCCCGCGAGGACCAGCAGGAACGCGACGAAGAGGGGCGTGACCAGGACCATCTCCAGCGACATCGACCCCCGGTCGGCGCGGCGGAAGCGCGGCCTCACGGGGCGCCCCCCGCGCAGGAGGTGCCCGCGCCGATGTCCGGCCGGAAGCACTCGATCGGCCCCTGCGACCGCTGCGACACGGAGAACGTCATGAACGGGATGACCGCCACCGCCTCGCCGCGCACCTCGACCCAGCGCTCGTCGTTCGCCTCGCCCGCCGTGACCGACAGCCCGCCGAGCAGGTTCGGGCCGACCTCGCGCACGTCGCGCTCCGCCCGCGCCACCGCGGCGCCCTGCCAGCCGCCGCCGGGCGGCGCCGTCCGGGCGACGCGCGCGCCGGACTGCGCCGCGGCGAGCGCGACGTGCCGCGCGTGGAACACCATCGCGAACTGCACGACGGTGAGCAGGACGAGGATGAGCACCGGGGTGAGCAGCGCGAGCTCCATCGACGACGCCCCGGAGTCGTTCGCCCCGAGGCGCCGGACGAACCGCCGCACCGCGGTCAGCCCGTGTTGATGCTGTTGGCCTTGTCCTGGACCTTCTGCATGATGATCCCGCCGATCGCGATCGCGATGGCGGCGAGGATCGCGGTGATGATCGCCCACTCGATCGCGGACGCGCCGCGGCTGCGCTCGTCCTCGTCGCGCAGCCGGGCGAGCCGGTCGTCGAGCAGGGCGCGCAGGTAGGCGACGGACGGGTCGTTCAACGGGTTCGGCGGCCTCATCGCTGCACCTCCAGGGGGGCGGATGTCGGGGTTCGGTTCACGGTTCCGGGTCGAGACGTTCGGTTCATGCGCTCAGCACCCGCATCAGCGCCGGGTACGCGAGGAAGACGAGGAAGCCCGCGCACAGGAAGAGCTGCGCGACGAGCATCGACTGGGAGCGCTCGCCGGCCTTGCCCTCCAGTTCCGACAGCTCCCGGCTGCGCATGGACGCGGCGCGGGCGGCGAGCGACTTGCGGATCTGGGCGCCGTCGTCGGCGACGAGCGCGAGCGCCCCGGCGAGGTCGCGCAGTTCCGCGACGTCCAGCTCCTCGCCGAGGCCGCCGAGGGCCTGCCAGGGGGTGCGCCCGGTGATGCGGGCGTTGCCGAGGGCATCGCGGATGCGGTGCATCCCCCAGCCCTCGCCGACGTTCGCGGCGCTGACGAGCGCCTCGGGGACGCCGCGCCCGCCCGCCAGGTTCATCGCGACGAGGTCGAGGAACGCGCCGACGACGTGCCGGAAGTCCTGGCGGCGGGCCTGCGCCTCCTGCTTGAGCTGGAGGTCGGGGAAGAAGAAGAACAGCAGCGCGAACAGCCCGCAGATCCACACCGGGATCTGCACGGACGTGCCGAGCCCGAGCAGCGCGAAGTAGGCGACGACCAGCGGGACGAACAGCAGCGCGGCGGCGGGCAGCAGGAACTTCGTCGCGAGGAACGCCTCCAGCGACCGCTCGGTGATCGCCAGGTCGGCGCGGACGGAGCGCAGCCGCCAGCCGCGCGCCTCGCAGAACCGGGCGAGTTCGCCGCCGAGCCGGGCGCGCAGCCCGCCGACCCGTTCGAGGGTCGGGGAGATCCGGCCGGGCGGCGGCGCGTCGAGGTCGCGGCGGCGCGCGGCGTCCAGCGCGGCCATCCGCGCGGCGAGGCCGGGCCGCGCCGGGAACAGCGCCCGGACCAGCAGGTACAGGCCGGCGCCGACGGCGGCGCCCGCGGCGAGTGCGGCGGTCACGGGCCCCCGCCTCCCCCGGCGTCCATCGCGTGCCGCCCCCGCAGCGGCTCCGTCTGCCAGCCCGCGACCGTGCTCGGGACCTCCCCCGGGACGCCCGGGCGGGGCGCGTTGCGGGGCTCGCTGAGGAACCGCGCGGGCAGCTCGTACTTCGACAGCCGCCGCAGCCACACGAACGCCGCCGCGTACAGGGCGACGACCAGGCACAGGACGAGCTGGCCGAGGAGGTCGTCGTACGGTTCGACGTACGAGCGGTTGAACACGGCGAGGCCGATCGCGGTCCCGACGGAGACGCCGACGACGATGCGGACGGACCGCCGGGTGGAGCGGCGGTCGGCCTCGACGCGGCGCCGCATGTCGAGTTCGGCGCGGGCGGACGTCGCGAGCGCGCCGAGCATGTCGCGCAGCCCGGGCCCGCGCAGCTTCGCGTTCAGGATCAGCGCGGCGATCACCAGGTCGGCGGACGGGTCGTCGAGGTCGTCGGCGAAGCGGCGCAGCGCCTCCGGCATCGGGACGCGGGTGTGCAGCCGGTCGACCAGTTCCCGCAGCGGCCGCTGCAGGACGGGCGCGGCGGCGCGCTGCGACGCGGGGATCGCCTGCTCCAGCCCGACGGCGCCCGCGATCGTGTCGCGCAGCGACTCGGTCCACCCGGCGAGCGCCTCCAGCCGCGCCATGCCGCGCCGCTCCTCGGCGGCCCCGCCGACCAGGCCGTCCCAGCCGAGGACGAGCAGGCCCGCCCCGACGGCGGCGATCGGCCAGCGGGTGACGACCAGCACGCCCGTCCCGGCGAGGACGGCGAGCGCGGTGCGGGTGGTGAGGGTGCGGGCGAGGTCGGCGCGGCGGCGGCCCTTCGCGGGGCGGGGCCGGGCGGGCAGGCCGCGCAGCGCGACGCCCAGCAGCAGGACCCCGCCGCCGGTCAGCGCCCCGGCGAGGACGGCGAGCAGCACGTCCGGCGCGACCATCAGCGACCGCCCCCGCACGCGGCCGGGCGGGCGCTCACCACGCACCCCCGGACGGGTCGTAGCCGTACCGGGCCAGCTCGTCGGCGCACGTGATCGGCGCGGCGGGCACCGCGTGCCCGTCCGGTCCGGGGGCGAACACCTCCGAGGACAGCACCCGGCCGTCCACGCCGGTCACCTCGCGGACGCTGGACACGAACCGGCGCAGCCGCCCGCCGTGCGCGTAGTCGTTGCGCTTCTCGATGAACACCACGAAGTCGATGGCGCCCGCGATGAGCATGTGCGTCGCCTCGACCGGGAGCCGCTCCTCCGACTGGATCGCGTACGTCGCGATGCGGTTGAACACCTCGACGGACGAGTTCGCGTGGATCGTCGACAGCGACCCGTCGTTGCCCTGCGTCATCGCGTTCAGCATCGTGACGATCTCGTCGCCGAGCACCTCGCCGACGATCACCCGGGACGGGTTCATCCGCAGCGACCGGCGCACCAGCTCGGCCATCGAGATCGCGCCCTGCCCCTCGGAGTTCGGGAGCCGCTGCTCGAACGCGACGCAGTTGGGGTGCAGCTCCGGGAAGGCGTCGAGCCCGAGTTCGAGGGCCCGTTCGACGGTGATGAGGCGTTCGTGCGCCGGGATCTCGTTGGCGACGGCCCGCAGCAGCGTCGTCTTCCCCGCGTTCGTCGCCCCGGCGATCATGATGTTCTTGCGGGCGAGCACCGCCGCGCGGAAGAACAGCCCGAGCTCCCGGCTGAACGTGCCGTTGCCCACCAGGTCGGCGAGGAAGACCTTGCCGAGCCGCGCGCGCCGGATCGACAGCGCGGGCCGCACCGTGACGTCCATGACCGCCGACAGCCGCGACCCGTCCGGGAGGCGCAGGTCGAGCTGCGGGTTCGCGGTGTCGAACGGGCGGGACGACAGGCCGCTGTAGGCCGCGAGGATCTGGATCAGCTCGACCAGTTCCTCGTCGCTCTCCGCGACGGGCTCGGCCATCGCCTCGCGGCCGTCCGCGTACCCGACGAACACCCGGTCGCAGCCGTTGATGTCGATGTTCTCGATCTCCGGGTCCTCCAGCAGCGGCTGGAGCCGGCCGACGCCGAACAGCGCCGCGTGGACGCCCGCCGCGAGGGCCTCCTCCTCGTCGGCGTTCGGCGGGCGGCGGCCCGAGGTGATCTCGCCGCGCGCGAACTCCTCGAGGACCTGGCCGATCAGCGCCCGCGCGAACTGCCGCTCGTCCTCGCCGGACATGGGGGCGAGGCCGTGCGCGGCGTCGAGGCGGCGCTGCTGGGCCAGCCGGTCGCCGACCTCCTGCCGGAGCCGCTTGACGAGCCCGTGGTCCATCAGCGCCTCCCCTCGGTGCCGGCGTCGGCGGCGGGGACGTGCTCGGCGGGCCGCGGCGGCGGGGCCTGCGCGGCGATCGGCCCGGGCCGCGCGGCGTCGCGGCGCGGCGCGGCGGCGACCCGGCCGGCGAGTTCGCCCGCGACCTCCCGCGCCGACCGGATCAGCAGCGAGCGGTCCAGCCGCCCGCCCCAGCGGCCGGCGAGCAGGTCGGCGCCCTTGGGGTCGAGCGCGAGCCCGCCGAGGACGGTGACGGGCTGCGCGGGCGGGCCCGGTTCGCCGGGCGCGGCGTCGCCCGTCCGGTCCCGGCTGCGCGCCGCCCCGGCGATGATGCGGTCGACCTCGGCGACGGACCCGCGGAAGTCGCGGGGGTCGGCGAGCACGAGCACCCCGATCGGCGGGCCGCCGCGCAGCTCGCCGCTCAGCGCGGTCACGCGCTCGCGCAGGTGCGCGACCTGCTCGAGGGTCGCGCGGGTGAGCAGCACGACGAGGTCGGCCTCGCGGAGCAGGTCGGTCAGCGGGGAGCCGGCGCCGAGCCGCCCGCAGTCGACGATGACGTCCACGGGGTCGAGCCCGGCGAACGCCCGCCCGAGCGGCCCCCACAGCCACGTCATGCCCTGCGCCTGCTCGGCGCTGGTGATCCCGACGAGGACGTCGAGGCCGCCGACGAGCCGCTGGCAGTGCTCGGCGATCTGGTCGGGGCGCAGCCCGCGCCGGGCCGTCGCGGCGAGGCTGAGCAGCCCGCGTGACGGGTTGAGGATGCCGCCGTTCCCGGCCTCCTCGGCGGCGGGCAGCCGGTACACGAGGTCGCCGCCCGCCTGGTCGCACTCGGCGACCAGCACCGGGCGCGGCCACACGGCGCCGAGCGCGACGGCGGCCGTGGTGACGCCGGGCGCCCCCTTGTCGGCGGCGAGCGCGATGACGGCCACGATCAGTTCCCGCCCGTGCCGGTGCCGGGCGCGCCGGGCGTCCCCGCGCCGCCGGACGGCTGCCCGCCCTGCGTCGGCGCGCCCTGCGACGGGGCGGTGCCCTGTGTCGGCGCGCCCTGGCCGGGCCCGCCGCGCGCGGGCGCGCCGCCGCGCGTCCCGTCCGCGGGCGGCGGCGACGCGCCGCCGGACCCGGCCTCGGTCCCGGGCGGGATCAGCGCGATCGCGACGGCCCCGGCGGACGCGGCGCCCGCGACGTCCGCGGCCTCCCCCGGCGGGACGGCGACGTCCACGGTCGTCATGCCGGAGCCGAGCCGCTCGCCCGCGACGGTGCTCCCGCCGCCCTGGCCGACGCCGACCACGATCGCGTCCGCGGCCAGGACGGTGCCCGGCCGGGGGCCGCCGCCCTCCTCGCCGCCGACCGCGTACACGGTGACGTGCTTGCCCTCCACGACGCCGCCCACCGGGACCTGCCCCGGTTTGAGCGCGAGCCCGACGACGAGGCGTCCGGACGCGGCGTCGTTCGTCGGGCTGATCATCGCGTTGGTGAGCAGCGTGCCCTCCACCAGCGGGACGGTCGCGTAGTGCTTCGTCACCGCCGCCGCCTCGGACCAGCTCAGGTACTCGATGCCGGTGTCGCCGATCGGCACCTCCCGCAGCGCGCCCGGCGGGATCCGCTGCCCGGCCGCGACGGGCTGCGCGATCTGGATCGCGGACACGCGGTCGCCGCTGGCCGTCACGAGGTAGGCGCTGGCGAGCGCGCCGCCGAGGATCAGCAGCACCGCGAGTGCGGCGAGGGCGGGCTTGCGCTCCCGCGGCGGCGTGGGGAGCCGCTGCCCGCCGGAGGCGCCGAGCCCGGAGCGGCCGAGTCCGGGCGCCCCTGCGGTAGCGGCGCCGGACGGGCCTCCGGCGGCGGTCGACTGGTTGGCCTTCATGGCGCTGCCCACGCGCTCCTTCCCGCCCCGCCGCGGTCCCGCCTCACGGGTCCGCGCGCACCATCGAGCGATCCATGCTCGCGGGGGCGGCGTCGCCGCGTCAATGGATTCGGTGAGGCCGAGCCTGCAAAACCGGGGACGGAACGCGATGACCTGGGATTTCTCCGACCACTTCCGTACTTACCGGCAGTCACATAAGTCGCCAGATTCCCACGGGCGGCCCGCCGGGACCGTGGACGGGCCACCGGAAGCGCCGCGCGGACGGGCCCACCCGCCCCCGTCCGCCCACTTTTCCGGCGCCCATAGCGGGCGTAACGGCACTGGATTGGCTTTGCGGTGGAAAGTGGCGGTGACGGTGCCATAACCACGTGGTGAACAGCGGGCCCGAGCGTGAATCGTGCGACCGCCGCGAAAAAGGCGTTCCCTTTCCTTGCAGCATGCACCGGATGGACCACGGGACGGCGCCCCGGCCTCGCCGCCGTCGTGGTCAGCGCCGCCCTGTCGGCCCCGGCCGTCAGGGCGCCGCGAGGCCGACGAGGCGGCCGAGGAGCGCCATCGAGTGGTCGAAGTAGGCGGCGCCGTCCATGATCGTGTTGTTGAAGGTGCCGAACAGCTCGAAGCTCACGGTGCCGAACAGGCCCGACCACGCGGTCACGGCCCGCGCCGCGACGTCGTCCGGGACGTCCAGGCGCACGCCCTCGCGGATCCGCCCCATGTCGCCGGCGAGGGCGGCGGGCGCGGGCGGGCAGGGGCCGAGCGGTTCGAGGGCGCCCGCCGCGTGCGCCTCGGTGACGATCCGGGCGTACACGCGCGTGTCGCGGAGGGCCGCCGCGACGGTGTCCTGCGGCGCCCGGTAGCCGGGGACGGGCGACCCGTACAGCAGCGCGAACTCGTGCGGGTGCGCGAGCGCCCACGCGCGGACGGCCCGGCACACGGCGAGCCACCGCTCCCCGAACGCGTCCGGCCGCGCGCCGCGCACGGCGTCGTCGGCCCGCTCGACGGCCGCGCCGAGCGCGTCGTACCCGTCGATGATCAGGGCCGTCAGCAGGTCGTCCCGGCTGGGGAAGTACCGGTAGATCGCCGATGACGCCATCCCCATCTCCCGGGCGACCGCGCGCAGCGACAGCCCCGCCGCCCCGTCCGTCGCGAGCTGCTTCTTCGCGATACCGGTGATCTCCGCGATCAGCTCCGCGCGCACCCGTTCCCGTGCCGTCCGTCCAGCGCTCATGCCGCGAGGTTAGCAGAGCGCCGCAACGAAACGAGAGCACTGCTCTTGACGAACGGCGCACTCGTCAGAGAGCATTGCTCTCGGAGCGGAGCGCTGATCCGAAAACGGGTCGGGTGCTCCGCAGCCGGAACCAACAGCACCGTTCGTGAAGGAGCAGGACCGTGGGCAAGCACGTGATCGCCGGGGCAGGGCAGGTCGGGACGAAGCTGGCCGAGCGGCTGGTGGAGCGCGGGCACGACGTGACCGTCGTGACCCGGTCGGGGTCGGGCCCCGAGGGGGTCGAGCGGATCGCCGCGGACGTCGCGGACCGGGAGCGGCTCGCGGCGGCCGCCAAGGGCGCCGACACGATCTACAACTGCGTGAACCCGCCCTACCACCGGTGGGCGCAGGCGTGGCCGCCGATGGCGGCGTCGTTCCTCGGCGCGGCCGAGGACACCGGGGCCGGGCTGGTCACCCTCGGCTGCCTGTACGGGTACGGGCCGGTGGACGGCCCCATGACCGAGGACGCGCCGCTCGCGGCGACCGGGACGAAGGGCCGGATGCGGGCGCGGATGTGGGAGGACATGCGGGCCGCCCACGAGGCCGGGCGGGTACGGGTCACCGAACTGCGCGCGTCCGACTACTACGGGCCCGGGAGCACCGACCAGGCGCACCTGGGCGAGGTGCGGTTCGTGAAGCCGCTGCTCGCCGGCAAGCGGGTGATGTTCATCGGCGACCCGTCCCTCCCGCACGCCTGGACGTACCTGCCGGACGTCGCCGAGGCGCTCGCCGTCGCGGGGACGGACGAGCGGGTCTGGGGTCGCCCGTGGCACGTCCCGACCGGCCCGGCGGTGTCGGCGCGCGCGGTCGCCGAGCGGCTGTGCGAGACCGCGGGGGCGCCGCGGCCGCGGGTGCACGAGACCCCGCGGGCGGCGCTCGCCGCGCTCGGGGTGGTCGACCCGATGATGCGCGAGCTGCGCGAGATGCGGTACCAGTTCGAGAAGCCGTACATCCTGGACTCGTCCGACTTCCAGCGCACTTTCGGCATGGCGCCGACGCCGCTGGACGCGGCGCTGCGGGAGATCATTGCGGCGCGGTGAGTTCCGGTGCGCCGAATCGGCCGCCGGGAATGCCCGAAAACCATGTCGCACGCTGCGGATACGTGTCGTCCGGCCCAGCCGGGAAGGGCTCGTTAATTAAGCTGTCCCGGACGGCGGCGCCGAACCGGAAACGGCGCACGATGGAGGGGCTTCGATGCGGATCTCGTTCACGGCGCTGACCGGCGGCGGGCCACGGGACGTCGTGGTGAACGTCGACGCGGAGGCCACCGTGGACGGGGTGGCCCGGTCGCTCGCGGCGGCACTGGAAGGGCGCGCGCAGGAGGCGTCGGTGACGGTGCCGACCCCGCGGTTCTCCAAGGACGCGCTGCAGCGCAGCGGCGGCACCGCGCCCCCGGCGGAGCGGCGCGCCCTGTGGATGGACGGGCGGATGCTCGACCCGCAGGCCCGCGCGGTGAAGGAGCTGCGGGACGGCGCGGTGGTCGCGGTCGAGCGGGACGGCGCGGCCGCGACCGTCCTCGCGGAGCCGTCCGGGCTGGTCGAGGTGCGCGTCGTGGGCGGGCCGGCGGCCGGGCGGGTGCACCGGCTCGGGCTGGGCGCGAGCGTCCTCGGGTCCGGCGACGACGTGGACGTCCGGCTGGACGACCCCGCGGTGCGGCCGACGGCGCTGCGGGTGACGGTCGCGCCGGACGGCGTGCGGGTGGCGCCGTCCGCGCCCGGCGCGGAGCTCGACGGGGCGCCGCTGGAGAGCCCGGCGGCCTGGCCGGCGGGCGGGATGCTGTCGGTCGGGGCGAGCGTGCTGACGCTGGCGCCGGGCGCGGCCCCCGACACGCACCTGGAGCCGCTGCCCGAGGGCGGCATGGCGTTCAACCGGCCGCCCCGGCTGGCCCCGGCGCGGCGCGACCGGCGGCTGGAGGTGCCGCGGCGGCCGGAGCGCAACCCGCGGGAGCGGCTGCGGCTGGTCGGCGCGCTGCTGTTCTCGGCGTTCGGGCTGGTCATGGCCTTCGCGCTCCGCCAGTGGTGGTGGGCGCTGTTCGCGCTGGCGTGGCCGCTGATGACGGTCGGCGAGTGGGTCGGCGACCGGCTGCACGGCCGCAAGTCGTACAAGAAGGCCCTCCGGGAGTACAACGACAAGGCGGGACGCTTCGACGGCGAGCTGGACCGGCTGCGCCGCGAGGACGAGGACGAGCGCCGCGCCCTGCACCCGGACCCCGCCGAGGTGCTGCTCACCGCGACCGGCCCCCGGCGGCGGCTGTGGGAGCGCCGCCGCGACGACCCGGACGCCCTGCACCTGCGGGTGGGCCTCGCCGACCTGCCCGCGCGCGTCGACCTGGTCGACGGCGGGGCGGGCGAGGGCGCGCCGGTGCCGGCGCCGGTGGCGCGGCAGGTGCCGGTGGCGCTGCCGCTGGCGGACGTCGGCGTGCTGGGCCTCACCGGGCCGCGCCCGGCGTCGCGGGCGCTGGCCCGCTGGCTGGTCGGGCAGGCCGCGGCGCTGCACAGCCCGCGCGACCTGGCGATCGTCGTGCTGTCGGCCGAGCCCGACGCGGCCGACGAGTGGAACTGGGTGCGCTGGCTGCCGCACTGCGCGCCGCGCGAGGACGAGGACTGCACGGCCCTCGTCGGCACCGACCAGTCGTCCATCGCGCACCGCATCACCGAACTGGCCATGCGCGTGACCGAGCGGCGGCGCGCGTCCCAGGCCGAGTCCCAGTTCCTGGGCGGGCAGGCCAAGCCCGCGGACGCGGTTCCGTACAACATCCTGATCGTCCTGGACGGGGCGCGCGCGCTGAGGCGCGTCCCGGGCATGCCCATGCTGCTGTCGAGGGGCGCCGAGTACGGGCTCTACGCGATCTGCATCGACGACGAGGAGCGGCTGCTGCCCGAAGAATGCAGCGCCGTCGCGTCCTGGGACCCGCAGTACCCGGCCGTCGTCCACCTCCAGGGGCAGGACCTCGACGCCGTGGGCCCGGTGCTCGCCGACCAGGTCTCCCCCGCCTGGACGGACCGGGTGGCGCGCGCGCTCGCGCCCGTCCGGGACGTGTCCAGGGAGGACGCCGACGAGTCCCTCCCCGCGAACGTGCGGCTGCTCGACCTGCTCGCCATGCCCGACCCCACCGCCGAGGCCGTCCTGCAGTCGTGGACGCGGACCGGCGGCCGGACGACCCGCGTCCCGATCGGCGTCGGCTCCGGCGGCGCCCGGGCGGGACGGGCGGGCCGCGAGCCGTACGAGATCGACCTGCGCACGGACGGCCCGCACGGGCTCATCGCCGGGACGACCGGCGCCGGGAAGTCCGAGCTGCTGCAGACGCTCATCGCGTCCCTCGCGGTCGCGAACCGGCCGGACGAGATGACGTTCGTGCTGATCGACTACAAGGGCGGCTCGGCGTTCGCCGAGTGCGCGAAGCTGCCGCACACCGTCGGGATGGTCACCGACCTGGACGGGCACGCGACGGAACGCGCGCTGGAGTCGCTCGCGGCCGAGCTGCGGCGCCGCGAGGTGCTGCTCCTGGAGTCCGGGGCCAAGGACATCGACGACTACATCGGCGGCCGCACCCCCGCGTCGGCGCCGATGCCCCGCCTCGTCCTGGTGATCGACGAGTTCGCCGCGATGGTCGAGGAGCTGCCCGAGTTCGTCGCCGGGCTCGTCGACATCGGCCGCCGGGGCCGCTCCCTCGGCGTCCACCTGATCCTCGCGACGCAGCGGCCCGCCGGGGTCGTCACCGCGGACATGCGGGCCAACACGAACCTGCGGATCGCGCTGCGGGTGACCGGCGCCGACGACTCCACCGACGTGCTCGACTCCGCCGACGCCGTGCAGATCCCGAAGTCGCTGCCGGGCCGCTGCTACGTCCGGTCGGGCATGTCGGCGCCGCACGCCGTGCAGTCGGCCCGGATCGGCGGGCGCCGGCCGGGCACGGCCGCGCGCCGCACGACCGTCCTGCCGCTCCCCTGGCAGGGCCTCGGGCACCCGCCGCCCGCGCCGCGCGACGCCGCCGACGACGCGGCCGCCGTCACCGACCTGGCCGTCCTCGTGCAGGCCGTGGACGAGGCCGCGCGGCGCGCCGGGATCGCGCGGCAGCCGTCGCCGTGGCTGAACCCGCTGCCCGAGCGGGTCCGGCTGACGCCGCGGACGGCGGCGGGCGGGTCCGTCGTGGACGTCCCGCCGATCGCGTTCGGCATCACCGACCTGCCCGCCGTCCAGTCGCGGGAGGAGCTGGCGCTCGACCTGGCGGCCGGCGGCCACCTGTACCTGGCGGGGTCGGCCCAGTCGGGGCGCTCGACGGCGCTCCGCACGATCGCCGGGTCCCTCGCGGGGGCGTGCTCCCCGTTCGACGCGCACCTGTACGCGATCGACTGCGGCGCGAACGCCCTCCTGCCGCTGGTGGCGCTGCCGCACTGCGGCGCCGTCGTCACCCGCGACCAGCTCGACCGCTGCGAGCGGCTGATCACCGCGCTGGCGGCGGAGGTCGCGCGGCGGCAGCAGCTGTTCGCGGAGGCCGGGTTCGCGTCGCTGCCCGAGCAGCGCGCCGCCGTCGCCGCCACCGACCGGCTGCCGTGGATGGTGCTGCTCCTGGACCGCTGGGAGGGGTTCCTCGGCGCGTTCGAGCACTACGACTACGGCCGGCTCGTCGACCAGGTCCTGCGGCTGCTGCGGGAGGGCGCCGCGGTCGGCCTGCGGGCCGTGTTCACCGGCGACCGCTCCGGCCTGTCGGGGCAGGTCTCCACCGTGTTCGACCGGCGGCTGATCCTGCGGATGGCCGACCCGAACGACTACGGCTACGCGGGCCTGCAGGACCGGCACGTCCCGGCCGCGATGCCGCCGGGCCGCGCCCTGGAGGCGGCCGCGCCGGGCGCCCCGCCGCGCGAGTCGCAGATCGGGCTGCTCGGCGACGACCCGGCCGGGACGGCGCAGGTCGCGGCCCTCCAGGAGATCGCGCGCGGCTGCGTCGCCCGGTACGGGCGGCCGCCGCGCCGCCGCGGCCCGCTGCACGTGGACGAGCTGCCGGTGCGGGTCACCTACCGGGAGGCGATGGCGCTGGACGGCGAGTTCCTCGCGCCGTCGGCGCTGTGGGCGCTCGTCGGGGTCGGCGGCGACACCCTCGCGCCCGTCGGGATCGACCTGCTGAACGAGGGCCCCGGGTTCGCGGTCGCCGGGCCGCCGCGCTCGGGGCGCTCGACGACGCTCCGCACGATCGTCCACTCGCTGCTGGACCCGGCGGTCGGCGGCGGGCTGGTGCCGGTGGTACTGGTGACGCCGCGCCGGTCGCCGCTGCGGCTGCTGTCGGGGCGCCCCGGCGTGCTCGGCGTCCTCGCGTCCGACGCGGACGCGGGCGATCTCGAGGCGGCGATCGGCGACGAGCACCGGTACGTCGTGGTCGTGGACGACGCCGAGCTGCTGGACGAGACGGACCTCGACGACGCGCTGTGCGACGTCCTGCGGACGGCGCGGGACGGCGAGCACGCGGTCGTCATCGGCGGGACGACCACCGACCTGGGGCGCGGCTACCGGGGGTTCCTCGCGGACGCGCGGCGGTCGCGCTCGGGCGTCCTGCTGTCGATCGAGTCGCCGGACGACGGCGACCTGTTCGGGCTGCGGCTGCCGCGCAACGCGCCGCTCGCGGGTCCGAGCGGGCGCGGGCTGTTCGTCGCCACGGGCACGGCCACGCAGATCCAGGTGGCGCTGCCGCCGCCGGTGACGGGCGACTGACCCCCCGGGCCGGGGGCCGGAAAAGGAGCGGGCCCCGGCCTCGGGGGGATGGGCCGGGACCCGCGGCTCGGGGGCGAGGCGTCAGCGCGTGGCGGCCTCGATGTTCTGCTGGGAGCGCTTGATGTCCTGGCTGCCCTGCTCCAGGGCGATGGCCATCTTGTCGAAGGCGGTCTTCGCCTCGGCCCACGCCGCGCGGAACCGGTCGGCGCCCGGCCCCCACCAGACGGCGCTGGAGCTCACCGTGCGGCCGTTGAGGTCTCTGATCAGGGCGTCGAGGTTCCGGCCGTGCTTGGCGAAGATCCGGGACAGTTCCTCCAGCTCGCCGATGTTGGCGCCGCGCTTGTCACCGCTCATCACTGTGGCCTTTCGTCAAGAATGGCGCCAGCCTACGCCGGGAGGATCAGCGGAATCCAGTGCCGGGCGGCCGAACTGATGGAGATAGCCGGACATTTCCGCCCCGCTGCGCTGACCGGATGTGGACGGT
This sequence comes from Actinomadura rifamycini DSM 43936, assembly GCF_000425065.1. Taxonomy (GTDB): domain Bacteria; phylum Actinomycetota; class Actinomycetes; order Streptosporangiales; family Streptosporangiaceae; genus Spirillospora; species Spirillospora rifamycini. The sequence goes on from NZ_AULB01000014.1 coordinate 51,566, forward strand.
AACATGACGGCGCGCACGCCATCGGAGCGCGCCGGGAGCAGCGCTCCGCACGCTTGTGACCCGGTCAATTACTCTGCGTCAGAAAACATTCAGAGTCCGGACGCCCCGCGCTTTCCGGGCATTCACCCGGCCGCGCGGACCGGGTCGTTCACGGGCCGGGCGTCCGGGTCGAGGACCCGCTCGCCGACCAGCGTGAGCCGCCCGTCGATGTCCTTGAACTCGAACCGGCGCCGCACGTCCTGCCGCACCCTGCCGGTGTCGTACCGGACGACCGTGTGCTCGACCGCCTCGAGCGCCACCACGTCCCCCTCGCGGACCGCGCTGGCCTCGTCCAGCGTCGTCCGCGCGGCGGTGTAGGCGGGCCCGCCCTCGACCGGCGCCCGGTTGCGGTTCTCCAGTTCCTGGACGGCCTCCGCCTGCACGCGCGCGACCCGCGGCGAGATGCGGACGCCGAGGATCTCCTCGGGGAGCCGGGTGCGGTCGCGGTCCCGCGTCTGCACGAGGGCCTGCGAGCGGTGCTGGAGCAGCGTGCCCGCGACCGCGGCGAGCTGCTCGGTCGTCTCGCCGTCCACCCGGGGGGCGCCGCGGCGCATCGCGGACGAGGGCGCGGCCAGGCAGGCGACCGCGACGGCGACCGCCAGGAAGACCCGCAGCCACAGGCGCACCATGCCTCCTCCTCCCACTGATCATTGGCGAAGATACACGCCGTCCCGGAAGCCCGTCCGGGCCCGCGCGGAACCGGACGAATCCCTTGCGGCACCGGGGCTCCCGCGGCCCCCGCAGCCCCGCCCCGGAGGGTGGAATGAAAACCGTTGCCACCGTGTTGACGGGGGCATGAAGCAGCACATCCACCCGGAGTACCGCCCCGTCGTCTTCCGCGACCGCGCCGCCGGCCGCGCCTTCCTGACCCGGTCCACGGCCGCCGCCGGCCGGACCGTCGAGTGGGAGGACGGCCGCACCTACCCGGTGGTGGACGTGGACGTCTCGTTGGCGAGCCACCCGTTCTACACCGGACAGGGGCGCGTTCTCGACACGACCGGAGCGGTCGAGAAGTTCACCCGCCGCTACGGCGGCCGGTGACACGCGCACCGAGACACACACACTGAGACACACACCTGAACACACACACGCGCTGAGACACGCGCGCTGAGATATGCGCCACTTGTGCGCCGCTCCGGCCGGACGGCGCGGGCGGGGCCGCGGACCATGCGCCCCGCCGGTCCCGCGCGCCGCGCCGTCCGGCCGTCCGCGGGCCCGCATCCGCCCGGGTGCGGGCCCTCCGCGCGTCCGGCGGTCCCGCTGGCCGGGACACGCGAAAACCCCCTCAACCCCCGTGAACACGGCGGTCGGCCCCCTATAAGGAGGGGCTTACGAAAACCTCAAACGGCGATTATCTAGACTGCGCGGTGCGAGGTTGAGGGAGGAGACCCACGTGCGCAAGGTCCTGATCGCCAACCGCGGCGAGATCGCGGTCCGCATTGCCCGTGCTTGTAGCGACGCAGGGTTGGCCAGTGTCGCCGTGTACGCCGAGCCGGACCTGGACGCGCTGCACGTGCGGGTCGCGGACGAGGCGTACGCGCTCGGCGGCTCGACGGCGGCCGAGAGCTATCTGGACATCGAGAAGCTGCTGAAGATCGCGGCGGAGGCCGGCGCGGACGCCGTCCACCCCGGCTACGGCTTCCTGGCGGAGAACGCGGACTTCGCGTCCGCCGTGCGGAACGCCGGGCTGACCTGGATCGGGCCGCCGCCCGCCGCGATCACCGCGCTGGGCGACAAGGTGCAGGCGCGGCACATCGCGCAGAAGGTCGGCGCTCCCCTGGTCGCGGGCACCACCGACCCGGTGTCGGGCGCCGACGAGGTCGTCGCGTTCGCGGAGGAGCACGGGCTGCCGATCGCCATCAAGGCGGCGTACGGCGGCGGCGGGCGCGGGCTCAAGGTGGCCCGGACGCTCGAGGAGGTCCCGGAGCTGTACGAGTCGGCCGTCCGGGAGGCCGTCGGCGCGTTCGGCCGCGGCGAGTGCTTCGTCGAGCGGTACCTGGACAAGCCGCGGCACGTCGAGACGCAGTGCCTGGCCGACGAGCACGGCAACGTGGTCGTCGTGTCCACCCGCGACTGCTCGCTCCAGCGCCGCCACCAGAAGCTCGTCGAGGAGGCCCCGGCGCCGTTCCTGTCGGAGGAGCAGCTCGAACTGCTGTACACCTCCTCGAAGGCCATCCTGAAGGAGGCCGGGTACGTCGGCGCGGGCACCTGCGAGTTCCTCGTCGGCCAGGACGGGACGATCTCGTTCCTCGAGGTCAACACGCGGCTCCAGGTCGAGCACCCGGTGACCGAGGAGGTCGCGGGCGTCGACCTGGTCCGGGAGATGTTCCGCATCGCCGACGGCGAGGAGCTCGGCTACGGCGACCCGGAGCTGCGCGGCCACTCGATCGAGTTCCGGCTGAACGCCGAGGACGCCGGGCGCGGCTTCCTGCCCGCCGTCGGCACCCTGACCGCGTTCGACCCGCCGACCGGGCCGGGCGTCCGGCTCGACTCCGGGTACGTGTCCGGGCAGACGGTACCGCAGGCGTTCGACTCGCTGATCGCGAAGCTGATCGTCACCGGCGCGTCCCGCCGCCAGGCCGTGGAGCGCGCGCGCCGCGCCCTCGCCGAGTTCACGATCGACGGCATGCCGACCGTCCTGCCGTTCCACCAGGCGGTGCTGGACGACCCCGCGTTCGTCCCCGCGGACGACGCCGAGCCGTTCGCCGTCCACACCCGGTGGATCGAGACGGAGTTCGACAACACGATCCCGCCGTTCGACGCGGTCCCGGCCGACGCGGAGGCCGCGGGCGAGCGGGAGCGGGTCACGGTCGAGGTCGGCGGCAAGCGCGTCGAGGTCGTCCTGCCGGCGGGCCTCGGCGCGTCGGCCGCCGGCGGCGCCGCGGCCGGGCAGGCGCCCGCCAAGCGCCGCGCGGGCAAGAAGGGCGCGGCCGCGCAGGCGTCCGGCGACTCGCTGGTCAGCCCGATGCAGGGCACGATCGTGAAGATCGTCGCCGCGGACGGCGCGGCCGTCGAGGCGGGCGACACGGTCGTGGTGCTCGAGGCGATGAAGATGGAGCAGCCGCTCACCGCGCACAAAGCCGGGACGATCACGGGCCTGTCGGCCGAGGTCGGCCAGACGGTCACGGCGGGCGCGTCCATCTGCGACATCAAGGACTGACGTCCGGCGCCGCTCGGCGATACGCGATCCGGGTGCCGTTCCCCGCGGGGGCGGCACCCGGTCGCGCTTCCGGCCCGGGAACCGGCACCGGCCGTCGCGGTGGGTAGCGGGCCGCCTCCGCACCGGTCCGGGATTTTCCGAAAAGGACCATGACGAGCTGATTGTCTGGCTCTTTGACGAGGCAGACTAGAGACATGAGCTCCGACAACCGGACCGCCCGGACGGCTCGCCGCGCCGCGCTCCCCGTGCTCGTGGCGGGCGTCGTCGTGGCCGGCCTCGCCGCCCCCGCGGCCGCTTCGACCCCCGACACCGCGCGTCCCGCCGCGTCCGTGCAGCACGTCGCCGCCGCCGCGACCGTCCGGCACGCCGCGCCGCAGGCCCCGCAGGCCGCGCCCGCGCGGGCGGCCGACACCGTCGGGCAGATCGCCAACGGGCTGGTCGACTCGCGGCTGTACGTCACGAGCAACGCCGGGAACGCGCTGAGCGCGGCGGACCGGCAGCAGGTCGAGTCCGCGCTGAACGGGCTCGGCGACGCCGACGTCCGCGCGGTCGTGGTCGACGACGGCATCACCCAGCAGCAGATGGGGCAGATGCTCGTGTCCGTCGCGAACCGCGTCGGCGAGGGCGAGACCTACGTCGGCGTCACCGCGAACGGGCGGCTGATGGCGGGGATCTCGAAGAACCTCGACGAGGGCGAGATCAACCAGATCATCACCCGCACCAACGGCCAGCCGCTCAAGGACCGCATCATCGACTTCGGCGAGCGCGCCGAGCAGCGGGTCGACGAGAACTCCGCGTCGGCGGCGACCGTCGGGTACGTGATGCTGGGCCTGGTCATCGCGCTGGTCGCGGCGGCGATGTCGGTGTTCCTCGTGTCGCGCAGGCGGCGGCAGGAGCGGCAGGCCCGCGAGATGGCGGAGCTCAAGGAAGGCGTGCAGGAGGACGTCACGCTCCTCGGCGAGGACATCGCCCGGCTCGACCTCGACGTCATGGACAAGAAGCTCGACCCGGCGATCCGCGCCGACTACGAGCGCGCGATGAACTCCTACGACGAGGCCAAGCGGGCGACGGACCGCGCCGCGCGCCCCGAGGAGATGCAGGACGTCACGCGGGCGCTGGAGGACGGCCGGTTCTTCATGCTCGCGACCCGGGCCCGGCTCGCGGGCGACGAGGTGCCGGAGCGGCGCGCCCCGTGCTTCTTCAACCCGAACCACGGCCCGTCCGTCCAGGACGTCGTGTGGGCGCCGCCGGGCGGCACGGCCCGGTCCGTCCCGGCGTGCGGGGCGGACGCCCACGCGGTGCTGCACGGCGCCGAACCGGACGTCCGGATGGTCCCGTACCACGGCGGGCGGCGGCCCTATTACAACGCGGGCCCGGCGTACGCGCCGTACGCGGGCGGGTACTACTACGGCTACGGCGGGTTCGACCTGCTCGGCGGCCTGATGGTCGGCACCATGCTCGGCTCGATGATGTCCGGCGGGTTCGGCGGCTACGGCGGCGACATGTCCGGCGGGTTCGGCGGCGAGGGCGGCGACGTCGGCGGCGGCTGGGACTTCGGCAGCGGCGACTTCGGCGGCGGCGGCGGATTCGGCGACTTCGGGGGCTTCTGAGGGGCCGCGATGGCGCGCATCCCAGGCGACCCCGGGCCGTGGGGCCAGGTGCGGTACACGCTGGGGCTGCGGCTGCCGCCCGGCAACCGCGACTGGGTCCGGCACGAGCTCACCGACGCCGGGTGGCGCGGCCGCCTGCTGTGGCGGCACGTGTGCCTGATGATCCCGGTGTGCGCGGTGCTGGCGGCGCTGCCCGGCCCCTGGTGGGTGCACGTGTCGGTGCCGCTGATGGCGCTGGCGGCGAGCCTGCTCGCCGTGGCGGTCACCGCGGACGAGCTGCGCCGGTCCCGGCTGCGGCGGCACGGCATCGCCGAACCGCCCCGCCCGCGGTGACGCGCGGCGCCCGGCGGCGGCCGCCGGGCGGCCGTCCTCCCGCGGCGGGGAGCGATGCGGCGAAGGCCCGCATACGGTGAGAGCATGAGCACGGCACCCGTCCCGGCACTGTACTGGCGCATCCTCGGCATCAACGGGCTGATCTTCGCGCTCGGCACCGCGACCCTCGCGCTGGCGCCCGTCACCATCTCCTCGATGGTGCTGCTGCGGGAACTGCCCGTCCTGCTCGTCGGGCTCTCCGTGATGATGCTGGCGAACGCGCTGCTGCTGCGCGCCAGCCTCGCGCCGCTGGGCCGGCTCACCACGCTGATGGCGCGGATGGACTCGCTGAGCTCCGGCGACCGCCTCGCGACCAAGGAGAGCGGCGACCTGCTCCACCTCGTCGACGAGTTCAACTCCATGCTCGACCGCCTGGAGGTCGACCGCAGCACCGGGACGGCGATGGTGCTGGACGCCCAGGAGGCCGAGCGGCGCCGCATCGCCCAGGAGCTCCACGACGAGATCGGCCAGACGCTCACCGTCGCGCTGCTGGAGCTGAAGTCGGTGGCCGACCGGGCGCCCGGCGAGGTCGCGGAGGAGCTGCGCGGCGTCCTGGAGGTCGTCCGGTCGAGCCTGGACGAGGTCCGGCACGTCGCCCGGCGGCTGCGTCCGGGCGTCCTGGACGACCTGGGCCTGACCAGCGCGCTCATCGCCCTCCCCGCGGACTTCTCCGGCGGGCCGCACGTCACCCGCGACGTGCAGACCGGGCTGACCGGGGTCGGCGCGGACGTCGAGCTCGTCGTCTACCGGATCGCGCAGGAGAGCCTGACGAACGTGTGGCGGCACGCCGGCGCGGAGCACGCCGAGCTGTGCCTGCGGCAGGAGGCGGACGGCACCCTCGTGCTGCGCGTCGCGGACGACGGCTGCGGCCCGCCCGAACGGGCCGGGGCGGGCATCCGCGGGATGCGGGAGCGCGCGATGCTCGTCGGCGCGCAGCTGTCGATCGGCCCGGCGGCCGGGGGCCGCGGCACCGAGGTGCGGCTGGTCGTCCCGCCGAAAGGCACGCGCCGCAGGCAGGACCCGGTGCGGGACTGACGTGGCGACCGGTGCTCCCGCCCCGCACGGCCGCCCCGGCCGCCCCGGCCGCCCCGGGCCGCGCCGGGACCGGGGGTCAGGGCTCGACGAGCCCGACGCGGATGGCGTACTTGGTCAGCTCGACGCGGTCGCGCATGCCGAGCTTGCCGAGCACGTTCGCGCGGTGCCGGTCGACGGTCTTCACGCTTATCGTGAGGATCTCGGCGATCTCCTTGGACGAGTGCCCCTCGGCTATCAGCTTGGTGATCTCCTCCTCGCGGGGGGTGAGCAGCTCCTCCCCGTCCCGCGCCCGGTTCAGGTACTCGCGGACGAGCAGCGTGACGGCCCCCGGGTACAGGAACGACTCCCCGTGCGTCGCCGAGCGGATCGCGTTCAGCAGGTCGCGGTCGGCCACCGACTTCAGCACGTACCCGGACGCGCCGGCCTTCAGCGCCTCGAACAGGTACTGCTCGTTGTCGTACATCGACAGCATGAGCATCTTGACGCCCGGAAAGCGGGCAGCGATCTCCCGTGCGGCCTGCAGGCCCGTCATGCGGGGCATCGCGATGTCCAGGATCGCCAGATCCACCTCGGTGGCGGCGATCGCGTTGATCGCCTCCGCCCCGTCGCCGGCCTCGGCGACGACGGTCATGTCGGGTTCGGCGTCCAGGATCACCCGCAGCCCGCGGCGGATCAGCGCGTGGTCGTCGGCCAGCAGGATGCGGGTGGCGGACTCCCGAGCGTGCAACCGATCACCTCCGGTATCCGCCTCCATCCTAGGCGCGCACCCCCCCGAACCGCCCCCGTTCGGCCTGGAGATACATGCTCCAACCAGGCAGATGTGGGTGTTACTCCCGATAACGATGAGATCCACCGCCGAGAAAACTGGGCAGTGTACGCAGAAAGGGGCGGACATATGGCACAGCGACTCGGCGGCGGGCACCGCCCTCCGCTCAAGGCTCCCAAGAGGCCATCGTCCTGCGACGGGACCGTCCCCGGCGTGAGGAGGAGGGACCTATCAGCCCGAAGAACCAGGCTCTCCGGGAGCCGAAAGGACGTCATGCTAGCGCGGGACATCGCCATCCAGGTGCCGACCGTGACGATGAACGACTCGATCGCGCACGCGATACAGGTCATGGCGCTCGGCCGGCTGCCCGGTCTGATCGTGCTGGACGAACGGCAGCGCCCCCGGGTCGTCCTGCCCGGGACGCAGGTCCTGCGGCTGGCGGTGCCGGTCGCCTACCAGGAGGACACGGCGCTGACCCGCACCGTGGACGAGGCGCACGCGGACGTGTTCTGGCACGAGATCCAGGACATGACGGTGAGCGAGTGCATAGGAACGCACACTCCCCGCCCGGTCATGGTGAAGAAGTCGGCGACTCTGCTGGAGATCGCCACCCTCATGGCGCGGCAGCGCAGCCCGCTGGTCGCGGTGGTGGACGACGCGGGCCTGCTGGCCGGCGCGGTCACGCTCGACCGGCTCATGTCCGCCATCGCGCTCGCGCGGCCGGACGACTAGACGGGGTCCTCGGCGCAACGTCGGCCGGCCCCTGCACGGGGCCGGCCGACGTCTGCCGTCGGGCGGCGTCCGGCACGGGGACCGCCGCGGGCCCCGTGCGGCCGCACGGGGCCCGCACGTCGCGTGAGGCGCGTCCGGTGGGCGCGCGGGCCGGACGGGACGGTGCGCGGTGACCGCTTACCTGGCGCTCGCCGTCTTCATCATCGCGTTCTTCTTCATCGCGACGGAGAAGGTCGACAAAGTCAAAGTCGTCCTGATCGCGGCCGGAGTGATGACGGTGCTCGGGCTGACGCCCGGCGCGGACGTCTTCTTCTCCGAGCACGACGGGATCGACTGGAACGTCATCTTCCTGCTGCTCGGCATGATGGTCATCGTCGGGATCATCAAGAACACCGGCGTGTTCGACTTCCTGGCGATCTGGGCGGCGAAACGGTCGAAGGGCAAGCCGTACCGGCTCATGGTGCTGCTGATGCTCATCACGGCCGTCGCCTCGCCGTTCCTGGACAACGTGACCACGATCATGCTGGTGGCGCCGGTGACGGTGGTCGTCTGCAACCGGTTGCGGATCTCCCCGATCCCGTACCTCATCGCCGAGGTGCTGGCGTCGAACATCGGCGGGGCCGCCACCCTCATCGGCGACCCCCCGAACATCATCATCGGCAGCCGGGCGGGGCTGACGTTCAACGACTTCCTCGTGCACATGACGCCGATCGTGGTGTTCATCTTCGTCGCGTTCGTCCTGCTGTGCCGGGTGCTGTTCCGCAAGGACTTCACGTACAACCCGGAGTACGCGGCCGAGGTGATGTCGCTGGACGAGCGGAAGGCGATCACCGACACCGGGCTGCTGATCCGGTGCCTGGTCGTCCTCGGCGGCGTGATCGTCGCGTTCGGCCTGCACTCGGTCCTGCACGTGGAGCCGTCGATCGTCGCGCTCATCGGCGCGGGCGTGATGCTGCTGGTCTCCAAAGCGGACGTCTCGGAGGTCATGCGCGAGGTCGAGTGGCCCGTGCTGGTCTTCTTCACGGGACTGTTCGTCATGGTCGCCGGCCTCGGGCACACCGGCGTGATCGAGAACATCGGGACCTGGGCGGCGGACACGGTCGGCGACAACTACTTCGTCGCGGCGACCGGCCTGCTGTTCGGCTCGGCCGTCTTCGGCGCGTTCTTCGACAACATCCCCTACACGGCGACGATGGCGCCGATCGTGGAGGGCATGGTGGCGGGCGCCGACCCGGCGACCGGCGAGGCGCTGTGGTGGGCGTTCGCGCTCGGCGCCGACTTCGGCGGCAACGGGACGGCCATCGCGGCGAGCGCCAACGTGGTCGCGATCGGGATCGCCGCCAAGAGCGGCCACCCGATCAGCTTCTGGCAGTTCACCAAGTACGGCATCATCGTCACCCTGCTGAGCACGCTGATGGCCTGGGTCTACGTGGCCCTGCGCTACTTCACGTAGCGCCACCGCTTCCGCCGATCGGGCGCGCCCTCGCGGCGTGCCCGATCGGCGCACGCGCGGTCAGTACGCGTGCTCGGTCATCAGGCGGCGGCCCGCCTCGGTGATGCTGCCCGACAGCGACGGGTACACCGCGAACGTGTGCGCCACCTGGTCGACGGTCAGGTGCTGCTGCACCGCGACCGACACGCCGAGGATCAGTTCGCTCGCGCGGGGCGCGACGATGACGCCGCCGAGGACGATGCCCGTGGACGGGCGGCAGAACAGCTTCACGAAGCCGTCCTCGAACCCCTGCATCTTGGCGCGGGCGTTCGTGAACAGGGGCAGCATGACCGTCCGGGCGTTGACCTCCCCCGAGTCGACCATGTGCTGCGTGACGCCCACCGACGCGACCTCGGGGTCGGTGAAGATGTTCGACGCGACCCACCCGAGCTTCAGCGGCTGGACGGCCTCGCCGAGCGCGTGCCACATCGCGATCCGGCCCTGCATCCCCGCGACCGACGCGAGCATCAGGATCCCGGTGCAGTCCCCCGACGCGTAGATGTGCGGGACGGACGTCCGCGACACCTTGTCGACCTTGACGAACCCGCGGTCGTCGCACTCGACGCCGACGTCCTCCAGCCCGATCCCCGTCGTGTTCGGGATCATCCCGACGGTCATCAGGCAGTGCGAGCCCTCGACCTTGGTGCCGTCCTCCAGCGTGACGATCACGCCGTCCCCGGACCGCTCCACGCTCGCCGCGCGCGACCGCGACATGACGTTCATGCCGCGCCGCAGGAAGACCTCCTGCAGGACGGACGCGGCGTCGGCGTCCTCGGTCGGCAGGATGCGGTCCCGCGACGACACCAGCGTGACCTTCGAGCCCAGCGACAGGTACGCCCCGGCCAGCTCCGCGCCGGTCACACCGGAGCCGACGACGATCAGCTCGGACGGCAGTTCCGGCAGGTCGTAGAGCTGCCGCCAGTTCAGGATGCGCTCGCCGTCGGGCTCGGCGCCGGGCAGCACGCGCGGCGTGGCGCCGGTCGCGATCAGCACGATGTCGGCCCGGATGCGGCGGTCGCCGACCGCGACGACGTGCGGCTCCACGAGCCGCGCCTCCCCGCGGACGATCTTCACCTCCTCGTACGCGAGCCGTTCGGCGACGTCGAACGACTGCGCCCGCGCGAGGTCCTTCACGCGCTTGTTCACGGTGGCCATGTCGGCCTCGAGGCCGCCGACGATCCCGTCCGGGCCGCCGCTGAAGCGCAGCCCGAGGGCCTCCGACTCCGACATGACCGCCATCCGGGTCGAGGTGGCGATGAGCGTCTTCGAGGGGACGCAGTCGGTCAGCACGCACGCCCCGCCGGGACCGTCGCGCTCCACGACGGTCACATCGGCGCCGAGCTGCGCCGCGACGAGAGCGGCCTCGTAACCGCCCGGTCCCCCTCCGATGATGACGATGCGGGTCATACTTCCGATTCTTTCCTACTCAACGCAGTGACAAGTCCAACCGCTTCCATCGGCGCCGCCAAGGCGACCTGCGGCGTCGCGTGGCGTACCTTGGGCGGCGTGGCACTGTACGCGGCGTACGCCTCCAACATGGACCCCGACCAGATGGCGCTCCGGGCCCCGCACTCGCCGATGCGCGGCACCGGGTGGCTCGCCGGCTGGCGGCTGACCTTCGGCGGGCAGGACAAGGGCTGGGAGGGGGCCCTCGCGACCGTCGTCGAGGACTCCGCCGAGCAGGTCTTCGTCGTGATCTACGACGTGCCGCGCTGGGACGAGAAGGAGCTGGACGGCTGGGAGGGCGCGGCCCTCGGCGTCTACCGGAAGACCCGCGTCCGGGTGCAGACCCTCGACGGCGACGCGCTCTGCTGGATGTACGTCCTCGACGACTACGAGGGCGGCCTGCCGTCGGCGCGCTACCTGGGCATCCTCGCGGACGCCGCCGAGGCCGCGGGCGCCCCGGACGACTACGTCAAGGAGCTGCGGAACCGCCCGTGCGCGTCGATCGGCGATGACCCGATCGGTGGTTAAGCGCCGCGCGGACTCCCCGGTAGTGTCGGCTTTGTGAGCAACGACGCTTTTACCTTGGCGCGGTCCGCGGCGGACGAGCTGCGGGCGCGCACGTCCATCGACGCGTTCGACGTGGCCCTCGTGATGGGCTCCGGCTGGGTCCCGGCCGCCGACGCGCTCGGTGACCCGATCGCCGAGATCCCCGTCACGGACCTGCCGGGGTTCCCGCCGCCGGCCGTCGAGGGGCACGCGGGCCGCATCCGGGTCGTGGACGTCGCCGGGCGCCGCGCCCTGGTGTTCCTCGGCCGCACCCACCTGTACGAGGGGCGCGGCGTGGACCCGGTCGTGCACGGCGTCCGGACGGCCCTCGCCGCGGGCGCGGGGACGATCGTCCTCACGAACGCGGCGGGCGGGCTGCGGCCGGAGACCCAGCACGTCGGCCAGCCGGTGCTGATCTCCGACCACCTGAACCTGACGGGCGCGAACCCGCTGGCCGGCGCGGACTTCCTCGACCTGACCGAGGCGTACTCGGGGCGGCTGCGGGCCCTCGCCCGCGAGGTCGACCCGACGCTCGCGGAGGGCGTGTACGCGGCGTTCCGCGGCCCGACCTACGAGACGCCCGCCGAGATCCGGATGCTGCGCACGCTGGGCGCCGACATGATCGGCATGTCGACGGTGCTGGAGACGATCGCGGCCCGCCGGGGCGGCGCGGACGTCCTCGGCATCTCGCTGGTCACGAACATCGCGGCGGGCCTGTCGGACGAGCCCCTCGACCACGAGGAGGTCCTGGCCGCCGGCCGCGCCGCCGCGGGCCGCATGGGCTCCCTCCTCGCGACCGTCCTGTCGAAGCTGTGAGCGGCTTCCGCGCGGCGGCCGAGGAGTGGCTGGCGCAGGATCCCGATCCGGACACGCGCGCCGAGCTGCGGGCCGTCCTGGACGCCGGGGACGAGCGGGCGCTCGCCGACCGGTTCGGGGCCCGGCTGGAGTTCGGGACGGCGGGGCTGCGGGGCGAGCTGGGCGCGGGGCCGAACCGGATGAACCGGGTCACGGTGCTGCGGGCCGCCGCCGGGCTCGCCGCGACGCTCCCCGCGGGCTCCCACGTCGTCGTCGGGTTCGACGCCCGGCACAAGTCGGACCGGTTCGCGGGCGACACCGCCGCCGTCCTCACCGGTGCGGGCCACACCGTCGAGGTGTTCGCCGAACCGGTGCCGACGCCGGTCCTCGCGCACGCCGTCCGGACGTCCCGGGCGGCGGCGGGCGTCATGGTGACGGCGAGCCACAACCCGCCCCGCGACAACGGCTACAAGGTGTACTGGGGCGACGGCGCGCAGATCGTGCCGCCGCGGGACGCGGAGATCTCCGCCGCGATCGACGCCGTGGGCCGCGTCGACGAGCTGCCGCTCGGCTCGCACTGGGACGTCCGGCACGACCCGGCCCCCTACCTCGACGCGGTGTCCGGGCTCCGCCTCGGCGACGCCGGCGACGTCTCGATCGTCTACACGCCGATGCACGGCGTCGGGTACGACGTGCTGCACGCGGCGTTCGTCCGCGCGGGCTTCCCCGCGCCCGCCGTCGTCCCCGAGCAGGCGGAACCGGACCCCGACTTCCCGACCGTCGCGTTCCCGAACCCGGAGGAGCCGGGCGCGCTCGACCTCGCGCTCGCCCTCGCCGCCGAGCGGGACGCGGACCTCGTGATCGCGAACGATCCGGACGCCGACCGGTGCGCGGTCGCGGTGCCGGGGCCGTCCGGGTGGCGGGTCCTCACCGGCGACGAGCTCGGCGGGCTCCTCGCCGAGCACGTCCTGCGGCACACCTCGGGGGACGACCGGCTCGTCGTGACCACGATCGTGTCGTCGTCGCTGCTCGGGGCGATCGCCCGCGCGCACGGCGTCCGGTTCGCCGAGTCGCTCACCGGCTTCAAGTGGATCATGAAGGCGGGGACGCGCGCCGACCGGCTCGTGTTCGGCTACGAGGAGGCGCTCGGCTACAGCGTCGGCGACGACCGGGGCGTCCCGGTCAACGACAAGGACGGCATCGGCGCGGCGCTCGCGGTCGCGGCGCTCGCCGCCGAGGCGGCCCGCGCCGGCCGCACCCTGCTCGACCTGCTCGACGACCAGGCCCGCCGGTACGGGGTGCACGCCACCGCGCAGGTGTCGGTCCGCGTGGACGACCTGTCGGAGATCGCGGCGACGATGGCCCGCCTGCGCGCCGCCCCGCCCACCCGCCTCGGCCGGCGCGCCGTCGAGGCGTTGGACGACCTGGCCCGCCCCGCGGACGGCCTGCCGCCGACCGACGGGCTCAGGTTCCGGCTGGAGGGCGGCGCGCGCGTGGTGATCCGGCCGTCCGGGACCGAACCGAAGCTCAAGTGCTACCTGGAGGTCGTGGAGCCCGTCTCGGACGGCACCGCGGAGGCCCGCAGGCGCGCCGAGACCGCGCTCGAAGTCCTGCGCCGGGGGGTCGCCGAGCTGGTCAGCTGACGAGCGCCAGGACGCAGCACACCAGCACGGCGACGCCCGGGACGGCCAGCGCCGCGACCGCCGGGACCGACCAGGACACCGAGCCCCGCACGTCCCCGGCGTCCCGTGCGGCCGCCGCGGCCTTGTCGGGCGCGCCCGACCGGGTCTTCGGCCGCTGCCGGTCCCGCATCTCGTTGAGCCGCTGCGCCGCGTACCCCGCCGGGGTGCGGCCCTTGACCTGCGCGCCCAGCTTCGCGTCCTGCTTCCGCGCGCGGGCCTCCGCCTTGGCCTGCGCGCGCGGCGACGTCTGGTGCACCCACGCGCGGGACTGCAGCTGGTCGCCGTCCGGTCCGGTGAACCGCACGACGATCGCCTCCTTGCCCTCGATCGACCGCACGGCGCCCCACGGCGCCCGCGCGTCCCGCAGCGGGTTCCGGACGGTCACCGCCTCGTCGTCGCCGATGATCGCCGGCCGCAGCCCGACCGTGTAGGCGATCCCGCAGCCGAGCAGCAGGAGGGCGGCGATCGTGAACGTCATCAGCGAGTACTCGGGGTCACCGGTGAAGCCGAAGACGAGGTCCGCGATGTTGAGCGCGGCGAACGCCAGCCACGCGAACGCGGCGACGCGCCCGCCGGTGGAACGAATCGTCATGACCGCATCATGCCAGGGGCCGCGTCCCGCTCCACTTCCGCTGCGCGAACCCCGGCTTGATCACCCCGTTGATGAGCTCCAGCCGGTCGGTGAACGGCGCGAACGCCGACTTCATCGCGTTCACGGTGAACCACTGCAGGTCGTCCCAGCCGTACCCGAACGCGTCGACCAGCTTCGCGAACTCCTCCGACAGCGTCGTCCCGCTCATCAGCCGGTTGTCGGTGTTGACGGTCACCCGGAAGTGCAGCCTCCGCAGCAGCCCGATCGGGTGCTCCTCGATCGACTTCGCCGCGCCCGTCTGGATGTTCGACGTCGGGCACATCTCCAGCGGGATCCGCTTGTCGCGCACGTAGTTCGCGAGCCGCCCCAGCCGCGGCTCGGACTCCGCGGCCTCGATGTCGTCGATGATCCGCACGCCGTGGCCCAGCCGGTCGGCGCCGCACCACTGGATCGCCTGCCAGATCGACGGCAGCCCGAACCCCTCGCCCGCGTGGATCGTGAAGTGCGCGTTCTCCCGCTGCAGGTACTCGAACGCGTCCAGGTGCCGGGTCGGCGGGTACCCCGCCTCCGCCCCCGCGATGTCGAACCCCACCACGCCCGCGTCCCGGTACCGGACCGCCAGCTCCGCGATCTCCTTCGACCGCGCCTGGTGCCGCATCGCCGTCAGCAGCGCCCCGACCCGGATCCCGCGGTCCCGGCCGCCCCGCGCGAAGCCGTCCAGCACCGCCTCGACGACCTGCTCCAGCGGCATGCCCGTCCGGGTGTGCAGCTCGGGCGCGTACCGCACCTCCGCGTACACGATCCCGTCGTCCGCGAGGTCCTCCGCGCACTCGTACGCGACCCGCGCCAGCGCGTCCGCCGACTGCATCACCCCGACGGTGTGCGAGAACGTCTCGAGGTACCGTTCCAGCGACCCCGAGTCGGACGCCGCCTCGAACCACGCCCGCAGCTTCGCCGCGTCCGTCTCCGGCAGGCCGGTGTACCCGCTCGCCTCCGCCAGCTCCACGACCGTCCCCGGCCGGACCCCGCCGTCCAGATGGTCGTGCAGCAGCACCTTCGGCGCGCGCCGGATGTCCTCGAGAGTAGGCCGCTCGTCCATCTCAAGAATCTACCCGGGAAACCCGTCGCCGTCCCCCGCATCCGCCGGGGCGTCCGCCCGACCGGGGGGTTTGCGGGCGAGGAGGAAGGCTTGGGGGTGCTTCTCCGGGTACGGGCCGTCCTCGTCGGGTTCGCGGACGAGGCGGGCGCGGACGTCCAGGCCGGTGCGGGCGAGCAGGGCGGCGACGTCGGCGGGGCGGCGGTAGTGGAAGTCGAGCGCGATGGCGTGGTCGCCCGCGCGGGTCCGGCGGGCCGTGCCGTCCCCGGCCTGGAAGGCGAGCAGCAGGTGGCCGCCCGGGGCCAGGACGCGGTGGAACTCGGCGAACGCGTCCGGGAGGCGCTCCGGCGGGACGTGGACGACCGAGTACCAGGCGAGGAGCCCGGCGAGGGAGCCGTCCGGCAGGGCGAGGTCGAGCAGGGAGCCGACCTCGAAGCGCAGGTCCGGGTGCGCCGCGCGGGCGGCCTCGATCATCCGCGGCGACAGGTCGACGCCGGACGTCCGGACGCCGCGGGCGTGCAGGTACGCGGTGATCCGGCCCGGGCCGCAGCCGACGTCGGCGACCGGGCCGGGACGGACGAGGTCGGCGAAGCCGTCGAGCATCGCCCGGTCGAGGGGTTTGGCGGCCAGCTCGTCCCGGATCCAGGCGGCGTAGTCGGCGGCCATCGCGTCGTAGGACGCGCGCGTGTCCGCCAGGAATCCCGCTTCGCCCGGTACCGGACGTTCCGCTTCGCTCGGTACCGGACGTTCCGCTTCGCTCGGTGCCATCCGCCCACGATCCCACGCTCCCCGAGGGGACTTACCGTGTACGGGTAGAGTGCGCCGGGAGGAAGGATCGATGACTCCACGGACCGACGCCGACGAGCTGACCGAGCGGCCGCGCGTGCCGCTGAGCCGGCGGCGGGTGCTGCGCGCCGCCGTGGAGCTCGCCGACCGCGACGGCATCGACGCGCTGACCATGCGCCGGCTCGCGCAGGAGGTCGGGGCCGAGGCGATGTCGCTGTACCACCACGTCGCGAACAAGGAGGCCGTCCTCGACGGCGTCGTCGAGGTGGTGCTCGGGGAGGTCGCGGCGGCGGTCGAGGGCGTCGCGGCGCCGGCTCCGGCGGACGACTGGCGGGGCGCGCTGCGCGCGCGGATCCTCGCCGCCCGGGAGGTCTTCCTCCGCCACCGCTGGGCCCCGGCGGTCCTGGAGAGCCGCACCACCACGAGCCCGGACGTCATCGCCTTCTACGACGGCGTCGTCGGGATCCTGCGGGCGGGCGGGTTCTCGTTCGACCTGGCGCACCGCGCGCTGCACGTGCTGGGCAGCCGCGCGCTCGGGTTCGCGCAGGAGCTGTTCCGGCCGGACGGCGCCGAAGCCCCGGACGAGGAGGCGACGGCTCTGATGGCGGAGCGGTTCCCGAACATCGCGGGGATGCTGGCGGACGCCGTCCACGACGATCCGGGCACCACGCTGGGCTTCTGCGACGACCAGTTCGAGTTCGAGTTCGCGCTCGACCTGATCCTCGACGGGCTGGAGCGCCGCCGCACCGCCGGCGCCTGACCCTTTCCGCGCATTTCCCTCTCTTGACCGCCTTACGGCGTACGACTACCTTACGACGTACGACAGCCTTACGTCGTACGACGGTGGCCCGACGGGGGCCGCCCGGACGGAAGGAAAGGCGCCGTGCAGGCATGGAGCTGGGACCGCTACGGCCCCCCGGACGTGCTGGCCCTCAAGGACGTCGACGTGCCGGGCCTCGCCCCGGACGAGGTGCTCGTGCGCGTGCGGGCGGCCTCCGTGAACCCCTACGACTGGCGCCACCTGCGGGCGCACCCCCACCTGGTCCGGCTCGGCACCGGCCTGCGGCGGCCGAAGCCGGGCCTCGTCCTCGGCGCCGACCTCGCCGGCGTCGTCGAGCGGACGGGCGACGCCGTGACCGACCTGGCGCCCGGCGACGAGGTCTTCGGCGAGGTCCGGATGGGCGCGTTCGCCGAGGCCGCCGCCGTCCCGCGCGACCGGCTCGCCGTCAAGCCCGCCCGCCTCTCCTTCGCGCAGGCGGCGGCGGTGTCGATGGCCGCGCACACCGCGCTGCAGGGGCTGCGGGACGTCGGCGGGATCGCCGCCGGGCAGCGCGTCCTGGTCAACGGGGCGTCCGGCGGGGTCGGCACGTTCGCCGTCCAGCTCGCCCGGACGTTCGGCGCCGAGGTCACCGGCGTGTGCAGCACCCGCAACGTCGAACTGGTGCGCTCCCTGGGCGCGGACGACGTCATCGACTACACCCGGGCCGACTTCACCGAACGGGCGGGCCGCTACGACCTGCTGATGGACATCGTGGGCGACCGGTCGACGCGGCGGTTGCGGCGCGCCCTCACGGGCCGGGGCACCCTCGTGATCGTCGGCGGCATCGCGTCCCCGCGCCGCGGCCTGCTCGGGCCCGCCGGGCAGATGGTCCGGGGGGTCGCGGTCGCCCCGTTCGTCCGGCAGCGCATCGCCCACGTGGGCTGGAAGCCGAACGCCGCGGACCTGGGCTTCCTCGCCGGCCTCATGGAGAAGGGGGAGGTCACGCCCGTCATCGACCGGACCTACCCGTTCGCCGACCTGCCCGAGGCGGTGCGCTACGTCGAGGGCGGCCACGCCCGGGGCAAGGTCGCCGTCGCCTTCTGAGCCCCGCCCCGGGCGGCCGGGCGTCAGCGGCGCCGCAGCGACGCGTCGAGCAGCGCGGGCGGGGTGTCGAACTTCTCGTGCGGGGCGAGGTCGACGCCGGGGGCGACGATCTCGTCGATCGCGTCCAGCACGTCGGCGGGCAGGACGGTGTCGGCGGCGGCGACCTGGGAGTGCAGGTGCTCCAGGGTGCGGGGGCCGATGATCGCGCTGGTCACCGCCGGGTGCGCGGTGACGAAGCCGAGCGCGAGCTGCACCATCGTCAGGCCCGCCTCGTCGGCGACCCCGGCGAGGCGCTCGACGGCGTCGAGCCGGGCCCGGTTGTGCGGCAGCGACAGGTCGAAGCGCTCCGGCAGGGACGTCGCGCGGCTGGTGGTGATCTCCCGGCCCTTCCGGACCGCGCCGGACAGCCAGCCGGACGCCAGCGGGCTCCACGCCAGCACGCCGAGCCCGTACTCCGCGGTGACGGGCAGCACGTGGGCCTCGATGCCGCGCTGCAGGATCGAGTAGGCGGGCTGCTCGGCGGTGTAGCGGCTCAGGCGGTGCTCGCGGGCCGCCCACTGCGCCTGGACGATCCGGTACGCGGGGAACGTCGAGGAGCCGAAGTAGCGGATCTTCCCGGCCCGCTGGAGGTCGGTCAGCGCCGCGAGCGTCTCCTCGTCGCTCGTCCTCGGGTCCCACCGGTGGATCTGGTAGAGGTCGACGTGGTCGACGCCGATGCGGCGCAGGCTGTCGTCCAGCGCGGTGACGAGCCAGCGCCGCGAGCTGCCCTGCCGGTTGCGGTCGTCGCCCATCGGCATGTTCGCCTTCGTGGCGAGCACGATGTCGTCGCGGCGTCCCGAGATGGCCTTGCCGACCATCTCCTCCGACTCGCCCCGCCCGTACATGTCGGCGGTGTCGATGAGGTTGATGCCGCTCTCGAGTGCGGCGTCGACGATGGCGGTGGCCTCGTCCTGGGTGGTGCGTCCGATCGCGCCGAAGTTCATCGCGCCGAGCGCGAGGGCGCTGACCTGCACGCCCGTCCGGCCCAGAGTGCGGTACTGCATGGCGTGGTCCTCCAAGTGCGGGCAAGGGTCGACGGCCGGTTCCCGCTCTGCCATCATGGAGAAAGCGGAACCGTGTCCCGTTTGACGATACGGAACACTGTCCCGCTTAGCAAGCCCGGCATCGAGGAGTGGAGGCACGGTGAAGGACGACCGGGGCGCCCGGCCCAAGCGCGCGGACGCCCGGCGCAACGAGAGAACGCTGCTCGACGCGGCCGCCGCGGCGTTCGTCGCGTCCGGCGTCGACGCGCCGGTGCGCGACATCGCGGCCCGCGCGGGGGTCGGGACGGCCACGATCTACCGCCACTTCCCCACCCGCGCCGACCTGATCATCGCCGTCTACCGGCACCAGGTGGAGGCGTGCGCCGAGGCGGGCCCCGCGCTGCTGGAGAGCTCCGCGTCCCCGCACGCCGCGCTGGGGCGCTGGATCGACCAGTTCGTCGACTTCCTGGTCACCAAGCACGGGCTCGCCGCCGCCCTGCGCTCCGACCAGGCCGGCTTCGAGGCGCTGCACACCTACTTCCTCGACCGCCTCGTCCCCGTGTGCGCGCGGCTGCTCGACGCCGCGGCCGCCGCCGGTGAGATCCGCTCCGACCTTGACGCCTACCAGCTGATGCGCGGCGTCGGGAACCTGTCCATCGGCGCCGACACCGACCCCCGCTACGACGCGCGCCGCCTGGTCGGGCTCCTCGTCGCGGGCCTCCGCCGCCCCGACTGACCGGCGAGCCGACGACGGGCCGCGGCGCCCGCGGCCCGTCCCGTACCGGTCGGATCAGCCTTCCGCGGCCTTCGCGTACGTGTCCATGCCCCCGGCGAAGTCGAACACCACGCACGGTTCGTCGCCGACGACCCAGGCGTCGTGCCCGGGCTCCGCCACGAACACGTCGCCGGGCCCGGCCTCCTCCTCGGTGCCGTCCCGCATGACCACGTGGATCCTGCCCTTGACGACGTAGCCGTTGTGGTGGACCTCGCACAGGTCGGTGCCCGCGATGTCCTTCACCGACTCCGTCCAGCGCCACCCGGGCTCGAAGGTCGCCTTGCCGAAGACGAGCCCCGGCAGTTCGACGATGTCCAGGTGCCCCTTGGGGAAGTCGCGGCGCTCGTCCGGCTTCTCGATGCTCTTGCTCTCGATCATGATGGTCCCCCTTATCCATCACCGCCTCCCACGTTTCTCCTGTCCCGGAGCGCACGCAAGAAAGCGCGAGTAGATCCCTAGCCGACCGGGAACCGCACCCCCTCGGCGCCCTCGGCGGCCCGCAGGTCGCCGTCCATTGCGGGCGCGCCGAACGGCGCCTCCGCCGGACGGTCGAGGTGGCGGAGGAGCGCGCGGAGCAGCCAGTCCGCGGCCGCACGCCGGTAGCTCGTCAGCACCAGCAGGGCGACGGCCGCGGCCAGGAACTGCACCCCGGCGATGGCGCCGAACGCCTGCAGCACGCGGCGGACGGGACCGATCGGCCGCGGGGCCGCGGCCGATCGCTCACCGAAGGGCGGGCCGCCCGTCCCGGGGAAGTCCGGCCGCGTGGTCTGGGGATCCGACACCCGCCGCAGCGTACGGTCCGGCACCGACGAAGATCGACTTCAGGACGGGTTCCGGACGGCGCATTCCGCGGAAAGGGTCAGATCGTTTCGGCGCCCGACCGGGCGGTGATCTCGGCGACCCGGTTGTACTGGTCGAACTCGAGCCCGATCGTGAAGTCCGCACCGGTGATCGTCAGCTTGGCGTGGTCGGGCGTGAACGCCGCGCCGAGCCCCCGCAGCCGCGCGTAGCTGTGCACCGCCCGGCGGTGGTCGCGCAGCCCCAGTTCCGCGACCGACTGCTGGAGGACGCGCATGACGCGCGGGAACTCGGGCGGCGGGAGCCGGAACTCCGGGTGCTCGATCAGGAACGCGGCGCGGGTCCCCCCGCCGACGTCGGCGTGGTAGTGCGTCCAGCAACCGGAGACGACCTTCGCGGCGTCCAGCAGCGCCCCGGCGACCCGCGCCGGCTCGAACCGCGGCTCGGCGGGCCCGCCGGGCAGCGCGTCGAACGGGACCTCCGCGGCGGCGAACTGCTCGATGCCGTGCTGCCGGCCGAACTCGCGCACCCGGGCCGAGTGGGCGACCAGCGGCTCGGCGTACCCGGACGGGTTCGCCCAGGCCCACAGCCACGACCCCGGCCCGGGCGCGGCGCTGCCGAGCAGGTGCACGCGGCTGCAGACCAGGTCGCGGCTCCCGCGGAACTCGAACCGCTGGTCGTTCAGGTCGACGTTCCAGCTGTGCTCCCCGACGACCTCCTCCAGGCGCAACTGGTGTTCGAGGGAGAAGATCGCCGCATCGTCGAGGACATTGGCGAGTGTGATCACTTCGGGCATGCGGGCAGGCTAGTGGCACGAACGGACCTGACGTGGACGAATACGCCTCAAGACCGTCGAGGCGGGGCGAGCAGGGCACCGACCGTGGTCTCCCCGCCCCACCCCGGCAGGACGCGCGTCGCCGGGGGCAGCCGGGCGAGCAGCGCCCCCTGCTCGTACCGGTGCCGCGGATCGGGCGTCTGGAGCGTGAAGCCCGTGAACAGGACGTTCAGCTCCTCGCCGTAGAGCCAGACGCTCCCCCGGTACGGGCTCGGCACGTCGATCGCCGTGAGCCGGACGTCGCCGATCTCGAACTCCTCCTCGCGCTTGAACAGCGTGTCGGGCCGGTGCTTGCGCAGCTCCTTCCGCCGCCCCGGCTCCATCACCTGCGTCGACAGCCGCTCGTAGTGGGCGCGCCAGCCCGCGAGGGCGGCCCGCGGCAGCGCGACGTAGGCGCCGGCGGACACGTTCCGGGCGTTCTGGACGTGCACGGGCTCGCCGTCGGTGAGGATGACCGCGACGATGTCCCGCCGCCCGACGACCCGGTGGACGCCGTCCAGCCGGTGCGCGGGATCGATCACGAACACCTCGTCGTCGTCCCCCACCACGTAGGTGTTCGCCGCGGCGCCGTTCTCGACGCCGGCCACCGTCTCCACACGGGTCCCGCCCGGCACCGGCGGCGGGAACACCGCCGGGGCCGACGCGGGCGGCGGCGGGGACGCGAGGGCCGTGCGGATCAGCTCCGCCGCCGTGCGGGCGTCCGCGGGGCGGTCGGCCGGGTTCTTGGCGAGCATCGCGTCGACGAGCCGGTCGAGGGAGTCGGGCAGCTCCGGGCGCAGCGACCGCAGCCGCGGCGCCGGTTCGAGGACGATGCTACGGATCAGCACCGGGAGCGTGTCGGCCGTGAACGGCGTCCGTCCGGTGAGCAGCGCGAACAGCAGCGCGCCCAGCGCGTACACGTCGGCGGCGGCGCCCACGTCGCCGCGCTCGAACTGCTCGGGCGCCATGTAGGCGGGGGTGCCGATCACCGCGCTGCCGGTCAGCTCGGTGACCTGGTCGGCGTGCCGCGCGATGCCGAAGTCCATCACGGTCACGCGGTCGCCCGGCAGCAGCATGACGTTGGCGGGCTTCACGTCGCGGTGGACGACGCCCCGCCCGTGCGCCGCGCCCAGCGCGTCCGCGACCTGCGCCGCGATCGGCAGCGCCCGCTCGACCGGCAGGCCGTCCGGGTGCCGCCGGATGACCGCGGCCAGGTCGTCGCCGTCCAGCAGCTCCATGACCAGGAAGAGCAGCCCCTCCTCCTCGCCGCCGTCGTGGACGACGACGATGTTCGGGTGCCGGAGCCCCGCGCTGATCTCGACCTCGCGCCGGAACCGGTGGACCAGCCGCCCGTCCGTACCCTCCGGCATGGCGAGCAGCTTCACCGCCACCGGCCGTCCCAGCCGGCCGTCGACGCCGCGCCACACCTCGCCCATGCCGCCGCGCCCCAGCAGCGCCTCCAGCCGGTACCGCCCGGCCAGCTCCAGCCCGCTCCGCACAACGCCCTCCCGCCCTCGCCCCACGTCCCGGCGCCCGCCCCATCGGCGCCGGGCCGCACCCCGGCGGAACGAACTTACCGACACTCCCGGCACGAGGGCGGCGGGGACGAGTTTTCGGTCTCGCCATCGCCCCGGAACCGGCGATCGTCGGAGCCGATGCCCGGGGGCCGTCCGGGACGTCCGCACGGCTTATTGAGGGTTTCGAGCGCTGTTAAGGAGGCTTTAGGGCTGGGGTCGTTAGCGTCCCGACGGCAATCGCGGCCCGCCGTCCGGCGGGCCTAGGACGACACGTTGGGAAGGTCTCCATGCGCAGATTCGTCGCGTACCCCTCGCCGGACTGGCGGCCGTCGGGTCGACGCTGTTCGTCGCGAGTCCGGCGTCGGCCCACGGCTACGTGTCCTCGCCGCCGAGCCGGCAGGCGCTGTGCGCGACCGGGACGGTGTCCGGCTGCGGGCCGATCCAGTACGAGCCGCAGAGCGTCGAGGGGCCGAAGGGGCTGCGGAGCTGCGATGGTGGAAACCAGCAGTTCGCGGTGCTCTCGGACGAGAGCCGCGACTGGCCCGCGACGTCCGTCGGGTCGACCGTCACGTTCAGCTGGGTCGTCACCGCGCGGCACCGCACGGCCGACTGGCGGTACTTCGTGGGCGGCGAGCAGGTGGCGTCGTTCGCCGGGAACAACGAGCAGCCGGGCTCGGTCGTCGACCACGAGGTCGACCTGAGCGGCTTCTCCGGACGGCAGACCGTGCTCGCCGTGTGGAACATCGGCGACACCGCGAACGCGTTCTACAGCTGCGTCGACGTGAACATCGGCGGCGGCTCCGGGACGACCCCGCCCACCACCGACCCGGAGCCCGAGCCCGAGCCGGAGCCGACGGACGAGCCCACGACCGGGCCCACGACCGGGCCGTCCGCCGAGCCGTCGGCGGAGCCGTCCGACGGCGGGGACGCCTGGAAGGTCGGGCAGGCGTACAGGGCGGGCGACGTCGTCACGTACGAGGGCGGGAAGTACCGGTGCCGGCAGGCGCACCGGTCCATCCGGAGCTGGGAGCCGTCGCAGTACACCCTGGCCCTCTGGCTGCCGCTGTGAACGGGCGGCGCCGGGCGCTGATCGCGGCCGCCGCTCTGGCGCCGCTGCTGCTGGCGGGGTGCGGCGGCGGCGAGGCGGACGGCAGGCCGGTGAGCGCCGCGACCCCGGCGGCGGAGCACAACGACGGGGACGTGATGTTCCTGCAGATGATGATCGCGCACCACCGGCAGGGGCTCGAGATGGCGGGGCTTGCGGCCGAGCGGGCACCGAGCGAGGACGTGCGCGTCCTCGCGGGGGCCGTGAAGGCGACGCAGACCGAGGAGGCCGAGCGGATGATCGCCTGGCTGCGGGCGTGGTCCGAGCCGCTGGAGGCGGGGCACGGCGGCGGGCACCACGCGGCGCACGGCGCGCTGCCCGCCACCGGCGCCCAGGAGATCGGGGCGCTGAAGAAGGCGAAGGGCGCGGCGTTCGAGCGGGCGTTCCTCAACCTGTTCATCGCCCACCAGCACAACGCCGTCGAGATGGCGCGGACGGAGCTGGCGGAGGGCGCGAGCCCGGACGCGAAGGCGTTCGCGCAGCGGGTCCGGGACTCCCGCACCGACCAGATCCAGCAGATGCTCGGGCTGCTGAACGCCTAGCACGGTGGTCCCCCGCGTCCGGTGGACGCGGGGGACCACCGTCGGTGGGACGGGCGGTCGACGCGCTGGACTGCGGAGGACGGTTCCGGGGGCGGCCGCCGTGAACGCGCACCATTTCCGGCACCGGAGGGAAAGGCCCGTTAGCGTGACCGTTCGGTTCGTTCCGCGGGTTCGGTGCGGAGCCACATCTGGATGCGGGCGCCGCCGAGCTGCGGGGAGCGGTCGACGCGGAGGCTTCCGCCGGTGGCGGCGGCGAGGCGGCGGGCGATGTCGAGGCCGAGGCCGGTGGAACCGGCGCCGGACGTCCCGCGGCGCAGCGCGGCGCCCTCGTCGGCGATGCCCGGACCGGCGTCCGCGAACAGCAGGCCCGCCGAGTGCCGTCCGCGGTGCACGGTGACGGTGAACCCGGCGCCGCGCGGGGTGTGCCGGAATATGTTGCCCATCAGCGCGTCGATCGCCGCGACGAGCTCGGCGCGCGCGACCGGCACCGGCACCGGGCCGTCCGGCGCGATGAGCTGGTGCGGGCGGTCCTGGTCCTCGGCGAGCGCCGACCAGAACTCCAGGCGTTCCCGGACGACGTCGGCGGCGTCGCATCCGGCGGCCTGCGGGCGGGGCCGCCGGGCGGCGGCGATGAGCCCGTCGACCTCGCCCTCCAGCCGGGCGAGCGCCTCCCGGCCGCGCTGGAGGCGGCGGGGGTCGCCGGGGTTGGCGACGAGGCCGTCGACGCTGAGCCGGAGGGCGGTCAGCGGGGTGCGCAGCCGGTGCGACAGGTCCGCCGCGGTCTCCCGCTCGGCGGCCAGCAGGCCCGCGACCTGCTCGGCCATCGTGTTGAAGGCGGTCGCGGCGGCCTGCAGCTCGCGGGGGCCGTCGGGGACGACCCGCACGTCCAGGTCGCCGGCGCCGACCCGTCCGGCGGCGTCGGCGAGGCGGCGGGACGAGCGGACGACGCGGGTCGCGAGCCGGTCCCCCATCGCGACGGCGACCGCGCCGAGCGCGACCGCCACCCCGGCGAGCGTCGCCCACGCCTCGGTCACGCCCCGGGACAGCTCCGCGGCCGGCACGAACACCTCGACGACCGCGGCGGGCGCGCCGTCCCGCACCACCGGCCGCAGCAGCACCTGCCCGCCGCGCAGCCCGGCGGCGAACGCCCGGCCGCCGTCGCGGGCCGCGGCGACGTCGGCGGGCGCGGCGCGCGGCGTCCCGACGGTGGCGGACGGCAGGTGCACCGCGAGCCGCCCGTCCGCGCCGGCCTCGGTGGACGCGACGGCGTCGGCGAGGACGTCCGGGTCGGCGGTGATCGCGAGCACTGGGACGAGCGACGCGGCCTGCCGTTCGGCGCCCGTGAGCGCGCGGTCGCGGGCGATCTGCTTCACCACGAGGCCGAGTGGTAGCAGGAACGACACTGCGACCATGGCGGTCACGGCGAACGCGACGAGGGCGAGGGTGCCGCGCATGCCGCCCGGACGCCGGTCCCTCACCGCGGCCGCCCGGACATAATGGCCGCCATGCGGATACGGTTCGCGACCGCGTGGTGCACGGCGACGCTGGCCGGCCTCGCGGTGAGCTGGTGGGGCGTGCAGCACGCCGTCGGCGGCACGGCGCTCGGCGACGCGCCGGTGGCGGCGGTGCCGGTCCGCACCGGGCGGCCGCCCGCGCCGCCGGACGCGCCCGCGTCGGCGCCCGCGACGCGGGAGACGCTGTCGCCGGCGCCGAGCCGGACCGCGGCGAGCCGGTCAGCCACGGCGGCCGCCGGACGGTCCGCGGCGCCGTCCGGCGGACGGACGCGCACCTTCGCGCTGAAGTCGGGACGGGTGGTGCTGGAGGTGCGCGAGCACGGCGCGCGGCTCGTGTCCGCGTCCCCCGAGCAGGGTTTCGAGGTGCGCGAGTGGCGGCAGGTGGAGTGGCTGCGGGTCGACCTGACGGACGGCGAGCACGGCTCGGCGGTGTTCGCGACGTGGAACGGCCACCCGACCCTCGTGCAGGTCTATGAGTATTGAAGAGTGCACGGGTACTGAGGTGTGCACGGGTGCCGGCCGCATCACGGGGCCGTGAGCATGACGCCGACGCCGCGGACGGTGTGCAGGTAGCGGGGGCGCGCGGCGGTCTCCCCCAGCTTGCGGCGCAGCCACGACATGTGGACGTCGAGGGTCTGGTCGTCGCCGTTCGCCTGCCGCCACACCTCGGCGAGGACCTCCCGGCGGCGCACCACCCGGCCCGAGCGGGCGGCGAGGAACGCGAGGAGGTCGAACTCCAGGCGGGTGAGCCGCAGCGGCGTCCCGTCCAGGGCGGCGCGGCGCGCGTCCCGGTCGATGCGCAGGCCGCCCACCTCCAGGACGTCCGGCGGCGCGTTCGTCCGGACGCGGCGCAGCACCGCCTGGATGCGCGCGTCGAGCTGGTCGCCGGAGAACGGCTTGACCACGTAGTCGTCGGCGCCGGTCCGCAGCAGCCGGACGATCTCGCGCTCGTCGTCCCGCGCGGTCGCGATGATCACGGGGGTGTCGGTGACGGCGCGCAGCATCTTCAGCGCCTCGGCGCCGTCGAGGTCGGGCAGTCCGAGGTCGAGCACGATCATGTCGTAGCCGGGGCCGTCGGTCGCTTCGCGGAGCGCGTCCAGGGCGCGCACGACGCTGTGCACGGCGTGCCCGAGGTCGGTCAGCTCGTGGATCAGCGCCTGCCGGACGATCTCGTCGTCCTCGACCAACAGAACCGTCGCCATGCCCGCCAAAATAGAACAACCTTCGTGTTCACGGCGTCGGAACGGCCGGGCCGGCGCGAGGGTCAGCGCGGGGCGTAGCCCTCGGCGACGAGCCGTCGGCGAACCGGGCGTAGGCGGACGGGACGGACGGGACGGACGGGACGGCCGTCGCGAGCCCGTCGGGCCCTATCCGTTCGCCGGCTTCCTCAAGACGACGGTACGAACGCCCCCCCGAACGGGTCAGCGGAGGTCGAGGTCCCGGCGGCGGAAGCCGGCGAAGCCGGCCGCGACGAGCGCCGCGGCGACCAGCGTGAGGCCCGCCAGGGGCGTCCAGGTCAGGTCCGCGCCCGGCAACTGCGGGACGTGCCCGAACGGGGACAGGTCGGTCATCCACCCCGGCAGTCGCAGCAGCCCGCCGAACGTGGTGACGAAGACGCCGTACACGACGACCGCCCACGCCGCGGGCATCGCGCGCGGCGCCAGCCCGAACAGCGCGACCGCCGCGCCGCCCGCGACCCACACCGCCGGGGCGTGGGCGAGCGCCGCGCCGACCGTCCCGGGCAGCAGCCCGGCGTCGCCGACCGACAGCGCCGCGGCGGCCCCCGCGCCCAGCCCGGTGAGCAGCAGCACCAGGACGCCGCCCGCGAGCGCGACCGCGACGTGGCCCGCGAGCCACCGGGTCCGCGACACCGCCGCCGCGAGGACCGGTTCGGCCCGTCCGGTGGTCTCCTCGGTCCGCGGCCGCTGCATCGCCGAAACCACCTGGACGCCGCAGACCGCCGCGAGCATCGACGTGATCACGCTGACGAACCGGTCGGCCGGCGACGAGCCGGGCAGGGAGCCCACCCACTCCTGGAGCGTCGCGTTCCCGGCGATGGCGTCGCGCACGTCGCCCGCGAACGCCCCGTACACGGCGCCGAGCGCGGCCATCGACACGGCCCACCACAGCAGGCCGGTGCGCTGCAGCCGCAGCGCCAGCCCGAGCGGGGTGCCGAGGGACGCCGCCGCGGTGCGCGGCCCGGGACGCGGCGGCAGCAGGCCCGCGCCGACGTCGCGCCGCGCCGCCAGCGCGAACGCCGCGGCGAGCAGGCCGCCCGCCGCGAGCAGGCACAGCCCGAGCGGCCACCACCGGCCGTCCACGTACGCCCGCGCGGCCTGCGCCCACCCGATCGGCGACAGCCACGACAGGGCGCCGCCGCCCATGTCGCCGACCGCCCGCAGCGTGTACGCGGCCGCGAGGAACGCGCCGGCGAGGCCGCCGGCGGCGCGGCCGTACTCGGTGAGCTGCGCGGTGACGGCCGCGGCGCCGGTGAAGACCAGCCCCGCGGCGGTCAGCGCGGCACCGAACAGCAGGGAGCCCGGCCAGGTCAGGGACTCGATCCCGGAGCCGCCGAGGACGACCGCGGTGAGCGCGCCCAGCGCGACGTTCGCGCCGCCCACCACGAGCACCGCGGCGGCGAGCGGCGCGTGCCGTCCGACCACCCCGGCGCGGACCAGCTCGGCCCGCCCGGCCTCCTCCTCGGCCCGCGTGTGCCGGACGAGCAGCAGGACGCTCATCAGCCCCGCGAAGACCGCGACGAAGCCGAGCATCTCGTTCGCGAGCATCGCGCCGTAGGTGTAGTCGCCGAGGCCGTGCCCGGGGCCGCTGAAGGCGGCGCCCGCCGGGCCGTCCACCAGCTCGGCGCGGGACCGCCGGTCCGCCGCCGTCGGGTAGGTGGCGGCGAGGTTCGACGCGGTCACCGCCGTGCCGAGCGCCAGGGCGAGCAGCCACACCGGGATCCGGACCCGGTCGCGGCGCAGCATGAACCGCGCGAGCGTCCCGGTGCCGGTGAGCGGGCCGCCGGCCGCCGCGGCCCCGGCGGTCGCGGCGCCGGCCGCCGCGGCCGTCACGACGCGTCCCCGTCGCGCGCGGTGCGCCCGTCCGCGGCGCCCTCGACGGGCACCCCGTTCTCCGCGAGCTCGTCGCCGTAGTGCCGCAGGAACAGCTGCTCCAGGGTGGGCGGCCTGCTGATCAGGGTGCGCGGGACGAACTCGCTCAGCCGGCGCACGACCGGGCCGAGCTGCTCGGCGTCGACGTCGAACCGCACCCGGTCGTCCTCGGCGGTGAACCCGTGGACGCCGGGCAGCCCGTCCAGTCCGGTGACGCGGCGCTCGGTCTCGGCCTCGATGGTGGTGCGGGTGAGGTGCCGCAGCTCGCGGAGCGCGCCGCTCTCGACGATCCGGCCGAGCCGGATGATGCTCACCCGGTCGCACAGCTTCTCGACCTGGGCGAGGATGTGGCTGGACAGCAGGACCGTGCGGCCCTCCGCGGCCGCCTCGGCGATGCACTCCTGGAACACCGCCTCCATCAGCGGGTCCAGCCCGGCGGTCGGCTCGTCCAGGATGAGCAGTTCGGCCCGCGAGGCCAGGGCCGCGACGAGCGCCACCTTCTGCCGGTTGCCCTTGGAGTAGGTGCGTCCCTTCTTGGCGGTGTCCAGGTCGAAGCGGTCGCACAGCTCGTCGCGGCGGGCCCGGTCGAGCCCGCCGCGCAGCCGGGCCAGCAGGTCGACGGCCTGCCCGCCGGTGAGGTTGGGCCACAGGTCGACGTCGCCGGGCACGTAGGCGATGCGGCGGTGCAGCCGTACCGCGTCGCGCCAGGGGTCGCCGCCGAGCAGCCGGGCCCGGCCCGCGTCGGCGCGCAGCAGGCCCAGCAGGACGCGGATGGTGGTGGACTTGCCCGCGCCGTTGGGGCCGAGGAAGCCGTGCACCTCGCCGGTGCGGACGGTCAGGTCGAGGCCGTCCAGGGCGCGGGTCCGGCCGAACGACTTGACCAGGCCGGACACTTCGATGGGGAGCGTGGAACGTGCGGTCATGGCGACACCTCGGAACGGGTGCGAGAGATGGGGGTCCACGCGGTGCGCGCCGTGCCGGGCACGGGCGCCCCGTGGCGGCGGGCGGCGGCGGGGCCGTCCCGCCCGTGCGGCCGTCGGCCGCGTGCGCGCACTATGAACCGTCCGGCCGGGCCGCGGGCGGACGGAGGTGCGGGGGCGCGGGTCAGGCGGGCGGGTCGGAGTCGGCCTTGCGGGCGGCCGCGTCCGACGTGGGGATGCGCGGCCCGGCCGATTCGGCGAGCATCCGGTCCAGACTCGCGCGCATCTGCACGACGACGTCCGGGGCGAGGATGTCGTCGGTGATGATGTCGAGCATCGCGCGCGCCATGCGCGCGTACCCTTCGGCGCCGAGCATGTCGGTGCCGAGGGCCCGCGACATGTGCTCGTGGATCACGGTGAGGCCGAAGGTGATGCCGGTCATGACGACCGCGTAGGCGTGCGGGTCGGCGGTCTTCGGCGGGGCCAGGCCCGGGACGTCGCCGTCGAGCATCTCCTTGCTCACCGCGACCGCGTCGTCGAACAGCTCGGCCGCCCCCGGCGAGCCGTCCACCAGCGCGCGGGCGAGGTAGCGCTGGAGCGGCAGTACCTCGTCCAGCGCCGCCGCGGTGAAGTCCGGGCTGCCGATCCCGCCCCGCAGCCCCTCCAGCTTCGTGCGCCGGAGGGTCTCGACGGCGTGCTCGTCGCAGGCCCGGCGCAGCGCCTCCTTGGAGCCGAAGTGGTGCTGCACCAGCCCCGGCGACACCCCGGCCGCCCGCGCGATCCCGCGGATCGTCGCGCCGTTCACGCCGTGCTCGGCGAACTCGCGCAGCGCCGCGTCGCGGATGCGCGCGCGGGCCGTCAGGTCCTCGGCGTCCCGCTCGCGCAGCTCGGTCACGCCCCGATTCTCCGATACAAGCGTTCAATGCACAATACGCGTGTATCGCACGTTGGGTAACGCCCTGGTGACATCACCCTTACCCGGGGCGGCGGGTCAGGACGAGGCCGCGGCGACCAGGCGCACGACGTCGTCGTACGTCGGGACGTCCGCGGGGGGCGCCGCGCCCGCGACGCCGAGCGCGCTGGACACGGCCGCGTGCAGCGCCGCGCGGAACGGCAGCGACCCGCAGCTCACCCGGCCCACGCCCAGCTCCGCCAGCCGCGCGTAGTCGGTGCGGCCCGGCAGGTGCAGGACGTTCAGCGGGACGCCCGCCGCCGCGACCACGGCGGCGATGTCGGCGTCGTCCGCGATGCCGGGGACGAACACGCCGTCGGCCCCCGCCTCCGCGTAGGCCCGCACGCGCCGGAGCGTCTCGCCGAGCGACGGACGGTCGCCGCCGAGCCAGTACGTGTCCGTGCGGGCGTTCACGAACACGCCGGGCGCCGCGCGCTTCACCGCCGCAACGACCGCCGCCAGGTCCCGCACCGGGGCGAGGCCGCCGGGGCGCCCGTCCTCGATGTTCACCCCGGCCACCCCGAACGAGCCCAGTTCGGCCACCAGCGCGGCGACCTCGTCCGGACGGTCCGAGAAGCCGCCCTCGACGTCGACGGTCACCGGCACCGGCAGCCGCGCCAGCCGCCGCGCGAGCGCGACCGTCTCGGCCCGGGTGCCGCCGGTCGCGTCGGCCTTCCCGGCCGCCGCCGCGACACCGAGGCTGGTGGTGCCGACCGCGGCGAACCCGGCCGCCGCCAGCGCCGCGCCGGACGCGACGTCCCACGCGTTCGGCAGCAGCAGCGGACGCTCCCCGCGGTGCAGATCGTGGAAGTTCACGCCCCGACCGTACGCCCGGATCGTTTCGGCGCCGATCGAACCGTCGCGTCCCGCAACCGGACCCGCGAGCCCGGTGTTCCCCGAGGGTCACCTGCGAGAGGAGCGGACGATGGACGCTTGGGACGTCATGCGGAACATCTACGCGGCCGAGGCCGCCTACGTGGCCGCGGGCGGTTACGGGAAGGCCGACTACGGCGCGGTCGCGGCCTGGCTGGACCCCGAGGTGGTGCTGCACCAGGCACCCGGCCTGCCGTTCACCGGCACGGGGACCTGGCGCGGCCACGACGGCATGGAACGGTTCTTCGCGCGGTTCAGCGAGGTCTGGGAGGCGATGGAGTTCCTGGAGCAGGAGCACCAGGGCGGCCGGGACACCGTGGTGGTGCGCAGCCGGGTCCGGTTCCGCGCGCGGGCGACCGGGCGGGAGGTCGAGACGGAGATCCTGCAGTGGATCGCCGTCCGGGACGGCCGCATGCTCGAATGCCGCCCCTTCTACTGGGACCCGGCCGCCATCGCCGCGGCCTGCGGACAGCCGACCACCGCGTAGCGGGCACCTGCGCCGCCGACGTATCTTCTGGAAGGTCCAGAAGAAGATCGTTTCGCCGTCACCGGGGGACCGCCGTGCTGTATCTCGTCCTCGCCTGCGACGTGCTCTTCTGGGCCTTCCTCGTCGGCGGCCTCGCGGCCCGCTACGCGGCCGGGCGGCGCACGCTCGGCGGCGTCCTGCTGCTGTGCGTCCCGCTGATCGACGTCGTGCTGCTCGCGGCGACCGTCCTCAGCATCCGCGACGGCGCCGAACCGACCGTCTGGCACGGGCTGTCGGCGGCCTACCTCGGCATCACCATCGTGTACGGGCACCGCACGGTCCGGTGGGCCGACGCGCGGTTCGCCCGCCGCTTCGGCGAGGATCCGCCGCCGCCCCCGCCGAAGCTCCACGGGCGCGCCGCCGTCGTGGACGCCTGGACGTCCTGGCTCCGGTTCCTGCTCGCCTACGCGCTGAGCGCCGCCCTGATGTTCGGGCTCGTCGTGCTCGTCGGCGGCCTCGGCACGGGGGCGCCGCTGCTCGTCTGGCTCAACCCGCTCACGAAGGTGCTCGTCTACAGCCTGATCTGGCCCGTCCTGACCACCGTCTGGCCGGGGAAGGCGCCGGAGGCGGACGAACCGGACTGACGGCTCCCCGGCGTCACGCGTCCCCGGCCGGGGCGGGCGTGCCGGGACCGTTCGGATACGGGGCGATCTCGCGCTCCCAGTCGCCCGCGGCCTCCTCGATCCGCCGGGGCGCCAGCCGGCACCGGACGACGTACGGGTCGCCCGCGCGGTGCCGGTGGTCCCACGGCGGGGAGAACTCGAGGTCGAGGCCGACGTCCAGCGTCACCAGGCCGGACGAGCGACCGGCGACGGCGAGCGTGAGGTTGGGCTCGGTGAAGCGGAGGCCGGCGGGCGGCCCGGCGTCCGCGGGCGCGTCCGCCGAGCGGGCGGCGCGGCGCAGCCAGACCGCGACGTGGGGCGAGTCGTCGCACGTCAGCGCGGGGTAGCGGAACGTCCACGCCCCCTCCGGGCAGGTCGCTGACCCCTCCACCATGTGCCAGCTGTACCGCCGGGCGGGGTCGTCGGGGAACTGGTAGCCGGTGACGCGCAACTCCACGCCGTGGCCGGAAGCGTCGATCAGCCGCATCGGCCGAGTGTGCCAGAGCCGCCGTCCGTCCGGCGCGGAACGGCCCGGCGGCGGCCGCTGGACGGAGGCGTGCGCGTCCTCGGCCAGCGGCCCGCACCACTCGTCCGGCAGGGGTCAGAACCAGCCGAAGAGCGCGCCCAGGAAGTCGAAGCCGTGGTGCCCCTTGTCCTTGCCGTGGTGCTTCTTACCGTGGTGGCCCTTGTCGTGCCCCTTGCCATGCCCCTTGTCGTGCCCATGCCCCTTGTCGTGCTTCCAGGGCTTGCCGTGCCCCTTGCCGTGGCCCCAGTTCTTTCCCTGGCCCTTGTCGTCGCAGGGCCCGCTGCGGTGATGGCTGCAGACGTGCGCGTGCTGGTGGCTCACGGGCACGGGGGCGGCGGACGCCGTGGCGGCGAGGCCCACGAGCGCGGCGAGCGTCGCCCCGGTGGCGAGCACCAGGGCCGCGAAGATCCTGCGCATGATCGAGTCCTTTCGTCGGGTTTGCTTCGTGCGCCCCGAGACTTCCCCGACCTTCACGCTATGTAACTAAATAAATACTTTCCGCATCACCAAACGCAGGCGCCCGCCGCCGGCCGGAGGTCTTGGGCGCCATTGTTTGCATTTGTCGGGGATTGTCGCTTTCCGGTGGCGGTGACATCCCTCCCGGAGGAGGTGGTGAGCATGGCCAGGCATCGCGTGCACCGGCCCAGCTGGCCGCTGCTGGTGGGGCTGCTCGGGGTCGCGTTCCTCGTCTACGTGTGGGTGTGGGCGTCGACGCAGGGCGGCCCGCCGTTCTTGGGCTGAGTCAGCTCTTCCGGGCGAGGATCGCGGCCAGGTCGAACGGGCGCTCCTCGGGCGTGGAACGGCGCGACGCGCGCGCCGTCTCCGCGAAACCGGCGTCGCGCAGCAGCGCGGCCAGGTGGTCGGCGGGCCACCGGTAGGCCCGCGCGACCTTGTGGTCGAACGGGACCGGGGTGTCGGCGCCCGCGAAGAAGCCGAGCAGGACGTGGCCGCCGGGGGCGAGGACCCGGTGGAACTCCGCGAGGATCGCCGGGACGTCGTCCGGGTCCGCGTGGATGGTCGAGTACCAGGCCAGGACGCCGCCGACCGACGCGGACGGGACGTCCAGGGCGGTCATCGTGCCCTCCTCGAAGCGGATGCCGGGGTGGGCGGCGCGGGCGTGGGCGACCATCGCGGGCGACAGGTCGATGCCGAAGGCGTCCGCGCCGAGGGAGCGCAGGTGCGCCGTGTAGTGGCCGGGGCCGCACCCGACGTCGGCCACCGGGCCCTCGACGGTCTCGGCGAACGCGGCGACGAACGCCCGGTCGACGGGATGGTGCCGCCGGACGTCGCTGAAGAGTTCGGCGTACAGGGGGGCGACTGCGTCGTAGGCGCTGCGGGTCTCGTCGATCACGGGCGTCGACCTTACGCCACGGCGCGGGCGGACGCATGGCGCCGCAGGTGGCGCAGGTGTGCGAGCGGACGGGCGGGGTAGCGGCGATGCGTGGTGTACGTGCTCGCTCTCGGGGCGGCCGCGCTGTTCGGGCTGGGGTCGGCCGTCCAGCAGCGGGCGGCGTCCCGCGCGCCCGAGGGCATGGTGCTGCACTGGCGGCTGCTGTGGTACCTGGTGCGGCAGCGGCTGTGGCTGGTGGGGGTCGGGACGGCCGTGGTCGGCAACGTCCTGAGCGCGCTGGCGCTCGGCAAGGGCGGGGTGGCGCTGGTGCAGCCGCTGCTGGTGACGCGGCTGCTGTTCGCGCTGCCGATCGCCGCGACGTGGGAGCGGCGGCGGCTGACCGGACGGGAGTGGGGCGGCGCGATCGCGATCTCCGGCGGGCTCGGGGCGTTCCTGGTGGCGGGCCGTCCGGAGGAAGGCGAGTCGACCGACGCGCCGATCTGGATCTGGCTGCTGATCGTCGGGCTGGTCGGGCTGATCACGGGCGGGCTGGTGAAGCTGGCGCGGCACCTGGCGCCGGAGAAGGAGGCGCCGGTGCTCGGTGTCGGCGCGGGGATGCTGTTCGGGCTCCAGTCGGCGCTGACGGACACGGCGATGGGGCGGCTGTTCGACCACGGGCCGGTCGCCATGCTGCTGCACTGGTCGCCGTACGCGGTGGCGGCGGTGGCGATCACGGGGACGCTGCTGCTGCAGAGCGCGTTCAAGCTGGAGCCGCTGGAGGCGTCGTACCCGCCGCTGGCGGCGGTGGAGCCGCTGGCGGGGCTCGCGATCGGGCTGGGCGTGCTGGGCGGCACGGTCCGGGTGGCGCCGCAGTGGCTGGGGATCGAGGCGGCGGGGCTGCTGGTCATGACGGTCGGGGTGTGGGTGCTGGCGAAGGCCGCGGTGGCGTACGAGCGGACGCTGGAGCGCGGAGCATGAGGACGTCCGTCGCGGTCCTGGTGGAGTTGCGGCGCGACGCCGGGGCGGGCGGCCACGTGAAGTGCTGGGAGCGGTTCGCGGAGGCGGCGGCGCGGGACGATCCGGGCGTCGACCTCACGCTGTACGTGCTGGGCGCGCGGGACGGGGTCGAGCCGCTGTCGGACACCGTCCGGTTCGTCACGCTGCGTCCCATGCTGGGCGACGGGCCGCTGGCGCGGCTGCTGGGCGGGGTCGACGCGACGGACCTGGCGCCCTACCACCCGGGGCTGGCGGTGCGGCTGCGCAAGCACGACGTCTGGCATCTGACGCACGCGTTCGCGTTCGCGGGCACGGCCGTCCGGCTGGCGGGGCGGCTGCCCGAACGGCCGGGGATGGTGTGCTCGCTCCACACCGACGTGCCGGTGCTGACGGCCGCGTACCTGCGGCAGCTGCGGGCGCCGGAGGCGGTCGCGGGGGCGGCCGCGGCGCTGGCCCGGCGGCGCCGGGACCGGCTGCTGCGGGCGTGCGACCGGGTGCTCGTCGCGACGGCGCCGGAGCGCGGCGAGGTCGAGGCGGTGGTGGGGCCGGGCCGGGTGTCGCTGCTCGGCCGGGGCGTCGACCTCGGACGGTTCCGGCCCGATCCGGCGGCGCGGGCGCGGCTCGCCGCGCGGCACGGGTTCGGCGCCGCGGAGACGCTCGTCCTGTTCGCCGGGCGGGTCGACGCGTCCAAGCGGGTGATGGTGGCGGGCGAGGCGGTGCGGCGGCTGCGCGCGGACGGGCGGGACGCGCGGCTCGTCGTCGCCGGGTCCGGCGCGGCCGCCGGGCCGCTGGCGGCGCTGCTCGGCGACGGCGTCACGCTGCTCGGCAGGCTCGGGCAGGACGACCTCGCGGAGGTGTACGCGGGCTGCGACGTCCTCGCGTTCCCGTCCCGCAGCGAGACGATCGGCAACGTGGTGGCGGAGGCGATGGCGTGCGGGCTGCCGGTGGTGCTGCCCGAGGTGGCGCTGACGACGACGTGGCTGGCGGCGCCCGGACGGGACGGCGTCGTGGTGCGGCGGGACGACCCGGCGGGCTGGGCCCGCGAGCTCGCGGCGCTGGCCGGCGACCCGGCCCGCCGGGCGGCGCTGGGCCGCGCGGCGCTCGCGACGTCGCGGCGGCGGCACCGGTCGTGGAGCCGGGTGCTCGCCGAGGACCTGCTGCCGGTGTGGCAGGAGACGGCGGGACGTCAGGAGGGGCGGCGCGCGATCTCCTGACGGTGCAGCGCGTGCAGCAGCGGGGACGTGTCGAGCGCGGCGATGCCGGTGAACAGGATCGCGATCCCGAGGACGGTCACGCCGGACGGCAGCAGCCCGAGGCGGATCCGCTCGTCGAACAGCAGGATGCCGAGGGTGACGGCGACGGCCGGCTCGGTCGAGTCGATCACCGGCATGGTGGCGGCGAGCGGCCCGGCCTGGAACGCGCTCTGGATCAGGACCAGCCCGCCGATGCTGGCGATCACCAGCACGTACGTCTGCCAGGACGCGAACAGCGCCACGACCCCCTTCTCGATCTTGCCGACGGTCGCGGCGAGCAGCACCGACTGGGTGCCCATGACGAGGCCCGCGGCGAGCGCGATGAGCGACGCGCGGGGCAGCTCGCCCGCGTACCGGGCGGCGGTGAGGGCGACGGCGGTCGCGGCGAGGACCGCGGCGAGCGTCAGCAGCCACTCCCCCAGCGGGACGGGATGCTCGCCGCCGCGCGGGTCGGCGGCGACGAGCGCGAGCGCGAGGCCCCCGGCGACGGCGAGCGCGCCGTACCATTCGCGGGCGCCCATCCGCAGGTGGTAGAGCCACACCGACAGCGGGATCGCGAAGACCAGCTCGGTGACGATCAGCGGCTGGACGAGGGCCAGCGGGCCGAACGCCAGCGCGAGCATCTGGAACCCGTACGCGGCGACGGCGAACGCGATGCCGAACAGCCACGTCCGGTCCCGGGCGAGGCGGCCGAGGAGCCGCACCGACATGGCCTCCCGGGACGGGCGGGCGCTGGCGGCGCGCTGCTGCAGCACGCCGGCGAGGGCGAAGCAGGCGCCGGCCAGGACGGCGGCGAGGATCGCGACGGGCACGGGGGGACGGTTCCCGCCGCGCCCGTTCCCAATCCGTCAGCCGATCTTGCCGAGGACGAGCGGGTGCAGGTCGGGCGTGCCGCCGGGCACGATCTCGCAGGCGCCGTCGAGCGCCTCCAGGGCGCGCGCGACGCGCGCCTCGTCGTCGGTGTGCAGGGTGAGGAGCGGCCGCCCCTCGGTCACCGTGTCCCCCGGCTTGGCGTGGCAGGTGATCCCGGCGCCGAACGACACCGGGTCCTCCTTGCGGGCCCGTCCGGCGCCGAGCCGCCAGGCCGCGACGCCCACGCCGTAGGCGTCCAGGCGGGTCAGGACGCCCGACGCGGGCGCGGTCACCGTGTGCGTGACGGCCGCCGCGGGCAGCGGCGCGTCGGGGTCGCCGCCCTGCGCGGCGATCATCCGGCGCCACACGTCCATCGCGGAGCCGTCGCGGAGGGCGTCGGCCGGGTCGGGGCCGGCGATCCCGGCGGCGTCGAGCATCTCCCGGGCGAGCGCCACGGTCAGCTCGACGACGTCGGACGGCCCGCCGCCCGCGAGCACCTCGACCGACTCGGCGACCTCCAGGGCGTTGCCGACCGCGTTGCCGAGCGGACGGTCCATCGCGGTGAGCAGCGCGACCGTGCGGACGCCGTGGTCGGCGCCGATCGCGACCATCGTCTCGGCGAGCTCGCGCGCCGACTCCGGCGTCTTCATGAACGCGCCCGAACCGACCTTGACGTCCAGGACCAGCGCGCCCGTCCCCTCGGCGATCTTCTTCGACATGATCGACGACGCGATCAGCGGGATCGACTCGACGGTGCCGGTGACGTCCCGCAGCGCGTACAGCTTCCGGTCGGCGGGCGCCAGGCCCGTCCCGGCCGCGCAGATCACGGCGCCCGACGCGCGCAGGACGTCCAGCATCTCGGCGTTCGTGAGGGACGCCCGCCAGCCGGGGATCGACTCCAGCTTGTCCAGCGTCCCGCCGGTGTGCCCGAGCCCGCGCCCGGACAGCTGCGGGACGGCCGCGCCGCACGCCGCGACCAGCGGTGCCAGCGGCAGCGTGATCTTGTCGCCGACGCCGCCGGTGGAGTGCTTGTCGGTGGTGGGCCGGTCCAGCGCCGACCAGTCCATCCGCTCCCCGGAGGCGATCATCGCCTCCGTCCAGCGGGCCACCTCCGCCCGCGTCATGCCGTTGAGCAGGACCGCCATCGCGAGGGCCGACATCTGCTCCTCGGCGATGGCGCCGCGGGTGTAGGCGTCGACCGCCCAGTCGATCTGGTCCGGGGCGAGCTCGCCGCCGTCCCGCTTGACGCGGATGACATCGATGGCGTCCACGTGGTCCTCTCTGTTCGAACGGTCAGCGGGTGGCGAGGTCGTCGGGGCCGAACGCGTCGGGCAGGACGTCCGACATGGGCAGGACGCCCCGGACCGTCTCCAGCAGCAGCCCCGGGCCGCCGTGCTCCCACAGCAGCTGGCGGCAG
Organism: Actinomadura rifamycini DSM 43936; assembly: GCF_000425065.1. Lineage (GTDB taxonomy): Bacteria > Actinomycetota > Actinomycetes > Streptosporangiales > Streptosporangiaceae > Spirillospora > Spirillospora rifamycini. The sequence goes on from NZ_AULB01000014.1 coordinate 91,023, forward strand.
CGCCCGCACGGCATCAGCGGGTCGCCGCTCCGGTCGACGACGGCGACCGCGACCAGCCGCGGCGCCGCCGACTTCCCCGGCCCGTGCAGGGCCGAGACGAGCGAGCACTCCGCGCACAGCCCGACCCCGTACGACGCGTTCTCCACGTTGCAGCCGGTGATCACGCGTCCGTCGTCCACCAGCGCGGCCGCGCCCACGGGGAACCCCGAGTACGGGCAGTAGGCGCGCTCCATCGCCTCCCGCGCGGCACCGCGCAGGACGGGCCAGTCGATCTCCATGGGGCGCATTTTCGCAGAGGGTTCCTCCCCGCGGCGGGCGCCGGCCGGCGCCCTCCGCTCCGCTCCGGTCACCGGTCAGCGCGCCTCGCCCTTGCGGAACCTGAGCCCGTTGGCCGCCGGCATCCGCAGCCGCTGGCTGAACAGCGCCAGCACCAGCAGCGTGATCAGGTGCGGGGTGAACGACACCAGCTCGCCCGGGACGGTGTCGCTCAGGAGGAACCACGCGAGCAGCGCCAGCGCCGACACGAGCGCCGCACCGGACGCGACGTACGCGCGGCGCACGGCGCGGCGCGCCGCGTCCGTCGCGGCGTCCGGGCGCAGCCGCCCGGCCCGCACCGCCTGCCAGACCGCGGCGCCGATCAGCAGGATCGCCGTGAACAGCAGCAGCGCGTGCACCGAGCTGCCGCCGCCGCGCACGTTCATCGCGTCGGTGTAGCCGAACAGCAGCGACCCCGCGGTGAGCCCGCCCGGCCGCCAGTTCCCGAAGATCATCGCGGCGAGGCCGATGAAGCCGCGCCCGTTCGTCTGGCCGTCCTGGTAGGAGTTCGCCGCGACCGTGACGAGGAACGCCCCCGCCATCCCGGACAGCCCGCCCGAGATGATCACGGCCGCGTACTTCATCCGGTACACCGACACGCCGAGCGACTCCGCCGCGTACGGGTCCTCGCCGCAGGACCGGACGCGCAGGCCGAACGACGTCCGCCACAGCACGAAGAACGACAGCGGGATCAGCAGCAGCGCGACCGCCGTCAGCGCCGACACGTCGCTCGTCACGCCGCGCAGGATGCCCGCGAGGTCGGACACGAAGAACCAATGGTGCTTCTCGATGGAGCCGAGGACGTCCGGGCTCTTCCACCCGAACACCTCGCCGCCGGACAGTATCGGCACCGTCAGCGTCGAGATCGAGTCGATCGGCGGGGACTGCCGCTCGCCGCCGCCGAGCGCCTTCGCCTCCTCCGTCGCGAACAGCATGCCCGCGAGGAACTGCGTGAGGCCGAGCCCCAGGATGTTGATCGCGACACCGGACACGATGTGGTCCACGCCGAACGTCACGGTCGCGATGGCGTGCAGCAGCCCGCCGAGGGCGCCGCCGAGGATGCCGACCGCGACGCCGACCCACGGGCCCCACTGGTACCCGGCCCAGGCGCCCGCCCACGTCCCGAGGATCATCATGCCCTCGAGCCCGATGTTGATCACACCGGAGCGCTCCGCCCACAGGCCGCCGAGCCCGGCGAGGAAGATCGGCACGGCGAGCCGCAGCGCGGCCCCGACCGTCCCGCTGGACGTCAGGTCGTTCGCGCCGTCCAGGGTCCGGACGAGCGACAGCAGCACCAGCAGCCCGGCGGCGATCAGCAGGTAGTGCGGCCAGCGGAGGCGGCGGCCGCCGCTCTTCGCGGCGGCGGCGCGGTCGGCCTGCGTGACGGTCACTTCGCGCTCCCCGAGGTCTCGGCCGCGAGGTCGTGGCCCGTGGCCAGCTCGACGGCCACGGCCCGCTGCTGCAGCCGGATCTCCCAGCGCCGCATCAGCTCGTACACGATCACGACGGTCAGGACGACGACGCCCTGCATCACCCCGACGATCTCCTTCGGCACGTCCACCGCCTGCAGCACGTCCGAGCTCTGGTCGAGGAACGCGAACAGCAGCGCCGCGAGCGCGATGCCGAACGGGTGGTTGCGGCCGAGCAGCGCGACCGTGATGCCGGTGAAGCCGAGCCCCGCCGGGAAGTTCAGCGAGTACTCGTAGGAGGCGCCGAGCAGCTCCGGCATCCCGATCAGGCCCGCGATCGCCCCCGACATGACCATCGTGATGACGATCATGCGGCGGGCGCTGACGCCGCTGGCCTGCGCCGCCGACGGCGACAGGCCCGACACCTTCAGGTCGAACCCGAACCGCGTGAAGTTGATGACGATCCAGAACACGACGCCGATGACGACCGCGAGCGGCAGCAGCCCGTACACCTGGCCGGGCAGGTCGATGCCGATCGACGCGAGAAACCCGTTCAGCGGGCCGACCCGCCCGTCCTCGGGGATCTGCGGCGTCGCGATGTTGTTGCTGCCGGGGCTCACCTCGGCGAGCCGGTCCTTGTGCAGCAGGTACGCGATCAGGCCGGTCGCGATCGCGTTCAGCATGATCGTCGACAGCACCTCGCTGACGCCGCGCGTCACCTTGAGGACGCCCGCGATCGCGGCCCACACCCCGCCGACGACCATCGCCGCGACGATCACCAAGAACTGGCCGAGGGGCGCGGGCAGGGTGAGCGCCCCGCCCAGCGCCGCCGCGAGGAACGCGGCGAGCCGGTACTGGCCGTCCACGCCGATGTTCAGCAGGCCCATCCGGAACCCGATCGCGACCGCCACCGCCGACAGGTAGTAGCGCGTCGCCCGGTTCAGGATGTCGACGATCGAGTTGTCGGTCGTCCCGTACTCGACCATGCTCTGCACGGCCGAGAACGGGTCGGCGCCGGTGACCCGCAGCAGGATCATCGTGATGACGAGCGAGATCAGCAGCGCCACGAGCGGCGCGCCGAACTTGAGCGCGAGCCCGCGCGGCCCCTTGCCCTGGAGGATCGCCTTCCAGGCGGGCACGTCCTCCGGCCCCTCGGGCGCCGACGACTCACCGCGCTCGGCCTCGGCCGCGTCCGGCTCCTCGGCCGCCTCCGGCTTCTGGGGGGCGGGCCGGTCCGGGGTGTCGGCCGGGGGGGCCGGGTGTTCCGGGTCCTTCTCGTCGCTCATGCGGAGGCTCCGGCGCCGGTCATGGCGGAGCCGAGGTCCTCGGGGGTGACGGTGCGCGGGTCGACCTCCGCGACCAGCCGCCCCCGCAGGATCACGTGCAGGGTGTCGGACATTCCGATGAGTTCCTCTAGATCGGCGCTGATCAGCAGGACGGCGAGGCCCGCGGCGCGGGCGCGCCGCAGGTGGTCCCAGATGGCGGCCTGGGCGCCCACGTCGATGCCGCGGGTGGGGTGGGCGGCGATCAGCAGGCGGGGGTCGCCGGACATCTCCCGGCCGACGATGAGCTTCTGCTGGTTGCCGCCGGACAGCGCGGCGGCGGGGACGTCGATGCCCGGGGTCCGCACGTCGTAGTCGCGGACGATGCGGGTGGTGTCGCGGCGCGCGCCGCGCCGGTCGATCCACGGGCCGCGGACGTTCGGGGGGCGCGTCTGGTGGCCGAGGACGCGGTTCTCCCACAGGGCGCCCTCGAGGATCAGCCCGTGCCGGTGCCGGTCCTCGGGGATGTAGGCGATGCCGGCCTCGCGGCGGCGGCGCGTCGGCCAGTGCGTGATGTCGTCGTCGCCGAAGCGGATCGTGCCGGCGTCCACGGTGCGGATGCCCATGACCGCCTCGATCAGCTCGGACTGCCCGTTGCCCTCGACCCCGGCGAGACCGACGATCTCGCCGCGGCGGATCCGCAGCGAGACGCCGTCCACCAGCGGGCGCCCCTCGGGGGTGAGCACGGTCAGCCCGCCGACGTCGAGCTGGACCCGATCGGTCGCGGTGGAGTCGCGGAGCTCCGGGGTGGGCAGCTCCGAGCCCACCATCAGCTCGGCCAGCCGGCGGGACGTGACCTCCCGCGGGTCGAGGCGGGTGGCGACCGTGGTGCCGCGCCGGATCACCGAGATCGTGTCGGCGACCGACAGGACCTCGTCCAGCTTGTGCGAGATGAACAGCACGGTCAGGCCCTCGGCCCGCAGCTCCCGCAGGTTGCCGAACAGCTCGTCGACCTCCTGCGGGACGAGCACGGCGGTCGGCTCGTCCAGGATCAGCACGCGCGCGCCCCGGTACAGCACCTTGAGGATCTCGACGCGCTGCCGCTCGCCGACGCCGAGCTTCTCGACCAGCGCGTCGGGGTCGACGCGCAGGCCGTACGTCTTCGACATCTCGGTGATCTTCGCGCGGGCGGCGGCGAAGTCGATCCGGCCGAACCGCTTCGGTTCGGCGCCGAGGATGACGTTCTCCAGCACGGTGAGGTTGTCGGCCAGCTTGAAGTGCTGGTGCACCATGCCGATGCCGCGGGCGATCGCGTCGCCCGGGCCGCGCAGCGACACCGCCTCGCCGTCGATCTCGATGGTGCCCTCGTCCGGCCGCTGCATGCCGTAGAGGATCTTCATGAGGGTCGACTTGCCGGCGCCGTTCTCGCCGCACAGCGCGTGCACCTCGCCGCGCTCGATCGTGAGGTCGACGTCGCGGTTGGCCACCACGCCGGGGAACCGCTTGGTGATCGACGCCAGCCGCACGGCCGGCACCTGGTCGGGCACGGGCGCTTCTCCTGCCTCGAACGTGCTCGGTGAAAGACGACCCTGGGTCAGGGCGGTAGGGGGGCACCGGACGCCGCCGCGCGGGCGGCGCCCGGTGCCGGGGGCGCGTCAGGCGCCGGCCGGGACCTTGATCTCGCCGGCGATGATGCCCTTCTTCAGCTCCTCGAGCTTCGCCTTGATCTCGTCGACGTGGCCGCCGGAGGTGGCGTAGCCGACGCCGTCGTTGGCGAGGTTGTACTCCTTCGGGCCCGCCTTGAAGGTCTCGTCCGAGACGCTCTTGACGAAGTCGTACACCGCGAGGTCGACCTTCTTCACCATGGAGGTGAGGATCTGGTCCTTGACCCCGGCCAGCGCGGGCTGGTTGTACTGGTCGGCGTCCACGCCGACGGCCCACTTCTTGGCGCCGCCGACGGTCTTGATGACGCCGATGCCGGCGCCGCCCGCGGCGTGGTAGATGACGTCGGCGTCGTCGTCGAGCATGCCCTTGGCGGCCTCGTTGCCGAGGCTGACGTCCTTGAAGCCGTTGAAGTTCGGCGGCTGGGTCAGGTACTTCGCCAGCACCTCGGTGTCGGGCTTCACTTCCTTCGCCCCGGCCTCGTACCCGGCCTCGAAGCGCTGGATGAGCGGGACGTTCACGCCGCCGATGAAGCCGATCTTGCCGGTCTCGGAGGTGAGCGCGGCGGCGGCGCCGACGAGGAACGAGCCCTCCTCCTCGGCGAAGCAGGCCGCGCCGACGTTGTCGCCCTCGACCTTGCAGCCGTCGGCGTCCACGACGAGGAACTTGGTCTCGGGGAACTCCTTCGCGACCTTGTTCACCGACGCGGTGTAGGCGAACCCGACGCCGATGATCGGGTTGTAGCCCTGGTTCGCGAGCAGCCGCAGGCGGGACTCCTTGTCGGAGTCCGGCTCGTCCGGCTTGGCCGAGATCTCCTCGGTCTCGATCTTGAGTTCCTTGGCGGCCCGGTCGAGGCCCGCGGCGGCCGAGTCGTTGAACGACTGGTCCCCGCGACCGCCGATGTCGAAGGCCAGCCCGACCTTGAGGGCGTTGTCGCCGCCCTCGCCGCCGCCGTCCTCCGCCGTCTTGCCGCCGCACGCGGACGCGCTGAGCATCAGCGCCGCGCTGGTCACGGCGACGAGCGTCCTTCTGAATCCACGGCGCAAGGTAGCGCTCCTTCCGATCCCCACCACGGTGGCGACCGGACCGGCCGCCGAAAACGATGGGACGCTACCTCGGAAATCGTGCAAAACCGCCAGAGTGCGCGGTTTCGCAACAGCTCCGTTACCAACGCGTAGACAAGTCGCCACAGGTCATCGACGGCGCGGCGGCCGGCGGGCGAGGACGGGCGAGGACGGTCAGGTGAGGGCGGCGCCCTCGATCGGCTCGCCGTCGCCGGGCCGCCCGCCCTCCCACAGCGCGGTCAGCGCGGTGGCGCTCAGCACCCGGACGCCGACGGCGACGCAGCGCTCGTCCACGTCGAAGTCGCCGCGGTGCAGGTCGTACTCGACGGGCGAGCCGGGGGCGCGGACGCCGAGCCGGGCGAGCGCGCCGGGCACCGCCTCCAGGTACCAGCCGAAGTCCTCGCCGCCGAGGCTCTGCGGGGTGGGCACGACGCCCTCCTCGTCCATCACCTGCGCGGCGGCGTCCCGGAACATCTGGACGCTCGTCGCCTCGTTCACCGTCGGGGGGACGCCCCGGACGTACTCCAGCGACGCCTCGACGTCGTAGGCGGACGCGACCGACCGCAGCAGCGCCTTCATCATGTCGGGCGCCGCGTGCCACGCCTGGTCGTCGAGGCAGCGGACGGTCCCCTCGGCGACGCCGTCGTCGGGGATCGCGTTCGCGACCGACCCGGCCGACACCCGGCCCCACACCAGCGACAGGCTGGAGCGCGGGTCGACGCGGCGGGACAGCGCCGACGGCAGCTCGGTGACGATCTTGGCGAGGGCGTACACGAGGTCGGCGGTCAGGTGCGGGCGCGCGGTGTGCCCGCCGGGCCCGGTGACCTTCACGTACACCTTGTCGCAGGCCGCGGTGATCGGCCCGGTGCGCAGCCCGAGCTGGCCGACCTCGATGCGCGGGTCGCAGTGCAGCGCGAACGCGCGGTCGACGCCGACGAGGCCGCCCGCCGCCATCACGTCCAGCGCGCCGCCCGGGACCTCCTCCGCGGGCTGGAACAGCAGCCGGACGCGGCCCGGCAGCAGGCCCGCCTCGGCCTGCTGCGCGAGGAACAGCCCGGCGCCGAGCAGCATCGTCGTGTGGACGTCGTGGCCGCAGGCGTGCGCGACGCCCGGGACCGTCGAGCGGTACGGGGCGTCCTCCTTCTCGTCCTGCAGCGGCAGCGCGTCGATGTCGGCGCGCAGCGCGACCGTGCCGCCGTCGGCGGGGCCGATGTCGCAGAACAGGCCGGTGCCGCGCGGGAGGACCTGCGGCTTCAGCCCGGCCGCGCGCAGCCGGTCGACGATCTTGCGGGTGGTGCGGTGCTCGCTGTAGCCCAGCTCCGGGTGCATGTGCAGGTCGCGGCGGAACGAGACGAGCTCGCCCTCGTGCCGGTCGAGGAACCCGTCGAGCTGCGGCTGGAGGGCGGCGCCGCCGAGCACGACCGGGGCGCCCGCGCCGGCGGCGCCCGACGGGACGGGGCCGGCGGCGGAGGGCGCGGCGGCGGGCGCCGCGGGGTCGCCGGCGGTGCCGGGCGCGGCGTCGCGGGCCGCGTCGCGGCCGGCGCCGGGTGCGCGGCCGGTCCCGGACGGGCGGTCGCGGCCCTCCGGGCCGGCGGTCGGTGGTTCGAGGCCGGGCATCACCCCGGGTCCCGGGTGGGTCATCTGCGCCCCCTGCGCGACGGCGGAGCCGAAGGGCCTCCGCCGGGTGGTCTCGATGTCGTCTGGACGGTTCTCTCGGTCCGCGCGGTCCGCGCGGCCCTTCCCGTGCTTCCGCGTACCGTCCCGGTCCTTACCTGAGTGTTCGCCGATCCCCGCCGTCCCGTTCAGCCCGCCTCCGGCGGGAGGGCCGTCCGGTGCGCCGCCCGGTCCGCTCCCCCGGCCGTCCCCGGGGCCGGGGTCGGCGGGGCCGGGCGGCCGGTCAGGCCCCACGGGAGACCTCCCCGAGCGTGACGAACCGGTCCTCGGCGAGTTCGGTGATCGCGACGTCCACGACGTCCTCCAGCGAGCCGCCGTCGGCGCGGACGGCCCGCTGGCGCTCGTACGGGGCGCCGTGGTCGAGCACCTCGCCGGCCACCTTCAGCTCCTCCGCGCAGCCGAGCCGGTCGGCGACCGGCTCCAGCTCGCGGATCAGCTCGTACAGGTCGTCGCGCAGCGGGACGGTGTGCCCGCGGTCGTCGGTGATCACGATGGCGTCGAGCCCGTACCGGGTGGCGCGCCACTTGTTGTCGCGCACCACCCACGCGGCCGGCCGCGGCAGCGTGTAACCGCGGTCGAGCTGCTGCTCGAAGAGCGTGACCAGGCTCTGGCACAGGGCCGCGGCCATGCCGACCTCGCGCAGGGTGGGGATGCCGTCGAACATCCGGATCTCGACGGTGCCGAAGTCCGGGTGCGGGCGGACGTCCCACCAGACCTCCTTGATGCTCCGGATGGTTCCGGAACGCAGCAGGGTGTCCATGTAATCCTCGAAGGCCGCCCAGTCGTCCAGCAAGTGGGGAGGACCGGCCGTCGGCAGCTGACCGAAGACGACGGCGCGGCACGAGGCCAGGCCGGTGTCCCCGCCGCTCCAGAACGGGCTGGACGCGGTCAGCGCGAGGAAGTGCGGAAGGTAGGCGGACAGCGCGTTGACGATGGGGATCGCCTTGTCGACGTCGGAGATGCCGACGTGAACGTGCACGCCGAACGTCTGGATGCGGCGGGCGAGCCACTGCATCTCCTCGACGAGGTCGGCGTAGCGCTGCATCGGGGCCATGACCGCGTCGCGCCAGTCGCTGATGGGGTGGGTGCCGGTGCAGGCCAGCGCCAGACCGCGGTCGGCGGCCGCGGACCGCAGCGCGGCGAGGGTGCCGGCCAGGTCGGCTTTGGCCTCGCCCACGGTGTGGCAGATATCGGTCACGACCTCGACCGTGGACTCCATCAGCTCGTGCCGGAGCCGGGGGTTGTCGCCGCCCTCGCTCAGCGCGGGCAGTGCGGCGAGCACACCGCGGGCGTCCTGCCGCAGGTGCCTCGTCTCCGCATCGACGAGCTGCAGCTCCCACTCGATACCGAGCGTAGCCCCGTTCGATGCGTTGAAGTCAATGGCCACGGCCAACCTCCGTCCACAATCGTTGCAGGTCGTTGCGTGGCACGTGGCGCAATTCAGCCAGCGGGTCCTTAAGCCTGGACAAACGCCGGTCCAGGTCACGTGTTCTCACCATGATGGCGCCCGTGTCCGTCGCCTCGCCGGTCTCCATGCCCTTTGCCTGTCAATTGACTCTTCCGGGCGGCCGTCGCACGGGCCGGAGCCATCCCTTTCGGTCATCTTTCCCGCCCGCGAAACCCCACGATCGGACTAGTCAGGCCGTCCCAAATTCAGGTTCGTGACGGCCTGTAACCGATTCTCGTCGCCGTTGCCGCACCAAGAATCACCCTTCGTCCCTTCAGTCCCAAGTGTTGCAGGCTTGCCGGTTTCCGGCACGGGTACCCCTTCGCCGGATAAGGTCGCCTAGTCTGCGGGGGAGTCATGGGGGTTGGGGGCGATCGCGCTCCTGCGGAAGCGAGGAGCGTCGCGAACGTGCACTCAGGACGATCGGACCGACAGGACGGCGGCGCGGACGAGGCGCCGCGCCCGGGACAGCCCGCGCGTCCCACCCGGCCCCCGACGCCGGAGCGTCCGCCGCGGCCGGAGAGCCCGCCGAGGCCCGAGCGCCCGCCGCGCCCGGACCGCGCCCGGCTCGGCCGGCCGTCCCGCAAGGGCGGGCTGCGGCGGGCCGCGACGGCCGTCGCGGTGCCCGTCGCCGTGGCGGCCCTCGTCGCCCCGCCCGTCCCGGCGCGGGCCGAGCCCGGACGTCCGGCGGCGCTGCGCACGGCCCCGCCGGGGGACCCGGTCGGGGGGCAGCGGCTCACCAGCCGCGGGATCGTGGTCGACGAGACGCCCGGAGTGCCGGAGCTCCCGAAGATCGAGGCGCAGTCCTACCTGGTCGCCGACGGCGCCACCGGGAACGTGCTGGCCGCCAAGGACGCCCATGGGCACCACCTGCCGGCGAGCACGATGAAGGTGCTGACCGCCGCGGCGCTCATCCCGCGCCTGGACGCCGACCGGCTCGTCCGCCCGTCCCAGGCGGCGTGCAACGTCGAGGGGACCAAGGTCGGCCTGACCCCCAAGATGAAGTACAAGGTCTCCGACCTCTTCTACTCGCTGCTGATGATGTCGGCGAACGACTCGGCCGTCGCGCTGGCCGAGGCCAACGGCGGGGTGGAGAAGACCCTCGCCGACATGAACGCCTACGCGCGGAAGCTCAACGCGCTCGACACGGTGGCCGGGTCCACGAACGGGCTCGACAAGGACCTCGGCCTGGACGTCCGGACGCAGCACACCTCGGCGTACGACCTGGTGCTGATCCTGCGGGAGGGCATGAAGAACGCCGACTTCCGCGAGTACATCTCCCAGATCGACCACGACTTCCCGGCGCCGCCCACGAAGAAGGAGCGCAAGCAGGGCAAGAAGGGCGGCTACCCGATCCACACGCACAACCGGCTGCTGCCGGGCGAGCGGCACGAGTACGCGGGGATGCTCGGCGGCAAGAACGGCTACACGATCGCCGCCAAGCAGACGTATGTCGCGGCCGCGCAACGGAACGGTCACACCATCTACATCGCGCTGATGGGCGCCGAGGTGCAGCCGTCCGAACTGGCCGCGCAACTGCTCGACTGGGGCTTCGCGGCGAACGGCAAGGCGCAGCCGGTCGGGAAGCTGGCCCAGCCCGTCGGGGCCGAGAAGAAGGCCGATCAGTCCGACAACCTCCTGCCGGACGCGCCCCTGGCCTCGGACGACTCGTCGCGGACCTGGGTCGTGGTCGCGGGCGGCGCGGCGGGCGCCGTGCTCGCCGTCGGGACGCTCGTGCTGGTGCTGCGCCGCCGCAGGCGCGACGACCCGTTCCCGTAGGCCGCGCCGCCGGGGCGTCCGCCGTCCGGCCCGGGCCCGGCCCCGCCGGACGGCCCGCCCTCACCCGGCCGCTCCCCCGGCTCGTCCTGTCCGGCTTCCTCGATCTCGTCGTACGCCTCCGCTTCGGCCTCGGCGGTGAGGACGACGCGCCGGGTGGCTGTCCAGCCCGCCACGAACAGGACGAACCGGGACGCGACGTTCATCCACACCATCAGCCCGGCGAGGACGGCGAACGACGCGTAGACCGGGTTCTCGGTGGTGCGGCTGATCAGCAGGCTCGCGACCTGCTTGAGCACCTCGAACCCGACCGCGCCGAACACCGCCCCGCTCGCGATGCTCCGCCACGGGGCGCGGGCGCCGGTCAGCCGGGTGAACAGCACCAGGAAGATCACGGCGTTGAACGACGTCGCGATCCCCAGCGACAGCAGCCGCAGGGCGGTGCCGGCGCCGGGGACGTCCTGGAGGCCGAACCAGCCGAGGACCGTCCCGGTCGCGGCGGTCGTCACGGTCGAGGTCGCGATGCCGCAGATCAGGACGAGGCCGAGCAGCGCGAGCACGGCGACGTCCCACAGCCGCAGCAGGACGGGGTTGCCGCCGCCGGCGGGCTCGTTGCCCCACATGTCGCGCAGGGACTCGCGGAGCGTCTGGATCCAGCCGAGCCCGGTGACGAGCAGGCCCGCGAGGCCGATCACGCCCACGGCCGTCTTGGACTGGGCGATCTGCCGCACCTGGAGGTCCTCGGACAGGCCGGGCAGCAGCGAGTCGATCGCCTCGACGAAGTAGCCGCGCACCTCGTCGCTGACGCCGACCAGGTAGCCGAGCAGCGCGTACGCGAGCGCGAGCAGCGGGAAGAACGACAGGAACCCGTAGCAGGTGAGGGCGGCGGCCAGGCGGTTGCCGCGCCGCTCCTGGTACCGCCCGAACGCCCGGAACTGGTGGTCGAGCCACGGCCGGCGCGCGCGCTGGCGGCGCAACAGGTCTTTACCGTCGTTGAGGAGGGCCTCGCCGCGCCTTTGCGCCCCGTTGATCACCTGCCGCATATGCGCAACGTACCCGGCCGTGCACACCCGAAAGCGGTGCGGCGACCTCCGCTTCCCGAACGTTACGTCGCGCCGTCCGCCAGGTGTCGTGGGACGTGCGCCGGACGTGCGCCGGACGGCCCGCCGGGCGTCCGGGCGGAGGTCAGGGGGTGTCGGGGCCCTCGCGGCCGATCGCCGCGTCGCCGAACAGGTAGTCGCGCTGCGGGCGCCACACGCCGTCGCGCCCGTGCTCGTAGAGGGCGAAGCCCCAGACGTCGAAGTCGGCGCGGAAGTCGGCGAGGTCTTTGAACGCGCGGTCCATGACGTCGTCGGGCAGGTGGTGCGCGATCGTCACGTGCGGGTGGTAAGGGAACGCGAGCGGACGTTCGAGGGGACCCGACGAAACCCGCGCCTGCAGGCGCTCGCAGCCGCTGATCCCCTCAGCGACGGCCACGAACACCACCGGGGAGACGGGGCGGAACGTTCCGCTGCCGCGCAGCCGGATGACGAACGGGCGCTCGTCGCGGGCGACCGCGCGCAGGTGGCGGTCGATCACGCCGAGCGCGGCCGCGTCCACCTCCGTCGGCGGCAGCAGGGTGATGTGGGTGGGGATGGCGCCGGCGAGCGGGTCGCCGTAGGACGCGCGGCGCGCCTGCAGCCAGGACCCGACCGGCTCCGGGATGGGGACGGCGACGCCGATGGTGCGGGCGTCGGGGTGGGGCGGGACCGCCGCCATGCCGCCCACGAAGGTGTCGGCGATCGGCCGGTCCGCGACCGGCCGCTCGGTGGCGCGTCCCCCGGAGCCGGCGTCGCCGGCGCCGGGCGGCCGGGGCCGGTCAGCGGCCACGTCCCACGAATCCCACGCGTTCGCGCACGGTGTCCATCGTCCGTGCGGCGACCTTCCCGGCGCGGTCGGCGCCGAGCGCGAGGAGCCGGTCGAGCTCGGCCTCGTCGGCCAGCAGCTCCCGCGTGCGCTCCCGGATGGGGGTGAAGGTGTCGAGGACGACCTGCGCGAGGTCCTTCTTGAACTGGCCGTACCCGGAGTCGGCGTACCGCTTCTCGAGGTCGGGGATGGGCGTGCCGTCGAGCGCGGAGAAGATCCGCAGCAGGTTCGTGACGCCCGCCTTGTTCTCCTCGTCGTAGACCACCTCGGTGCCGGTGTCGGTGACCGCGCGCATGATCTTCTTGCGCATCGGGCCGGACTCCTCGAGCACGTCGATGATCCCCTGCGGGGACGACGCCGACTTGCTCATCTTGGCGGTCGGCTCCTGCAGGTCGGTGATCTTCGCGGCGCCCTCGGGGATGAACGCCTCCGGCGGGACGAACGTGTCGCCGAACCGGTGGTTGAAGCGGTTCGCGAGGGTGCGGGTCAGCTCCAGGTGCTGCCGCTGGTCCTCGCCGACGGGCACCCGCAGGACGCGCTCGCCGTCCCCGGGCTCCGGCGAGTACAGCAGGATGTCGGCGGCCTGGAGGATCGGGTACGTGAAAAGGCCCACGGTCGTGTTCGACTGGCCCTGCTTGGCGGACTTGTCCTTGAACTGGGTCATCCGCCCGGCCTCGCCGAACCCGGTGAGGCAGCCCAGCACCCACGCCAGCTCGGCGTGCTCGGGCACCTGGCTCTGCACGAAGACGGTGGCGCGCTCCGGATCGACGCCCATCGCGAGGAGCTGCGCGGCGGCGACCTTGCTGCGGCGGCGCAGGACGTCCGGGTCGTGCTCGACGGTGATCGCGTGGAGGTCGACGACGCAGTAGAACGCCTCGTGCGTGTCCTGCAGCGAGACCCACTGCCGCAGCGCGCCCAGGTAGTTGCCGAGGTGGAACGAGTCGGCGGTGGGCTGGATCCCCGACAGGACGCGCGGCGCCGCGGCGGGGGCGGTGGTGGGGTCGAACGCTTCGGGCATGTGCACGGACCGATTCTCTCAGGTGTCTGCGGAGGCGCCGCGTCCGGCGGCGCCGCTGACCGCCCGCGGGACGTCGCCCCGCGCGTCCCGCCCATCATATTCGGCGTTCCCGGGAGCGGACGGTGGCCGCTTCGGGTTGCGGATAGCCTGGACCGCACCCCCGCAGCGTCGCCCCCACCGTCACCTCGAGGAGGCCGTTTCGTGAAGCTGCTCGTCACCGGAGGCGCCGGCTACATCGGCAGCGTCGTCTCCGCCCTGCTGCTGGAGGCGCAGCACGAGGTCGTCGTGCTCGACGACCTGTCCACCGGGCACGAGGACGCCGTCCCGGCGGGCGCCCGGCTGGTGCGCGGCACCCTGCGGGACACGGCCGCCGACGTGCTCGGCGGCGCCGGGTTCGACGCCGTGCTGCACTTCGCGGCGAAGTCGCTGGTCGGCGAGTCGGTGCAGAACCCCGGCCTGTACTGGGACAAGAACCTCGGCGAGTCCCTGGCCCTGCTGGACGCGATGCGCGTCGCGGGCGTCCCGCGGATCGTGTTCTCGTCGACGGCCGCGACCTACGGGGAGCCCGAGTCCACGCCGATCCTGGAGACCGACCCGACCCGTCCGACGAACCCGTACGGGGCGTCCAAGCTCGCGATCGACACGGCGCTCGCCGAGTACGCGCGGCTGCACGGGCTGGGGGGCGTGTCCCTGCGGTACTTCAACGTCGCCGGGGCCTACGGGACGCTCGGGGAGCGGCACACCGTCGAGACCCACCTGATCCCGAACGTGCTGAAGGCCGCGGGCGAGGACGGCGCGCCGGTGAAGCTGTTCGGCGACGACTACCCGACGCCCGACGGCACCTGCATCCGCGACTACATCCACGTCGAGGACCTCGGACGGGCGCACCTGCTGGCCCTCGACGCCTGCGAGCCCGGCGCCCACAAGATCTACAACCTGGGCAGCGGCACGGGCTACTCGGTGAAGGAGGTCGTGGACGTCTGCCGCGAGGTGACCGGCCGCGACATCCCCGCCGAGGTCGCGCCGCGCCGCGCGGGCGACCCGGCCGTGCTCGTCGCGTCGTCCGACCGGATCCGGGGCGAGCTGGGCTGGAAGCCGGAGCACGACCTGCGCGCCATGGTCGGCGACGCCTGGACCTTCATCCGGTCCCGGTGACCGCCGCCCCGGCGGCCGCCCCGCTCGCGGCCGCGTTCGAGAACGCGTACGGGCGGGCGCCGGACGGCGTCTGGCGGGCGCCCGGCCGGGTCAACCTGATCGGAGAGCACACCGACTACAACGACGGCCTCGTGCTGCCGTTCGCCCTCGCGCAGGGCGTCGCGGTCGCGGCGGCGCGGCGCGACGACGGGATCGTCGAGGCCCGCTCCCTGCGGGCGTCCGCCGAGCCGGCGGCCGCGCCCGTGGCGGGCGGGCCCGTCGCGGCCGAGGGCTGGCCGCCGGAGCGGGCGTGGGCGGCGTACCCGGTCGGTGTCGCGCGGGTGCTGCACGGCGCCCTCGGGACGGGCGGCGCGTCGCTGCTGGTCGACGCCGACCTGCCGGCGGGCGCCGGGCTGTCGTCGTCCGCCGCGCTGGAGTGCGCGACCGCCCTCGCCCTGTGCGGCCTGCACGGCGCCGACCCGGACCGGCGCGCGCTGGCGGAGCTGTGCCGGCGGGCCGAGAACGAGCAGGTCGGCGCGCCCTGCGGGATCATGGACCAGGCGGCGTCGCTGCTGTGCACGCCCGGGAACGCGCTGCTGCTGGACTGCCGCAGCGGCCTGTCCGGGCCGGTGCCGTTCGCGCCGGGCGACGCGGGCCTCACGCTGCTGGTCGTCGACACCCGCGCGAGCCACGCGATCGGCGGCGGCGACTACGGGCGGCGGCGCGCCGAGTGCGAGGAGGCCGCGGCGCTGCTCGGCGTCCCCGCGCTCCGCGACGTCAAGGACCTCGCGGGCGCGCTCCGGTCGCTGCCCGACCCGGTGCTGCGCCGCCGCGTCCAGCACGTCGTCACCGAGAACCACCGGGTGGAGGCCGCCGCCGGGCTGCTGCGCGCCGGGGCCGTCGCCGAGCTGGGCTCGATGCTGAACGCGTCGCACCTGTCCCTGCGGGACCAGTTCGAGGTGTCGTGGCCGCAGGCGGACGCCGCCGTGGACGCGGCGCTGCGCGCGGGCGCCCGCGGCGGCCGGATGATCGGCGGCGGCTTCGGCGGCTCGGTGATCGTCCTCACCGCGGCCGACCGCGCCGACCGCGTCCGCGACGCGATCACCGCCGCCTACGCCGCCCGCGGCTGGACGGCCCCCGCCTTCCTCGACGCCGTCCCCTCGCACGGCGCCCACCGCACCGCCTGACCCGCCGACCGGAGCGGAGCCCCGGCCCCGCGCCCCGGGGTCCGGACGGACGCCCGGGGCGCGGGGCGGGTGCGGTCAGGCGCCGGTGGAGCCGTCGTCGGGGTGCTCGCCCAGCGCGGATCCGATCTGCGCGAGGAGGCCCTCGGCGTTGCGCACCGCGTCCTCCTCGCCCAGGGAGCGGAACCCGTCCACCGCGGCGGACGCCCGCTCCGCGGCGGCCGGGAGCCGCCCGGTCTGCGCGAGCACGCGCGCCTCGTCGAACGCGATCAGCGCCGTGTGCCAGATCCGCGCCGGCCCGTCCTCCGCGGGCAGGTCGGCGAGCGCCGCGCGGGCGTCCTCCATTCCGGCGTCCGCCGCGTCGGCGTCGCCGCTCCACAGCCGGCACATCGCGGCGCGGCGCAGCGCGTTCACCCGGCCGTAGGGGTTGCCCGCCCGGCCGTACGCCTCGGCGGCCTCCGCGAACCGCTCCGCGGCGAGCGCGTCCCGGTCCAGGTTCGTGAGCACCTCGGCGGACTCGTCGAGGAAGTGGCCCCGCGCCTCCTCGTTCCCGTCCTGCGCGGCGAGCCCCGCCATCGCGACGAACGCGTCCGCCGCGCCCGGCTCCCCGAGCTCCTTCTGCGCGTGCGCGATGATCAGCCGGCAGCGCCGCTCGGCGATCGGGTCGCCGTCCTCCCCCGCCACCCCGGGCAGGGCCTCCTCCGCGACCTCCGCCGCCTCCAGGTGCCGGCCCGCGCCCATGTACGCGGCGGCGAGGTCGACCCGCAGGTGGACGGCCGCCTCGTGCGCGCCCCCGGCGGTCCACGCCGCGACGCCCTCCACCAGGTCGGCGACCGCGTCGGCGGGCCGGTCGGCGGACAGCAGCGCCCGGCCCCGCTCCCCGTGCGCCGCCGCCCGCATCGGCCCCTGCACGGTCGGCACCGCGAGGACCTCGTCGAGCAGCGCCACGATCTCCTCCGGCGGGACCGCGTCCCGGTCCTCGGCGATCCGCCCCAGGATCTGCGCCAGCATCAGCGCCGCCGCCGCGGCCTTCTGCGGCTCGTCCTGCGCGCGGGCCGCGTCCAGGCTGCGCCGCAGCACCGCCGTGCCCTCCGCGACCTCGCCGGTCAGCACCAGCGCGCGGGCCCGCACGAAGTCGGCGTCCGGGGCGCGGAACGGGTCGTCCTCGGGGACGATCCGGTCGAGCACGGCGAGCGCGTCCGCGGGCCGGTCCAGTTCGAGGTGGCCGCCCGCGAGCCGCAGCAGCGCCGACACCAGGTACCCGTCCTCGGCCGGGTGCGCGGTGAAGTGGTCGACGGCGGCCGTCAGGTCCGCCATGCCGTCCGGGTCGCCGCTGTCGACGCGCATCTCCCCCAGCCGGCTCAGCGTCCGGTGCCGCCGGTCCTCCTCGCCCAGCTCCGCGAACCGGCGGGCCGCCTCCTCCCAGGCCGCGATCGCGCCCGGCGCATCCTCCTCGACCGCCAGCTCCACGCCGCGCCCGTCCAGCCTCCGGGCCGCCTGCAGCGGCGTCGGCTCGATCTTCTCCGCCACGGTGTCGAACCGCCGCCACGCCGCGAACGTCCGCTCCAGGTCGCGGCCGCTGCGGCGGCGGTCGGTGATGTCGAGCAGCTCGTCGAGATCGTCGATCGCCGCGACGTCCGCGGCGTCGTCGGCCGGCCCGGCCGGAGCCGGGTCGGGCGCGGCGGCCGGACGGCGGTGGTGCGCGGCCAGCGGGACGTACTCCGCGACCGGCTCCGCCTCGATGATCGCCCGCACCCGCTCACCCTGCCGGGGCGTGCCGTTGCGCGCGTCGAACCGGGCCGCCAGCCCCGTCGCGGACTCCGCCAGCTCCGCCCGCAGCGCCTCCACCGGGACGTCCGCCGCCGGGCGCTCGCCCGCCGCGGGCCGCCGCAGCGTCGCCGCCCCGTGCCCCGCCGCCGCCGCACGCCCCAGCACCAGCGCGCCCGCCGCCGCGAACCGCATCGCCGCGTACGGGTGCGGCGCCCGGTCCAGCCACCCCAGGTGCCGCTCCAGGATCTCCAGCCCGCGCGCCCCGTTCCCGGTCAGCCCGCAGAACTCCAGATGCTCCGCGATGTCCGCCAGATCCGCGAGCTGCGTCCGGTTCACCCGGTACGCGCGGCGGTGCATGTCCGCCGCCTCCGCGTACCGCCCCGTCCGCAGGTACACCTGCATGAGCGCCGTCTGGACGCCCTGCGGCTGCTCCGAGCACGTCAGCTCCGCGCCCAGCACCGGCGCCGCGACCTCCAGCGCCTCCTCGTACCGGCCCGCGTCGATCAGCTGGTACATCATCCCGGTCGGGTCGCAGCCCGCGCAGTCCGACAGCTCGTCGCGCTCCGCCGCCCGCCACTTCGCGAACCAGTCCGGCGCCGCCGCGTCCCCGACGTGCCGCGCCACCGCGCACCGGTAGTGGTACACCGCCTGCAGGCTGTGCCCGCCCGCGCGGTACCGGCGCTCCATGTCGTCCAGCACCGCGTACGTCCGGTCCAAGGGGATCTCGGGGAACTTCGTCAGCGCGTTCACCACCGCCTTCATCTGCCACAGCAGCGAATGCGTCTCCCCGAACCGCCCCGGATCGCGGTCGTGGTCGGCGAGGGTCCGGCTGAACGTCGCGAACGCCTTCATCGGCTCCGCGCCGTAGTGGTACGCGTTCGTCAGCGCGATCCGCACCCGGAACGCCAGCTCCTCGTCGCCCGCGGCGTCCGCGCGGCGCAGCGCGTCCTCCACCAGGACGGTCTTCGCCTCCCCGTAGGGCAGCTCGTCCGCCCGCCGCATCAGCTCGTAGACGTCCTCAACGCTCACTGGTCCCCCTCCGGGGTGTGGACGGCCCACTCCAGCAGGCCGATGAACGAACGGTTCAGCGCGGCCGTGTCGATCGGCCGCAGCGGATGGTGCCCGAGCAGCAGCGCCTGCCCGTACAGCGCCTGGACGGCGACGTCGACCGGGCCGCCGTCACCGAGCGCCGTGATGCGCCGGGTCAGCGGGTTCCGGTGGTTCAGCACGAGCTGCGGCCGGTCGATCCCCGCCGACGCGCCCACCGCGCCGAGGACGTCCGCCCACAGCTCCCCCGCCTCCTCCTGCGCCCGCGCCAGCTCCTCCCGGAACCGCGCGTCGCGGGACGACAGGAACAGCGCGGGCAGCGACGCCGGATCGAAGTCGCGGACCACCACCTCGCAGCCCAGCTTCTCCACCGCCCGCTGCGCCGCCGCCAGGAACGGCCGCAGCGCCAGCTCCGCCGCCGGATCCAGCACCCCGAACGTCGTCGCCAGCTCCGCCGCGTCCAGCCGCGCCGGCGCGATGTCCGGATCGATCGCCGGGAGCCGCTCGATGATCTCCGCGTCGTGCACGTAGCCCGCGTTCACGAGCCCCACGCCCTGCGCGCCCGCGACCGCCGACAGCCGCCGGAACTCGTCCACGCTCGTCGTGAACCGGCCGTCCGGATGCCGCCGCCGGAACTCCGCCAGCGTCATCGGCCCCGCCGACGTCTCGTACTCCAGCCACCGGTCGACGATCCGCAGCATGTCGTCGTCGTGCAGCGCCATCGCCTTCACACCGAGGTGGTGCAGCCGCAGGAAGCCCCGCAGCCGCGGCGGGTCCGTCTCCGACAGCGTCACCAGCCACTGCCGCAGCGACTCCCCCAGCGCGTGCCGCGTCGCGTCGAGCAGCTCGTCCTCGTACAGCGCCTCGCGGCTCGCCGTCGGCCGCAGCTCCCCCGCGTCCACCACGCAGCGCGCGAAGAACGCCCACTCCGGCAGCAGCCCCTCCACGCCCTCCGCCAGCAGCATCCGCTTCAGGTAGACGCGGTGCGCCGACCGCGCCGTCGGCGCCACCGGCTGCGGCAGCACGAACGCCACCCCCGTCAGGCCCGCCTCCGCCGCGCTCAGGTCCACCACGTCGAACGGCGTGAACCCGTACAGCTCCTCGCAGTACCCCTCCAGCGCCCGGCGCCGCGCCGCCGGATCCGGGTGCGCCGCCCGCCACGGCGGCTCCCCCGTCACCGCGACGCCGTCCACCGTCAGCTCCACCGGCAGCAGCGACCCGTACGTCCGCGCCAGCTCCGCCACCACCGGCGGGCTCAGCAGCTCCGCCGACCCCGGACGCGCCCGCAACGTCACGGTCGTGCCCGGCTCGTCCCGCTCGCCCGGCTCCACCCGGTAGCTGCCCTCCGACCGGCCCGTCCACCGGACCGCCCCGCCGCCGCGCGCCGACCGCGTCACCACCTCGATCTCGTCCGCGACGAGGAACGCCGACAGCAGCCCGATCCCGAACTGCCCCAGGAAGTCGTGCCGCGCGAACCCCAGCTCGTCCCGCTTCGACGACCGTCCGATGGTGGCCAGCAGCGTGTGCACCTCGTCCGCCGTCAGCCCGACGCCGTCGTCGTGCACCCGCAGCGCCCCGCCGCCCGTCTCCACCCGCACCCGGCCGCCGCCGTCGCCGCGCGCCGTGATCGCGTCCACCGCGTTCTGCAGCAGCTCCCGCAGATACACCCGCGGACTCGCGTACAGATGGCGGCTCAGCAGATCCACCACGCCGCGCAGATCCACCTGGAACGCCTGATCCGCCACCCGGAACCTCCCCGATCTCCCCTGACGAGCGGAGGACACCATAGCGAGGCTTTGCGACGTTTCGTGATCGTTTAAGACGCGAACGGGCCCCGGACCGTCCGGCCGGTCCGGGGCCCGCCCCACGCGTGCTACGAGATCAGATCAGGCCCAGCTTGCGGACCGCGTCCCGCTCCTCCGCCAGCTCGTTCACCGACGCGTCGATCTTCCCGCGCGAGAACTCGTCGATCTCCAGCCCCTGGACGATCTCCCACTTCCCGTCCTTCGCGGTGACCGGGAACGACGAGATCAGCCCCTCGGGCACCCCGTACGAGCCGTCCGACACCACGGCCATCGACGTCCAGTCGCCCTCGGCCGTCCCGTTCACCCACGTGTGCACGTGGTCGATCGCCGCCGACGCCGCCGACGCCGCCGAGGACGCCCCCCGCGCCTCGATGATCGCCGCACCGCGCTTGGCGACCGTCGGGATGAAGTCGTCCTCCAGCCACTTCTGGTCGTCCACCACCGCGGCGGCGCTCTTCCCGCCGATCTCCGCGCGGAACAGGTCCGGGTACTGGGTCGCCGAGTGGTTGCCCCAGATCGTCATCTTCTTGATGTCGGCGACGGACACGCCCGCCTTCTTCGACAGCTGCGCCAGCGCCCGGTTGTGGTCCAGGCGGGTCATCGCCGTGAACCGCTCGGCCGGGACGTCCGGGGCGTGCTGCTGCGCGATCAGCGCGTTCGTGTTCGCCGGGTTGCCGACCACCAGCACCTTCACGTCGTCCGCCGCGCCGGCGTTGATCGCCTCGCCCTGCGGCTTGAAGATCCCGCCGTTGGCCTCCAGCAGGTCACCGCGCTCCATGCCCTTCGTGCGCGGCCGCGCGCCCACCAGCAGCGCCACGTTCGTCCCCTGGAACGCCTGCGCGGCGTCGTCGAAGATGTCGATGCCCTGCAGCAGCGGGAAGGCGCAGTCGTCCAGTTCCATCGCGGTGCCCTCGGCGGCCTTCACCGCCTGCGGGATCTCCAGCAGCCGCAGCTTGACGGGTACGTCCGCACCCAGCAGGTGCCCGGACGCGATACGGAACAGCAGCGCGTAACCGATCTGGCCCGCGGCGCCGGTGACGGTGACGGTGACTGGGGTGCGAGTCATTGCCTCTTCTCTCCTGCTGTGACCTGACGGGGCTGCTGCGACCTAGAAGACTCAGGCGGCCCATCCGTGCGAACCCGACCGCCCAAGAGGCGCGCCGCCGCGCGGAATCTCTCGCCGTCGAGATAGTTCACCAGCAGGCTATACCGCGCGCCCGGACGGACGGCGGGCAGGTGCGCCCCCCGGCACCGCTCGTCCCGCCCGGAAAGCGGAAGGCCGCCCCGGGATCCCCGGGACGGCCCACAGCGGACGGCCGGATCAGCCGTTGATCTTCTTCTGCAGGTTGGTGTCGAGAGCCTCGAGGAACTCCTGCGTCGTCAGGTAGGGGGTGTCGGCCCCGACGAGCAGAGCGAGGTCCTTGGTCATCTGGCCGCCCTCGACGGTCTCGATGCAGACTTCCTCGACCTTGCGCGCGAAGTCGGAAACCTCGGGCTGGTTGTCGAGCTTGCCGCGGTGCTCGAGGCCGCGGGTCCAGGCGAAGATGGACGCGATCGGGTTGGTGGAGGTCGCCTTGCCCTGCTGGTGCTGGCGGTAGTGGCGGGTCACCGTGCCGTGCGCGGCCTCGGCCTCGACGGTCTTGCCGTCGGGGGTCATGAGGACCGAGGTCATGAGGCCGAGGGAGCCGAAGCCCTGCGCGAGGGTGTCGGACTGGACGTCGCCGTCGTAGTTCTTGGCGGCCCAGACGAAGCCGCCGTCCCACTTCAGCGCCGCCGCGACCATGTCGTCGATGAGCCGGTGCTCGTAGGTGAGCTTCTTGGCCTCGAACTCGCTCTTGAACTCGGCCTCGTAGATCTCCTGGAAGATGTCCTTGAAGCGGCCGTCGTACGCCTTCAGGATCGTGTTCTTCGTGGACATGTACAGCGGCATGTTGCGCTCGAGCGCGTACCGCATCGTCGCGCGCGCGAAGTCGCGGATCGACGCGTCGAAGTTGTACATGCCCATCGCGACGCCGCCGCCGCTGAAGTCCGCGATCTCCATCTCGATGGGCTCGCCGTCGTCCTGCGGCGTGTAGGTGATCGTCACCTTGCCCGGGCCCGGGACGACGAAGTCCGACGCCTTGTACTGGTCGCCGTGGGCGTGCCGGCCGATGATGATCGGCTTGGTCCAGCCGGGGACGAGCCGGGGGATGTTCGAGCAGATGATGGGCTCGCGGAAGACGACGCCGCCGAGGATGTTGCGGATCGTCCCGTTCGGGGACCGCCACATCTTCTTCAGGCCGAACTCCTCGACGCGGGCCTCGTCGGGGGTGATGGTGGCGCACTTGACGCCGACGCCGTGCTCCTGGATGGCGCGGGCGGCGTCGACGGTGACCTGGTCATCGGTCGCGTCCCGATGCTCCATCCCCAGGTCGTAGTACTTCAGGTCC
This sequence comes from Actinomadura rifamycini DSM 43936, assembly GCF_000425065.1. Classification (GTDB taxonomy): domain Bacteria; phylum Actinomycetota; class Actinomycetes; order Streptosporangiales; family Streptosporangiaceae; genus Spirillospora; species Spirillospora rifamycini. The sequence continues at coordinate 113,924 of NZ_AULB01000014.1, forward strand.
ACGTCGAGGTACGGCAGGATCAGCTGGTCCTTGATGAATTTCCAGATGATCCGCGTCATTTCGTCGCCGTCGAGTTCGACGACCGGGCCCGCTACTTTGATCTTGGGCATGCTGTTGCTGTCCCTTTCCTACACCTGGCCAGCAGTCCTTGTAAGGCTCAACTGGCAAGGCTATCCGAGCGGGTTCGGAGGTCTAGACCTCGCCCCCGGCGCGGACCCGCAGGGCAGGGGCTATCCGGGCGACCGGGCGCGGCGCCGGTTCAGCAGGAGCAGGAGGCCGCGGCCGGCCATGGCGAGCGCGATCAGGACGCCGAAGGCGCCGGCGAGGACGAGGCCGGTCTTGTGCATCGGCGGGACGCTGAGGGAGACGAACGCGACCGTCTCGCCGAGCAGGACGAGCGTCCAGCAGTCGACGGCGCGGCTGCGGACGGCGAGCATGCCGAGCTGCGACTCGGGCAGCAGGAGGCGGGCGAGGGCGCCGAGGAGCAGGGCGCCGGCGATGACGCCCGAGCCCTTGCGGAAGTAGTCGAAGGACGCCAGCGTCAGGCCGGCGGCGACGCCGAGGAGCACCATCAGGTAGGGCAGTCGGCCGAGCCAGTGCGGTGCGGCGGACCTCCCGCGCGGCGCCTTCCGCCTGCGCCGGTGCACCTGAGTGGTCATGTCCACACCGTAGTCCCATTCCGGTCACGGGGGCGCCGAAGTGGCCCGAAACCCCTGCGGCATCGACCCTACTCGCCAGTAGGAGGGTGTGACGGCAGGGCGCCCGGGTAACCCGGACGACAGGGGTCGCTAACTAGCTGGGAGGACTGCCGTGGAGGGGCCGTTCATGCGGATCGAGGACAGCGGTGTGGTCATGCCGCTGCGCCCCGACGTCACGACGGTCGGGCGAGGGCGCGGAGTCGACGTCCGCCTCGACGACCCGAGTGTGTCCCGTTTGCACGCAGAGATCGTTCGGCGCGGCCCGTACGTCTACGTGGTCGACATGGGCCTGTCCCGCAACGGGACGCGGGTCAACGGCCGGCCGATCGCACGCCGCGTCCTGGAGGACGGCGACGTCGTCACCTTCGGCACCGCGCGGTGCCGGATGGGGGGCATCCCCCGGGAGGAGGTCGACCCGGACGTCGAACTGCGGCGGGCGGTCGCGCCCGAGCTCACCCGGCGCGAGGTCGATGTGCTGACCTCGCTGTGCCGGCCCGCCCTGTCGGACGAGGCGTTCGTCGCGCCCGCCACCGCCCGCGACATCGCCGGTGATCTCGTGGTGACGGAGGCGGCCGTCAAGCAGCACCTGCTGCGCCTGTACCAGAAGTTCCGTATTCCCGAGGGTCCCAACCGCCGCACCCGGCTCGCCAACGAGGTCATCGCGATGGGCCTCGTCCGGCCGCTGCCGCCGGTGCACGTCCCGCAGGGCCGCCCGCCGATGGACGGCGGACGCCCGCCGGGCGTCCGGCCCGAGGCGCGCCGCCCGGCGCACGGCACCGCGCACGTCACCCGTCCGGCACCCAGCGCGGCGGGGAGGCGCGCCAGCTAGCGTTCACGGCCGCCCTCCACCGGCAGCGCAGCGCGGAGGGCGGCCGTGTTCCCGATCAGAGGGAGCGTTCCGCGGCTTCGACGACGTTCGCGAGGAGCATGGCGCGGGTCATCGGGCCCACGCCGCCGGGGTTGGGCGCCACCCAGCCGGCGACCTCGCGGACGTCGGCGGCGACGTCGCCGGCGAGCTTCCCGTCGACGCGGGAGACCCCGACGTCGAGGACGGCGGCGCCGGGCTTCACCATGTCGGCGGTGATCAGGCCGGGGACGCCGGCGGCGGCGACGACGATGTCGGCGGCGCGGGTGTGCGCGGCGAGGTCGCGGGTGCCGGTGTGGCAGAGGGTGACGGTCGCGTTCTCGGTGCGGCGGGTCAGCAGCAGGCCGAGGGAGCGGCCGACGGTGATGCCGCGGCCGACGACGGTGACCTCGGCGCCCTTGAGCGGGACGTCGAAGCGGCGCAGCAGCTCGATGATGCCCTTCGGGGTGCAGGGCAGCGGGCCGTCCTGCATGAGGACGAGCCGGCCGAGGTTCGTGGGGTGCAGGCCGTCGGCGTCCTTGGCGGGGTCGATGCGTTCGAGGACGCGCTTGTCGTCGAGGCCCTTCGGCAGGGGGAGCTGGACGATGTAGCCGGTGCAGGCCGGGTCGGCGTTGAGCTCGGCGACGGCGCGCTCCACCTCGTCCTGGGAGGCGTCGGCCGGCAGGTCGCGGCGGATGCTCTCGATCCCGACCTCGGCGCAGTCGCGGTGCTTCATGTTGACGTAGGAGTGGCTGCCGGGGTCGTCCCCGACGAGGACGGTGCCGAGCCCCACCGACACGCCCCGCTCGCCGAGCGCCGCGACGCGCTCGGCGAGGTCCGCGCGGATCTCCGCCGCGGTCGCCTTGCCGTCCAGAATCTGTGCCGTCATGCGTGTGCCTCCGCGCTGATCTCGGCTGATCTCGGCCACCCAGGCGCGCGGTGTCCGGACTGTCGATCGCTCCCCGGTGGTGATCCACCTTGCCCGCGCCAGTCGCGAACACCCATGGTAACGGGCCATTGGGGCACGGAAATCGCCGCCGAGTGGCTCTCGCGGCGGGGGCGCGCGACGCCTAGCGTCCGAGGCATGGAGTGGTTCGACGTACCCGTTCTGACCGGACGCCACGTGCGGCTGGAGCCGCTGGCGATGGAGCACGCGGACGGGCTGTTCGCGGCGTCGGGCGACCCGGAGGTCTGGCGGTGGCAGAGCGCGCTGCGGCCGCGCGACGCGGCGGACATGCGGGCGCTGGTGCGGCGGGCGCTGGACGGGCGCGACCGGGGCCTGCGGCTGCCGTGGGCGCAGATCGACGCGGCGACCGGCGAGGTGGCGGGGACGACGTCGTACTACGAGGTGTCGCCGAAGGACCGGGGCCTGTGCATCGGGTACACGTGGCTCGGGGCGCGGTGGCAGCGGACGGGGATCAACACGGAGTCGAAGCTGCTGCTGCTGGAGCGGGCGTTCGAGGAGCTGAAGGCGATCCGGGTGGGGTGGCACACGCACGCCCGGAACGAGCGGTCGCGGGCGGCGATCGAGCGGCTGGGCGCGTCGTTCGAGGGCGTCCACCGGAAGCACCGGGTGCGGGCGGACGGGTCGGTCCGGGACACGGCCGTGTACGGGATGACCGACGACGACTGGGCCGTGGCGGGCCCGGCGCTGCGCGCGCGCCTGCGCGGTTAGGCGTTGCGGTCAGGCGGTGCGGTCAGGCGGTGCGGTCAGGCGTTCTCGTCTTCGGAGCGGCGGGCGATGACGCGGTCGGTGCCGTGCCAGCCGAGGCGGGCGGCGAGCATCGCGGCGAGCGCCGCGGCGACGAGCCCGATGACCTGCCGGGCGTCCAGCAGGAGGGCGTTCGCCTGGGAGACGGCGCTCAGCATGAGCATCGTGAGGGTGTCCATGGTGCCTTCCGTGGGGGGCCGGCAACGAGGCTACCTGCGGCGGAACGTAAAACGGCCCGGCGGCGGGGGCCGCCGGGCCGTTCGGTGCCGTCAGTGGAAGAAGTGCCGGACGCCCGTGAAGTAGAGGGCGATCCCGGCTTTCTCCGCCGCCTCGACCACCTTGTCGTCGTTGACGGACCCGCCGGGCTGGACGATCGCGCGGACGCCCGCGCTCGTCAGCACCTCCAGGCCGTCCGGGAACGGGAAGAACGCGTCGGACGCGCCGACCGCGGCGGCCGCGCGCTCCTCGCCCGCGCGCGACACCGCGAGCTTGGCGGAGTCGACCCGGTTGACCTGGCCCATCCCGACGCCGACGGTGGCGCCGTCGGCGGCCAGCAGGATGGCGTTCGACTTGACGGAGCGGACCGCGCGCCACGCGAACGCCAGGTCGCGCAGGGTGGCCTCGTCGGCGGCCTCGCCGGTCTTCAGCTCCCACCCGGACGGGTCGTCGCCGGGGGCGTCGACGGCGTCGACGCCCTGCAGGAGCAGGCCGCCGTCGATGCGGCGGTACTCGGTCGCGCCCTTCGGGGCGTCCGGGCAGACGAGGAGGCGGACGTTCTTGAAGCGGTCCTTGAGCACCGCGACGGCCTCGTCGTCGAACCCGGGGGCCACGACGACCTCGGCGAAGCTCTCGGTGACCTGCCGGGCCATCTCCGCGGTCACCGGGCGGTTCGCCGCGATGACGCCGCCGTACGCCGACAGCGGGTCGCAGGCGTGCGCCTTGCGGTGCGCCTCGGCGATGTCGGCGCCGACCGCGATGCCGCACGGGTTGGCGTGCTTGATGATCGCGACGGCGGGCTCGGCGAAGTCGTACGCGGACCGGCGCGCGGCGTCGGTGTCGACGTAGTTGTTGTACGACATCTCCTTGCCGTACAGCTGCTCGGCGCCCGCGAGGCCGGTCTCGCCCGGCGCGCGGTACAGGGCGGCGCGCTGGTGCGGGTTCTCGCCGTACCGCAGGGTGTTCGACCGCTCCCAGGTGGCGCCGAGGAAGTCGGGCCACGCGGTGTCGCGGGCGGTGTCGTCGGGCGCGTAGTCGCCGGCGAACCAGGACGCGACGGCGACGTCGTACGACGCGGTGTGCGCGAACGCCCGGGCGGCGAGGCGGCGCCGCTCGTCCAGGGTGAACCCGCCGGCGGCGACGGCGGCCAGGACGTCGGCGTACCCGGACGGGTCGACGACGACGGCGACGCTCGCGTGGTTCTTCGCGGCGGCGCGCACCATGGTCGGGCCGCCGATGTCGATCTGCTCGACGCACTCGTCGGGCTTCGCGCCCGAGTTCACCGTGTCGGCGAACGGGTACAGGTTCGCGATCACCAGGTCGAACGGCTCGACGCCGAGGTCGTCGAGCTGCTGCAGGTGGTCGTCCTTGCGCCGGTCGGCGAGCAGGCCGGCGTGCACCCTCGGGTGCAGCGTCTTGACCCGCCCGTCCAGGCACTCGGGGAAGCCCGTGAGCTTCTCCACTTTCATGACCGGCACGCCGGCGGAGGCGATGCGCCCCGCCGTGGAGCCGGTGGAGACCAGCTCCACCCCGGCTTCGTGCAGGCCCCGGGCGAGGTCTTCCAGCCCGGTCTTGTCGTACACGCTGATCAGCGCGCGCTTGATCGCCACCCGACTCACTCGGCCGAGCTCCCCTCGTTCATGGACGGACTGTCGGACGCGTCCCTGCATGTGGTGCATTTCATGGAGACCCGCCTGCCCTTCGCGGTCCAGCCGTCGCGGGCGAGGCGTCCGACGACGTCGACGATCAGCCTGCGCTCGACCTGCTTGATGCGCTCGTGCAGGGAGTCTTCGTCGTCATGCCAGCCCACCTGCACGGCCTCCTGGGCGATGACGGGTCCGGTGTCCACGCCTTCGTCGACGAAGTGCACGGTACAGCCCGTCACCTTGACCCCGTACGCCAGGGCGTCCCGAACGGCGTGGGCGCCGGGGAAGGACGGCAGCAGCGCGGGGTGCGTGTTCACGGTGCGCCCGCCGAACGCCGCCAGGAACCGGGGCCCGAGGATCTTCATGAACCCGGCGGACACCACCAGGTCGGGCTCGTGCCCGGCGATCGCCTCGGTGAGCGAGGCGTCCCACTCCACCCGGGTCGGGAAGTCGGCGACGCGGCGGACGAAGGTCGGCAGCCCGGCCCGTTCCGCGCGTTCCACGCCGCCCGTCCCGGGGCGGTCCGCGCCCACGGCCACCACCTGCGCCCCGTAGGCTGGATCCGCGCACGCGTCGAGCAGCGCTTGTAGGTTGGTCCCCGCACCGGAGACGAGGACGACGAGCCGGGCGGACACCATGACTCCCTGGGTGGACGGTGGGGTTGTTTCGGCCACCACGAAGCCTATCGGCCCTGTTCGATGCCCCAGGTGCGCGGCGCCCAGGATCGACAGCCCCCAGGCCAGGAGGAACGAGTGAGCGAGCAGCCGGGACCGCCGGCCCCTGAGGACGACCGTCCGGACGGCCGCCCCGCGGGCTCGTCTTCGGCGGGGGCCCCCGCCCCGGCGCCGGCCGGCGGCGAGCCGGGGGAGGCGGGGACGCCCGGACGGCCCGACCTGCCGGAGCGGGCCGGCGGCGCGAGCCCCTGGGGGGCGCAGGAGCAGCAGCAGGGGCACCCGCAGAACCCGTGGGGGCAGCCGGGGCAGCCGGGGCGGCCCGGAGGGCCGCAGGGGAAGCCGGGGCCGCGGCCGGGCGAGCGGAGCAGTTGGCGGTCCCTGTGGCTCGGCGGGCTCGCCCTGTTGACCGCGTTCTTCTTCTACCCCCTGGGCCTCGTGCTCGGCATCGCGGCGATCGCCGTGGGCGTCCGGTCCCGGCGGGCGGCCCGGCGCGAGCACGGTTCGGCGCCGGGGGCCGCGGCGGGGATCGTCCTCGGGTCGATCGGGCTGGTGCTGGCGTCGCTGTCGGTGGCGCTCACGGCGTTCCTGTGGACGGAGCTGAGCGGCTACCAGTCGTGCGTGAGCACGGCCAATACCGGCATCGACCGGCAGACGTGCCAGGACGAGTGGTTCCCCCGCATCGAGGACAAGATGGGGCTGCCCGAGGGCAGCATGGACGAGTACGGCGACCTGCTCTGAGTCACTCGGGGCGGGGGTCGTTGCGCAGCACGTAGATCGCGCCGCCCCGGTTCTCGGTCCGCTCGGGGACGGGTCCGGTCCCGGGCTCCGCGCGGGGCGCGGGGACGGGCTCGTCCGGTTCCTCGTCGACGATGTGGCCCTCGACGACGACCGTGCCCGGTTCGGGCGCGGCGGCGGGCTCGTCCGCGGGCGGTCCGGGGTCGGGCGCCCGCCGGCGGCGGCGCGGCGTGAGGACCGGTTCGGCCTCCTCGAACTCCAGCGGGCCGGGCGCGTACGGGGAGCGCGGCGCGGGCTCCGGCGGCGCGGCCGGGACGTCCGGCGCGTCCTGGACGGTCGGGGCGGGCGCGGCCGGCGGGGCCGCGGCGGCGGCCGCGGCGGGCACGGCGGGCACGGCCTTCGCCTTCGCGGGGCGGGCCGTCCGGCGGGGGCGGCGGCGCGGGACGTCGGCGGTGTCGGCGCGGCGGGTCAGCCGCCAGTTCGCCCACCACGCGACGATCGCGGCGGAGATGCCGACCTCGAGCGTCGCCATCAGCCCCACCTGCCACGGCGAGGGGCCCACGGTCGCCATCCGCTCGCCGCCGAGGGGGCCGCCGGACAGCGCGGCCAGCAGCGCCGCCACGGCGCCCGTGAGGGCGCCCGACACGAATCCCCACAGCGGGGCGGCCTCGTTGGCGTCGCTGGGCGTCGACCGGACGGTCAGCGCGCCGCCCACGGCGCCCGCGACGAACGGGGCGGCGAGGGCCAGCAGGGACGCCGCCGGGGCGGGGCCGGGCTCGGGCAGCGCGGCCAGCGGCGGGAACGCCGGGACGACGTCGAGGAACACGCCGGTCGGGGACACCGTCGTGCCCGCGCCGACCGAGAAGCCGGGCCCGACCGCGTAGGACATGCCCCAGATGACGGCGTTCGGGAGGAACGCGAGCTCGACGAGCAGCAGCAGCGCGCCGCCGACGATGCCGGGGCCGAGCATGTCGTACAGATGCTCGGCGTCCTCCAGGTGCAGGGCCAGCGACACCGCGACGAGCAGCGCGCCGGACGCCAGCAGCACCGCCGTCGAGCCCGCGACGCCGATCACGAGGGAGCGGGCCCGGTCGGGCAGCAGGCGCAGCAGCGCGCCGAGCCCGGAACGGACGCGGCGCCCCCGGGCCTCGGCCGCGACCTGCGCCGCGACCACGGCCCGCGCGGCGCCCAGCCCGCCCGCGACGACCGCGACCGTGAAGCACGCGACGAGCGCCTGCCAGGCGGACGGGCGCAGCGCGGGGCCGGTCGCGGCCAGGGCGAGCGCCCCGGCCAGCGCCGCGTAGGGCGCGGCGAGCGACAACGCGACGCGGGCGACCGCGACGCGGGGCCGGTCCGGCAGCCCGATCCCGCGGATCATCCACGCGCCGCCCCGGTACAGCAGCGCGCCGGGCACGATCAGGACGCCGAGCGGCAGCAAGCCCACGCGTCCGTGCCCGGTGGAGAACCCGGCGTGGTGGGAGATCAGCCAGAAGTTCACGGCCGTCCGGAACACGCCGGGGAGCCCGTCGCCGAACGCGGTGCGGGGCGCGGCGATCCAGCCGACGAGCGTGACCGTGGTGAGCACCGCGAGGCCGATGCCGATGCACCACAGGGCCGCGACGAGCCCGGACACCGGCAGCGGCCGCCCCGTCCCGCCGCGCTGCCGGTCCGTCCCGCCGCGCCGCTTCTCCGGCCCGCCCCGGGCTTGCCGCCGTTCCGCTGCCGGGCGCGCGCCCCGGGACGTCGCGCCGCGCTCTCGGGCCCTCGCATCGCTCACCCGCCCATGCTGGCACCCCCGCCGCGCCGCCCCCGCCCGTCCGCCCGGCGTGTCGCCTTTGTCGTCGGGGACGCGAAAGACGCCCGGGCCGCCGGGCGGCTCGGGCGTCTTTCGTGGTCCGATCGGGTGATCAGAGGTTCTTCATGATGTCCCGCATGAGGCGGGCGGTCTCGCTGGGGGTCTTGCCGACGCGGACGCCGACCTTCTCCAGCGCTTCCTTCTTCGCCTCGGCGGTGCCGGACGAGCCGGACACGATCGCGCCGGCGTGGCCCATCGTCTTGCCCTCGGGGGCGGTGAACCCGGCGACGTAGCCGACGACCGGCTTGGTCACGTTCTGCTCGATGTAGGCGGCCGCGCGCTCCTCGGCGTCGCCGCCGATCTCGCCGATCATGACGATGGCGTCGGTCTCCGGGTCGTCCTGGAACGCCTGGAGGGCGTCGATGTGGGTCGTCCCGATGATCGGGTCGCCGCCGATGCCGACGCAGGTGGAGAAGCCGATGTCGCGCAGCTCGTACATCATCTGGTACGTCAGCGTGCCCGACTTCGACACCAGGCCGATGCGGCCGGGCGTGGTGATGTCGGCGGGGATGATGCCCGCGTTCGACTTGCCGGGCGACGCGATGCCGGGGCAGTTCGGCCCGATGATGCGGGTCTTGTTGCCCTTGGACTCGGCGTACGACCAGAAGAAGGCCGTGTCGTGCACCGGGATGCCCTCGGTGATGACGACGCAGAGGGGGATCTCGGCGTCGACGGCCTCGACGACGGCGTCCTTGGTGAACTTCGGCGGGACGAACACGACGGAGACGTCCGCGCCGGTCTCGGCCATCGCCTCGGCGACGGTGCCGAACACCGGGAGGGTCGTGCCGTCGAAGTCGACGCTCTGCCCGGCCTTGCGGGCGTTGACACCGCCGACGACCTTGGCGCCGGAGGCGAGCATCCGGCGGCCGTGCTTGGTGCCCTCGGAGCCGGTGATGCCCTGAACGATGATCTTGCTGTTCTCGGTGAGCCAGATGGCCATGCTCATGCACCTGCCGCTGCGAGTTCCGCGGCGCGCTTGGCCGCGTCGTCCATGGTGTCGACCTGCTGCACGCCGTTCAGCGCCGCGTCCGTGAGGATCTCGCGGCCGAGCTCGGCGTTGTTGCCGTCCAGGCGGACGACCAGCGGGCGGTTGACGGTCTCGCCGCGGTCGGCCAGCAGCTTGTAGGCCGAGACGATGCCGTTGGCGACGGCGTCGCAGGCGGTGATGCCGCCGAAGACGTTGACGAACACCGACTTGACGTCGGGGTCGGACAGCACGATCTCCAGGCTGTCGGCCATGACCTCGGCGGACGCGCCGCCGCCGATGTCGAGGAAGTTGGCGGGCTTCTGGCCGCCGAACTCCTCGCCGGCGTAGGACACGACGTCGAGGGTGGACATGACGAGGCCGGCGCCGTTGCCGATGATGCCGACGCTGCCGTCCAGCTTGACGTAGTTGAGGTCCTTGGCCTTGGCGGCGGCCTCGAGCGGGTCCGCGGCGGCCTTGTCCTCGAGCTTCTCGTGCTCCTGGCGGAACGACGCGTTGTCGTCGAGGGTGACCTTGCCGTCGAGCGCCTTCACCTGGCCGTCGGCGGTGAGGATCATCGGGTTCACCTCGACGAGGCTGGCGTCCTCGTCGGTGAACACGGCCCACAGGCGCTCGATGAGCTCGGCGGCGCCGTCCAGGGCCTCCTGCGGGAGGCGGCCCTGCTCGGCGATCGCGCGGGCCTTGGCGCGGTCGACGCCGTCCTGCGGCGAGATCGGCACCATGGCGAGCCGGTCGTGCGGCACCTCCTCGATCTCCACGCCGCCCTCGACGGAGCAGATGGAGAGGAAGGTCCGGTTGGCGCGGTCGAGCAGGAACGAGAAGTAGTACTCCTGCGCGATCGCGCTGCCTTCCTCGATCAGGACCTTGTGGACCGTGTGGCCCTTGATGTCCATGCCGAGGATGCGGGTGGCGAGCTCCTGGGCCTCGTCGGCGGTGTCGGCCAGCTTGACGCCGCCGGCCTTCCCGCGGCCCCCGGTCTTCACCTGGGCCTTGACGACGACCTTCGAGCTCCCCGCGGCGAACAGCTCCGCCGCGATGGCCCGGGCTTCCTGGGGAGTATGGGCGACCTTGCCGGTGGGCACCGGTACCCCGTACTCGGCGAAGAGTTCCTTCGCCTGATGTTCGAACAGGTCCACGAGGCTTCCTTTTACGGATTGACAGCCAAAAGACCACACGAGTGGGGGTTACACGGGTTTCCGTGCGGCCGGCACTCTGCGGTCCGCTCCGTCGATGCAGCCTAGTCAACCCGCCTGCGTGGTGATGCCGCCGGGGCCATATGTCGGGGTTCGGGCGGTTGGCCGGGTGTGCTTCCTGGGAAGGAGGGGACGTCTGTCCCTGAGGAGGATGAACCGATTGACGTAGTTTGATGTACTTCTTTCGCCGCCCCGGGGAACCTTGCCCGACCGGGCGCGGACGACCGGGGGGAGACAGACGGCGATGTCGGACGAGCCGCGCGCGTTCGCGAGGACCGCGACGGCGCCCGGACGGCCCGGCTCCCGCGGGAGCCGCGCGGCGGCGCGGGCACCGCGCCGCTCCGGCGCCGGCCGGCTGCGCAGGCTGACGATCGGCGCGACCGTCGCCGCGCTCGTCGCGACCAGCGGCGCCGCCGCCGCCCCGGACGCCGTCCCCGCATGGTCCAGCCCCGGCCTCGTCGGCGGCGGAGGCGCGCCCCACACCGGCGTCCCGCTGCCCCCGCACGAGTCCCTCGGCGCCTCCTACCTGCCGGACAGCTCCGTCGTCCGGCTCCGGGACGGCCGGATGCGGCTGGTCCCGCCGGGCGGCGGCACCGCGGTCACCGTCCCGGCGGACGACCCGCGCGTGCGGGCGGCCGTGCGCTCCGACCGGGCGTGGCTGGCGTCCGGGACCGTCCCCACCGGCGGGCTCGGCGAGCGGTACGAGGCGATGTCGGCGCGCGCGCTGCTGGACCTGCGGCTGCTCACCCGGCCGAACGGCGCGTCCCAGGCGTCCTGGTACGGGATCTGGCGGTACAGCTGGCCGCGCGACTCCGCGTTCGCCGCCGCCGCGTTCGCCGTGTCCGGGCACCCCGCCGAGGCCCGCTCCGTCCTGGAGTTCATGGCCCGCGTCCAGGACCCCGACGGCACCTGGGCGGCCCGCTACCACGTGGACGGGAGCCCGGTCGAGGACGGCCGCGACCGGCAGCTCGACGCGCTCGGCTGGATGCTGTGGGCGACGTGGTTCGCGCGGGCCGCCGCGCCCGGCGAGGAGTCCGCCGCGGACCTGCCCGGCGGGCTGTGGACGATGGTGCGGCGCGCCGCCGACCACCTCGCGCTGTCGCTGGACGCCGAGGGCCTGCCGCCCGCGTCGTCCGACTACTGGGAGCGCGACCCCCGCACCGAGGAGGACCCGCGGCGGCCCACCCTCGGCGTCGTCGGGCCCGTCCTGGCGGGGCTGCGCTCCGCCGCCGCGCTCGCCGAGCGGGGCAGCGCCGAGGCGGCGCGGTGGAGCGGGGCCGCCGACCGGCTGTCGGACGCGCTCGGCCACCAGTTCGCGCCCTACGGGTACCCGCGCTCGCCGGTGAAGGGCGGCCGGATGGACACGTCCGTGACGTTCGTCGCACCGCCGTTCGCGCCCGGCGACGCCGGGGTGACCGCCGCGATCGCGCACGCGTTCGCCGAGCAGTCGCTCCCGAACGGGGGCGTCCTGCCGGGCGAGGAGTGGCCCGGCAACAAGCACATCGCCTGGACGCCCGAGGTCGCCCTGTTCGGCCTCGCCGCCGCCGCGTCCGGCCGCACCGAGACCGCCCTGGAGCGCCTCGACTGGCTGCAGCGGCACCGCACGTCCATGGGCGTCCTGCCGGAGAAGGTCGGGCCGACCGGGCACCAGGCGGGCGTCGCGCCCCTCGGGTGGACGGCGTCCATGGTGGTGCTGTCGCTGGCGGCGCTGGAGGAGCCGCTGCCGATCCCGCCCACCGCGCCCTGACGCCCGGGGCGTCAGCCGAACTGCTCCCAGCCGAGCTTCGCGACGAGCGCGGCCACCACGCACAGCAGGACGCCCCGGACGAAACCGGCGCCCCGGTTGATCGCCGTCCGGGCGCCGAGCTGGGCCCCGACGGCGTTGCAGGCGGCCATCGCCAGCCCGACCGCCCACAGCACGTGCCCCTGGACGGCGAACACCGCGAGCGCGCCGAGGTTCGTCCCCGCGTTGATGATCTTCGAGGTGGCCGAGGCGTTCACGAAGTCCATGCCGAGCAGGCCGGTGAACGCGATGACGAGGAACGTGCCGGTGCCGGGGCCGACGAGCCCGTCGTAGAACGCGATGAGCACGCCCGGGATCAGGACGGCCGCGGCGATCCGCCGCCGCGTGCGCAGGACGAGCCGCGGCGTCCGTCCGAGGTCGGGCTTCAGCACGACGAGCGCCGCGACGGCCAGCAGCACGATCATGATGACCGGCTTGAGGACGTCCGAGGAGATCGCCGCCGCGCACAGCGCCCCGACCGCCGCGCACGCCACCGCGAGCACGCCCGCCGGGACCGCGACCCGGGTGTCCGGCTTCGCCTTCCGCAGGTACGCGACGGCGGCGGACGCCGTCCCCGCGATCGACCCGAGCTTGTTCGTCGCCAGCGCCGCCGCCACGGGCTGGCCGGGCAGGGCGACGAGCAGCGCGGGGAGCTGGATGAGCCCGCCCCCGCCGACCACCGCGTCGACCCATCCGGCCGCCAGCGCCGCCGCCAGCAGCAGCACGACCTGCTCAACGTCCACCGCGGCCCCCGGGGGTAAGGAGTCAAAGCAAAAGAAACACCTGACCTTACCCGGTGGCCGGAGCGCCGGACCGTTCCAGGGTCAGCCGGCCGCCGGGGCCGTCCACTCGTCGTCGAGGATCGCCCAGACCTGCACGTCGCGGTGCGCCCCGTCGTGGTAGAACGCCTTGCGCTGGACGCCCTCCAGCGTCATCCCGAGCCGCTCGGCGACCGCGCCGCTCGCGGTGTTCCCGGGGTCGCACAGCCACTCCACCCGGGCCATCCCGCGCGCCCGGAACGCCCACTCGATCATCGCGCGGCAGGCGGTGGTGATCAGGCCGCGCCCCCGCACCGCCCGGTCCAGCCACACCCCGAGCTCGCAGACGCCGCGGCCCGCGTCGAACACGCGGAACAGCGCGCCGCCCATCAGGACGCCGTCCACCCAGATGCCGTAGAAGCGGCCCTCGTCGGCGGCCTGCCGGTCGGCGTACCGCTGGAGGAACGCGCGGGCGCTCGCCTCGTCCACGACGATCCGCCCGAACGGCACGTACTGCACGATGTCCTCGCGGACCCGGTCGACGTGCTCGGCGAACTCCGCGGCCTGCCAAGGCTCCAGGGGACGCAGCTCGGCGCCGTCGGCGAGCCGGTAAGCGAACATGGGGAACCTCCTCGTACCTTTTTCGTCCCACGCACCGTAACGGGCGTTACGGACGAACCAGGTCCGAGGTCGGCGCTCGTCCCCCGGCCGCGGCGGCCGTCAGAGCTTCTCGACCGGCGCGTAGCGCAGGACGAGCCGCTTCACCCCGTAGTCGCCGCCGAAGTCGACGCTCGCCGCGGCCTTGTCGCCCGCGCCGTCCACCGACACGACCGTGCCGAGCCCGAACGAGTCGTGCGTCACCTTGTCGCCCGGCGACAGCGACGGCACCGCGCGCGCCCCCGGCGACCGGACGCCCGGACGCGCCGCCATCCGCGTCGCCGCCGAACCCGACGCCGACGACGCCTCCCGCTCCCACTCGATGAGCGGCGTCGGCACCTCGCCCAGGAACCGCGACGGCGGGTTCACCTGCGGCGCCCCCCACGAGCTGCGCATCGTCGCCCGCGACAGGTACAGGCGCTGCCGGGCGCGGGTGATGCCCACGTAGGCGAGGCGCCGCTCCTCCTCGAGCTCCTTCGGGTTGCTCATGGCGCGCAGGTGCGGGAACACGCCGTCCTCCATGCCGGTGAGGAAGACGACGGGGAACTCCAGCCCCTTCGCGGTGTGCAGGGTCATCAGCGTGACGACGCCCTGGTCGGTCTCGTCCGGCTGCTCCCCCGGCGGGACGGGCGCGCCCTTCGCGCCGCCCGGGATCGAGTCGGCGTCCGCGACCAGCGCGACCTGCTCCAGGAACTCGGGCAGCCGCCCCTCCGGCGACTCCCCGTCGAGCCGCTCCTCGAACTCGCGGGCGACGGCCTCGAGCTCCTGCAGGTTCTCGATGCGCGTCTCGTCCTGCGGGTCCTTCGACGCCTGCAGCTCCGCCAGGTAGCCGCTCCGGTCGAGGACGGCCCCGATCAGCTCCGCGGGCGACACCGACGCGGCCGCCGCGCGCAGCTCGTCCAGCAGGAGGACGAACTCGCGGACCGCGTTGATCGAGCGGGTCGCCATGCCCGGGACGTCCTCGGGGGTGCGCAGCGCCTGCCAGAACGAGATCCGCTCGCGGGACGCGTACGCCTCCACGCACGCCTCCGCCCGGTCGCCGATGCCGCGCTTCGGGACGTTCAGGATGCGGCGCAGCGACACGGTGTCCTCGGGGTTGGCGAGGACGCGCAGGTAGGCGAGCGCGTCGCGGATCTCCTTGCGCTCGTAGAAGCGGACGCCGCCGACGACCTTGTACGGCAGGCCGGTGCGGATGAACACTTCCTCGAACACGCGGGACTGCGCGTTCGTCCGGTAGAACACGGCGACGTCGCCGGGCTTCGCGTCGCCCGCGTCGGTCAGCTTGTCGACCTCGTGCGCGACGAACGCGGCCTCGTCGTGCTCGTTGTCGGCCACGTACCCGGTGATCTTCGCGCCCTCGCCCTGGTCGGACCAGAGCCGCTTCGGCTTGCGGTCGGCGTTGCGCTCGATGACGGCGTTCGCCGCCGACAGGATCGTCTGCGTGGACCGGTAGTTCTGCTCCAGCAGGATCGTCGTGGCGTCCGGGTAGTCGCGCTCGAACTCCAGGATGTTGCGGATCGTCGCCCCGCGGAACGCGTAGATCGACTGGTCGGCGTCGCCCACCACGCACAGCTCCGCCGGGCCCACGCCCTCGACCGGCCGGGTCAGCTCCCGGACGAGCTCGTACTGCGCGTGGTTCGTGTCCTGGTACTCGTCGACCAGCACGTGCCGGAACCGGCGCCGGTAGTGCTCGGCGGCCTCCGGGAAGACCTGCAGCAGGTTGACCGTCATCATGATCAGGTCGTCGAAGTCCATCGCGCCGGCCTGCTGGAGCCGCGCCTGGTACATCTCGTACGCCTCGGCGAGCTTCTGCTCCATGTGGCCGGACGCCCGCGCCTTGCAGGTCTCGTAGTCGATCAGCTCGTTCTTCAGGTTCGACACCTGCGCGCTGAACGACTTCGGCGGGTACCGCTTCGGGTCGAGGTCGAGCTCCCGGCAGACGAGCGCCATGAGGCGCTGCGCGTCCGCCTGGTCGTAGATCGAGAAGCTCGTCGGGAAGCCCAGCCGCTTGGCCTCGCGGCGCAGGATCCGCACGCACGCGGAGTGGAACGTCATCACCCACATGGCGCGCGAGCGCGGGCCGACGAGCGCGTCGACGCGCTCCTTCATCTCGGCCGCGGCCTTGTTGGTGAACGTGATCGCGAGGATCTGGCCGGGGTGGACGTCCCGCTCGCCGAGCAGGTGGGCGATGCGGTGGGTCAGCACGCGCGTCTTCCCCGACCCGGCGCCCGCGACGATCAGGAGGGGTCCGCCGGCGTGGACGACGGCGGCGCGCTGCTGCTCGTTCAGGCCGTCGAGCAAGGGGTGGGCTTCTGTCTTCGACATCATGTGCGAGTCTACGGCGCCCCGGACCCGGGTTCGGCGCGTTCGCCGGGACCCGGGCCGGCGCCCGCCGGGCCGCGTCAGGAGCGTTTGCGGTGGTCCCAGGCGGCTTCGGCGGCGGCGCGGACGGCGGCGAGGTCGGCGCCCGCGGCGGCCGCCGACGCCGCCGCGACCGCGCCCTCGACGAGCGGCGCGTCCGCGAGCAGCACCGTGCCGTCCGGGGCGTCCTCGGCGACCATCCCGGCGGTGAGGACGGAGCTGCCGAGGTCGGCGAGCAGCAGCACCCCGCCGTCGCCGGACGCCGCCTCGACGGCGCGCTCGACGGCGTCGGGGCTCGTGCCGAGGCCGCCGTCGGGGTCGCCGCCGGCGGCCTCCACGACGGCCTCCCCGACGCCCATGGCCCGCGCGACCTCGGCGACGCCCTCGGCGAGCGCCCGGCTGTGCGCGACGATCACGATCCCGACCATCGGCCCTCCAACGTTTCGGCGAGCGCCCGCAGGACGAGCGCGGTGGACGCGGCGCCCGGGTCGAGGTGCCCGACGCTGCGCTCCCCCAGGTAGCTGGCCCGCCCCTTGCGGGCCCGCATCGGGACGGTGGCGTCCGCGCCCGCCGCGGCGGCGTCGGCGGCGGCCCGCGCGCAGCCGGGCGGCGGCGCGCCGTCCGCTAGGGCCGCCTCGTAGGCCGCGACGGCCGGGGCCAGCGCGTCCACCATCGTCTTGTCGCCCTCGGCGGCCTGCCCCAGCTCGCGGACGCCGTCGAGCGCGGCGCGCAGCGCGGCGCCGAGGTCGGCGGCGGGCGGGTCGTCGAGGTCGGCCAGGCGGCGGCCGGCGCGGCGCAGCATCGTCCCGTAGAGCGGCCCGGACGCGCCGCCGGTCTTCGACAGGAGCGCCCGCCCCGCCGCGACCAGCACCTTGCCGGCGGGGGCGTCCGCGGGCAGCGCCGCGACGGCGGCGGCGAACCCGCGGTCGAGGTTGTGGCCGTGGTCGCCGTCGCCGATGGCGGCGTCCAGCCGGGTGAGCCGTTCGGTGTCGGCGGAGACGAGCTCGGCGGCGCGGCGGATCCAGTGCCGCGCGGCGGGCCCGGTCAGCCCGGTCACCGGCCCCACCGCAGCGCGGGCGTCTCGACGGGCGCGTCCCACAGCCGGGTCAGGTCGGGCGTCAGCCGGCACACGCTGACCATGACGCCGGCCATCTCCAGGCTGGTCACGTAGTCGCCGACGAGGCACCGGACGGCCGTCGCGCCGTGCCCCGCGAGCCAGTCGGCGACCGCCCCGTACGCGACGTACTGCTCCAGCAGCGGGGTGCCGCCCATCCCGTTGACCAGGACGAGCAGGTCCTCGCCCGCGAGCGGCGCGTCCGCGTCGATCGCCGACAGGGCCGCGTCCACGATCTCGGCGGCGGTGCCCGCCGCGACTCGCTCCCGCCCGGGTTCGCCGTGGATGCCGATGCCGAGCTCCATCTCGCCGTCCGCCAGCTCGAACGTCGGCTTGCCCGCCGCCGGGACGGTGCACGGCGACAGCGCGACGCCGAACGAGCGGCTGCGCTCGTTCACCTCCCGGGCGACGGCCGCGACGGCCGCGAGGCCGGCGCCCTCCTCGGCGAGCGCCCCGGCGATCTTCTCGACGAACAGGGTGGCGCCGGTGCCGCGCCGTCCCGCCGTGAACGTGCTGTCCTCGACGGCGACGTCGTCGTCCACCACCACCTGGACGACCTCGATGTCCTCGTCCTCGGCGAGCTCGGCGGCCATCCGGAAGTTCATCACGTCGCCGGTGTAGTTCTTCACGATGTGCAGCACCCCGGCGCCGCCGTCGACCGCCATGGTCGCGGCGATGATCTGGTCGGGCACCGGCGAGGTGAAGACCTCCCCCGGCGCCGCGGCGTCGAGCATCCCCGGCCCAACGAACCCGGCGTGCAGCGGCTCGTGCCCCGACCCGCCGCCCGACACCAGGGCGACCTTGCCGGTGCGGGGCGCGTCCGCCCGCACGACCGTCCCGCCCGCCGGGTCGACCCGCAGCGACGGGTGCGCGGCGGCGAGCCCGCGGAGCGCGTCGGACACCACGGCCCCGGGGGCGTTGATGAGTTTGCGCATGCTCACAGCCATACCCGCGTCCGGCGCCCCGTCCCAGACCCAATCGTGATCACCGCGCCGGGTCAGGAGAACGGCGAGCCCGGTGAGGGCCGCGGCGGAGGGGCATGCCGATCCTTCGGTAAGCAAGGGTTTCGCAGCAAGAGCCCGCCGCGCGCCGGTTTGTTCGGGAAATCGCGATCCGGCACCTGCCGGACGCCCGCGTCCCGACCGTAGAGTTGGGGCGTGACGGGCGTACTGGAAGACAGCGGGCTGGAGCGGGTCCTCGCCGTGATGGCGCATCCGGACGACGTCGACTTCGGCGCCGCCGGGTCGGTCGCGGGCTGGACGGACGCGGGCATCGAGGTCGTGTACCTGATGGTGACCGACGGCGACGCGGGCGGGTTCGACGACGGGCTGACGCGGCCGGAGATGGCGGCGCTGCGGCGCGACGAGCAGCGCGCGGCGGCGAAGGTCGTGGGCGTGACGGACGTGCGGTTCCTCGGCTACCCGGACGGGCGCGTCGAGGCGACGCTCGACCTGCGCCGCGACATCGCGCGGGTGATCCGGCAGGTGCGCCCGGACCGGGTGGTCATGCCGAGCCCCGAGCGGAACTACGAGCGGATCTACCCGAGCCACCCCGACCACCGGGCGGTCGGCGCCGCCGCGCTCGACGCCGTCTACCCCGACGCGCGCAACCCCTACGCGTTCCCGGAGCTGCTGACCGAGGGCCTGGAGGCGTGGACGGCGCGGGAGGTGTGGCTGACCGGCGGCCCGACCGCCAACCACTACGTCGACATCACCGACCGGTTCGAGCGGAAGGTCAGCGCGCTGCGCGCCCACGCGAGCCAGACCGCGCACACGCCGGAGGAGGAGCTCCGGTCGATGCTGCACGGCTGGCTGTCCGCCTCGGCGTCCGCCGCCGGCCTCCCCGAAGGCCGCCTCGCCGAACCCTTCCAGGTCGTCAACACCACCTGACCCCGCCCGACGGCGGAGCGAGCTTTGCGAGCGTGGGCCGGCCGGTTCGGTCAGACGAGGCGGCGGGCGGCGGCCCAGCGGGAGAGTTCGTGCCGGTTGGACAGCTGGAGCTTCCGCAGGACGCTGCTGACGTGCGTCTCGACCGTCTTGACCGAGATGTACAGCTCCTTGGCGATCTCCTTGTAGGCGTAGCCGCGGGCGATCAGCCGGAGGACGTCCCGTTCCCGCTGGGTGATCTGGTCGAGTTCGGGGTCGACGGCGGGGGCGTCGGTGGCGGCGAACGCGTCGAGGACGAAGCCGGCGAGCCGGGGGGAGAACACCGCGTCGCCCTCGGCGACCCGGCCGATCGCGTCGGTCAGCTCGGGGCCGGAGATCGTCTTGGTGACGTAGCCGCGGGCGCCGCCGCGCACGACGCCGATGACGTCCTCGGCGGCGTCCGACACCGAGAGGGCGAGGAAGCGGGACGGGACGCGGCCGTGCAGGCGGCGCAGGACCTCGATGCCGCCGCCGCCCGGCAGGTGCACGTCGAGGAGCACCACGTCGGGTGCCGTGTCGCGGATCACCGCGACGGCCTCGTCGACGTCGCCGGCCTCGCCGACGATCTCGACGCCGTCGCCGAGTTCGGCTTTGACGCCGGTCCGGAACATCTGGTGGTCGTCGACCAGCACGACCCTCTTGCGCGGCTCGCTCACTGCTTCTCGATCTCCAAACGCACTTCGGTGCCCTCGCCCGGCGCGGTGCGGACGGTCGCCCGGCCGCCGTTGCGCTCCATACGTCCGATGATGGACCCCCGGACGCCCATCCGGTCGTCCGGGATCGCGTCGAGGTCGAAGCCGCGGCCCCGGTCCCGCACGAAGATCGCGATGGCCTTCCCCTCGACCTCGGCGAACACCGAGATGGAGGGGGCCTCGGCGTACTTCGCGGCGTTCACCATCGCCTCCCGCGCCGCCTGGACGGCCGCGGCGACGCGCTCGTCCAGCGCGGTGTCGCCCACGCAGACGACCTCGATGGGGACGCCGTGCAGGTCCTCGACCTCCCCGGCCGTCTCCTTGATCGCGGCGGCGAAGGTGCGGTCGGGGTCGTCGCGCCGCTCGTACAGCCAGGTCCGCAGGGTGCGCTCCTGCGACCGGGCGAGGCGCTGCACCTCGCGGGGGTCGTGGGCGTTGCGCTGGATGAGGGTGAGGGTGTGCAGGACGGAGTCGTGGACGTGCGCCGCGAGTTCGGCGCGCTCCTGGGAGCGGACGCGCTCCTGCCGTTCGGCGTCGAGGTCCTGCCAGAGCCGGACGAGCCACGGGGTGACGATCAGCGCGAGGCCGGTCAGGATGATCAGCATCGCGACGAGGACCGAGCGGATCTGGTTCGCCTCGACGTTCTGCGCGACGCCGCCGCCGATCCCGCCGACGACGAGCAGGAGGCCGAGCAGGGAGCGCAGCCACCGCTGCCGCAGCGGCAGCACCCAGCGTTCCCGCTGGGCGCGGTCGGCCTGCTGCCACAGCAGCGCGACGCCCGCGCCGCCGATCACGAACGGCCACAGCGCCCACTGGAAGGGGCTCGCGACGCCCCAGGGCATGGCGGCGAGGACGAGCAGGCCGAGCGCGACCGCGCCGTACGCGAGGAGCTGCCCCCAGTCGCGCCGTGTGCGCGCGGGGACGGACACGGACTCCTTCTGCGCGCGCGCCTGCGACTCGGCCCCGGGCACGAGGAGCCAGAAGGCGAAGTAGGCGATGATGCCGGGCGTCAGGATGACGAACGCGATCCGGACGAACAGCACGTCGACGCCGAGGTGGTCGGCGAGCCCCCGCGCCACACCGCCCAGCAGCCGCCCGTCCGCGGCGCGCACCAGCGGCGGCGGATCCGCCGTACGGCCGTCCACCGCGCCCCCGTTCACCGTCTTCCCCGTTCCCGCACGTCGACGATCGTCACACGGACGGACGGTGCCGCGCATCGGGGACGTACCCCGGTCCGGTCTCAGGGTCGGATTCAGGGACGTCCCCGATACCGCGCGGGGAGCGCCGCACGCCACGATGGACGGCATGGTCGACGAAGCGAACGACACCGGCGGCGGGGGCGTCGCCGCCGACGCCGGGGCCACCGCCGCGCGCGGCGACTACCCGCGGCTGGCGCGGGACGGGCGCAGCCGCGTGCTCGCCGGTGTCTGCGGCGGCCTCGGCCGGTACACGGGCATCGACCCGGTGGTGTACCGGGTCGCGTTCGGCCTGTTCGCGTTCGTCCAGGGCCAGGGCATCGTGCTCTACATCGCGGCGGCGCTGGTGATGCCGTCCGTCCCGCACGCGACGGCGCCCGCCGAGCGGGTGCTGCGCCGCTGGTTCGACGCGGCCGGCGTGCTGACGATCCTGGGCGGGCTGCTGGCCCTGTCGGCCCTGCTGGTCGTGACGTCCGGCATCGACATGGACGCGACGACGGCGGTGGTGTTCACGGCGCTCGCGGCGGCGACGGCCCACGCGCGCGGCGTCCGGTACAAGGAGGCGGGGCGGCGGGTGCCGGAGCGGCTCGCCGGGCACCGGGTGCCGCCGGCGGCGCCGGACGGCCCGGCGCCGCTCGCCGAGGACGCGCCGGACGGGTTCGGCGGCCTGCCGCCGGGCGCGATCGACCTCGCCGCGTTCAGCCCGCGCCCGGCGCCGCCCGCCCCGCCCGCGCCGCCGGCGCCGCCCGCGCCGCCCCGCCCGGCCCCGGCCGTCCGGCGGCAGCGGTCGCCGCTCACCCCGGTCACGCTGCTGTGCGCGGCCGCCGCCGGTGCCGCGGCGGTCCCCGCCGCGCGGGGGTACCCGGCGCCGGACTCGTGGATGATCGTGATGGCGACGGCGCTGGGCGTGGTCGGTCTCGGGCTCGTGCTCGGCGGCTGGTTCCGGACGCGCGGGCTCGCGACCGCCGGGACGGTGCTGTCGCTCGCGCTCGTCACGTCGTCCGTCGCGGCGGAGGCCCCGGAGTCGATGAAGTACCGCGAGGTGACGTGGCGGCCGACCGGCGACCCGGGCACCGGGCAGGAGTACCGCGTCACCGTCGGCCAGGGGACGCTCGATCTCACCGCGCTGCCGCTGCGCGCCGGGCGGCGGGTGACGATCGACGCGGAGGTCGTGCTCGGGGGCCTCGCGGTCACCGTGCCGAAGGACGCGCGGGTCGTCCTGGACGCCCGGATCCTGCTCGGCGACCTGCGCATCGACGGGCGGACGACCAGCGGCCCGAACGCCCGCGCCGAGCGGGTCTTCGAGCCCGCGTCCGCCGCCGGGGACCCGCCGACCATCGTGCTGCGGCTGCGCGGGAAGATCGGTGACGTGGACGTGGACGTGGCCCCGTGACCGACCGCCCCGCCGACCGGCCGCCGGCCCGGCGCCGCTTCGATCCGGCCGGGCCGGTCACCGGGCTGTTCTTCCTCGCGCTGGCCGGGCTGTTCCTCGCCGAGGGGGTCACGGCGGAGCGGCTGCTGAACCCGGTCGTGGCCGTCCCGCTCGTGCTGATCGGCCTGGGCCTGGTGGGCGCGGTGCGGATCGCGACGCGGGGGCGCCGCCGCGACCGTGACCGAGACTTGAGGCAAAAGTGAGGTAGATCACACTTTTGCCGGGAAGATCCCTGGACGCACCGGCGTTGATCGGCCCGTGAGGTTCTCCGTGAAGAGCGTTTCGCTCGTGGCCCGGCTGCACGTCGACCTGTGCCGCCTGGCCGCCGTGCTGTGTAGCCGCTGACCCGTCCGCCAGCCCTCTTCCCACCCCCGAACCCCGCCCGGCCGGCGCGTGCCGCCCGGCGTCCAGGAGAACCTCTCGTGACCTTCCGTGTGTGGAAATGGCAGTTCTGGCAGCAGATCGTGCTGTCGCTCGTGCTCGGCGCCGCCGCCGGCGTCCTGATCAACAACTTCGCCGGCGGCGCGGGCACCGCCGAAGACTGGCTCGACCCGTTCGGCGACGTCTACGTCAGCCTGCTGAAGGTCGTCGTCATCCCGCTGGTGTTCGCCGCGATCGTGGTGAGCGTCGGACGGCTGCGCGGCGTCGGCAGCGTCGCCCGGCTGACCGGCAAGACGCTCGGCTGGTTCGTCGTCACGTCCGCGATCGCCACCGCGATCGGCCTCGTCGTCGCGCTGCTGATCAAGCCGGGCGAGGGCCTCGGCGACCTCGCGGGCGAGACCACCGAGACCGAAGCGGTCACGTGGACGCAGATCCTGCAGAACCTGTTCCCGTCCAACATCGTGCAGACGATGGCGGACGGCAACGTGCTGGGCGTCGTGACGTTCGCCGTCCTGTTCGGCGCCGCGCTGGTCGCGATCGGCGAGCGCGGCGAGCGGCTGACGGGCATCATCGACGACCTGTACGCGGTCATGCAGAAGGCCGTGTGGTGGGTGGTGCGGCTGACCCCGATCGGGTCGTTCTTCCTGATCGCCTCGGTCGTCGCGTCCTACGGCCCGTCGTCCCTCGCGCCGCTGGCGAAGTTCACCGGCGCGATCTACCTCGGCCTCGCGCTGATGCTGCTCATCGGGTACCCGGTGCTGCTGCGGGCGTTCGGGCGCGTGAACCCGCTGCGCTTCTACCGCAACTCGTGGCCCGCGATCCAGTTCGGCTTCGTGTCGTCGTCGTCCCTCGCGACGCTGCCGATCGCGCAGCGGGTGTCGATCGAGCGCAACGGCGTCCAGCCCGAGTACGCGAGCTTCGCGCAGCCGCTCGGCGCGACGATCAAGTTCGACGGCTGCGGCGCGATCTACCCGGCGATCGCCGCGGTGTTCGTCGCCCAGTACACCGGCGTGCAGCTCGGCATCGGCGAGTACGCACTGATCGCGCTCGCCGCCGTCATCGGGCAGATCGGCACCGGCGGCACCCCGGGCCCCGCGCTGGTCGCGCTCACCCTGACGCTGACCACCGTGGGCCTGCCGCTGGAGGCCGTCGGCTACCTCATCGCGATCGACAAGGTCATCGACATGGGCCGCACCGCGACGAACGTCACCGGCCAGCTCGCCGTCCCGGTCCTGGTCGCCCGGTCCGAGGGCATCCTCGACGAGGAGGTGTTCAACGGGCACAGCCGTCCGCTGGACGCGCCGCCGTCCGAGGCCGCGGCCGGCGAGGACACCGCCGACGACCCCGAGCGGGACCGCTCGTCGGCGCCCCAGCCCGCCTGATCCCGGTACCGCGTCCCCGGAGCGGCACGAGCCCGCTCCGGGGACGGCGAGTAACCTGACCCCGACGGCAAGTGACCGGAGGGGGCGATGACCGAACCGACCCGCGGACCGGACGCGCTGCCCGGGTCCCGCTCGGCCCTCGACCCGCGCCGCGCGATCAAGCCCGGCCGGCACGGGCTCTCCCCCGAGACCGTCGCGGGCATCCAGCGCGGACGCCTCATCGACGCGCTCGTCGAGGTGGTGTCGGCGCGCGGCTACCCGCAGACGACCATCAGCGGCGTCGCGGGTGCCGCCGGGGTCACGAAGAAGACCTTCTACGAGCACTTCGACGGCCTCGACGCGTGCTTCCTCGCCGCCTACCGGCGCGGCATGGACATCCTGCACCGCCGCATGGCCGACGCCCACGAGGCCGCGCCGTCCTGGCCGGAGGGCGTCCACGCGGCGCTGCGCACGATGCTCGCGCTGCTGGCCCGCGAGCCGCGCTTCGCCCGCGCGGCCCTCATCGAGGCGAACGCCGCGGGCCCGGACGTCCGGCTCGCCCGCATCGACGACCTCGCCCGGTTCCGCGCGTTCTTCGCGGCGCCGGGCCTCCCCCCGGTGCCGGACGCCGTCGCGGACGCGGTCGTCGGCGGCGTCGTCGGGGCCGTCCGGGTCCGGATCGAGACCGGCGACGACGACCTCCGGGCCCTGCTGCCGTCCCTCACCTACTTCGCCGTCCTCCCGGTCCTGGGCCCCGAAGCCGCCACCCCGTACCTCACCCCCGCCCACCCCGGCCCCCCGCACTCCCGGTAGGCCCCGTCCACGGCACCTTGCAGCAGCACGCGAGGATCGTTCCGCGACCGGCGGGCGTTCCAGGGGTCGCCCCCTGGGCGACTACGCGTGGAGGCTCACGGCGTAGGCGGGGCCGGGGTTGGTGAAGGCGCGGGACTCGGCGTGCACGCGGACGCGGTTCGCGCGCAGGGGGCGTTCGGTGACGCCGTCGGGGGCGATCAGCACCTCGGTGAGCTCGCCCGCGATGAGGGTGCTGACGCGGGCGTCGACGGTGGCGCCGTGGCCGGGCGGCCAGGTGGTGAGCCAGACCGGGACGCCGCCGTCGGTGCCGAGCGGGACGCGCACGGGGCCCGCGTCGTCGAAGCCGATCAGCCGCCACCACTCGGCGGGACGGGCGGCGAGCGCGTGCACGCGGGCGGCGAGCAGGCCGACGGTCGGGGGGCGGGCGGTGACGGCGCGGCCGTGCGGGTCGTCCTGGCCGCGCATGGTGAGATCGGGAACCATGTCCGAAACGGGTCCTTCGTGTGATGGGCCGGATCCGGGGCACCCACCCCGGGGATGAACGGAGATCAGCGGCAACACGAAGGACACAGCGCGCTGGCCACGCGGCGGAGCGCCACGGGGCCGTTGAGAGAGATGCGCGCTGGCATACGGCCCAGCGAACACGCAGGGGCCGTCCGCTGTCAAGTCGATCACACCCCGCCGAGCGCGGGGTGTTCCCCCAGGTCAGTACAGACTTCCCGCACGGGTGCAGTCATGTGCTTTCCCGTGAAAACCCTGATGGACGGGGCGAACCCCCGTTACCGTCGGTTGTACGCCGCCCACGCGGCGCGGGGGCCGGACCGCAGGAGCAGCACGCAGCAGGAGGAACATGACCCCCGAGAATGAGAGAACGGACGCCGCCGAGGCGGCGAATATGGACAAGGTCGACGTCCATTGGGGCGTCCACAACCCCACCGAGCCGGACGAGGAACAGGTCCTCGAACGGCTGTACGGCGCGCCGGAGGCCGACGGAATCTTCCGCCTGGCCGCGTCGACCGCGCCGCCGGCCGCCGCCGCGGCGCCGTCGGGCGCGCAGGCGCTGATCGCCGAGGCCCGCAAGTCGCTCGGGATGTCGGGACGGCCGAACACGATCACGCGGGAGTACGCGTCGCGGCACGGGGACGAGTTCCTGCGGGCGCCGTGGTGCGACATGGCGGTGACCTACTGGGCGCGGCACAGCGGGACGGCCGCGGCGGTGCTCCCGGCCGGGGACCGCGCCTACACGCCCTGGCACGCCGCCGACTTCCAGAAGCTCGGCACCTGGCACACCGGGACGACCGCGCGGGTCAACGCCGCGAAACCGGGCGACATCGTGTTCTTCGACTGGGGCGGGACGGACGGGATCGCCGCGATCGACCACGTCGGCGTCGTCGAGAAGGTGCTCGGCGGCGGACGGGTCCAGACGATCGAGGGCAACACCGGCGACGCGTGCAAGCGGCGCGTGCGCGGCTCGGGAGTGATCGCCGGATACGGACGGCCCGCATACAAGGAGGTAGACGACATGCCGGACTACGTGAGCGTCGGGGTGAGCACCCCGCAGGAACTGCCCCCGAACACGTGGGTCACCGTCGAGTGGGGCACGGAGTACGCGGACGCGGAGCACCACCACTGGGACAAGGGCGGCTCCTCGCTGATCATCGGGTCGTGCCGCTACTCGCTGACCGCGAGCGTCCAGATCAAGGGCCTGCCGAAGGGCACCGAGATCCAGGCCCGGACGGTCGAGGTCGAGGAGGCGGGCGACCGCCGGGACGGCGGCCCGATCGCGGAGTACACCGCGAGCGACGGCGACACGTTCCTGCTCTACTCGCTGCCCGCGGACACGGTCGGCGACGGCTTCCGGGTGCGGTTCCAGGTGATCCACTACGGGACGGCGACCGGCCAGATCACCGCGGGCAGCGCGAAGGCGTTCGCCTGGCCGACCTGAGGCGGCCCGCCCGGTCCGGCGCGCCGGACCGGAAGGCCCGTCCGACCATGGCCGGAAATCGGGAAAATCGGGTCTAGTCCAGATTTCAACGTCGGCATACGTTCGTTGGGTCGCCTTCCACGGAGGCCCCGATGGCGTGGTCGACCCGGCAGCGCGCCCCTCCCGGGGACGTCTCGCTCACGAGCCCACCCCCGAGACGTCCCTGGGAGAACGCATGCCACGTATCCGTGTCGAGGTCGATGGGGCGACGTACGAGGACGACGTCGAACCGCGCCTCCTGCTCGTCCACTATCTGCGCGAACGGCTGGGGAAGGTCGGCACCCCGGTCGGCTGCGACACCACCAACTGCGGAGCGTGCACCGTCCTGCTGGACGGGCTGAGCGTGAAGAGCTGCTCCGTGCTCGCCGTCCAGGCGGACGGCCGCGACGTGACGACGATCGAGGGGCTGGGCGCGGGCGGCCCGCACCCGCTGCAGCGCGCGTTCCACGAGGAGCACGGGCTCCAGTGCGGCTACTGCACCCCCGGCATGATCATCGCCGCGCTCGACCTGCTGCGCGACAACCCCGACCCGTCCGACGAGGAGATCCGGGAGGGGCTCGAAGGGAACCTGTGCCGCTGCACCGGCTACCAGAACATCGTGCGCTCGGTGCGGCGCGCGGCCGGCGACATGCGCCGGCCGGCGCGGGAGCAGGAGGTCGCGCCGTGACCGCGACGGACGACCGGCCGGCCGAGATCGGGACGCCGCGCCGCAGGTCGGAGGACGCGCGGCTGGTCACCGGCCGGACGCGCTGGACCGACAACATCGCCCCCGCCGGCACCCTGCACGTGGCGTTCCTGCGCAGCCCGCACGCGCACGCGCGGATCGAGCGGGTGGACGTCGCGGCGGCGCGGCGCGCGCCGAACGTCGTGGCGGCGTTCTCCGGCGCCGACCTCGCGGACGAGCAGGGCTCGCTGCCGTGCGCGTGGGTCGTCACCGAGGACATGCGGCACCCCGAGCATCCGCCGATGGCCGTCCGGGAGGTCCGGTACGCCGGCGAGCCGGTGGCGTGCGTGGTGGCGCGCGACCGGGCCGCGGCCGCGGACGCCCTGGAGGAGATCGACGTCGACTACGCGCCGCTGCCCGCCGTCGTCGACATGGAGGCGGCCGTCGCGGACGGCGCCGACCTCGTGCACGACGCCCTCGGGACGAACGAGTCGTACACGTGGGTGTTCGAGAACGGCGACCTGGACGCGGCGATGCGGGACGCGCCGGTCGTCCTGGAACGCCGGTACGTGCAGCAGCGGCTGATCCCGACGGCGATGGAGCCCCGGTCGGTGGTGTGCGTCCCGGAGGGCGACGAGTTCACCGTCTACTCGGCGACGCAGATCCCGCACATCCTGCGGCTGATGCTCGCGACCGTCACCGGGATCCCCGAGCACCGCCTGCGGGTGGTGGCGCCGGACGTCGGCGGCGGGTTCGGCTCGAAGCTGCAGGTGTACGGCGAGGAGGTGCTCGCGCTGCTGCTGGCGCGGCGGCTCGGCCGCCCGGTGAAGTGGACGGAGTCGCGCAGCGAGGGCAACATGACCGTCCACCACGGCCGCGACCAGATCCAGCGGCTCACCCTCGCCGCCGACGGGGACGGCCGGATCCGCGGCCTCAAGGTGGACCTGCTGGCCGACATGGGCGCCTACCTGATGCTGGTGACGCCCGGCATCCCGCTGCTCGGCGCGTTCATGTTCAACGGCATCTACAAGATGGACGCGTACTCGTTCACCTGCACGGGCGTGTTCACCACCAAGACGCCGACGGACGCCTACCGGGGCGCGGGACGCCCCGAGGCGACGTACGCGATCGAGCGGCTGATGGACGAGCTCGCCGCCGAACTCGGCCTCGACCCGATCGAGGTGCGGCGCCGCAACTGGATCGGGCACGGCGAGTTCCCGTACGACACGATCGCGGGCCTCACCTACGACAGCGGGAACTACGAGGCCGCGACCGAGCAGGCGCTGCGGCTCCTGGAGTACGACAAGCTTCGCGCCGAGCAGGCCGACCGCCGCGACCGCCGCGACCCCGTGCAGCTCGGCATCGGCGTGTCGACGTTCACCGAGATGTGCGGGCTCGCGCCGTCCCGCGTCCTCGGGTCCCTGTCGTACGGCGCGGGCGGCTGGGAGCACGCGGCGGTGCGGGTGCTGCCGTCCGGGAAGGTCGAGGTCGTCACCGGGTCGTCCGCGCACGGGCAGGGGCACGAGACGGCGTGGGCGCAGATCGCCGCGGACCGGCTCGGCGTCCCCTTCGAGGACGTGCGGGTCCTGCACGGCGACACGGCCGTGTCGCCGAAGGGCATGGACACCTACGGCTCGCGGTCGCTCGCCGTCGGCGGGATCGCGCTGTACTCGGCGTGCGACAAGGTCGTCGAGAAGGCGCGGAAGGTCGCGGCGCACCTGCTGGAGGCCGCGGAGGACGACCTGGAGTTCACCGCCGGACGGTTCGGCGTGCGCGGCGTCCCCGGCGCCGGGGCCACGATCCAGGAGGTCGCGACGGCCGCGTTCGCCGCGCACGACCTGCCGGACGGCGTCGAGCCGTCCCTCGACTCCGACGCGACGTTCGACCCGGACAACTTCTCGTTCCCGCACGGCACGCACCTGTGCGCCGCCGAGGTCGACACCGAGACCGGGATGGTGCGGATCCGCAAGTACGTGGCGGTGGACGACGTCGGGAAGGTCGTGAACCCGCTGATCGTCGAGGGGCAGGTGCACGGCGGGCTCGCGCAGGGCATCGCGCAGGCCCTCTACGAGGAGGCCGTGTACGACGCCGACGGCAACCTCACCACCACCACGATGGCCGACTACCTGATCCCCTCGGCCGCCGACCTGCCCGAGTTCGTCACCGACCGCACCGAGACGCCCGCGACGTCCAACCCGCTCGGGGTGAAGGGCGTCGGCGAGGCGGGCACGATCGCGTCCACCCCGGCGGTCGTCAACGCGATCGTGGACGCGCTGCGCCCGTTCGGCGTGTCGGACGTCCCGATGCCGTGCACGCCCGAACGGGTCTGGCGGGCGCTGCGCGCGACCGAGGGAGGCGCCCGATGATCCCCGCGAGCTTCGGCTACACCCGTCCGGCCACGGTCGGCGACGCCGTCGCGGCGCTCGCCGACGCGGGCGAGGACGCGAAGGTGCTGGCCGGCGGGCAGAGCCTCATGCCGCTGCTGCGGATGCGGCTCGCGTTCCCCGAGACGCTGATCGACCTCGACCGCGTCGACGGCCTGCGGGAGATCCGCGACGACGGGAACGCCCTGGTCATCGGCGCGATGGCCACCCACCACCAGGTGATCCGCGACCCGCTCGTCCGCGCGCACGCGCCGCTGCTCGTCCGCGCCACCGAGACCGTCGCGGACCCGGCCGTGCGCCACCGCGGCACGTTCGGCGGCGCGCTCGCGCACGCCGACCCGGCCGGGGACCTGCCCGCCGTCGCGCTCGCGCTCGACGCGGTGCTGCTCGCCCGGTCGTCCCGCGGCGAGCGCGAGATCCCCGCGGCCGAGTTCTTCGTCGACTGGATGACGTCCGCGCTGGAGCCCGACGAACTACTCACGGGCGTCCGGGTGCCCAAGCTCGGCGACGGCTGGGGCGTCCACTACGAGAAGTTCCACCGGACGGCCCAGGCGTGGGCGATCGTCGGCGTGGCGTGCGCGGTCCGGCGCGCGAACGGCACCGTCGAGGAGGCGCGCGTCGCGCTCACCAACGTGGGCCCGGCGCCCGTCCGGGCGTCCGCCGTCGAGCGCGCCGCCGCGGGCCGTCCCGCCGCGGCGGACGCGCTCCGCGCGGCGGCCGAACCGGCCGCCGACGGCATCGACCCGCCCGGCGACCTGCACGGCTCGGCGGAGTACCGGGCGCACCTGGCGCGGGTCCTGACCGCCCGCGCGCTCGCGGCGGCCGCCGCCGTGTGACCCCCGGCCGCGCCCCGGCCGCCCCGACTGGCGGGCGGCCGGGGCGCGGCCGTAAGGTCACCGGTACATCTCCGGACGATAAGGACGATTATCTATGGAGCTCGACCACGAGTTCAGCGTGCCGGTACCGGTGGACCAAGCCTGGTCGGTCCTGCTCGACGTGGAGCGCATCGCCCCGTGCATGCCGGGCGCCACCCTCGACGCGGTCGACGGCGACGAGTACCGCGGCCGGATGAAGGTGCGCGTCGGCGCGATGACCATCACCTACCGCGGCACGGTGAAGATCGTCGCGGCGGACGAGGCGTCCCGCGAGGTCGCGCTGGAGGCGTCCGCGAAGGAGGCGCGCGGCTCCGGGACGGCCGCCGCCACCGTGCGCGCGACCCTGCGGGAGTCCGACGGCACGACCCACGTCGCCGTCCGCACCGAACTCAACGTGACGGGCCGCCCCGCCCAGTTCGGCCGCAACATCCTCGCCGAGGTCGGCACCAAGATCATCAACCGGTTCGCCAAGAACCTCGCCACCGAGATCGAGTCCCCCACCGCCCCCGCCGAGCCGGACGCGCCCGCGGACCTCCAAGCGGCCGCGAACGCCAAGGCCGACGCCGACGCCAAGGCCACGGCCGACACCGACACGACGACCGAGGCGAGCACCGACACCGAGGCACCCGCAGACCTTCAGGCCGCCGCGAATGCCAAGGCCGACGCCGACACCGGGACGACGTCCGAGGCAGGCGCCGACACCGGCGCCGGGACGGCGACCGAGGCGGGCGCCGACACCGAAGCGCCCGCAGACCTCCAGACCGCCGCCAACGCCAAGGCCGAGGCCGCCGCCAACGCCAAGGCCGACGCCGATGCCGAGGCTCCGGCCGTGGCCGGGGCGGAGGTCGCGCGGCCGGTGACGGGCGTGCCGGCCGGGGCGGACGACGCGGCGCGGCGGCCCGTGCCGCCGGCGCCGAACCGGTTCGACGACGACGCCATCGACCTGCTGGAGGTCGCCGGGCCGTCGCTGGCCAAGCGGGCCGTCCCGGCGGTGGGCGCGCTCGTCGCGGTGCTGCTGCTCCTCCGGTTCCTCACGCGGCGCCGCCGGGGCTGAGCGCGGGTCAAGAGCGCGCCAACGATCCGTACGGGAACGGCGGCGCGGGTGGATCGCGGGCGGCGGGATGCCGTCGGGTGGTCCCGTGGACACGATCGGGCTTCAGCGGGTCCCGGACCTCGCGGACGGCAACTGGTGGCATCGGGAGCGGCGCACGGTCCTGACCGGTGAGCTGCTGCGGTTCAGCGCGCCCGGCGCGGCGGTGGACGTCGGCGCCGGGACGGGCGCGGCGGCGCGGCTGCTCGCCGAGCACGGCTGGTACGCGACGGCGGTCGACCTGAGCCCGGACGCCGTCGCGGCGGCGCGCGCGCAGGGCGTCGAGGCGTACGTGGGGGACGCGCGTTACCTGCAACTTCCCGGGGGCGGGTTCGACCTCGCGCTGGTCCTGGACGTCCTGGAGTTCATCGAGGACGACGCGCGGGCGGCGGCCGAGGTCGCGCGCGTCCTGCGGCCGGGCGGGACGGCGCTGGTGTCGGCGGCGGCGGACATGGCGCTCTGGTCGGCGCGGGACGTCGCGGACGGGCGGGTCCGGCGGTACGGGCGGCGCGCGCTGGTGGAGCTGCTGGAGGGCGCCGGGCTGGTGGTGGAGCGGGTGTGGAGCCGGGGCGTGCTGGTGCGGCCGGTGCCGCGGCTGCTGCGGCACCGGATGTCGCGCCGGGACGACCTGGCGCCGCTGCCTCCGGCGCTCAACGGGGCGCTGCGGCTGTCGGCGGCGGTGGAGCGGCGGCTGCCGGTGCGGTCGTGGCCGGGGACGTGGCTGTTCGCGCGGGCCCGCCGCCCCGGCTGACCCGCCGGGGCGGTGCGGCCCGCGGGGTCAGCTCCGCAGGCCGGTGAAGACGCGGTCGAGGACGCGGCCGGTGGCGCCGCCGTCGTCGTGCGGGCAGTAGGTGACGAAGAACCGGTCGTAGGCGTCGGCGTGGTCGGGTTCGCTGTCGCGGGCCGCGCGGACGGCCTCGGCGACGTCGACCGTCCGGGCGACGACGGGGCCCGGCGCCTCCGCTTCCAGGTCGAAGTAGAAGCCGCGCACGTGGTCGCGGTACCGCTCCAGGTCGTGGGCGTAGAAGACCATGGGTCGGCCGAGGACGGCGAAGTCGAACGCGGCGGACGAGTAGTCGGTGACGAGGACGTCGGCGGCCATGTAGAGGTCGGTGATGTCGGGGTAGCCGGAGACGTCCATGACGAAGTCGTCGGACGGGGGCAGGTGCCGGTCGGTCACGAGGTGGTGCGTGCGCACCAGGAGGACGTGGTCGTCGCCGAGGACCTTGCGCATGGTCTCGACGTCGAGTTCCATGCGGAAGCCGCGGCGGCCGCGCGTGTAGGTCTGGTCGTCCCGCCACGTGGGGGCGTAAAGGACGACCTTCTTGCCCTCGGGGATGCCCAGTTCTTTGCGGACGTGCGTGCCGAGCGCGTCGGTGTCCGGTGAGCTGAGGATGTCGTTGCGCGGGAACCCGGTCTCGAGGATCTCGCCGCCGTACCGGAACGCCCGCCGCATGATCTGCGTGGCGTAGGGGCTGGGCGACAGGAGGAAGTCCCAGTGCGGGACCTCGTGCTCCATCCAGTCGTGCTTCTCCGCGCGCTGGTACGGCATCTCCGTCAGGTCGTACCCGAGGCGCTTGAACGGGGTGCCGTGCCACGTCTGCAGGTACGTCTGACCTGGACGCTTCGTGAACCAGCGGGGCACGCCGTAGTTCGTGACGATGTACCGTGCGCGCGCGAGGAGCCGGTAATGCTCGCGGCTGCCGTACTGGACGATCCGGGCCTCGCCGTCGACGGTGAACTGGCCGTCGCGCGACACCCACACGCATTCCGTCTCCGGCCGACGCCGCGTCAGCTCCTCGAAGATCGCCCGCGGGTTGCAGCTGTACGACGAGCCCGCGTAGCCGTCGAACACGGCGACGTCCGCGAGCGGGCTGCGCAGGTAGACCGGGTAGTCGCGGGACCGCAGCACGCGCTGCGCGTAACCGCCGCGCTCGTCGTCGGCGAGGGCGGGCCGGGTGCGGAGCCGCAGCGCGTCCGTCTGCTCCACGCCGAGCTCGTACTCCCGCCCGCCGACGGCGTGCCGGCCGGGCAGGGACGGGACGGCGGAGCGTTCGGCGACGACGGCGACGTCCCCGGCGCGGGTCGGCGCGAGCACCTCCCACGTCCCGGCGGCCAGCGGGACGTCGCGGCCGAACGCGGCGGTCTCGGCGGGCGAGAACGTCGCGACGAACCGGCTCCCGTCCCAGGTCACCGGGATCCGGTGGGTCTCCCCGGTCTCCGGGCGGCGGACGAGGAAGTGCGCGGGCGGGTCCTGCGGGTCGGCGAACTCGCCGGCGAGCGCCAGGTGCCCGGACCCGTCCCAGCGGGCCGCCGTGACGACCGGGCGCGGGGTCCGCTCGATGCCCCGCAGGTTCCCGAACGACGTCCGGGTGAGGACGTACTCGCGTTCCCGCCACAGGAACCTGGCCTCGGTGAGGGCGGGCGCGACGGTGAGGCGCAGCGGGCCGCCCTCCCCCGTCAGCCGGACGTCCCAGTCGAGGACGTCGCGCAGGTGCGCCCGGTACGGTCGGGCGGGCGCGTCGGCGGGCATCAGGTCGGCGAGCGGCAGCGTCGCGGTGAACCCGAAGCCGGTGCCCTCGACCGTCTGCAGGACGGCCGCCGGGCGCAGCGTCACCTCGCCGCGGACCTCCGCGCCGCCGTGCCGGCGGAACGCGACGACGGACGCGTTCGTCCCGAGCGCCCGCTTCGTCCAGCCGGTGAGCAGCAGCGTGTCCCCGGACCGCCGGTACTCGGTCACGACCGCCTTGGACCGCTTCACGTGCACGACGAACCCGCCGTCGTCCCCCGCGGGCTGCACCGCGACCAGCTCGTCGACCTGCCGCGCCGCCGTCCACCGCACCGCCGGCTCCACCGCGTCGAGGCGCTGCACCGCGCGGCGTCCCGCGGTCGCGACCTCCGCGAACAGCTCCCAGGTGCCCGAGCGCCACTCGTCCCCGTCCAGCAGGTACTCGGGCTCGATCCGCACCGCGAACCCCGCCCAGTCGACGCACACCCGCGACTGCCCGGACCGCGCGGTCGCCTCCGGGCGCCGCACCCGCTCGACGGGGAGCCCCACCTCCCGTCCGGTCTTCACGTTGCGCATCCACACCCGGATGCGGGAGTCGCGGACGTCCGACACCTCCAGCCGGTCGAAGTGCGCCCAGCCCCCGACGATCAGTGTGTCGCCGTCCCACGCGACCCGGTCGACGTCCGCGCGCAGCTCGACCTCGTCGGTGACGTCGTACACCTCGTCGGGGATCGCGCGGTCCGGGTCGCCGAAGAACGGGTACCGCGCGTACCAGCGGGGCCGGAACCGGCCGCGCGCCTCCACCGGGACGTCCGCGAGGCCGCCCTCCTGGAACGCGAGCACCTCCAGCAGCTCCCGCGGCATCCGCTCGCGCAGCAGGTGCAGTTCGAGGCGGCGGATCGCCGCCAGGCCCTCGACGGCCGCCGGGCCGGCCTCCGCCACGAGCCGCGCGCCCAGGTCGACGAGCCGCTCCCGCTCCTGGGGCGGCGCGGCGGGCAGGGCCCGGACGAACGCGTGCATGTCGACGTCGAGGATCTGCGCGTGGAACGCGGGCAGCAGGCCGGGCGCGTGCTCGGCGAACAGCCGCTGCACGATGTCGAGGGACGCGTGCCGGTCGTTGAGCAGCGCCGGGTCGGCGGCGCGGTCGGTGAGCGAGCCGGGGCGGCGCCGCCAGAAGTACACGGTCGCGTCGAGGACGTCCACCGCGGACGCCAGCGCCTGCGTCGCCATCGCGACCGGCAGGTCCTCGAACAGGCCCGGCGGGAACCGGAACCGGTTCGCGTCCCAGAACGACCGCCGGAACACCTTGTTGCCGATCGTCCGGTCCCGCAGCAGCTCGGGCCGCCGCGACACGTGCGTCGCCCGGACCGCCTCCGCGTACACGTCCGCGTGCGGGCGGGACGGCTCGACGCGCTCGCCGTCGAGCCGCTGCAGGTTCCCGCCCGCGATGTCCGAACCCGTCGACTCCAGCGACCCGACCAGCAGCTCGTACGCGTACGGCGGGACCGCGTCGTCCCCGTCGACGAACGCGAGGTACCGTCCGGTCGCGTGCTCCGCGCCGAGGTTGCGCGCGGGCCCCGGGCCCTCGCCCTCACCCCGCACGAGGACGAACCGGTCGTCGCGGGCGGCGAAGTCCGCGGCGGTGTCGGCGCCGCCGTCCGCCGACCCGTCGTCGACCATGACGACCTCCAGGTCGCGGAGCGTCTGCCCGGCGATCGACTCCAGGCACTCGGCGAGGTACCCGCCGACGTCCTTGAACGGCACGACGACACTCAGCACGACGTCCTTCGCGGCGCCCTGCGCGGCGGTCTTCCCGGCGGTCTTCGCAACGTCCTTCGCGACGTCCTTCGCGACGTCCTTCGCGACGTCCTTCGCGGCGTCCTGCGCGACGTCCTTCGCGGCGTCGTTCGCGGCGTCGTTCGCGGCGTCCTGCGGGGCGGCCGCGGCGTCGGTGCTCGGGCCGGCTGCGGGGTTGGTCTCAGGGGACACGGATCGCTCCCGGTCGGTGGTTCAGTGGGCGGGCTTGCTGAGGACGCGGTCGAGGACCCGGGAGGCGGCGCGGCCGTCGTCGTGCGGGCAGTACCGGGCGGCGAACGCGGCGCGGGCGGCCCGGTACCCGGCGTCCAGCGCGGCCGGCTCGCCGAGGGCGTCCACGACGTCCTGCGCGGTGGGCAGCAGCGGCCCGGGGGCCTCCGCCTCGAAGTCGAAGTAGAAGCCGCGCACGTGGTCGCGGTACCGCTCCAGGTCGTAGGTGAAGAACGCCATCGGGCGGCCGGTGACGGCGAAGTCGAACATGGACGACGAGTAGTCGGTGACGAGGACGTCGCTGATCAGGTACAGCTCGGAGATGTCCGGGTACACCGAGACGTCGATGACGCAGTCGCCCGGCGTCCACTTCGGGCGGTCCGTCACCAGGTAGTGGGTGCGGAGCAGCAGCACGTGGTCGCGCCCCAGGGCCCGCCGGAAGCGGTCCACGTCGAACTCCAGGCGGAACGCGCGCTTGCCGACGGCGAGGTGGAAGTCGTCCCGCCAGGTCGGCGCGTACAGGACGACGCGCTTGCCCTTCGGGATGCCGAGCCGGCGCCGGACGGCCGCCGCGATGTCGTCCCGGTGCGGGCTGCTCAGGATGTCGTTGCGCGGATAGCCGCTCTCCAGGACCTCGCCGTCGTACCCGAACGCGCGCCGGAACAGCGGCACGGAGAACTCGTTCTGCGACAGCAGCAGATCCCAGCGCGGGACGTCGTGCTCCATCCAGTCGACGCCCTCGGTCCGCTTGAACGGCATCTCCTTGACGTCGTAGCCCAGTTTTTTCAGCGGCGTGCCGTGCCAGCACTGCACGTACGTCTGGTCCTCGCGCTTGACGAACCACGGCTGCTGGGACCAGTTCCCGAAGATGTACCGCGCGCGCGCCAGCGCCTCGTAGTACTCGCGTGTCCCGGACAGGACGACGCGCGCACCCGGGGGCCGTCCGAACTGGCCGTTCGCCGTCACCCAGACGCACTCGACGTCGGTGCCCCTGCGGCGCAGCTCGTCGTAGATGCCGCGCGGATTGCAGGAGTACTGGCGTCCCCGGTAGGCGTCGAACACCGCGAGCTCCCGCGCGGGCAGGTTCAGGTGGCGGCGGTAGTGCCCGGACCGCAACCGCCGCTGCGCGTACTCGCCGCGCTCGTCCTCGTCCAGCGCGGTCTCCACGCGGAACTGCAGCCGGTCGGTCCTGACCGCGCGGACGGTCACCCGGTGCAGGCCCGTCTCGTGCGGGTCGGGCAGGTCGCGCAGGGCGTGCCGGCGGACGACCACGGCCCGTTCGCCGTCGCCGGCCTCCACGAGGACGTCCCAGCGCCCCGGGACCAGCGGGCGCGACAGCCCCAGCAGCGGCATCCGGGCCGGCGCGAACGACGCGGTGAACCGGCCGTCCTCCCAGCGCAGCGGCACCCGGTGCTCCTCGCACGACCGCCGCCGCCGCAGCACCAGCGCGTCCGCGCGGCCCGCCGGGTCCGGGCAGCCGCCGTGCAGGGTGACGACGCCGTCGGGCGCCCAGGTCACCCGCTCGACCACCGGCACCGGTTCGCGGACCACGATCCGCAGCGCGCTCCGCCGCGTCCGCGCGATCTCCAGCTCGCCGCCCGGCACCCCGAACGCCGCGCCCGCCGCCTGCCGCGTGACGTGCGGCCGGGCGCCGCCCGGCAGCGCGACGTCCCAGTCCCCCGGGCGTCCGGCGAGCTCGCCGATCGGCAGCCGGACGCGGAACCCGCGGCCGTCCCGCCCGGCGTCCAGCACGCCCGCCACCGTCTCCCGGGTGCCCCTCGCGGTCGCGGTGACCCGCGCGTCCTCGCCGAACGGCTCGTGGCTCCAGCCGTCCAGCACCAGCTCGCCGCCCGCCGCGCGGCACCCGGTGATCGCCGCGGGCGTCCGCCGCACCTGGACGACGAACCGGTGCTTGCCCGCGACGCCCTGCACCCGCACGCCGGGCACGCACTCCAGGTCGTCCGGCCACAGCCGCCGCGTCTGCGCCGGGTTCGCGAACGTGCGGCGCCGCCGGACGCCCCGGCTGACGATCTCCACGCACGGGATCCAGTCGATGTCGCGCCATCGGCCGAAGATCCGCAGCTGGGACGGCTCGATCTCGGCGACGAACCCGGACCAGTCGTAGGACACCTCCGACTCCCGCGACCGCGCCGTCACGTCCGGGCGCCGCACCCGCCGGACCGGGACCTTCAGCAGCCCGCGCCGGTTCGCGGCGAGCAGCCACAGCCGGATCCGCGAGCCCTCCACGGTCGAGGAGTCCAGGTGCCGGATGAACGCGTGCCCCTCCAGCCGGAGCCGCCCGTCGACCCACGTCGCGCGGTCGATCGCGGCGACGGGCGCCAGCTCGTCGGTGACGTCGTACAGGTGCGCGGGCAGGCCCCGCGCCTCGTCCTCGAAGAACGGGTACTCGGCGAACCAGCGGTGCCGCAGCCCCCGCCGCACCCGCGGCGCGCTCCCCGGCCCGCCGAGCGCGACGAAGCGCAGCACCTCCTCCAGCTCCGGCAGCATCCGGTGCGCCAGCAGGTGCAGTTGCAGCCGCGACATCGCCGGGAGCCGCTTCAGCACCTTCGGCGCGATCCGCTCGGCCAGCGCGCCGCCCATCTCGACGAGCTCCGCGCGGCGGTCGTCGTCCGTCTTGGGGAGGGCCTCGAACAGCACCCGCAACTCGACGTCGACCAGCGCGTGCTCGTCGTAGGCGTTGAGGAGCTGCGGCGCGTACGAAGCGAGGCCGTCCCGCAGCGACCGCGCGGACCGCATCCGCTGGGAGATGTTGTCCCAGTCGTAGCGGTCCTCGGTGATGGAGCCCTGCCGCTTGCGCCACAGGTAAACGGTGTCCGGGAGAACGTCAACGGCCTTGGCCAGGGCGTGCGCCCGGACCGTCACAGGCGGATCCTCGTAGAAGCCTTCAGGGAACTCAAGGGCGGCGCCATCCCAGAACTCGCGCCGGTACACCTTGTTCCAGGGCGTCCGGTCGCGGATCAGAAGCGGCCGGGCGGACACGTGCGTCGACAGCTTCCGCTCCGCGAACACGCCGTCGTGCAATACCGACCGCCACGTGCGCTCCCCGTCCGTCCTCTCGACGTTCCCGCACGCCAGGTCCGACCCCGACCGCTCCAGCGCCCCGACCAGCCGCAGGTACGCGTCCGGCGCGACGACGTCGTCGGCGTCGGCGAACGCGAGGTACTTCCCCTTCGCCTGCCGGACGCCCGC
This sequence comes from Actinomadura rifamycini DSM 43936, assembly GCF_000425065.1. Lineage (GTDB taxonomy): Bacteria > Actinomycetota > Actinomycetes > Streptosporangiales > Streptosporangiaceae > Spirillospora > Spirillospora rifamycini. Next base: position 153,695 of record NZ_AULB01000014.1, read on the forward strand.
GTTCCGCGCGGGCCCCGGGCCCTCCTGCTCGCGCGCGACCAGCCGGAACCGCCCGTCCCGCTCGCACATCTCCTTGGCGATCACCGCGCCGTTGTCGGTGGACCCGTCGTCCACCATGATCACTTCGAGGTCGCGGAACGACTGCCCGGCCAGCGACTCCAGGCACTCCCGCAGGTACTCCTCGGTGTTGTGGAACGGGACGACGACGCTCAACTTCGGGGACATGCGGCCTCCAGGTCGGGATGCGCGGGGCAGCCAGCGGGAAACCTCGCCTCACCGAGGATGGTGACGGGACGCGACGGACCGAACACGCATCGCCATCACAAGGCCGTCACCTGACGCAGACTTGACCCGACCTGGCCCGTCCTTGGCGAACCCGTGACCCTCGCCCGGCGATCAGCCGGACGTCCGGAACCCGGGCGTACCGTCCTCGATCGCCGCCCGCACGCTCTCCGCGAGCGCCTCGAACTCCGCCGCCCGCGGCGACGTCGCCCGGTACCCCAGCCCGATCCGCCGGAACGGCGCCGGGTCCCGGAACCGGTGCAGCGCCAGGTTCGGTGCCCGCCGCGTCTCCACCGGCAGCGCCGACTCCGGCACCAGCGTCACGCCCAGCCCGCCCGACACGAGCTGCACCAGCGTGGCCAGGCTCGTCGCGTACGTGGCCGCCACGGCCCGCGCCCCGACCTCCCGGCAGACGTCCATCGCCTGGTCCCGCAGGCAGTGCCCCTCGTTGAGCAGCAGCACGTCCAGCTCGCCCAGGATCTCCCGCGCGACGCCCTCGCTCGGCGCTTCGACGTCCTGCGACACGGGGGCGACGAGCACGAAGTCCTCGTCGTACAGCGGAACCTCGCGCACCCCCGCCACCGGCGACGGCAGCGCCATCACCACCACGTCGAGCCGTCCCGCCAGCAGCTCCGCCACGATCTGGTCGGTCTGCTCCTCGTGCACCGACAGCTCCAGCTCGGGGAAGTCCTTCGCCAGCCGAGGCAGCACCACGGGCAGCAGGTAGGGGGCGACGGTCGGGATGACCCCGACCCGCAGCGGCCCGACCAGCGGCCCCCGCACCGCCTTGACGTCCTCGACCAGCCGGTCCAGCTCCGCGAGCACGAACTCGGCGCGCCGCGCGACCCGCTCCCCCGCGGGCGTCAGCATCACCTTCCGCGTCGTCCGCTCCACCAACCGGGTGTCGAGCGTCTCCTCCAGCGCGGCCACCGCCCCCGACAGCGCGGGCTGGCTCATCCGCAGCGCCGCCGCCGCATCCCGGAAATGCAGATGCTCGGCAAGCGCCACAAACGCCCTGAGCTGCGCCACCGTAGGCCGACCGATCCCCACGCGATGAACTTACCCGAGCCCTTGACAGGCCCCGCACGCCCCGCCCGTCCCAGGGGACTCCGCCGCGCGAACGCAGAAATATCGCGCGGACGCGAACCCGGCGGGCCCGTCCGGACATCGAACGACATGGTGGCCGTGGTCGATCGGGGGACCACGGCCGCCCTTTCAGACCAGCAGGCCGCCGGTCGCGCGCAGGTTCTGGCCGGTGATCCAGGCGGCGTCCGGGCCCGCGAGGAACGCGACGACGTTCGCGATGTCGTCCGGACGTCCGATGCGGCCGAGCGCGGTGAACGCCGCGACCTGCTCGGCGGTGCCGGGCGGGTTCGTCTCCCGGAACAGGTCGGTGTCGGTCGTGCCGGGCGAGACCGCGTTCACGGTGATGCCGCGCGGGCCGAACTCGCGGGCGGCGACGGCCGTGAGCTGCTCCAGCGCCGCCTTGCTCGCCGAGTACAGGGCGTGCCCGGGCGCGGGCACCACCGTGTTGAGCGTCGACACGTTGACGATCCGGCCCCCGTCCGGCATCAGCGGTTCGGCGCGCCGCATGGCGAGCAGCGGGTACTTGGCGTTCACCGTCATGACGCGGTCGAAATCCGCGCCGGACGTCTCGGCGATCGGCCGGTGCGGGTTGATCGCCGCGTTGTTGACGAGGATGTCGAGCCGCTCCCCGACCGGCTCGAACAGCGCGTCGATCGTCCCGGGGTCCTCCTGGTCGGCGCGCACCGCGACGGCCCGCCCGCCGAGCTCCCGGACGAGCGCCGCCGCGGCCTCCTCGTCCTCCCGGTAGCCGAACACCACGCGCGCGCCGTCCGCCGCGAGGCGCGCGACGACGGCCCGGCCGATGCCGCGCGAACCCCCGGTGACGAGGGCCGTCCTGTCCTTGAGCGTCCTGTCCTTGAGCATCACGGCCCGGACGCTAGCCCGCGGACGCCCGCCCGTCTTGAACGAACGCGAACAGTTCGGTCGGCGTGAGCCCGCTCATCGCCCGCACGTCCCGGCTGAAGTGCGGCTGGTCGGCGTACCCGCACGCGACCGCGGCCGCCGGGTCGCCGAGCACCTGCACGGCGCGCTGGAACCGGCCGATGCGCGCGACCGTCTTCGGCGGCACCCCGATGTGCCGCCGGAAGCCCGCCTGGAGGTGCCGGAGGCCGACGCCCAGCTCGCGCGCCGTCCCGCCCACCGTTCCGGCGTGCGCCTGCAGCCGCCACCACGCCCGCAGGACGAGCTCGTCCGGCCGGGCCCGCGACGGCGCGAGCCACGCCGACAGCCGCTCGTCGAGAACGTCGAACCGCTCGTCCCACCCGGACGCCTCCGCGAGCCGGTCCGCGAGCCGCGACACCCGGGGGCCGAACACGTCGGCGGGCGCGGCGACCGTCCCCACCAGGTCGCGGATCGGGAGGTCGCACAGCGCCGCGACGCCCGCCGGGGTGAGCCCGACCGTCACCCCGCGCCGCCACGCCGCCGCGCCCGACACCAGCGGCGTCCCGCGCGGGCCCGTGACCGCCGAGCACGTGCCGTCGAAGTCGATGATCAGTGCAGCGAGGTTGAGCGGCAGCACCCGCCGCCGCAGCGGCCCCGGCGGCGCGGCCGTGCGGAACCCCGAATACCCGACGACGTACGGGCGCAGCCGGGCGTGCGCCGCCCGCACCACGACCTCGCACGGGCCGGTGTCGTCCGCCAACACGGAGTGGACGTTTGCCATAGGCCCATGACTACCGTCCGAGTTGGGTTCCGATCCAGGCTCCCCGGGGGATCAGCTGGGTCGCGATCCAGGCCAGGAACACGATCCCGAGAAGGACCCCGGGAATCCAGTCCGGATACGGAAGCCCGCCCATGTACACGTCGATTTCCATGAACCAGCAGAAGATCTGCGGCCACGTGACCGCGACGATTCCTTCGACGATCACGGCGGTCCTCATCCACGGCGGGCTCGGCCCGCCGGCCACCGCCTCACCGAATGACGAACGGTTCAATCCGGCGAACGCGAACATGAGCGCGACGGTGCCCGTCAGCCAGCTGATCACCATGCCGTGGTAGGGCATCACCAGATCGCGGAACAAGGGATGTTTGAGAATGCTCGCTACGAGCGCGACATTGATCAGCGCCACGACACCCAGAACCCGCCCCGGTCGATGGACCATCGTCCACAGTCCGGCCGACAAGAAAGTCGACACCACGAGAATCAGCAGCAGGGCGGGCGGGTTCACCAACTCCCATCCCTGTATCTGGTCTTTGGCTTCCCACGGAATCAGCAGGCTGAGGGCAACAGTGATCCACACGCAGACGAGAGCACCCCGGACGGCGACCGGGTGCCCGCGATCGCTCTCTCGCGCGGGGCTCGGCCGCTCCCCTGCGGACGGGCCCGGAGAACGGGCACCGCCGGGGATGTCCCGAGGTGCGGCGCCCGGCCGCTCTCCTGCGGACGGGCCCCGCGCAGGTGCACCGCTGGGGACGGTTCGGGGCGCGACAACGGGTGGAACGGGTGAGGGGTCGACGCGGGTCGCGGCCTCACCGGACGGTCGTCCGGTGCGGGCGGCCGCAGCGCCGAGCAGCTCGCGGACTCGGGCCGCGGACGGCCGGTCGGCGGGGTTCTTGCTCAGCAGGCCGTCCAGCGCCCTCGCGAGGGGGCCGCCGCAGCGGGGCGGGTCCGGGGCGCGGGTGGCGATGGCGACGAACAGGGCGCCGTGGGTGGGGGCGGTGAACGGCGGGCGGCCCTCCACGGCCGCGTACAGGGTGGCGCCGAGCGACCACAGGTCCGACGCGGGGGCGACGTCCCCGCCCTCGACCTGCTCCGGGGACATGTACGCGGGCGTCCCCAGGATCGCGCCCGTGCGGGTGAGGGTGGCGTCGCCCTCGACCGCCGCGATACCGAAGTCGGTGAGCAGGACGCGCTCGCCCTCCAGCAGCACGTTGGCCGGTTTCACGTCGCGGTGGACGACGCCCTTCGCGTGGGCCGCTGTCAGGGCGTCCAGCATCGCGAGCCCGATCTCGGCGGCGCGCCGCGCGGGCAGGGCGCCGTCGTCGGCGAGGACGCGGTCGAGCGACCGGCCCCGCACCAGCTCCATGACGATCCAGGGGCGGCCGTCGTCGCCCCGCACCCGGTCGTAGACCGTGACGATGCCCGGATGCCGCAGCCGTGCCGCGGCCCGCGCCTCCCGCTCCATCCGCGCGTACCAGACGGCCCGTTCCTGCTCGCCGACCTGCTCGGGCACCCACAGTTCCTTGACCGCGACCTCCCGGTCGAGGTCGGTGTCGTGCGCGCGCCACACCGAGCCCATGCCGCCGCGCCCGATGCGGTCCAGCCTCCGGTACCGGCCCGCCAGCACACCTTCGCCGTCCCAGCTCACGATCACGAACCTAGTGCGCCCGCCCCACGCCGGAGAAGGGCTTTCCCCTATCTGGCGAACGCCCGCGTCTGTACGACTCGCGGACCCGGCGTCCGGCGCTAGGGAGCGGGGGCGCGGTGCAGGCCGACCGTGATCGCGGCGAGGGCCGCGCCGGCCTCGGCGCGGGCCCGGACGGCGTCCGGTGCGGCGCCCGCGGCCATGGCGGCCTCGCAGAGGGCGCTGAACAGGAGGCGGGTGAGCATCGGGGTGGGGGCGGGGACGAGTTCGCCGGCGGCGGCGAGGTCGTCGAGGAGGGTCTGGAGGGCGGGCAGGCCCATCTCCTCGTCCAGGCGGCGGCAGCGGTCGGCGCCCAGGGCCGCGGGCGCCTGCTGGAGCAGGGAGCGGTGCGCGGCGTCGGTGACGGTTCCGTCGAGGTAGGCGTCCAGCGCAGCGGTCAGGCGCGGCCACGGGTCCGGGTGCCGCACGGCCGCCGCCGTGACGTCCCGCACCAGGCGCTCCTGGCGGTCGCGGAAGACGGCCTCGAACAGGTGCGCCTTGTCGGTGAAGTGGTAGTAGACCGAGCCCTTGGCGACGCGGGCGGCGCGGGCGACGTCGTCGATCGTGGCGGCCGTGAAGCCCTGGTCGGCGAACAGCCGCGCGGCGGCGTTCAGCACCGCGTTCCTGGTGAGTTCGCGGTTCTCCGCCCGCCGGCTCTTGACGGTCATGCCCACCAAGATACAGTTTCCGACTATGAGTCAGTTTTCGACCAGCAGTCAGAAATCCGGGAGCGTCACCGACCGTCCGGACCGGCCCGGCGGCTTCCCGGCGGGCGCCCGGTGACGCCCGGCGACTTTCCCGCGGTCTTCGCCGCCGGGTGGGCGCTGCCGAAGCCCGAGGGCTTCCTCGACCACTTCCGCCCGCTCGTCCACGCCGAGGCGACGTTCGTCCAGCCGATGTTCGCGGACGCGCGCGGCCCCGCCGAGGTCGAGGGCATGTTCCGGCGGCTCTTCGCCCTCTTCCCCGACCTGCGCCTCACCGTCGTCCGGGAGGCGGTCGCGGACGACACCGTCTACATCGAGTCGCGGTGCCGGGCGTCCCTCGGGCGCGGGCCGGTCGAGTTCGCGGTGTGCGACCGGTTCACCGTCGCCGGCGGGACGATCCGGGCGCGCCGGTCGTTCTCGGACCCGCTTCCCGTGCTGCTCACCGGCCTGCGCCGCCCCTCCTCCTGGCCCCGGCTGGTCCGCAGCCGGTTCGGCGGGCCGCCCGGCCGCTGATACCGAACAAGCGCCCGCTTGCGTATGCTGCGGGGCATGGGACTGCTGGACGGCCTGCGGGTGCTGGATCTGTCGATGTGGCGGCCGGGGCCGTACGCGACGCAGCTCCTCGGACGGCTCGGCGCGGACGTCGTCAAGGTCGAGCCCCCGGGCGGGGAGCCGATGCGCGCGTTCCGCGACCACTTCGACGTCCTGAACCGGCACAAGCGGAGCGTCGAACTGGACCTGAAGAGCGCGGACGGGCTGGCGCGGTGCCTGGAGCTCGCGCGGGACGCGGAAGTGTTCGTCGAGGGGTTCCGGCCGGGCGTCGCCGACCGGCTCGGCGTCGGGTACGCGCGGCTGCGGGAGGCCGCGCCCGCGCTCGTGTACTGCTCGGTCTCCGGGTACGGGGCGGAGGGCCCGCTGGCCGACGTGCCGGGGCACGACGTCAACTACCGCGCCTACGCGGGGGCGCTGGCGCGGGACGCGACGTCGGCGGGCGCCGAACTGGCCGTCGCCGACATGGCCGCCGCGACGATGGCGGCGTTCGCGGTCACCGCCGCCGTGCTGAAGGCGCGGGAGACCGGCGTCGGCGAGCGGATCGACCTCGGGATGGCCGACGTGCTCGCCGACTGGGTCGAGACGTCGCCCGACATGTCCGGCGCCGACGCGCCCGTCCCGGGCTACGGCGTCTACCCCACCAAGGACGGACGGACGATCACGCTCGGCGTCGTCTCCGAGGACCGCCTGTGGGCCGCGACGTGCCGGGCCCTCGGGCTCGAACGGCACGCGGACGTCCCGTTCCTGCAGCGGTTCGAGCGGCTGGAGGAGCTCGACGGGGCGGTCGCGGACGCCGTCGCGGGACTCACGCGGGACGAGGCGGTGGCGCGGCTGTCGGCGGAGGGCGCGCCGGTCGCGCCCGTCCTCACCCGCGCCGAGATGCTCGCGCACGAGCACTTCCGGGCCCGCGGGATCGGGGACGGGCCGGTCCGGACGGCGAACCACGCGGGCCCGCCGCCGGGACGGGTTCCGGAACTGGACGAGCACCGCGGCGAGGGCTGGCGTCTCACGAAGTGAAATCCGTACGGATTCGTCCGATGTGTTTGGCATGCTGGAGCGCGTGAGCACGCGCGCGATGAGCCCGGTCCTGGTCGGGCGGACGGACGAGTTGCGCCGGCTGGAGGACGCTCTCGCCACGGCGCCCGGGGCGGTGCTCGTCGGCGGGGAGGCGGGCCTCGGCAAGACGCGGCTGATCCGGGAGTTCGCCGGGTGCGTGGCCGACCGGGCGCGGGTGCTGGTCGGCGGGTGCCTGGAGCTGGGCTCGGACGGCCTGCCGTTCGCGCCGTTCACCACCGTGCTGCGCGGGCTCGTCCGCGACATCGGCATCGACGGGGTCGCGGGGCTGGTGCCGCGCGGCGACACCGGCGCGCTGGCCCGGCTGCTGCCCGAGTTCGGCGAGCCCGAGCGGGACGAGGCGTCCGGCGAGGAGCGGGCCCGGCTGTTCGAGCTGGTGCTGACGCTGCTGGAGCGGCTCGCGGAGCGCACCCCGGTCGTGCTCGTCATCGAGGACGCCCACTGGGCGGACCGTTCCACCCGCGACCTGCTCGCCTTCCTGACCCGCAACCTCGGCACCGCGCCCGTCCTCATCGTGGTGACCTACCGGACGGACGCGCTGACCCGCGGGCACCCGCTGCGGACGCTGCTCGCGGGCCTGGAGCGGGCCGAGCGGGTGCGCCGGCTGGACCCCGCGCGGCTGACCCGCACGGAGACGGCCGCGCTGGTCACCGCGCTGCTGGGCGACGAGCCGCCGGCGGGGCTGGTGGAGCGGATCGTCGAGCGCAGCGAGGGCAACCCGCTGTTCATCGAGGCGCTGCTCGACGACGACGGCACGCTGGCGTCCGAGCTGCCCGAGTCGCTGCGCGACCTGCTGCTGGCGGGGGTGCAGCGGCTGCCGGAGGAGACGCAGGAGGTGCTGCGGGACGCCAGCGGCGGCGGCACCCGCATCGAGCACGCGCTGCTCGCGGCGGTGTCCGGGCTGGACGACGCCGCGCTGACCCGCACGCTGCGCCCGGCGGTCGCCGCGAACGTCCTCGTCGTCGACGGGGACGGCTACGCGTTCCGGCACGCGCTGATCCGCGAAGCTGTCCACGACGACCTGCTGCCCGGCGAGCACACGCGGCTGCACACCCGGTACGCGGAGGCGCTGGAGAACGATCCGGCGCTGGTGCCGGACGGGCGGCTGTGGGTGGAGCTGAGCCACCACTGGAAGTCCGCGCACAACGCCGTCTGGGCGCTCGTCGCGTCGTGGCGGGCGGCGGGGTTCGCGCGCAAGGCGCTCGCGTACGCGGAGTGCCTGGCGATGCTGTCGCGCGTGATGGAGCTGTGGGAGCTGGTCCCGGACGCGTCCGAGCGCATCGGCGCCGACCTGGTGCGGGTCCTCGAGAAGGCCGCGCGGACCGCCGACCTGGCGGGCGAGTACGAGAAGGGCATCAAGCTGGTGTCCGCGGCGCTGCGCGAGATCGGCGACGGGGACGACGACCCGGACGTCCGGGAGCGGCGGGCGGAGCTGCTCGCGCTGCGGGGCCGGATGCGGTACCAGACGGCCCGCACCGGGTTCATCGAGGACGTCCGGGCCGCCGCGGAGGCGCTGCAGTCCGGCCGGCGCACCGTGCTGCGCGCCCGCGTCCTGTCCACGCTCGCGACCTACATGCGCTTCACGACGAACATCGACGAGTCGCGGGCCGCGGCGGCCGAGGCGTACGCGATCGCGCGGGAGCTGCACGACCCGGCGGCGGAGTCGCACGCGCTGTGCACGCTGTTCTGCACCGACATCGACTACGGCGACGGCTCGATGCTCGACGAGATCGCCGAGGTCACGGCCCGCAGCGGCGACCACGCCGCGCTGATGCGGCACGCGGTGCTCCGGTCGCACTTCCTGGAGGGCGCCGGGCTGCACGAGGAGGCCGCGGAGGTCGCGCGGCTCGGGAAGGAGACCGCCAGCCGGTTCGGGCTCGCCCGCACCGACGGGACGTTCCTGTGCATCAACGAGGCGGAGCCGCTCCTCTCCCTCGGCCGGTGGGACGAGGCGGTCACCGTGATGGAGCAGGCGATGGCGCAGGAGCCGTCCGCCACGACCCGCACGGGGCTGCTCGTCATGTCGGGCGAGATCGCGCTGTTCCGCGGCGAGCCGGAGAACGCGCGGGAGCTGCTGGAGCGCGCGAGCCAGGTGGTGAACGTGCAGGCGGCGTGGCTGAAGACACAGGACTACTTCTCCACCCAGCGGCTCCGGACGCGGCTCGCGCTGGCCGACGGCGACCCGGCCGCCGCGCTGGACGCCGTCCGCGGGGTGCTGGAGCGGCCGGGCCTGCCGGACGACGCGCGGTACGCGTGGCCGGTGCTGGTGCTGGGCGCCACCGCCTGCGCCGAGGCCGGCCCGGACGCCGACGGCGACCTCGCGCGCATCGAGGAGCGCGCGGCGGCGCTGCCGGTCCGCGGCCGGCTGCAGCAGGCGCACCGGCTGACGTTCGACGCCGAGCTGGCCCGCGCCCGCGGCGTCCTCGATCCGGCCGCGTGGGACGGCGCCGCCGCCGCGTGGGAGCGGATCGGCGAACCGTTCCCGCGCGCGGGCGCGCTGCTGCGGGCGGCCGAGGCCGCGCTGTCCGCGGGCGACCACGACGCGGCGTCCGACCGGCTGGGCACGGCCGCGGACCTCGCCGCCGGGCTGCGCGCCGAGGCGCTCGCCGGGCGCATCGCCGACCTGCGGCGCCGCACCCGGAGCCCGCAGCGCGCCGGGACGGCGCCGCTCGGGCTGACGCCCCGCGAGTTCGAGGTGCTGCGGCTCGTCGCCGAGGGCCGCAGCAACCGCGACATCGCCGAGGCGCTGTTCATCTCCGCGAAGACGGCGAGCGTGCACGTCTCGAACATCCTCGGCAAGCTCGGCGTCGCCAGCCGCGGCGAGGCCGCCGCGACCGCGCACCGGCTCTCCCTGTTCCGGGAGGCCGGCGCGGCGCGGTGACGGCTCCGGGACGGCTCCCGGGGGCGGCTGCTACTCGGGGACGCGCGCCACGCAGAGCACCGTCTGCCCGAACGGCGGCTTGACGAACCGCTCGATCGTGCGGGTGAACGGCACGACCGTCCGGTCGTAGATCTTCACCAGCCGGGGGTCGGGGTAGCCGGCGCCGCCGCGCCGCACCGCGAACCACCAGGCGATGCCGCCGAGGAAGTTGATCGGCTTGAGGACCTCGGGGACGAGCCCCGCCTCGCGCACCGACTTCTCCAGCGTCGTCGGGGTGTACCGGGTGACGTGCCCGACCTTGCGGTCGAAGTCGCCGTAGAGCTGCATGTACCCGGGGACCCAGATGACGATCCGGCCGCCGGGGAGGGTCACGGCGGCGAGGTCGCGCAGCGCCTGGACGTCGTCCTTGATGTGCTCCAGGACGTTCATCATCACGACGGTGTCGACCTTCTGCCGGATCTCGATGTCGGCCGGCAGCGCCAGGTCGATGACCTCGACGTCGTCGTTGCCCTCGTAGCGCTTGCGCAGCTCACCGACGCAGTAGGGGTCGTTGTCGCTGACGACGAGGTAGTCGAGCCGGCCCGCGAACTGCTCGGAGAAGTGCCCGAGCCCGGACCCCACCTCCAGCATGGAGCGGCCCACGTGCGGCGCGACGGTGTCGTACTCGTACTTGCGGTAGTTGCGGGCCTCATCCCCGCCGAGGTGGTTCTCCAGCGCCCCCTCGCCGGCGGCGGGCTGGACGACGTCGCCGTCCCGTGCCGGCGGCGGCGCCGCGGGCGACCGCTTCGGGCCGCTGCCGATCAGGTTGAGGAGGGTTCCGGCAATGGACTTCTTCTGACCAGGTTGCTGCATACTTCCCGCTCGCTGGGTGCGTTCGCCGTAACGGCTGTCGTTTCGCCGGATCCTGGGACCTGCTCCGCAACGGGAGGGCCTGATCTCGGGCGCGAATTCCGGTCAGTGTATCGACACCAAACGTGGCCGCGCGTCCTAGACGTGCCGGTGGACGGACTCGGCGCCGCTGGGGCCCGGCTCGGACGGGGCGATCCACGGCCCCGGGATGGACGGGTCGAGGACGCCTTCCTCGACCCACGTGAACGCGCCGTCGAGCACGGCCCGCGCGAGCCGCACGTCCGGTGCGTCCGTGTTGCGCCACAGTCCGTCGAACAGCCCCTCCACCCGCACCCGGGACTGCTTGCAGAAGGCGTCCGCGAGCAGGAGCGCCGACTTGCCGGGGCCGCGCCCGTTCGCGTTCGCGCCGCCGTCCTGCAGCGGCCCCTTGCCGGACGCGTCGGCGTGCGCGCGCACACAGACGGCGCTCATCGCGTACAGTTCGGCGCCGATGTCGACCATTCGCCCGAGGAAGCCCTGCTTGCGTTCCAGGCCGCCCTGCCACCGGCCCGCCGCGTAGAAGACCGACCGGGCCAGCTTGCGGGACGCGCGCTCCACGTACCGCAGGTGCTTGGCGAGCGGGCCGAACTCCGCGTACGAGCCGGGCCGCCGCCCCGGGCCCGTGACGAGCGTCGGCAGCCAGCGCGCGTAGAACCCGCCGGCCCGCGCCGCCGCCCGCGCCTTGTCCCCCGCCGACGCGTCGGGGTCGATGATGTCGCCGGCCACCGACAGGTGCGCGTCGACCGCCTCCCGCGCGATCAGCAGGTGCATGATCTCGCTGGAGCCCTCGAAGATCCGGTTGATGCGCACGTCGCGGAGCATCTGCTCGGCCGGGACGCCCCGCTCGCCGCGCGCCGCGAGCGACGCGGCCGTCTCGTAGCCGCGGCCGCCGCGCACCTGCACCAGCTCGTCCGCCACCCGGCACGCCATCTCCGACGACCACAGCTTCGCGAGCGCCGCCTCGATCCGGATGTCGTTGCGCGCGTCGTCCGCCAGCCGGGCCGACAGGTCGTGCACGGCCTCCATCGCGTACGCCGTCGCCGCGATGAACGCCACCTTGCGGGCGACCGCCTCGTGCCGCCCCACGGGGCGGCCCCACTGCACCCGCTCCGCCGACCACTCCCGGGCGATCTTCACCGCCCACTTGCCGTTCGCCGCGCACATCGCCGGCAGCGACAGCCGTCCGGTGTTGAGGGTCGCCAGCGCGATCTTCAGCCCGGCGCCCTCCTTCCCGATCATGTTCGCCTTCGGGACGCGCACGTCGTGGAAGCGCGTCACGCCGTTCTCGATGCCGCGCAGCCCCATGAACGCGTTCCGGTTCTCGACCGTGATGCCGGGAGTGTCCATGTCGACGACGAACGCGGAGATCCCGCCCCGGTGCCCGTCCGACTCCGGGACCCGCGCCATCACCACGACGAGGTCCGCCACGACGCCGTTCGTCGTCCACAGCTTCACGCCGTTGAGGACGTAGTCGTCCCCGTCCGGGACGGCCGTCGCCCGCAGCCGCGCCGGGTCCGAGCCGACGTCGGGCTCGGTCAGCAGGAACGCCGTGATCCGCGTCGCGCAGCGCGGCAGCCACGCCTCCTTCTGCTCGTCCGTCCCGAACATCGCCACCGGCTGCGGGACGCCGATCGACTGGTGCGCCGACAGCAGCGCCCCGATCGCCGGGCTCACCGACCCCGCGACCATCAGCGCGCGCCCGTAGTGGAACTGGCCGAGTCCGAGCCCGCCGTACCGCTCGGGGACCTTCATCCCGAACGCCCCGAGGTCGCGCAGGCCCCGCAGCGTCTCGTCCGGGATGCGGGCGTCCCGCTCGATCCGCGCCGGATCGACCTCGTTCTGGCAGAACTCCGTGAGCTTCGCCAGGAACGCGTCGCCCCGCGCCCGGTCGTCCGCGCCGGGACGCGGATGCGGATGCACGAGGTCGAGCCGGAACTCGCCGAGGAACAGCCGCCTGCCGAAGCTCGGCAGCCGCCATTCCGCCTCCCGCGCCTCCTCCGCCGCCTTCCGCGCGGTCCGCTCGTCGACGTGCTCGTCCGTGCGCATCGGCTGACTCATGCCGGCTCCTCGACCTGACCCGTCCGTCCCCTTGGGTGCTCACTCCCCGGATCCGGCCGGAGTACTCCCTTTCCGCAGGTCGCCGCGGCCGTCGGCGCGGCGCCGCGCGATCTTCCTTGACGGGTCTCGGCAAAGCCCTTGACCGGCCTCGGCGGGCAGGGTTCGCTTTGCGTGATGGACGAGACACGCGGACCCACACTCATCGCCTCGGTGCAGCGTGCTCTGCATCTGATGGAGGCGGTGTCGTCGCACCCCAGCGGGGCGCCCGCCAAGCAGCTCGCCCGCGAGGCCGGTCTGCCCCTCGCCACCACCTACCACCTGCTGCGCACCCTCGCGCACGAGGGCTACGCGACCCGGCTGTCGGACGGCGTCTGGGTGCTCGGCGAGCGCGTCGCCAGCCTGCACGGCAAGAGCCGGGCGCAGCAGCTCCTCGCCCGCATCCGCCCCGCCCTCGTCGCGCTGCGGGACGAGCTCGGCGCCGCGGCGTACTTCGCCATGCACGTCGACGGCGAGATCCGGCTCATCGACATCGTCGACGGCCCCCGCACGCCCCGCGTCGACGTCTGGGTGGGCTTCGACGAGGCCCCGCACGCCACCGCGCTCGGCAAGTGCCTGATCGCCCAGCTCGACGAGGACCGCCGCCGCGACTACCTCGACCGGCACCGGCTCGCCGACCTCACCCCGCACACGATCACCGAGCCGCACCGGCTGCTCCGCACGCTGCGCTCGTCCACCGGACTGTCCATCGACCGCGAGGAGTACGCGCTCGGCACCGGGTGCGTCGCGGTCCCGGTCACCGACGCGACCGGCACCGTCCGCGCGGCCCTCGCGCTCTCCTGCCGCCCCGCGAAGCTGCCCAAGATCGAGCGCGCCGCCGACCGGATGAAGGCGACCGCCGCCCGCCTCCAGCGGACGATCACCCTGCCGGTGCCCTGACGGGCCCGCCGGCCTCCCTAGCGGCCGCGGAAGTCGGGGGCGCGGTTCTCCAGGAACGCCGCGACGCCCTCCCGGGCGTCCTCGCTGCCCGCGAGCCGCACCAGCTCGCCCAGCAGGTGCTCCACCTGGTTCTCCAGCGGGCGGCCCTCGATCGCGAAGAACGCGTCGCGGCCCCGGCGCAGCCCGAGCGGGCTCTTCGCCGCGATCGTCCGCGCCAGGTCGTCCACCCGCGCGTCCAGCTCGTCCCGCGGCACCACCTCGGTGACGAGGCCGATCTCCCTGCCCTCCGCCGCGGTGATGCGGGCACCCGTGTAATACAGCTTGAACGCCTGCTTCGGGACGACGTTCCGGTTGATGATCGCCATGATCATCATCGGCCAGAGGCCCACGTTCACCTCGGGCGTCGCCAGCTTCACGTCGTCCGCCGCGACCACCAGGTCGCACGCCGCCGCGAGCCCGAGCCCGCCCGCCACCGCGTGCCCCGCCAGCCGCGCGATGATCGGCTTGCCGAGCTTCGGGAACGCGGTGAACAGCCGGAACGGCGCGCTCTCCCGGATCGCCGCGGGGTCCGCCACGGACCGTCCGTCCGCCTGCTGCGCGCCGAGCCCGCCGAGGTCCGCGCCCGCGCAGAACGCCCGGTCCCCCGCGCCCGTCAGGACGATCACGCGGACGTCGTCGTCGTGCTTCGCCCGCTCGAACGCGTCGAGCAGCCCGTCGATCATCCGGTCGCTGAGCGCGTTCCGCGCGTCCGGCCGGTTCAGCGTGATCCGCGCGACCCGCTCGCCGACCGTGTACAGCACCGTCTCGTCCATGTCCGCCTCACCGTCCGCACCGACTACGACTCCGACGCACCGAGGATCCCACCCGTCCCCGGAAGCGCGTGCGGCCCCGGCTCCGCGCCGTCGGGCGAGGAGTCGGGGCCGCACACAGGTGGCGTGCCGTCAGGCCGCCGATCCGCGGATCAGAGGCGCTCGATGATGGTGGCGTTGGCCTGTCCGCCGCCCTCGCACATCGTCTGCAGGCCGTAGCGGCCGCCGGTGCGCTCCAGCTCGTGCAGCAGCTTGGTCATCAGGACGCCGCCGGTGGCGCCCAGCGGGTGGCCGAGCGCGATGGCGCCGCCGTTGGGGTTGGTCTTCTCCAGGGACGCGCCGGTGTCGCGGGCCCACGCCAGCGGGACCGGGGCGAACGCCTCGTTGACCTCGAAGACGTCGATGTCGTCGATCTTGAGGCCGGCGCGGTCGAGGGCCTTCTCGGTCGCGGGGATCGGGCCGGTCAGCATGTAGACCGGGTCCGAGCCGGTGACGGCGAGGGTGTGGATGCGGGCGCGCGGGGTGAGGTTGTACCGCTTGACGGCGGCCTCGGACGCGATCATGACGGCGGACGAGCCGATGGAGATCTGCGACGCGACGGCGGCGGTGATGCGGCCGCCCTCCCGCAGCAGCTTCAGCTCGCCCATCTTCTCGAGGGTGGTGTCGGGGCGGGCGCCCTCGTCCTTGCCGAGGCCCGCGATGGGGGCGATCTCCCGGTCGAAGTAGCCGGCCTCGATCGCCTTGGCGGCGCGCTGGTGGCTCTCCAGCGCGAACTTCTCCAGGTCCTCGCGGCTGAGGTCCCACTTCTCGGCCATGAGCTCGGCGCCGCGGAACTGGGAGATCTCCTGCATGCCGTACCGCTCGGCCCAGCCCTCGCCGTAGGGGAAGTCCATCCCCTTGACGATGCTGGAGCCCATCGGGACCTTCGCCATCTGCTCGACGCCGGCGGCGACGACCAGGTCCTGGGTGCCGGACATGACGCCCTGGGCGGCGAAGTGGATCGCCTGCTGCGAGGACCCGCACTGCCGGTCGATGGTCACGCCGGGCACGCTCTCCGGCAGGCCCGCCGACAGCCACGCGGTGCGCGCGATGTCGAGCGCCTGCGGACCGACCTGCATGACGCAGCCCATGATCACGTCTTCCACCGCGGACGGGTCGGCCCCGGTGCGGTCGACGAGCTCCTTGAGCACGTGCGCCCCGAGGTCGGCGGGGTGCACGTCCTTGAGAGCGCCCTTCTTGGTGCCGACGGGGGTACGGACCGCGCCGACGATGTACGCCTCGGCCACTACGCCTCCAACTGTCTGGGTTCCGTCCCGAAACCGAGTGTGATTCGGTCAGTCAGTATGAGATTACAGGGCCGATGGCGCAACGGCATGTGACGGGGGTTACCCGGCGGCGGCGGTCGCGCCGCGCATCGTCCCGCCGTCGGCGTCGTCGCCCAGCGACGCGCGGGCGAGGCGGGTCAGGACGTCCGCGAGCTCGGGATGCTCCTCGGGGGCCCAGCCCTCCACGTGCGCGGCCAGCCCCTCGCGGCGCGCGGCGAACAGCCGCTCGGCGACGTCCCGCCCCGCGTGCGTGATCGCCAGCACACCGTCGCGGCGCTCCACGAGGCCGTCGCCGACGAGACGGTCGACGAACGGGCGCCCGGTCTCCACCGGCACGCCCGCACGGGCCGCGAGGTCCTCGCCGCGGACCGTCCCGTCCTTGGCGATCCGGCACAGCGCCCACAGGCTGCCCGCCGGGAGGTCCACCCCGGCGAGGGCGCCCAGCCGCGCGTACAGGTCCCGGGCGCGCGGGTCGCGGCGCATCAGCTCGCTCAGGCACCGCTCCATCTCGTGCCGGGACGACCGGACGGTCGGCGCCGCGCCGAACCCCTCGCCGTAGTCGCGCGTCCGGGACGTCTCGCGCAGCGGCGTCTCCCGCAGGAACAGCGCCAGCAGGAACCCCACCGCGGCCACCGGGACCGCCCAGAAGAACACGGTGTCGATGGAGTCGGCGTACGCGTGCAGCACCTCGTTCCTGACCTGCGCGGGGAACCGGTCGAGCAGCGTCGGGTCGCCCTGGACGGCGCCCGGGTCGAAGCCCGGCGGCAGGTCCCGGGCGATCGCGTCGACGTTGCTCGCGAGCGTGTTGCTGAACACCGCGCCGAACACGGCGACCCCGAACGAGCCGCCGATCTGCCGGAAGAACGTGACGCCGGACGTCGCCGCGCCCAGGTCCCCGTACGGGACGGCGTTCTGCACGGCGATCACGAGGATCTGCAGGACCATCCCGAGCCCCAGCCCGAGCAGCGCGAACCGCAGGCTCATCGCGAGCGTCGAGGACGTCTCGTCCAGCTGCGACACCAGGTACAGCGCGACCGCGATGATCGGCGTGCCGAGCACCGGGAAGACCTTGTACCGGCCGGTCCGGCTGACGATCTGGCCGGACCCGATCGAGGTCACCAGCATCCCGAGCATCATCGGCAGCAGGTACACGCCCGACAGCGTGGGCGACACGCCGTGCACGATCTGCAGGAAGATCGGCAGGTACGTGAGCGCGCCGAACATCGCGAACCCCACCACGAACCCGACCGCCGACCCGATCGCGAACACCGGGTGGGCCAGGAGCTTCGGCGGCAGGACCGGCTCCGCCGCGCGCCGCTCCACCAGCACCCAGACCGCGATCAGCACCGCCGACGCCCCGGCGAGCCCGATGATCTGCGGGGAGACCCAGTCGTAGGTCGTCCCGCCCCAGGTCGTCACCAGCACCAGGCCGACCGCCCAGCCGACGATCAGCAGCGTCCCGGCGTAGTCGATGCGGTGGCGCTCCCGCTCGCCGTGCGCGCGCAGCACCACCGCGATCACCGCGAGCGCCACGACGCCGATCGGCAGGTTGACGTAGAACACCCACCGCCACGACAGGTTGTCGACGAACCAGCCGCCGAGCAGCGGCCCGCACACGCTCGACACGCCGAACACCGCGCCGAACAGCCCCTGGTACCGGCCCCGCTCGCGGGGCGGCACGACCTCCCCGACGATCGCGATGGCCAGCACCATCAGCCCGCCGCCGCCGAGCCCCTGCAGCGCCCGGAACAGGATCAGCTCGGTCATCCCCTGCGCGATGCCGCACAGCGCCGACCCGATCAGGAAGACGACGATCGACGTCTGGAACAGCCGCTTGCGGCCGTACTGGTCGCCGAGCTTGCCCCACAGCGGCGTGGACGCCGTCGCGGCCAGCAGGTACGCCGTCACCACCCACGACAGGTGGTTCAGCCCGCCGAGATCGCTGACGATCGTCGGCAGCGCGGTCGACACGATCGTCTGGTCGAGGGCCGCCAGCAGCAGCGCCAGCATGAGCGCGCCCAGCACGGCGTACAGCTCCCTGCCCGCCGGCATGGCCGGTTCGGCCGGTTCGTCCCGCGCCGCCGTCATGCGCCCCCCTGCCCGTCCGTGACGTCAGGGGCCTACCCACGAGCCCGGCGGGATCACGTCACCGCAGCACGTCCCGCGCCACCTTCGCCGCGCCCAGCGCCGCCGCGCTCCCGGACACCGCCAGCGCGCCCGCCGCCGCCCACAGCGGCACGCGCTTGCGGCCGCTCAGCCCCGTCACCACGTCGAGGGAGTCCACGCCGAGCCCGAGCCGCGCCCACAGCTTCCGGCCGTCCTCCCCGCTCAGCAGGTAGCCGGCGCCGAGCGCGATCTCGCGGGCGGCGAACATCCGGGTGACGAAGTCGCGGCCGCCGTCCGCGCCGCGCCCCATCCCCATCGCCCGGACGGTCAGCCCGGGCGCGGCGAACGCGGCGACGCCCAGCGCCACCCGACCCCGCGCGAGCTGCACCATCAGCTCGTCGATCTTGTCCCGCTCGTCAACTTCATTCACATCTGCCACAACCGCGAGGGTAGCGGGCCGACCCCGCGCCCCGACTCCCGGGTAACCCGCTACTTACACGTCTATCGTTCTAGGGAGGCGGCACTCCCCCGGTGGAAGGTGACCATGACAGGCATCATCGCCCTCATCGTGACGGCCCTGCTCGTCTCGTTCGCGATCCGCTGGGCGGCGGTGAAGATGCGCCTGCCCATGCCCACCCGGATCGCCGTGATCACCGTGTTCGTCCTGGTGGCGCTCACCCTGTACGGGACCCAG
The DNA here is from genome assembly GCF_000425065.1 of Actinomadura rifamycini DSM 43936. GTDB lineage: Bacteria > Actinomycetota > Actinomycetes > Streptosporangiales > Streptosporangiaceae > Spirillospora > Spirillospora rifamycini. The sequence goes on from NZ_AULB01000014.1 coordinate 172,434, forward strand.
CTCCCGGATTGACGCGCAGATTCTTTCCCCGACGTCCGAACTTACCGGCCGGGCGGCGAGTCATACCTGACGAAACCGGCCGCACCGCCGGTCGCGGCATGCCCGCGACCGGTACCCCGTGCGGCATGGCCGGACCGAGGGAGACCCGCAGTGCCGCATCCGGCGACCGTCGTCCCCGAGATCGCCCCGCACCTCAAACGGCTGCTGGACTTCGTCGACCCGCAGCCGGGCGACGTCTGCCTGGACGTCGCGCGGGGCCGCGGACCGCTGCCCGCCCTGCTCGCGCCCCGCGTCCGCCGCCTCACCGCCGTGGACGCCGCCCGCGACGGCCGCGCGTTCCGCACCGGGCCCGTCCGGATGCCCGGCGACGCCCTCCCCGCCCCGGCCGCCCCGAGCCCCCGCACCGACGAGACCGTCCACGAGACCGTCCGCGCCGACGCGACCGCGCTCCCCTACCCGGACGGCTCGTTCACCCTCGTCACCGCGCGGTTCGCCCTCTACGCGCTCGGCGCGCCGGACGCCGTCCTGCGCGAGCTCCTCCGCGTCCGGCGCCCCGGCGGGCGGCTCATCATGGCCGACCTCGTCCGCGGCAACTTCGCCGGCACCGCGCGCGACCGCATCGAACGCCTCCGCGACCCCGACCACCCGGGCATCCCCACCATCGCGCGGCTCACCGACATGGTCACCGCCGCCGGCGGCACCATCCGCCGCCTCGACGTCTTCACCGTCGAGCGTCCCGCCGAACCCTGGCTGGCCGACGCCCCCGACCCCGACGCCGCCGACCGCGTCCGCGAGGAACTCCTCGACGAGGTCGACGGCGGCCCCCGCACCGGCGCGAAGCCCCGCATCATCGGCGGCGAACTCTGGTTCACCCAAACCTGGGCGCATGTCTTGTGTTAGGCCCAACGACCTCAGCCAAGCCCCGGCCAGAGCGGACCGGAACCACTGCGATTGCGTCCGAAGGCAGGTTCGAGCGAAGCGAGAACCTGATCGCGCAGCGAGCCCCCTGGGCGAGTCGGAGCGATGCAGCAATCGCGGCAAGGCCCGTGGAAGGAAGGCCCCCTGGGGCCTGACGCCGAGGGTCTTGCAATAAGCACGTGAGCCCCTTGGGCGAGTCGGAGCGATGCAGCAATCGCACGCCGCGCCCGTTGAAGGAAGGCCCCCCGGGGCCTGACGCCGAGGGCGCCGCGATCAATCGAGACGGAGCTCGAACCAGACCGCTTTGCCGTCGCTGGTGGGGCGGGCGCCCCAGCGGGTGGCGAGCTGGTCGACGAGGTAGAGGCCGCGGCCGCCCTCGTCGGTCTCGCCGGCGCTGCGGATGCGGGGCAGCCGCATGTCGGTGTCGAACACCTCGACCCAGACGGCCTCGGCGCCGCGGCGCAGGCGGAGCCGGAACTCCTTCGCCGGGGGTTCGCGGCGGCCCAGGTCGGCGCCGAGGTTCCAGTCGTCCTCGTCGAAGGAGTCGACCATGTCCATGTCGAACTGGACGGGCGCGCCGAGCGGCTCGCCGCCGATGGGGACCGGGATGGCGGGCTCGCGGCGCGGCGTCGGCGTCGTCGTGGCGTGCAGGACGACGTTCGTGACGACCTCGGACACGAGCAGGCACGCGAGTTCGGCCTGCTCGTCGTGCATGCCCCAGGCCGCGAAGGCGTCCGCGGCCATCCGGCGGGCCTCCGACACCATGATCGGCTCGGCGGGGAAGGTGCGCTCGACGACGCCGAGCTCGTCGGGCGCGGTGCGGATGACGACGATGGCGACGTCGTCGTCGATGTCGCCGGGGACGGCGTCGTAGGCGGCGTTCGCGATGGCTTCGACGCCGCCGCGGGCGACCTCGGCGACGGCGGCGCGGACGCGGGCCCGGGACTCCTCGCGGGTGAAGTACTCGCCGTCGTCCTTGGGGCGCCGGTCGATGAGCCCGTCGGTGTACAGGACGAGCGTGGAGCCGGGCTTGAGCTCGGTGGTCTCCTCGTTGAAGAGGATCTCGCCGCCCATGCCGGGGGCGCGCAGGCCGAGCATGCCGCCCTCGCTCTCGAAGTCCAGCTCGCCGACCTGCCCGTCCACGATGAGCAGGGGCGGGTCGTGCCCGGCGTTGGCGAACTCGAGGACGCGCGACCACGCGTCGTACACGAAGTAGGTGCAGGAGACGAGCGGCGGGCGGACGAGGTCGTCGCTGTTCCAGCCGGACCGCATCCGCTCGGGGCGGGTCATGGTGCGGACCCACTCGTCGAGCTTGCGCAGGATGTCGGCGGGCGGCTTGTCGTCCTGGGCGAAGGCGCGCAGCGCGGCGCGGAGCTGCCCCATGACGGCGGCGGCGCGGGCGCCGCGGCCCTCGACGTCGCCGATGACGAGGCCGACGCGTCCGGCGGACAGCGGGATGACGTCGTACCAGTCGCCGCCCACCTGCGTCTGGATGCCGTGCCCGTGGGACTCCAGGGGCCGGGCGGGCTCGTACCGCCACGCGATCTGCAGCCCGTCGAGGTGCGGGGGCCGGTCGCCGGGGAGGAGGTGCTTCTGGAACGCGAGGGCGGTCTCGCGCTCCTCCTCGAACAGCATCGCGTTGTCGACGGCGACGGCGACGCGGCCGGCGATGGCGCCGAGCAGGTCGCGGTCGAAGCCGTCGTAGTGCGGGTCGGGGCGCTTCGACAGGTTCGACAGGGCGAGGCTCATCACGCCCAGCAGCTCGCCGCGGACGAGCAGCGGCGCGGAGATCACGGACGTGATGCCCATCGCGTCGCCGAGCCGCTTGGACGACTCGGACGGCGCGCTGAACCGGTGCTGGATCATGTCCTCGACGAGGACGGCGTCGCGGCGGCTCATCGCCTTGGCGCTGAAGTGCCCCGGCGGGTACGAGACGGGCTCGCCGACCTCGGCCCACGTGCCGGGCGGCGGCTCCCAGCCGCCGGCGTGCCGGGACACCCGCCGGTAGAGGCGGTCGCCGCTGTACAGGTCGATGAAGCAGTGGTCGGCGAACTGCGGGACGAGCGTGTCGGCGACGCGGCGCAGCGTCGTCTCGAGTTCGAGGGACCCGGCGAGCCGCTCGCCGATGCGTTCGAGGAGGCCGTAGCGGTCCTGCTCGCGCTGGTTGGAGCGCAGCGCCTCGCGGGCGAAGATGACGACACCGTCCACCGCGCCGGACGGGTGGCGCAGCGGGACGGCGTGGGCGCGGGTGTAGACGGTGGTGCCGTCAGCGCGCAGGTTGCAGAAGGTGCCCTCCCACACGCCGCCCTTGAGGACGTGCTTGGCCAGTTCGGTGGCCTGCTCGTGGTCCTCCTCGGCGATGCCGAGGGACAGCACCGAGTGCCCGATGATCTCGTCGCCGCCGAAACCGAAGAGCTGCCGCGCGAAGGAGTTCCCGTAGATGACGTTGGAGAACCGGTCGCAGACGATGACCGCCATCTCCATCTGGTTGAGGACGGTCTCGGGCGGCAGGTGCGCCTCGAAAGGCGCTTCCCCCCAACGCTTCATCTCCCCATCCCGATCAGTTGCGTTCCTCGCCCGTCCGTGCCGCCCCGCCGCCCGGCGATGATCACCGGGCGTCGCGGTGCGGATGCCGCGCGTACCTCTCCCGTCGTATTGAACGACGAACCGACCGCCGGGATACGCCCGAAAGGCGCGATGGTAAGGAGATCTTCGGTATAGACCTGCGGGGCGGGCACGCGGGGGCGCTCAGACGCGGCTGACGAAGACGTGCTCGGCGATGTCGCGCGGCAGTTCCGTCTCAGGACCGTCGGCCTCGTCGTCACAGGTCACCCGCACCCCGTCATCGGTCGCCCGAAGAGTCACCTCTCGTCCCGGTTGTATCCCGAACTGCTTGAGTCTAAGCATCAGGTCGCTGTCGCCCTGCACCTGCTCGCTGATGCGCTGGATGACGGCGCCGGAGCCGGCCGGGCTGGCGACGGCGGTCATCACCGACAGCGGCGGCGTCTGCTCGGCGACGCGGCCGCCGCCCAGTTCGTCCAGGCCGGGGATCGGGTTGCCGTGCGGGCAGGTGGTCGGGTTGTCGAGCAGCGCGACGAGCCGGCGTTCGACGTCCTCGGACATGACGTGCTCCCAGCGGCACGCCTCGATGTGGACGTCCTCCCAGGGCAGGCCGATGACGTTGACCAGCAGGCACTCGGCGAGCCGGTGCTTGCGCATCACGCGGGTGGCGAGGCCGCGGCCGCTCTCGGTCAGTTCGAGGTGCCGGTCCCCCTCGACCCGGAGGAGCCCGTCCCGCTCCATGCGCGCGACCGTCTGGCTCACCGTCGGGCCGCTCTGGGAGAGCCGTTCCGCGATGCGCGCGCGAAGGGGGATGATCCCCTCTTCTTCGAGTTCGAACACCGTCCGGAGGTACATCTCCGTGGTATCGATCAGGCCGTGTGAGGTCACAGCTCCCTCCAGTCTTATGGTGACGAGTCTACTTGCTCGGCGGCCTCGGCGGCGGGCGAGCGAATAACCCGGTGAGAGCGGGTACGGGGAAACGCAAGATGAACACAAGAACTCCCCGCGGCGCCGAAATGTTCCTCCCGGAGGACCCGCGGGACCGCTCCGACCTGCGTACCCTCCGCGACGCGGCGGCCGGCTGCCGCGGGTGCGACCTCTACTGCGACGCCATGACCGAGTACAGCTAGCGGACGGGCTCGGCGGTGCGGGCGTCGTAGCGCAGCAGCGCCGGGACCGCGAGCCCGGCCGCGACCACGAGCACGGCGCACGCGATGCCGCCGCCGACCCAGGACGCGCCCGCCCCCGCGACGCTCGCGACCGCCCCGGCCCGGACGTCCCCGAGGCGGGGCCCGCCCGCGACCACCACCGTGAACACCCCCTGCAGCCGCCCGCGCATGTGGTCGGGGGCGTAGGTCTGCAGGATCGTCTGCCGGAACACCGACGAGATGAGGTCGGCGAAGCCGCCGAAGGCGAGCAGCACGACCGCCAGCCACAGCGAGTGCGCGAGCCCCGCCGCGGCGACCGCCAGGCCCCAGATCGCGATGGCCGCGACGAGCGCGAGGCCCTGCCGCCGCACCCGTCCGACCCATCCGGAGGACAGGCCGCCGACGACGGCGCCGAGCGCGATCGCCGCGAACAGCCAGCCGACGGCGCCCTCCCCGCCGAACCGGGCCTCGGCGACCTCGGGGAACAGCGCGCGCGGCATCGCGACGCCCATCGCGATGATGTCCACCACGAACGACATCAGCAGCACCGGCTGGGTGACGAGGAAGCGCAGCCCGTCGATCACCGAGCGCAGCCCGGGGGTGCCGGCGACCTCGCCGAGCGGCGGGATCGCGGGCAGCCGCAGCGCCGCGTACAGGACGAGCGTGAACAGCACGGCGTCCAGCGCGTACGCCGCCGCGTAGTCCCAGGTCGCCAGCAGCACGCCGGCGAGCAGCGGCCCGGCGAACCCGGCCCCCATCATCACGGTGAAGTTCAGGGTGTTCGCGGCCGGGATGAGCGGTTCGTCGATCAGCCGCGGGATGATCGCGCTGCGGGTCGGGGACGACACGGCGAACCCCATGGCCTGCACCGCGACGATCGTCATGATCAGCCAGAGGCTGTCCAGGCCCAGCAGCGCCTGGAGGAACAGCAGCAGCGTCGCGCCCCACATCACGCAGGACGAGACGAACAGCAGCTTGCGGCGGTCCATGTGGTCGGCGACGGCGCCGCCCCACAGCCCGAACACGATCAGCGGCACCAGGTTGACGAACCCGAGCGCGCCCACCCAGAAGGACGAGTGGGTCATGTCGTACACCTGGACCGGGACGGCCACGGACGTCACCTGGAAGCCGATGAACGACACGCCCTGCCCGAGCCACAGCCGCCGGTAGGCGGGGTTGCCCAGCGGCCGGGTGTCGATCGCGATGCGCCGCAGCGCGCCGGGGCGCCGTCCTGGCGGGCGCCCCTTGCCGGGGGCGGGACCGGATTGCTCGGGTTCCTCGGGCTCCCCGGGGGTGTCAGGAGCGTCGGCGGGGGTTGGCTGCTGTTCCGATGTCACCGGGACAGGATGCCGCGCCCTCCGCACCGGTGCGGAACCGGGCATCTCCCCCACCGGTCACGGGGACAGCCGGACCGTCGTCCAGGGCCCGGCGGCGACCGGGTCGTCCACAGTCTGTGGAGGAACGTCGCGGCGGTACTTGATGCGGTCGTGGAGGCGGTCGCGGCGGCCCTGCCAGAACTCGATCGAGGACGGGACGAGCCGGTACCCGCCCCAGAAGTCGGGGAGCGGGACGGCGCCGGCGAGGGCGTCCGGGGCGGCGGAGGCCGCGTCCGGTTCCGGCCATCGTGCGGCCAGTTCGGCGAACCGGCGCTCGAGCTCGTCGCGTCCGCCGATGACGCCGGACTGGTGCTCGCTCGCCCACGCGCCGATGCGCGAGCCGTAGGGGCGCGTCCGGAAGTAGGCGGCCGACTCCTCGCGCGCCAGCGGGACGACCGGGCCCGCGACGCGGACCTGCCGGTGCAGGGCGTGCCAGGGGAAGACGAGCGCGCCGCGCGGGTTCCCGGCGAGGTCGCGGGCCTTGTCGGACGTCAGGTTCGTGAAGAAGCGGAAGCCGTGGGGCCCGTACCCCTTGAGCAGGACGGTGCGGGCGCTCGGGACGCCGTCGGCGGACGCCGTGGCGAGCACCATCGCGTTCGGTTCGGCCAGCCCGGAGTCGTGCACCTGGGCGAACCAGGCGGCGAACAGCGCGAGCGGATCCGCGGGGAGCGCCGACTCGGACAAATCGCCTCCCTCGTAGGATCTGCGGAGCCGTGCTGGGTCGGGCGTTGCGGGATCCACAGCGTCCGAGCCTCCCACCAGGGGTTTGTGCATCTCACATGCCCCCTGGGTACTGGTCAGTAAGGCGGACAGGGTTCAATGGCACGGCACCGCCTTATCAGCTCTGGGGACGAAAGGCAGGACGTACATGTCCGACTTCAAACCTGGTCTCGAGGGGGTCGTTGCCTTCGAGACGGAGATCGCCGAACCGGACAAGGAGGGCGGCGCCCTCCGGTACCGGGGCGTGGACATCGAAGATCTCGTCGGCCGCGTCTCCTTCGGCGACGCCTGGGGCCTGCTGGTCGACGACAGCTTCGACCCGGGCCTGGCGCCCGCCGACCCCCACCTCCTGCCGGTCACCTCCGGCGACGTCCGCGTCGACGTGCAGGGCGCGCTCCCGACCCTCGCCCCCGCGTACGGGATGCGCCCGCTGCTCGACATCTCCGACGAGGAGGCCCGCGCCGACCTCGCCCGCGTGTCGGTGACGGCCCTGTCGTTCGTGGCGCAGTCCGCGCGCGGCGTCGGCGTCCCGATGGTCCCGCAGGCGCGGATCGACGAGGCCGAGACGATCACCGAGCGGTTCATGGTCCGCTGGCGCGGCGAGCCCGACCCCAAGCACGTCGCCGCCATCGACGCCTACTGGGTCTCCGCCGCCGAGCACGGCATGAACGCCTCGACGTTCACCGCCCGCGTCATCGCCTCCACCGGCGCGGACGTCGCGGCGAGCATCTCCGGCGCGATCGGCGCGATGTCCGGCCCGCTGCACGGCGGCGCCCCGGCCCGCGTCCTGCCGATGATCGAGAAGGTCGAGCAGCTCGGCGACGCCCGCAAGGTCGTCACCGACATCCTCGACTCGGGCGAGCGGCTCATGGGCTTCGGCCACCGCGTCTACCGCGCCGAGGACCCCCGCGCCCGGGTGCTGCGCCGCACCGCCAAGGAGCTGGACGCCCCGCGCTTCGAGGCCGCGAAGGCCCTTGAGGACGCGGCCCTCGCCGAGCTGCGCGAGCGCCGCCCCGACCGTCCGATCGAGACGAACGTCGAGTTCTGGGCCGCGGTCATCCTCGACTTCGCCGAGGTCCCGACGGCGATGATGCCCGCCATGTTCACGTGCGGCCGCACCGCCGGCTGGGCCGCGCACATCCTCGAGCAGAAGCGCACCGGCCGCCTCGTCCGGCCGAGCGCGAAGTACGTCGGCCCCGGCACCCGCTCGCTCGAGTCGGTGGCGGGTGCGGCGGAGGTCCTCAAGCGCAACGGCTGATACGGCCGATCGCACCCCCGCGCACGCGCTGAGGCCCCCGGTCCGCCGGGGGCCTTGCCCGTTCCCGGCCCCTGCACGTCCGCCTCCAGCGGGCACGGTGCCTTCCCCCGCCCTGTCGCACCGACCTTCGCGGGACCGCACCGTCCCGCCGCGTCCAGATCGTAGCCGGACCGGGCCGCCGTGCCCGGCGAACGAGAGAATCCTTCGCGACGACGGCCCGAAACTTTCCGTCTGCGGTCAACTGTCGGGATTTGCTCGCTCTTGGCATCATGAGGCTCGTGAGCGATGAGCGACCGCTGCACCAGGACGAGCCCCTCGAAGGGGACATCGGGCCCGCCTCCGGAGGACCGGACACCGCGACGAGGGACCCCGCGACAAGGGATCCCGCGAGGACGGGCCTCGGCGCGTCCTACGACTTCGGCTCGCCCAGGGACCGGCGCGCGGCGCTGCGCCGGTACGAGGCCGAGCGGGAGGAGCGGCGCCGCCGCGTGGACGCCGCGTCCGGCCGGATCGCCGCCATGCTGGTCGCCGCCCTGCTCGCGTTCATGACCTTCGACTCGGCCCGCACGGCCGTGCAGGCCCGCGAGCGCGGCGACGAGTGGCTGTTCCCCCCGGGCATCCTCGCCGCGGTATGCGGCATCGCCTTCCTCATCGTCATCGCCAGGGTCCTCCGGCGCGGCCAAACGCAGGTGAAGTAGCCTTCTGCGGGTGACCGACAGCGCGAATCCTGCCATTGACATTCCCGCCGACATCAAGCCCGCCGACGGCCGGTTCGGGTGCGGCCCGTCCAAGGTCCGCCCCGAGCAGCTCGCCGCGCTCGCCGAGTCCGGCTCGACCTACCTGGGGACCTCGCACCGGCAGAAGCCGGTGAAGTCGCTGGTGGGCCGGGTCCGCGAGGGGCTGTCGCAGCTGTTCTCCCTCCCCGAGGGGTACGAGGTGCTGCTCAGCAACGGCGGCACGACCGCGTTCTGGGACGCCGCCGCGTTCGGCCTCGTCCGGCAGCGGTCGCAGCACCTGACGTTCGGCGAGTTCTCCAGCAAGTTCGCGAAGGTCACCTCGGGGGCGCCGTGGCTGGGCGAGCCGACGGTCATCTCCGCGCAGCCGGGCTCGCACCCCGAGCCGGCCGCCGAGGAGGGCGTGGACGTCTACGCGCTCACCCACAACGAGACCTCGACCGGCGTCGCGATGCCGATCCGCCGCCCGGCGGGCACGACGGCCTCCGAGGCGCTGGTGCTGGTGGACGCGACGTCCGGTGCGGGCGGCCTGCCCGTGGACGTCGCCGAGACGGACGTCTACTACTTCGCCCCGCAGAAGTCCTTCGCGGCCGACGGGGGCCTGTGGGTCGGCCTGGCGTCCCCGGCGGCGCTGGCGCGGATCGAGGAGATCGCCCAGTCCGACCGGTACGTCCCGGAGTTCTTCAACCTGAAGACCGTCGTGGACAACTCCGCCAAGGACCAGACGTACAACACCCCGGCCGTCGCCACGCTGCTGCTGCTCGCCGAGCAGATCGAGTGGATGAACGGGAACGGCGGCCTGGAGTGGACGACGGCGCGCACGGCCGACTCGTCCCAGCGGCTGTACACGTGGGCGGAGAAGACCGCGTACACGACGCCGTTCGTGGTCGACCCGGCGCAGCGGTCGCGGGTCGTCGGGACGATCGACTTCAGCGACGACGTGGACGCCGCGGCCGTCGCGAAGGTGCTGCGGGCGAACGGGATCGTCGACACCGAGCCGTACCGCAAGCTCGGCCGCAACCAGCTGCGCATCGGCATGTTCCCGGCGATCGACCCGGCGGACGTCGAGGCGCTGACCGCCTGCATCGACTTCGTCGTCGAGCGGCTCTAGCCGTCCCCGCCGGTGCCGTCCGGGTCTCCGGGCGGCACCGGCGGATGAGACGCAGATCTATCGGCGGCCGGTTCGAGGCGGGCGTCCGGCCGAATAAGCTCGGACGCGTGAACCGCGCGCCCCAATGGCTGCTCCCCACCGTGCTGACCGCGCTCGTCCTGGCCGTGGTCGTCGGCGCGCTGCTGAATTGAGCGGCCCGAGTCGATTCTGCGGGTCGAGCCCCGCGGCGGCCCCCGGCGGGCCGGGGGCGCGCGGCGCGGGTCCCGCGCGGAACGGGGATGATCGAGACATGCCATCGCGCCCGTCCCGCACCGCACGCCCGTCCCGGTCCCGCGCGCCGCTCGTGGCGGCGGGCGCCCTCCTCGGCGGGGCGGTGTTCGCGCCGGCGGCGGCCGCCGACGAGGCCGAGGTCGCGTTCCAGATCACCGATCCGCGTATCACCGAGTCCAGCGGGCTGGCGGTCAGCGCCCGGCACGACGGCGTGGTCTACACGCACAACGACTCCGGCGGCGTCCCGCAGATCTTCGCGCTCGGCCCGGACGGGCGGACGCGGGCCGTCCTCACGGTCGGCGGCGCGGAGGCCCGCGACTGGGAGGCCATGGCGGTCGGCGAGGACGAGCGGGGCCGCCCGGCGATCTTCGTGGCGGACATCGGGGACAACCTCGGCGGCGCGTGGCCGCACGTGACGGTCTACCGGGTGCCGGAGCCGCGGAACCTGACCAGCCGGACGCTGCGGGCGACCGCGTTCCGGATGCGGTACGAGGACGGGCCGCGCAACGCCGAGGCGATGATGATCAACCCGCGGACGAACCGGCTGTACGTCGTCAGCAAGCTGTTCGGCGGCAAGGTGTACGAGGCCCCCGCGGACCTGCGCACGTCCGGCTACAACACGCTGCGGGAGGTCGCGGACGCGCCCGCGATCGCGACCGGCGCGGCGTTCTCCCCGGACGGCCGGACGTGCGTGATCCGCACGTACTTCGGCGCGACGGTGTACGGGGTCGGCGCGGACGGGCGTCCGGGAGAGCGGATCGGGTCGGTGCCGATCCCGCGGCAGGAGCAGGGCGAGGCGGTCACGTACACGGCGGACGGCCGGAGCGTGCTGGTGTCGTCGGAGGGCGAGAACCAGCCGGTGCACCGGGTGCCGCTGCCGGAGGAGGCGCTGCCGGCCCCGGAGCGCACGCCGGACGCCGGGTCGGGCGGTGCCGGGCCGGACGGCCGGGAGGCGGCGGGCGAGGAGGGGCGGCGCGACGCGTCCGGGCCCCGGGCGGGCCTGTTCCTCTCCCTCGCGATCGCGGGAGCGGTGGGGTACGGGTGGTGGCGGAGCCGGAGGGGGCGCGCGTGACCGGCCCGGCCTGTCCCGCGCGCGGCATGTCCGTTCCGGTGGGGCACCGGATCGCGGAAGGCGGTCACGGTCCCGCGGCGGCGCGTGTGAGGATGCGCCCTGGGGTAGCGGGCCGGCGCGACGCGGGCGCCGTGCCGGCCCCGGTGGACGTGGAGAGCGGTGGACTCGGACCGGTGGCTGTGAACGCGGTGGACGGGAACGCGGTGGACTGTGCGGTGGAGCGTGAGCGCTGTGGAGCATGAGCTGGTGGGTCTGGCGGGCCCCGGCGGCCGGTGGCGTCCGGTGGCCGCCGTGCCGTTCACCGTCGCGGCGGCGGCGCTGGCGCTGCTGCCGATCCACCCGGTGTGGCTGTGGGCGGCCCTGATCGTGGTCGTGGGCGCCGTCCCGTGGCTGCTGGGGGCGCTGCCGGAGGCGCGGCGCCGCCGGCCCCGCCCGTACTGGCGGCTGTCGGCGGACGGCCTGGAGCGCATCGGCCCCGGCGGCCTCACCCTCACCCGCTACGAGCGCGACCGCATCGACGCGCTGGCCGTCACCACCGGCGACGGCGTGCTGACCGTCTTCCACCGGTTCGGGCGGACGGCGGTGGGGCCGACCGTCTCGCTGGGCCTGGAGCCGATCGCGCTGTTCGTCACCGCGCGGCGGCTCGGCATCCCGCTGCACCTGCTGGACGGGGAGGCGAGCGACCTGCTCGACCCGGCGGTCGAGGAGGCGCTGCGCGTCCCCGGGCTGGACGACGGCCCGGCGAGCGTCGGGGCGCTGCCGCGCGACCACGCGGCGGAGAAGCGGCTGCTGGACCAGGAGGCGGCGCTGCTGGCCGCCGCGCACGAGCCGGGCGAGCACCTGCCCCGGCACGGCGGCGAGGTCCGGCTGGACACCCCGGCGCCGCTGCCGAGCCGCCGCCGGATCGCGGCGCTGGGCGCGCTGACCGGGGTGCTGGGCACGGTGATGATCGCCCGGATCGCGGTGGAGGGGACGGACGCGTTCGGCGCGCGGCTCGCCGCGGCGTGCTGGGCGGTCGCCGCGGTCGCCGGGGTGCTGGCGGCGCGCCGGCGGCTGGCGCGGGCGGTGCAGGTCCGGTGGACGGTGTCGCCCGAGCGGCTGGTCGTGCGGGCCCGTCCGGGCGGGCGCGCGCCGCTGGAGGTCCCGGCGGCGGAGATCGCGGCGATCGTCGTGGGGCCGGGGCTGCGGCCGGACCCGCTGTCCGGGGAGCCGCAGCGCGCCGAGCTGGCCGCGCTCGCGTTCGGGCACCGGCTGGAGCTGCTGGCGCGGCTGCCCGCGGACGGCCTGGACGGGTTCCAGCTCGCGCACGCCCTGGACGACCGGGGCTACCGGGTGATCACGCCGGGGGCGCGGCCGCCGCGCCGCCCGCACTACGGCCTGGACCGGGTGCCGGACGTCTTCCCGTGGGTGCCCGGCGGCCGGCTCGTCGTCGCGGACGGCGGGCTGGGCTGGGCGGACGCCGCCGGGGACGTCGTGATGCAGGTGCCGGGCGAGCACCTCGGGGTGATCGAGCTGCTGACGATCGCGGGGCACGCGTGGGTGCGGCTGCACGACGCGGACGGCGACGAGCTGCTGGCGGCGCCGCTGTCGGCGCTGCGGATCTCCCGGACGGACCTGCGCGAGTCGGCGCGCCGGGAGGGGCTGCCGGTCAACGACGCCGAGTACGACGCCTACCTGAGCGCGGCGTTCCACTCGGCCGTGTCGACGCTCGCGGACCCGGGCCCGGACGCCGAGCCGGCCCCCGCGTCGCTCGCGCCGGGCGCCGCGCGGGAGGGCGGGCCGGACGCGCGGCCGGCCGAGCGCGGCGACGACCGGGCGGACGACCGGGCGGACGCCGACACCGAGGACATCCCGGCCGTTCCCGCGTTCACGCTCGGTCTGGACGCGCCGCCCGGCCCGGCCGCCGCGCCGGGGGCGACGCTGGACGCGACGCGCCGGTCCCGGGTCGGCACGTACGCGATGAGCGTGGCGCTGTGCGAGGCGGTGGCGCTGCTGGGCGCGGTGTGGCTCGGCCCGGAGCTGGGCGGGTTCAGCCTGGTGGCGAGCTGGGCGGTGCCCGCGGGGGTGCTGGTCGGGCTCGTCGGCAACTGGCTCTACGACCGGAACCGGGCGCAGCTGCGGGTGTCGGCGGCGGGTCTCGCGGTCGTCACCCGGCGCGGGCGCGTGGAGTGGGAGCTGGCCCGCGACCGGATCGGCGGCGTCGGGGTGGACGAGTCGTCGGCGCGGATGCCGCGGCTGGTCGCGTGGGGCCCGTCCGGGCGGGTGCTGCGGCAGGTCGCGTTCCCGCCGGACCTGACCGAGCTGCGCCGCGCCTGCGAGCGCTACGGCGTCCCGTGGGGCCCGCCGGACGCGGACCGTCCCGCTCCGCCGCCGCCGGAGCTCTGACGCAGCGGCCACGTCTCCAGCGGCTCGTAGGCCGGTTCGGGGTGCTCCTTGCCGGGGAGGCGGCTGCGCATGAGCAGCACGGTGTCGGCCGTCCACGGCGACCCGGCGAACGCCGACAGCGACTCCAGCAGCGGGCGGACGTCCACCGGCCGCCGGGACCGCGCCAGCGTCAGGTGGGGGCGGAACCCGCGGTGCTTGTCGGGCGGCATCCCGGCGCGCCGCCCGGCCGCCGTGGTGGACGCGGCGAGCCGCGCGAGGGCGCGCCGGTCGCCGAACAGGCCCGTCCACAGGACGCGGGCGTGCGCGCCGCTGCCGGGGAACGCGCCGGCGCCCGCGAGGGACAGCGTCATCCGCTCGTGCCGCTGGACGGCACGTTCCAAGCGGGGCAGGAGCCGCTCGAGTCTCCGGTCGTCGAACTCGCCGAGGAACGTGAGCGTGACGTGGATCAGCTCGCGCCGCGTCCATCTCAGCTCCGGGACGTCGTCGCGGTGCGGCCGCACGGCCTCCTCGAGCTCGTCCAGTACGGCCGGAGGCGGTACGAGCGCCACGAAGAGCCTCATGAGCACGTCCCGAGAGCCACCCGTCCAGCTTTCCAGCAGACGGCACCCGTTGTCACGCGGTCACGGCGCCTCGTGACCGGTCCCGGGGGCGGTCGCCGGGCCCGTCCGGCGGGCCGTCCGGTGCCGCGCCCGATCCGCCCGCCGGGCGCCGGGCGAGCGCGGCGACGGCGAGCGGCGCCGCCGCGCACACGATCCCGCCGAGGACGATGCTGGTGCGGGGCCCGAACGTCTCGGCGACCCAGCCGATGAACGGCGCCCCGATCGGGTTCGTCCCGAGGAACACCAGCATGTACAGGCCCATGACGCGGCCGCGCATCTCGGGGGCGACGCTGAGCTGCATCGTCGCGTTCGCGGACGTCGTGAACGTCATGAGCGCGATGCCGGTCGGCACCAGCATCAGCAGGAACGACCAGTAGGTCGGCATCACGCCGGTGATGATCTCCAGGACGCCGAACAGCAGCGCCGCGCCCAGCAGCACCCGCAGCCGGGGCCGGGTCGCCCTGCGCGCGGCCAGCAGCGCCCCGGTGACGGCTCCGAGCGCCATCATGCTCGTCGCGAGCCCGAACGAGGACGCGCCGGTGCGGAAGACCTCGCGGGCGACGAGCGCGATCGTCGTCTGCAGGTTCATCCCGAAGGTCGCGACGAACCCCACCAGCAGCAGGATGATCATCAGGTCGCGGCGGCCCCGCACGTACCGGAGGCCCTCCATGAGCTGGCCCTTCGCGCGCTTCACGGGCTCCGCGGGGTGCAGGTCGTCCGCCCGCATCGCCTGGAGGCCGAGCAGGACGGCGCCGTAGGACGCGGCGTTCACGAGGAACACCGGGCCGGTGCCGATCAGCGCGATGAGCACGCCGGCGACGGCGGGGCCGACCAGCCGCGCGCCGTTGAAGATCGCGCTGTTCAGCGCGATGGCGTTGGGCAGGTCGCGGCGGCCGACCATCTCGACGGCGAACGCCTGCCGGGTGGGGTTGTCGACGACCGTGGCCATGCCGAGCCCGAACGCGAGCACGTACACGTGCCACACCTGCGCCGTCCCGGTGATCGCCAGCAGGCCGAGGACGAGCGCGAGCGCGCCCATCGCCACCTGCGTGATCATCAGGACGCGGCGCTTGGGGTAGCGGTCGGCGATCACGCCGCCCCACAGGCCGAACAGCAGCAGCGGCAGGAACTGGAGGCCGGTGGTGATGCCGAGGGCGGTGCCGCTGCTGCGGGTCAGTTCGAGGACGAGCCAGTCCTGGGCGATGCGCTGCATCCAGGTGCCGGTGTTGGACACGACCTGCCCGGTCGCGAACAGCCGGTAGTTGCGGTTGCGCAGCGACCGGAACATGCCGCCGCTCCGCTCGCCGCCGTCGCCGCCGGGAGGTTCGCCGGGTCCCTCATCACCAGAACTCATTACCATTGCTAATGATAATCGAGGCGTGCGCATTCCGGCAAGTGGGCGCAAAACGATCAGAACGGGCGGCCCCCGGCCCGGGGCTCCCGGGCCCCGGGGGTCAGGAACGGCTGAGCTTGTCGATCACGGGCGCGGCCCGCCGCAGGATCTCGCGCTCGTCCTCGGTCAGCTCGCCCAGCCGCCGCGACAGCCACGCCTCCTTGCGGCGCCGCTCGGCCGCCAGCAGCGCGCAGCCCCGCTCGGTCGCCTGCAGCACGACCTGCCGCCCGTCCGTCGGATGCGGGCTGCGCAGCACCAGCCCCTGGTCCTCCAGATGCCCGATCACGCGGGTCATCGACGGCGGCTGCACCTTCTCGTGGTCGGCCAGCTCGCGGGGCGTCATCGAACCGTGCCGCTCGATCGCCGCGAGCGCCGCGAACTGGGTGAGCGGCAGCGGGCTGCCCGCCCCGCCCTCGGACGCCTCGGGGCGCAGCGTGCGCAGCCGCCGCGACAGCCGCGCGATCGAGATGCGCAGCTCCTCGGCCAGCCCCGGCGGCCGCCCGGCGCCGCTGTGTTCTGTGGACATGCTCATCGGTCTCCTGTCCGCCCATGCTGCCATGCCCCGGCCCGGAGGCGCCCGGCGTCCGGCCGGTGCGGGCACCGTACCCTGGAGGCATGACGCGCCAGCGCCGCCCCGACCCGCCGCCGATGGAGACCAACGACGTCCGCATCGCCGCCGTCGGCACGGCCGCGTGGGCGGTCGCCCTCGCCGTCCTGCTGCTCCTCGACCTCCCCGACGAGGACCGCTGGTGGATCTGGGTGTGCGTCACCGGCATCGGCATCGGCCTGTTCGCCACCTGGTACGTCCCGCGCCTCCAGGCCGGGCGCGCCCGGCAGGAGGCCGAACGCGCCGCCGCCCGCCGCGAGCACGAACACTCCTAGCCGTCCGTCCCGCTAGTCGTCCAGGTCGCTTTCGGCCAGCAGGACGGGCAGCGCCCCGGGATCGCGCAGGACGGCCTCGGCGTGCAGCCGCGCCTCCCACTCCCCGGTGACCCACGCCAGCGCGCGCGCCAGCCCCTCGGGGCCGTCCGCATGCACCTGACCGTCCCCTACCCACCACTGCACGTCCGTGCCGTCCACGGTCAGACGGTCATGCGCACGGTAGACATCGGGCGCACCGGGCAGCACCGCCCGGACCGCCTCGGGAACGGGACGCTCCTCCCCGGCCCCGACATCGCCGCCCTCCACCGCGCCGGCCACCTCGTCGCTCGCCAGGGGCAGGTCGAGGAGTTCGGCGAGCCGCTCCTCCCGGCCGCGCGCCGCGATGACCAGCGGCTGCCCCGCCAGCAGCGGCAGCAGATCCGGACGGTCCAGGACGAGCGCGTCGCCCGCGTCCACCACCTCCACCGCGCCGTCGACGACGGCCCGCACCCGCTCCGGCGGTTCGACGTCCGGGGCGGGCGCGTCCGCGAGCGCCGTCCACAGGGCGCCGAGCCGGTCGCGGGCGACGTGCCGGGCCGGGTCGGCGAGCCGCTCCAGCAGCTCGCGGGCGCCGCCGGGCTCGTCGAGCAGGTCGTCGAGCGACGTCCGGACGCCGAGCGCCGTCAGCAGCGGCTCGTCCGGCCCGTCCGGCGCCACGTCGTACAGCCCCGCCAGCGACGCGTCCCCGGGCAGCCGGAACTCGCGCGGCCGGCGCCCGTCCAGCACCGGCCGCCGCCCCAGCCACCACGCCGTGTAGGACGGGACGGCCGCGCGCCGCCCCGTGTGCAGGACGACGTGCGCCGGTTCGACGATCGCGGCGCGCCACGGCGGCCCGGCGAGCAGCCGCAGCGCGGCGCCCCAGTCGTCGACCAGTTCGAGGTCGCGGACGGCGGTCAGCTCCGGCACGGCGGGCGGCAGGTCCTGCGGGCCGATGCGGCGCAGGACGTCGTCGGCCCAGCGGTCCTCGTCGTCCAGCTCCAGGGTCTCGGCGCCGTCGGCCAGCGCGGTCAGGTCGACGTCCTCGCCGCGGGCCAGGGCGAACCCGTCGAGCACCCCCGCCGCCGCGAGCACCTCCGCGCCCCACCGGTCGAGCAGCGCGCCGTCGACCACCCCGAACGGGGCGTCGTCCGCCATCAGCCCCCGCAGCGGGCTCCCGGGCAGCAGCAGCTCGCCCGCCGGGTACGGCTCGCCGTCGTCGCCCGGCAGCGCCAGCTCCGCGAGCCACGGCTCGTCCCCCGGGTCGACCGGCCCCGCCGCGACGAGCCCGAGCACCGCCTCCGCGACCGCCTCCGGGGCGTCGGCGTCGAACGACTCCTCGACCGCCGCCCGCACCGCCGGATCGCCCAGCACCGCGCGGGGCCCGGCCTCGACCGCGCCGAGCCGCCGCAGCAGCGGATGCACCGCGTCCGGATGGACGAACCGCAGCCCCAGCACCCCGAGCCCCGCCGGGTCGACGCCGTCCGCGATCAGCAGCCCGCGCGGGCCCCGCACCAGCCGGTCGTCCGCGAGCGGCACCGGCAGCGCGCCGAGCCCCTCCGCGTCGGCCCCCTCCAGGGCCGCGTACACGTCCCGCCACCAGGCCGGTTCCCGCTCGACCGCGGCCAGCTCGTCCACCACGTCGGCCAGCTCGACCCGCCGCACCCCGAGCGCCGCGAGCGCCGGGCTCCGCGCGGGCCAGTCCGGCGGCAGCAGCCCGCCGAACACCGCCGGCCCGTCCCCGTGCCCGCCGAGCAGCTCGACGAACCCGGCGGGGGCGTCCAGCGCCAGCGCGTCCCGGCCGCGGGCCCCGCCCGGCAGCACGGGCGCCTCCGGCAGCCGGTCGGCGACCGCGCGCCGCAGCCGCGCGTCCAGCTCCCCCGCCGCCACCGGCCCCGGCACCAGCCCGAGCACCCCGGGGGACGCCGCGCGCGCCCCCATCAGCCGCACGTACGCGTCGGCGGCCCGCGCCACGAGGAAGTCGGTCAGCGGGCCCGGGGCGACGTGCCGCCGGTCCGGCGCGAGCGGGAACGACGCGATCAGCAGCGCGGGCAGGTCGAGCGGCTCGTCCGTCGGCGTCGGCGCGTGCAGCGCCCGCGGGACGTCGCCGCCCTCGGGCAGCGCCCACCGCACCAGCCAGAACGGCCGGTCCCGCTCCTCCACGGGACGGTCGGCCAGCAGCTCGCCCGGCACCGCCCCGTGCGCCTCGACGGTCGCCCACTCGACCCCGTCGATCACCACGCTCCGCACGTCCGCCCCGCCGAGCGGGTCCGGGCCGTCGGCGTCCCGCTCGCCGGGGCCCTCGGGGCGCCGGGCGGTGAGGGCGCGCTCGGTGCCGTCGACGACGATCTCGACCGACTCCAGGGCCGGGAGCGCCAGCAGCAGCGGCGCCGCGACCTCGGCGAGCTGCGCCCGGACGGACGCGACCGCGCCGTCGTCGCGCAGCGGCAGCCGGACGGCGGTGTCGAAGCCGTCCGGGACCGGCGGGGCGTCCGCGGGCGGCACGGCGAACGGCAGCCGGAGCAGCGGCACCCGGCCGCCGCGGCGCTCGACCTCGGCGGCGACGCCGGGCAGCGCCGCGGCGAGCCCGCGGGCGCGGTCGCGGGACCAGGCGACGGCGCCGGTGCGGGACGCGATCGCGGGGGCGTCGGTGACGGCGACGACGGCGGCGAAGCCGACGCCGAAGCGGCCCACGGCGCCCGTGTCGTCCCGTTTCGCGGACGCCCGGAGCGTCGAGAGCGCCTCGACGCCGGGGGCGTCGAGGGGCGCGCCGGTGTTCGCGGCCGTGAGGACGGCGCCGTCCAGCGCCAGCCTGAGGCGGCCGGGCACGCCGGCGCGGGCCGCGGCGTCGGCGGCGTTCTGCGCCAGCTCGACGACCACCCGGTCGCGGTAGCCGCCGAGGGCGTGGTCGTCCTCGGTGTTGGCGTCCTCGCGGAACCGGGCGGGCGACTCCTCCCAGGCGCGCAGCACCCGCTCGCGGAGGGCGCGGGCGCCGAACGGGTCGTCCGCCGCGTCGGGGGCCGTCGCGTCCGGGGTCGTCGCGTCCGGGGCCGTCGCGTCCGGGGTCGTGGGGCGGGTCACCGGATCAGCTGTGGCCGAGCGCCTCGTCGTCCAGGGGCGCCGAATCGTCCCCCGGACCCGGGACGAGGTCGTAGCCGAGCTCGTCGATCACCGGGGGGCCGTGCTCGGACGCCGCGGGGAGCGTGACGGCCTCGGAGTGCGCCCCGCAGCCGTGGTCGGCGGACACGACGCGGCCGTCGTCGGGGGCGTACTCGTTGGCGCACACGCCGAATACCTGGCGCATCTCCCCCGCGAGCGGCAGGTAGAACCCGCAGGTGGAGCACTGGGCGGGGGCGGACGCGGCGATGGGGGCGCGGGGGCCGTGGACGCCGTCGTACCAGCGCGCGGCGGCCTCGTCGCGGCCCTCGCGGGACAGCACGCGGACGCGGCCGAGGCCCGGCTCCCACTGCGCCTCGCGGTCGCCCTCGGCGGTCTGCGCGAACGCCGGGGTGAGGCGGACGTCGTCGGGCGCGGTGGGCAGCAGGTCGCCGGGGCCGAGGTCGCCGGGGCGGAGCCGTTCGAGCCACGGCACCCAGTCGGGCGCGAGGAGGGCGTCGTCCCCGGGCAGGAGGACGCACTCGTTCACGGTCACCGTCCTGGCGCGGGACGCCCGCACCACGGTGACCGACCAGCGCCAGCCCCGGTAGGCGGGGTCGAGGCACTCGAACGCGTGCGTGACCACCCGGTCGGCCTCGGCGCGGAGGCCGAGATGCTCGCCGACCCGTCCCGGTGAGGCCGTCTCCTCCGCCGCCGCGCGGGCGAGGTCGACGGCCTCGGCGCAGGCGCGGTCGACGGCGGGCGTCCGGGGGCGGCGGGCCCCGGTGGAGCGGCGGGTCGCCCCGTTCTCCGGCGGGGTCTTGGCGTTCTCGGGAGCTGGGCTGGACTGACGCGTTGGGCTCACGCCTCAATTCTCGCCCATGGATCCAAGTGAACGCGCCCGCCGCGGGCGCCCGCCCGTCCCCGGGGCCCTCAGGGGCTGAGGTCGTCGGCGACCGCGCGGAGCACGGTGGCGATCTTCTTGGCCTCGGCCGGGGAGGGGTGCTTGCCGCGCCGGTACGTGGTGGAGATGCCGTCGAGCAGCTTGATGAGGTCCTCGGTGATCAGCACCATCTCGTCCGGCTTCTTGCGCCGCTGCTTGGCGATGGCCTTCTCGACCGACGGCAGGGTCTCCAGGAGCCGCACCTGCATCGCCTGCTGCCCGCGCCGGCCCTCGACCACGCCGAACTCGATGCGCTGCCCGGGCTTGAGCGTCGTCACCCCGCCCGGAAGAGCGGAGGAGTGCACGAAGACCTCACCCCCGTCGTCGCGGGTGAGGAAACCGAACCCCTTGTCGGAGTCGTACCACTTGACCTTGCCAGTCGGCACGGGAGACCTCGTCTAGTAATCGTCTGGAATCGGTCCCAAGATTAGTGCCTCACCGCGAGCCGGTGAACACGCCGGGGGCGTGGACGGCACACCGGGACCGATGATCGCAAAGTACCCCGAACACGTTCGCCCGGCACCCCATTTTCGGCGCGCGGGAAATGCCCCGTCAGCGGGTCGCGAAACGACCGAGCCAGTCCGGGAACGCGAGCAGGTCCGGCAGGACGACGTCCGCGCCGTAGGCGGTCAGGGCGGCGGCGTCGAACGGGCCGGTCGCGACGCCGACGGACACCGCCGCGGCGGCCCGCGCCGCGTCCACGTCGCCGGTGTGGTCCCCGATGTAGGCGCCCGCGCCGTGCTCGCGCAGCGCCGCGCCCTTGTCCGCGCCGAACAGGCCGCCCACCACCGCGTCCACCGGCAGCCCGAGGAACCGGACCGTCCGCTCGGTGTCGGCCTGGTTCTTCCCGGACACCACGACGACCCGCCCGCCCAGCGCCCGCACCGCGTCGACCGCCGCCGCCGCACCCGGCATCACGGCCGTCGCCGGCACCGCCACCTCGGGGTAGATCGCCCGGTACCGGGCCGCCATCGCGGGCACCTCGGCCGCCGGGAACCAGTACGCGAGCTCCACCTCCAGCGGCGGCCCGAGCCGTCCCACGACGACGTCGAGGTCGATGGAGACGCCGCTCTCGGCGGCGAGCGCCGCGTACACCGCGGAGATCCCGGCGCGGGTGTCGGCGAGCGTCAGGTCGAGGTCGAATCCGACGACCGGCCCGGAACGGGTCGGCGCGCCCGGCAGGGAATGGGCGGACGTTTCCGGCGACATTTCCGGTGAATCGCGGTGCAGCACGCCCCACAGGGTAAAGGTCCTCTAAGGACGCCCGAGACGCGAGTACCCGCGCCCTCCCGGTAGTGGCGATGCGACGGGATCCGAGTGGGAGAGCGCGGGAACTCTTCGCGCGGGAACCGTTCCGCGTGGCCGGAACTGGCCTGTCCGGTCACCGGGACTCCGCCCGTGCTGCAGGAATACCCGGCACCCCGGCCACCAACCGCCCCACCAGGGAAAACACAGCACCCGATCGGACCACCCCCGACCAAAAAACGATCAGCCCGGCGAAGGAGGGCGCCATGACGAACGGCACCACCGACCCCACCACCCGGACGGGACGCCGCCGCGCGCCCCGCGCACCTGCGCGGGCCGCCGGCGCCGCCGCCACCGCCGTCTCGATCGCCACCACCGCCGTCGTGGCGATCCTCGCGGTCCACATCCTGTTCACCGTGTTCGAGGCCAACACCGCCAACGGCATCGTCGAGTGGTTCGCCGGCGCCGCCGACCGGCTCGCCTGGCAGTTCGAGGACGTCTTCCGACCGGACGACCCGAAGGTCGCCGTCGCGGTCAACCACGGCCTCGCCGCCGCCGTGTACCTGGCCGCCGGCCGGCTCGCCGCCGCGCTCGTCCGGCGCCTCGCCTGACCGGCGGGCGCCGCCGCCTCCTGCGAGAACGGTCACGAAACGGGGCTCGCCGGGCCTGAGCAGCGGTCACCGAGTCGGAGATGCCTTACTGTTCTTGCGGAGGAAACCATCACCATGACGCCAAGTACTCGCGAGCGGATCGTGGCCGAGTCGCTCCGACTGTTCGCCGACCGGGGCTACGCCGCGACGTCCGTCGCCGAGATCGAGGCCGCGGCCGGGCTGTCCCCGGGCGCGGGCGGTCTCTACCGGCACTTCCGGTCCAAGGAGGAGGTCCTCTCCTCCGCCATCCGCGAGCACATCGAACGGACCCGCAAGCAGATCAGCGACGTCCTCGCCGAGTCCGACTCCTTCAAGGGCCGGCCGCTCGAGGTGCGGCTCCGGATGACCTGCCAGGCCGGCCTCGCCAAGATGCGCGAGGAGCAGGACCTGATCCGCGTGCTGTTCCGCGACCTCGACCAGTTCCCCAACCTCGTCGCGGAGATGCGCGAAGGCATCGTCAACCCGCTCTACGACGGCATCGCGACCTGGCTGTCCGAGCAGCCCGAGTACGCGGGCGCCGACGAGGACTGGCCCGCGATCGCCTCCATCCTCGGCGGCGCCGTCGTGAACTACTGGCTGGCGAACGAGTCCATGTACGAGCCGCCGACCCGCATCGACGAGCGGCGCTTCGTGGAGAGCTGGGCCCGCCTCGGCATGGGCCTGGCCACCCGGGAGTCCTCGCCCGCGACCTGACCCGCCCGGACGAACCGGACCGTCCGGCGGGTCGGGGGCGCGCCGCCGCCACCGCACACTTCGGGTGCTCCTACCCTGAAGGGAGCCGTCACGACGGCGGCACGCGACGACGGGCAGAGAATCGGCGGGTCCGGCACGCCCGGACCGGCAGGAGTGGCGCTGCATGGAGACGTATGCGGACTGGCTCCGCGCACGGAGCGACGACGAGCTGCGTGCGCTGCTGTCCGCGCGTCCCGAACTGCTCGCGCCCGTCCCCGCCGACCTGACCGCCCTCGCCGCCCGCGCCACCACCCCCGCCGCGGTCTCCCGCGGCCTCGACCGGCTCGACCGGTTCGCGCTCGCCGTCCTGGAGGCCGTCCTCGTCCTGCCGGACCCGGCCCCCCGCGCGCTCGCCGCCGCCCTCGGCGCCCCCCGCGCCCGCGTCGACGACGCCCTCGCCGTCCTGCGCCGCCACGGCCTCGCCTGGGGCGGCCGGACGCCGAACGCGGCCCCCGGCGTCCGGCAGGCGCTCCCGCACCCGGCGGGCCTCGGCCCGCCCGTCCGCGAGGTGTTCGCGGGCTACTCCCCCGAGCGCCTCACCGTCCTGGTCGCCGACCTGGACGGGACGGCGCCCCGCGGCTTCCCCGACGCCGACCGGCTCCTCGCCCGCCTCGCCGACCTGCTCGCCGCGCCCGGCCCGCTGATCGACGACGCCGGGCCCGAGGCCCGCGCCGCCCTGGAGCAGCTCGCCTGGGGGCCGCCCGTCGGCCGCGTCGCCGACGCCCGCCGCCCCGTCCGCGTCGACACCGCCGCCACCCCCGTCGAGCGGCTGCTGGCCCGCGGCCTCCTCGCCGCCGAGGACGACCGGACGGTCACCCTCCCCCGCGAAATCGCGCTGCACCTGCGCGACGGCCGGCTGTTCCGGGACGTCTCCGCCGACCCGCCCCCGCTCGGCGCGCCCGCCGCGGCGCCGCACTCCGCCGAGACGGTCGTCCGGGCCGCCGCCGGGGAGGCCGCGACCGCCGTCCGACTCGTCGAGGAGCTCCTCGAGCACTGGGGCCTGGAGCCGCCCGCCGTGCTGCGCAGCGGCGGCCTCGCCGTCCGCGACCTGCGCGCCGCCGCGACCCTGCTGGACGTCCCCGAGTGGCACGCCGCGCTGCTGATCGAGTCCGCGCTCGCCACCGG
Organism: Actinomadura rifamycini DSM 43936; assembly: GCF_000425065.1. Lineage (GTDB taxonomy): Bacteria > Actinomycetota > Actinomycetes > Streptosporangiales > Streptosporangiaceae > Spirillospora > Spirillospora rifamycini. The sequence continues at coordinate 196,668 of NZ_AULB01000014.1, forward strand.
CCTGCTCACCCGCAGCGGCGACCTCGACGGCGAATGGCTGCCCACCCCCGCCTACGACCTGTGGCTGATGCGCGACACCGCCGGCCGCTGGACCGAACTCGCCCGCGGCTGGCTGCGCTCCGACCGCGTCGCCGGCCTCGCCGGGGAACGCGACGACCGCGACCGGCTGATCAACGCGCTCAGCGAGGCGATGGTGCGCGGCTCCGCGCCCGCGACCCGCCGCGCCGTCCTGCAGGTCCTCGGCGAGGCCGAACGCGGCGCCGTCCCGTCCGCGGACGCCCTGCGCGCCCGCCTCGCGTGGCTGCGGCCCCGCCGCGGCGGCCCCCTCCGCGACCGGCTGCTCGACTGGACGCTGCGCGAGGCCGCCGCCCTCGGCCTGACCGGCTTCGGGGAGCTCGCCCCGTTCGCCCGCGCGCTGCTCGCCGGCGACGACCCCGAACCGGAGCTCGACAAGCACCTCCCCGAACCCGTCGACGAGATCCTCATCCAGGCCGACCTCACCGCGATCGCGCCCGGCCCCCTCGTCACCGAACTGGCCCGCGAGCTGGCGCTCACCGCCGACGTCGAGTCCACCGGCGGCGCGACCGTCTACCGCTTCACGCCCGCGTCCGTCCGCCGCGCCCTCGACGCGGGCCGCACCGCCGCCGACCTCACCGCCCTCCTGGACCGGCACTCCGCGACCCCGCTCCCCCAGCCGCTCACGTACCTGATCGAGGACGTCGCCCGCCGCCACGGGCAGCTCCGCGTCGGCTCCCTCACCTCCTACGTCCGCGCCGACTCCCCCGCGACCCTCGACGAGATCCTCGCCGACCGCCGCGCCGAACCCCTGCGCCTGCACCGGCTCGCCCCGACCGTCCTCGCGTCCGGCCTGCACCGCGCCGAACTGCTGGACGGCCTCCGCGCGATGGGCCTCGCCCCGGTGGCCGAGTCGCCCGGCGGCGGCGTCATCGTCACCCGCCCGGACGCGCAGCGCGCCGACCCGCCGCCCAGCGCGGAGATCGTCCGCGTGCGGCAGGACCCGCACGCCGACGCGTCGATGGTCGCGGCGGCCGTCCGGGCCCTGCGGGCCGGCGACGAGGCGTCCCGCCACGGCCCCGACCGCGCCGCCGACGCCCCCGGCGGCGACCCGCCCCGCTCCCCCGCCATGGCGACCGTCGAACGGCTCCGCGCCGCCGTCGAGCGCGGCGGCCGCGTCTGGATCGGCTACCTCGACCAGCAGGGCCAGGCGTCCAGCCGCATCGTCGAACCCGTCCGCGTCGAAGGCGGCTTCCTCACCGGCTACGACGCCACCCGCGCCGCCGTCCACCGCTTCGCCCTCCACCGCATCACCGGCGTCTCCGACCTCGACACCCCCTGACCCCCCGTCCCTTTCGGCGGCCGCCCCGGGACGCGCCGCCCCCGACGGCCGGGAGCCGGATGCGGCCAGGTCGGAACCCGGGAGGGGGACCCGGCATCCAACCGTATGTCCCTTATTGCCGGTAGGTTGGTTCACCCGGCCGCGGCGGGCCGGGGAGTCGCACAGGGAGGGCCGCGTGAGCGGATACGGAGGTACTCCGCCGTCGGGCTGGGACTCGCCCCACGGCTCATCCCAGGGCTGGGACCCGAACGGCGCGTACGGGCAGTCCTACGGCTACGGGCCCGCCTACGGGCCGGGCCCCGGCCACGGGCAGCCCCCGGGGTACGGGCCGCCCGGCGTCCCGCACCGGCCCGCGAGCATGACGAGCGCGATCATCGCGCTCGTCTGCAACAGCCTGGCGGTCTTGTCGTGCTGCAACGTCCTCGCGATCCCCGGCATCATCACCGGCGCGCTGGCGATCCAGCGGATCGAGCGGCAGCCGGAGTCGGCGCGCAGCCTCACGATCTGGAGCTGGGTGATCTTCGGCGTGTCGATGGTGATCGCCGTCGTCGTGATCGCCCTCCTCATCGCCGCCGACGTCGGCTCCGACTCCGACCCGTACTACTACGACGACGGCATCTGATCCGGCACCCGCACCGGCGGTGACGTCCGCGCCGGGGAGCGCAGGGCGAGGGACGCCCTGCCGTTCGGGCGGGACGACCGTGGACCTGCGCTTCCCCGGCCTCCTCGCGTCCGTCCTCGCCGCCGCCGGCGGCTGACCGGGAAGACACGGCCGGGCCCCGTTCGTTGTCCCTACGGGTCCGCCGCGCCTCGGGTACCGTGCATCGGCGGGACACCCGCCATCCGAGCCACGATTCCCGACGGGGGCTGCTTACCTGTGTCCGACGGTCCGCTCATCGTCCAGTCCGACAAGACCCTCCTGCTCGAAGTCGACCACGACCGGGCCGACGCCTGCCGCAAGGAGATCGCGCCGTTCGCCGAGCTCGAACGGGCGCCCGAGCACGTCCACACCTACCGGGTGACGCCCCTCGCCCTGTGGAACGCCCGCGCCGCCGGGCACGACGCCGAGCAGGTCGTCGACACCCTGCTGAGGTTCTCCCGCTACCCGGTGCCGCACGCGCTGCTCGTCGACGTCGCCGACACGATGGCCCGGTACGGACGCCTCCGCCTCGAGAAGCACCCGGACCACGGGCTCGTCCTGTCGTCGTCCGACCGGTCCGTCCTCGAAGAGGTGCTGCGGGCGAAGAAGATCAAGGGGATGCTCGGCGACCGCGTCGGCGACGACGCGGTGATCGTCCACCCGAGCGAGCGCGGCGCCCTCAAGCAGGCCCTGCTGAAGCTCGGCTGGCCCGCCGAGGACCTCGCCGGCTACGTCGACGGCGAGGCGCACCCCATCGAGCTCGCCGAGGACGGCTGGGCCCTGCGCTCCTACCAGCGGGACGCCGCCGAGGCGTTCTGGCACGGCGGCTCGGGCGTCGTCGTCCTGCCGTGCGGCGCCGGGAAGACGATCGTCGGCGCCACCGCCATGGCCCACACCAAGGCGACCACGCTGATCCTGGTCACCAACACCGTGTCGGCGCACCAGTGGAAGCAGGAGCTGATCCGCCGGACGTCCCTCACCGAGGACGAGATCGGCGAGTACACCGGCACGAAGAAGGAGATCCGGCCGGTCACGATCGCCACCTACCAGATCATGACCACCCGCCGGAAGGGCGCCTACGCGCACCTCGAACTGTTCGACGCCCGCGACTGGGGCCTCATCGTCTACGACGAGGTCCACCTGCTGCCCGCGCCGATCTTCCGGATGACCGCCGACCTCCAGGCCCGCCGCCGCATCGGCCTCACCGCCACGCTCGTCCGCGAGGACGGCCGCGAGGGGGACGTCTTCTCCCTCATCGGCCCGAAACGGTACGACGCGCCGTGGAAGGACATGGAGACGCAGGGCTGGATCGCGCCCGCCGACTGCGTCGAGGTCCGCGTCACCCTCACCGACTCCGAGCGCCTCGCCTACGCGACCGCCGAGCCGGAGGAGCGGTACCGCTTCTGCGCCACCACCGACACCAAGACCAAGCTCGTCAAGGCCCTCGTCGACCGGCACGCCGGCGAGCAGACCCTCGTCATCGGCCAGTACATCGACCAGCTCGACGAACTCGGCGCGCTCCTCGACGCCCCGGTCATCAAGGGCGAGACCCGCGTGCGCGAGCGCGAGCGGCTCTTCGACGCGTTCCGCTCCGGCGAGCTGAACGTCCTGGTCGTCTCGAAGGTCGCGAACTTCTCGATCGACCTGCCCGAGGCGTCCGTCGCCGTCCAGGTGTCGGGCGCGTACGGCTCGCGGCAGGAGGAGGCCCAGCGCCTCGGCCGCCTGCTGCGCCCGAAGGCGAACGGGCAGGGCGCCCGCTTCTACGCCGTCGTCGCCCGCGACACCCTCGACCAGGACTACGCCGCCCACCGGCAGCGCTTCCTCGCCGAGCAGGGCTACGCGTACCGGATCGTGGACGCCGACACCGTCCTGTCCGGCGGCGAGATCTGACCCCCCGGACAGGACGGGACGGCGTCACACCGACTTGCAGGGAGTGTGCACGCTCTCGGCCGCCTGCACGATCACCTCGTTGAGCCGCTCGCGGGCGGCGGTGAGCTCGCGGATCTGCCCGTCGATGCGGTCCCGCTCCGCCGCGAGCCGGCCGAGCAGCTCGGGCGTCGCCCGGCCCGACACCATGCAGGGCACGAGCGGGACGATCGACCTGCTCGGCAGGCCCGCCGCGTAGAGCTGCCGGATCAGCCGCACCCGGTCGACCGCCGTGTCCGGATACGTCCGCTGCCCGCCCGCGCTGCGCGCCGGCTCCAGCAGTCCCTGCTCCTCGTAGTACCGCAGGGCGCGCGTGCTCACGCCCGCCCGTTCCGCCAGTTCCCCGATGCGCATCGTCGCCTCCGGCGTGACTCCGGCCACAAACACTTGCCCTTAACGTCAACGTCAAGTTTTAGCGTAGCGGCGAACGGGCGCACCCCGCGCCCCGTCGACACCGAGGAACACCCATGAAGATCGCCGGATCCACCGCCCTCGTCACCGGCGCCAACCGCGGCATCGGACGGCACTTCGCCGAGCAGCTGCTCCGGCGCGGCGCCGCGAAGGTCTACGCGACGGCCCGGCGCCCCGAGCTCATCGACGTGCCGGGCGCCGAGCCGCTGCGGCTCGACATCACCGACCCCGCGTCCGTCCGCGCCGCCGCCGAGGCCGCCCCGGACGTCACCCTGCTGATCAACAACGCCGGCATCGCCACGTACACGAACCTCGTCACCGGCGACCTGGACGACATCCGCCGCGAGATGGACACGCACTTCTACGGGACGCTCGGCGTGATCCGCGCCTTCGCGCCGCACCTGGCGGGCGGCGCGATCCTGAACGTCCTGTCGGCGCTGTCGTGGCTCGCCCACGACGGCGCCAACGCCTACAGCGCCGCGAAGGCCGCCGAGTGGAGCCTGACCAACGGGGTCCGCCTCGAACTCGCCGCCCAGGGCACCCTCGTCACCGGCATGCACCTCGGCGGCGCCGCCACCGACATGATGGCCGGCTACGACGGCGACCTGCTCGACCCGGCCGACGTCGCCCGCGCCGGGCTCGACGGCATCGAGCAGGACCGCCTGGAGGTGCTCGTCGACGACACGAGCGCGCACATCAAGGCCGCCCTCGCCGAGGACCCGAGCCGCCTCTACCCCCGGCTCCCCGCCGCCTCCTGACGGGACGGCCGCCCGGACGGCCGCCGCGTCAGCCGCGGCGGCCCCCGACGGCCGCGAGCACCTCCGTCCGGACGTCCTCGGCACGCTCGAACAGGACGCCCCGGATCCCGGCCGCCTCGGCCGCCCGCACGTTCTCCGCGCGGTCGTCGACGAACACGACGTCGTCCGGCCCGGCCTCCAGGCGCGCCAGCAGCGTCCGGAAGATCTCCGGGTCGGGCTTGACCAGCCGCAGGTCGGCGCTGAACAGCCGGTGCCGGAACAGTCCCGCCCACGGACGGGAGTCGACCATGCGGGCGAGCTCCACCGGCGCGTTCGACAGCAGCGCCAGCGGCGTCCCGCCCGCCGCGAGCTCCTCCAGCAGCCCGACCGTCCCCCGGTTCACGTGGCCCCACGTCCGGACGTCCAGCGTCACCAGCACCTCGACCAGGTCGGGGTCCGGCCGCACCCCGAGGCGGCCGCAGACGTCGTCCCAGAACTCGGCCGCCGTCACCTCCGCCAGGTCGTACGGCTCCCGCCGCGCCCAGTACACCGGCCAGAACCGCGCCGGCTCGACGCCGACGGTCTGCGGCAGCAGCGCCCCCGCGTCCCGGGGCGGCGCCAGACTGATGACACCCGCGTAATCGAACACGATCCACGTCATGTTGACGTTTCTAACACACAACCTGTTTGATTGAACACGTGGAGAGTTCAGAACGAGTCCTCGCACTCATCGATCGCCTGCGGACGAACGAGCGCGTCACCGTGGCGGACCTCGCCGCCGCGACGGGCGCGTCCGAGATGACGATCCGGCGCGACCTCGACCAGCTCGCCGACCAGGGCGTCCTGCGCCGCGTCCGGGGCGGCGCCGTCAGCCTGCTGCTGCGCGGCGAGGCCATGCCGTTCGCCGTCCGCGAGCACGAGGCCGTCGACACCAAGCGGCGCATCGCCGCGAAGGTGGACGAACTCCTCACCGACGGGGAGGCCGTCATCCTCGACGGCGGCACGACCGCCCTCACCGTCGCCCGCACCCTCGCGGGCCGCCGCCTCACCGTCGTCCCCCTCGACATGCACTCCGCGAACGCCCTCGCCGGCGCCCCGGACGTCCGCCTCCTCGTCCCCGGGGGACGCACCACGCCCGGCGCCCTCGCGTTCACGGGGCCGCTCACCGAGGCATCCCTGGCGTCCCTGCGCGTCGACACCGCCGTCCTCGGCGTCTGCGGCCTCTCCGCCGAGGACGGCCTCACCGCCCACGACCTCGACGAGGTCCCGGTCAAGCGCGCCGCGATCGCCGCCGCGCGCCGCACCGTCGCCGTCTGCGACGCCGCCAAGTTCGGCCGCACCGGCCTCGGCCTGGTATGCCCCGTCACCGAACTCGACGCGGTCGTCACCGACCGGACGGCCCCCGCCCCGGCCGTCGCGCGCCTCCGCGACGCCGGCGTCGACGTCCACCTGGTGTGACACGAACCTGCGCGTCGCATTCCGTGCGCGTCTTCGGCCGATAGCGGCCGTCCCTTCCCGGTTCCGATGATTCCGCGCCGCCCGCCCGGTCTCATGGGGTCATGACCGATCACGTGACTTCCGCGGACGGCACCCGCATCGCCTACGACCGCCTCGGCGACGGCCCGCCGCTCGTCCTCGTCGGCGGCATGTTCTGCGACCGCCGCACCACCGGCGACCTGGCCGAGGCCCTCGCCGCGCACTTCACCGTCGTCAACTACGACCGCCGCGGCCGCGGCGAGAGCGGCGACACCGCCCCCTACGCCCCCGAACGCGAGGTCGAGGACATCGCGGCCCTCATCGCCGCCGCGGGCGGCTCCGCGTTCGTCCACGGCGTGTCGTCCGGCGCCGCCCTCGCCCTGCTGGCGGCCGCCGCCGGACTGCCGATCGGACGGCTCACCCTGCACGAGCCCCCGTACGGCGGAGACGACGAGGAGAGCCGCACCCGCGCACGCGCCCTCGCCGAAGGCGTCCGCACCGCCATCGCGGACGACCGCCGCGCCGACGCGATCAAGCTGTTCATGGCGGCGACCGGCATGCCGGAAGAGATGGCCGCCGGTATCAGCGCCGACCCGGGCATGCAGGCGATCGCCCCGACCATGCCGTACGACTATGCGGTCATGGGCGAGGACGGGGTGATCCCGCGCGACACGGTCTGCTCCGTCACCGTGCCCGCGCTCGTCCTCGCCGGCACGGCCAGTGCCCCGTTCTTCCGCGACACGGCCGTCCGCCTCGCCGACGCCATGCCCGACGCCCGCGTCCAGATCCTGGAGGGCGTGGGCCACGACGCCCCCGCCGCCGTCCTCGCGGACCCCGTCACCACGTTCCTCAAGCCATAGCCCGGAAATGAGAAAGGCCCCGCCGTAAACGGCGGGGCCTTCCCACAAAAAATGTCCGGCGGCGTCCTACTCTCCCACACAGTCTCCCATGCAGTACCATCGGCGCTGAAAGGCTTAACTACCGGGTTCGGAATGGGACCGGGTGTTTCCCTCTCGCCATAACCACCGAACGCCTCACGCACCACCCCGAAACAACCAGGGCAGGCAAATCAACGTCCGAGCAGACAGCTCGAAAATTCACTTATCAAAACGGGTTCCCGTTTGTTTTCCAGGAACCACACAGGGACGCGAACAAACACACAGCGAGATGCTTTGAACGTTCAGTGTGTTCAAGCCACTCGGCCTATTAGTACCGGTCGACTCCACACGTTACCGCGCTTCCATCCC
>NZ_AULB01000015.1 GCF_000425065.1 Actinomadura rifamycini DSM 43936
ACGACCTGAAGGCCGCCAGGATCTGGGGCCTGGTCCGTGAACTGGCCGCCTCCGGGCTGCTGGTCCTGGCCGACAAGGGCTACGTCGGCGCCGATCCGCACATCCAGACGCCCTACAGAGGCAAGAACAAGCCCGAGCCACTCAAGGACGCCAACCGCTCCCACGCCAAGCTCCGCGGACCGGGCGAACGAGCCAACGCCCAGCTCAAGACCTGGAAGATCCTCACGAAGCTACGTTGTTGCCCCCACCGGGCCGGTCACCTCGCCAAGGCCATCCACGTCCTCCAGAACCGCGAGCTCAACGCATGTTGAAAAAGCTTCAGTATGGGCAAGGCGGAACCAACAAGAAGAGGGAGTCGTGGTGGCAAAGACTCACCTGATACTGAAGCTGGCTCTCTGCACAGTGAGCGCCCTTTCCGTGACCGCCTGCGGAACCTACTTCAATGAATACCCCACCAAAGACCCTCGTGATGTCGGCGCCAGGATGGAAGCCCTGAGCAGAGAGGTTTCAGAAGGTCTCGCAACGAAACCTGCGAGTTCGAGGAAGACCTTCGGCGATCTCTGCGGCGAGGACTGGCAAGAGGAGGAGAAAGTCAGCCCTCTGGATCAGGATCCTTGGAAGATAGATCACAGTCGCTTCAAGTTCCGCTCCGACTTCACCATTCTCCTACAGAGCGGAACGAAAGCTTCCGACATCTACACGACCCTCACGGGCCACTTGAATAAACTAGGCGGATGGAAGGTTGAAAATCAAAACCAAAATGGCCTGGCAGTGGGAGTCAGCGGCACGAAAGACGAGATCCGTCTCGACGCCTTCCAAACCCCCGACGGGAACGGCGGAACGAAGGTGTACATAGAACTGCAAAGCGAATGCTACGAGCATCCGAACGCATGACTCGGCAAGATAGGCGGAAGCTTGCGAACCGTACATCCGAAACATGCGGCAGAGCGCGTCACTCGGCTCGTCTCAGAACTCGCCGACTTCCTGGCCGTGCACGGCGATCTCAACCGTCCCCCGACGGACGTGAGTCCCCAGCCGTGCGACCAGGTCGATGAGACGGTTCCGTTGCCATCACCGGCCGATTCCGGAAGCAGCCCGTTCGCCGCCCCCTGGTACGTGGACTACAGCCCCTACACGATGATGTTCATCGGCTACGTGGACGTGCGGACGGCGATCGGGTTCGCCGAGGTCGGGGGCTCGCTCCGGGACCATGCGAGCGGGCTGGGCTGGCGGATCCGGGAGGCCGTGCTCGTGCCCCGGCACGCGAAGGACGAACCGCGGCTCGTGGTCGAGTCCGGCACCCCCGGGTACGGAGCGCGGATCGTGGACGTGCCGACCGCTTCGGTGCCGCTGAGAGTCGGCATCTTCGCGTCCTCCCCCTGCCTGCGCCATCCCGAGGCCCGCACCGACCGCTGAGGCGTCCCGCCGCCGGCCTCGGCGAGCGCACGGCGCTCGACGTTCGGCACCCGGTTCCGCGATGCCGCACCCGTTCCCCAGGAGATCCTCGTGCGGCACCGGCCGGACCGGACGCCTCGGAACGGGCGAGCCTCCAGGCCGGTGATTTCGAGCGAGGGAGGGAAGTCTGAACCCGTGAACGGCCGGCGGACGATGTGGGGGGCGGGATGCGGGACTTGGTCGTCACGGAGAACGTGACGCTCGACGGGGTGATCGACGCGGCGGGCGGGTGGTTCGACGTCGCGGACGACGCGGCGGACGCGGAGCTCGCGGAGGCGGTGCGGGCGCACGGCGCCGGGGCGGACGCGGTGGTGTTCGGGCGCAGGACGTTCGAGGACATGCGGGGCTACTGGCCGGAGCGGGCGGGCGAGCCCGGCGGCGTCGGGGAGTACCTCGACCGGGTGAAGAAGTTCGTGGTGTCGCGGACGATCGGCGACCCGGGGTGGGCGAACAGCACGGTGCTGAGCGGCGATCTCGGGGCGGAGGTGCGCGCGCTGAAGGACCGTCCGGGCAAGGACATCGTGACGACGGGCAGCATCACGCTCGTGCACGCGCTCATCGCCGAGGGGCTCGTGGACGAGTACCGCCTGTTCGTCCACCCGGTGGTGCTGGGCCGGGGCGCGCGGCTGTTCGAGGAGGCGACGCCCCGGCTGCGGCTGGTGGAGTGCCGGTCGTTCCGGTCGGGGGTGGTGCTGCTGCGCTACCGGGTCTGATCGGCGCCGAGGAGGGGTTCGTCGGCGGCGCGGAGCTCCTGGTTGGGCAGGCCGTCGGGGTAGTCGCGGCGGACGCGGTCGAGGGCGGTGAGCGCGATGTCGAGGTGGTGGCGCTTGCTGGCCTCGTAGAAGGCGCGCGCGCCGGCGGTGAGCTTGAACTCGGCGTGCAGGGGCTTGTCGGAGACGCACAGCAGCGTCGCGTTGGGGATGCGGTAGCGGAACCCGTTGGCGGCGATCGTCGCGGACTCCATGTCGACGGCGATGCAGCGGGCGCTCTTCATCATCGCGAGGGTGCGGCGCTGGTTGAACTCCCAGTTCCGGTTGTCGGTGGTGTGGACGACGCCGAGGCGGTAGCGGGCGGAGGCGGCGTCGAGGCTGTCGAGCAGGACGGTGTTGAGCCGGTGGTTCGGGATGACGGGGATGTCGAGGGGGAGGACCTCGTCGAGGACGTGGTCGGCGCGCTGGTAGGCGGTGGCGAGCACGAAGTCGCCGAGGGCCTGGTGGTTCCGCAGCCCGCCGCAGTGGCCGATCATGACCATGGTGTCGGGGCGCAGGACGGCCAGGTGGTCGGTGATGGTCTTCGCGTTGGACGGGCCGACGCCGATGTTGACGAGGCTGACGCCGGTGCCGTCGGGGGCGGCGTGGTGCCAGGCGGGCATCTGGACGCCCGGACGGGACGGCCCCTCGGCGTCGGGGAAGCGTTCGCGGAACGACTCGACGTGCATCGCGTAGTTGGTGAACAGGACGTGCCGCTGGAACCGCTCGGCGGGCGTCCCGGTGTAGTGGGCGAGGCGGTCGAGGGACAGCGCCATCCGCTCGGGGCCGAACAGGAACAGCTTCTTGGTGCGCAGGTCGACGCGGTCCTCGTCGAGGGCGTCGAAGAAGGCGGGGTCGTCGAACCGGAGGGCGGGGCGGGACGCCCGGACGGACACGTCCGCCCCGGCCTTCATGAGCGCCGCGAGTTCGCGGCGCAGGTAGGGGCGGATCGCGTCCGGCCGGGCGAACTCGCCGGTGATCTGCGGGTTGGCCGTCGACCACGGCCGCCGGACGTCGACCGCGGGGTACCAGCCGTCCGCGGCGACGGCGTCCAGGGCGTCGAGCAGGTCCTCGACGGAGGGTTCGGTTGCCACGGGGGCAGCCTAGGCCAGGTCGGCGGCGGTGAGGGAGACGCCGACGGGGGCCGCCGGGGCGACGCCCATCGCGGCGGCGAGGTTGTGGTGGACGCGCGCCTCGGCGGCCCGGCTCTGCCGTTCGAGGGTCCGGGCGAGGGCCTCGTGGGCCCACCCGTCGCTCGGGTCCAGGTCGAGCAGTCGGCGGAGCGTCCGCTCCGCGTGCCCGAGCTGCGCGCTGTGGAAGTAGGCGCGCGCCAGCAGCTCGACGGCGGACCGGTCCCGCGGGTCGGCGTCGACGATGGGCGCGAGCAGCCGCGCGGCGGTGACGAAATCCTTGGCGTCGAAGAACATCCGCGCCCGCTGGAACTCCTCGTACATCCCGTGCCCCCTTTCCTCGCCCGCCCCAACCCGGCGGGGGCGGCGTTCATTCCCGGGCGCGGTCAGGGGCGGGGGATGTTGCGGAGGTTGCTGCGGGCGAGGTCGACCATCCTGCCGACGCCGCCGGTGAGGACGGTCTTGCCCGCGGAGAGCGCGAACCCCTTGATCTGCTGCGGGGTGATGCGCGGCGGGATGGAGAGGGCGTTCGGGTCGGTGACGACGTCGAGGAGGAAGGGTCCGGGGGCGGCGAGGGCGCGTTCCAGGGCCGGACGGACGTCGGCGGGGCGCTCGACGCGGGACGCGTCGATCCCGGCCGCCGCGGCGATCGCGGCGAAGTCGACGGGTTCGTGGTCGGTCTCGTAGGAGGGGAGGCCGTCGACCATCATCTCCAGCCGCACCATGCCGAGCGACGCGTTGTTGAACACGATGATCTTCACGGGGATGCGGTGCAGCCGGACGGTGAGGAGTTCGCCCAGCAGCATGCCGAGGCCCCCGTCGCCGGCCATCGCGACCACCTGGCGTCCGGGCGCGCCGTACTGGGCGCCGATGGCGTGCGGGAGCGCGTTGGCCATGGACCCGTGGACGAACGAGCCCATGACGCGGCGGCGCCCGTTCGGGGTGATGTAGCGGGCGGCCCACACGTTGCACATGCCGGTGTCGACGGTGAAGATCGCGTCGTCGGCGGCGAGGTCGTCGAGGACGCTCGCGACGTACTCGGGGTGGATCGGCGTGTGCTTCTCGATGTCGCGCGTGTAGGCGGACACGACGTTCTCGAGCGCGCGCGCATGCTGGCGCAGCATCGCCTCCAGGTACGTCCGGTCGTGTTTCTGTTCGACGCGGTCGAGCACGAGCCGGAGGGTCTCCCCCACGTCGCCGTGGACGGCGAGGTCGAGCGGTGTGCGGCGGCCCAGGCGGGACGGCTCGTGGTCCACCTGGATCGTGTTCCGCAGGGGCAGGAAGTCGTCGTAAGGGAAGTCGGTGCCGAGCAGGAGGACGAGGTCGGCCTCCTGCATGGCGTCGTAGCAGGCGCCGTAACCGAGGAGCCCGCTCATCCCGACGTCGTAGGGGTTGTCGAACTGGATCCATTCCTTGCCGCGCAGGGCGTGCCCCACCGGGGAGAGGGTCTTGTGGGCCAGGGCCATCACTTCGGTGCGCGCGTCCCGGGTGCCCGCGCCGCAGAACAGCATGACCTTGCGTGCGTGGTTCAGCGCGCGCGCCAGCTGGTCTACCTGGTCGGCGGGAGGACGGACGGTGCCGCGGCGGACGAGGACGTCGTGGTCGCCCGTGGGGTTCGCGGTGTCGCGGCTGGCGACGTCCCCGGAGAGGGTGAGGACGGAGACGCCGCCGAGGCCGACCGCGTGCTGGATCGCCGTCCGCAGGATGCGGGGCATCTGCGCGGGACCGTTGATCGCCTCGCAGTAGTGGCTGCAGTCGGTGAACAGCCGCTCGGGGTGCGTCTCCTGGAAGTAGCCGGTGCCGATCTGGGTGCTCGGGATCTGCGACGCGAGCGCGAGGACGGGCGCGCCCGAGCGGTGCGCGTCGTACAGGCCCTGGACGAGGTGGGTGTTGCCGGGCCCGCAGCTCCCCGCGCACACCGCGAGCCGTCCGGTGGTCTGCGCCTCGGCGGCGGCCGCGAACGCCCCGGCCTCCTCGTTGCGGACGTGCACCCAGTCGAGGCCGCCGGTGCGGCGGACGGCGTCCACGACGGGGTTGAGGCTGTCGCCGACGACGCCGTAGATCCGGCGGACGCCCGCCCGGTGCAGCACCTCGATGAACTGATCCGCGACGGTCGCCATCGCACCCCCTGGCCTGTTCCGTGATGGTTGGTTCCGTGATGGTGTGGTCACGGAGATGCCCGGTGATCTGCCCCTGACACCCGCGGCGGCGCCCCGTCACGCGCCGAGCCGACGGTGCTTCAGCCCGGACGGCCGCTGGGACAGGAGCGCGGCGACCGCGCAGAGCACGGCCACCAGGAGCAGCGCGAGCCGGAGCGACGCCGCCGCGGCGACCAGTCCGAGGAGCGGCGGGCCCGCGAGGAACCCCGCGTACCCCATGGTCGCCACCGCCGACAGCGCCTGCGACGGGGGGAGGCTCGTCCGCCGCGCGGCGGCCTCGAAGGTGATCGGGGCGATGATGGACAGGCCGAGGCCGACCACGCGCGACCGGGAGGAGTCCGTTCATCAGATGTTCCCTTCGGTGAGGACGACGCTCAGGAAGAACCGCACGTGCTCGTCCACCAGCCGCCGGGCGGCGGCCAGGTCGTCCGGCGTGGCGTCGGCGTGCAGGTGCAGCAGGCGGGGCACCTGGAGCGGCGCGAACAGTTCCCACACGATCTGCCGGGCGGGCACGTCCGTGCGGACGAGCCCGGCCCGCTGCCAGTGCGCGAACGGCTCCTGGAGCCGGTCGCGGGCGGCCTCGATCGACGCGGCGAGGCCGCCCAGTCCGCCGGCGCCGCTGCCGTCGCGCAGCAGGACGCTGGCGAACCGGCGGGCCCGGGGGGCGGACCAGCCCTCCATCACCCGGGCCGCCAGCTCCGGCACGGCCTGCCGCGGCCCCGCCCGCACCAGCGCGTCCACGTCCAGCCGCAGCGCCTCGAAGGAGGCCGGACCGGCCTCGGCGAACAGCGCGTCGTAGATCGCCTGCTTGCTCGCGAAGTGACCGTAGATCGCGCTGTCGCGCACGCCGACCTCGGCCGCGATCTGCCGGACCGTGGTCGCCGCGAAGCCCTGCCGCGCGAACAGCTCCAGCGCCGCGTCCAGCAGCAGGTCGCGGGTGGCCGGGCCCGCGTTCTTCGGTGGCCGGCCCGGACGCCGGGGCGCCGGGCGGCTCGCGTGGGTTTCCGCCATGGCCGTTATTTAATGAGCGCTAATTCAATTTGTCAACGCGCGGCGGGCCGCGGGCCGAACGGCGCGGGTCTCAGCAGCAGGTGGGGTCGCGCGGCACCGGTGGGCGCGCGCCGGACGGGCGGCGGGCGCCGCGGTCGGCCCTCCAGAGCCGCACGAGGCGCGTCAGGCCGGCTTCGAGCTCGTCCGGTTCCTTCCAGAACGGGATGCGCAGGTGGTCCTGGAAGCCGTCCACCGAGGAGAACACCGGCCCCGGCACGACGCTGATGCCGTTGCGCCGGGCCACCTGGGCGAACGCCGCGGTAGCGGTTCCGGGCAGCCGGACCCACAGCGCGCTGCCGCCCGCCGGCTCCGGCCACGACCATTCCGGGGCCTCCACCTGGAGGGTCGCGACGGCCGTCCGGAGGCCGGCGCCGAGCTGCGCGCGGCGCGCCGCTCGTGCCGCCGCGATCTCCCGGAGGCAGTCGGCGGTCAGGAGCTGGCTGAGCACCGAGCTGCCCAGGTCCTCGACCGCCTTGGTGCGGGCGAGGGACTGCACCATGGCCTCGCCGGCCCGGATCCAGCCGACGCGCAGCCCGCCCCAGAAGACCTTGGACGCCGAGCCGATCGCGATCCACTGCGCGGGATCCAGGGCCGCGCCCACCGGGGGCGGCGGACCGCCGGGCGCGAAGACGAGGTCGGCGGGGGAGCCGTCCTCGACCAGCAGCGTGCCGTGGCGGCCGAGGATCTCCGCCAGGCGCCGGGCCTTGCCGCGCGACACGACGGAACCGGTGGGGTTGTGGGCCGCGGGGAGCAGGTAGACCAGGCGCGGCCGCAGGTGCTCGACCACCCGTTCCAGGACGCGGAGGTCGGGGCCGTCGGACTCGACCGGCACGGGCACGAGCCTGGCCCGCCGGGCGCGGAAGACGTCGAGCGCGCCGCGGTACGACGGGTCCTCGACGACGACCGTGTCGCCGGGGCCGACCAGGGCCTCGGCGATGAGCTTGAGCGCCTGCTGCGACCCGCTGGTCACCAGGATCTGGCCGGCCGCGGTGGGGACGCCGAGGTCGGCGTAGTAGGTGCCGAGCGCGTCGCGCAGGCAGTCCAGCCCCGTGACGTGGTAGCCGTCTCCGGCGACGAGCCGCGAGACGAGGCCGGCGTCCAGCCCCGCCATGGCGCGGGCCACCAGCGGGAGGCCGCCGGGGGCTCCGCTGGACAGGTCGACGAGCCGCTCCGGGGCCCGCCCGCCGAACGTGCTGAGCCGTGCGTCGCCGGGCACGGCGATCGCGTCCCCGCCGCGCGCCGCGGAGGCGAAGGAACCGCTTCCCGTGCGGCTGCCGATCCAGCCGTCCTCGCGCAACCGCGCGTACGCCTCCGCGACCGTCCCCCGGCTGACCGACAGCGCGGCGGCGAGGCCGCGCTCGGACGGCAGCCGCTCGCCCGCCCCGATGTCGCCGTGCTCGATGAGATCGGCGATCGCGGCGGACAGCCGCTCGCCGAGCCGTCCGGGCGCGTTCTCCCACCCCTGCAGGAGCCGGACGACGCGGGCGGCCGATGACACCGGCATAGAAACGCAACACCTTTCCAGGCCGATGGGCCAGTTCTCGCAAAATTGGCCCTTGCCGGGCCGGTGAGCGGGCCACAGTATGGCCGACGGACGCACGGCACGAGAGCCGAGGGGGGCGCATGGCGGTTCTGCTGGTGGGGACCCTCGATACCAAGGAGACCGAGTACCGGCTGGTCAGGGACCTGATCATCGAGTCCGGCCAGGACGTCGCGGTCGTCGACACGAGCGTCATGGGCGCCGCCTCGATGGCGGCCGACGTGGCCCCTTCCGAGGTGGCCGAAGCCGCGGGGACGACGCTGGAGGAGCTGCGGAGCGCGGGCGACCGCGGGGCCGCCCTGCGGGCGATGGCGGCGGGCGCCGCGGTCATCGCCGCCCGCATGCACCGGGAGGGACGCCTGAGCGGGGTGCTGGCGCTGGGCGGCAGCGGCGGCTCGTCCGTCGCGGCCGCGGTGATGCGGGCGCTGCCGGTCGGCCTGCCGAAACTGCTGGTGTCGACGATGGCCGGCGGCGACGTCTCCGCCTACGTCGGCGGGAGCGACGTGACGCTCATGTACAGCGTCGTCGACGTCGCGGGGATCAACTCGGTGTCCCGCCCGATCCTCGGCAACGCCGCGGCGGCCATCGCCGCCATGGCCGCCGCCCACGACCGGCGCCGGGACGGCGGGGACGGCGGGGACGGCGGGAAGCCCATGATCGCCGCGACCATGTTCGGTGTCACCACGCCGGCCGTGGAGGCGGCCCGGGCGCGGCTGGAGGAGCTGGGCTACGAGGTCCTCGTCTTCCACGCCACCGGCACCGGCGGACGGGCGCTGGAGACGCTCGCCGCCGAGGGCCGCTTCGCCGGTGTGCTCGACCTGACGACCACCGAACTGGCGGACGAGCTGGTCGGCGGCGTCCTGTCGGCGGGGCCGGACCGGCTGACCGCCGCCGGGGCCGCCGGCGTCCCCCAGGTCGTCAGCCTCGGCGCGGTCGACATGGTCAACTTCGGCCCCGCCGACACCGTCCCCGAGCGGTTCCGGCGGCGCCTGCTGCTCGTCCACAACGACATGGTGACGCTGATGCGCACCACGCCCGGCGAGGCCGCCGAGATCGGCCGCGCGATCGGCGCGCGGCTGGCCGCCGCGACCGGGCCCGTCACGCTCATGCTCCCGCGCGGCGGCCTGTCCGCCGTCGACGTCGAGGGAGGCCCGTTCTGGGATCCCGAGGCGGACGCCGCCTGCTTCGACGCCGTCCTGGACGCCGTGGCGGGCGGCCGCGTCGAGGTGATCGACACGGCGCACGACATCAACGCCCCCGAGTTCGCGGTGGCGGCCGCCGAGCGGCTGCACCGGCTCGTGCGGGCGTCCCGCGAACCGGAAGGACACGCGCGATGAACCGATCCGAGGCACTCGGCAGGCTGGCCGCCCGGCGGGCCGCGGGCCGCCCGATCATCGGCGCCGGGGCGGGCACGGGCCTGTCCGCCAAGGCCGCGGAGCAGGGCGGCGCCGACCTCCTCATCATCTACAACTCGGGGCGTTTCCGGATGGCCGGGCGGGGGTCCCTGGCGGGCCTCATGCCCTACGGGGACGCCAACGCGATCGTGCTGGAGATGGCGGGCGAGGTCCTCCCGGTCGTCAAGGACACCCCCGTGCTCGCCGGCGTCTGCGGCACCGACCCCTTCCGGCTCATGCCCCGGTTCCTGGACGAGCTCCGCGACGCCGGGTTCGCCGGCGTCCAGAACTTCCCGACGGTCGGCCTGATCGACGGGGTCTTCCGGGCGAACCTGGAGGAGACCGGCATGGGGTTCGACCTCGAAGTCGAGATGATCGGGCTCGCCGCCGAGCGCGACCTGCTCACCGCCCCGTACGTCTTCGACGCCCGGCAGGCCGCCGCGATGGCGCGGGCGGGCGCCGACATCGTCGTCCCGCACATGGGCCTGACGACGAAGGGCAGCATCGGCGCGCGCACCGCCATCACCCTCGACGACGCGGTGGCGCGCGTCCAGGAGATCCGGGACGCGGCCGTCGCCGTCAACCCCGACGTCATCGTCCTGTGCCACGGCGGCCCCATCGCCGAGCCCGACGACGTCCGCCGCGTGCTGGACGGGACGACCGGGATCGACGGGTTCTTCGGCGCGTCGTCGATGGAGCGGCTGCCCACCGAGCGCGCCATCGCCGAACAGGTCCGGGCGTTCCAGCAGATTTGACCGGCTCAGCGAAGGAGCAGCACCGTGCACCGCGACCCGAACTCCGTGCCCACGATGGTCTTCGACTGGGGCTCGATCAAGTGGCTCGTCGACCCGGACGGCGTGCCGGGCGCGTCCTCCACCCTCGGCGAGGTGATCATCAACCCGGACCGGGGCCACGACCGCCACGAGCATCCCGGATCCGACGAGATCCTCTACATCATCGAGGGCGAAGGGCGCCAGACCGTCGGCGACGGGCCCGAGTTCCCCGTGACGGCCGGTGACGCCGTCTGGATCCCCAGGGGGACCCTGCACTCCACCTTCAACACCGGCTGGAGGCCCCTGCGGATCCTGGCGACCTACACGCCCGGCGGCGCCGAGGCCGCCCTGCGCGAGGTGCCCGGCTTCGTCGAGCTGGCACCGGGCGCCCACCCCACCTGGGAGATGGGCGGACGGGAGGCGCCCCGTGGGTGAGTTCAGGCGCGACCGCGGCGGGCACGTGATCCCGGTCGCCGAGCCCGAGATCTTCCCCGTCCACCGGGGCAAGCGGTTCATCGTCACCGGCGGCACCGGCGGCGTCGGCGGCGCTGGCCGAGCGCCTCGGCGGGCCCGGACGCGGCGCGCACGGCATCGGCCTGGACCTGCGGGACCCCGCGTCGGTCGCCGCGGCCGCCGAACGGTCCTTCGACCTGCTCGGCGGCGTCGACGGGCTCGCCAACGCGGCCGGCGTCGTCGAGATCGCGCCCGCGCTGCGGCACGCGCGCCCGCTGTGGGAGGCGCAGTTCGGCGTCAACGTCTTCGGCCCGTTCGAGCTGTCCCGCCTGGTCGCCGAGCGGATGATCGAGCAGGGCGGGGGCGGCGGCATCGTGAACGTCGCCTCGGAGGCGGGCAAGAACGGCCACCCGGACATGGTCGCCTACAACGCCAGCAAGGCCGCGGTGATCAACTGGACCCGGGTGGCCGCCGCGGAGTGGGCCCCGTACGCGATCAACGTCAACTGCGTGTGCCCGGGCGGCGTCGCGACGCCCATGCTGCGGCAGGTCGCGGACGCGCACGCCGCCGCCGGCTCCGGCGACGCCGACGCCGACGCCGTCTTCGCCTACATGGCCAACGAGCAGCTCGGCCGCCACATCGCCCCCGTCGAGGTGGCCTGGGCCGTCTCCTTCCTCCTCGGGGACCGGGTGCAGGGGATCCGGGGCCAGAGCATCAACGTCGACGGCGGCGTCTCGCCGTACTAGTCCCGGGCGACGACCGAGCCGGAAGGCGATCAACGATGACCTCGCACGGCGGAACCGTCACCGGCCGGCTCGTCCGCCCCGGCGGCGCGGCGCGGGCGGTGCCGACCACGCTGGAGTTCTCCGCCGCCGACGGCACGATCCGGTCGGTCCGACCGTCCGGCGGCCCGTCCGACCGGGTGGTGCTCCCCGGCCTGGTCAACGCGCACGCCCATTCCGGGATGGCGGTCCTGCGCGGCCTGGGCGACGGCCTGCCGCTGGCGGACTGGCTGGCGGTCGTGATGTCCGCGGAGGACGCGCTGTCCGAGGACGACCTGCGGTGGAGCGTGTCCCTCGCCCTGTGCGAGATGATCCGCGGGGGGACGACGGCGTTCGCCGACATGTTCCACTGGACGGAGCCGCTGATCGACACCGTGGTCGAGGCGGGCCTGCGCATCTGTGCCGCACCGGCCGTCTTCGGGCCCGCGGTCCGCCCCTACCCGGCGGCCGGCGGCCGGGCCCATCCCGAGGTCCTCGACCACGTCGAGGACCTCGCCCGGCGGTACGCCGGCGAGCCGCTCGTCCGGGTCATGTACGGGCCGCACGCGATCTACACCTGCGGCGAGCCGGTCTTCGGCGAGGTCGCCCGGCGGGCCGCGGAGAGCGGCCTCGGCGTCCACGTCCACCTCTCGGAGACGGCGGCGGAGGTCGGCGCGGCGGCGGCCGAGTACGGCCGGACGCCGATCGCGGCGGCCGCGCGCGCCGGGCTGCTCGGCCCGTCGACGCTCGTGGCCCACGCCACGAAGGCCACCGCGGACGACATCCGCCTCCTCGCCGAGGCGGGCGCGACGGTGGCGCACAACCCCCGGTCGAACCTCAAGCTCGGATCCGGGATCGCTCCCGTGGCCGCGCTCCGCGAGGCGGGCGTGCGGGTGGCGATCGGCACCGACGGGCCCGCCGCCAACGACGCGCTCGACCTGCTGAGCGAGCTCCGCCTGGCGGTGTCCCTGCAGCGCGGAGCGACCGAGGACGCCGACGCCTGGCCGCTGGACGAGGCGCTGGCGGGCGCGACCGCGCACGGCGCCGCGGCCCTCGGGTTCGCGCCGACGTCGCTGGCCGTGGGCGAACCCGCCGATCTGGTCGTGCTCGACGCCTCGTCGGTGCGGGCGCAGCCGATGCATTCGGCGGCATCGTTCGTGGGGTGGGCCGCCACGGCCGCCGACGTGCGCGACGTCTACGTGGCCGGGCGTCCGCTGCTGCTGGACGGCGAGTTGCAGACCCTGGACGAGGAGCGCGTCCTGTACGAGGCGCGGCGCATCGCCGACCGCCTCGGCGCCGGCCGGTGACCGGCGGGCGGTGACCGGCGGGCGGCCGCGCCCGGGGCGTCAGCGGAGGAGTGCGCCGAGCCGGGCGGCGGCGTCGACGACGATGCGGCCCAGTTCGTCCTCGTCGGACGCCTCGAACAGCGACAGGCCCACGCTGGTCTGCGTCCGGGCGCCGGGGACGACGGCCGACACGCCGATGATCGCGGAGCGGATCTCGCCGTAGGAGACGGCGAAGCCGCGCTCGCGGGCGAGCGCGACCTCGGGGCGCTCGCCGGGGAGGGGCGGCGCGGCGGCGAGCATCGCGAGGCCGGCCGAGCCGCGGTCGACGG
The DNA here is from genome assembly GCF_000425065.1 of Actinomadura rifamycini DSM 43936. Classification (GTDB taxonomy): domain Bacteria; phylum Actinomycetota; class Actinomycetes; order Streptosporangiales; family Streptosporangiaceae; genus Spirillospora; species Spirillospora rifamycini. Next base: position 13,080 of record NZ_AULB01000015.1, read on the forward strand.
GGTCGAGCTGGCCGACCCGGAACGCGACGTGCATCGGGGCGCGCCGCGGCTCGACGATCATGAGCATCCGCACCCGGGTGTCGTCCTCGCGGACGACGAGGTGGGCGGTGGCCTGCGCGGCGTCGGTCATCTCCTCCAGGACGGGGCGCGCGAGGGTGCGCAGGTCCTGCTCGACGGGTTCGGCGAGTTCGACGAGGCCGGCGCCGAGCGAGATCCGCTTGAAGCGGTCGCGGCGGCAGAGCCGGTGGGCCTCCAGGGTGCGCACGAGCCGGTGCGCGACGGTGCGGTGGACGCCGACGCCCTCGGCGATCTCGGTGAGCGTGAGGCCCTGCGGGTGCCGGACCAGCAGCTCCAGGATCTGGAGGCCGTTGTGCAGCGTCTTCGACATTCCGGAGTCGATCTCGGGGGCCGCCACATCGGGGACCGTACCGCCGCCGGCCGCGCGCATGGGCCTCCTCTTGACGCATGTGAGTCACGTTACCTACGGTGTCCGTACTTCGCACGGTGCGTGCGATATTAGCACACTACACGAGAGGTTCGTTCGATGGACGCGTCGCTGCACCGCTTGTACGGGGCGCAGAGCCACCACATCGACGGCGGCCGGGCGCGCGCGTGGGCGGCGACCTTCACCCCGGACGGCGAGTTCCGCTCGCCCACGTATTCCCGTCCCGTCACCGGGACGGCCGAGCTGACGGCGTTCGCCGAGCGGTTCTTCGCCGACGCGCGGGCGCGCGGCGTCACCGTCCGGCACGTCCTGACGAACGTGTTCGCCGAGCGGGCGGACGAGCGCACCGCCCTCGTCCATGCATACCTGCAGATCGTGAGCACTCCGGACGGCGGCGAGCCGCGCCTGGACCGGATGACCGTCGTCACCGACGACCTCGTCCGGGACGGCGGCGGGTGGCTGATCCGCCGCCGCGTCGTCCACCGCGACGGCGCGCACGACGGGCCGGACCGCGCACCGAACGACGAGCCGAACGACGAGCCGAACGACCGGCCGAACGACGAGAAGGAGCAGCAGCGATGAGCGAGACCGCCGAGCGGGCCAACCCCGGGCGCGTCGTCGGGACCCCGGTGGCGGCCGTGTACCCCGAGCTGCGCGGGAAGGCCGCCGTGGTGACGGGAGCGGCGCGCGGCATGGGGGCGCGGTTCGCGGCGGCGCTCGCCGCCCGGGGCGTGGACGTCGTGGGCGCCGACATCGACGGGGACGCGATGGCGGTCACCGCGAAGGAGATCACCGCCGAGACCGCGGGCGCGGACCGGCCCGGACGGGTCGTGGCGGCGCGGGTGGACGTGGCGAAGGCGGAGGAGCACGAGTCCGTCGCGCAGGTCGCGCTCGCGGAGTTCGGGCGGCTCGACTTCTGGGTGAACAACGCGGGGGTCTTCCCGTTCGCCGAGGTCGGCGACATCACGCCCGAGCAGATCCGGACGACGCTGGCGGTGAACGTCGAGGGGGTGCTGTTCGGGGCGCAGGCGGCGGCGCGGCACATGGAGCCGGGCGGGGCGATCGTGAACATGTCGTCGGTGTCGGCGGTGCGGGTGCGGCGCGGGCGCGGGGCGTACTGCTCGTCGAAGGCGGCGGTCGCGCACCTGACGGAGTCGCTCGCGGTCGAGCTGGGCGACCGGGGCCTGCGGGTCAACGCGATCGCGCCCGGCTACATCGACACGGAGATGACCCGCTGGGTGCGGGAGGACGAGGCGGCGCTGCGGCACGCGCTGGACGCCGTCCCGCTGCACCGGCTCGGGTCGCCGGAGGAGGTCGTCGGGCCGCTGCTGTTCCTGCTGTCCGACGGCGCCCGGTACGTGACGGGGCACAGCATCGCGGTGGACGGCGGGTCCCGGCATGTCTGACGCGGTGCACGCCGACACCGTCCGCTACCCGGGGACCGTGCTGGTCACGGGCGCGGCGGCCGGCATGGGCGCGGCGCACGCGCGGGCGCTGGGCGCGCGGGGCGTGCACGTGTGCGCGGCGGACGTCGCCGACGCGGGGCCGGTCGCCGAGGAGATCCGGGCGGCCGGGGGGTCGGCGAGCGCGCACGTCCTGGACGTCGCGGACGCGGCCGCGTGGGCGCGGGTGATCGGCGAGGTGCGGGCGGAGCGGGGCGGACTGGGCGGCCTGGTGAACAACGCGGGCGTCTCGCGGCGGCTCGGGTTCATGGACACGACCGAGGAGGTGTGGGAGCGGGTCCTGCGGGTCAACCTGACGGGACCGTTCCACGGGATGCGGGCGGCGGCGCCGCTGATGCGCGACTCCGGCGGCGGCTCCATCGTGAACATCTCCTCCATCTCGGGGCAGATCGGCTACTTCTCGCCCGCGTACTCGGCGAGCAAGTGGGGGCTGACCGGGCTGTCGAAGTCGGCGGCGGGCGGCTTCGCCGCCTGGGGCATCCGGGTCAACTCGGTGCATCCCGGGCTGGTCGACACCGGCCTGCTGGACGGCGCGGACGCGTTCGTCGCCTCGGCCGTCCGGAGCATCCCCGCCGGGCGCGTGGGACGGCCCGAGGAGATCACCGACGCCGTCCTGTTCCTGCTGTCGGACCGTTCCACCTACCTCACCGGCGCCGAGCTGACGGCGGACGGCGGCCTGGTGAGCAACGGCCTCTACCACCGCATCCTCGCCGACACCGGAGGTGGCCTCGGATGAACCCGGACGTGATCGTCGTCGGCGGCGGCGGGGCCGGCCTCGCCGCCGCCGCCACCGCGGCGGAGGCCGGCGCGGCCGTCCTGCTGCTGGAGGCGGAGCGGGAGCCGGGCGGCTCCACGGAGCTGTCGGCCGGCATGTTCACCGCCGCGGGCACCAGCGTGCAGCGGGGCCTCGGAGTCGAGGACTCGCCGGAGCGGTTCTTCCAGCACTACATGGACCTCAACCACTGGATGCTCAACCCCGGCCTGATCATGGCGTTCTGCCGGAACGCCGCGCCGACGCTGGAGTGGCTGATCGGCCTCGGGGTGGACGTCCCGGCGGCCGTGTCGCACAACGCGCACATGCCCGGCCTCTGCCAGGCGGGCGTCGAGGACGTCTGGCGCGGGCACGTCCCGCGCGACCAGGGCCTCGGCATCGTCCGGGCGCTCGTGCGGGCGTGCCGCGCGCACGGCGTCGAGATCGTCGCGAACACGCGCGTGGAGCGGCTGCTCGTCGAGGACGGCCGGGTCGCCGGGGTCGTCGCGGACGGCCTGGACGTGCGGGCCCGCGCGGTCGTCGTCGCGACCGGCGGCCTCGCGCACGACCGCGGCCTGCTCGAACGGTACTTCCCGGCGGCGCTGCGGGCGGGCGACGACCTGTTCGTCGTCGCGGCGCCCGGGGCGCGCGGCGACCACCTGCGGTTCGGCCGGCAGGTCGGCGCGTCCGTGGCCGGGGACGGCCAGGGGCTGCTGCTGCCGACGGCGTACTTCCAGCGGCTGCACCACTGGCAGTCGGGCTTCCCGCCGAAGTCGCGGATCCACGTGAACGCGCACGGCCGCCGGTTCATGGACGAGGACGCCTCGTACGCGGTGTCGGGCGGGATCATCGACGCGCAGCCGGGCCCGGTGTGGGCGGTGTTCGACGAGCGCGCCCGGCTCGGGCTGCCGCCCGGCTACGCGCACTGGACGCCGGAGCACGTCGCGCGGGAGGCCGACGCCGGGCGGACGGCCCGCGCGGGCACCCTCGACGGCCTCGCGGCGGCAATCGGCGTCCCGGCGGACGCGCTCGGCGCGGCCGTCCGCCGCTGGAACGGCACGCTGCCGCACGGCCGCGACCCCGAGTTCCGGCGGCACCGCACGCTGGCGAACAAGGGCGCGGACGGGCATCCCGACCCGATCGGCCGGCCGCCGTTCTACGCCGTCCGGATCCTGCCCGCCGAGCTGGTCTGCACCCACGCCGGGCTGGAGATCGACGCGTCGGCGCGGGTGCTGGACGAGCGCGGCGAGCCCGTCCCGGGCCTGCTCGCGGCGGGCGAGGCGGGCGCGGGCGTGCTCGGCCGGCGCTACGTCGGCGGCGGCAACTCGGTGGCGGGCGCCCTCACGATGGGCCGCATCGCCGGCCGCACCGCCGCCGCGCCCGCCGCGCCCCCAGCCGCGGCCGACCCGTCCGCTCCCACCGCGCCGACGGCCGCCGGCTGACGGCCGTCCCGCACCACCCCACCCCACTCCACCGAGGAGAACGACATGGCGAACGGCACCGCCGCCCCCGGGGACGCCGACATCGGCCGGCGCACGATCCGGAAGGTGACGCTCCGGATCATGCCGATCATCGGCCTGCTCTACGTGTTCAACTACATGGACCGCGCCAACATCTCGTACGCGCAGCTCGGCATGGAGCACGAGCTCGCCGTCACGACGGCGGTGTTCGGCACCGCGTCGGCGATCTTCTTCCTCGCCTACGTCGTGTTCGAGGTGCCCAGCAACATGATCATGAAGCGGGTCGGGGCGCGGCTGTGGCTGGCCCGGATCGCGATCAGCTGGGGCATCGTGACGGCCGCGACCGGCCTCGTGCAGGACGTCACGCAGCTCTACGCCGCCCGCATCCTGCTGGGCGTCGCGGAAGCGGGCCTGTTCCCGGGCCTGCTGCTCTACCTGACGCTGTGGTACCGCACGCAGGAGCGCGGACGGGCGATCGCGGGGCTCGCGCTGGCGCAGCCGGTCGCGATGATCCTCGGCAGCCTCACCGGCGGGCTCATCCTCGACCACGTCCACTGGCTCGACATGAGCAGCTGGCGGTGGGTGTTCGTGCTGCAGGGCGTCCCCGCGGTCCTGATCGGCGTCGCCGTCCTGTTCCTGCTGCCGGACGTCCCGGGCAAGGCGCGGTTCCTCAGCCGTGCGGAGGCCGCGTGGCTGGACGGCGAGATCGCGAAGGAGTACACGCCCGAGCGGTCGCACGGGCCGCTCGCCGAACTGAAGGTCGTCCGGGACCGGAAGGTGCTGTACCTCGCGGTCGCGAACTTCTTCGCCGCGTGCGGGCTGTACGGGTTCACGTTCTTCCTGCCCAAGATCGTCGAGCAGATGGACCCGTCGTACTCGGCGACGAACATCGGGTTCCTCGGCACGATCCCGTTCCTGGTCGGCGCGGTCGGAATGGTGCTGGTCGCGCGCAACTCCGACCGGTCGGGCGAGCGCAAGTGGCACGTGATCGCGCTGATGCTGCTCGCCGCCGCGGGGCTGTTCGGGACGATCCAGTTCCGGCACCAGCCGGCGGTGGCGCTGGCGTGCCTGTCGCTCGTCGGGATCGGCGTCCTCGGCTACATGGCGCCGTACTGGGCGATGGCCGCGCGGGTGCTGTCGCGGGAGCACACGGCGGTCGGGCTGGCGGCGATCAACTCGATCGCGGCGCTGGGCGGCTTCTTCGGCCCGTACGTGATCGGGCAGAACGCGACGGCGGACGACGTGTCGGTGGGCCTGTACTTCCCGATCGGCTGCCTGGTGGTGTGCGCGGCGATGCTCGCGTTCCTGCGGGTGCCGCGGGACGAGCCGCGCCGTGCGGCGCCCGCGGGGGCGGCGCCCGCCGCGGCCGCGGAGGCCGCCGGGAAGTGATCAAACCATGAATCGCTTCGGCGCCGTTAGTGTTGCGGCCATGGAGGATCGCGACACCGCCCCGGCGGACGGCCCGGCCGGCGCGGCGGACGGCCCGGCGGACGGCCCGGCCGGCGCGGCCGGCGAGCTCGACTTCTGGTCGTTCGTCGACCTCGCCGGCGGCCGGCTGGCCGAGGAGTTCGGCTTCCCGCACCGGCTGGCGACCCGGCTGCTGCTGACCCTGAACCGGGCGTCGGCGATCGTCACCTACGACCTGGAGTCGACGGTGCACCGGCCGCGCGGGCACTCGTGGGCGGCGTTCCGGCTGCTGTTCGTCACGTGGCTGGCCGGGCCGCTGGAGCCGGGGCGGGCCGCGGCGCTGGCCGGGATGAGCCGGGCGGCGGTGTCGAACCTCGCCAAGACGCTCGTCGCGGACGGGATGCTGGAGCGGGCGCGCGGCGCGCGGGACGGCCGGTCGGTGATCCTGTCGCTGACGGAGCGGGGCCGCGCCGCGATGCTGGAGATCTTCGCGGCCCAGCACGCCCGCGAGAAGCAGTGGGCGGACGTCCTCACCGAGACCGAGCAGCAGATGCTGGTCATGCTGCTGGACAAGCTGATCGAGGGGCGCACGCAGTTCGACGTCCGCGAGCGCAGCTAGCGGCCCGGCCGGACCGGCCGGACCGGGCCGGCCCGGACCGGCCGGACCGGGCCGGCCGGGCCCGCGGGTTAGGTCTTCCCTGCGGCGGAGAAGAGCCGTAGTGTCGGCCAAAAGTAGTTAATGCATTAACCATCTTCGGGAGGCGAGGAGCATGGCGCACTACCGCCGGGTCGGCGACGTGCCGCCGAAACGCCACACCCAGCACCGGGACGGCGAGGGTCGGCTGTACTACGAGGAGCTGATGGGCGAGGAGGGCTTCTCGGCCGACTCGTCCCTGCTCTACCACCGCGAGATCCCGTCGGCGATCGTCGACGCCCGGCCGTGGGACGTCCCGGACGCCGCGACCGCGCCCAACCATCCGCTGAAGCCCCGCCACCTGCGGCTGCACGAGCTGTTCCCCGCGGACCGGTGGGCCGGGACCGACCCGGTGACCGGGCGGCGGCTCGTCCTCGGCAACGGCGACGTCCGCATCTCCTACGCCGTGTCCGCCGCCGCCTCGCCGCTGTACCGCAACGCGACCGGCGACGAGGTCGTCTACGTCGAGTCCGGCGCGGCGACCGTCGAGACCGTCTTCGGGACGCTGCGCGCCGAGCAGGGCGACTACGTGGTCGTCCCCATGTCGGCGACGCACCGCTGGCTGCCCGAGGGCGACGAGCCCCTGCGCACCTACGCGATCGAGGCGAACGGGCACATCGCGCCGCCCAAGCGGTACCTGTCGCGGTTCGGGCAGTTCCTGGAGCACGCCCCCTACTGCGAGCGCGACCTGCACGGCCCCGGCGAGCCCCTCCTGGCGGACGGCACCGACGTCGAGGTGCTCGTGAAGCACCGCACGTCCCGGGGCGTCACCGGCACCCGCATGGTGTACGCGCGGCACCCGTTCGACGTCGTCGGCTGGGACGGCTGCCTGTACCCGTACACGTTCAACATCCGCGACTTCGAGCCGATCACCGGGCGCGTCCACCAGCCGCCGCCCGTCCACCAGGTGTTCGAGGGGCCGGGCTTCGTCGTGTGCAACTTCGTGCCCCGCAAGGTCGACTACCACCCGCTGTCGATCCCGGTGCCGTACTACCACTCGAACGTCGACTCCGACGAGGTCATGTTCTACTGCGGCGGCGACTACGAGGCCCGCAAGGGCTCCGGCATCGGGCAGGGCTCGGTCTCGGTCCACCCCGGCGGCCTCGCCCACGGCCCGCAGCCGGGCGCGTACGAGCGCAGCATCGGCGCCGGGTTCTTCGACGAGCTCGCCGTCATGGTCGACACGTTCCGCCCCCTCGAACTCGGCGAGGGCGGCACCGCCTGCGAGGACGGCGGCTACGCCTGGACCTGGGCGGGCCGGGGACCGGACCGGTGACCGGCATGCCGGACCTCCCCGCCTTCGCCGTCGGGCTCTGCGACGACGCCGCCGTCTTCCCGCCGGGCCGCGCGCCGCTCGCCGACGCCGTCCCCGCGCACCGGCGCCACCGCGCCGCCCCGTACACCGCGCTCGTCGGCCCGCTGATCCTGCCCGCCACCGCGCTGGACGACCTGGCGCCGCTCCTCGACCGGGAGCCCGGCGGCCCCCTGGACCTCGCGCTGACCGCGCCCGCGGGGCCCGCGCAGGCCGCGGACGCCCTCGCCGCCGCCGCCGGCCTGCCCGTCGACCTGCGCGGGCTGGAGGTCGCCGTGCCCCCCGGGTGGACGCCGTCCGACCTGGTCCGCGCCGTGGACGGGCTGCGCACCGACGTCCCGATCCACGTCGAGGTGCCGCGGGACGAGCGCCGTCCCGCGGTCATCGCGGCGCTCGCCGCGTCCGGGCACCGCGCGAAGTTCCGCACCGGCGGCGTCACCGCCGACCTCTACCCGGACCCGGCCGAACTGGCCGCCGCGGTCGCGGCGGCCGTCGCCGCGGGCGTCCCGTTCAAGGCGACCGCCGGGCTGCACCACCCGGTCCGCAACACCGACCCCGGGACCGGCTTCGACCAGCACGGCTTCCTCAACCTGCTGCTCGCGGCGGACGCCGCGCTGGACGGCCGGCCCGCCGCCGAGCTGGCCGCGCTGCTCGCCGACCGCGACGCCGCGTCCGTCGCCGCCCGCGTCGCCGCCCTGCCGCCCGACCGGACGGCCGCGGCCCGCGCGGCGTTCGTGTCGTTCGGCACGTGCAGCATCACCGACCCCCTGACCGAACTCGCGGACCTCGGGCTCCTCCCGGCCGCGCTCACCGAGGAGTACGCATGACCCGCATCGAGGTGCCCGACGGCTCGCCGTTCGGGCTCGCCAACCTCCCCTACGGGGTGTTCTCCACGCCCGGGACGGCGCCCCGCGTCGGCGTCCGCGTCGCCGACTCCGTCGTCGACCTCGCCGCCGTCCTCCACGACGACGTGTTCGCGAACCCGACGCTGAACCCCTTCATGGCGCAGGGGCACGCCCGCTGGGTCGAGGTGCGCGAACGGATCCTGGACGCCGTCGGCGGCGACCTCCCGGCCGGCGCCGTGCACCCGGTCGGCGCCGTCGCCCTGCACATGCCGTTCGAGGTCGGCGACTACGTCGACTTCTACGCGTCCGAGCACCACGCCTCCAACCTCGGGCGGCTGTTCCGGCCCGACTCCGAGCCGCTCATGCCGAACTGGAAGCACCTGCCGGTCGGCTACCACGGCCGCGCCGGGACGGTCGTGCCGTCCGGCACCCCGATCGTGCGGCCGTCCGGGCAGCGCAAGGCGCCGGACGACGCCGCCCCCGGGTTCGGGCCGTCCCGCCGGCTCGACATCGAGGCCGAGGTCGGGTTCGTCGTCGGCACCGGCTCCCCGCTGGGCGCCCCCGTCCCGGTCGGCGAGTTCGCCGAGCGGGTCTTCGGCGCCGTCCTCGTCAACGACTGGTCGGCCCGCGACATCCAGGCGTGGGAGTACGTCCCGCTCGGCCCGTTCCTCGGGAAGAGCTTCGCGACGTCGGTCTCGTCCTGGGTCGTCCCGCTGCTCGCGCTGGAGGCGGCCCGCGTCGCGACCCCGCCGCAGGAACCCGAGCCCCTCCCCTACCTGCGGGAGAAGGACGCGTGGGGGCTCGACCTCGACCTCGCCGTCGAGTGGAACGGGCAGCTCGTCTCCCGGCCGCCGTACCGGGAGATGTACTGGTCGCCCGCGCAGATGCTCGCCCACATGACGGTGAACGGCGCCGCGACCCGCACCGGCGACCTGTTCGCGTCCGGCACCGTGTCCGGCCCCGAGAAGGACCAGCGGGGCGCGTTCATCGAGCTGTCGTGGGGCGGGCGCGAGCCGCTGGAGGTCGCGGGCGAGCCCCGCACGTTCCTGATGGACGGCGACGAGGTCGTCCTGTCGGCGACGGCCCCGGCGGCGGACGGCGGCCGCCTCGGCTTCGGCGAGGTCCGCGGCCGCGTTTACCCGGCCCGCTGACCACCGCACCGCCCGCGGCGGCCCGCGCGCACGGGCCGCCGCGGGCGGGCGCTCAGGACGTCACGGCGCACTGCCCGCGGTCGGCGCGGCGCGGCCCCTCCGCGGACGGGCGGACGTCGAAGTCGAAGATCGCCGTCGGCAGGTACAGCGAGCAGCAGGCGTTCGGGATGTCGACGACGCCGCTGAGCCGCCCGTCGATCGGCGCGGCGCAGAGCAGCAGGTACGCCTGCTCGCCGGTGTACCCGAACTTCCCCAGGTACTCGATCGCGTTCAGGCAGGCGTTGCGGTAGGCGAGCGTCGCGTCGGTGAACGCGTTGGTGTCGGTCTCGTGGTCGACCGAGATGCCGATGAACGAGATGAACTCGTCGTACCGGGGCTCGACGTTGCCGGGCAGGAAGACCGGGTTGGTCGTCACGCCGTACTTCTCCATGCCGCCCTTGATCAGGTCGATGCCGAGGTCGACGAACCCGCCCATCTCGATGGCGCCGCAGAAGGTGATCTCGCCGTCGCCCTGGCTGAAGTGCAGGTCGCCGCCGGACAGCAGCGCGCCCGGGACGAACACGGGGAAGAAGACCCGCGAGCCGCGGCTGAAGTTCTTGATGTCCTGGTTGCCGCCGTTCTCCCGGGGCGGGATGGTCCGGGCACCCTCCCGGCCGACCCGTTCGAGGTCGGCGCCGGTCAGGGTCCCCGCGAGGACGTCCCGCGGTTCGGGCGGCATCGCGAGCGGCGGCACCCGGTCGGGGTCGGTGTCGATGAGGGCCTGCTCGCGCGCGTTCCAGCGGGCCAGCATGTCGGCGGACGGCGCGGTGCCGAGCAGGCCGGGATGCGTGATGCCCGTGAACCGGACGCCGGGGATGTGGCGGGACGACGCGGTCTGCCCGCGGAAGTCCCAGATCGCCTTGTAGGCGTCGGGGAACCGGTCGGTGAGGAAGCCGCCGCCGTTGTGCCGGTCGAAGACGCCGGTGTACCCCCAGCCCTGGCCCGCGATGTCCCCGGTCTCCTGCGGGACGGGCCCGATGTCGAGGACGTCCACGACGAGCAGGTCGCCGGGCTCGGCGCCCTCCACCGCGATCGGGCCGCTCAGCATGTGGTTGACGTTCAGGTTCAGGTCGCGGATGTCGTTCGCCGAGTCGTTGTTCCCGACCTGGCCGTCCATCCACTCCCGGCTCTCGAGGCGGATCTCCGCCCCGGGGCGCACGGTGGCCGCGGGCGGGATGTCGGGATGCCACCGGTTGTGGCCGGGCACGTCCTGGTCGCGCATCGACCGCGCCTGGTCCACGCTGAACACGACTTCGGGCATGGCTTCCTCCGTAGGTCAGGGACGGGGCAACCGGTCCCGCCGCGGGTCGGCGGAGGGCGCGGGCGGGCGCGGGCGGGCGTCCCGCCGGACGACCCGCGGCTCGCCGGCGCTCGCCTCCCCGGCGTCCAGCGCCCGCGCCAGCGCCGCCGGCGTGCGGCGGACGAGCGGCGGCGTGAACACGCGGGGCGCCGCGCGGCCGCACCCCGGGCACGGCTCCGCGGCCTCGGCCGTCCCGATCGGGCGGGCGACGTCGAACGCCCCGCACTCCGAACACCGGTATCGGTAGATCGCCACGGTTGCCCCCCAATGCCTCCGTTGGCCGACTATTCCGCCAGGTAGCACACCTAAACGAGCGAACCTCGCAGGTCAGGCGGCATCGAAGAAGGCGGCGAACGGGTCGTCGAGGACCGCGCCGGACTCGTCCGGGCCCAGCAGGCACGCGTCCAGCAGCGCGTGGATGCGGTCGGCGTCGATGCCCGGCCCGGTCATCACCAGGTGCTGGACGCGGTCGCCGTGCTCGGCCGACCAGTCGAGCGCGGCGGCGACCCGGCGGGCGGGCCGCACCTCGTCCCACGCGGCCTCGGGCAGCGCGGCGAGCCACACCCCGGCGTCCGCCAGCGTGACGACGCCCGCCACCGCGTCCCACGCGAGCATCCGGTCGGGCCGGTTCGTCAGCCAGAACCGTCCCCGGCTGCGCACCGACTCGGCGGCGAGGACGTCCATGGCGGCGAAGAACCGCGCCGGGTGCAGGGGCGCGGTGCGGCGCCACACGACCGTGTCGGCGGTGGGGCTGTGCGCCGGGCAGGGCAGCAGCGCGGTGGCGGGGTCGACCCGGTCGGCGAGCTCGCGGGTGCACAGCGCGGGGCCGGTGACCTCCGGCGGCGGGTCGCCGGGCAGGACGACCGGCGTGAGCGGGGCCAGGTGCCGCAGGACGTCGCGGCACACCAGCAGATCGTCCTCGCCCGCGCCGAGGCCGGGCACGGCGAGCGCGGTCGCGTACTCGATCTGGTGGGCCAGCACCCCGGCCAGGTAGCGCCCGTCGCCGGGGGCGACCGGCGCGCCCGTCTCCGCGAGCCGCTCGCCCCGGCAGATGTCGACGGGCATCAGCTCGGCGTCCACCGCGGTCAGGACGGCCGTGAGCCGGAGCCGGTCGCGCAGCGCGGGAGCGTCGAGGGCCTCGGCGACCGTCCGCGGCTCCACGCAGTCCCACAGGTCGACCACCAGGGGCCCGGCGTGCGCGGCACGGCGCAGCAGCTCGGGGACCAGGTCCTCCCGGACCGTGCACGTCACGCACCCGTGGTCGAGCCTGACCACCGCGCGGTCGAGCACCGCGCGGCCGTCCCGGACCGTCCGCGTGACGAGCCCGCCGGGCATCGCCCGCAGGTCGTGGTGGACGGCGACGGCGCGGGGGTGCCCGCGCAGCAGCCGGTCGACGACGGCGGTCCGCGCGGCGGCGTGCACCCCGGCCACCAGCACGACGGGTACGGACATGACGACCTCCATATGAAAATGATTATCGCTATCATGCCATGTCGAACGGAGATCCGATGGCCCGCGGAGCCCGCGATCGATGCGACCGCCGCAGGCGCGTCCTCTACAGACAGGAACACCGGCCGCGCCCCCGGCATGCCGCGCGGTTCCTCGCGAGGGCAGGCGACCTCCCGCGACCGCCCCACGAGCAGGGGGGCCGGGGCGGCAGGGGGTCAAACCGCGGTAGTACCTCGGTATGGCACCGTGGTGTGTCGCCGCGGAGGCCGCCGTCCGGCGAGGATGCCCGCATGAGGACCCGCATCCAGACCGTCCTGCTCGCGCTGCTGGTGACCGCGGGGGTGCTCGCCCTGCCGCCGCTGCGGGCGTCCGCCGCGGACCCGCGGGACGCCGCGCCCGTCCGGCTGCCCGCCCCGACCGGGCCGTTCGCGGTCGGCACCGCCGCGGTGCACCTCGTCGACCGCGACCGCCCCGACCCGTGGCGGCCCGGCCGGGCCCGCGAGCTGATGGTGAGCGTCTGGTACCCGGCGGCGCCCGGCGGGCGCGGACCGGTGCCGCAGATGACGCCGAAGGCCGCGGCGCACTTCGGGTCCGCCGCGGGCGCCGGGACGCTCAACCTGGGCGTCCCCGCCGGGACCGCCGACTGGGGCGCGACCGTCGGCGCCGCCCGCGCCGGCGCCCCCGCCGACCGCCGCGCCGGGCGGCTCCCGGTCGTCCTGTACTCGCCGGGCCTCGGCGACCCGCGGACGTGGAACACCGCGCTCGTCCAGGACCTCGCGAGCCGCGGCTACGCGGTGGTGGCGATCGACCACACCTACGAGGCGTCCGAGGTCGAGTTCCCCGGCGGACGGCTCGTCCCGAGCGACCTGCTCGCCGCGCCGCCGCCCTCCGCCCCCGGGGAGATCGCCGCGCTGCTGAAGAAGGTCATGGCGGCCCGGGTCGCCGACACCCGCTTCGTCCTGGACGAGCTGCCGCGCCTCGGCCGCCGCGCCGGCGCGGATCTCGACACCCGCCGCGTCGGCATGGCCGGGCACTCGGCCGGAGGGTTCACCGCCGCGCAGGCCATGCACGACGACCGGCGCATCCGCGCGGGGATCAACATGGACGGGCAGATGGACTTCCCCGGTGAGCTGAGCGGCGTCGCTCGGAACGGGCTCGACCGGCCGCTGCTGTTCATGCAGGCGGAAGGCGACGGTGCCACCGGCCACCGCGACGTCCCGTCCTGGGCGGCGTTCTGGGGCGCGACGCGCGGCTGGACGGCGAACGTGCTGGTCCGCGGGTCGCGGCACGCGTCGTTCACGGACGCGTCGGCCGTGCTGCCCGCGCTCGCCCGCCGGGGCGCCGAGCCGACCGGGGGGCTCGCCGCCGTCCTCGGCACCGTCCCGCCGCACCGGACGACCGCCGTCCAGCGCGCCTACGCGGCCGCGTTCTTCGACCGGTGGCTGCGCGGCCGCGACGGCGCGCTGCTGGACGTCCCGTCCCCGTTCCCCGGCGTCCGCTACGAACGCTGAGGAGCGGAACGCCCGGAAGATCCTCATCTGCCGCCGCTAGCTTCGCGGCCCATGGACCACGGAACCACCGGCCTGCCGGGCACTCCGCCGCAGGCCGCCCCACGCCCCCGCTCCCCCCTCCGGCCGCCTCGCCGTCCGCCTCCGGTGAGAGCGCGATGAGAGGTTCCTCATCCGCGCGCCGTCAGTCCTGCCAGTAGAACAGCAGGTCGCGGACCCGCAGCGGCCCCCGGTCGCCGAAGAAGTAGACGTGCAGCCCCTCGACCACGGTCTCGGCGAGCGCCCCGTCCACGCACGTGAAGCCCGCCGCCCGCAGGACCTCCCGGGGACTACCGTCCCGGCACTCGGCGAACGGCCCGAGCGTGCTGACGTGGACGGTCCCGGCGGCCGTCTCCACGACGTGGAAGGTGTCGTGGCCCGTCCCCCGGACGGCCGCCTCGGGCCGCGGGTCCCCCGGCTCCAGGCCCGCGCCGGCGAGCGCCCGGACGGCGCGGCGGAGGTCCGCCTCCGCCCGCCCGTCCGGTTCCGGTTCGAGCAGCGCGGCCTCGACCAGCCACCGGGGGTCGGTGCCGCGCTGCCCGGGGACGTGGCGGCGGACGATCGCCGCGCGCACGTCCGCCGGAACCCCCGGCAGCTCCACCCGCGGCGAACCGAGCCCCTCCCAGGCCGCCCGGACGCCGTGGCCGCGCCGATGCAGCACCGCGAGCGCCCACAGGTGCCCGGGGACGCGCCGCCGCACCATCCCCCACAGCCGCTCGTCGCCGCCGTCCGCCTCGGCGAGCAGCTCGTACGCCTGCCGGGCCACCATGGTGGAGGCGTCCCCGAGGGACGCGGCGACGTCGCCGCCCTCCCGCCACCGCAGCCGCACCCCGAGCAGCCGCTCCTCCGCCGTCGCCCCGCCGGCCGCGAGGTCCGCCGCGGACGCGGCGCCGAACTCGGCGAGCACCGCCCGCAGGCCGCACACCCCGACCAGCGCGTCGAGGGCCCGCTCACCCTGCACGCGCAGATGCGTCCACGGGTCCGCGGCCAGCACCGCGAGGCGCCGCGCCGTGCCCAGCTCACCCAGCCGCGCCCGCGCCCCGGTGACCGCCGCGTCCGCCCCGTGCCAGGGCTCCCGCCCGTCCTGCTCCCGAAGCCAGGCGAGCAGCTCGTCCGAGTGCGCGCGTCCCGGCTCGCTCAGCGCCGCCAGGACCGCCGCCCGCAGCAGCCCGTGGCCGCCGTCGTCCCGGACGTACGCGAACAGCTCCGCCGCCCGCCCGTCCGGCACCCGCCCGGCCAGCGCGAGAGCGCACCCCGACCGGCGCCACCACGGCTCCGCCGGGTCGAGCACGGCGTCGGCCAGGACGTCCGCCGGGACCGACGCCGTCCGCCGCGCGAGGCTCTCCGGCGGCTCCCGCCGCACCGCGGGCGAGGGGATGAGGTCGTGTACGCGCTCCCGTGTCACGGGCGGATCGTCGCGCGCGGACGCCGCCCGGCGCAACGGCGTCTCAGGACCCGGCGACGCCCGGCGGGAAACCGCCCGTCGCGATCGGCCCCCACCCCTCGACGGTGATCCGGATCAGCGACTTGTTCTGCCGCTCCATCGCCCGGCGGTAGTCGTCCCAGTCGGGGTGCTCGCCGGCGATGCCGCGGTAGTACTCGACGAGCCCGTCGAGCGCCGCCGGCATGTCGACGACCTCCGCGCGGCCGTCCACCTGCACGTACGGGCCGTTCCAGTCGTCGGACAGCACGCAGATCGACACCCGGGGCTCGCGGCGGGCGTTGCGCGCCTTCGCGCGGTCCGGGTACGTCGACACGACGATGCGTCCGGCGCCGTCCAGCCCGCACGTCACGGGCGACATCTGCGGACCGCCGCCGCCGCGCGTCGTGACGAGCACCCCGCGATGGCGCGGGCGCAGGAACTCCAGCAGCGCGTCGCGGTCGACGCGCTCGGCGGTGGCGATACGTGGCATGACGCCCCTCTTCCGACGGTTCGGCGGAGCCGTACGGCTCCCCGCCCGACCCTAGAAGCCCGGGCGGGGAACCCGTTACTCCATTCCGATCGGGGGCCGCCCGTCGAACCACACCGGCCGGACCGCCATCCGGCGGAACCGCCAGCCGTCCGCCGTCCGCACCGCCTCCGCGTCGAACCGGCCGCCGACGTCGAAGTGCGCGCCGGGCTCCTCCCCCCGGGCCGCCGCCGTCGACGCGAGGTGGACGTGCACCATCAGCGCGTCCCACCGCACCGCCGCGCGGTCCCCGTCGAGGTCCACGATGTGGTTGGACGCGAGATGCTGCGTCCGCTCGAACCGCTCCAGGGCGACCCGCGTCGACTCCGCCAGCCCGTCCAGTCCGGCGGCCTCGCCCACCGGGGCCTCCATCGCGACGTCGGCCGTATGGAAGCGGCGCGCCCACGCGTCGTCGATGTTCCGCTCGTCCAGGCTCACCATGTACCTGCCGACCAGCTCGATGATGTCCATCCGGTCGATCAGTTCGCTCATCGTTGTCATGCCACGACGCTACGAACCGGCCGGGTCCCCGGGCATCGGTCAGGTGACTGGCGTCCCGACAGTGTTCCGCCCGGCATGCCCGAAACGGAGCAGCGGGGCCCCGCGGCCGGGCAAGATGAAGATCGACAACCGGCATCGCGGCATGGAGCGGCTCGTGAACGACATTCCCGGCATCGACACGACCGTGCCGAGTTCGGCGCGGATCACCAACTACTGGCTCGGCGGCAAGGACAACTACCCCGTCGACCGCGAGGTCGGCGACGCGATCGCCCGCGTCCACCCCGACATCGTCACGATGGCGCGGCACGACCGCGCGTTCATCGGCCGCTCCGTCCGGTACCTGGCGGGCGAGGCCGGCGTCCGCCAGTTCCTCGACATCGGCACCGGCCTGCCCACGCAGGACAACACCCACGAGGTCGCGCAGCGCGTCGCCCCCGACTCCCGCATCGTCTACGTCGACAACGACCCGATGGTCCTCGCGCACGCCCGCGCCCTGCTCACCTCGACGCCCGAGGGCACGACCGCCTACATCGACGCCGACCTGCGCGAACCCGAGGCCATCCTCGAGAAGGCCCGCGAGAACCTCGACTTCGACCGGCCGATCGCCGTCATGCTCATCGGCATCCTGCAGCACATCGTCGACGACGCCGAAGCCGAGTCGATCGTCCGGCGGCTCCTCGACCCCCTGCCGTCCGGCAGCCACTTCGTCCTCGTGCACGACACCGCCGACTTCCACGGCCAGTCCGTCCTGGACGCCATGGACACCTTCATGGCCGAGGGCGGCCTGCCGATCTGCGCCCGCGACCACGCGCAGATGAAGTGGCTGATGGACGGCCTCGACCTCGTCGAGCCCGGCATCGTGTCGACCGCCCGCTGGCGCGTCGGCCTCGACAGCCCGTGGGGCGAAGCCGAGAACGTCGCCCAGTACAGCGCCGTGGGCCGCAAGCCCTGACCCGTCAGGCGGCCATGTCGAGCACGAACCGGTAGCGGACGTCGTTGCGCGCCAGCCGCCCCAGCGCGGCGTCCGCCTCCCGCGCCGGGACGACCTCGGTCTCGGCGACGATGCCGTGCCGGGCGCAGAAGTCCAGCATCTCCCGGGTCTCGCGGACGCCCCCGCTGCCCGCCCCCGCCAGGTTCCTCGCCCCGACGATCAGGCTCATCGGGTCCACCCGGAGGTCCCCGCCGGGGATGCCGACCATGCACAGCGTCCCGTCCACGGCCAGCGCCGCCAGGTACGGCTCCAGCGCGTGCGGCGCCCCGACCGTGTCGATGATCAGGTCGCAGCGGCCCGCCTGCGCCGCCATCCGCCGCCCGTCCGACGCGAGGACGGCGTCGTCCGCGCCCAGCCGGCGCGCCTCGGCGACCTTCGCGGGCGACGACGTGAACTGGACGGTCTCGGCCCCCAGGGCACGCGCGAGCTTGAGCGCGACGTGCCCGAGCCCGCCCATGCCGACGACGCCGACCGTCCGTCCGGGCCCGGCGCCCCAGCGGCGCAGCGGCACCCACGTGGTGACGCCCGCGCACATCAGCGGCGCCGCGCCCGCCGGGTCCAGCCCGTCCGGCAGCGCGTGCACGAAGTGCTCGTCCGCGACGTACTCCGACGAGAAGCCGCCCCGGGTCGGCGAATCGTCGACCCGGTCGACGCCCCCGTAGGTGAGGGTGACGCCCTCCTCGCACCAGTTCTCCCGCCCCGCCCGGCAGGGCCCGCAGGCGCGGCACGAGTCGACGATGTTGCCCACCGCCACCCGGTCGCCGACCGCGAACCGCGTCACCCCGGACCCCGTCTCCGCGACCTCCCCCACGATCTCGTGGCCCGGCACGAGCGGGAACCCGGCGGGATCGCCGCCGCGCACCGCCGCCAGGTCGCTCGCGCACACCCCGCAGTACAGGACCCGCACCGCCACGTCCGTCCGCCGCAGCTCCCGCCGCTCGAACACCCACGGTTCGAGCCCCGCACCCGGTTCGCGGGCGGCCCATCCACTGACCTCACGCATGGCACCACTCCGATCTCGCAGCCCGGACGTCACCAAGGCAGTTCGCCCTCGTCGTTGAAGAAGCCGCCGGACGGTCCGCCGTCGGGGAGGGTCGCGAGGCGGATCGCGATCGCCGCGCCCTGCTCGGGCGTCCGGACGCCGCGGAAGCCGTTGAGGTCGGTCGCCGTGAAACCGGGGCAGCCCGCGTTGACCAGGATGCCCGTGTCCCGCAACTCCTTGGCGTACTGGACGGTCACGGCGTTCAGGAACGACTTCGACGGGGCGTACGCGGCGGAGATCGGGCCTGTGGCGTCGCCGCGCGCGCTCTGCAGCGTCAGCGAACCGACCATGCTCGACATGTTCACGATCCGCGGCGACGCCGAGCGGCGCAGCAGCGGAAGCATCGCGTTCGTGACGCGGATGACGCCGATGACGTTCGTCTCCACGGCCGCCCGCACCGTCGCGGGATCGACCGCCGTGGGCTCCTGCGGCCCGCCGCCGGTGATCGCGGCGTTGTTGACGAGCACGTCCAGGCCCCCGCGTCCGCCGACCAGCCCGGCGGCGGCCGTCACGCTCGCGTCGTCCGTCACGTCGAGGGGCACGCCGAACGCGTCGACGCCGTCCGCCCGCAGCTTCGCGACCGCGGCCTCGCGGCGCCCCGCGTCCCGGGCGCCGACCCCGACGGCCCAGCCGAGGGCGCCCAGCCCCGCCGCGATCTCGTACCCGATGCCCTTGTTCGCGCCGGTCACCAGCGCGGTCGTCCGTTCGCTCATGTCGTCGATCCTCGCTCCGGAACCGGCGGAACCTCCAACACCGATCGGGTGCGCATCGATACTCCGCGGGTATGGATGCGGGTACCGTGGCAGCGTGGAGACACGGGAGCTGCGGTACTTCGTCGCCGTCGCGGAGGAGCTGCACTTCGGACGGGCGGCGCAGCGGCTCGGCATCGCGCAGCCGCCGCTCTCCCGCGCGATCCACCGGCTCGAACGCCGCCTCGGCGCCACCCTGCTGGAGCGCACCAGCCGCTCCGTCGCGCTCACCGAGGCGGGCCGGGTGCTCCTGCGGGAGGCCCGCGCGGCGCTGCACGCGGTCGACGCCGCCGAGCGCCGCACCCGCCGCGCCGCCGCGTCCCCCGGCGGGATCGTCCTCGCCACCAAGGCGGGCGCGAACGGCGAACTGCTCGCCAAGCTGCTCGACGCCTACGCCGCCGAACCGGACGCCGTCCCCGTCGAGGTGCTCCTGTCCGGCATCGGCGAGCAGGAGCGGGTGCTGCGCGACGGCCGCGCCGACGTGGCCCTGCTGCACCGCCCGTTCGACGACACGGCGGGCTTCGACACCGAGGACCTCGGCACCGAAGGCCAGGTCGTCCTCCTGCCCGCCGGGCACCC
This sequence comes from Actinomadura rifamycini DSM 43936, assembly GCF_000425065.1. Lineage (GTDB taxonomy): Bacteria > Actinomycetota > Actinomycetes > Streptosporangiales > Streptosporangiaceae > Spirillospora > Spirillospora rifamycini. The sequence continues at coordinate 32,754 of NZ_AULB01000015.1, forward strand.
CCTCGCCGCCCGCCCCCGCGTCCGGATGGCCGAGGTCGCCGACCTGCCCGGCCTCCCCGTGCCCCGCTGGCCGAACCTCGACGGGACGTACCCGGACGGCCCGGGCCCCGAGGTCCGCGACCACACGCAGCTCACGCAGCTGATCGCGCTCGGCCGCGCGTCCGCGGTCGCCCCGGAGTCGTGCCGCTCCCACCTGCACACCGACGTCGCCACCGTCCCGGTCCTGGACGCCCCGCCGGTCACCACCGTCATCGCGTGGCCCCCGCACAGCCGCTCGAAAGCCGTCGCCGACCTCGTCCGAACCGCCACCCGCCTCTAGGACGGCGTGACCGGCGCGTGACCGGGGCGACAGCGCGCGGGCGGAGCATGGCGATGTCCGGAAGGGAGCGCCATGCACACCACCCTGAGCAAGCTCACCGCGACGGCCGCGGCCGCGGTCGCGCTCACGTCCCTGTACCCCGCCGCCGCGCACGCGGGGCAGGCCGTCCGCTCGTTCGTCTACAAGGGGCAGACGTGCGAGGACCACAGCTACGACCGCACCGCGAGCTACCACTGCTGGGCGGGACCGCCCGACGCGCAGATGTACCAGACGCAGGCCAGGTGCAGCGACGGCTCCTACAAGCACGGCAACTACGAGTGGTACACCTCCAAGTACTTCTCGCTCGTGTCCTGCCCGCCGGGCACGTCCGTGACCTGGTCGCGTCCCGAACCCCAGTACGACTGACACCGAGAAGGGACGATCCCGTGAAGGCACACGCACGAGCCGCCGCGGTCGCGGTCGCGGCCGCCTGCACTACGGGCCTCACCGCCCTCCCCGCCCACGCCGCCCCGGCCGTCGAGAAGGCCACCTGCTCGACCTACCGGTCGTCGGACGGCAAGAGCATCGGCGTCAGCTGCGACGCGGGCCGCTACTACGTCGTCGGCACGGCGTGCGGCCCGGGCCACTGCACCACCATCGGCGGCCCCATCGTGGACGCGCCCGCCATCTCCTGGGCGCACGCCGGCAGCGGCTACTTCGGCGGCCCCATCCGAGCGGTCTTCGTCTGAGCCGTCCCGGTCACGGGCGCTCAAGCCGCTGGACGAGCCCCCTCGACCCCACAACCGGGATCGAGGGGGCTTTGTCGTGCCGCCCACTATTCGAGCCACGTCCCGTCGCGCATGATGACTCTGCCTCGGAGTTCCGGCTCACCACGCCAGGCGCGCACGGTCTCCGGCACCACGCGCACATACGAAAAGGGATCGCCTTCCGTACGCGGGTCCCACCCGAACTTGGCGGCGAAGGCATCCGCCGCTTCTCCGGGCACGTCCCGGTCCGGGAAGCACTCCGCCTCCCCCTGGAGAAGCACCACGTCGAAGGAATCCGGTAGCGCCAGGCGCACGCGCGGCTCCTCCCGGACGTTCCGCGCGGTCGCGGAAGCCGCACCGGTGCACATCCACACCGCTCGCCCGTCCCACAGGAACCACAGCGGCACCTGGTGCGGGCCGTGATCAGGATGCGCCGTCGACACCCACATGTCCCGCTCGGCGCCGAGCCGTTCCAGAGTGTCGCGCCTACGCTCCGCCGTCAGGCGGCGAGCACTGCCCGTGGTCTGCATGACGATCGACCTTAACCAGCGGACTCACAAAGGCGCATGAGGCGAGAGACCTACGCCCGGCGACCGATGAACTCATTCCAGCGCTCCCCGGTACGCCGCCCAGCGCCGCACGTCGGCGAGGTAGGGCTTGATCCACGCCGCGGCGACGCGCTCGGAACGGAGCGTCCACACGGCGGTGTGCAGCCTGGCGTAGTGGTCGATCGCCTCCGGGTCGGCCGCCCGCCAGGCGGCGAAGCGGGCCAGCCACGCGGGCGAGTAGTCCGGGTGACGTCCTGGGACGTGCTCGAACGCCAGGACGAGCCACCCCTCGGCCTCCGCGCTCCACAGGAGCCGAGGGGCGAGCTCGCCGACGAACGCGTTGACCCGCGCCTCCCACCGGAGCGACATGACCTCGGGGCCGTCTCGGTCCGGGAGCTTGCGCGCCGCCTTGACGAACACGGTCGCGCGCTCGCCGGTCACCGTTGACGCGATGTCCGCGTGGTTGCCGGAGTCGGCGGGCCGGACGTCCCGGATCGGGCCGGTGCGCTCGGCGACGGCCTCCCGCACAACCGCAGGCAGGTCACCCCAGTCGCTTCGTGTCATGCGTCCCCGCTACGCATCGGTGACGACGGCCGGCGACCCGCGCGTCTCCCGCGTGGTCGGCGGGCCGGCCGCCGGTCGGCTTCCTGCAGCATGGCCGGTCGCCGAGGTCAGGTCCAGGAAGGCGTGCAGGACGGCGATTTCCGGGTGGCCCACACCGGCGAGCGTGCGCGGTCATGACGGCTTCACCGCCGCGCCCATCTCCCGGGCGATCTCGACCGCCGCCTTTTCGGCGTCTTCGGGCAGGCGCCGTCCTGCGGCGGGCCCGGTGCGCCATCGGTAGGTGCCGCCGTCCCAGGACACGAACCGGGGCCCGTTCTCCCGGTAGGTGACGCGCACGTGCGGCAGGTCCCGGTCGTCACGGTCGAGGGACGCCGTCATCTGGGGCGCGCACCGGCGGAGCGCCGCGTGCAGTTGCGCGTCCCGGCCGAACATCTCGATGCTCTCCATCTCCCCTCACGGAAGTCGCGGCGGACCGGGGATCAGGGGGCGACGAGGCCGCCGAGTGCGGTCCGCAGCCGTCCCCGGCGCGGCGCACGATGGCGGCGTTCAGGCCGGGGAGGTGCGAGGACGGTGCGGACGGGCGCGGCGGCGCGCGGGTGCCTCGGTTCGGGCGATGGCGTGGCGCGGCGGACGTCCAGGGCGTTCAGGCGGCGGGCCAGTTCGGCGGGCGTCGCCGCTTCGACCAGGTGGCAGGTGCCCGCGCGGTCGCGGGCCAGCGCCCACCAGCTCCCGGTGGCCTCGCCGAGCCAGGCGGACGTCCCGGGGAACCGGCGCGCCACCTCGGCGGCCACCCGTGCCTGCGGCGTTCGGAAGGCGGTCACCGGGCCGTCTCCGTCCCGACCTGGTCGGACGCCAGGCGGCCGAGGGCCCACGTCACCGCGTTCATGATCTGGTCGGCCTCGGCGACCGGCTCGTGGCCGGGGCCGAAGAACCACATCCGGCCGCCGTCGTCGGTGCGCGGACGGCACGTGACGGTGACGGTCGCGGGGCTCGCCTCGGGGCCGCAGCCGGGGACGTCGGGGTTCTCGATGCGCAGCCCCCTCGCGGTCAACTCGACCTGGAGGCGACGCGCGGACAGGTGCGCGGCGAGCGCCGCGAGATGGTGTTGCGGGGTCGTACGATCTGCCATGGGTCGGACCTCGTTTCCGGCCAAGGCCCCGGATCCCCCCGCTGTTCGCCCAGCGGGCCGGGGCCGCCTTGCATTCCGGCTGAACACGCGCCCCCGGCAGTCGGGGGTGTGTTCCGGAATCCAGTGAAGCGGTGTCGCAGGTCACATATGCAGAGGCAAAATGGGGTGCATCTGTGAGCACGCAGGTGGCACGGCGACACGCGAGGTGCACCCATGACCCCGGAAGAGCGTCAGGCGTTCGGTCGCAGGCTCGCCGCCGAGCGCGCCGCGAGGGGGCTGACGCAGCGTGCGCTCGCGGTCCGCGTGTGCGCCGCACTGCCCGACGCCCAGCGGCCCGACCTGGCCACGGTGGAGGGCTACGTCAAGCGCTGGGAGGCCGGACGGGCGGGCATCGGCGAGCGTAACCGCCTCGCCCTCGCGGAGGCCCTCGGCATCGAGGACGCCGATCTCTTCGGCGGACGGTCGGGGCCGCCGCGTCGGGAGACGGACGAGGAACGCCGCCGCCTGCTCGCCTGTCTGGGCCTCTTGGGAGTGGACGCCGGCGTCGCCGACGAACCTCTCGAACCGATTCGGCAGGCGCTCGCCGACGCCATCCCCGGCGGGCCGCGAGATCGGCTGATCGCCGACTGGGAGGAGGTCGCGTTCGAGTACGGGCACGCGTTCCTCACCGCGCCGCCCGGGGCTCTCCTGCCCGACCTCGCGCACGACCTCGTGCGGCTGCAGCGGATCGTCCGCGCCGTCGATGACGCCGGGGCGCGGCGCGGCCTGTGCGCCCCCGCCGGGAAGCTCGCCGCGCTCGTCGCGATGACGGTGGCGACGCTCGGGCACGCGCGCCAGGCGCGGGATTGGTGGAAGACCGCGCGCCACACCGCCGACGCCTCCGCCGACCGGAACCTGCGGGTGTGGGTTCGCGGGTACGAGTCCATGAGCGCCCTGTACGCGGGGCGGCCGCTCGCGCCGGTGCTGAGGCTCGCCGACGAGGCGATCGCCATCGCGGGGTCGTCCTCGGGCGCCGCGGTGCTGGAGGCGATGGCCGCCCGCGCGCAGGCCCTGGCCCTGCTCGGGCGTACCGGCGACGCCGCGGGAGCCGTCCGCGCCATGGAGGACAGGTTCGAGCGGCTGCCTCAGGCGCCCGCCGACGAGCGCCTGTCCACCGGGGCGTGGCCGGAGACGGCGCTGCGGCACACTGCGGCGTTCACCTACACCTGTGTCCGCGACGCCGCCCGGGCCGAACGCGCCCAGGCCGACGCCCTGCGGCTTTATCCGGAGGGCATGAAGCGGCAGCGTGCGCAGATCGAGTTGCTTCGCGCGACGTGCCTCGTCCAGGCGGGCGACGTCGCCGCGGGCGTCGCCCATGCCTCCCGCGCCGTGGGGTCCCTCAGCCGCTCCCAGCGCACCGCCACGGTCGCGCGCGGCGCGCGGATGGTCCTCGACGCCGTGCCGGAGGAGCGGCGGGAGCAGTCCTGCGTGCGCGAACCTCGCGAACTGGCGTCGCCGGGACCGCGCGGTCGCGTGGCGGGGTGATCGTGGCCGGCATCGAGCTCCGCGCCCATGACGGCCGCGCGGCGTCGGCGATGCTGGAGGAGCTGGCCGACCTGTACAAGCGGGTCTATGCCGAGCCGCCGTACGACTCCGCCCCGAAGTTCTCCCGCGCCCGGTTCTTGGAGCGGACGCGCGATCAGGCGGCGTCGTCGGGGTTCACGCTGGTCACGGCGCGGCGAGACACGGGGCTCTCGGGGTTCGCGTTCGGGTTCTCCATGGCGGCGGGCGGCTGGTGGGCCGCGGCGTCCCTACCGTCCTGGGACGTGGTGGACGCGTCGAAGTTCGCGGTCGTCGAACTGATCGTCGATCGAGCGGAGCGCGGGCGGGGGCTGGGGCGGCGGCTCCTGGATGCGCTTCTGGAGTCGCGGCCCGAGCCGTACGCCACGCTCGCCGCTGTGGTCGATGCGGACGCCTACGGCTGGTACCTGCGCCACGGATGGCGCAAGGTCGCCGAGTTCCGGGCCGAGCCGCCCCATTCCGACGCGCTCGTCCTCTCCCTGCCCCGGCGCGGTGGCGAGCCGCGCTGATCAGGCGTTTCCTCCCGTGGTCGGCCGGGTTCGGTCATGGGGGGTGGGCGGGGTGACCTTGCCAGCATATGGTGGCGGAGTTGCCTCGTCGAGGAGTGGTCGCGTGGTTCGAGGACGGGAACGACTGCATCGCCGGACGGTCCGGGCCGCGGTCGCCGCGGCGGCTTCGCTCGCCTGCGCGGCGGCGCTCGCGGGCGCCGCGGCGCCGGGCGGGGCGCCGGGCGGGGCGCCGGGCGGGGCGGCCGCCGCGCCGGGCGGGGTGTCCCGCTCCGTCACGCTCGTGACCGGGGACCGGGTGGCGGTCACCGCGCGGGACGGACGGGCGCCGCTCGTCGACGTCGAGCCGGGGCCGGGGCGCGAACGCATCGGGTTCTCCGTGCACGCGACGGCGCACGAGGTGACCGTGACGCCGATGGACGCCGTGCCGCTGCTCGCGGAGGGGCGGCTCGACCGGCGGCTGTTCGAGGTCCACCGGCTGCTCGCGTCCGGGTACGGGGACGAGCGGGACGACCTGCCGCTGATCGCGGCGCGTCCGGTCGGGGCCCTCAAGGCCGGACGGACGATCGCCGCGGGCGGGCTCACGGCGGTGCGGGCGGACAAGGACGGGCTGTCGGAGGCGTGGCGGGAGTTCGTCGGCGCTCCGTCGGCGCGGCTGTGGCTGGACGGGAAGGTGCGGGCGAGCCTGGACGGCAGCGTCCCGCAGATCGGCGCACCGGCCGCGTGGGAGGCGGGGCTGACGGGCGAGGGCGTCACGGTGGCGGTGCTCGACTCGGGCGTCGACGGGGAGCACCCCGACCTGGAGGTGGCGGAGGCGGCGAACTTCACGCCGACCGCGTCGGCCGGTGACGCGTTCGGGCACGGGACGCACGTCGCGTCGGTGATCGCGGGGTCGGGCGCGGCGTCGGGCGGGACGTACCGGGGGGTCGCGCCGGACGCGCGGATCGTCAGCGGCAAGGTGCTGGACGACACCGGGCAGGGGCGGGAGTCGTGGCTGATCGCCGGGATGACGTGGGCGGCGGAGGAGGCGAAGGCCGACGTCGTGAACCTGAGCATGAGCTGCTTCTGCGACTCGCCGGCGGTCGACCCGGTGGAGGAGGCGGTGAACCGGCTGTCGAAGGAGACGGGCACGCTGTTCGTCGCGGCGGCCGGTGACCTGTCGTGGCCGTACCCCGGGGTGATCGCGCTTCCGGCGGCGGCGGAGTCGGCGCTCGCGGTGAGCAGCGTCGACCGGCAGGACCGTCTCGCGTCGATGGTGCAGGGCCCGCGGATGTGGGACAACCTGATCAAGCCCGAGATCCTGGCGCCCGGCGTGGGGGTCGTCGCGGCGCGGGCGGGCGGCACGTCGGTGGGGGCGCCGGTGGACGGCTCCTACACCCGGCTGTCGGGGACGTCGGTGGCGACGCCGCACGTGGCGGGCGCGGCGGCGCTCGTGGCGCAGCGGCATCCGGGGTGGGACGGCGCGCGGATCAAGTCGATGCTGATGGGTTCGGCGAAGCGGCTGCCCGTGGCGGCGGGGTCGCAGGGCGCCGGACGGGTCGACGCGGGCGCGGCCGTCGCGCGGGGCGTCGCGGCGTCGCCGTCGAGCCTGCACGTGGACGCGAAGTGGCCCGACTCGGGGACGTCCGAGGTGAGGCGGACGGTGACGTACGCGAACGCGTCGGACGCGCCGGTCGAGCTGGAGCTCGAGATCGGCCTGGAGGGGCCGGACGGGGCGCCGCCGCCGGACGGGGCGGTGTCGCTGGACGCGCCGCGGGTGACGGTGCCCGCGAACGGCGAGGCGACCGCGGTCGTCGTGTTCCGGGGGGTCGACGGTGTCGCGGCGGGCGTCTACCAGGGCACGCTGACCGCCACCGGGGCGGACGGCGCGGTGGTGACGCCGGTCGTGGCGTACATGGAGCCGCCGACGAGCGTCGTCACGGTCACGGGGACCGACCGTGACGGGAAGCCCGTCCCGTACTTCTGGCCGACCCTCACGAACATGGAGACGGGCCGGTCGTACGACGCGCTGCCGAACGGCGACGGGACGGCCACGGCGCGGGTGCCGGTCGGGACGTACGACGTCGCGGGGCAGTTCGCGACCGGTTCGTCGTGGACGAGCGGGTTCCGGAAGGTCTACGCGCTGGAGGCGGGCGCGAACGCGGTCCCGATGGACGCGCGGCGGACCACGCCCGTCGAGTTCACCAACGACACGGCGGGCGCGGAGCTGACGGGGGCGACCGTGACGCTGAACCGGGTCGCCGAGCCCGGCTACTCGATCATGTACCTGTACGGGGACGCGCGGCGGCGGGTGTCGGTGCAGACGGGCGCGGACGGGCGGCTCGGCTACACGGCGCTGGCCACGTGGGAGAAGGCGGGCGCGGAGACCAGCCCGTACGTGTTCCACGACTTCCGGGCGGAGAGGGGGATCCCGGACGATCCGTCGCTGCGCACGCGGCGCGCGGACATGGCCGGGATCCGGACGTCGGTGCGGGCGTTCGGCGGCGCCGAGAGCGGGTCGCTGCGGTCGTACGCGACCGCGGCGGACGGGACCCTCGCGACGAACGTGACCCGTCCCGTGCCCGGCGACTTCACGCTGTACCTGCGGGCCGGCGGGGGGATCGCGTGGAGCCAGGAGCTGCGGCTGAACGACGGGAGCGGGGAGAACGTCGCCCGGATGCACAAGGGCGAGCGGTCGTACCGGCCGGGCCCGCAGGCGGACGCGTGGAACGCGGCCGTCCTCGGCCCGGTGCCCGCGGACTGGAGCAACCGGCGGGACGGCAACGTGCTGGAGGTCGCGTCGAGCTGCGCGGCGACGGGTGCGCTGGAGTCGTGCGGGCGGGCGTTCACCGGCACGGGCACGCTGACGCTCGCCCGGGACGGCGCGGTCCTCGCGGAGAAGGAGATCGACGGGTGGGACACGCCCGACATCGAGGCGACCGTCCCGGCCGGGGCGGCGGCGTACACGCTTCGGGAGTCGATCGCGTGGCCCGACGGGTCCGTCCCGGCCCGGCAGGACACCGTGTGGACGTTCCGGTCGGCCGAGACGGACGCGGCGGCGAAGCTGCCGCTGCTGGTCGCGCGGTTCCTGCCCGCCGGACTGGACGAGCGCAACCGGGCGCCCGGCGACCGGGCGACGCTCGTCCCGTACTGGGTCGAGCGCCTCCCCGGCGCCGCGGCGGTGCCGGTCGCGTCGATCACGGTGGAGGCGTCGTTCGACGACGGCGCGACGTGGCGGGAGCTGCGGGCCGCCGGGGGCGCCGCGCTGGGCGTCGTCCGCGTCGACCCGCCGGACGGCGCCGCGTTCGTGTCGCTGCGGGCGACGGTGCGGGACCGCGACGGCAACGCGGTGACGCAGACGGTCGTCCGCGCCTACGGCCTGTCGTGAGGGCCGCCGGCCGGTGGCCGCGGGGTCACCGGCCGGCGGTGTATCCGCGGTAGGTCTCGAACGCGGGCTTCGGGGTGTAGTCGTCGTGGAGCAGGCCGAAGCGGTGGAACAGGCCGTCGCGGGACGAGTCGGCGTCGCGGAGCGCGAAGTGCAGGTAGGCGCCGACGCCGAGGTCGCCGCTCAGGCGGACGACGGTGCCGAGGACGGCGTCCAGGACCTCGGCCTGCCGTTCGGGGGTGCGGTCGGGGCCGGTGGGCCAGCCGTTCTCGGTGAGGTGCAGCGGGACGGAGGAGGGGATTCCCGCCGACGTCATGAGGTCACGGTGCATCTCGAGGAGTCCGGCGGTGGCGGCGCCGGGGTCGGGGGCGGGCATGAACACGTCGGGGAAGAAGTCGAGGCCGACGTAGCCGAGGGCGTCGAGGAACGGCTGCCCGCCGAGTTCGGTGAGGCCGGCGAGGAACCCGGCGGCGGGGCCGAACATCAGCGTGGTGTTGAAGCCGACGCGCAGGCCGTCCAGGCCGAGGCGGTCGGCCTCGGCGCGGGCGGCGACGACGCCTTCGACGAGGGCGCGGCGGACGTCGGGGTAGTGGCCGTCGAGCGTGGGGATCCCGGCGACGTTCGGCTCCTCGGTGATCTGGAGCGTCGCGATGTGCGGGCCGTGGCGGCGCAGGGTGTCGCGGACGAAGTCCAGGTAGCCGGGCACGTCGCCGGACGCCGACTGGTACTGGACGACGAGGTCGAGGCGGCGCCCCTCGCCCGCGTACTGCTCGACGTCCTGCGGGGCCTCCGGGCGGGGGCGTCCGGGGTCGGTGAAGCCGCGGTAGCCCCGGACCAGGAACGGGCCGTCGCCCTGGAGGTCGCGGAGGGCCGCGAGAATCTTCGCGGGGTCGTCGGCGGGTCCGGTGGCGAGGCTGCCCTCGTCGTCTCCGGTGACCCCGCCCGGGTAGATGCCGTACTCCATCAGTCCTCCTCGCTGTCGGGCCAGGCGAGCGAGCCGTCGGCGATCTCCGTGAGGACTTGCTCGACCCACGCCAGCTCGGCCTGGACGAGCGCGCGCGCGTACTCGGCCTCGATGACGTACAGGCGCGGGACGTCCGCTTCGGCGAGCCCGGTGTCGATGCGGGCGAGGTCGTCGCGGAGCCGTCCGGCCCGGTCGGCGAGGGCGTCCGCCGCCCCCTCGGGGCCCAGCGCCCCGAGGTAGGCGACGGCCGTGAGGAACACCGGGTACTCCCGCCGCGGCGCCCGGATCAGCTCGTCGAGCCGCCGGACGAACGCGTCGCGGCCGTCGCCGGTCAGCTCGTAGACGGTCCGGGCGGGGCGGGTCCCGTCCTGGACGGTCTCGCGGGCGCGGGCCCAGCCCTCGCGTTCGAGCGCCGCGACGACGTCGTACAGCGAGCCCCGGTTCGTCCGGACGTTCGTGCCGCGCTCGCGCAGCACGACGCCCATCTCGTACGGGTGCATCGGGCGTTCCATCAGCAGGCCCAGCACCGCGAGGGCCAGCGGGTTGTCCACACTTCGTGCCATAGTCGCTCCCTGATATCAGGAACCGACTATAGCGCGGTGAGGGACCGGAACGTCCGCAGGAGGACGTGCGCGAGGTTGTAGACGACGAGCCCCGGCGGCGCGGCGGCCGCCTGCGCCGGATCGTTGACGATCGTCGTCATCGCCTTGCCCGCCCCGGCCGCCGCCGCGCGGACGGCCTCGGTCGCGGCCCGCACGTCCGGTTCGGCGGCGCCGCCGGTCAGGCCCATCGCCACCGACAGGTCGGCGGGCCCGACCATGACCGAGTCCACCCCCTCGACGGCGGCGATCTCGGCCGCGTTCGCGCACGCCCGCGGCGTCTCGGCCATCACCACGACGACCGTCCGCTCGGCGGACCGCCGCAGGTGGTCGGCGATCGACGCCGCGCCGAACCCGCCCGCGCGGCTGTAGGTGGCGAACCCCCGGGCGCCGAGCGGCGGGTAGTGCGCGGCGGCGACGGCGGCGCGGGCGTCCGCGGCGGTGTCCACGTGCGGGACGACGATCCCGGTGGCGCCGAGGTCGAGCACCCGCAGCACCAGCCCCGGATCCCCGGCCCCGACCCGGACCAGGACGTCCAGCCCGTGGGCCTCGGCCGCCGCGATGTGGTGCTGGAGCGCGACGAGGTCGGCGGGACCGTGCTCCAGGTCGATCAGCACGTGGTCGAAGCCGGCGACCCCGGCGAGCTCCACGAGGAACTCGCCGGGGAGCCGCAGCAGGCCGCCGAGCGTCTTCTCCCCGGCCCGGATCCGCTGCTTGAGGCCGGCCGCCCCCGGTCCGGTCACCGCGCCACCATCCCGGCGGACAGGTCGATGTCGGCCGCGCACAGCCCCGGCATGCCCAGCATCGCCACGAGCGCCGTCGCGACCTCGTCCGCGGTGACCATCCGGCCGAGCGCGGCGCGGGACACGAACGCGCGCTCCGCGTCCGCCGGGTCGGTGCCGGTGCGCTCCGCCTCCAGCCGGAAGTTGCGCTCCATCCGCGGGCCCGCGACCGGCCCCGGCGACAGCGCGTTGACGTTCACGCCGAGCGGCCCGACCTCCGCGGCGAGCGTGGTGGTCAGCCCGAGCACCGCCGTCTTCGACGCGCAGTACGGGGTGCGGGCGGCGAGGGGGCGCTTGCCGCTGACGGACGCGACGTTGACGACGTCCCCCGACCCCCGCTCGACCATCGCCGGGAGGAACGCCCGGCACATCAGGTAGACGCCGCGCACGTTCACGTCGAACACCGCGTCCCACTCGTCGGGCTCGATGTCGACCAGCGGCTTCACCGGGCCCGGGACGCCCGCGTTGTTCACCAGGACCGACACCGCCTCGTCCGCGAGCTCCGCCGCGAGCGCCGCGACGCTCGCCGGATCCGACACGTCGCAGGTCGCGGCGCGCCCGGGGACGGGCAGCCCGGCGGCGACCGCGGCGACCTTCGACCGGTCGCGCCCGACGACGACCACCCGGGCGCCGGCGCGGGCGAGGGCGTCCGCCATCGCCGCGCCGAGCCCGTTGCCGCCGCCCGTGACCAGCGCCGTCCGCCCCGCCACCGCGCCGCCGGGACCGGCGGTCACGACGGGTCCCCGCTGAGCGCCCGCGCCTCGTCCATCCACGGGAACGACGCGTCGCCGAACCGCGCCGCGCGGACGTCCCCGGACCGGGCGTGGCCCTCGAACAGCTCGACGCGCGCCGCGCGGCCGCACACCTCGCCGAGGCGGGCGCTCGCCGCCGGGTCCGTGACCTCCTGGTACGTCACGGTCTTCAGGTACTTCCCGACCCACAGGCCGCCGGTGTAGCGGGCGGCGCCCCGCGTCGGCAGGACGTGGTTCGTGCCGATGACCTTGTCGCCGTACGACACGCACGTCCCCTCGCCGAGGAACAGCGCGCCGTAGTTCCGCATCCGGTCGAGGGCGCGGCGCGGGTCGGCGGTCAGCACCTCGACGTGCTCGGACGCGTACCCGTCGGCGACCTCGAACGCCTCGTCCACGGAGTCGACGACGACGATCTCGCCGTGGTCGCGCCAGGCCGGCCCGGCGAAGTCGCGGGTGGGCATGCCGGGGAGCAGCCGGTCGACGTGCGCCGCCACCTCGCGCCCGAGGGCGGCGGAGGTGGTGACCAGGACGGCCGGGGAGTCGGGGCCGTGCTCGGCCTGCGACAGCAGGTCGACGGCGACGGTGAACGGGTCGGCGGTCTCGTCGGCGATCACCAGGATCTCCGTCGGGCCCGCGAACAGGTCGATGCCGACCTCGCCGAACAGCTGCCGCTTCGCCTCCGCGACGTACGCGTTGCCCGGCCCGGCGATCAGATCGACGCGCCCGATCGTCTCGGTGCCGACCGCCATCGCCGCGACCGCCTGGACGCCGCCCAGCAGGTGGATCTCGTCCGCGCCCGCGAGGTGCATCGCCGCGACCGTCGCCGCCGGGACCTCGCCGCGGATCGGCGGCGTGCACGCGACGACGCGCGGCACCCCCGCGACCTTCGCGGTCACGATCGTCATGTGCGCGGACGCCGTCAGCGGGTACCGGCCGCCCGGCACGTAGGCGCCCGCGGCGGACACCGGCACGTGGCGCTGCCCGAGCCGGACGCCCGGCAGCGTCTCCGCCTCGAAGTCGGTCATCGAGTCGCGCTGCAACCGCGCGAACCCGCGGACCTGCTCCTGCACGAACTCGATGTCCTCGATGACCTGCCGGGGAACGCCCGCGACGATCTTCTCGACCTCGGCGTCCGACAGCGTGAACGACGGCGGCGTCCAGCGGTCGAACTTCTCCGAGTAGTCCCGGACGGCGGCGTCGCCGCGCTCCCGGACGTCCGCGATGATCTCCTCGACGCGGGCGCGGACCTCGCCGAGGTCGCGCGCGACGCGCTCCTGCGGCACCGGCTCCTTCAGCACGTGGGGCACGACGTCCTCCTGTTCGTTGTGGGTTGGTGGTCCAGCCATTCGCGAACGACCCCGGCGAGGACGCGGGGGCGTTCGACGGGCAGCAGGTGGCCCGCGCCGGGCAGCACGCGCAGGCTCCCGGAGGGCGCGGTCTCGGCGATGCGCCGGTGGAACCCGACCGGGCACAGCGCGTCCGCGCCGCCGCACACGGCGAGCACCGGGCAGGGCGCGGCGGCGAGCGGCGCGGACGCGTCCCGGCGGGTCGCCTGCGCGGCGAGCTGCGCGCGGAACACGTCGGGGCCGATCCGGTGCGCCATGCCGAGGAACCGCTCGTCGTGCCCGGGCTCGGCGAACATCGTCGGGAGGATGCCGCGGACGACGTCGTCGAACGCGCCGCGCTCCGTCCGGTCGGCCATGTCGCGCCAGCCCGCGAGCTGCGCCGGGGTCGGGGCGCCCGCGTTGGTGGAGATCGCGCAGAACGCGGCGACCCGCTCGGGCGCGAGGCGCAGCACCTCGAACCCGACGATCGCGCCGAGGCTCAGCCCGACGAGGACGAACGGGCCGTCCGCGGCGGCGAGCACCTGGCGGGCCATCCCGGTGACCGTCGGCTCGGTGATCGCGACGGGCGTCCCGGGGAGGTCCGCGCCCGACCACAGGTCGGCGTCGCAGAGCATCCCCGGCACGAGCAGCGTCGGGATCATCGCGGGACCAGGTCGGCGGGCGCGAGGTAGCCGCCCGGGTCGAGGGCGGTGCCCGCGTCGGCGGCGGCCTTGACGACGTCGTCGTCCCACTCCAGCCGGACGCGGCCGTCGCCGCCGTTCACCACGACCATGGACGCCTCGCCGTCCCCGGCGTTGCGGACCGAGCGCCAGGCGTGCGCGGGGACGGACAGCATGTCCCACGGGCCGAGCCGCACGGCCAGCTCCTCGCCCGGCCCGTTCAGCACGACCTCCCACTCGCCGTCCTTGACCATCAGCACCTGCGACTCGCCGTGCCGGTGCCGGTTGAGGCCCTCGCCGGGCCGCGCCTTCAGCCACGCCACGTTGTGCCCGTGCGGGTTGTGGACGACCGGCTCCTGGAAGCGGTCCTCGGTCATGCCGTAGCCGATGACGGCCGCGAGCCGCGCCCCGCCGCCGGGCAGGCGGGAGTCGAGGAACGGCGCGTCGCTCCAGCTCAGGTCGTCCGGGGCGGCGACGCGGCGGCGCAGGTCGTCGGCCGTGTAGGTGCGCAGCCCCGCGATCTGCTCGGCCGAGACCGGACGGACCGTGCGCGCGCCCTCGGGGACCGCCTCGCCCGCGACCGTGTCGACCAGCTCGCCGGCCTCGGTGAGGAACAACCCGTGGTCGGCGGCCTCGCGGAGCACCGACGGGCCCCAGATGATGCCGCCCGTGTCGTCCTCGCCGAGGGTGGTGAAGAGCCAGCCGTCGTCGGGTCCCACGTTGGTGAACCCGCGGAAGATCCACGTCGGGATGGACGCGATGTCGCCCTCGCGGAGCAGCAGCTCGCCGTCCGTCCCGTCCGCGCCCCACCGCAGGAGGAACTCGCCGCGGAAGCACAGGAACACCTCGGCGGTGAAATGCAGGTGCAGGCTGTTCGTCACGCCGTTCGGCATCGCCGCCGCGCCGATGTTGTAGCCGTGCGGCTCGCGCAGGTTGATCACCTGGCCGGGGCTCTGGCTCACCCCGGGGCCGATCATCGCGTAGTTCTCCTTGCGGTCCGATCCGGGCGTGCGGCAGTCGATGAACGCCTGGTCGCAGGAGACGAAGTCGTCCCGCCGGATCGTCCGCCGGGCCAGTTCGGCGGCCGTCACCGGGACCCGCCGCGGGTCCGCGTCCTGAGTATTCATACGTATGCACACTACGCGCAGCGGGTGCGGTGTTGTCAATCGCAGTCCCGCTGAACGGCTTCGGACAGCGGGTGAATAGACGTATGCTTGCCTGCGTCGATCGAGAGGCCGCCGTCGCGGCGCGCAGGCGTGGAGGCAGCAGGTGGGGATCACGAGCCGCGACGTCGCCCGGCTGGCCGGCGTCTCCCAGCCCACGGTGTCGCGCGCGCTCCGGGGCGACGAGCGGGTGTCCGCCGCGACCCGCGCCAAGGTGCGCGAGGCCGCCCAGGCCCTCGGCTACGTGCCGAGCGAGGCGGGCCGCAGCCTGTCCACCCGCACGTCCCGGCGCATCGGCGTGCTGGTCACCGACCTCACCAACCCGTTCTACCCGCACCTCGTAGGCCCCCTCCACGACGAGCTGGGCCGGCTCGACTACCGCATGATGCTGTTCACCGAGCGCTCCGACGAGGCTCTCGCCTACGAGCGGCTCCTCGACCGCTCGATCGACGGCGTCGTCCTCGCCACCACCACGCTCGGCTCCGGGCTGCCCGCCGAGCTGCGCCGCCGCGGGCTCCCGTTCGTCTACCTCAACCGCGAGGGCGGCACCCCCGGCGACGCCGTCGTCGTCGACAACCGGCGCGGCGCCGGGTTCGCCGCGCGCGAGCTCGTCGGGCTCGGGCACGAGCGGATCGCCGGCATCTTCGGGCCCGAGGACACCAGCACCGGGCGCGACCGCGAGTACGGCCTGCGGCTCGCGCTCGCCGAGGCCGGGATCGGGCTCCCCGAGTCGCGCGTCCGGCGCGGCCCCTTCGAGTTCGACACCGGGTACGCGGGCCTGACCGGGCTGCTCGCCTCCGAAGCGCCCCCGACCGCCGTGTTCTGCGGCAACGACGTCATCGCGATCGGCGCGCTGGACGCCGCGCGCCGCTTCGGCGTCCGGGTCCCGGACGACCTCACGGTCATCGGCTTCGACGACATCCCGATGGCGTCGTGGGCGTCCTTCGAGCTGACGACCGTCCGGTACGACCTCGGGGAGATGGCGGCCACGGCCGTGCGGCTGCTGATCGACCGGATCGGCGGCAAGGCCGGGGACGAGCCGGCCCGCGTGGTGCTCGACCCCGAGTTCGTCCCGCGCCACACGCACGCCGCCCCGCCCGCCTGACGCCCGCCCCGCCCCTTCCCGCGCTCCGCCGCCCCTCTCCGCCCGCCTCTCCGCCCGCTTCGCGCGCCCGCGGATCGACCCGCGGCGCCGGTCGCCCACCGAGCGATGCATACGGATATGCATAACGCCGGACGCCGAGGTCACCCCCGCACGACGGCCGTCACATGATGTTGAGCTGCGTGAACACCGCAAGTCCACCCACCGTCGATCTTCTCGAAAAGTCGGCGACCAGGTGTTGAATCGTCGTTGTGAATACGCATACACTGCCCGGACCTGAGACCCCCGTCACCCCACGGCGAAGGAGCCCGCAGTGAAACCGAGGTCCCCAGCCCCCGCCTGGACCGTGCCATGGTGACGGCGACGGCCGAGCGCTCCGCCGCGTCCGGCGCCGCCCCGGCCGGGCGGCCGCCCGGGTCCGGCGCGGGGCGCGGGCGGCGGATGCGCCGCGCGGCACAGCCGTACCTGCACCTCGCCCCCGCCCTCGCCGCGGTCCTGCTCACCACTGTCTACCCGCTGGTCTCGGCGCTCGTGACCAGCTTCCGGCACTGGCGGCTGAACGAGTCCACGGCGCCCGGCGGGTTCGTCGGACTGGAGCAGTACCAGCGGGCCTTCCAGGACGACACGTTCTTCAACAGCGTCATGGTCACGCTGTGGTTCACGTTCGTGTCGGTGGTGCTGTCGGTCGGGATCGGGCTCGCGATGGCCCTGGTCCTCAACCGGCGCGGCCCGCTCACCGGGCTGACGAAGGCGCTGCTGATCCTGCCGTTCGCGGTGGCGCCCGCGCTCAAGGGCTTCTCGTGGCGGTTCATGATGAACCCCGACCACGGCGTCTACGACAAGATGATCGACGCCGTGTTCCCGTTCGCCGCCGACGTGAACTGGCTGGGGGAGCCGTTCTGGGCGCAGATGGTGCTGGTCCTGACCGAGGTGTGGGGCTGGGCGCCGCTGATCGCGCTGATGCTGCTCGGCGGGCTCGCGTCCGTCCCGGGCGAGGTCAACGAGGCCGCGCGGGTGGACGGCTGCTCGGCGTGGCAGCGGTTCCGGTACGTGACGTTCCCGCTGCTGCGGCCGCTGCTGCTGATCGTCGTCTTCCTCAAGGCGGTCTTCTCGCTGAAGCTGTTCGACCAGGTCGTCACCATCACCGGCGGCGGGCCGGGCCGGGCGACCGAGACCCTCAACTACTACGCCTACACGCAGGGCTTCACGTTCCTCGACATCGGCTACGCCTCGGCCGTCTCGTGGATCCTCGTCGTCGCCCTCGGCGTCCTCGCGACGGGCTACCTGATCGCCATGAACCGGCAGGAGGCGAAATGACCACCCGTGACCTGACCGCGCGGAAGGCGCTGGGCGGCGGGGCGCATCTGGCCGCCGTGCTGGCGATCCTGTTCTTCGTCCTGTTCCCCATCGTGTGGCTCGCGCTCACCGCGTTCCGCCCGGCGGCGGAGGCGTTCTCGACCTCCCCGCTCTTCGCGCCGACGCTGGAGAACTTCCGCGCGATCATCGGCGGGGAGAACGACCTCACCGCCGCCGCCGTGAACAGCGTCGTGGTGGGCACCGCGACGACGCTGATCTCGCTGCCGATGGCGCTGCTCGCCGCGTACGCGTTCTCCCGGCACCGGTTCCCCGGGCACCGGTCGATGCTGCTCGCGATGGTCGCGACCCAGTTCATCCCGGGCGTCGCGATCGCGCTGCCGTTCCTGACGCTGTTCCACGACCTCGGCCTGCTAGACACCCGCACGTCGCTGGTGGTCGTGAACCTGTCGCTCGTCGTCCCCTACATCACCTGGCTGCTGAAGGGGTTCGTGGACGGGCTGCCGATCGAGATCGAGGAGGCCGCGCGGCTCGACGGCTGCGGCCAGGTCCGGCTGCTGTGGCGGGTGGTGACGCCGCTGGCCGCGCCCGGCCTGTTCGTCTGCGCGGTGTTCTCGTTCCTGCTGTCGTGGAACGAGTTCCTGTTCCCGACGTTCCTGGCCAAGGAGAACGCGACGACGCTGCCCGTCGGGCTGATGACGCTCGTCCGCCCGGAAGGCGTCGCGTGGGGGCAGATGGCCGCCGCCGGCCTGCTGGTGATGGTGCCGATGCTGGTGATGTCGCTGTTCGTCCGCAAGCACTTCGCGCAGGGCATGACGATGGGAGCGATCAAGTGAAGCGAGGGTTCCTGCGCCGGCGGGCGTCCCGCCCCGCCGCGGCCGCGCTCGCGGCCGTCCTGCTCGCCGCCGGGTGCGGGACGGACGCCGAACGGCACGAGCTGGCGGACGTCGTCCGCGCCGGCCCCGTCGACGACCTCGGGCTGCGCACCGGCAAGCCGTACGACGGGACGAAGATCCGGCTGCTGATCTGCTGCAACACCGCCGCCCAGTTCCTCGCCATGCAGGACCGGACGGGCACGGAGTTCACGAAGCGGACCGGCATCGAGGTCGAGTGGGCGAACATCCCGTACGAGTCGTTCCTGCAGAAGATCGTCGCCGAGAGCGCGCTCGGCACCGGCACCTACGACCTGGTCGCCTGGACGGACGCGTTCGGCGCGTCCGTCCGGCTCGGCGTGCAGCCGCTCGACGGGGTGATGGAGCGGGCGGGCATGACGCTCGAGGACTACCCGCCGCCGTTCCGGGAGGCCGCCACCGCCGGGGACCCGGGGACGACGTACGGGCTGCCGGTCCGCGGGTACGCGTACTCGCTGTACTACCGGCAGGACGTCTACGAGAAGTTCGGGTTCGAGCCGCCGGAGACCTGGAACGAGTACCTCGGGCAGCTCGACGAGCTGAAGGAGTCGAGCCCGCGGCACCCGATCGCCGGGCAGTACGGGCGCGGCAGCGGCCAGAACCTGTTCACGTGGCTGTCGATGCTGTGGAGCAACGGCGGCGAGCTGTTCGACGAGGACGGGAACGTGGCGTTCACGAGCCCGCAGGGCGTCCAGGCCACCGAGAAGTACATCGAGATGATCCGCAAGGGGTACAGCCCGCCCGCGTCGGCGAACTGGACCGAGACCGAGGCCACGCAGTCGATGGAGCAGGGCCACGCGGACACCGTCCTGACCTGGACCTGGCAGTACGACGACTTCACGAACCCGGAGAAGGTGAAGCCGGAGGTCGCGGAGAACATCCGGGCCGCGCAGCTCCCCGGCTGGGAGGGCAAGGAGCGCGCGTCCTACGGCATGACGTGGCTGATGGGCGTGCTGCGCAGCTCCGAGAAGCAGGGCGCGGCGTGGGAGTACCTCAAGTGGGTCTCCAACGCGAAGACCGAGCGGGCCATCGCGCTCGACAAGTCGAAGCCCGAGCAGGCCACGGGCATCACCGTCCACACCTCGAACATGCTCGACCCCGAGGTCAACGAGGTGAACGGCGGCATCCCGAAGCTCCAGTACGAGGCGCTGCGCACCGGCCGCGTCATCCCGACCTCGATCAACTGGCCGCAGATCCAGGACACCATCGAGGTCGCGATCAACAAGATGGCGCACGGCGCCGACGTCCGGTCCGAGCTGCGGAGCGCCGCCGCCCGCATCAAGAAGATCGAGGAGACCGGTGGCTGACACGCCGACCCCGAACGAGACCGGCCTGCAGGAGGTCGCGTACGCGCCGTACCGCGACCCCGAGGAGTTCATCACCGAGTGGACCGACCGCATCTGGGTGCGGCGCGGCGTCGGGCTGATCCGCGAGAACTACGCGGCCGACTCGGTCGTCCACGGCGCCTACGGGACCGTGCGCGGCGTCGAGCCCGTCGTGGCGTCCACCCTGCAGAAGATCAGCGCGTTCCCCGACCGGGTCGGGCAGGCCGACGACGTCGTGTGGGAGGCGCGCGGCGACGACGCGTTCGTCAGCTCGCACCGCGTGTTCAGCGCGGGCACCCACACGGGCGTCTCGCCCTACGGCCCGCCGACGCACCGCCCGTTCGTCTCCCGCACGATCGCCACCTGCCTGTACCGGCGCGGCGTGATGGAGGAGGAGTGGGTCGTGCGGGACGAGCTCGCGGTCGTCCGGCAGCTCGGCCTCGACCCGGACGCCGTCGCGCGGGGCGTCGCGTTCCCGGCGGGCGGCGGGCGCATCCTCGGCGACCCGCCCGCCGACCCGCTGGCGTGCGGCGACTCGGGGCCGCGCCCGGCTGGCGGGGCGCGGCGCGGCGAGTGCGAGCACGTCCTCGGGCTGATCGAGGACGTGTGGAACGGGCGGCGGCTCGACCGCGTCACCGACTTCGTCGCCCGCGACGTCACCTGCCACACCACCGGGCACCGCGACGTGATCCGCCCGGACGGCTACCAGCGCGCGCTCCTCGGCCTGCTCGCGCCCTTCCCGGACGCCCGGGTGGAGGTGCGGGACGTCGCCGCGCACGACTCGGCGGCGCACGGCGGCGTGCGGGTCGGCGTCGTGTGGTTCCTGCGCGGCACGTACGGCGGGACGCCCGCGTACGGGGCGCCGACGGGCTCGCCCGTCGAGGTGCTCGGCGCGTCCCAGTTCCTGTTCCGCGGCGGACGGATCGTCCGGGAATGGCGGATCTACGACGAGATATCCGTGCGCGCGCAGATCGCGCACGCCCGCGGCGACGAACCGTCCCCGGCGAACTGACCCGCACCGCTTCCTGCCCGCTCCCTGCCCGCTTCCTGCCCGCTTTCTGCCCGCTTTCTGCTTCGTCCCCTTCTTTCCGAAAGGTTGATCCATGCGTTTCTCTCCCGCCCGGCTCGCCGAGCTCGAAGGGTCCTACCGGATCCTCAAGGCGCCGGGCTCCACGCGTCCGGCGGCGCAGACCGACCCGGCCGTCGCCGAACGGGTGTCGTCGATGCTCGCCGACATCGAGGCCGGCGGCCTGGACGCCGTCCTGCGGTACGCGCGGGAGCTGGACGGCTGGGACCGGCCGGACGTCGAGGTGTCCGGCGCCGACCTCGCCCGCAGCGGCGACGCGCTCCCGCCCGGGCTGCGGGACGCGCTGGCGCTCGGCGTCGAGCGGACCGCGGCGTTCGCCCGGGAGCAGCGCGCCCGGCTGACCGACTTCGAGACCGAGCTGGCGCCCGGCCTGGTCGCCGGGCAGCGGTACGTGCCGGTGCAGCGCGTCGGCGCGTACCTGCCCGCGGGCCGGTTCCCGCTGCTGGCCGGGGCCTGCATGACGGTCGGCGTCGCCAAGACCGCCGGCGTCGGGACGGTCGTGGCGTGCACCCCGCCGCGCCCGGACGGCAGCGCGGACCCGGCCGTCCTGTACGCGGCGCACCTGTCGGGCGCCGACCGCGTGTTCGTGCTCGGCGGCGTCCAGGCGCTCGCCGCGATGGCGTTCGGGCTGCTCGGCGAGGCGCCCGTCGACATGCTCGTCGGCCCCGGCAACGCGTACGTGGCGGAGGCGAAGCGGCAGCTGTTCGGGACGGTCGCGATCGACCTGCTCGCCGGGCCGTCCGAGGTCGCGGTGCTCGCCGACGACACCGCCGACGCCGAGCTCGTCGCCGCCGACCTGCTCGGGCAGGCCGAGCACGGCACCGAGTCCCCGGCGGCGCTCGTCACGACGTCCGAGCGGCTCGGGCTGGCGGTCGTCGCGGAGGCGGAGCGGCAGCTCGCGGCGCTGAAGACCCGCGACATCGCCGGGCCCGCCTGGCGCGACTTCGGGTCGGTGACCTGGGCCGCGGACGAGGCGACCGCGGTGGCGCTGATGGACGACCTCGCCCCCGAGCACCTCGAGATCCTCACCGCCGACGACGACCGGTACCTGGACGCCCTGCACAACTACGGGTCGGCGTTCCTCGGGCCGTGGAGCACCGTCGCGTACTCCGACAAGGGCATGGCGGGCACCAACCACGTGCTGCCGACGGCGGGCGGTGCGCGGCACAGCGCCGGGCTGTCGGTGTCGCGGTTCCTCAAGCCGCTGACCTACCAGCGCGCCGCGCGCGAGGCGACCCCGCTGCTGGCCGAGGCCGTCGAGGTGATCTCCTCGTACGAGGGGATGGCCGCGCACGGCGCGACCGCGACGCTCCGGCTCGCCCGGTACCGCTGAACCCGTCCTCGAACGACACGAAAGGCAGACGAACATGGCGGACGACGAGCGCCGCGACGAACGGAACGACGAACAGGCCGGCGGCGGGCCGGCGCCGGCGGGCTCCGGCGGGCGGATCCCCGACCGGGCGCCGGGCGCGGCGGTGGCGATGTCCGCGCCGGTCCCGCGGACCATGCCGTCCGACTTCCGCATCTCGCTGCGGCCCGGCCACGGCGCGGACGTCCCGGGGACGGTGCACGGCGCGCGGCGGCAGCCGCTGCGCGGGTTCGAGGACGCCTACACCGACATCGTCGACTACATCGTGCGGATCACCCACCGCATCTGGGAGGACCAGGACGTCGGCTACATCTACGACACCTACAGCCCCGGCTGCCGCCTCTACGACGACACCGGGTTCAAGTACGGCGTCGAGCAGCTGGTGACGGGAACGATCCAGAGCATCAACGCCTTCCCCGACTGCCGGCACTACGCCGACGACGTGATCTGGGCGGGCGACGAGGACCACGGGTTCGTCACGTCGCACCGCGCGATCAACATCGGGCACCACACCGGCCCGTGGCGCTGGAGCCCGCCGACCGGGCGCCGCATGGAGACGTGGGTGATCGCGAACTGCGTCGTCCGGGAGAACGAGATCTACGAGGAGTGGGTCCTCTACAACACGGCCGCGAAGCTCGCGCAGCTCGGCATCGACGTGCGGGAGGCCGCCCGGATCTACGGCAACGAGGGCGGCGTCGCGCCGCTCGGCGAGCGCGGCGTCACCGAGGTCGAGCGCCTGGCGGGCGGCCGCCGCCCGCAGCCGTACCCGGCGGCGGACCCGCGCGCCGGGTTCGACCTGGAGCACACCGTCCGCGCCCTGTTCCACGACACCTACAACCGGCGCGACCTCAGCGCGGTCGACCGCGCGTACGCGCCGAACGTCCGCTGGCACGGGGCGTCGAACCGGTCCGGGTACGGGCGCGCGGACGTCCGCGGGATGGCGCGGAACCTGCTCGCCACGTTCCCCGACCTGGGGATGCAGGTCGACGAGGTGTACTGGATGGGCAACGACCGCGACGGGTACGCGGCGTCCGTCCGGTGGACGGCGGCGGGCACGCACCGCGGCCACGGCCTGTACGGGCGCCCGACCGGACGGCGCGTCCACCTGTGGGGCATCTCGCAGCTGTACTTCTCCGGCGGCCGCATCGTCGAGGAGTGGACGCTGTTCAACGAGTTCGACGTCCTCGCGCAGCTCCTGCGCGACGACCCGCCCGCGGCCTGACCGCCGTGCACCGGTGCCGGACATGACGCGGATCGTCTGCGCGCAGCTCGCCCCGGTCGTCGGCGACCTGCGCGGCAACCGGGCGCGGTCGGCGGCGGCGGTGCGGGACGCCGCCGCGCTCGGCGCGCACGTCATCGTGCTGCCCGAGCTGGTGACCTCCGGGTACGTGTTCGCGTCCGCCGCCGAGGCCGCGTCCGTCGCGATCACCCCGGCCGACCCGGTCTTCGGGGCGTGGGCGGACGCGGCGGGCGGCGCCGTGGTCGTCGGCGGGTTCTGCGAGCGGGGCCCGGACGGGCGCCTGTACAACAGCGCCGCCGTCGTCGACCGCGGCGCGGTCGCCGCCGTCTACCGCAAGACGCACCTGTGGGACACCGAGCAGCGGGTGTTCGCGGCGGGCGACCGCCCGGTCCCGGTCGTCCGGACGTCGGCCGGGCCGATCGGCGTCCCGATCTGCTACGACCTGGAGTTCCCGGAGGTGGTGCGGGCGCTCGCGCTCGGCGGGGCGCGGCTGCTCGCGGCGCCGGTGAACTGGCCGCTGGTGGACCGCCCGGCGGGCGAGCGGCCGCCGGAGGCGGTGATCGCGATGGCCGCCGCCCGCGTCAACCGGGTGTTCGTCGCGTGCTGCGACCGGACGGGCGACGAGCGCGGCGTCGCCTGGACGGGCGGCACCGTGATCGTCGGCGCGGACGGCTGGCCGCTCGCGACGCCCGGCCCGTCCGGGTTCGCGGTCGCGGACGTCGACCTGGCGGACGCGGCCGACAAGACCGCGAGCCCCCGCAACGACCTGCTGGGCGACCGGCGCCCCGAGCTCTACTGACCGCGCGGGTCGGGGATGATCCGGAACGCGACGAACGCCGGGAAGGTGCTCAGGGACGCGTGGTCGTCCGGGTGGCTCTCGGCCATCTCCGGGACGGGCCGCGGTTCGAGCAGTTCCTCGATGAGGAACCCGGCCCGCCGGAACACGGCGCCGAGGTCGGTGAGGGGCCGCCGCCACGCGCGGATCGGCCAGTCGTGGCCGTCGCTGAGCGACTCCTCGACCGCCTCGACGTCGAAGTAGGAGCCGCCGCGCCGCCACCACGACATCGCCGGGTGCTCGGTGGACAGGACGACCGCGCCCGCGGGCGCCAGCACCCGGCGGAACTCGCGGAGCAGCGCGACCGGGTCGTCCAGGTAGTGGACGGCGAGGGCGAGGACGACGAGGTCCACCGAGCCGTCCGGCACCCAGGCCAGCGGGTCGGCGAGGTCGTGCACCCGCAGGTCGGCGCGGCCGCCCGTCCGCTCCCGGGCCAGCTCGACGAACGTGGGGCTGGCGTCGCAGCCGAGGACCCGCGCGCCCCGCTCCAGCAGCTCCGCCGCGTACAGGCCGGGGCCGCACGCCGCGTCGAACACCGTCGCGCCCGCGACGTCGCCCGCGAGCCCGAGCACGGCCGGCCGGTCGTACAGGGCGTTGTAGGCGCTGGTCTCGGCGTGCGCGGCGTATTCGCGGGCGAAGCGTTCGTACATGCCCCGATCATCCCAGACAAGATCAACCGCACTGTTCGCGCAGGTGGGCCGCGGTACGCGCGCCCCGTGCCCCCGGCGTCGGCACGGCCGCCGCCGCGGCCTCGCCGGACGGGCGCCGCGGCAGTACGGTGATCGCCGGGAATCCGGGAGAACCGGATGAAACCGTCCGGGCTCGCCGCGGGTCAGATCTCCTGACGCGCGCAGGCGGCGGTCGGAGGGAGAAGAGAACCGTGAGCAGTGCCGACGACCCCACCGACCGGACGTCCACGCCCGGGCCGTACGCCGACCTGTCGCGCGCGCCCCGCCCGCAGCCGCCCCGCCCCCACCCGAACCGCCCGCACGCCGACCGGGCGGGCGCGCCCCGGCCGTCCGGCGGCGAGTACGCGGGCCCCGCGTGGATCGTCGTCCCGCTGCGCGCCGTCGCGTTCGTGATCGTCCTGCCGTTCCGGCTGCTGTACGACCTGATCCGGGTGATCGGCAAGGGGCTCGGGTGGGTGCTCGGCGGCATCTGGAACGCCCTGTACAGGTGGGTCCTCGCCCCCGTGGGCCGCGCCGTCGCCACGACGCTGCACTACCTGCTCGTCGTCCCGGCGCGGTGGATCTACCGCGCCCTGCTGACCCCGCTGGGGCACGCGATCGTCGCGGTCCTGAAGTGGATCGGGTGGCTGCTCGACCTGGTGCTGCTGAAGCCGCTCGTCTGGCTGCTGAACGTGCTGGTCGTGATCCCGGCCGTCTGGCTGTGGAAGTACGTCCTCTACCCGCCGCTCGTGTGGATCGGGAAGGGGTTCCGGGCCCTGGGGCGCGGCATCGCCTGGATGTGGAACGTCCTGGTCGTGACGCCCTGGGGCTACGCCGCGCGGTTCCTCAAGTGGACGTGGCGGGTGTTCGTCGCGACCCCGTGCTCGTGGCTGTGGAGGAACGTGCTCAGCCCGGTCGGGCGCGCCGTCGGCGCCGTGCTGAACGTGGTCGTGGGCATTCCGTACCGGGCCGTCCGGCAGGCGCTCCGCGACGTCCGGCTCTCGCTCCGCCGCATGTTCCGCGGCGTGTAGGACGCTTCCGGGCGCCCTCCGCCGCCGGGCACGGGAAGCGCGCCGGCTCCCGGAGGAACCGGCGCGCGCCCGATCACTTCTCGGTCTGGTCGGCCTCCGCGCCGCGCCGCTCGTTGCGCTCCCGCATCTTCGCGAGCAGCTCGCGCTTCGCCGCGGCGGCGTCGTCGCGGTCGCCGGACGTCCGCGCCGCCTCGCCGCGCAGCGCGCGCCGCGAGACGTTGCCGCGCTGGCCGCCGACACCCAGCATGTTGTTGCGCTTCTTGGCCATGGTCACTCCCGTGGTTCGTGCTCTGGACAGTGCTGCACGTCCGGCCCCGGGAGCACGGCGGGTCTCAGCCGCCGATCACGCTCCGCCCGGACGGGTCGGCGCGGCGGGGGCGGTACGCCCGGATCGGAAGCGGCCACCATCCGGTGGCCACGGCATTGATCAGCATGGGGCCAGGTTATGCGGCGGCACCCTGAATCGTCGACACGAAATCCCTGGGATACTGGCGGGCGATGTACCGACTCCTGTTCGCACTGGTCATCGCCCGGGTCCCGGCGGAGACCGTGCACCACCTGACGATGCGGGCGCTGCGGGCGGTCCAGTCCGTGCCGGGACTCGCGCCGCTGCTGCGCCGCCTGCTGGTCCCCCGCGACCCGGCCCTGGCCGTCCGCGCGCTCGGGCTCGACTTCCCGAGCCCGCTCGGCCTCGCCGCCGGGTTCGACAAGGACGCCGTCGCCTACGAGGCGCTCGGCGCCTTCGGGTTCGGGCACGTCGAGATCGGCACGGTGACCGGGCGCCCGCAGCCCGGCAACCCGCGGCCGCGGCTGTTCCGGCTCCCCCTCGACCGGGCCGTCGTCAACCGGATGGGGTTCAACAACGCGGGCTCCGAGGCCGCCGCCGAGCGGCTGCGCGGGCGCGGCTCCGGCACGGTCGTCGGGGTCAACATCGGCAAGACGAAGGCCGTGCCGGAGGCCGAGGCCGCCGCCGACTACGTCGCGAGCGCCCGGCGGCTCGCCCCCCACGCCGACTACCTCGTCGTCAACGTCAGCTCGCCGAACACCCCCGGCCTGCGGAACCTCCAGGCCGTCGAGCACCTGCGCCCGCTGCTCCGCACGGTGCGCGAGGCCGCCGACGGCGCCGCGGGCCGGCACGTCCCGCTGCTGGTCAAGATCGCCCCGGACCTCGCGGACGCCGACGTGGACGCCGTCGCCGACCTCGCCCTCGAACTCGGTCTGGACGGCGTCATCGCCACCAACACCACCATCGGCCGCGACGGGCTGCGCAGCGCGCCCGAGCTGGCCGCCGAGACCGGCGGCCTGTCCGGCGCGCCGCTCAAGGACCGCTCGGTCGAGGTGCTGCGCCGCCTCCGCGCCCGCGCCGGCGACCGGCTCGTCCTCGTGTCCGTCGGCGGCGTCGAGACCGCCGACGACGTGTGGGAGCGCGTGCGCGCGGGCGCCACGCTCGTCCAGGGGTACACGGGGATGATCTACGGCGGGCCGCTGTGGGCGCGCCGCGTCCAGCGCGACCTGGCCCGCCGCCTGCACGGCAGCGCCTTCGCCACCATCGAGGACGCCCGCGGCTGACCCGCCCGGCAGGCCGCGCGGGTTCGGTGGAAGCGGACGTCAGTGGAAGAAGCCGTCGGCGATGAGTTCCGGCAGGACGGCGTCCGCGTGCGCGCGCACACTGCCGGCGTCCATTCCGGTGAGGCGCGCGATGGCGTCGAGGAGCGGTTCCAGGGGCAGCGAGCCGTCGCAGACGCCCGCGAGCCCGGCCTCGACCGTCCCGACGCCCGCCGCCCGGCGGAGCCGGCCGGTCTGGCGCAGCACGATCCGCTCCGGGTCCTCGGCGCCGGGCGGGCCGATCTGCTCCTGCACCAGACCGGGCGCCGCGCGCAGCGTTCGTCCACAGGCTGTGGAAAACTCGGCGCCCGCCCGGAACCCGTCGAGGACCTCGTCCACGTAGGCGCCGACGGGCTCCTCGACCGCGTGCCGCAGCTCCTCGACCCGCACCGGCCCGCCGCCGCGCCGCAGCGTGATCCACCCGAATCCGACGCCCGTCACCCGGTGCCGCTCGAAGTGCTCCAGCCACGCGTCGTACCGCGCGCGGTACTCGGGCGTGCCCGCCTCGCACGAGTCCCGCAGCCACAGTTCCGCGTACTCCGCCGGGTCCTGGACGTCCCGCTGGACGACCCACGCCGCGCACCCGGACGCCTCGGCCCAGCCGCCGACGCGCTCGTCCCACGGGACCCCGTCGACGTGCAGCCAATTGGCCAGGAGCTGGCAATATCCCCCGTCGTTCAGCATTTCCGCGGACTCCGTGACGAGCCGCCTGCAGAAGTCGTCGCCCGGCATTCCGGACTCGCGGTAGGTGAACGTGCGGTCGCCGGGCGGCGCGATGACGAACGGCGGGTTCGACACGATCAGGTCGAAGCGCCGTCCCCGCACGGGCTCGAACAGCGGCCCCCGGAGCGTCTCGGCGTTCCCGGTCCCGGACAGCGCGAAGCTCATCTCCGCGAGGTCGAGCGCCCGCGCGTTGACGTCCGTCGCGGTGATGCGCCGCGCCTGCCCGCGCGCCCCGAGATGCACCGCCTGCACGCCGCATCCGGTCCCGAGGTCGAGCACGTTATCCACAGGGCTGTGGACAACCAGGCGCGCCAGGCTCCCGGACGCCCCGCCCGCGCCGACCACGTGATCGGGCGCCGGGACCCCGTCGCCCGGCCGCACCTTCCGGTCCGACACGACGTACCCGGCGTGGCCGTCCCCGCCGACGGCCTCCAGCGGCTCGACATGGAACAGCCCCCGGACCTCGCCGGCCGACTCCTCCGCGAGCCCCGCGCGGACGAGCTCGTCCGTCGTCCCGTCCGGGGGCACCGGCACCTGGAGCCACAGCAGCCGGGTCAGCACCTCCAGCGCCGACCCGCCCCGGGTCGCCCGCAGCGCGGGCACGATCTCGTCCCGCGCCAGCGCCCCGCCCGCCACCGGCCCCAGCAGC
This sequence comes from Actinomadura rifamycini DSM 43936, assembly GCF_000425065.1. GTDB lineage: Bacteria > Actinomycetota > Actinomycetes > Streptosporangiales > Streptosporangiaceae > Spirillospora > Spirillospora rifamycini. The sequence goes on from NZ_AULB01000015.1 coordinate 61,614, forward strand.
GCGCGCACACCGGCGACGGTGTACCCGGCCTCTCGCAGGACGTCACGGACACGGCTCAGCGGCACAGCAAGATCGGACATCCCCCCATCCTGCCCGCCGCCCCGCCCCCGCACCGCCGAACACCCCGGACGGGCGCGGGCGGGCGGGCGCGGACGGGCGGGTCAGGCGCGCCGCTGGTCGGGCATCCTGCGGGTCGGGCGTCCTGCGGGTTACGCGAAGTAGCGCTCGAAGCCCTGGGCGAGGGAGTCGGCGATGCGCTCGCGGAACCGCGGGTCCTTCATCTTGGCCGCCTCGTCCGCGTTGCGCATGTTGCCGGCCTCCAGGAAGACCTTCGGGACGGTCGACATGTTCAGGCCGCCGAGGTCGTCGCGGAAGTCCATCCCCTTCTCGCCCAGGTAGTTCGAGTAGGGGACGCCGGTGCCCTCCTTGAAGGCGTCGCGGAGGGCGAGGCCCAGGTCGCGGGACGCGGGCACCACCGCGGCGTTCCGGCCGATCGACTCGGGCGCGATGATGTGGAAGCCGTGCCCGGACGCCGACGTGCCGTCCGCGTGGACGGACAGGGCCGCGTCGGCCTTCAGCTTGTTGGCGATCCCGGCGCGCTCGGTGATGCACGGGCCGACGCCGTCGTCGCTGTCGCGGGTCAGGGTCACCTCGGCGCCCTCGGCCTCCAGGGCCTTCTCGAGCCGCTTGGAGACGTCCCAGGTGAACGCGTGCTCGCTGTAGCCGTCGTCGGTGCTGGTGCCGGTCGTGTCGCACGCCTTGCTGCCGTTGCCGATCTTGACCTGCTTGTTGATCTCGTCCGGGTGGTCGGCGTTGCCGCCGTTGTGCCCCGGGTCGATCACGATCACCTTGCCGTCCAGCGGGGACGACGCGTCGGGCGACGCGGAACGCTGCTGTTCGGCGCCCGCGGGGGACGTGGCGCCCGCCGTCGGAGGCTGCGCCGCGTCACCGGACCCGCCGCCCGTGCCGCAGGCGACGAGGGCGCCGAGGCTCAGCGCGAGGCCGGCGACCGCAGGGCCGCCTCGTTTGATGCGCACAGGCAGATTCCTCCGTGATGGGTTCGTTATCGCCGATGCCAGTCTGCACCGGGCATCGAGTTCGTCAAACGAAAGTCACGGGGAAAGGCATTCCCGATCAGCGGAAAGGATCTTCCCGGCCGAGCAGCGCGGCGAGCGCCCGCGCCTCCTCCGCGTCCAGGCCGAGCACCACGCGGGGACGTCCCCACGGGTGGTCGATGGAGTGCGCCACGTAACTCGCGACGGACTCCGACACCTGCTCGGTGAGGCCGCGCGCGTGCCTCCACCGCGACCAGGCCCGTTCCAACTCGCTCGCGGCGCGCTGCGCGCACGACACCAGCTCCGGATCACGCACGGCTGACCCCCCGATCGTCCACGACCCTTCCGTGCCGCCCCGGCGCGCGGGTCCGGGCCGGACGGCCGCGCCGGCGCCCGGCCGGGGGCCGTCCGGCCCGCCTGACCCCGGCCCGCCGAACGGTGAGTCCATTAACCCCCCGGCGGCCGTCCGGAGTCCGGCGAATGCCCCGGCCTTGGCCCGCCCGTTACCCGATGCGGACCGGTTCGGGAGACGTCAGGCGGGGACCGGGCCCGTGGTCGAGCGGACCACCAGGTGCGGGACGACGAGGTTCTGCCGGGCGGCGCGGGAGGGGTCGCCGATGCGGGCGGTGAGCATCTCGGCCGCGAGGCGGCCCATGTCGCGGCGCGGCTGGTCGACGCTCGTGAGGGAGATGTGCCGGATCGCCGCGAGATGGGTGTTGTCGTAGCCGATGACCGACAGGTCGGCGGGGACCCGCAGGTCGAGCTCCACCGCCGCCGAGAGCGCCCCGGTCGCGACGAGGTCGTTCGGCGCGAAGATCGCGGTGGGGCGGCGGTCGCGGCGCAGCAGGCCGCGCGCGGCCCGGTAGCCGCCCTCCTCGGTGAAGTCGCCCGGCTGCACGGCGATCTCGTCTTCCAGCCCGTGCCGCCGCATCGCCCTCTCGTAGCCGATGCGCCGGTACCGGGCGGCGGTCGAGCGGGTGCCCTCGATGTGGGCGATGCGCCGGTGGCCGAGCGACACCAGGTGGTCGACGGCGAGGCTGGCGCCGAGCTCGTCGTCGTCCACGACGATGTCGACGCCCTTGACGTCCCGCTCGCCGACCACGACGACGGGGACGCTCGCCGCCGCGTCCTTCAGCGAGTCGGGGACGACGCTGAGGAGCACCAGCCCGTCCACCCGCATCTCGAGGAACGCCTCGACGGCCTCGGCCTCGAACATCGGATCCCAGCGGCCGCTGCCGACGAGCATGCGGAGCCCGGCGCCGTGCAGGCTCTCCTGCAGCCCGTCGAGGAACTCCGCGAAGAACGGGTTGTGCAGGTCGGCGACGATCGCGCCGATGAGGCGCGTGCGTCCCTCGACGAGGCTGCGGGCCACGGCGTTGGGCCGGTAGCCGAGTTCCCGCGCGGCCTGCAGGACGGCCTGCCGGCGGCGCTCGCTGACGTGCGGGGAGCCGCGCATCACCAGGGAGACGAGGGATTTGGAGACCCCGGCCCGCTCGGCGACGTTGCGGATCGTCGGCTTCGGCGCGGGCACGGACCTCCCCTCGTCGCGGGCGGCCGACGAGGGGCGCCGCGGCCTGGGCACCACGACGTCCCTCTGCGTCTTGTGCGGGGGGTCTACTTCACCAGACATGGCACTCCGTCCAGGGGGCCTGCGGGACCTGCCGTCACGGCGCGCCTGGGGCCGCGGCGCGCCTCCTCCGCGCGGGAGGAGATGCCATGATGCCTTGGCTTCCCCACAAATCGTCGCAACAGGGAGTAACGGTCCGCCGCCAAACCGGGTTCGGGTCTGTGGTGTCCCGGATCACATCGCGGCCCGGAGCGGGTCGCGCGAGGGGAACGGGACGCCCCGCGGCCGGCTCGGTACGGCGTGCCCCGGGCGGCGCCTCGGATACCCTGCGCAGGTGGCAGAACGTGCGGTGACCGGTGACAGGGCGCGGAGCCGGCAGCGCGGCGGGCAGGGACGTCGCAGGCTCAGCGTGGACGAACGACGGGAAGAACTGATCGAGGCCGCCCTGCAGCTGTTCAGCACGCGGTCGCCGGAGGACGTCTCCATCGACGACGTCGCGGCGGCGGCGGGCGCGTCCCGGGCGCTCGTCTACCACTACTTCGGCGGCAAGTACGAGCTGTACATCGCGGCGCTCGGCAGCGCGGCGAAGAAGCTGTCGGTGCTGCTGGAGCCGCCGACCGAGGGCAAGCCGCTGGAGCGGCTCGGCGTCTCGCTCGAACGGTACTTCGACTTCGTGGAGAGCCACGCGGCCGGCTACACGGCCCTGCTGCGCGGCGGCCCGGCCGACCGGTCGGGCGAGGTCGGCGAGATCGTCGACGGCATCCGCCAGCTCCTGCTGGACCGGATCCTGCACTCGCTGGCCGTGGACGTCCCGGAGCCGACGCTGCGGATCACGCTGCGCGCGTGGATGGCGGCCGTCGAGACGGCGGGGCTCGACTGGCTCGAGAACCGCGACGTCGCGCGGGCCGACCTCGAACGGCTCCTCGTCGACCACCTGGTCGTGATGCTGCACGTCGCGGGCCGGCACGACCCCGGCACCGGGGCCCTGTTCGACCGTCTCGCGCACGAGGAGCTCACCCCGGGGCAGGCGGCCGGGCCGCTGTCCGGGCAGGCGGGAGGTCCGGCCGGGCGGCCGGCTGAGCACCGCCGGGCCGGCGGGCCCCGCCGGGGCGATCGGTCCACTCGGGACGGGTGTGACCGCCGTGACTCGGGTGACCACTATCGGCCACCCCCTTGCCGCGCGCGCCCGCCGTGGTTCCGTCCATGTTCCGGGCATGCCGGAGTCCCGCCCGGCGAGTCGCGGGCGGGACGTCCGATCGAACCGTGAGCGGGCCGGGACCGCGATTCTCGGATGACCGTGGTCCCGGGCCGTTCCCGGCCCCCCTGTGATGCGTCCGGCGTGCCGGTGCGGGGCGCGCCGGCCGGAGCGGCTACTCCGAGCGCTGCTGCGGGATTCCCGCCAGCAGCGCCCGCACCTCCGCCTCGCGGTAGCGCCGGTGCCCCCCGAGCGTCCGGATGGACGTGAGCTTGCCCGCCTTCGCCCAGCGCGTGACGGTCTTGGGGTCGACGCGGAACATCGTCGCCACCTCCGCCGGCGTCAGCAGGGGCTCGGCCTCTGGCGTACGTGCTGACATGTTTGCGGCCTCTCCTCCGTGGACCGATGACAGCGATCCTGCGATTGATCCTCGCGCGGTCACTGATGTCCCCTATGGCCCGAAAGAGCCACTATGACATCACAACGTGTAACCTTGCCACCACTGAGCGCAACAAGCAAGTTCCTGGCGTACGTTGCGGGCAAACATCCCCTCGAACGCCACGAGCTGCGCATCGGCGATGAACATCGGGTCACGCTGCGTGATTCTAGCGACACGTATAGTCGTATCGCGCGCAGATTCGGGAATTTTGTTCAGTACGTCCACGGGACCGGCATCCCGACGGGCTTCAGTTGGCGGACTCCAGAGCCCGGACGGGCCGCCAGCGGGCCAGGAGCCGCTTGTACATCGCGACGGTCAGCTCCGCCTCACCGCGCTCCATCCCGGTGAGGGCCACCGACATCTCCGCGACCGACTCGTCCGCCCGCAGCGCCTCGTCGTCCAGGAGACGGACGAGCCCGCCGTAGTCGAGCTCGACGAGCGCGCGGGGATGGAACTCGCCCAGCCACCGGGACAGCGTCTCCAAGCGCCCGGCGGAGAGCAGGTACACGTCGCCCGAGCCGTCCCCCAGGGTCTCCCGGACGATCGGCAGCGCGTGGTCCACGCGGCGGCGGGCCTCGCCCATCGACGTGACGTAGAGCAGCGTGCGCGGGGGCGCGGCCGTCGCGGGCCCCTGCCCCGCGAGCTCGCACGCGGCGCCGCCGTCCGGTCCGGGGGCGCCCAGGGTCAGCGAGCGCTCGGTGCGGACGAACGGCACGAACCAGTCCAGCGGGACGTGCCACGTGCTCGTCAGGATGTGCGGGCGCATCGGGCGCCCGGCCCGCTTCCAGCGCTCGAACGCCTGCGCGATGCGCTCGGACTGCGGCGGCGGGACGAACGCGGCGGCGACCCCCGCCGGGTGCTCGTCGCGGAACCGCTCGAACGCGATCCACGAGCGCAGCCGCGTCTCCCACGGGCACACGTAGATCATGTCGTCGGTGCGGCGCACGTAGGCGTCGCGGCTCTCCCGGTCCGGGACGGCCTCCGGCGGGACGGCGGCGAGCCGGTGGGCCGCGTCGCGCTGCTCGGCGCCGAGCGCGTGGATCCGTCGCGGGCGCCGCCGGGACTCGGCATAGGCCGTCCACAACGTCCGCGCCGGTTCCTGGAAGGCGGTCACCGGTTCGTATACCCGTAGGTACGCGGCGTACGGAAACACGAACGCATCGTGGCACGAGACCCGCCCGGCGGTCGCGGCGACGGGCCCGGCGAGACGCCCGCGTTACCTCCCGGTGGGGCTGCGCGCGCCCTAGGCTGATCAGTGGACAGGAAGGAGGGCACTACCGTGCCTAACGTCTTCGGGTCGCCCCACAAGGGCTCGGAACCCCGCCACGAGCAGGTCGTCTTCTGCCAGGACGAGGCCAGCGGCCTGCGCGCCATCATCGCGATCTACTCCACCGCCCTCGGGCCGTCCCTGGGCGGCACCCGCTTCTACCCGTACGGGTCGGAGGAGGAGGCGCTCGCCGACGTGCTGAACCTCTCCCGGGGCATGGCGTACAAGAACGCCCTCGCCGGGCTGGACCACGGCGGCGGCAAGGCCGTCATCCTCGGCGACCCCTCCAAGGACAAGACCGAGGCGCTCCTGCGCGCCTACGGGCGGTTCGTCGGCTCCCTCGGCGGCCGCTACTACACCGCGTGCGACGTCGGCACGTTCAGCGAGGACATGGACCTCGTCGCCCGCGAGTGCGAGTTCGTCACCGGGCGGACCGTCGCGAACGGCGGCGCGGGCGACTCGTCCATCCTGACGGCCTACGGCGTGTTCCAGGGGATGCGCGCCGCCGCCGAGACGGTGTGGGGAGCCCCCACCCTGCGCGGCCGGCGGGTCGGCGTGGAGGGCGTCGGGAAGGTCGGCCACCGCCTCGTCGAGCACCTGCGCGAGGACGGCGCGGACGTCGTCGTCTGCGATGTGAGCGAGGCCGCCGTCGAACGCGTCCGGGCGCTGCACCCCGAGATCGAGGTCGTCGCGGACGGCGACGCGATGATCCGCGCGGACCTCGACGTGTACGCCCCGTGCGCGCTCGGCGGGTCCCTGAACGACGACACGGTGCCCGCCCTCGGCGCCCGGGTCGTCTGCGGCGCCGCCAACAACCAGCTCGCGCACCCCGGCGTGGAGAAGAACCTCGCCGACCGGGACGTCCTGTACGCGCCCGACTACGTGGTGAACTCGGGCGGTGTGATCCAGGTCGCGGACGAGATCACCGGGTTCGACTTCGAACGCGCCAAGTCGCGGGCGTCCGGCATCTACGACACGACCCGGAAGATCTTCGAGCTCGCCGCCGACGAGGGGGTCCCCCCGGCGGTGGCCGCCGACCGCCTCGCCGAGCGCCGGATGTCCGAGATCGGCCGTCTGCGCGGCATTTTCGTCTGACGCCGCACCGGCCGTCGTGGGTCGCCGTACGCGCGTCCCACGACGGTCGCCGGGCTCTTGACGTTCCGTTCGGCCCGGTGTGACCAGCGCTCACATGACGTCAAGTCGGTCCACTGGCACCTACCGGATACACTGGAGTTCCCGAACAAGAGCGCCGCCACGTACCGCCGAAGTACCGAGCCGGGCGCAAAACGGGTACGGTTGTACTCGTGACTGACGCATGGCTCATCAGGCATCGGTTCGTGTGGTACACGCGCGCGTTGATGGGCCCACGAAAGCCCTGACCATCGAGGGGGTCGAGCCAATGGGTCGCGGCCGAGCCAAGGCCAAGCAGGTGAAGGTTGCCCGCCAGCTCAAGTACAACAGCGGCAACACGGACCTCGACCGCCTGAAGAGCGAACTCGGAGTCAAGGACTCCGCCGGCGACGACTACGACGAGCTCGCCGAGAAGTACGCCGACTATGCCGATGACTACGGCACCGAGGACCGCAAGGACCAATCCTCGGGTTGATGTCTGACACCAGCGCCATCCCCCGCGTCGCGGGGGGTGGCGCTGGTGTTTGTTCACCCTGTTCTCTTGCGTCGCCCTGGGCGCGCTTCGGCCTGGGCGCGTTCGTACGGCCCTGAGAGCGCCGTGAGGCGTCCGGGGTTACCCGGTTTTGCCCAGGAACGCTCCAAAGGCCCTACGAGGCTTCTGGGGCCTTCTGGGGCCTTCGGGGGCGGTCAGGTGAAGATGGCCTGGCCGGTGCCCTCGGTGGTCTCCCCGAGGATCCAGGACGGGACGCCGCGCTCGGCGAGCAGACGCAGCGCCGCGTCGGCCCTGTCGGGCGCGACGATCGCGGCCATGCCCACACCGAGGTTGAACGTCTTGTCCATCTCGGCCTGGGGCACGTCGCCGTGGCTCTGCAGCACGCGGAACAGGGGCGGGACCTCCCAGGAACCGCGGTCGAGGACGGCGTCCACGTTCGCGGGCAGGGAGCGGGCGAGGTTCGCGGCGAGGCCGCCCCCGGTGATGTGCGCGAACGCGTGGACGCCCCCGGCCGCGGTCAGGGCGAGGCAGTCCTTGGCGTAGATCCGCGTCGGGGTGAGGAGCTCCTCGCCGAGAGTGCGGTCGAGGTCGCCGGGGCGGGAGCCGAGGGCCAGGTCCGTCGTGGCGAGGATGTGCCGGACGAGCGAGTAGCCGTTCGCGTGCACGCCCGACGAGGCCATCGCGATGACGGCGTCGCCCGCGCGGACGCGTTCGGGGCCGAGGATGTCGTCCGCCTCGACGACGCCCGTTCCGGCGCCCGCGATGTCGAACTCGTCCGGTCCGAGGAGGCCGGGGTGCTCGGCGGTCTCGCCGCCGACGAGGGCGCAGCCCGCGAGGGCGCACGCGTCGGCGATGCCGCCGACGATGTCGGCGATGCGCTCGGGGACGACCTTGCCGCAGGCGATGTAGTCGGTCATGAACAGCGGCTCGGCGCCGCACACCGCGAGGTCGTCGATGACCATGCCGACGAGGTCGTGGCCCACGGTGTCGTAGACGCCGAGGCGGCGGGCGAGGTCGACCTTGGTGCCGACGCCGTCGGTGGAGGTGGCGAGCAGCGGGCGCTTGTAGCGCTGGAACGCGGAGGCGTCGAAGAGCCCCGCGAAGCCGCTGGCGTCGTCCACGACCTCGGGACGGCGGGAGCGGGCCACCCGGGACTTCATCAGCTCGACGGCGCGCTCGCCGGCCGCGATGTCCACCCCGGCGGCCTCGTACGAGGTCATCGTCCGGCCTCCAGCAGGTGCTTGCCGCGCTCGGACCGCTCGACCTCGATGGGGTAGACCCCGTCGAAGCAGGCGCGGCAGAGGCGGTCCTTGGCGATGTGCGACGCGGAGATCAGCTCGTCCAGCGAGATGAAGCCGAGGCTGTCGGCGCCGATGGAGTCGCGGATCTCCTCCACCGACAGGTTCCCGGCGATCAGCTCGGCGCGGGTGGCGAAGTCGATGCCGTAGAAGCAGGGCCACGCGACGGGCGGGCTGGAGATGCGGACGTGCACCTCGGCGGCGCCCGCGTCGCGCAGCATCCCGACGATCGCGCGCTGCGTGTTGCCGCGGACGATCGAGTCGTCGACGACGACGAGGCGCTTGCCCTCGATGGCCTCGCGCAGCGGGTTCAGCTTCAGCCGGATGCCGAGCTGCCGGATCGTCTGGGACGGCTGGATGAACGTCCGTCCGACGTAGGAGTTCTTGACGAGCCCCTGCCCGTAGGGGATGCCGGACGCCTCTGCGTAGCCGATCGCTGCCGGGGTGCCCGACTCGGGCGTCGGGATGACCATGTCGGCCTCGACGGGGTGCTCGCGGGCCAGGCGGCGCCCCACCTCGACGCGGGTGGCCTGGACGCTGCGCCCGGCGATGGTCGTGTCGGGGCGGGCGAGGTACACGTACTCGAACAGGCAGCCCTTGGGGCGGGCCTCGGCGAACCGCTCGGAGCGGACGCCGTCCGCGTCGATCGCGATCATCTCGCCGGGCTCGATCTCCCGGACGAACCGGGCGCCGACGATGTCGAGGCCGGCGGTCTCGGACGCGACGACCCAGCCGCCGTGGCCCTCCAGGGAGCCGAGAACGAGCGGGCGGATGCCCTCCGGGTCGCGGGCGGCGTACAGGGTGTGCTCGTCCATGAAGACCAGCGAGTACGCGCCGCGGGTGGCGGGCAGGACGTGCCGCGCCGCCTGCAGCGGGCCGCCCTCGCGGGCGCACAGCAGGGCGGTGAGGACCTCGGTGTCGGTGGTCGCGGTGAGGGTGCCCGCGGGCAGCTCCTCGGCGAGTTCGCGGGTGTTGATCAGGTTGCCGTTGTGGACGAGCGCGAGCCCGCCCGCGTCGGTCGGGCGGAACGTGGGCTGCGCGTTCTCCCACGTCGGCGAGCCCGTCGTGGAGTAGCGGCAGTGGCCCACGGCGATGTGGCCGCGCAGGGTGTTCAGGACGGACTCGTCGAAGACCTGGGCGACGAGGCCCATGTCCTTGAAGACGACGATACGGTCGCCGTCGCTCACGGCGATGCCCGCGGACTCCTGCCCGCGGTGCTGGAGCGCGTACAGGCCGTAGTAGGTGAGCTTGCTCACCTCCGCCTTGGCCGCCTGGTCCCCGGGGACCCAGACGCCGAACACCCCGCAGGCGTCCTGCGGGGGGCGGTCGGTGGGATCGATGTCGTGGCTCAGACGTCCATCACGGAGAGGCACGCCCGTCAGTCTAGATGCCACCTTCACCTGCTCGGATCGGTGGATCTCATTAAGCGACCTTTACCCCCTGCTACCACGGGCTTCAGGCGCGGCACGGAAATGTATGGCCCGAGACGGGGAGGACTGGATGACGCTGCCTGGGTACCACACCTACACACCCCCCGCCCCGCGCCCGCGCAGCGGGCTGGCGCGGGCGTCCCTGGTGCTCGGGATCGTCGGGCTCCTGGGGCTGGCGGTGTGCCTGCTGGGCGTGGTGCCCGCGCTCGTGGGACTCGTCCTCGGCGCCGTCTCGCTGGCCCGGCACGACGCCGACCGCTGGCCCGCCGTGGCGGGGGTCGCGTGCGCCGCGGTGGCGCTCGTCCTCGGCGGCGTGGCGCTGTTCGTCCTGCTGAGCAAGGCGGCGGAGTGCGGCGACGAGAGCCGGTACCCCAGCGCGGACGAGCGCCGCGGCTGCGTCGAGCGCGAGTTCCCCTTCGCGCGCTCCAGCCTGGCGCCCATCTCCAGGTGACGCCCGCTCCACCGACCGGCGCTAGGACGGCCCTCGGTCGGCCAGGATCCGGACGGCTTCGGCGTCGAGCGCGGACGCGTACACGCGGAGGTCGTCGATCAGGCCGCCGAACCCCGGTTTCGTCTGCTCGCTGCCGAGCAGGATGGGGCCCGCGGGCGGGACGACGGGCTCGTCCAGTCCCTCGGCCACGTCCTGCACACCGTCGACGTACAGGACCATCCCCTGGGCGTTCACGACGAACGCGATGTGGGTCCACTCCCCGACGGTGAGGCGCGCGTGGGTGTCCATGTAGTCGGGGCCCTTGACGGTAAACAGCTGGAGCCGGAGACGCATAGCGTCCGGGTAAAGCCACAGGCCCAGACCTCGCGCGTCGTTCTCCCCGACCGGCTTGTACAGGAGGCTGCGCCACTCCCCGGTGGGTTCCTCGGTCACGTTCACGGAGAACGCCACCGTGAAACCGAAGATCTGGCTGAAGACGAGCTGGGGCGCGGCGGGGATCACGGCGCGCGCGTGTGCGCCGAGAGCGAGCGCCTCCCCGGCGCGTCCGGGGACGATCTCGGCGACCTCGTCCAGTTCGGCGTCCGGTGCGGCGCCGGACGCGACGTGCACCCGGCGGCCCTCCACGGTCGCGACGTCGAACGTCCAGTGCGCGACGAGCATGGCGTCACCTCCATGCCCCCGATCGGCCGGTGGTGACCACGCTCCCAGCGCGGGGGCGCGGTGGCAAGACCCGAATCCGGGCCCTACTCCAGGGGGAGGTAGGGCGACAGGTCCGCGCGCGCGCCGCTCGCCCGGACGCGGCCGTCCGCGACGGCGTCCGCCCATGCGAGGCGTCCGGTCGCGAGGGCGATCCACGTGGCCGCGTCCGTCTCGACGACGTTCGGCGGGGTGCCGCGCTTGTGGTGCGGCCCCTCGATGCACTGCACGGCCGCGTGCGGCGGGACCCGCACCTCCACCGACCGTCCGGGCGCCCGCCCGGCGAGGTCGTCCAGCAGGTGCCGCACCGCGCCCCGCACGACCGGGCGGGCCGCGCCCGCCCCGGCGTCCCCCATGGCCGCGACGGTCTCGAAGGCGGCGCGCCGCAGGTCCGCGGCGTCGTCCCCGCCGGTGTACGGCGGCAGGCCGAGCGCGGCGCGCTGCTCGTTCAGGACGGCGGCGGTCAACGGTTTCCGGGGCACGCACCGAAGCTACCGCGTCGGCGCCCCGCCGCCTCCGCCCGCGACCGGAGGCGGCGGGCGCGTTTTTGCGCGGCACGCCCCATGCGCCTACGCTCCGGGCGGCTGGCGCGCTCACCCGGGCGGTCGTCCCCCCCAAAAGGCACGAGCCGCCGGAAATGACGGTAAAAAAGGACCGATGCCAGGCGGGGAGTGAACAGGACGGGGAGGCGGCGAACTCGCTCCCCGGAGGACACGGAGGTTCGTCAGATGCCCGAGGCGCTGCCCCTGCAGCCTGGTGACCCGCGAAGACTCGGCGCGTACGGGATCACGGGCCGGCTCGGCGTCGGTGAGCAGGGCGCCGTCTTCCTCGGCGCGGACCCCGCCGGGCGCACGGTCGCGGTCAAGCTGCTGCACGTGCGGCTGAGCGGCGAGCCCGCCGCCCGGGGCCGGTTCACCGCGGCGTTCGAGGCCGCCCGCCGGATCTCCGGGTTCTGCACCGCCGCGGTGCTGGACGCCGACGTGCAGGACGACCGCGCCTACGTCGTCTCCGAGTGCGTGGACGGCCCGTCCCTCCAGCAGCTCGTCGACGAGGAGGGCCCGCGCGGCGCCGCCGTCGTGGAACGCCTGGCCGTGGGCCTGGCGGTCGCGCTGGCGGCCGTGCACCGCGCCGGCGCGGTGCACCACGACCTGAAGCCCGCGAACGTCCTGCTGGGGCGGGACGGCCCCAAGATGTGCGACATCGGCGTGCACGGCGCGCTCGACGCGGTGCTCGGCGACACCCGCTGGGACCCCGACGCGAGCGACCCGTCCCACCTGCTCTACCGGGCACCCGAGCAGCTCAGCGGCCTGCGCGCGGACCCGCCCGCGGACGTCTTCGCCTGGGCCTCGACGCTGCTGTTCGCCGCGACGGGGGCGCCCCCCTTCGGCGACGGCTCGCCGTCCGAGACCGTCCAGCAAATCATGTACGACGACCCGGACCTGTCCGCGGCGCCCGACGCGCTCCGCGAGGTGCTGGCGGCCGCGCTCGCCAAGGACCCCGCCGCGCGCCCCACCGCCAAGGGCCTGCTCGAACGCCTCCTCGACGAGGGCGGCCCCCTCGCCGCCCGGATGCCCGCCTCGCTCGTCGCCGAGGGCCGCGCGCTCGCCGCCGGGGCCGTCCCGGCGCCGAAGCCCCCGCCGCCCGCGCAGGCGCCCGCCCCGCAGCCGCCCGCGCCCCAGCCGCAGGGCGTCCCGCAACCGCCGCCGCCCGCGGCCCCGGCGGGCACGCCCATGGGCGCGCCTCCCGCCCCGCGCGCGCTTGCACCGCTCCAGGGGCCGCAGGGACAAGCCGTCCCGCCGCCTGTCGCGCCGCCGCCCCCGGCCGAGGCGACCCGCCCGGAGCAGACGCCCGGCAAGACGCTGCTGGGCAAGCTGGCGCGCGGCCGCGACCGCCCCGAACCGCCGCCCCCGCCCGCCGTGGAGCTCGACCCCGGCGCGTTCGAGGCGACCACCACGTTCGGCGCCGTCGCCGACGACCGGACGACCACCATGGGCGCCGTCACCGACGACCGGACGGCCGTGATCGGCGCGCTGCCGGCCGGGGACGGCGAGACCCGCACGTTCGACGCGGTCCCCGAGACCCGCGACCCGACCGCCCCCCACCTCATCCCCGGGCTGCGGGCGGTCGACGACGACGAGCCGCCGCGGCGCCCGCCGTCCTTCCCGTCGCTCCGCGGGATGCGCCGCCCCGGCAACCACGTGCTGGGCGTGGCGCTGTCGCTGCTGATCGGCGTCGGCGTCGGCATCGCGATCATCGCGCTCGTGCTGTGGCCGCAGCTCAAGGGCGACGACACCGCGGAGCCGCCCGCGGGCGCCGGCGACACCCGTCCCGTGTCGGTCGTCCCCAAGTCGTTCGCGGGGACCTGGACCGGCACGATGGTCAACAACAACAGCCAGGCGTCCTTCCCCCTCGAAGTCACGTTCGAGGAGGGCGCCACCACGGCGCGCGTCGTCTACCCGAAGGAGAAGTGCAATGGCACCCTCACGTTCGAGAGCGGCACCAACAGCAGCCTGAAACTCGCCCTGGAGGTCCCCCGGCCGTGCACCCCTGGAGCCGTGGAAGCCACCCTCCAGCCCGACGGCACCATCCGGTACGCCTGGACCCGGCCCGGCACGAATCTCGGCTACCAGGGCGCCCTCAGCCGCCGCTGACGCGCCCGCCCGTGAACCCGGTCACGTAAGATGGCCCGGCTCCCAGCATGACGCCGGGCGTCACGGGTCCCGGACCGTCCCACCCGCCACTTGGGTCTAGCCTTGGCCGTGCGGCAGACGGTTCTTTACTGTTCATTGACCTGAGGAGAGGACGTGGAGACCCCCACCTCCACCGCCCTTCGGCGCGGCGGACGCCGTGCCGCCGTGGCCGTGCTCGCCATCGCGACCGCCCTGCCCCTGCTGGGCACGTCGGCACCGACCGCGGCCGCCGCACCCGTCGCCGCCCCCATGGCCGACCCGGGCGACTCGGAGAAGTTCAGGCAGCTCAGCAACCAGATCGAGAAGCTGGAGAACGAGTACGGCGGCGACCTGGCGAAGCTGAAGGACACCCGGTACGCCGTCACCGAGGCCATGAAGAAGGCCAAGGTGCTGGAGAAGGACCTGGTGGCCGCCCGCGAGGTCGTCGCCCGCCTCGCCGCGACCCGCTACATGACCGGCGGCGAGGACCCGACCGTCCAGTTCCTGGCGGCCGCCGAGCCCACCGACCTGCTCAGCAACGCCAGCCTCATCAGCCACCTCGCGCAGAACAAGGCGGGCAAGGTCGAGCAGATCCAGACGCTGATCGACGAGCAGAACCAGGCGCGCAAGAAGGCCGAAGAGAAGATCGACGCCCTGGAGAAGGAGATCAAGGAGCTGAAGGGCCGCCAGGCGCAGATCAAGCAGCTCGTCAAGAAGTACAAGCCCGAGTCGCCGAGCACCGGCATGGGCGGCGTCACGTCCCGCATGCTCAACGTCAAGAACACCATGGACGTCGAGTTCGGACCGTTCCCGACCATCGGCTGCGTCCGCTACGCGGGCGACCCGCAGGACCACGCCACCGGCCGCGCCTGCGACTTCATGGTCACGACCGGCGGCGCCGTCGCGTCCGGCAGCGCCAAGTCCCAGGGCGACCAGGTCGCCGACTACGCCATCTCCCACGCCAGCCAGCTCGGCATCAAGTACGTCATCTGGCGGCAGCGCATCTACGACATGCGCAGCCCCGGCTGGCGCACGATGGAGAACCGCGGCGGCGCCACCGCCAACCACTACGACCACGTCCACATCTCAGTCTTCTGATCCCCTCCGGGAGGGCGCGTGGGTTCCTCTGCCGCGCTGGCGCGCGTGCTGGACGGGGCGGGCGGGCCGCCGCTGCGGCCGCTGCCGGACGAGGTCGCCGGGCTGCTGCGGTCGCTGGAGTGCCCGCCGCGGCTGGCCGCCCACCTCCGCCTCGTCCACGACGTCGCCGCGCGGCTCGCCGACTGGGTCGCGGAGCGGCACCCGGACGTCCGGTTCGACCGGCGGGCCGTGCTCGTCGGCGCCGCCACCCACGACATCGGCAAGACCCTGCACGTCGCCGAGCTCTCCGGGCCCGGCTCGTCCCACGAGGCGGCCGGGCGGGACCTGCTGCTGCGGCACGGCTTCGACGCCGGCCTCGCCCGCTTCGCGGCCACCCACGCGTCCTGGACCGACCCGGGCGTCACCTTGGAGGACCTGCTGGTGAGCGTGGCCGACAAGGTGTGGAAGGGCAAGCGGGTCCCGGAGCTCGAAGACCTGCTCGTCGGCCGGCTCGCGCGGGCGGCGGGCCGGGAGCCCTGGGAGGAGTTCGCCGCCCTCGACGACTTCCTCACCGCCGTCGCCGACGCCGCCGACGAGCGCCTCGCCTACCAGAACGCCCACCCGGTCCGCTGAGGGACCGGGCCCGTCACGGCTGTTCGATCGTGACGGACACCTCCACCGAGTGGTCGTGCTCGTCCCGGCCCAGGACCGCCTGGCGCACCTCGTCGTGGGACACGGCGACGCCGCGGGCGGCGACGGCGTCGAACAGGGCGACCACCGCCGGGTGCACCGAGCCCTCCGGGAGCGGCCCGCCGGTGGCCGAGCGCCAGGTCGCGACGAGCTCGCGGCGCTCGGGCAGGACGCCGACGACCGTGCCGGGGCCGCCCCACCCGTCGGGCGCGGGCTCCGCCGTCGGCCAGCAGCACACGACTTCCGCGCGGTCCGGGGCGTCGCCCTCCCGCACGGCCGTCCAGAACTGCCCGGACGGGCCGAGGCCGTCGCTCCGCAAGTCGGCGAGCAGCCCCATCAGCAGGTCGTTCGCCGCCTCGTCGTCGGTCTCGTGGTCGCCGTCCGTCCGCACGGCGAGGGCGCGGGCCACGTAGGGGCGGGCGGGGCTCTCGCGCTCGGTCACCTCGACGGGGGCCGCGAAGGACGACACGACGAGCCGGGCGTTCTCGAACGCCGCGTCCTCGCGGGCGCGGTCGGCGAGGACACGCTGCCGGTGCTCGTCCAGCGCGGACGCCGCGTCGCCGTCCCGGACCGCCGCCGCGACCGCCGGCAGCGGCAGCCCGGCGTCGCGCATCGCCCGGACCAGCGCGCCCGACCGCACCTGGCCCTCCGAATAGCGCCGGTACCCCGTCGCGGCGTCGACCTCCGCGGGGGAGAGGACGCCCTTCTCGTCGTAGTGGCGCAGCGCCTTCACGCTGAGGCCCGTCATGTTCGCGAACTCACCGATGCTCAACACGAATCCAGTGTCGAACCTCCCCTTACAGGAGGGTCAAACGCGCACTGCGGGGCTAGTAGGCACCTTTCGCGACAAGGCCGGTCGAAAAAGTCGCATCGCTGAGGACGTCGGCGGTGAGCCGGACTCCGGTGAGCCGTTCCGCCAGAGCGAAAGCGCATGCGGTCGGGTCGAAGTCGACCTGTTCCCTGTGCTCATCGAGGTCGAATCCCACTTCCGCCATGAGGGGGACCAGTTCGTCCGGAGCGGCGCCGCCCCTCTGGGTGGGGAAGAGCGGCTCGAACTCGGTCCGCAGCTCGCCGTCCTCCCACCGGTTGAAGTCGCCTACGGCGTTCACGTTGCGGAAGTGGGAGATCAGGCGGGTTCCGCGCGACACCGGCTCCACCAGACGCCGCTGAATGCCCAGATAGCCGTTGATCTCCAGCCCCAGCACCCAGTCGCCCCCGTCGCCCGGGACGACGGTCGCGCCGATGAGGAGCCGATCGTCCTCGAACTCGTCCCAGCAGGCCCACGTCCGGTTCGAAAGCTCGGCGTACCCGCGCAGGTCGCCGTCGGCCTCGGCCCGCATCGCCCGGAGGAAGTCCTGCGGGGTCATGCCGCGCACCAGGGTCGCGCAGTAGCCCTCGATCAGTTCGCCGAACGGTTTCTCATAAATCCATCGGTAGTCGTCCGCTGCAGCCGGCATGCGGGCAGTCTGCCGGCCGCCTCCGACAGGCACGCGAAAAGGCGCCCTCCGGTCGGGAGGGCGCCTTTCGCCGCGTCGTCAGTCCGCGTAGCTCGGAAGCATGCGCTCGTGGGACTCGCGCAGTTCGTGCAGCGGGATGCTGAACAGCTCGTCCTGCCCCGCGACCGTCACGGACAGCGCGTCGCCGCCCGCCACGCCGAGCTGGGCCACCGGGACGCCGTGCGCCTCGCACAGCGCGGCGACCTTCGCCTCCGCACCCGGCAGGATCGCGACCATCGCCCGCGCCACCGACTCGCTGAACAGCTGGACGAACGGGTCGCCGTGCAGGGTGACCCGGGCGCCGAGGCCGCCGCGCAGGCACGACTCGACCAGCGCCTGCGACAGGCCGCCGTCCGACAGGTCGTGCACCGTCGTCACCAGCCCGTCCCGGACGGCCAGCTGCAGGACGTTCGCGAGGGCGCGCTCCGCCGCCAGGTCGACCAGCGGCGGCAGCCCGCCCAGGTGCCCGTAGACGACGTGCGCCCACTCGGACCCGCCGAACTCCTCGCGGGTCTCGCCGAGCAGCGCGATCGTCGCGCCGTCCGTCGTCAGCGACATGTTCACCCGCCGCCGGACGTCCTCGTGGACGCCCAGCACGCCGATGACCGGCGTCGGGTTGATCGGCGTCGAGCCGGTCTGGTTGTAGAAGCTGACGTTGCCGCCCGTGACGGGGACGCCGAGGTACTCGCAGGCGTCCGCGAGGCCGGTCACGGCCTGCTGGAACTGCCACATGACGCCCGGGTCCTCCGGGGAGCCGAAGTTGAGGCAGTTCGTCACGGCGAGGGGGCGGGCGCCGGTCGCGGCGACGTTCCGGTACGCCTCCGACAGCGCGAGCTGCGCGCCCGAGTACGGGTCGAGGCGCGTGTACCGGCCGTTGCCGTCCAGCGACAGCGCGATGCCCAGGCCCGACTCGTCGTCGATCCGCACCACGCCCGCGTTCTCCGGCTGCGCCAGGACCGTGTTGCCGAGGACGTACCGGTCGTACTGGGACGTCACCCACGTCTTGCCCGCCAGGTTCGGCGACCCGGCCAGCCACAGGACGGTCCGGCGCAGCTCGTCGCCCGTGGACGGGCGGGTCAGCCGGCCCGGCGTGTCCGCCTGGAGGGCGCCGAGGTCGTGCGGCGGCTCCAGCGGACGCCGGTAGACCGGGCCCTCGTCGGCGGCGGTGCCCGGCGGGATGTCGACGATCGTCTCGCCCTGCCAGCGCATCACCAGCCGGCCCGTGTCGGTGACCGTGCCGATCACCGTGGCGGGGATCTCCCAGCGGGCGCAGATCTGCATGAAGCGGTCGACGTTCTCCGGGGTGACGACCGCCATCATGCGCTCCTGCGACTCGCTCATGAGGATCTCCTCAGGGCGCAGCGTCGCGTCGCGGAGCGGGACGGCGTCGAGCTCGACGTCCATGCCGCCGGTGCCGGCGGCCGCCAGCTCGGTCGTCGCGCACGACACCCCGGCGGCGCCGAGGTCCTGCACGCCGACCACGAGGTCCTCGCGGAACAGCTCCAGGCAGCACTCGATCAGGAGCTTCTCCATGAACGGGTCGCCGACCTGCACGGACGGGCGCTTCTGCTGCGACTCGTCGTCGAACGTCGCCGACGCCAGGACGGACGCGCCGCCGATGCCGTCCGGGCCCGTCCCGGCCCCGAACAGGATCACCTTGTTGCCCGGGCCGGGCGCCACCGCGCGCTGGATGTCGTCGTGCTTCATCACGCCGACGCACAGCGCGTTGACCAGCGGGTTCTGGGCGTAGCACGCGTCGAAGACGGTCTCGCCGCCGATGTTGGGCAGGCCCAGCGAGTTGCCGTAGCCGCCGACGCCCGCGACCACGCCGGGCAGCACCCGCTGCGTGTCGGGCGCGTCCGCCGGGCCGAACCGCAGCGAGTCCATCACCGCGATCGGGCGGGCGCCCATCGACATGATGTCGCGCACGATGCCGCCGACGCCCGTCGCGGCGCCCTGGTAGGGCTCCACGTAGGACGGGTGGTTGTGCGACTCGACCTTGAACGTGACCGCCCAGCCCTGGCCGACGTCCACGACGCCCGCGTTCTCGCCCATCCCGACGAGCAGCGCGTCCGTCTGCGGCGCCTTGTCGCCGAACTGGCGCAGGTGCACCTTCGAGCTCTTGTAGGAGCAGTGCTCGCTCCACATGACCGAGTAGATCGCCAGCTCGGCCGACGTGGGGCGGCGGCCGAGGATCTCGCGGACCCGCCGGTACTCGTCGTCCTTCATGCCGAGTTCGACGTACGGCTGCGGCCGGTCCGGGGTGGCCGCCGCGACCGCGACCGTGTCCGTCCCCTGGGGGATCTCGGGCCGCGGGCCGGCGCCGAGCGCCGGCTGGAGGCCCGTCCCGGGGCCCGGCTCGACGGCCGGGAACGGTTCGCCGCCCTCGCCCGGGGCGGGCGCCGGCTCCGGGGAGACCGCGTCCTGCGGGCCCGTGCCGCCGCCGGCGGCGGGCTGCGGGCCGGTGCCGCTCTGCCCGAGCGGCGGGAACGGGTCGCTGTCCGGGTTCAGGGATGCCTGCGGCCCCGTGCCCGTCCCGATCGCCGGGAACGACCCGGTCGTCGGGCTGGCCGGGTACCGGGGGGCCTCGTCGGGCTCGTCGAAGCCGCCGCCGGACGTCCCGGCGCCGCGGCCCATGACGACGCCCTGCAGGCCCGTCCCCGGGGGGAACTCCACGTGCGGGAGGCCGTCGCCGGACGGCGAGGCGCCCGTCCCCATCGCGAACAGGGCGTCGGCGCCCGAGTACTGCTGCTCCGGCCCCGGGCCCACGGCGGGCTGCGGACCGGTGCCCGGCCCCACGGCCGGGAAGCCGCCGGTGCCGGGGCCGACCGCCGGGAAACCGCCGGTGCCGTGGCCGGGGCCCTGGCCCGCGGCGGGCTGGGGACCGGTGCCGGGGCCGACGGCCGGGAAACCGCCCGTGTTCGGGCTCACCGGCGGCTGCGGGCCCGTACCGGGACCGACCGCCGGGAAACCGCCCGTCCCAGGGCTGTGCTCACCGAACGGGCCGTGGCCTTGGCCGACGGCGGGCTGCGGGCCGGTGCCCGGGCCGACCGCCGGGAAACCGCCCGTGTTCGGACCCACCGGCGGCTGCGGGCCCGTGCCCGGGCCCCCGTCGAACGGGCCGGGACCCTGCCCCACGGCGGGCTGCGGGCCGGTGCCCGGGCCGACCGCCGGGAAACCGCCCGTGTTCGGGCCCACCGGCGGCTGCGGGCCCGTGCCCGGGCCGCCGTCGAACGGGCCGGGGCCCTGCCCCACGGCGGGCTGCGGGCCGGTGCCCGGGCCCACGGCCGGGAAGCCGCCGGTGGCGGGGGCCACGCGCGGGAGCGGGCCGGTGCCGAGGGCCGGGAAGCCGCCGGTGCGGCTGCTGACCGGGGCGCCGTTCGGGTCGGGCATCGTGACGGTCGGGTCGGCGCCGACCGTGCCCGGAACGGCGCCCGACTGCTCCTCGGCGAGCGCGCGCGCGAACTCCCCGGCGGCCGGGTCGCCGCCCGGTACGGGCGCGGGGCCCTGGGCGGGGCCGGCCGGCGGGACGGGCGCGGGGCCGGACGGCTCGGCGGCCGCGGGCGCCGGTGGTTCGGCGGGGTCCTGCGGGGCGTCGTCGTCCTCTTCGAGGATGGCGGCGAACCCCTGGGTGACCGACGGGTCGACCGGCTGGAGCTCGGGGTCGTCGGCGTCGGAGCTCAGCTCGGCGAGCCACTCGAGGGAGGGCTCGTCGGAGTTGTCCCGGGCCCTGCGCTCGGATACGTCGTGCCGTTGCTCGCTCATGCGTTGACCAGTCTCTTGACGATCGAGGTGAAGAAGCCGAGCCCGTCGGTGGACGGGCCGGTCAGGGACTCCACGGCGTGTTCGGGGTGCGGCATGAGCCCCACCACGTTGCCGGCCTCGTTGGTGATCCCGGCGATGTCGTCGAGGGAGCCGTTGGGGTTCAGGTCGACGTACCGGGCGACGATGCGGCCGGATTCGGCCAGCTCGTTCAGCGTCTCCCGGTCGGCGGTGTACCGTCCGTCGGCGTTCTTGATCGGGATGACCAGTTCCTGGCCCTCGCGGTACTCGCTCGTCCAGGCGGTGCCGGCGTTCTCGAGCCGGAGCCGCTGGTCGCGGCACACGAAGTGCAGGCCCGCGTTGGGCAGCAGCGCACCCGGCAGCAGGTGCGACTCGCAGAGCACCTGGAAGCCGTTGCAGATGCCGAGCACGGGCAGGCCCGCGCCCGCCGCCGCGACCACCTCGGTCATCAGCGGCGCGAAGCGGGCGATCGCCCCGGCCCGCAGGTAGTCCCCGTAGGAGAACCCCCCGGGCAGCACGACGGCGTCCACGCCCCGGAGGTCGTGGTCGCCGTGCCACAGGGCGACCGGCTCGGCTCCCGCGAGCCGGATCGCGCGTGCTGCGTCTTTGTCGTCAAGGGAACCTGGGAAGGTGATGACCCCAACCCGGGCAGCGTCCATCTGTTCTGTTCCTCCGAAATGAGGTGCGGCCGCGGACGGTCGGGTGGTCTCCGTCGATCACCGCTGCGCGTCGCATATCCCCCCGCGCGCGTACCAATCTACCCGGCACTCGTGATGAGCCGGTCGTCCGGGCGGCGAACCAGTGCCCCGTCTCGCCAGGTCAGCCGCTTCCGCAGGTGGACGACGGTGCCCCGGTCGGGCGCGTGGTCGATGTCGAGGTCGTCCACCAGTGCGCGCATGATTTTAAGCCCGCGCCCCGATTCGCTCAAAACCCCGCGTTCCGCGGGGGCCGGTCGCGGTCCGCGGCCCCGGTCGGCGATCTCCAGCTCGCAGACGGACTCGTCGACCCGCGCGGCGACCCGGTAGTCGCCGGTCGCGCGGGAGTGCCGGATCACGTTCGTGCAGGCTTCGGAGGCGGCGACGAGGACGTCGTCGACGCAGTCCTCGGTGGCGCCGAGGCCGCGCAGGGCGTCGCCGATGAGCCGCCGGATCAGCGGGACGGTCGGCGCCTCGCGGGGCAGCGCGAGGGTGAAGGTGACATCCACCGTGACACCTCGTGTCATGCCCCGGCTCGCTCGGACGTCCCCCGTCCCCGGAGCGTGTTCGAAGACTCGGCCGCAGGTAAGGCTTCCCCGGCGGAAACACGCGTAATCGCCACACTGTCGGGTCTTTACGTGAATCCTCGGTGACGTGGTCAACGTTTCACGGAAAGGGGACCGCGCCGGAACGCGCGGATCACCGGTTCGGCATTTCCGCCATTCCGGTCAGAGCACCCGGACCTCGAAGTTCTCGATCACCGGGTTCGCCAGCAGCGTCTCGGCGATCTTGCGGACCCGCTCCAGTGCCGCCTCGTCGGCCTCGCCCTCGAGCTCGACCTCGAACCGCTTGCCCTGGCGGACCGCGACGACGCCCTCGAACCCGAGCTGCGGCAGCTTCCGGGCGATCGCCTGCCCCTGCGGGTCGAGGATCTCCGGCTTGAGCATGACGTCGACGACGACACGCGCCACGACCGCCCCCTCACTGATCTGCGATTTTCCTGACGACCTGAAGCGTACGGCACCATTGACGAAAGCAGCCCACCGTCCCCCCGGACCACCGGAGCCGATACATGAACATCGAGGACCTGTCGCCGTCCGAACGCCGCCTGTGGGAGGCGTTCCCGAAGGGCGAGCTCGTCGACCTGTCCTCCGGGGACCCCGCGCTGGACGATCCGAGCCAGGCCGGCCGCTGGGGCCACGACCGGCTGATCCGCGCGGAGGTGCTGGTCGCGCTGCTGGCCGGGGCGGTCGAGCGCGCGCCGGGCCACGTCGCGGCCGTCCGGCTGAACGGCGCCCGCGTCTTCGGTTCGCTGAACCTGGGGCACGCGGCCGTCGAGGTCCCGCTGGCGCTGACCGGCTGCGCGTTCGACGAGGCCCCGCACCTGTACTGGGCGAGCATGAACAGCGTCCACCTGATGCGCTGCCGGCTGCCCGGGCTGGTGGCGTCCGGCACCCGCGTCGACGGGCACCTGTGGCTGGAGGGCAGCCACATCTTCGGCGGCCTGTGGCTGGACGGCGCGAACGTGACGGGCATCCTGAACATGTCGGGCGTCCAGCTGTCCAACCCGGACGGCGACGCGCTGCTGGCCGACCGGCTGACGGTCGAGGCGAACGTGTACTGCGACCAGGGCTTCGCCGCGACCGGCGAGGTGCGGCTCCCGGGCGCGCGCATCGGCGGGCAGCTGATCTTCCGGAAGGCGCGGCTGCACAACCCGGGCGGCGCCGCGCTGACCGCGAGCCGGCTGGACGTCGCCGCGAACGTGTTCTGCGACGGCGGGTTCACCGCCGAGGGCGAGGTGCGGCTGCGCGGCGCCCGCGTCGGCGGCTACCTGTCGTTCGTCGGCGCGCGCCTGGTCAACCAGGGCCGGACGGCGCTCAACTGCGACGACCTGGGCGTGGAGAACGACGTGTACTGCTCGGACGGCTTCGTCGCCGAGGGCGCGGCGTCGTTCGCGGGGGCGCGCGTCACCGGGCAGCTCAGCTTCAGCGAGGCCCGGCTGTTCAACCCGGACGGGACGGCGCTGAGCCTGCAGCGCGTCCAGGCGGAGGAGGTGCTGCTGCGTCCCGCCGAGCCGATCCGGGGCGTCGCGGACCTGTCGTACGCCCGCATCAACCTGCTGCGGGACGCGGCCGACACGTGGGCGGAGCGTTTCCAGCTCGACGGCCTCCAGTACGAGACGCTCGACCCGCCGATGACGGCGAAGGAGCGGCTCGGCTGGCTGCGCCGCGACACCGATGGGTACGCGCCGCAGCCGTACGAGCGGCTCGCGCAGACGTACCGGGCGCTGGGGCTGGACGCGGACGGGCGGTCGGTGCTGCTCGCGAAGGCCCGCGACCGCCGCAAGACGCAGGGGATCCTCCGCAAGGTCATCGGCTTGATGCAGGACGGGCTCGTCGGCTACGGCTACCGCCCGTTCCGGGCGGCGACCTGGCTGATCGGGCTGCTGGCGTTCGGGACGATCGTGTTCTCGATCGACAAGCCCGACGTCCTGAACAGCGACGACAGCCCGCACTTCAACGCGTTCTTCTACACGCTCGACCTGATCCTCCCGATCGGCACCCTCGGCCAGGAGGGGCTCTTCGCCCCGAAGGGCGTCTCGCAGTGGATCGCGAACTTCATCGTCGCGGCGGGCCTGGTCCTCGGCCTGACGGTCGCGGCCGGGGTCACCCGGGTCCTGTCCCGCGAGTGACGGGCCGGTGACGGACGGCGGCGGCCGCGGCGCGTCCGGGGATCGGCGGCGCCGATCGGGGTAGGGAACCCGTCAGGCGGGACTTGCACAGCACGGTGTGACGTCTGCCACGATGGCATAAGCGGCCTTCGTCCCTTACCGGGTACAAGGTCACTGACCCCGGCCGGCGTGCGGCGATCCCGTGTTCCGGCCCCGAACGAGGAGTGTCATCGATGACGATCGACTCCGTGCGAGGCGCGCCGGCCACCGCCGCGACGGCCGAGCCAGAGCCCGTCCAGCTGCTCACCCCCGAGGGCGAGCGCGTCGAGCATCCCGACTACCCCCTCGAGCTGTCCGCGGACGACGTCCGCGCGCTCTACCGCGACCTGGTGATCACCCGGCGGATCGACCGGGAGGCCGTGGCGCTGACCCGGCAGGGCGAGCTGGGCCTGTGGGCGTCGCTGCTCGGCCAGGAGGCGGCGCAGATCGGCTCCGGCCGGGCGCTCTCCGAGCACGACATGGTGTTCCCGACGTACCGGGAGCACGGCGTCGCGTGGTGCCGCGACGTGGACCCGCTGAACCTGCTGGGGCTGTTTCGGGGCGTCAACCACGGCGGCTGGGACCCGGCCGAGCACGGCTTCCACCTGTACACGATCGTGATCGGCAGCCAGACGCTGCACGCCACCGGGTACGCGATGGGCATCCAGCGGGACGGCGTCCTCGGCTCGCCGTCGGCGGGCGCGGCGATCGCCTACTTCGGCGACGGCGCGACCTCGCAGGGCGACGTGAACGAGGCGTTCGTGTTCGCGTCGGTGTTCAACGCGCCGATCGTGTTCTTCTGCCAGAACAACCAGTGGGCCATCTCCGAGCCGCTGGAGAAGCAGACGCGCATCCCCCTCTACAAGCGCGCGCAGGGCTACGGGTTCCCGGGCGTGCGGGTGGACGGCAACGACGTGTTCGCGTGCCTCGCCGTCACGCGCAAGGCCCTGGAGGCCGCCCGCACCGGGCAGGGCCCGATGCTCATCGAGGCGTACACGTACCGGATGGGCGCCCACACCACGACGGACGACCCGACCCGCTACCGGATGAAGGCGGAAGAGGAGTCCTGGAAGCTCAAGGACCCGATCGAGCGCGTCAAGGCGTACCTGACCCGCGGCGACCTGGCGGACGCCGCGTTCTTCGACGGGGTCGAGGACGAGGCGAAGACCGTCGCCGCCGACCTGCGCAAGGGCTGCCTGGCCCTGCCGGACCCGCGGCCCGAGGCGCTGTTCGAGCACGTGTACGCCGAGCGCCACCCGCTGATGACCGAGGAGCAGGAGCAGTTCGCCGCCTACCTGGCGTCGTTCGAGGAAGAGGTCGCGTCATGACCGCGGAGACCCTGACGCTGGGGAAGGCCATTAACACCGGCCTGCGCAAGGCCATGGAGAACGACCCGAAGGTCCTCATCATGGGCGAGGACGTCGGGAAGCTCGGCGGCGTGTTCCGCATCACCGACGGGCTGCAGAAGGACTTCGGCGAGGAGCGGGTGATCGACACCCCGCTCGCCGAGTCGGGCATCGTCGGCACCGCGATCGGCCTGGCCCTGCGCGGCTACCGGCCGGTCGTCGAGATCCAGTTCGACGGGTTCGTGTTCCCCGCCGCCGACCAGATCATCACGCAGCTCGCGAAGATGCGGATGCGCTCGCTCGGCGCGCTCGACCTGCCCGTCGTCGTCCGGATCCCGTGCGGCGGCGGCATCGGCGCGGTCGAGCACCACTCGGAGTCGCCCGAGGCGTACTTCACGCACACCGCCGGGCTCCGCGTCGTCGCCTGCTCCAACCCGGCGGACGCGTTCGCGATGATCCAGCAGTCGGTCGCCTGCCCCGACCCGGTGATCTTCTTCGAGCCGAAGCGCCGGTACTGGGACAAGGCCGAGGTCGACGTCGACTCCGCCGACTGGACGGCGTTCGACGCGGCGCGCGTCGTCCGTCCGGGCGAGCACGTCACCGTGCTGGCCTACGGGCCGTCGGTGAAGACGTGCCTGGAGGCGGCGGCCGCCGCCGCGGGCGAGGGCCGGTCCCTGGAGGTGATCGACCTGCGGTCGCTGAACCCCCTCGACATGGACACCGTCGCCGACTCGGTGAACCGGACGGGACGCTGCGTCGTCGTCCACGAGGCGCCCGTCTTCAGCGGGTACGGCGCCGAGCTGGCCGCGCGCGTCACCGAGCGCTGCTTCTACCGGCTGGAGTCGCCGGTGCTCCGGGTGGGCGGGTTCTCCACGCCCTACCCGCCGTCCCGCCTCGAGGACCACTACCTGCCCGACCTCGACCGCATCCTCGACGCGGTCGACCGGACCTTCGCGTGGTGACGCCGGTGACCGACACGAACCTGTTCAAGCTTCCCGACGTCGGCGAGGGCCTCACCGAGGCCGAGATCGTCAAGTGGCACGTCCAGCCGGGCGACACCGTCGAGATCAACCAGACGATCGTCGAGATCGAGACGGCCAAGGCCATCGTCGAGCTGCCCTGCCCGTTCGAGGGCGTGGTGGCCGAACTGCTGGTCTCCGAGGGCGAGACGGTGGACGTCGGCACGCCGATCATCGCGGTGGGCGCGGCGGGCGGCGCCGTCGCGACCCCGGTGTCCGAGCCCCCCGCGCAGGCGGCGGCGCTCAGCGAGACCGACGCCGTCCCGACGGCGGACGAGCCGGGCATGACGGCGCCCGACAAGCCGAAGCGCACGCCCGTCCTCGTGGGCTACGGGGTGAAGGAGGGCACGACCCGCCGCCGCCCCCGCAAGGCGAACGGCGCCGCGCCCCCGCCCGCGCCCGCCCCGGCCGCCCCGGCGGCGCCCGTCCGTCCACAGCCTGTGGACGGACGCCGCCTGCCCCTCGCCAAGCCGCCGGTCCGCAAGCTCGCGAAGGACCTCGGCGTCGACCTGGCGGCGATCACCGGCTCGGGCCCGAACGGCTCGATCACCCGGGACGACGTCCGCGCCGCCCGGTCCGCGGCCGAGGCCCCGGCGCCCCGCGCCGCGGCGGGCCCGCGCGAGGAGCGGATCCCGGTGAAGGGCGTCCGCAAGGCGACCGCCGCCGCCATGACCGACTCCGCGTTCACCGCCCCGCACGTGACCGAGTTCCTCCAGGTCGACGTCACGCGCACCATGGAGGCGGTCAAGCGCATCCGCGAGCTCCCAGAGTTCGCGGACGTGAAGGTGTCGCCGCTCCTCCTGGTGGCGCGCGCGCTGCTCACGGCCGTGGCGCGGCACCCGATGGTGAACGCGACGTGGGAGGACGGCCCGTCCGGCGCGGAGATCGTCGTCAAGCGCTACGTGAACCTCGGCATCGCCGCCGCGACCGACCGCGGCCTCATCGTGCCGAAGATCAAGGAAGCGCAGGACCTCGACCTGCCCGGCCTCGCGCGCGCGCTGAACGACCTCGCCGCGAAGGCCCGCGCGGGCAAGGCGTCCCCCGCGGACCTCTCGGACGGGACGATCACCATCACCAACGTCGGCGTGTTCGGCGTCGACACCGGCACCCCGATCATCACGCCCGGCGAGGCGGCGATCCTGGCCTTCGGCCAGATCCGCGACATGCCGTGGGTGCACGAGGGCGAGCTGGCGGTCCGCAAGGTCACCACGCTGGCCCTCTCGTTCGACCACCGCATGGTCGACGGCGAACTGGGGTCCCGCGTCCTCCGGGACGTCGGCGACATGCTGGAGGACCCCCTCCGCATGCTCGCCTGGAGCTAGCACCGCGACCGGCCGGGGAGCCCGCTCCCCGGCCGGTCCGACAAGGCCGCGTCAGATCGACCGTGCCGAACGGCCTGGCCGGCGCCGCCTCGTCGATGACGACCCACCTGTTCAGCGGGTCATGATGTGGTGCCATCGGATGACCGGGTCGTCGAACCGGCGGCAAGGTTTTGAACGTGGTGTCCTTCAAGCCCGTCTGGCATGCCATGCGGCGGGTGACGGCGGGCTCAGCGGGACGTGGACGGCGCCTCGGGCTTCGTGCGGATGTGGTGGCGGCCGATGGGGAGCATGAGGGGGCGGCCGGAGACGGGGTCCTCGATGATGCGGCTGTCGAGGTCGAAGACGGTGCGGACGGTGTCCTCGGTGAGGACGTCGCCGGGAGCGCCGGACGCGTGGACGCGGCCGCCCGCGAGGGCGATCAGGTGGTCGGCGTAGCGGGCGGCGAGGTTGAGGTCGTGCAGGACCATGACGATCGTCGTGCCGCGGGACCGGTTCAGGTCGGTGAGCAGGTCGAGGACGTCGACCTGGTGGCTCGGGTCGAGGAACGTGGTGGGCTCGTCGAGCAGGAGCAGGTCGGTCTGCTGGGCGAGGGCCATCGCGATCCACACCCGCTGGCGCTGCCCGCCGGAGAGTTCGTCGACGGCGCGGTCCGCGAGGCCGGTGGTGCGGGTCGCTTCGAGGGCGGCCGCGACCGCCGCGTCGTCCTCGCCGTTCCAGCGGGCGAAGAGGCCCTGGTGGGGGTGGCGGCCGCGGGACACCAGGTCGAGGACGGTGATGCCCTCGGGCGCGATCGGCGACTGGGGCAGGAGGCCGAGGGTGCGGGCCAGTTCCTTCGCGGGCATCCGGTGCACCTCGCGGCCGTCCAGGACGACCCGTCCGCCGCGGGGCGCGAGGAGGCGGGAGAGGGAGCGCAGCAGCGTCGACTTGCCGCAGGCGTTCGCGCCGACGATGACCGTGACCGCGCCGGGCGGCACCGTCATGTCGAGGGACTCGACGACGGTGCGGTCGCCGTAGCCGAGCGTGAGGCTTTCGGCCACGAGGGTGTGGGACGCGGTCATAGGGAGCCTCCGGCCCGGTGCGTGCGGACGATCAGGTACATGAGGTAGGGGGCGCCGAGGACGCCGGTGACGACGCCGACCGGGTAGCGCAGGTCGAACGCGAACTGCCCGGCGAAGTCGGCGACGAGGACCAGCAGGGCGCCGACGAGCCCGGCGGGCAGCAGCAGGGAGCCGCCCGTGCCGATCAGGCGGGCCGCGATGGGGCCGGACAGGAACGCGACGAACGCGATCGGTCCCGCGGCCGACGTGGCGAACGCGATCAGCCCGACCGCGGCGACGACCACCGCGATGCGGGTGCGCTCGACGCGGACGCCGAGGGCCGACGCGGTGTCGTCCCCGAGTTGCAGCGCCGACAGGTCGCGCGCCAGGAACAGCAGGACGGGCGCGAGGACGAGCAGCGCGACGAGGGTCGGCACGACCTCGGTCCAGGTGGTGCCGTTGAGGCTGCCGGTCAGCCAGCGGGTGGCCTCCTGGAGGTCCCACTCGCCGGCGCGGGACAGGACGTAG
Organism: Actinomadura rifamycini DSM 43936; assembly: GCF_000425065.1. Classification (GTDB taxonomy): domain Bacteria; phylum Actinomycetota; class Actinomycetes; order Streptosporangiales; family Streptosporangiaceae; genus Spirillospora; species Spirillospora rifamycini. The sequence goes on from NZ_AULB01000015.1 coordinate 91,008, forward strand.
GAGGTGACGCTGTCGCCGATCGCGGCGGTGCCGATGCCGATCAGGATGAGCCGCATGCCGGCGACGCCGTCCCGGAACGCCAGGACGTACATCAGCAGGGCGACGGCGAGGGACGCGACGATCGCGAAGACCGACACCTGGGTGCCGCCGAGGCCGAACACGACGATCGCGACGGCCGCGGCCGCGCTCGCGCTCGAACTGATACCGATGATGTCGGGGCTGGCGAGGGGGTTGCGCAGCATCGTCTGGAACGTGACACCGCCCAGCCCGAACGCGAACCCGGCGGCGACCGCGAGGACGGCCCGGGGCAGCCGGAGCCGGCCGACCGTGAAGGACGCGCCGGGCACCTGCTCGCCGAGGACCACCCGGACGACGTCGCCGGGCGGGTAGAACGACCGGCCGACCATCAGCGAGACGGCGAACCCGGCGAGCACGAGCACGGCGAGCGTCCCGAGGACGGCGCGGCGCCGGGCGGCGCGCCGGCGGCGGCCGCGGGCGACGGCCTGGACGGCGGACGGCCGGACGGCGGCGGGGGCCGGGGCGCTCACAGCTCACGCACCTTCTGACGGCGGACGATGTGGATGAGGAACGGCGCGCCGATGATCGCCGTGATGATGCCGACCTCGATGTCCTCGGGCCGTGCGATCACGCGGCCGACGACGTCGGAGAGGGTGAGCAGCGACGCGCCGACGAGGACCGTGGACGGCAGCAGCCACCGGTGGTCGACGCCGACGAGCAGCCGGCAGGCGTGCGGGACGAGCAGCCCGACGAAGGCGATCGGCCCGGCGACGGCGGTCGCCGCGCCGCACAGGACGACCGCGCCGAGGGCCGCCGCCGCGCGGATGAGGGCGACGCGCTCGCCGAGCCCGGCCGCGACGTCGTCGCCGAGCGCGAGCGAGTTCAGGCCCCGCGCGGACAGCAGGCAGATCGCGAAGCCGGCGGCGAGGAACGGCAGGACCTGCCCGATGCGCTCGTAGGATCCGCCGCCGACGCCGCCGATCTGCCAGAGCCGGAAGCCCCCGGCGATGTCGTTGCGGGGCAGCACGACGGCGCTGACCAGGGACGCGAACGCCGCCGACGCCGCGGCGCCCGCGAGCGCGACCTTGAGCGGGGTGGCGCCGCCGCGGCCGAGGGAGCCGACGGTGTAGACGAACACGGCGGACACCGCGGCCCCGGCCATCGCGACCCAGATGTAGGCGGTGGGCGACGACAGCCCGAGGAACGCGACGCCGCAGACGACGGCGAGCGACGCGCCCATGTTGACGCCCAGGATCCCCGGGTCGGCGAGGGGGTTGCGGGTCACGCCCTGCATGACGGCGCCGGACAGGGCGAGCGCCGCGCCGATCAGCACCGCGAGCAGGGTGCGCGGGATGCGCTTGGCGACGGCCGCCTGCCCGATGGTGTCCTGCGCGCCGCCGAGCGCGGCCCAGACGTCCGCCCAGGCGACGTTCCGCGAGCCGAGCACGACGGACGCGAGCATCGCCGCGGCCAGGACGGCGACCGCGGCGAGCAGCCACAGCACGCGCACGCGCGCCGGACGCCGCACGAGGGCGGCGTCCGGCGGGCGTTCGGTGTCGGCCGTCGTCACTTGACTTTGGCGGCCGCTTCGGCGAGAGCCTTGACGTAGTCCTCCAGGACCCACGAGATCGCCAGCGGAGTCGGGTTGGCGGCGGTGCCCGCCGGGGTGGTGCCGGACATCAGGTAGACCGAGCCGCGCTCGATGGCGGGGACCTTCGACAGCAGCGGGTCGTCGCTGATCTGCTCGCGCAGCTCGGCGTCGCCGTAGCCGACGATGATGTCGACGTCGTCGAACATGTCAATCCGCTCGGAGCTGACGGTCTGGGAGAACTTGTCCGATTCCTTGGACGCCTCGGCGATGCTGCCGGGGGTCGTCATCCCGAGGTCCTCGAAGAACAGCGTGCGGGTGTCGTGGGTCGTGTAGAAGCCGACCTCGCTGACGTCGTTGGGGTCCATGTGCGTCATGAACATCGCCGACTTGCCCTTGAGCCCCGGGTGCTTCGCGACGGCCGCGGAGATGTCGCCCTCGATGTCCTCGATCAGCTTCTCGGCCTCGGCGTCGAGCCCGATCGCCTTGGCGTTGACCCGGATGACCTCGCGCCACGGCGTCGCCCAGGGCGCGTCGGGGTAGGCCACGACGGGGGCGATCTCGCTGAGGGTCGCGTAGTCCTCCTTGGTGAGGCCCGAGTACCCGGCGAGGATCACGTCCGGCTCGGTGTCGGCGACGGCCTCGAAGTCGATGCCGTCGGTCTCGTCGAACAGGACGGGGCGTTCCGCGTTGAGCTCCTTGAGCTTCTCGTCCACCCACGGCAGGACGCCGTCGCCGTCGTCGTCGCCGAAGTTGGCGGCGGCCATGCCGACCGGGACGACGCCGAGGGCCAGCGGCACCTCGTGGTTGGCCCAGTTGACGGTGGCGACCCGTTCCGGTTTCTTCTCGACGGTGGTGGTGCCGAGCGCGTGCTCGATCGTCACGGGGAACGTTCCCGCGCCGCCGCCGGCGCTCTGTTCCGTGCTTTCCGACGAGTCGCCGCAGGCCGTGATGGTGCCCAGCAGAAGGGTCGCCGCCGCGATGAGGTGCAGGCCACGTGGACGTTTCAAACCGCTCTCCACCTTTGGAATCCGCCGCAAGCGCCAACCGACTTAGGTAAGGCTTGCCTTCGTGCGCACCTTAGGAGAAATGACCGACTTGTCGCAATCACCTCTTTGGGACAGCCGTTATCGCGATCGGGACGTCAACGTCCCCGGAACGCCCCCGGCGTCAGCCCGGTCGTGCGCCGGAACGCCGCGCCGAACGCGCTCGCCGAGCGGTAACCGACCTCCTCGGCCACGGCGTCGATCTCCCAGCCGCGTGTGAGCAGCGTCACCGCGTGCTGCGCGCGCGCCGCCGCGACCCACCGCGCGAAGCTCGTGCCCGTCTCCGCGTGGAAGGCGCGGGTGATCGTGCGGGCGCTCACGCCGAGGTGCGCCGCCCAGTCCGCGAGCGTGCGCCGGTCGGCCGGGTCCGCCAGGACGGCGTCCGCGATCGGGCGCAGCAGGGCGGACGACGGCACCTGCAGGAGCAGCTCGCGCGGCGAGGGGACGAGCACGTCCAGCACCATCGCCTCGGTCAGCGCCCGCGACCCGGCGGACAGGCCCGTGCCGGAGAGCCGCTCCAGCAGCAGCCGGAGCAGCGGGGTGATCTCGACGCCGACGGACGACGGGGAGATCGGGTTCACGGCGCCGAACCCGAAGAACGCGGCGCGGCACCACGTGCCCGCGGGCGCCGAGCCGGAGTGCGGCGTGCCCGCCGGCATCCACAGGCCGAGCGCGGGCGTGATCGTCCACACCCGCGACCCCACGGCGGCCGTGGACGCGCCCCGTTCGTTCCACAGCAGCTCGTGGAAGGGGTGCGAGTGCTCGTTCCAGGTGGTGTCCCGGGCGAAGGACTCGTCCCAGTGCAGGATCGTGAACGGCACCTCGGCGGCCTCCGCCGCGTAGGACGGCAGGACGCGCGTCTCCCGGCCCGCCGCTCGGGCGCCGCTCACGCCACGGCCCGCTTTCCCAGGTTCACGGCACCGGCTCACTGCACGGGCACGTTGTCCACGTTGCCGAAGGGGCCGCCGACGAACGTCACCGTGGAGACGTTGCCGGGCGGGGCCGGGATGTAGGCGAAGCCCCGGACGGGCTCCTCCACGCCGGTGCGGAACGCGGCGCCGGTGGAGCCGACGTACGGGGCGGGCTTGCCGGGGGCGGCCTTGCCGACCCGGACGGCCCGGTAGGTGTCGGTGCTCCCGGGGACCTGGATCGCCATCGAGGTGAACACGCCGCCCGGGTAGTCGCGGTGCGGGTACGCCGCGTTCGGGGGCGTGGTGCCGGGCCCCTCGTTCACGATCTCGAAGACGGCGACGATGTAGGCACCGTCCCGGTAGAACGGCTTGACGTCGAGGCGGCGCTTCTGCTCGCCGAACCGGGCGTAGCGGCTGGCGACCTTCGCGCCGTCGGACGCGCGGAACGCGGCGGGCGGGACGGCGGCGCCGCGGCCGTCAGCCGACGCGGTGGTGGAGCCGTTCACGCCCTCGGTGACCTCGCGGACCTCGTACTGGATCTCGACGCGGCGGTTGCGGGCGCGGGCCTTCTCGTCGTCCTTGCCGCCCTCCTTGGCGATGGGCTCGGTCTCGCCCTTGCCGTGCGCGGAGTACTTGAACGCCCCGCCGAGCCGCTTCTCCAGCTCGGCCATGACCGCCTCGGCGCGCTGCCGCGACAGCTTGAGGTTGTAGCCGTCGCTCCCCTTGCTGTCGGTGTGCCCGTTGAAGGTGAGGGGCCGCTTGTTCGGGTCGGCCTTCGCCTTGATCTCCTGGGCGGCCTCGTCGAGGACCTGCTTGGCGCGGCCGGACAGCTTCGCGGAGTCGAACGCGAACAGGACGTCCGTCCGGAGGTTGACGGTGACGTCGGAGCCGCTGGACGTGACGTCCTTGATCTCGCCCTCGGTGATGTCGTACAGGTACGCGGGGTTGCCGCCGTCGCCCTGGCCGCCGTTCGCGGGCGCGCCGCCGGTCCCGGTGACGGGGACGCCCGCGAACTCGCCCGCGGTGCCGGGCGTGATGGCGGTGAGCCGCTGGACGTTCTGCGGGATCGCCGGGTAGGCGGCGGTGAGCCGCTGCGGGGTGTTCGGCGCGAAGTTCTGCGGGGCGGGCGGCGCCGTCGGCTTGTAGAGCCTGCGGCCGACCGGGTCCAGCAGGTCGACGGCGAACGCGACGCTCTTCGGCGCCTGCTCCATCGACGTCACCGTGTAGGTGAGGACGGACGTGGCGCCCTGCCGCTGGACGCCGGTGATCTGGACGCGGGCGTGCAGGGCGGCGTCGCCGAACCAGCCCTCCCTGGCCAGTTCGCCCGGCTGGGCCGCCGGCGTGCTCGCCGTTCCGCTCGACGCGGCCGCCGAGGGCTCGCTCCCCTCCGCGTCGCCGGAGTCGGAGCACCCGGTCGCGAGCAGCAGCCCGGCGAGGAACGCGGCGAGGGGGACGCTCGATGAGGGGCGCATCGGCTCTCCGGTCGGTCGGGGGAGCGGGAGGTCGAGGCTTACGGTAGCGGTCCGGGCACCGGGAGCGCAGCGGCCCCCGCCGCGGTGCGGCGGGGGCCGTGTGCCGGAGGCGGGAGGCGGGCCCGGTCGGGGTGCGAGGTCGAGGGGGCCTCCCCGGCACGTGCGGGACGGCGCGTCAGAACGCCTCTTCGGGCAGCTCCATGGCGTCCAGGGTGGTGGCCTCGGTGACCGCGCGGTCGGCGGCCAGGCGCGGCAGGACGGTCTGGCAGAAGAACTGCGCGGCGGCGACCTTGCCGGTGTAGAACGCCCGGTCGGAGTCGGAGACGTCCCCGCCGCCGAGGGCGGTCAGCGCGACCTCGGCCTGGCGGCAGAGCAGCCAGCCGACGATCAGGTCGCCGAGGGCGAGCAGGAGGCGGCTGCTGTTCAGCCCGACCTTGTACAGCTCCTTCGGGTTCTCCATGGAGGAGAGCGCCCACCCGACCATCGGGTCGAGGATGCCCTGGACGTCGTCGAGGGCGCGGGCGAGGGCGGCGCGCTCGTTCTTGAGGCGGCCGTTGCCGGCGTCGCTCTCGGTGAACGCCTTGACCTCGCCGGCGAGCACCTTCAGCGCCGCCCCGTTGTCCCGGAGGATCTTCCGGAAGAACAGGTCCTGGCCCTGGATGGCGGTGGTGCCCTCGTACAGGGTGTCGATCTTGGAGTCGCGGATGTACTGCTCGATCGGGTACTCCTGCAGGAAGCCGGAGCCGCCGAGGGTCTGCAGCGACTCGGCGCCGAGCAGGGCGTACGCGCGCTCGGACCCGAAGCCCTTGACGATCGGGAGCAGCAGGTCGTTGAGCTTCTCGGCCTGCTCGTCCTTGCGGCCCTCGTGCTCGGCGATCTGCACGGCGTCCTGGTAGGAGGCGGTGAGCAGGACGAGCGCCCGCATGCCCTCGGCGTACGCCTTCTGCGTGAGGAGGCTGCGCCGGACGTCCGGGTGGTGCGTGATCGTGACGCGCGGGGCCGTCTTGTCGGTCATCTGCGTCATGTCGGCGCCCTGGACGCGCTCCTTGGCGTACTCGAGCGCGTTGAGGTAGCCGGTGGAGAGGGTGGCGATCGCCTTGGTGCCGACCATCATGCGGGCGTACTCGATGACGAGGAACATCTGCTTGATGCCCTCGTGCACGTCGCCGACGAGGTAGCCGACGGCCGGGTGCTTCTCACCGAAGGTGAGCTCGCAGGTCGTGGAGACCTTGAGGCCCATCTTCTTCTCGACGTTGGTGACGTAGGCGCCGTTGCGCTCGCCGAGCTCGCCGGTCTCGAGGTCGACCATGTACTTGGGCACGAGGAACATCGACAGGCCCTTGGTGCCGGGGCCGGCGCCCTCGGGGCGGGCCAGCACCAGGTGGAACACGTTCTCGGACATGTCGTGCTCGGCCGAGGTGATGAACCGCTTCACGCCCTCGATGTGCCACGTCCCGTCCGGCTGCTCGACGGCCTTGGTGCGGCCCGCGCCGACGTCGGAGCCCGCGTCCGGCTCGGTCAGCACCATCGTCGCGCCCCACTGCCGCTCCCGGGCCAGCTCGGCGAAGCGCTTCTGCTCGGGGGTGCCGATCTGCCACAGGATCTGGGCGAAGCCGGGGCCGGAGGAGAACATGTAGACGGCCGGGTTGGCGCCGAGGACCTGCTCGGCCACGGCCCAGGTGAGCGAGCGGGGAGCGCCGCTGCCGCCGAACGCGGGGACGAGGTCGAGGCGGTACCACTCGGCGTCCATCCACGCCTGGTAGCTCTTCTTGAAGCTCTCCGGCATGGTGACGCTGCCGTCGGCCGGGTCGAAGACCGGCGGGTTCCGGTCGGCGTCCTCGAACGAGTCGGCGAGCGGCCCCTCGGCGAGGCGGTTCACCTCGTCGAGGATGCTGCGCACGGTGTCCTCGTCCAGCTCCGCGTACGGGCCGCTTCCGAGGAGGTCCTGGCGCCTGAACACCTCGAAGAGGTTGAACTCCAGGTCACGGAGGTTGCTCTTGTAGTGCCCCATTCGAGACTCCGTTCGGCTCGGCGGGCTGCCGACGGCCCCGCACTGCGTACTGGTCAGTAACTCAACGACATGCTACCCGCTGGTAACCAGCGAGAACCACCAGGAAGGCGGCATTCGTCGGGACCCGGGCCACACATGCCTTACCATCGGGCCTACAAAGTGACGCAACTCACATGTACGGCGCAACTCCGTTACCGGTTGGTACACACAAACGAACATTAAGTGACAAACAGGACATTTCGCCCTCAACAGGCTGGTCAACTCATGGTTGGGCGTTTCAGAATCATGTCCCCCGGCCTACGCATCGATTGCCGGGACATCGCTTTCGGAACGATCCTCGCCTAACCCTTGACAAAGCACGGTCTCATCGCTAGCTCTCTCACGTTTCCGGGCGCCATGACCGGATCTGGCAAACGTGAACCAATGGGGGAGCTCGTCCCTCTTACTTGAGGTGGCACGGGGTCGCAAGGGTCTGCGGGTTCTCCCCCGGAGCCCGAGGAGAGGAAGGACTTGAATTGTCGTCTGTCACGGGGTGGCTCGATGATGCCTGGAGTTCGGTGACGGGGGCGTTCTCCAGCGGCGACTGGCGGGACTTCATCCCGCTGGGGTTCGCGGGACTGCTGGTCTGGGGGCTCTGGCTCTACCGGGTGATCCTCTCCCGCATGGACAAGCCGGTCGTGAACAACTTCCGCACGACCGTTTCGGTGGTGGTCCCCTCGTACCGCGAGGACCCCGAGATCATGATGCGCTGCCTGGACAGCTGGCTCGCCCAGAACCCCAGCGAGATCATCATCGTGATCGACGTCGCCGACACCGAGGGGCACCGGCGGCTGGCGCAGGTCACCGACCCGCGCGTGCACGTCCTCGTCTACGAGCACTCGGGCAAGCGGTCGGCGCTCGGCGTCGGCATCCGCGCGGCCCGCGGCGAGATCATCGTGTTCGCCGACTCCGACACCTGGTGGCAGCCCGGCCTGCTGGACGCCGTCCAGATGCCCTTCGAGGACCCCCAGGTCGGCGGCGTCGGCACCCAGCAGAACGTCTACCAGCGCGAGACGAGCGTGTGGCGCCGGATCGCCGACTGGCTCGTCAACCTGCGCTACTACGACTACGTCCCGGCGATGGGCTCCAAGGGCGGCGTCGCCTGCCTGTCGGGCCGGACGGCCGCGTACCGCCGCTCCGTCATCCTCCCCGTGGTGGAGAACCTGGAGAACGAGTTCTTCCTCGGCCGCCGCTGCATCGCCGGCGACGACGGGCGCCTCACCTGGCTGACGCTGTCGCAGGGCTACAAGACGGTGCACCAGTCGTCCGCGCGCGCCATCTCCATGTTCCCCGACTCGTTCCGCGCCTTCTTCAAGCAGCGCATCCGATGGAGCCGCAACTCCTACCGCTGCTACCTCACCGCCCTGTGGAAGGGCTGGCTGTGGAAGACCCCGTTCGTCACCAAGGTCACCGTCCTGCAGATCCTGCTGACCCCCGTGACGATGGGCGTCACGCTCGGCTACCTGATCTTCAGCCGCATCCTCGACAACCTCACCCCGCTCGGCATCACGCTGGCCATCGGCTGGGTGCTGTTCGGCCGCGGCGTGCGCGGCTGGTCGCACCTCAAGCGCCACCCGAAGGAGATCCTGCTGCTGCCGCTGACCGCCCTCGTGATCATCATGATCTCGCTGCCGATCAAGCTGTACGCGTTCATCACCATGAACAAGCAGGGCTGGCTGACCCGCTCCGCCGACCAGGTCGGCGGCGCCGGGCAGAGCGCCAGCTCGCTGCAGGGAGTTGGCTGAGGTGACCTTTCCCACCCCCCTGACGCGGACGCGCGCGATGCGCCCGCCCGGCCCGCTCCGGCGCGGCCCGCGGACGGCGGCGGCCGCCGGGCTCGCGCTCGGCATCGGCCTCCTCCCGGTGGTCGCGCTGCTGCCCGCTCCCCCGGCGCACGCGGCGCCGACCCCCCAGCCCACCCAGGGCGGCCAGCCCACCCAGGGCGGCCAGCCGTCCGGGCAGCCCACGGGCCAGCCGTCCGGACAGCCCTCCGGACAGCCCCAGAACGGTCAACCCCAGAACGGCCAGCCCCAGAACGGGCAACCCCAGAACGGGCAGCAGCAGAACGGGCAGCAGCAGGGCGCGCAGCAGCAGGGCGCCCAGCAGCCCGGGCAGCCGGCCGGTGAGGCGGACACGCAGGCGGCGCTCGTCGACCAGGAGGACCAGCGGATCCTGCAGATCCGGTCCGTCCTGACCGCGATCCTGCAGATCGGCGGGCAGGCGACGGGGCAGTGGAAGCAGCCGCAGATCTTCGGCTCCAGCCACGGCAAGACGCTCGTACTGCCCAACACCGGCCAGGCGTACACGGTCGCCGACCTCGCCAAGTACGGCGGCAAGTACTTCAAGCGGCTGCCGGACGGCTCCTTCCTGCTCGGCATCCCGGTGTACGTCGCCGACGGGGCGGAGCTGACGCTGAAGAACCCCGACGGCCCGCTGGTCCTGCGGATGGGCAGCCTGCCGGGCGCGTTCGCCTCGATCGTCAGCTTCGGCGGCAAGATCGACATCGAGGGCACCGCGCGGAACCCGGTGCAGGTCATCAGCTGGGACCCCCGGACGAACCGCCCCGACACCGAGACCGCGGACGGCCGCGCCTACATCCGCGCGGTCGGCGGCGAGTTCCACGCGAAGCACGCCAAGTTCGCCCAGCTCGGCTTCTGGAGCGGGCGGACCGGCGGCATCGCGCTGACCGGCACCGACCGGCCCCAGAGCGAGTACAAGCGCTACACCAAGGAAGAGCGGCACCAGCGCAAGCAGGAGCGCCTCGAGGCCAACAAGAACCGCGGCGGGGGCGGCGGCCCCGGCGACATCGAGATCCAGGAGCCGGGCGGCACCGCGACCCACGTGCCGGCCGCCGACCTGGTGACCGGTTCCATCGACAACACCACGATCACCGGGAACGCGTTCGGGCTGTTCGTCTCCGGCTCGAACCAGTCGCAGATCACCAACAACCGGATCGAGAACAGCCTGGTGGACGGGCTGGTCATGCACCGGTTCGCCAAGAACGCCAACATCTCGAACACGACGGTGACCGGCAGCCGCGGCGACGGGTTCGTCCTCGCCCGGGCCACCGAGAAGATCCGCGTCACCAACAGCACCGCCGAGGGGAACGGCCAGAACGGCTTCACGGTCAACGGCGCGGCCCTGGCCGAGGGGCCGTCGGCGTCCGGCGAGTCGCTGCAGACGTTCGGCGGCAGCTCGATCAGCAACAGCGTCGCCCGCGGCAACGGCCACTACGGCGTGGAGCTGCTCGGCGGGCACAAGCTGTCGGTGCAGAACAGCAAGATCATCGGCGGTGACATGGGCATCGTCGTGCGGGAGGGCGCCACCGAGGTGCAGATCTCCGGCAACCAGCTCACCGAGCAGGTGCGGCAGGGGATCTCGGTCCGGGACGGCGTCGTGGACGCCAGCCTCGCGGGCAACACGATCGTCGGCGCCCGCACCGGCATCTACCTGCGCGACTCGTCCGGCACGATGACCGGGAACGTGATCAAGGGCGCGGCGGCGCACGGCATCACGTTCGTCGGGGACGCCGACGGCTCGGAGGTCCGCAACAACACCCTGCAGGGCCGGGGGACGAGCGCGGTCAGCACGTCCCGGTCGAGCGGCGACATCGCCGAGGACGACAACAACACCGACGGCTGGACCGACACGGCGTCGCTGTGGATGAAGGCGCGGCGCTACCTGACCCCGATGAACCTGATCTGGGCGGGCGTGTTCTTCATGGTGCTGTTCTCGATGCTGCGGGCGCGCAACGGCGGCCTGCGCATCGGCCGCACCGGCCTGCACCCGTACGAGTTGCAGCAGCCGATGGAGAAGCGGCAGGTGTGGAGCCTGCCGCGCCGCCCCGCCGGCCCCCCGCCCGCCGGTCCGGCCGCCCCGGCGGCCGCGCCCGCGGGCGTCCCGGTCGGCGCCGCCCCGGCGGGCGTCCCCGCCGGGCAGCCCGTCGCGGGACGGCACGCCGCCCCGCCCGGCGGGCCGGTGCCCGTCCCGCAGCCGATCCCGACCGCGGCCGGGCGCCGCGGCGGGAACACGGCGCCGCCGTGGCAGACGGGGCCGAACGGCCCGCAGCCGTCCGGTCCGCGCCCGCAGCCCGCGCCGCCCGCCGCGCGGCCCGCGGCGCCGAACGGCGCGACGACGACCGGGCCGCTGCCGGTGCAGCCGCCCCAGACGCCCCCGCACCCGACGCCGCGCAGCGGCGTCCCGCAGCCGGAACGGAGCTGAGACCGCGATGAACGCACCCGCGAACGCGCCCGGTCCGTCCCGCCCCCCGGGTCCGGCGGCCCCGCCCGCGCCCCCGGCCCCCGTCCCGTCCGGACCGGCGCACGCCGCCCCGCCCCCGAAGAAGGGGCGCGGCAGCAAAATCCTGACGACCGTCCTGGTGCTCGGCCTGGCGGGCGGCGGGACGTACGCGTACCGCGTCTACGCGGACCGCCCGCCGGAGATGCCGGGGGTGAACGACGTGACCTCGACGGCCGCGCAGCAGCAGTCGACGCTGGTCGACCAGGAGGACCTGCGGGTCATGCAGACCCGCGCCCAGCAGGAGTCGGACATCGCGGGCGGCGGGGCGACGGCCGTCCAGGCGCGGCAGCCGCGGCTGATGAGCTCCGCCAACGGCCGGACCCTGATGCTGCCGCAGCGCCGCGAGCCCTACTACGTGTCGGAGCTGCAGAAGCTCGCCGGGGAGGACTTCCAGCAGCTCGGCGACGGGTCGTACCTGCTGAACGTCAGCATCATGGTGGCGGCGGGCGGCAAGCTGGTCCTGCAGAGCTCGACCGGGCCGCTGACGATCCGGATGCGCAGCGTGCCCGGCTCGTTCGCGTCGATCGTGAGCGCGGGCGGGAGCGTCCGGATCAACGGCTCGGCGCAGAACCCCGTCAACATCACGAGCTGGAACGAGGAGACCCGCTCGCCGGACACGAAGGTGAGCGACGGCCGCGCCTACATCCGGGCGATCGGCGGCTCGTTCAGCATGACCTACACGAACGTGAAGCACCTCGGCTTCTGGAGCGGCCGCACCGGCGGCGTCTCGCTGACGGGCTCGGACCGTCCGGACTCCTCCGCCGAGCAGGCCCAGCCGGGGGCGCCGCACCAGGTGCGGATGCCGGACGGCTCGCGCGAGCAGACCCGCGGCAACCAGGACCAGATCGAGGTGCAGGCCGCGAACGGGGCGGGCGGGGCGACCTCCTTCCACGTGCCGCAGGCGAGCCTGGTCAGCGGGACGATCGAGAACTCGACGTTCGACGGCAACGCCTACGGGATCTTCGTGACGGCGTCGAACCAGACGCGGCTCGCGAACAACGAGATCACCGGCAGCCTCGTGAACGGGGTGCTGCTGCACCGGTTCGCGAAGAACGCGACGATCGAGAACACCACGGTGTCGCGGAGCCGCGGCGACGGGTTCGTCCTGTCGCGCGGCACCGAGGGCGTGCGGATCACGAACTGCAACTCCCGGGACAACGGCGGGAACGGCTACACGCTCAACGGGCAGCCGCTCGCGGAGGGCCCGTCCGCGTCCGGTGAGGGGACGACGGCGTTCGGCCAGAACCTCATCAGCGGGAGCGCCGCCGAGAACAACGAGCGGTACGGGTTCGAGATCCTCGGCGGCGACAACGTCGCCGTGCAGAACAGCCGGGTGACCGGCGGCGACATGGGCATCGTGGCCCGCGAGATGGCGACCCAGGTGCAGATCTCGGGGAACCAGATCCGGGGGCCGGAGCGGCAGGGCATCGTGCTGCGGGACGGCGTCGAGGGCGGCAGCGTCGCGGGGAACGTCATCCACGGCACCCAGACCGCCCTGTACGTTCGAGACTCGTCGGTGACGCTGCAGGGCAACACCGTCCAGTCGGCGTCCCGGCACGGCGTCACGCTGAAGGGCGACGTCTCCGCGACGGTCATCGCCGGGAACACCATCAGCGGGTCCGGGTCGAGCGCGCTCGACTACGACCGCGCCAAAGGCCAGTACAAGAACACCGGCAACAACATCAAGGGCTGGAACAAGACCGCCGGTTTCTGGACCTGGGTCAAGCGCGTGTTCAAGCCCATGAACGTCATCTGGGCGGGCGTCTTCCTGCTGGTCGCCGTCTCCATGTTCCGTTCGCGGGGCGCGGGGATGCGGATCGGCCGGCGCGGCGCCCACCCGTACGAGCACCAGACCAAACTCGAGGAGCGCCCCGTGCGCCTGCTCCGCCGTACCGCTCCCGCGGCGCCGCCGCACCAGCAGCGACGGCAGCCCGCGGGGACACGCGTCGACCACTAGGCCCGGCCCATCGGGCCGGTCGGCGCACGGCACGGCACGGCAATGACGCACCAGAGCGGATCCAAGGAGTAGACCGTCCGATGACAGTCAAAATCGATATCAAGTTCCTCGCGGGCCTGCTGATCGGCGCCGTCGTGGTCGGCTCGCTGGTGATCCTTTTCACCGGCGACGACGACGCCGAACCCGGCAACGCGTCGCAGAACTCGTCGCTGGAGCCGGTCGCTCCCGCACCGGGCGCGACCGAGCCGGGCGAGGAGGAGAGCGAGGGCGGCGACGGCGGCGACGAGGGGAACGGCGGCGCGGCCGGACCGGCGCTGACGCTGCCCGTCCCCGAGGGCGAGGGCAAGATCGACTGCCCGTCGCCCACCACGACGGTGAGCGACGCCGCGAGCCTGGAGACGGCCCTGCGGAGCGCCAAGGCCGGCGACGTCATCAAGATGAACCCCGGCACCTACCAGGGCAAGTTCGTCGCGAAGACGGACGGCACCCAGCAGCAGCCGATCTACCTGTGCGGCGACGCGAAGGCGGTCCTGGACGGCGGCGGCGTCGACGAGGGCTACGGCCTGCACCTGGACGGCGCGAACTACTGGCGGCTGATCGGGTTCACCGTCAGCAACAGCCAGAAGGGCGTGATGGGCGACGGCACCAACGGGTCGTACATCCAGGGGCTGACCGTCCACCAGATCGGCGACGAGGCCATCCACCTGCGGAAGTTCTCCACCGGCAACACCGTCCAGTACAACAAGATCTACAACACCGGGATGCGCCGCGAGAAGTTCGGCGAGGGCGTCTACCTGGGCAGCGCCGAGTCCAACTTCAAGAAGATCACCGGCGGGCAGCCCGACAAGAGCGACAACAACGTCGTGCGCGGCAACGTCATCCGGGCCACCGCCGAGGCGGTCGACATCAAGGAGGGCACGTCCGGCGGCAAGATCCTGAACAACGTGTTCGACGGGACGAAGACCGGCGGCAGCAAGCACAACGACTCGTGGATCGACGTCAAGGGCAACAACTACCTGATCCAGGGCAACAAGGGCACCGGGACCCCGCTGGACGGCTTCCAGACCCACGAGATCATCGACGGCTGGGGCAAGAACAACACGTTCACCGGCAACACCATCGACCTGGGCGGCGGCAACGGCGTCGGGATCGCCGACACCAAGGGCGGCAACATCGTCAAGTGCGACAACAAGATGGTGAACGGCGGCAAGCTCACCAAGGACGGGAAGTGCTCCTGACGCGCGGAACGCGCGCGACCGGGGCGAAACTGGTGCATCGTGAAGATCGATCTGAAGTTCACCGGGATCCTGGTGGCCGGGGCGGTCGCCACCAGCGCGCTCGTCGTGCTCGCCACCGGATCCGGCGACGACCCGGAGGACGTCCCGTCCGGCGGTGACGTCGTGGCGGGGCCGTCGGCGGACGTGCCCGCCCCGAACGGGACGGGCCCCGCCGGCGCGGGCGGCGGGGCGGGCGCGGGCGAGCCGGGCGGCGCGCAGCGGTTCCCGCTGCCCACCTCGACCGAGCGGATCTCCTGCCCGGAGCCGACCGTCACCGTGACGGACGCCGTCAAGCTGCAGGAAGCGCTCAACGTCGCCGAGCCGGGGACCGTCATCCAGTTGGCCCCCGGCACGTTCCGGGGGCGGTTCCTGAGCCAGAAGTCCGGCGCGCGGGACCGGCCGATCTTCGTGTGCGGGACGCCGGAGTCGGTCCTGGACGGCGGCGGCACCGGCGAGGGGTACGGCTTCCACCTCCAGGACGCGGCGCACTGGCGGCTGATCGGCTTCACGTTGCAGAACAGCCAGAAGGGCGTCATGTTCGACGGGACGGAAGCGTCGGTCGTCCAGGAACTGACGATCCGCAACATCGGGGACGAGGCCGTCCATCTGCGGCGGTTCAGCACGGGCAACTCCGTGCAGTACAACTCCATATCGCGCACGGGCCGCGAGAACCCCCGCTTCGGCGAGGGCGTCTACCTCGGCTCGTCCCACAACAACTGGGGCACGCTGACCGGCGGGCAGCCGGACCGCAGCGACAACAACCTCGTCGCCGGCAACAAGATCAGGTCCACCGCCGAGGCGGTGGACGTCAAGGAGGGCACGTCCGGCGGGCGCATCGCGGGGAACGCGTTCGACGGGACGGAGCTGTCCGGCGGGTTCAACGACTCGTGGGTCGACGTCAAGGGCAACGGCTACGTCGTCGAGGACAACCGCGGCGCGAAGACCGGCGCCGACGGGTTCCAGACGCACGAGGAGTACAAGGGCTGGGGCACGCGGAACGTCTTCCGCCGCAACGTGATCGCCCTCGGGGACGCCAAGGGCGTGGGCATCAGGCTCGACTCGGCCGGCAACGCGGTCGCCTGCGACAACAGGGTCTCGGGCGGCGAACTGCTCAACACGGGGCAGTGCTCCTGACACAGGGGGCAGTGCCAGCGACACGGGGAAGCGCTCTTAGGGGCTCTACCGTCACCATCATCGAGAAGGAGAAGTGCCATGAACCAGGCGGAGGCCCCGAGGCTCACCGTCATCGGGACCGGTTACCTCGGTGCGACGCACGCCATCTGCATGGCGGTGCTGGGCTTCGAGGTGCTCGGCGTGGACGTCGACGAGCGCAAGATCGGCAAACTCGCGGCCGGCGAGGTCCCCTTCTTCGAGCCCGGCCTGCCGGAGCTGCTCACCAAGGCGCTCGAGTCGGGCCGGCTGCGCTTCACCACCTCGTTCGAGGAGGCGGGCGAGTTCGGCGACGTGCACTTCGTCTGCGTCGGGACCCCGCAGCAGCCCGGTTCGGACGCGGCCGACCTCACCTACGTCGACGCGGCCGTGCGGAGCCTCGCCCCGCACCTGCACCGCCGCGCGCTGGTCGTCGGCAAGTCGACCGTCCCGGTCGGGACCGCGAAGCGGCTCACGGGCATCGTGCACGAGCTGGCGCCCGCCGGGACCGAGGTCGAGCTGGCGTGGAACCCCGAGTTCCTCCGCGAGGGCTTCGCCGTGGACGACACGATGCGCCCCGACCGGCTCGTGTTCGGCGTAGCGTCCGACTGGGCCCACGAGCGGCTGGAGGCGGCGTTCCGCCCGGTCCTCGACCTCGGCACCCCGGTCGTGCGCACCGACCTCGCCACGGCCGAGCTGGTGAAGGTCGCGGCGAACTCGTTCCTCGCCACCAAGATCTCCTACATCAACGCGATGGCGGAGGTCTGCGAGGCCGTCGGCGCCGACATCAAGGACCTCGCCGACTCGCTCGCCCTCGACGACCGCATCGGCGGCAAGTTCCTCAAGCCGGGCCTCGGCTTCGGCGGCGGCTGCCTGCCGAAGGACATCCGCGCGTTCGCGCACCGCGCCGAGGAGATCGGCGTCGGGCAGGCGGTGTCGTTCCTGCGCGAGGTCGACGACATCAACCGCCGCCGCCGCGCCCGCACCGTCGACCTCGTCCGGGAGATGCTCGGCGGGATCTCCGGCAAGCGCATCGCGGCGTGGGGCGCGGCGTTCAAGCCGAACTCCGACGACATCCGGGACGCCCCCGCCCTGGACGTCGCCCGCACCATGCACGGGCTCGGCGGGCACGTGCGCGTGTTCGACCCGGCCGCGCTCGACAACGCGCGCCGCGCGTTCCCCGAGCTGCGCTACGGCGAGAGCGCGTTCGACGTCGCCAAGGACGCCGACGTCGTCGTGCTGCTCACCGAGTGGTCCGACTTCCGCGAGGTCGACCCCGACGCGCTCGCCGAGGTCGTCCGGCACAAGCGGATCGTCGACGGCCGGCACGCCCTCGACGCCGACCGCTGGCGCGCCGCGGGCTGGGAGTACCGGGCGCTCGGCAGGAGCTGAGCCGGCCGGGCCGGTGGTCCCGCCGGTGATGCTGCCCACCGGCGGGAACACCGGGGCGGGGCGGGCCGTTGGACGGGGACGAGGGCCCGGCGGGACGCACGTCCGGCCCCTCCCGGACGAGGTGCGCCGTACCCGGTAGGACAAGACGACGCGGACCGCAGCCGTCTCGTCCACGGGAGCAGAACATGGCTTGGATCCTCGTCATCGTCGCCGGCCTCTTCGAAGTGGCCATGGCCCTGTGCCTGAAGGCCAGCAAGGGCTTCACCGAGCCGTGGCCGTCCGTCGGCTTCCTCGTCTTCGCCGTGACCAGTTTCGGTCTCCTCAACATGGCGCTCCGCACGCTCGACGTCGGGACGGCGTACGCCGTCTGGGTCGGGATCGGCGCCGTCGGCACCGCCGCGCTCGGCATGCTGCTGATGGGCGACCAGGTGTCCGCGTTGAAGATCGGGGCGCTGACCTGCATCATCGTCGGCGTCATCGGCCTCAACCTGGCGGGCGGGGGCCACTGAGCGACCCCAGCCGGGGCGCTGTCCGGCGGCCGTCCGGACGGCGCCCCGGCCGCTCTTCCCGCAGGGTGGAACGCGAACCCCGACATGTGCGTCTATGTGTCGAGAGCGCCAGGGGGCGTTCGGCACCACCACGGGAGGAAGAACCTTGGTCTTCAAGAAGCTCCGCCAGGCCATGGGCATCGGCGGCCCCCAGATCGAGACGACCCTGCAGGACCCGAACACCCAGCCGGGCGGCGTCGTCCGCGGCGAGGTCACGCTGATCGGAGGCCAGCACGACTCCGACATCAAGTCGCTGAACCTGGCGCTGCGCAGCCGGGTCGAGGTCGAGTCGGGCGACTCGGAGCACGTCACGAACCTCGAGTACGCGAAGGTGTCGCTCGCCGGGGGCTTCGAGCTGGACGACGGCTCGCGCCACACCATCCCCTTCGAGTTCGCCATCCCGTGGGAGGCGCCCCTGACGCACATGTACGGGCGCCCGCTGGTCGGCACCACCGTCGGCCTCGCCACCGAGCTGGAGGTCGCCGGCGCGATCGACCCGGGCGACCTCGACCCGATCGCGGTGCATCCGCTGCCCGCGCAGGCGCGCATCCTGGAGGCGTTCGGCAACCTCGGCTTCCGCTTCCGCAACGCCGACTGCGAGCGGGGCCGCATCTACGGCGTCAACCAGACGCTGCCGTTCTACCAGGAGATCGAGTTCACCCCGCCGCCGCAGTACGCGGGCGGCATCAAGCAGCTCGAGGTGACGTTCGTCTCCTACCCGACCTCCATGGACGTCGTCCTGGAGCTCGACAAGCGCGGCGGCATCTTCACCGAGGGCCACGACTCGTTCAGCCGCTTCAAGGTCGACTACGCGACCGTCGGCAACACCGACTGGGAGTCCCAGCTGAACGGCTTCCTCCAGGACGCGGGCCGCCGGAAGGGCTTCTTCTAGCCGCCGCCCGCCCCCGCCGTGCCGCCGATCCCCTCCCCGACCTTGATCGTGGAGGGGATCGCCGCGTAGAAAGGGTTCCCGTGACCCCGCCCCCCGGCTTGACCCACGCGGAGGAACG
Source organism: Actinomadura rifamycini DSM 43936 (assembly GCF_000425065.1). Taxonomy (GTDB): domain Bacteria; phylum Actinomycetota; class Actinomycetes; order Streptosporangiales; family Streptosporangiaceae; genus Spirillospora; species Spirillospora rifamycini. Next base: position 109,725 of record NZ_AULB01000015.1, read on the forward strand.
CCTGTGGGCCGCGTTCCCCTCCGGCACGACCGTCGTCCTCGGCGACGACCTCCCCGAGGGCCCGCTGCCCGACCGGACCGTCCGCGCGGACGTCCTCACCCGGCTGCTGCTCGGGGCCTGCGAGCCCCGGCCCGGCGCCGTCGCGGCCCTGCGGCTGCGCGGCGCCTACATCATCGGGCGCCTGGACGTGTCGGGCGGCACGGTCGGGCACGAGCTGCGCCTCGAACGCTGCCGGCTCGTCGAGGAGCCCGACTTCTCCAACGCCGACACCCGCCAGCTCCGGTTCGCCGAATGCCGGATGCCCGGCTTCGACGGCGGCGGGCTGCGCGCGGACGGCTACCTCAGCCTGTCCGGGTCGACGATCGAGGGGCAGGTGCGGCTGCCGCGCGCCCAGCTGTCCGGCGGGTTCCGCATGAACGGGACGCGCATCACCGCCGACGACCCCGCCAAGTGGGCGCTGTTCAGCGGCGGGCTCGTCGTGGAGGTCGGCACGTTCATCCGCGACGCCGAGATCACCGGCGGCGTCCGGTTCGTCGGGGCCCGCATGAACGGCGGGCTGTTCATGGAGCGGACCGTCCTGTCCAACCCGGGGCGCATCGCCCTGGACGCGCAGAACATGGTCGTCGAGGACGCCGCCGAGTTCAGCGCCGGGTTCCGGGCCGTCGGGACCGTCCGGCTCCGCAACGCCCGCTTCAACGGCATCCTCTCCTTCTCGCGGGGGACCCTCGACTCGGGCGACCCGGAGCGCATGTCGCTGCACGCGTCCCATATGTACGCCGACGAGCTGCTGCTCCTGCCGTCCGAGCGGATCAAGGGCAGGGTCAGCCTGTCGTACTCGCGGATCGGCGTCCTCTACGACCTCCCGCAGTGGTGGCCGGACGAGATGCTGCTCAACGGGCTCGTCTACGAGACGCTGCGCGGCGCCGGGTTCAAGGAGCGCCTCGACTGGGTGTCCCGCGACCCGGACTTCCACCTCCAGCCGTACGAGCAGCTCGCCGCCTGGTACCACGGCACCGGCGCCGACGACCTCGCCCGCAAGGTGCAGCTCGCCAAGCTGCGCGCGCGCCGCCGCAAGCTGCACGTCGTCGGCCGCGCCTGGAACCACCTGCTGGACTGGACGGTCGGCTACGGGTACCGCCCGTGGCTCGCGTTCGCGTGGTTCGCGTTCCTCCTCGCCGTCGGCACCACGGTGTTCTCGAACGAGAAGCCGCACGCCATCCGGCCCCCGGACGAGCTGCCCGACTTCCACGCGCTCGTCTACTCCCTCGACCTCCTCATCCCCCTCGACACGTTCGGGCAGCAGCTCGCCTACGACGCGGTCGGCTGGTCCCGGTGGGTCGCCTACCTGCTCGTCGCGACCGGCTGGGTGCTGGCCACCGCGCTGATCGCCGGGGCCACGCGCGTCCTGCGGCCCAACTGACGCCCGGCACAATGGGGTGCCATGGGCACGTATCTGATCACGGGGGCGACCGGCGGAATCGGCACGGCGGTCGCGGAACTGCTTCGGGGCCGCGGGCACGACCTCGTCCTGACCGGCCGCTCCGCCGACCGCCTCGAGGCGCTCACCGCCGCGCTGCGGACCGGCGCCCATGCCAACACCCAGGTCTTCTCGCCGCACGAGGCGGCGGCGCAGAGCCCCGGCGCGTCGATCACCACGGTCCCGCTCGACCTCGCCGAACCCCGCAGGCTGGAGGCGTCGCTGGCGCCCGCGCACGTCCCCGGACGGCTGGACGGCCTGATCCACGCGGCCGGGACCGTGCGGCTGTCGCCCGTCGCCGACCTCGACGTCGACACCTGGCTGGAGCACCTGTCGACGAACCTGGTGTCCGCGGCGGAGCTGACGCGCCTGCTGCTGCCGGCGCTGCGCGCCGCGCGGGGGCACGTCGTCTTCGTCAACTCGACCGCCGGGCTGCGCGCCAACCCCGACTGGGCCGCGTACGCGGCGAGCAAGTACGGGATGCGCGCGCTGGCCGACTCGCTGCGCGCCGAGGAGCCGTCGCTGCGCGTCACGACGGTGTTCCCGGGGCGCACCGCGACCGGCATGCAGCAGCGGGTGCGCGCGCAGGAGGGCCGCCCCTACGACGCGGACGAGTTCGCCTCCCCGGCGACGGTCGCCCGCGTCCTCGTCGCGGCCCTCGAGACGCCCCGCGACGCGGTGGTGTCCGAGGTCACGGTGCGTCCCCGGTAGGGCCCTCGCCCGGCCGGGCCGGACGGCGCCCGCCGCGGCCGGGCAGCAGCCCGCGGTCGCCGGCCGCGACCGCGGCGGCCGTCCGGTCGGACACGCCGAGCTTGGCGAAGATCCGCACCAGGTGGGTCTTCACGGTGGCCTGGCTGAGGAACAGCGCGGCGGCGACCTCGCGGTTGCTGGCGCCTTCGGCGACGAGCGACAGCACCTCGACCTCCCGCTCGCTCAGCGCGCCCGCCGGGGGCCGCGCCGGCGCCCGGACCCGGTCGATGAGCCGGGCCGCCGCCGTCGGGGCCAGCACGCTCCGCCCGCGGGCGGCCGCCCGCAGCCCGCGGAACAGCTCCTCGCGCGGCGAGTCCTTCAGCAGGTAGCCGACCGCGCCCGCGTCGATCGCCGGGACGACGTCGGCCGCCCCGTCGTAGGTGGTGAGCACCAGGACCCGCGTCCGCGGCGCCGCCGCGGCGAGCCGCGCGATCAGCTCGGCGCCGTCCGGGCCGGGCATCCGCAGGTCGCTCAGCACGACGTCGGGGCGCGCCCGCGCGACGACGGCGAGCGCCTCCGCCCCGTCCGCGGCCTCCCCCACCACCTCGATGTCGGGCCGCCCGCCGAGGATGGCGAGCAGCCCCGCGCGGACCACCGGGTGGTCGTCGACGACGACCACCCGGACGACGTCCGGCCCGCCGGGTCCGTCCGGGTCGGTCACTCCCGCTCCCCCTCCTCCTGTTCGGGCCGCAGCGCCGGGACGGTCACGCTCAGCGCCGTGCCGCGCCCCGGCGCCGACTCGACGGTCAGCGTCCCGGCGACGCGGGTGACGCGGTGCCGCATCGCCGACAGGCCGAACCCGCCGTGCCCGGACGGCCCGGGCGGCGCGTCCGGGTCGAAGCCGACGCCGTCGTCGAGCACGTCGAGCGCGACCACGTCGTCCATGAACGACAGCGTGACGCGGACCCGCCGGGCCCGCGCGTGCCGCGCCACGTTCGCCAGCGCCTCCTGCGCCGCGCGCAGGATCGTCTCCTCGGCGTCCGGGCGCAGCCGCACCGGGGTGCCGGTGGCGGTCACGGTGGCGCGGGCGCCGTTGTCGGCCGCCCAGCGCTCCGCCACCACCCCGATCGTCTCCGCCAGCGTGCCGCCGTCCAGCGGGGCGGGCCGCAGTGCCAGCATCCAGCGGCGCGCCTCGGCGAGGTTCTCCCGGGCGGTGCGGCGCGCGACGCCGACGTGGCCGTGGGCGGGGTGGCCCGGCGGGACGTGCCCGTCCGCGGCCTCGAGGTGGGTGAGGATCCCGGCGAGCCCCTGGGCGAGGGTGTCGTGCAGTTCCCGCGCCATGCGGGTGCGCTCGGTGAGGACGCCCGCCTCCCTGGCGCGGTCCAGCAGCCGCTCCTGGAGCCCCTCGTTGTGCCGGGCGAGCTCGGACAGGCGCGCGTGGGCGGCGGCGAGCTCGTCGTACGCCAGGCGGCGGCGGCGCGCCTCCGACTCCACGGCCCGCAGGGCCCCGCCCACCGCGCAGACCAGGACGGTGCTGCCGCAGGCCGTCGCGAGCGGCCCCGGCGACGCCCACCAGTCCGCGGCGAGCGCGGACGGCAGGGCGAGCGCCGCGCTCGTGGCCAGCACGCCCGCGTAGGCCGACCGGCCCGGCAGGGTCACGAACGCGGTCGGGTAGCAGGCGGCCAGCAGGACGACGTAGACGGGCTCGCGCACGTACAGCACCCACGCGAGGCCGAGCTGCACGGTGAAGTACAGCGCCATCGGCGCGGCGCGGCGCTCCGGCCACTGCGGATGCGCCGTCACCATCCACCAGTGCCAGCCCGCGACCAGCGCCGACAGGCCCAGCGTCAGTGCCAGCGCCGGCGGCGCCGGCCGCTGCAGGACGGTGATCAGCGCCGCGACCGCCGCCGCCGGGTAGGGCGCCAGCAGCCAGCCGCGGTCCCACCGGCTCTGCGGGCTGCGATCGGCGCGGGCGTCCACCTGTTCCCTCGTTCCGGAGCGCGGTTCGGTTCCGCCTGCAGTATCGCCGCCCCGCACGGCCGCCGGGGCGCCGCGCGGCGCGATTCAACCGGTTGAATCCGCGATGGCCCGTTCGGCGGATACGCCGCCGCGCCGGCCGCGTCCAGACTCGCCGCCATGACCGACACGAGACCGCACGCCCGGCCGGCCCCCGCGCCGCCCGCCCCCACGCCCGAACCGGAACGGTCGCTCGCACCCGACCTGGCGCGCGGTGCGGCGCTCCTCGGCATCGCCCTCGCCAACTCCGTCTACTACGTGGACGCCGCCGAGTACGGGGCGCGCTCCCGCCCGCTCGGCGGCTCGCCCGCGGACCAGGCGGCGGACCTGCTGCTCGTGGCGCTGGTGGACGCCCGGTGGCTGCCGCTGTTCGCGGCCCTGTTCGGCTACGGCGCCATGCGGACGGTGGGGCGCGCGGGCGCGCGGGGAGTGCTGCGGCGGCGGAGCCTGTGGCTCGCCGTGTTCGGGCTGCTGCACGTGCTGCTGCTCTTCGGCGGCGACATCCTCGCGATCTACGGCCTCCTCGGCTTCGGGCTCGTCTTCGCGGTGCGGGCCGGCGACCGGTTCCTGCTGGGCGCGGCGGGCGCCGTCCTGGTCGCCGCCGTGCCGCTGGGCGCCGTCGTGGGCCTGCCGCCGGTCGGCGGCGCCGTCCGCAACGGCGTCCCGTCGCTGCTGGCCGACGGGCCGTGGGACGCGCTCGTCCTGCGGGTCGCCGCGTGGCCGCTCGACTTCCTCCTGCTCGCGCCGTCCTCGCTCGCGCCGATGCTGCTCGGGATCTGGGTCGCGCGGCGCGGCGTCCTCGACGAGCCGCACCGGCACCGGCGCGCGCTGCGCCGCACCGCCCTGGCCGGGATCCCGCTCGGCGCGGCGGGCGGCCTCCCCCTCGCGCTCATCGCCGCCGAACTGTGGGACACCGGCGCCGCGGCGACGTTCGGGGCCTCGCTGCTGCACGTCCTCACCGGTTTCGCCGGGGCGGCGGGCGCCGGTGCCGCGTTCGCCCTCGCGGCGTCCCGGCCCGGCGGACGGCGCGGCCCGGCCGTGCGGGCGCTCGCCGCGACCGGGCGCCGCTCGCTGTCGTGCTACCTCGCCCAGTCGGTCGTGTTCGTCGCGCTGTTCGCACCGTACGCGGGCGGCCTCGGGGACGGCGTCGGGACCGCCGCGATGGCCGGCGCCGCCGCCGCGACCTGGCTGGCGACCGTGGCCGCCGCCGGCCTCGCGGCCCGGCGCGGGCGCCGCGGCCCGGCCGAGACGGCCCTGCGCCGCCTCGTCTACCGGCCCGCCCCCGCGGTCACGGCACGTCCGCGATGGCGCGCTTGTCCGGACGGCGCCGCAGCGCCCACGCCCCGAGCACGCCGCCGATCAGCCCGAACAGGTGCCCCTGCCACGAGACGGCCGGGTCGCTCGGGATGACGCCGAACAGCATCGTCCCGTAGACGGCGACGACGCCGACGGCGATCGCGACGTCGACGAGCCGGCGCTCGAACAGCCCGCGCCCCAGCAGGTACCCGAAGAACCCGAAGATCAGGATGCTGGAGCCGAGGGTGTTCGCCGAGCTGGTGAACCACACGCCGAGCCCGCCGACCACGATCACGATCAGGCTCGCGGCGAGGAACTTCGCGATCCCCCGCGTCGCGGCGATGAACCCGAGGATCAGGAACGGCACCGTGTTGGCGATCAGGTGCCCGAACCCGGCGTGCATGAACGGCGCGGTGAAGATGTCCGGCAGGTCGTCGACGTTCCAGGGGTCGATCCCGAACCGGTCGAACCACCCGTTCGCCACGTAGTCGACGGTCTCCAGCACCCACATCACCGCGGTGACGGACAGCACCAGGACGGCCGACCCGAGCGCGCGCGCCCCGTGCTTGGCGAGGCCGCCGGAGCGATGCCGCTGGGCCGGGCCCTCGGCGGGCCGGTCGGGTGGAAAGCTCATGTAAGCCACCGTAAGGTCGAGAACCCGTCATCAGGTCAACGATCGGTACCCGCGAACGGTTTCCACCCGCCCCTCGGTGCAAGAAGTCACTTACGCCATAGTGGGCGGATGCGTGCGATGGTCTGCGAGGAACTCGGTTCGCTCGCCCTCAAGGAGATGCCGGACCCCGAGCCGGCGGACGGCCAGGTGGCGATCGCGGTGGAGGCGGCGGGCGTCAACTACGTGGACGCCCTGTTCGTCCAGGGCCGGTACCAGATCAAGCCGCCGCTGCCGTTCGTCCCGGGCAGCGAGGTCGCGGGGACGCTGCCGTCCGGGGAGCGGGTGCTGGCGATGTGCGGGCTCGGCGGGTTCGCGTCGCGCGCGGTCGTGCCGGAGGCGTCGGCGGTGCCGATCCCGGACGCGCTCGGCGCCGCGGAGGCGGCGACGTTCACCCAGAGCCACTGCACGGCGCTGTTCGGGCTGCGCGACCGGGCGGGGCTGCGGGCGGGCGAGACGGTGCTGGTGCTGGGCGCCGGCGGCGGGACGGGCCTCGCGGCGGTGCGGGTCGCGACGGCGCTCGGGGCGCGGGTGCTGGCGGCGGCGTCGTCCGGTCCGAAGCGGGACGCGGCGGTCGCGGCGGGCGCGGAGGCGGCGATCGACCTGGCGGACGTGAAGGCCGGGGCGCGCGGCTGGTCGGAGGGCGGCGTGGACGTCGTGTACGACCCGGTGGGCGGCGCGCTGGCCGATCCGGCGCTGCGGGCGCTGCGCGAGGGCGGACGGCACGTGGTGATCGGCTTCGCGTCGGGGGACATCCCGTCGCTGCCGCTCAACCAGGTGCTGCTGCGGAACCGGACGGTCGTCGGCGTCGACTGGGGCGCGTGGTCGATGGCGCACCCGCTGGAGCAGCGGGCCCTGCTGGACGAGCTGCTGGCCCTGGTCGCGCAGGGGGCGCTGGTGCCGGAGGCGGCGCGGACGGAGCCGCTGTCGGCGGCGCCGCGGGTCCTGGACGACCTGCTCGGCCGCCGGATCGTGGGGAAGGTCGCGCTCGTCCCCTGATCGGGCCGGTGATCACACCGGTGATCAGGACAGGTGGTACTTCATGCCCATGTGGGACGGGCGGAAGCCCATCTTCTGGTAGAAGCGGATGGCGTCGGGGCGCTGCCGGTCGGTGGTGAGCTGCACCAGCCGGCAGCCCCGGGCGCGGGCCCGGTCGACGGCCCGGTCGATGAGGGCCTGGCCGACGCCGTGGCCGCGCTGGTCGGACGCGACGCGGACGCCCTCGATCTGGGCGCGCTCGCCGCCGCCGTAGGTGAGGCCCGGGATGAAGGTGAGCTGGAGCGTGCCGATGACCTCGCCGCCGCGCTCGGCGACGACGACCGTGTTGTTCGCGTCCTTCTCGATGGCGGCGAACGCGGTGTAGTAAGCCTCTGGGACGTCGTCGCCCGGTGTTTCGCGGGTCGCGCCGAGGGGATCGTCGGCCAGAAGCCGGACGATCTGCGGCAGATCGGCCGCCGTCGCCTCGCGGAAGGTCACTTCTTGATCACGCTGCACACCGACCAGGTTATCCGAGCGCTAAGTTGCAGTGTTCCCGCAACGACTTGTAGTACTACGAGTTGTAGTACTACGTTGGGTGGAAGACACCGTCACCTCGACCCGCCAAGCCGGCGGCGTGCCGCACCGCCGCAGGGAGAAGACATGCACAGCAACGACAACGAGGAACACTGGACCGACCACGCGATCTGCCGCGGCGCCGACCCCGACCTGTTCTTCCCGATCGGCTACTCGGCGGAGGTGCTGCGGGAGCAGGAGCTGGCCGCGAAGCAGATCTGCGGCAACTGCCCCGTGCAGGTCGACTGCCTGACCTGGGCGCTGCGCGTCGGCGAGCCCGACGGGATCTGGGGCGGGACGACCCCGGAGGAGCGCCGCTACCTGCGCCGCACCTCCGAGGCCCCCGCGCGCCGGCCGCTGCCGGTCATCGTCGTCCGCGGCGACGCCTCGACGTCCGAGCACGCCTCCGCGGCCTGACCGGCCCGGCCTGATCAGGCCGTCGTCTCCGGGACGGCGGCGTCCTCGGCGGCTCCGGCGGCCCGGCGGCGCTCGTCGCGGTGCCGCCGGACGGAGTACGCGAGGGCGGCCGCCCAGACGGCGTAGAGGACGGCGTAGACGGAGTACCGGACGGGCGCGGCGGCGTCGATCCAGTCGCTGTTCAGCAGCGTCCGGGAGTTCGTGAGGATGATCAGGCCGCCGACGGCCGCGCCGAGGACGGCCGGCGGCAGGTGCCGCACCAGCCAGGCCGCGATCGGCGCGGCGATCAGCCCGCCGAGCAGCAGCGCGGCGGCCCAGCCCGCGTTGACCCCGGCGGTGCCGAGCCCGGTCAGGAAGCCGAGGCTCGCGGCGACCGCGACGAGGAACTCGCTGGTGTCGATGGTCCCGATGACCTTGCGGGGCTCCATCCGCCCGGACGCGAGCAGCGCGGGCGTGCCGACCGGGCCCCAGCCCCCGCCGCCGGACGCGTCCACGAAGCCGGCCACGACGCCGAGCGGGGCGAGGAAGCGGCGGCGCAGCGGCTTGCCCAGGTTCGCCGTGGACGGGCCGCGTCGGGTGAAGCGGACGAGCACGTAGACGCCGAGCGACAGCAGGATCAGCGACATCACCGGGGCGGCGGCCTCGGTGGACAGCCAGGACAGGAACGTCGCGCCGGCGAACGCGCCCACGGCGCCGGGGATGCCGACCTTGGCGACGACCTTCCAGTCGACGTTGCCGAACCGCCAGTGCGCGGCGCCGGACGCCAGCGTCGTCCCGATCTCGGACAGGTGCACGGTGGCCGAGGCGGCCGCCGGGCTCGTGCCCGCCGCGAGGAGCAGCGTCGTCGACGTCACCCCGTAGGCCATTCCCAGGCTCCCGTCCACCAGCTGGGCGCCGAGTCCCACCAGTGCGAGCACCACGAACGAGCGCATGGCCACCTTCCCTACATGTTAGGTCGGAATAGAGGCCATTAAGCCACCGAAGGATGTCCCAGGTCAACCGGACTTATCGGTGAGCTTCGCCTGCCCGCGCGCCGCTCAGCCGAGCGCGTCCACGAAGCGCCCGGCCTCCTCGGCCGTCATCCCCGTCTCCGCCCGGACGAGCGCGACGGCCGACGCGCGGTCGTCCGCGTCGACGAACTCGCGCGCCCGGTCCGCCACGGTGCCCGCGCCGCCCGCGGTCGCGCGGCCGCGCCGCCAGCCGGCCTGCAGCGCCTTCACGAAGTCCTTGCCCTCGCTCCGCCCGAGGCCGCCCGCCTCCCGGACGAGCTTCACCGCGTCCTTCGCCCGCCCCTCCGCCAGCAGCGCGCGGGCCTTCTCCTCGGCCTCGACGGGGACCTGCGCGCCGACCCACTCCAGCCGCATCCCGTCGATGTACGCCTTGGCGTCCACGAGGTCCATCCCGGTGGCCTTGCGCACCTCGGCGACGGCCTTGATCACCTGCCCCTTGGAGAGCAGCTCCACCACGCGGGTCCCGACCTCCGGCGGCACGTACGGCTGCTGGACGGACATCGCACTCCCTCTCCGATGAAATCGGACCGTTCCGACTCTAGTCGGACGCTCAGGAGTCGCCGAACGCTCCCAGCGCCGTCATCAGGCCCACCCCGTCCGACACCACCCAGTACTCGGCGAGCAGCCCGTCCGCGACGCGGAAGATGTCGTGCCCGACGAACGACACGCGCGTCCCGGGCGACGCCGTCGCGCCGGGCACGCCGCCCTGGTACGTCCCGTGGAACGTCCACCGCGCCGCGACCGTGTCGCCGCCCACCACGGGCCCGACGTCCAGGGTGTTCACGATGTCGGAGAACAGGTGGCGCGAGTGCCGGATCTGGTCGGCGGCCTCCCTCCGCCCGCGCACCTGCATCGCGGGCCAGTGCCCCACGAAGTCCGCCGCCATGATCTCGTCGAGGACGCCGTAGTCGCCCGCCCACGCGTCGAACAGCCACCGCCGGTAAAGTTCGTCCGCATCCATGGCCCCATTGTTCGCACGCGTCCCCCGTCCGTGCCAAGGGGCGACGGGCCCCCGGCGGCGGCGAAGGGCCGCGCGGGCCGCGTCCACCGGCGTTCTACCGCTGCTCAACTTCCCGTGAAATGCTGGTCACGTGGGCTTTACCTCGGCGTAGAGGGGACGCACCGTGGCCGACCGGCACTTGGAGATCGAGCAGAAGTACGACGCGGAGGCGGGGTTCGTGCTCCCGCCGCTGGACGGTCTTCCGGGGGTGTCGGCGGCCGCGGAGCCGCGCGTCCACGAGCTGCACGCGACCTACTTCGACACCGCCGACCTGCGGCTGGCGGCGCACGGGATCACGCTGCGGCGCCGCCGCGGCGGCGACGACTCCGGCTGGCACCTGAAGGTCCCGGCGGGGCCGGACGGCAAGCAGGAGCACCGCGCGCCGCTGGGCCGCCCGCGCGCCGTCCCGGCGCGGCTCGCCGGGCTGGTCGCCGTCCACACGCGCGGCGCGGAGCTGGCGCCCGTCGCGACGCTGGAGACCCGCCGGACGGTCGTGGTCCTGCGGGACGCGGACGGCGCGGCCCTCGCCGAGGTCGCCGACGACCTGGTGTCGGCGTACCGCGAGGAGGGCGACGAGCCGCGCCGGTGGCGGGAGATCGAGGTGGAGCTCGGCGGCGGCGGGCCGGAGCTGCTGAAGGCGGCGGGCAAGCGGCTCCGCAAGGCGGGCGCGCGGCGGGCGAAGTCGGCGTCGAAGCTGGGCCGGCTGCTCGGCGCGGACGTCCCGGCGGCGCCCGGCGCCGACGCGCGCGCCGCGACGCGGGCGCGGCTGCGGGAGCTGACCGCCAACGGGAAGCTGCCGACGGTGACGGCGGGCGACGCGGTCATGGGGTACCTGGCGGCGCAGCTGGAGAGCCTGATCGGGTACGACCCGCGGGCGCGGCTGGGCGAGGACGACGCCGTCCACCGGATGCGGGTCGCGACGCGGCGGCTGCGCAGCACGATGCAGGCGTACCGGCCGGTGCTCGACCCGGCCCGGACCGAGCCGGTGCAGGCGGAGCTGCGGTGGCTCGCGGCGGTGCTGGGCGAGGTCCGCGACCTGGAGGTGCTGCGCATGCGGTTCGCGGACGGCCCCCCGTACCTGCTGGACGACCTGGCCCGGCGGGAGCGCGGCGCGTACCGGCGGCTGAACCTGGCGCTGAAGGAGCCGCGGTACTTCGCGCTGCTCGACGCGCTCGACGGGCTGATCGCCGTCCCGCCGCTGGGCGGGCGCGCGGACCGCAAGGCCCGCAAGGAGCTGCCGGTGCTGGTGTCGCGGGTGTGGGAGCGGATGGCGCGCCAGTACCGGACGATCGCGACCGCCGAGGACCCGGACGTCGCGCGGCACGAGACCCGCAAGGCCGCCAAGCGCGCGCGCTACGCGGCGGAGCTGGCGACGCCCGTGCTGGGCGCGGCGGCGAAGCGCGCCGCGAAGGACGCCAAGCGCATCCAGGAGGTGCTCGGCGAGCACCAGGACGGCGTGCTCGCCATGGAGCGGCTCCGGACCTACCGGGGCCGCGCCCGGACGCCGCAGGACGCGTTCGCGCTCGGCGTCCTGTACGGGCGGGAGGAGTGCCGCGCGGAGACCGCCCGCGACCGGCTCGCCGTGACCTGGTCGCGCACCCTGGGGCCGTCCTTCTAGGGGCGTCCTTCCAGGGAGCGTCTAGGGGGCGTGCCGCTCCAGGGCGGGCATGGCGTCCCCGGCGATGTGCGCGACCCAGAACTCGCCCTTGGCCAGGCACGGGTCGTCGGGGACCTTCTCGCCGAGTTCCCGGCACAGCCCGGTCACCAGCTCCTCGACGATCTCGCCGTGCGTGCAGACGAGCGCGGGGGCGCCCTCCGCGACGAGTTCGAGGAGCCGCTCGACGGCCTGCCCGGGCCCCGTCTCCCCGACGGTGAACGCGCCGTCCGTCGTGACGGGCGCGCGGGTGCGGCGGGCGTGCGGCAGGACGGTCTCGACGCAGCGGGCCGTCGCGGAGCTGACCAGCCGGGCGGGCCCGAACGCGTCCAGCAGCGGCGACAGCCGGGCCGCCTCCGCGCGCCCCCGCGCGTCGAGGGGGCGCAGCTCGTCGGCGTCCCGCCAGTCCGCCTTCGGGTGGGCGGCGGCGTGCCGCAGGACCACCAGCGGACGGGTGGCGGGCGGGCCCGCGAGGAACTCCTCCAGCAGCTCGGCGTCGTGCCGGTAGGACAGCCGGGCGGCGGCCCGCTCGGCGGGCAGCCATTCGAGCCGGTCGACCTCCTCGTTCGGGACGAACGCCGCGTCGGCGACCGGCCGCGCCGCCCACCAGTCGACCCGCTTCGCCCGGCCCCCCACCCGGTAGGTGCTCGTCGGGAGGCGGCGGCCGAGCCGCGGCACGATGCCGGTCTCCTCCTCGACCTCCCGGACGGCGGCGCGCAGCACGTGCTCGCCCGGGTCGACCTTCCCCTTCGGGAGCGACCAGTCGTCGTAGCGGGGGCGGTGGACGACGGCGAACTCGGGGCCGTCCCGCCAGAGGAGGGCCCCGGCGGCATGGATGGTCCGGGAGTCGCCGGTGTCCGTGCTCATGGTGTCCGTGCCCGTGTCCGTGATGTCGGTGTCCGTGATGTCGGTGTCCGTGATGTCGGTGTCTGTGATGTCCGTGTCCGTGCTCTTGGTGTCACCGGCCTCAGCCATCGACCGTCCTCCAGCGGCGGCTCCGTACCAGATGCGTCTGGATGTCCTGCAAGGTCCCGCCCGGCGGGGGCGTGTTGCGCGTCCAGGTGCCGTCGCCGTCCAGGCACCAGGCGTGCGCTCCTTCGTCCATGGCCATGTCGATGAGCTCGATCAGCCGGTCGCGCTGCGCCCGGTCGGTGACGGTGACGAGCGCCTCGACGCGGCGGTCGAGGTTGCGGTGCATGAGGTCGGCGCTGCCGATCCACACCTCGGGGTCGCCGCCGTTCTCGAACGCGAAGACACGCGAGTGCTCCAGGAAGCGGCCGAGGACGCTGCGGACCCGGATCGTCTCCGACAGCCCCGTCCTCGCGGGGCACCAGGGGCAGCGGCTCCTGGAGACGCTGGACGCGGTGCTGGAGCACGAGAGGTGGGGTGACGAGATCTTCACCACGGTGTGCATGCTGGCGATCTCGCCGGACCGCCGCACGGCGCGCGTCCACCGGGCCGGGCACCCGCGCCCGCTGCTGTTCGGCCCGGACGGCGTCCGCGCGCTCCCGGAGGAGCCGCGCGGCCCCGCGCTGGGGCTGCTGCCCGGCCTGGAGTGGCCCGCGCAGGACGTCGAGCTCGGGGACGCCTGGGGGCTCATGCTCTACACCGACGGGCTGATCGAGGGCTGCGTCGGGGACGGCGGCGAACGGCTCGACCTCGAAGGGCTGCTGGAGCTGGCGGCCGCCGCGCACGCGCGCGGCGAGCGCGGCGAAGCGCTGATCGCGGGACTGGCCGCCGAGGCCGAGCGGCTGAACGGCGACGTCCTGTCCGACGACCTCGCGGTGCTGCTGCTCAGCCGCGGAGAGCTGTGACCGGCCTGCCGGCGCCCCGCCCGGACGACGGCACGACGGCGGACGCCCCCAAGAACGCCCCAACGAACGACACGACCGAGGACGGCACCACGAAGAACGGCACCGGGAACGACGCGACCACCGCAGACACCACCGAATCCGCCGACGCCGCGGCGGGCGGCGACGAGCGGGCCGCCGAGGCGCGGACGTCCGAGGGCTTCGGCCCCCCGGTCGTCCTGCCCGAGGCCGAGTACCCGGAGCCGCACGGGCTGAGCCGGGTGAGCCTGCGCAACCTGTACCGGACGGGCTCGCTGGTCCTCGCGCTCCTGCTGGCGGGCGCGTTCGCCCTGGCCGGGGCGGCGCTCTACCAGAACGACGGGGCCCGCGAGGAGCTCGTCCGCCAGGTGTCGCAGGCGACCCTCGAGCAGTTCGAGGTCACGTCGTCGCTGAACGCGCAGGACACCGCGATCCGGTCGTTCGCGAAGGACGGCGGCGCCGAGGCGCTCGCCGAGTTCCGCGCGGCGGTCGAGCGGGAGACCGCGGCGGCGGCCCGGATGCGGCGGCTGCTGGCCGGGGTGTCGGGCGGCGAGGAGGTCGTGGCGCTCCTGGACCGGACCGAGGCGGACGCCGCGGCGTGGCGGGCCGCGTTCGCCGAGCCGATGATCGCCCGCGGGGCGGGGACCGGGCTGACGGAGGAGCAGGACGACCGCGGCCGGCGGCTGTACGACACCGTCCGCGGCGGCGTCCAGCGGCTGCAGGGCGCCATCACGACCCTGCACGAGGACGCCGCCGACCGGCTGGAGGCCCGCGGCCGCGCGACGCTGTGGGGGACGGGCTTCGCGCTCGGGCTCGTGGCCGCGGCGGTCATCGCGATGGCGGTGCTGATCCGGCGGACGGTGCTGAAGCCCGTGTCGTCCATGACCGACCGGGTCCGCGCGGTGGCGCAGGGGGACTTCGCGCACCCGCTGGACGTGTCGGGCCCGGCGGAGCTGCACGAGCTCGCCGCGATCATCGACGCGATGCGGCGGCGCATCATCGACGAGTGGGGCGCCAGCGTCCGGGCGGCGGGGCAGCTCACCGAGCAGGCCGAGGAGCTGCGCCGCTCGAACGCCGAGCTGGAGCAGTTCGCGTACGTGGCGAGCCACGACCTCCAGGAGCCGCTGCGGAAGGTCGCGAGCTTCTGCCAGATGATCGAGCGCCGGTACGGGGACCAGCTCGACGACCGGGGCCGCCAGTACATCGAGTTCGCGGTGGACGGCGCGAAGCGCATGCAGGCCCTCATCAACGACCTGCTGCAGTTCTCGCGGGTGGGCCGGATGTCGCGGATCGAGGACGCGGTCGACCTGAACGAGGTGGCCCGGCAGGCGGTGTCGAACCTGGACGCGCTGATCGAGGAGACGGGCGCGACCGTGGACGTCGGCGAGCTGCCGGCCGTCCCCGGGGACCGCAGCCAGCTCACGCAGCTGTTCCAGAACCTCGTCGGGAACGCGATCAAGTTCCGCCGCGAGGGCGTGGCGCCGCGCGTCGCCCTCGGCGCCGCCCGCCGGGACGGCGAGTGGGAGTTCCACTGCTCCGACAACGGCATCGGCATCGAACCCCGGTACGCCGACCGCATCTTCCTCATCTTCCAGCGGCTGCACCAGCGCGACGAGTACTCCGGCACCGGCATCGGCCTGGCGCTGTGCAAGAAGATCGTGGAATACCACGGCGGCCGCATCTGGCTGGCCGCAGAAGAACCCGACACAGAAGAACCCGACACAGAAGAAACGGATACGGAAGAACCGGCCGGAGCGGAGCGGGGCGACGGCGAGACCGGCACCGACGCCGGCACGGACGCCGACACCGCGCCCGGTTCCGGCACCACGTTCCGCTGGACCC
Organism: Actinomadura rifamycini DSM 43936; assembly: GCF_000425065.1. Lineage (GTDB taxonomy): Bacteria > Actinomycetota > Actinomycetes > Streptosporangiales > Streptosporangiaceae > Spirillospora > Spirillospora rifamycini. The sequence continues at coordinate 125,177 of NZ_AULB01000015.1, forward strand.
TTCCCGAGAGAGAGACCGATGACCGACGGCATGACTGACGGACCCCGCCCCATCGAGGTGCTGCTGGTCGAGGACGATCCCGGGGACGTCCTGCTCACCACGGAGGCGTTCGAGCACAACAAGGTGCAGAACTTCCTGCACGTGGTCGAGGACGGCGAGAAGGCGATGGCGTTCCTGCGCCGCGAGGGCGAGTACGCCGGCAAGCCGCGCCCCGACCTGGTCCTGCTCGACCTGAACCTGCCGCGCAAGGACGGCCGCGAGGTGCTGAGCGAGATCAAGGACGACGAGGAGCTGCGCAGCATCCCGGTCGTGGTGCTGACGACGTCCGAGGCCGACGAGGACATCCTGCGCAGCTACCGCCTGCACGCCAACGCCTACGTGACCAAGCCGGTCGACTTCGAGCGGTTCGTGTCGGTCGTCCGGCAGATCGACGACTTCTTCGTGTCGGTCGTCAAGCTCCCCCGCTGACGCCCCGCCCGGCCCGCCCGGCGCGGGCCGCGGCGGCGGCGGCCGGACGACCTCGGTGAATCCGCCGGGGCGGGAGCTGGCTCTCGCGATCGTCCGCCGGGCGCCTACAGTGGAGTACATGGTCGGCACGCCGGGTGATGGGGCCGCAGAGGAAGCGGCCGCCCTCGATGACGCCGCGGCCGTGCTCATGACCGTGTGGTCACGTGCGCACAACGCCCCGGACGTCCCGATTCCGGCGACGCAGCTGCGCGCGCTGCTCGCCCTGGAGGAGCGCCCGCTGAACGTCAGCAGCCTGGCCGAGCGGCTCGGCGCGCTGGTGTCGTCGGCGAGCCGGCTGTGCGACCGGCTGGAGGCGTCCGGGCTGCTGATGCGCGACCCCGGCCGGGACCGGCGGGAGGTCACGGTGCGGCTCACCGCGGACGGCCTCGACCTGCTCGACCGGCTGCGCCTGCGGCGCCGCGAGGAGCTGGCGCGGGTGCTGGCGTCGATGCCGACGTCCGCGCGGACGGCGCTGCTGTGGGGGCTGGCGGAGTTCCACGAGGCGGCGTCGAAGGCCGGGCCGGACGGCTCGTTCTCGCTGCCCGCCTGACCCCGGGACGCCCGCCTGACCCCGGGACGACCACCTTGCCCGCCCTTGCCCGCGGCATCCCCCGCACTCCTCGCGATGCCCGCGTTTCTCCCTTAGCCGCATTGCCTCCGACAAACCAGAAATAGGCGCATCAATGCGAGCGGAATAGCCGCCCCCGGCGTGGCATTTTCCGAATTCCCGCTACGCACGCCCTTCCCACCACTAGCATCCCGCACCATGGCGACGATAACTGCGCTACGGAATCGAGCGATCACGGTGAGTGCGCTCGTCCCGGCCGCGGCGCTGCTGCTGACCGGCTGCGGGGGCGGCCCCGGACGGGGATCCGCCGCGGAGCCGTCCGGCGGACCGTCCACCGGGGCGGCGGCGAAGGCGGCCGCCGACGACGCGGCCGTGCCGGAGGCGACCACGTTCACCACCGTCGAGGGCGCGCCCGCCGACGCCGGACGGGACGCGGCCGACGGCCTCGTCGTGCACCCGCCGAAGCCGCTGCCGGTGCACGACCGGCCCGGCGGGCGCCGCGTCGCCACGCTCCCCACGGAACAGCTCGGCGGCCCCACCTGGGTCCCGGTCGTGGAGAGCTCCGGCGGCTGGCTGCGCGTCCTGCTGCCCAGCCGCCCCAACCGGGCGTCCGGGTGGATCCCCGGCGACGGGCTGCGCACCGCGCGCACGCCCTACCTCGTCACCGTCGACCTCGGCGACCGGCGGCTCACGCTGCACGAGTCGGGCAAGGCGGTCGGACGCTGGCGGGTCGCCATCGGTGCGGCCGCCACGCCCACGCCCACCGGCCGCACGTTCGTCATGGCGCAGCTCGCGCCGAAGGACAAGAAGCTGGTGCTGCCGCTCGGCGCGCACTCCGACACGCTCGACACGTTCGGCGGCGGACCGGGCACCGTGGCGCTGCACGGCTGGCACGACCCGTCGGTCTTCGGCCGGGCCGCCACGCACGGCTGCGTGCGGGTGCCGGACGACGCGCTGCGGAAGCTGTCCCGGGTGCCGCTCGGGACGCTCGTCCTCATCAACGACTGATCACCCGCTCCCACGAATCGGAGTCTTCCATGCGAGTTTCCCTCAGACGCCTGACCACCGCGGGCCTGCTGGCCACCGGCCTCGCCGCGGCCCTCGCCCCGGCGCTGGCCGACCCGGCGCTGGCCGAGCCCGGCTCCGGCGGCGCCGCCGGGTCCGCCTACGGGCTCACCCTCACCGGGCCGCTCGACATCGCGCCGGTGCCCGCCGTGTCGTCCGGCGGCGAGCAGGTCGAGAAGAGCCTGCTGCGCGAGAAGGGCACGAAGTTCGTGCGGGCCGAGGCGCTGGACGTCCGCGCGTCGGCGTCCCGCGCCCGCTCGAAGGTCGCCCGCCTGAGCGTCCCGTCCGCCGACCTGCTGGCCAGCGCGGTCGCGGCCAAGTGCGACGGCGGCCGCGGCTCGGCGCACCTCGCCGACGCCCGCATCGCGGGCCGCCGCCTCGACGCGGCCCCGCCGCCCAACACCCGCATCCCGGTGCGGATCGAGGGCGTCGGCGACGCGACCCTGACGCTCAACAAGCAGCGCCGGATGCCGGACGGGCGGATGAACGTCACCGCGATGGAGCTGACGCTGCCGCTGACGGAGCCGACGACGCTGAGCGTCGCGTCCGCCACGTGCGGCCGCCCGGCGCCGGCCGTCCACAAGAAGCAGCCCAAGGCCCCCGCGCCCACCCCGGTGCGGCGCGACCTGCCGGTCACGGGCTGACCCGACGCCGGCCCGGCGGCGCGCGGCGCGTCCGCCGCCGGGCCGGACCAACCCGTCCGGCCCCGCCATTCCACCGGTCCTTTCCGGCGGCGATTCCTCAGCTCGCCGGGACCTCTTCGGCGGCCCCTTCCACGGCCTCTCCGACCGTCCCGTACAGCGACTTCTCGAAGTGCACGACCGCGCCGTCGCGATGGATGCGGTCACTGATCCGGACGTCCTCGGTGAAGGCCCGCATCAACTGCAGGCCCCGCCCGGATTCGGCGAGCGGCGGTGTCGGTGCGCCGCCCCACTGCGCGGGATCCGCCGCCCCGCCCTCGTCGACGACCTCCACGATGCACCGGTACCCGTCCATCCGGGCCCTGACCTCGTATTCCCTGCCCGCCGCCGCGTGCTGCACCACGTTCGCGCACGCCTCCCCGACCGCGAGCGCGATGTCGGCGCGTATCTCGGAGGTGACCCCGAGGCCGCGGAGCGAGGCGTCGAGCGTCCGCCGCACGAGAGGCGCGCTCTCCGCGCTCCTCGGCAACGTCATTTCGAGGACGACCTCCATGGCCAACCGCCTCCGTTCTCTCTAACCTCCAGATTTCCCACCGCCACCAACGGGAAACTCCCGTCCCTCCCGCGACCTGCGTCTCGCCCCGATTAGCGCGGGCGCCGACAAATCTTTTTCCACTCCCCTTCCCTCTCCGTGAATGAGCCCGCCAATCGCGCCCCGGAGGTTCCGCGCCCGCCCGGACGTCCTCGCCTGGCGGGCGCGGAACCGCCGGGGCAGACTGGGGGCGTGGTGAAGACGCTGCGTCCGCAGAACTACAACGAGGTGCTTTACGTCGGGCACTACTTCCGCAAGGGAGTCACCGTGCTCATGGATCTGACCGATCTCCCCGAAGAGGAGGCCAAGCAGCTCGTGGACTTCGCGACCGGCCTGGTCTTCGCCCGGCGCGGCTCCCTCGACCGCGTCGACCGCAGGCTGTTCCTCCTCCAGCCCTGACGGGGCCGAGGGGGCGCGTCAGTGTGCAGAGCGAAAGGCGGCGGCGGTCGGGCGGCGGCTCGCCGCCGCCCGACCGCCGCCGCCCGCCCCCGCCGTCAGCCCGCGTAGTTGAGCTTCAGGCCGGGGCGGGGCCAGTCCTCGATCTTGAGGAGCCGCCCCGTGCTGGACGCCGTGACGTACGCGGTGCGCATGCCGTCGCCGCCCCAGCAGATGTTCGTGATGCCGGGGTCGCCGTCGACGTCGATGTCCACGAAGTCGACCAGCCGGCCGCGCGGGCTCACCACCGAGATGCCCGCGTGGACCATGGACGCGACGCAGACGTTGCCGTGCGCGTCCACGCCGAGCGAGTCGAAGTTGGTGTAGTCGGGCGCCGTGTAGAGGAAGTTGCCGCCGCCCGAGCCGCCGAGCGACCGGCCGCCCTCGATCCGCCCCGGCGCCGTGACGTCCCACCACCAGACGCGGGCCGTGTAGGTCTCGCTGACGTACAGCCGGTCGCCCCCGGGCGACAGGCCGATGCCGTTCGGGCCCTCCAGCCCGGCGGCGATCATCGTGATCGCCGAGCCGTCCGCCTTCGCGTAGAACAGCCGGCCCTTGTCGCCGGTGACGCCGTCGCTCTTGCCGTAGTCGGTGAAGTAGATCCCGCCGTGCGCGTCGAACACCAGGTCGTTCGGGCCGCGCAGCGGCGCCCCGTCCGCCTCGGTGTAGAGCGTCTCGACGGCCCCGGTGGCGAGGTCGACCGCCTGGACGCTGCCGGTCTCGTAGTCGTCCGGGATGCCGCCCGCGAACACGAACCCGCCGACCTCGAAGCGGCGCAGCCCGCCGCAGTTCGCGATGTAGACGCGGCCGTCCGGGCCGAGCGCCGCGCCGTTGGGGCCGCCGCCCGTCTCGGCGGCGACCGCGGTCGTGCCGTCCGGGCGGACGCGGGTCAGCGTGCCCCGGTGGATCTCGACGACGAGGACGTCGCCGTCCGGGAGCGCGACCGGCCCCTCGGGGAACAGCAGCCCCTCCGCCAGCGTGGTGATCTTCATTTTCCTGCCTTTCCTGCGGGGTCGCGCCGCGGCCGGGCCGCCGGCGCCGAGGACGGCCCCGGCGGCGGCGGCCCCGGCCAGCCCGGACAGCAGGGTCCGGCGTCTCACCGCATCGCCTTGAGGATGCGGCGGGCGGTGCTCTGGATGTGGACCTCGTCGGGCCCGTCGTAGATGCGCGCCTCGCGGGCGTGCCGGTACATGCGCGACAGCGGGAAGTCGTCGGTCAGCCCGGCCGCCCCGTGCACCTGGACGGCGCGGTCGACCACGTTGTGCAGCATCGCCGCCCCGACGACCTTGATCGCGCCGATCTCGATCCGCGCCTGCGAGCCCGCGTCGATCTGCTCGGCGGCCTGGAGCGTCAGCATCCGGGCGGCCTGGATCTCGGTGTAGGAGTCGAAGACGTGCTTCTGCATGAGCTGCTTGGCCGCGAGGGGCTCCCCGAACGCGACGCGGGAGTCCAGGCGGGCGCACATCAGCTCGAACGCGCGCTGCGCCTGGCCGAGCCAGCGCATGCAGTGGAAGATCCGGCCGGGACCGAGCCGGTCCTGCGCGATGACGAACCCGTGCCCGCGCGGGCCCAGCAGGTTGTCGGCGGGGACGCGGACGTCGTCGTAGGCGACCTCGTAGTGCCCGCCGTGCCCGGTGCCGCCGCCCAGCCCGAGGACGGGCGTGTCCCGGACGATCCGGTACCCGGGGGTGTCCGTCGGCACGATGATCATGCTGAACGCCCGGTGCGGCGACGCGGCGTCCGGCTCGGTGCGGCACATGACGGTCGTGTACGCGGCCGCGGCGGCGTTCGTCGTGAACCACTTGCGGCCGCGGACCACCCAGTGGTCGCCGTCGAGTTCGGCCGTCGTCTCCATGCCGGTCGGGTCGGACCCCGCGACGTCCGGTTCGGTCATCGCGAAGCTCGGCGACAGCTCCCCGGCCACCATCGGCGCCAGGTAGCGGTCGCGCCAGCGGGGGCTCGCGTACTTGTGCAGCATCAGCGAGTCCTGGAGCGTGTACGTGCCGAGGGCGATCTGCCCCCACTCGCTGCGGCCCTGCACCTCGTTGACGTACACGTAGTCGAGGAACGGCAGCCCGCCGCCGCCCAGCTCCGCCGGGTGCCCGAGCGCCCACAGCCCGGCGTCCTTCGCCTCCCGCTGGAGCCCCGCGATCGCCGCGCGGGCCGCGTCGCCGCCCGCGTTCAGGACGTCCTCGGCCGGCTCGACCCGCTCGGTCATGAACGCGTGCACCGCGTCCCGGACGTCCCGGACCCGGTCCGGCACGGCGAACAGCATCAGCCGTTCCCGGCGAGGTCGTCGGAGATGTCCCGGTCGCCGTACCCCTCGGGCGCGGCGATCTCGACGATCGGCTCCGGCCGGTTGTCGTACTCGACCCGCAGCGCCTTCGACATCACGGCGTGCATGTCGTACATGCAGGTGATGTAGGTGAACTGCAGGATCTCGCGGTCCGACAGGTGCTCCTTGAGGACCTCGAACACCCGGTCGGGGACGCGGCCGCCGTCCAGGACGAGCCCGTCGGTGTAGGCGAGCAGGGCCCGTTCGAGCGGCGAGTAGCAGTCGGCCGTCTGCCAGTGCGGGATCGCCTCGATCTTCTCCTCGGGCATCTTCAGCGCCCGCATCTGCTTGCAGTGCTGCGAGAAGACGAACTGGCTGCCGCGCGCCCACCCCGCCCGGCACTGCCCCAGCTCCCGCAACCGCGGGTCCAGGGACGCGCCGCGGTACAGCGCGAAGCCGCGGACGGCGTGCCGGAAGACGTCCGGGTCCTGCGCGAACACGGTCCACCAGTCGCCGGGCGTGCCGGTGGCGGTGCCGTGGTCGACGGCCGGGTCGCGGTCGGGGGCGAACAGCCGGTCGTAGAAGAACAGGATCCGTTCGTCGGTGACTTCGGCTCGGGGGACTTCACGCAGGCGCGGCATTGCTCTCCTTCGCGGGCCGCCGGTCGGCGGCCGTCTTCGGGGTGTGGGAGACGTCGGCGTCGGTGAACTCGCGCGTCCAGCACGCGAACTCCAGGAGGATGCCGTCCGGGTCCTGGAAGTAGAACGAGCGGACGAACACCCCCTCCTGCATCTTCGGGGCGACGCCGAACTCGCTGTCGTCGTGGTTGAGGACCGGGCTGACCTTGACGCCCTTCTCCTTCAGCCGCGTCCGGTACTCGTCGAACCTCTCGACCGGCACGTGGAACGCGACGTGGTTCATCGACCCGACGGCGCTGAGCAGCTCGCCCTGCTCCGGACGGGTCTTCGGCGCGGAGATCCCGGGGACGGCGTCGGGCGCGTCCGGGAACCAGAAGAACGCGACGCAGTCGCCGCCTCCGCAGTCGAAGAAGAAGTGCTGGCCCATGCCGCCCGGCAGGTCCAGCGTCTTGATCAGCGGCATGCCGAGCACGCCGGAGTAGAAGTCGATGGTGCGCTGCATGTCCGAGCACACCAGCGCCAGATGGTTGATTCCGCCCAGCTCGAACTCGCGGTTCATGACACCTCCTGCACTGTGGGAGCCGCGGGGGCCGCGGCGCCGCCGTCGTGGCGGGCGCGCAGGTCCCGCTTGAGGACCTTGCCCGCGACGTTGCGCGGAAGTTCGGGCACGAACTCGACCTTCCGCGGGACCTTGTAGCCGCCGAGGTGCTCGCGGACGAACGCGATGACGTCCTCGGCGGCGAGCGCCCGTCCGGGGCGGGTGACGACGGCGGCGGCGACGGCCTCGCCCCAGCGTGCGTCCGGGACGCCGAACACGGCCGCGTCGGCGATCGCGGGGTGCCGGTACAGCACCTCCTCGACCTCGCGGGACGCGACGTTCTCCCCGCCCGTGACGATCATGTCCTTGATCCGGTCGACGATGGAGACCATGCCGTCGGCGTCGCGGCGGACGACGTCGCCGGTGCGGAACCAGCCGTCCCGGAACGACGCGGCCGTCAGCTCCGGCTCCCGCCAGTACCCGGCCATGACCTGGTCGCAGCGGACGACCATCTCGCCGGGCTCGCCGTCCGGCACGTCCGCGAACGCGTCGTCGACGATGCGGACGTCGGCGGTGTCCATCACGCGCCCGGCGGCGGCGAGCAGGCGCGTCTCGCCGGCGGCGGCCCGGCGGTGCTCGGCCGTCCCGAAGTACAGGATGTTGCCGCCGGTCTCGCTCATCCCGAACCCCTGGTAGAAGTCGCAGCCCAGGACGTCCATGCCGCGCCGCAGCACCTCGGCCGGGATCGCGGACGCGCCGTACCCGATCGCCTGGAGCGTGCCGAGGTCGTGCTCCTCGATGCCGGGATGGCCCAGCAGGAACGCGATCATCGTGGGGGCGAGGCCCGTCTGCGTGACCTTCCACTCGGCGACCAGCCGCAGGAACGTCTCGTTGTCGTAGGAGCGGAGGATCCCCACCGTGCAGGCCCGCAGGTGGTTGACCAGGACCGCGTAGCCGCCGACGTGGCACAGCGGGAAGCAGAACAGGAACACCGACCCGTCCGGGATCTCCCAGGCCGCCGCCGAGCCCGCGACGCCCGCGACCAGGTTCCGGTGGGTGAGCATCACGCCCTTGGGACGTCCGGTGGTGCCGCTCGTGTAGACGAGCCAGCCCACGGAGTCCTCGTCGGGCCGCGGCGGTTCGGTGGCGGGCGCGTCCGCGACCAGGTCGGCGTACGAGCGGTCGCCGCCGCCGTCGAGGCCGACGACGAGCCGCACGCTCGGCATCGCGTCCCGCAGCCCGGCCATCGCGTCCAGGTACTCGCCGCTCACCACCAGGACCGACGCCTCCGCGTGGGCGACCAGCGACGCGATCTCCGCCGGGTGCAGCCGGTGGTTCAGGAACGTCAGCGCCATGCCGGCCGCCGGGACGGCGTAGTACAGCTCGACGTACTCGGGGCGGTTCCCGGACAGGACCGCGACGCGGTCGCCCGGCTCGGCGACGGCCCGCAGCGCGTTCGCGGCCCGCCGGACGCGGTCGCGCAGTCCGGCGAACGTGAGCGTCTCGTCCTCGAAGCGGAGCGCGAGCCGGTCGGGGCGCTTGCGCGCGGCGTACTCGACGATGTCGCTGATCAGCATGGGCTTCCCGGCGCGGCAGCGGCCATGGCGGCCTCCCAAAAACTTGACTTGACAGTCATGTCATCTTCGTTCGATGCTCGGATCCTGAACCTGAGAGCATGCGGATGTCAAGAGTCCGGGCGAACGGGAAGAAGGACCATGGCGAGCGAGACGCAGGCGCGGGGCGAGAGCGCGACCGGCGCGGCCGGGCCGCTGACCGAGCGCGGCGTCCGCACCCGCGAACGCCTCCTCACCGCCGCCCGCGAGGTCTTCGAGGAGCGCGGCTTCCTCGACACCCGGGTCGCGCACATCACCCGGCACGCCAAGGTCGCGTACGGCTCCTTCTACACGTACTTCCCGTCCAAGGAGGCCGTGTTCCTGGAGGTCGCCGACCGGCTCTTCGCCGACATGACGCAGCACGACCTCGTCCCGCTGGAGGGCCCGTCGCCCGCCGCGCGCGTCCGCCGCGCCAACCGCGCCTACTACGAGGCGTACCAGCGCAACGCCAAGATGATGGCCATCATCGAGCAGGTCTCCACGTTCAACGTCGAGTTCCAGGAGATGCGCCGCAAGCACCGCGCCAGCGCCGTCGCCCGCTCCGCCAAGGCCATCCGCCGCTGGCAGGCCGCCGGCATCGCTCCCTCCGACCTCGATCCCGAGATGGCGTCCCGCGCCCTCGCCGCCATGGTCGACCACTCCCTCTACCTGTGGCTCGTCCAGGGCGAAGGGCCCAACGACCGCCTCCTCGACACCCTCGACACCCTCTCCATCCGCGCCCTCGGCCTCGACCCCTAGGAGCCCCCCTTGGACCTCGCGGACCGCTTCCTCACCGCCATCACCTCGGGCGACACCGACGCGCTCCGGGCGATGTACGCCCCCGGCGCGACGATCTGGCACGCCGGCGCCGGCGTGCAGGCCGTGGACGACAACCTGCGCACGCTCCGCTGGCTGTCCCGCACCCTGCGGGACATGCGGTACGAGGACGTCCGCCGCGACCCCCTGCCCGACGGCTACGCCCAGCGGCACGTCCTGCGCGGCTCCCTCCCCGACGGGAGCCCCTTCGAACTGGACGCCTGCCTGTTCGTCACCGTCCGGGACGGCCGGATCGCCCGGCTGGAGGAGTACGCCGACAGCCGCGGCAGCGACCCCCTCCGCGAGCTGGCCGCCGCGCAGCGCGCCGCCCGCACGGACGCCAGCGCGGACGCCCGCACGGACGCCCGCACGGACGCCCGCACGGACGCCCGCGCATGAGCGGCCCCGGCGACGCGCTCGCCGCCCGCCTCGGCGCCGGCGTCGCGGACCTGCACCGGCTGTCCGGCGGCGCCAGCCGCGAGACCTGGTCGTTCACCGCCGGCGGCCGCGCCCTCGTGCTGCGCCGCGACCCGCCCGCCGCCCCCGACCCGGCGGCGATGGCGCGCGAGGCCGCGCTGCTGTCGTCCGCCGCCGACGCCGGCGTCCCCGTCCCGACCCTCGTCGACCACGGCCCCGACCTCGACGGCGTCCCGTTCATGATCATGGAGCGGCTGGCGGGCGAGACGATCCCCCGGCGGCTGCTGCGCACCCCGCGCCCCGGGCTCGCCCGCGAGCTCGGCGCGATCCTCGCCCGCCTGCACACGATGGCGCCCGTCGACGGCCTGCCCGACGCCGACCCCCTCGACGCGCTCGCCGAGTACTACGACGCGTTCGACGAGCCGCGGCCCGCCGTCGAGCTCGCGTTCCGCTGGCTGCGCGAGCACCGGCCCGCCCCGACCGGCCGCACCGTGGTGCACGGCGACTTCCGCAACGGCAACCTGATGATCGACGGCCCGGCCGTCACGGGCGTCCTCGACTGGGAGCTGGCGCACCTCGGCGACCCCGCCGAGGACCTCGGGTGGCTGTGCGTGAAGGCGTGGCGGTTCGGGTCCCCGCACCCCGTCGGCGGCTTCGGCCCCCGCGCCGACCTCCTCGCCGGCTACGCCGACGCCGGCGGCGCCCCGCCCGACCCGGCCGTCCTGCACTGGTGGGAGGTCTACGGCACCCTCCGCTGGACGATCCTGTGCCGCCACCAGGCCGAGCGCCACCTCAGCGGCGCCGACCCGTCGATCGAGTACGCCGTCCTCGGCCGCAAGGTCTGCGAGCAGGAGCACGACCTGCTCCTCGCCCTCGGCCGCACCGAGCCCGTCACCGTCGCCGACCCGCTCGACACCGCGGACGGCGCGGCGGGCGGCACGGCGGGCGGCGCGGCGTCGCCGCCGCACGACCGGCCGTCCGGACCGGCCCTGCTCGAAGCCGTCGAGCGGTTCGTCCTCGAGACCGACCACGCCGACGACCGGCTCCGCTTCCACGCGCGCGTCGCCGCGTCCGCCCTCCGCATCGCGCGCCGCGAACTCCTCCTCGGCGACGCCCACCGGACGGCCCACGCCGCGCGGCTCGCGTCCCTCGGGTGCGCCGACGACGCCGAGCTGGCCCGCGGCGTCCGCGACGGCCGCTTCGACGACCGGGCGGACGAGGTCGTCGCGGCCGTCCGCGCGTCCGTCGTCGACAAGCTCACCGTCGCGAACCCCCGCCACCTCGCGACCCCGCCCTGACCGGGCGGTCCGGGCCCGCCGACCGGGGCCGCCGGGGGCTCAGCCGCCCGCGGCGGCCCCGTCGCCGTCCGCGGCGGGGACCCAGCCGCGGCGGGCGCCCTCGTCGATGAGCGTCCGGGCGTAGGCCCACAAATCGGCGGAGGCGTCGCCGATGACGGCCTTGCGGCGGCGCACGTCGGCGTCGGTGACGCCCGGGGTGCGCCAGGTCCCGCCCCGGTTGTTGTAGTTCAGCAGCAGGGGCTGGAGCCGGTCCATCGCCTTCGCGAACCGCGCCTCCGGGGTCCGCCGCTCCTCGAACTCGTCCCACAGGGCGCGGAACTCGACCGCCTGGTCGTCCGGCAGCAGGGCGAACAGCCGGTCGGCCGCCTCCCGCTCGCGGCGCTCCTGCGTCGCCGCGCCCTCCGCGTCGTACAGGAACGTGTCCCCCGCGTAGATCTCCACGAGGTCGTGCAGCAGGACGAGCTTCAGCGTGCGGCCCACGTCGACCGGCTCGTCGGCGTGCTCGGCGAGGACCGCCACCATCAGCGCCAGGTGCCACGAGTGCTCGGCGTCGTTCTCCCTGCGGTCGTCCGCGACGAGGACGCTGCGGCGCAGCACGGTCTTGAGCCGGTCCACCTCGACGATGAACGCGACCTGGGCGGCGAGCCGGGACGGGACGTCCGGCGGCTGCGGCACGCGGTCGATCAGGCGGTCGATCAGGCGGTCTTCGGCGGTCATCGCACCCTCCGGAGGTCGTCGGCAGAGCGACCGTACCCGCCCGCCCCGACGCGTGCGGCGCCCACCGGCGTGTCCCGCACGGCAACTCGCTATGGACATTAGTGTGTGCCGCACACTATGGTGTGACACGTGACCGCAGACGAGTTGATCCTCACCCAGGCCCAGGAGCTCCGCCGCGGCACGGTCGTCCTGGCCTGCCTGGCGCTGCTCGAGGACGCGCAGTACGGCTACGCGCTCTTGGAGACGCTCAATGAGGCCGGGGTCACGGTCGACGGCAACACCCTCTACCCCCTGCTGCGCCGGCTGGAGAAGCAAGGACTGCTCACCAGCGAGTGGAACACCGACGAATCCCGGCCGCGCAAGTTCTACCGGGTGAGCCCCCAGGGCGCGCTCGTACGCGAAGGACTGATGCACGAATGGCAAAGCCTGGTGACCTCGATGTCGCGACTGACGAAGGAGATCCGGTGAGCGCGCTGACCGACGGCTACGTGCAGGAGGTCGTCCGCCGGGTCCCCGCCGACCAGCGCGACGACATCGCCGGCGAGCTCCGCGCCACCATCGCGGACGCCGTCGACGCGCGCGGCGAGTCCGACCGGGCGGCCGCGGAGCGGGCCGTCCTCACCGAGATGGGCGACCCGATCCGGCTCGCCGCCCGGTACGCCGACCGCCCGCTCACCCTGATCGGGCCCGACCTGTACCCGACGTACGTCCGGGTGCTCACGGTGCTGCTGGGCGTGGCGCTGCCCGCCGTGACGATCGCCATGATGGTGCTGGACGTCCTCGACGGCGCGGGCGTCGGCGCGGCGATCGGCACCGGCGTCGGCACGGTCGTCACCGTCGGCGCGCAGATGGTCGCGTGGCTCACCCTCGTGTTCGCCGCCGTCGAGCGGTTCGCGCCGCGGTCGCTGCCCCGCACGTGGACGCCCGACGACCTGACCGCGCCGCGCCGCCCGGACGACGGCGGCCGCGCGGCGATCGCGGTCGTGGTGTGGGACGCGCTGCTGCTCGGGCTGATCGTCTGGCAGCGGACCGCCGAGCCGTACCGCGCGGACGGCGAGCGCATGCAGGTGCTCGCTCCGGACCTGTGGTCCTTCTGGATGTGGCCGATCGTCGCCGGGCTCGTCGCCCTCATCGCGGTGAACCTGGTGCGGGTCGCGCGCCGCGGCTGGACCGTCCCGCTGGCGGGCTGGCACGCCGCCGCGCAGGCCCTGGTCACGCTGCCGCTCGCGTGGGTCGTGTACCGGCAGGACATCCTGAACCCCGAGTTCCTCGACGCCGTCAACGGCGACGACTGGACGACCCCCGGCTCCTTCTACACCGCCGCCACGCTGGTCATCCTGGCGATCGGCGCGAGCGACACCTACGGGGCCTTCCGCAAGGCCCTCCGCTGAACCGCCGGGAGGCCCGCACACGGGCCTCCCGGCCTTTCGCGTCCCCGCGGGCGGGGACGCGTTTCGGGTGTGTTGCCCGGCGGTAACCGCGGTACGGCCCGTCAAAAGGATCCATTTCCCCGGAGTTAAGAGTTGATTTCGGCCCCGGTGAACAATTGCCGGGCGCTTGCGGAGGCGGCAGCCTGACGGCACCCGACCGCCTTCGAGGAGCACGCATGGAACCGATCATGAGCAAGTCCGACGCCGCCGCACTCGTCACCGCCGCGAAGGTGCGGCGCGGCCTCACCTGGACGCGGATCGCCGAGGAGATCGGCGCCCCGGCCGTGTGGGCGACCGCGGCGCTGCTCGGGCAGCACCCGATGCCCCGCGAGCAGGCCGAACGGGTGTGCGCGTTCCTCGAACTGGACGCGGCCGTCGCGGAGAGCCTGGCGCTCCAGCCCACCCGGGGCACCGATCCGGCCGTGATGAGCGACCCCACGATCTACCGCTTCGCCGAGGCGCTGTCCGTCTACGGGCCCGCCCTCAAAGAACTCATCCACGACGAATTCGGCGACGGCATCATGAGCGCCATCAACTTCCGGGTCGACTTCGCCCGCCGCCCCGACCCGGACGGCGACCGCGTCGTCATCACCTTCGACGGCAAATTCCTCGACTACCGCTGGTGATCGGCCCCCGGGCCGAGCCGCCGGTGCTGATCTGACAGCGCCGCGCCGGGCGTGTGAGGCGAACGTAACGCGCCCAACTCCGAGCCGTCATACGGCGGGCATCAACGCTGCCGAGACTCTCCTGGTCGGTCCGAATACCCCGGAATGGGTCGGTGCTCTTCCGGTCCGTCCACGGCAGAGGAGTGGCCTCGTGTCCTATGTGAACCCGCCCGATCTCGTCAGGAAGATGGTCGACGCCGGCGAGGCGAAGACCTTCCTGTCCGCGCGCGACACGCTCATCCGCGCGTTCATGGCCGCCGCGCTCCTCACGCTCGGCGCGGCGTTCGCGGTCACGGTCACCGTGCAGACCGGGGAGCCGCTGCTCGGCGCGCTGCTGTTCCCGGCCGGGTTCTGCCTCGTGTACTTGATGGGGTACGACCTGCTGACCGGCGTGTTCACGCTCGTCCCGCTCGCCCTGCTCGACAAGCGGCGCGGGGTGACGCCGCGCGCGATGCTGCGCAACTGGGGCCTGGTGTTCGTCGGCAACCTCGGCGGTGCGCTGACCGTCGCGGTCATGATGGCGGTGATCTTCACCTACGGGTTCTCGACGCCGCCGGACGCGGTCGGGCAGCAGCTCGGGACGATCGGCGAGGGCCGGACGGTCGGGTACGCCGAGCACGGCGCGGCCGGGATGCTGACGCTGTTCATCCGCGGGGTCATGTGCAACTGGATGGTGTCCACCGGCATCGTCGCGGCGATGATGTCGACGTCCGTGCCCGGCAAGGTGATCGGCATGTGGCTGCCGATCATGATGTTCTTCTACATGGGTTTCGAGCACTCGATCGTCAACATGTTCCTGTTCCCGTCCGGCCTGATGCTCGGCGGCGACTTCTCGGTCATGGACTACATCGTGTGGAACGAGATCCCGACCATCGTCGGGAACCTCATCGGCGGCATCACGTTCGTCGGGCTCACCCTCTACGCGACCCACGGCCGCACCGGCCGGGGCCGCCCCCGCCCGGCCGTCCCCGCCGGGCCCGCCGGCGACGAGCCCGCCGGGCCCGCCGCCGAGCCCGCCACCGCCACGCCGGCCGCCGGGAAGCCGGCCGCCGAGGAGACCGGCGTCCCCGTCAGCGTCGACGCGTAGGACGCCCGTCCCGAGCCGTGCGGGCGCCCGCTCCCGGCGTCCGCACGGCTCGGCCTTTCCCGGCCCCGCCCGTCCCGGCGGGTCAGTGGTTCTCGGGAAGCCAGCCGCCGTCGAGCGTGCTCGCGGACGCGCCGTACACGCAGACGAACGCGAACAGCAGCAGCGGCACGACCATGAGGAGCGCCGCGGCGCCCGCCGCCCACAGGCCGCGGTGCCCCGGGCGGCGCCGCGCCCGCCGGACGGACCCGCCGGCGAGGGCCGCGGCGCCGCCCGCCAGCATCAGCACGGGCGGCACCCAGTACAGCGGGACGAGGCCCGGGTTCGTGCGGAGCGTGATGTGCTCGGGCCCGAGCATCCGCAGCATGCCGGCGAGGACCGGCGGCGGCAGCAGGACCAGGACGGCGACGGCGGCGGGGTGCACCGCCCGGCGGGTGTTCGTGTCCATGCCTCCACCCAACCGGTGCGGACGGCCGCGGCGGATCCGTTCGGGTACTCAGGCCGCCGCGCGCGGCTACTCACCCCCGCGCCTCCTCGGCGACCGGCACGGGCACCGGCGCGGGCGCGGGGGACGGCGCCTCGGTCAGCCCGACGCGGCGGTGCAGGCGGCGGAGCGGGCCCGGGGCCCACCAGTTGGCGCGGCCCGCGAGCCGCATGAACGCGGGGAGCAGCACGCCGCGGATGAGGGTGGCGTCGACGAGGACGGCGAGGGCCATCCCGATGCCGAGCTGCTGCAGGAAGACGACGTCGCCGGTGGCGTAGGTCGCGAACGAGACGGCGAGGATCAGCGCGGCGGCCGTGACGAGGGGGCCGCTGCGCGCGATGCCGAGCGGGACCGAGGCCGCGGCGTCGCCCGTCCGGTCGTACTCCTCCTTGATGCGCGAGAGGAGGAACACCTCGTAGTCCATGGAGAGCCCGTAGGCGATGCAGAACATCAGGATCGGGATGCTCGGTTCGATGGAGCCGGTCGGGGTGAAGCCGAGGAGGCCGGACAGGTTGCCCTCCTGGAAGACCCAGACGAGCGCGCCGAACATGACGGACAGGCTCAGCAGGTTCAGCACGGTCGCCTTGAGCGGGGCGAGGACGCTGCCGGTCATCAGGAACAGGACGACGACGGTGACGGCGACGATCAGTCCCGCGACGACCGGGAGCCGGGCGGTGACGGCGTCGCGGTAGTCGGCGAGTTCGGCCGGGTAGCCGCCGACGAGGGCGGGGCCCGGGGCGGGCACGGCGCGGACGTCCTCGACGAGCCCGACGGCGTCGGCTCCGAGCCGCTCGGACGACGGGACGGCGACGACGCGGACGCCGCCGCCGGACGCGTACCCGGCCCCGGCGGGCGCCGGGACGGGGGCGCCGTCCGCGAACGACCCGGCGGGCGAGTCGACCCGGACGATCCCGTCGACCCGCGACAGTTCGGCCGCGTAGGGGCCCGCGCCCGCGGCATCCCGCAGGACGATCTGCAGGGCGTCGGCCTCCTCGACGGGGAACGAGGCGCGGATCTCGTCGTACATCTGCCGGACGGGCGCCGCGGTGTTCAGCACGCGGTCGTCCGGGAGTCCGAACCGGACGCCGAGGAACGGGGCGCCGAGCAGCAGGACGAGCGCGAGCGCGGTGCCGCCGAGGACGAGCGGGCGGCGCATGACGGCGGCCGCGAAGCCGTGCCAGCGGGCGGCGGTGCGGGGGGCCGGGGCGCGGCGGGCGACGCGGCGGCCGAGCAGGGTGAGGGCGGCGGGGAGCAGGACGGTCGCGCCGACGACGGCCGCGGCGACGACGGCGACGCCCGCGTAGGCGAACGACGCGAGGAACGGGAACGGGAAGACGAGCAGGACGGCGAGGGCCGCGGCGACCGTGGCGCCGCTGAACAGGACCGTCCGTCCGGCGCCCCGGACGGTCGCGACGACCGCCTCCCGCACGTCGTCGCCGCCTCCGTCGCGGGCGGCGAGTTCCTCCCGGAAGCGGAAGATCATGAACAGCCCGTAGTCGACGCCGAGGCCGATGCCCATGACGAGGGCGATGTTGGACGCGAACGTGGAGATCTCGGTGAAGGCGAGCGGGATCCGCAGCAGGGCGAGGGAGCCGAGGACGGCGAACAGGCCGGTGGCGAGGGTGACGAGCGCGGCGGCGAACCGCCGGTAGACGAGCCAGAGGAGCAGCAGCGTCAGCGGCAGGATGATCAGTTCGGCGCGGACGAAGTCGGCGCGGGCCTGCTCCATGACCGTGCGGAACACCTCGTCGCCGCCGCCGACGGTCACCGCGACGGCCGCGTCCGTGCGGGTGAGGTCGGCCGCGAGGTCGGGCAGGACGCCCGTCCGGACGTGGTCGGCGTCGCCCGGCACCCACGCGAGGACGAGCGCGTGCCGCGCGTCCTCGCTGCGGAGCGTCTCGGTGCCGCCGCGGCTCCAGTAGGACCAGGCGTCGCCGACGCCGTCGCGGGCGGCGAGCTCGGCGGTCAGCGCCCGTCCGGCGGCCGCGGCGGCGGGGTCGTCGACGGTGCCGGTGCGGGCCGTGACGAGGAGCGCGACGTTGGGGCTGCCGGTGCCGTGGTCGCGGGCGAGGGCGTCGCGGGCGCGCATCGACTCGGAGCCGGGCGCCTCGAAGCGGTTGAGCGACAGGGCGCCGATCGTGCCGGCGCCGACGATGCCGACGAGGACGAGCGCGACGGCGCCGAGCGCGCTGATCAGCCGGGGCCTTCGGGTGACGAACCGGCCGAGGCCGTGCGGTGTGGACACGTGCTCCCCCAGGGGCGACGATGATCACGGCGGTCATATACGAGCAGATACTCGTAATTACCGCCGGATAATACGAGCGGATGCTCGTATTTGCAATACTCGACGGGTCGCAGGCGGTACGGCGGGAGGACGGCGATGGACGGGGACGGCGGGTCCGGGGCGGGCGCGCGGCCGGTGCGGCGGCAGGCGCGCGGGGAGCGCCGCATCGCGCAGATCCTGGACGCGGCCGCCGGGGTGCTCGCCGAGTCCGGCTACGAGGCCGCGACGACGAACCGGATCGCGGCGGCGGCGGGCATCTCGCCCGGCTCGCTCTACCAGTTCTTCCCGAACAAGGAGGCGATCGCGAGGGCCCTCGCCGACCGGTTCGCGGCGGGGATGGGCGGCGCCCACCGCAGCGCGTTCGAGGCCGCCGACCCGGCCGCGGTGCCGCTCGCGGAGCTGATCGACGGGATCGTCGACCCGCTGATGGCCTTCAACCTCGCCAACCCGGGCTTCAAGGCGCTGTTCGCGCGCCCCGACATGCCGGCCGAGCTCTCCGCCGCCACGCGTCCGATCCAGGACGCGGTGCTCGGACGCGTCGCCGGCATCCTCGCCGCGCGCGCCCCGGGCCTCCCGGAGGACGACCGGACGCGCGGCGCCCGCGTCCTGATCCAGGTGTTCAAGGCGCTCGTCCCCCTGGTGGCGGAGGCCGCGTCGCAGGACGAGCGGGACGCGCTGATGGCCGAGCTGAAGCACGTCCTCGCCGGGTACATGACCGCCCTCGAAGCCCGCGGCGCCGCCCGGACCGGCGGCGCCTGACGGCCGCCGTCAGGCCCGGCCGCGGGGATCCCCTACCGGCCCGGGAAGCCCCCGGCACGCCCGAGGAGCGCGGGCACGGGCTCGCCGAGCAGCCCGCCCAGCCAGGCCCCGGTCGCCGCGACCCGCTCCATGTCGATCCCGGTCTCGACGCCGCCGCGGTGCAGCGCGTACAGCAGGTCCTCGGTGGCGATGTTGCCGGTGGCGGCGGGCGCGAACGGGCAGCCGCCGAACCCGCCCGCCGACGCGTCCAGCGTCGTCACGCCCTCGTCGACCGCCGCCAGCGCGTTCGCGTACCCGGTGTTGCGCGTGTTGTGGAAGTGGAACCGCAAGGGGATCCCCGGGGCGGCCTCGCGCACGCGCCGCGCCAGGTCGCGGACCTGCGCCGGAACGCCCACCCCGACGGTGTCGGCGAGGGCGATCTCGGACGCCGCGTGCGCCCGGCGCGCGAGCTCCGCGACCCGCTCGGGCGGCGTCTCGCCCTCGAACGGGCAGCCGAACGCCACCGCGATCGTCAGGGTCGCGGGCACCCCCGCCTCCGCCGCCGCGGCGGCGATGCCGTCCCACGCGTCCATCATCTCGGCGACGGTCGCGCCCTGGTTGCGGACGCAGAACGCGTCGGACGCCGGGACGGCCACGTTCACCTCGTCGACCCCCGCGGCCAGCGCCCGGTCGAGCCCCCGCCGGTTCAGGACGAGCCCGCTGTAGCGCACGTCCCCCCGGGGCACCCCCGCCATGACCTCCTCGGCGCCCGCCATCTGCGGGACGCGCTTCGGGTGCACGAACGAGACGGCCTCGATCCGGCGCGTCCCGGCCTCCGCGCAGCGCGCGATGAAGGCGATCCGGTCGTCCGGGGTGAGCACGCGGGCCTCGTTCTGGAGACCGTCCCGCGGGCCGACCTCCACCACCGTTGTATGCAATGTGCCTCCAGACTTGCCACCTTCGCGTCGAATGTGACTATATTGCATGCAATCGAGGAGGTGCCATGGCGCGTGCGGCGGACGTCGCGTACGACGCGGTGCGGCGGATGATCCTGTCCGGGGACGCCGCCGCCGGATCGCGGCTCGGCGAGTCGGAACTCGCCGAGACCCTCGGGCTGTCCCGCACCCCGGTGCGCGAGGCCCTGCAGCGGCTCGGCTCGGACGGCCTGGTGGAGGTGCTGCCGCACCGCGGCGCCCGCGTCGTCGCATGGACCCGCGAGGACCTCGCGGAGATCTTCGAGCTCCGCGCGCTCCTCGAGCCCTACGCCGCCGCCCGCGCCGCGCGCATCGGCCGGGACGCGGCCGTCCTCGCCGACCTGGCCGCGCTCTGCGACGCCATGGAGGCCGCCGCGGCCGACCGCGACCTCGGCGCGCTCGCCCGCCTGAACTCCGGCTTCCACGCCGCGGTGATCGACGCGTCGCGGAACCGGCGGCTGCCCGGGATGCTCGCGTCCGTCGTGCACGCCCCGCTGATCGTCGGCACGTTCCGCCGCTACGACGCCGCCGAACTGGACCGCTCCATGAACCACCACCGGGAGATCGTCGCCGCCATCGCCGCGGGCGACCCCGACTGGGCCGAAGCGGTGATGCGCGCCCACATCCGCGCCGCCGCCGCCAACCTGAACCGGAAGGACGACGATGAACGCACTCGGTGACCTGCGGGTCGTGGAGATGGGCCAGCTCCTCGCCGGCCCGTTCTGCGGGCAGCTCCTCGGCGACTTCGGCGCCGAGGTCATCAAGATCGAACCGCCGGGCGCCGGGGACCCGATGCGCGAGTGGGGCCGCGAGAAGCCGCACGGCAAGTCCCTCTGGTGGCCGATCCTCGCGCGCAACAAGAAGTCGGTCACGCTGAACCTGCGCACGTCCGAGGGCCAGGCCCTCGCCCGCCGCGTCATCGCGCAAGCCGATGTCCTCGTGGAGAACTTCCGCCCCGGCACCCTCGAACGCTGGGGCCTCTCCCCGGACGAGCTCCGCGCCGAGAACCCCCGCCTCATCGTCACCCGCGTCACCGGCTACGGCCAGGACGGCCCCTACGCCCCCCGTGCCGGGTTCGGCTCCATCGGCGAGGCGATGGGCGGCATCCGCTACGTCACCGGCGACCCCGACAAGCCCCCGTCCCGGGCCGGCATCTCCCTCGGCGACGAACTCGCCGGGACGTTCGCCGCGCTCGGCACCCTCGTCGCCCTGCACGCCCGGCACCGCACCGGCCGCGGCCAGATCGTCGACTCCGCCCTCTACGAGGCCGTCCTCGCGATGATGGAGTCCCTCGTCCCCGAATGGGACATCGCGGGCTACCAGCGCGAACGCACCGGCTCCGTCCTCCCGAACGTCGCCCCCAGCAACGTCTACCCGACCAAGGACGGCCCCGTCCTCATCGCCGCCAACCGGGACACGATCTGGCGCCGGCTGGCCGCGCTGATGGGACGTCCCGAACTCGCCGACGACGAGCGGTTCGCCACCCACGGCGCCCGCGGCGCGAACGCCGACGAACTCGACGGCCTCATCGGCGACTGGACGTCCGCCCGGGACTCGGCCGAACTCCTCGACCTCCTGCACGAGAACGGCATCCCCGCGGGCCTCACCTACCGCGCGAAGGACATGCTCGCCGACCCGCACTACCGCGCCCGCGAGGCGATCATCCGGATGGCGCACCCCGAGTTCGGCGAGTTCCCGATGCAGAACGTCTTCCCGAAGCTCTCCGACACCCCCGGCGAGGTCCGCGCCCTCGGCCCGTCCCTGGGCGAGCACAACCCCGAGGTCTACGGCGCCCTCCTCGGCCTCACCCCCGCCGACCTCGAAGCCCTGACGGCGGCCGGCACGATCTGACCCCGACCCCGCGGCCTTCCGGCAGACGCGGAGCGCCGCCCCGGCCGGGGCGGCGCGCTCGCCGCGCAGCTCCTCGGGCGGCATGAGGCCGGGGGTGCCGACGACCATCCCGGTCCGGGTGAGGCCCCCGCCGCCGCTGGCCATGGCCGGGAGGCTGCGCCATGGTGGGCGGAGGACGACACCGGGAGGGGCATGGCGCCGCGATCATCCCCCGGAGCACCGCCCGGGCCGCGCCCGCGCGTCGCCGAGGTCGACGTCCTCCGCGGGTTCGCCCTGTCCGGCGTCGTGATCGTGAACACCGTGCAGCTCACCGGGGTGCCCGTCCCGGATCCGGGCGATGGTCGCGGGCCCGGCTACTGGGCGTACGAGACGCTGCTCCACCAGCGGTTCTTCCCGATCTTCTCGCTGCTGTTCGGCGTGAGCTTCGGCCTGTTCCTGGACGCGGTCCGGGACCGGACGCCGCACCCGCGGGTGCTGATGCTCGCGCGGCTGGGCTTCCTGATCCCCATCGGCGCGCTCCACCGGATGCTGCACCCCCGCGAGGTGCTGCTGACGTACGCGGTGGTCGGGATCGCCGTCCTGCTGCCCGCGTCGTTCCTCCCCGGGTGGCGGACGCTCCTGGCGCTGGGCCTCGCCGCCGCGGGCGCGGCGGCGTCGACGGCGGGCGGCAGCGCGCTCGTCCCCGGGTTGTTCCTCGTGGGGTACGCGGTCCACAGGTACGGCGTCGGGCGGATCCTGGACGCGCCGGCGGCCCGGGTGTCGGCGTTCCTCCTGTGCTGCGCCGTCCTCGCCGCCGGGCTGAACGCCTGGCAGGTCGCGGCGGCGGCCGGTCCGAGTTCCGCACCCGCGACCTGGGCGGGTCTGGCCACCGCCGCGGTCTACATTGCGGCGGTCGTGCGGCTGTCGCGCACGCGGGCGGCACGGCTCCTGGGCGGGCTCGTCCCGCCGGGGAGGGCGGCGCTGACCGTCTACGTCGGCGCGACGGTCGCGATCGTCGCGGCCGACCGCGCCGTCCGTCCGGCCGCGCCTCCCGACCTTCCGGTCGCCGTCGCCGCGGGCGCGTCCGTCTTCTGCCTCGGGCTCGCCTTCAGCCGCCTGTGGCTCCGCCGCGCCCGCCACGGGCCGCTGGAATGGGTGTGGCGGCGCCTCACCTGGTGGGGGCCGGTTCCGCCGGGCGCCGACCGCGCCGACACGGGGTGAGGGGCGAGGGTTCGCACTTCGCTTGACAAAGCGTACTTGCAAAAGACAAGCTACGCTCGATCGAGAGGAGATCGGACATGAGCACATCGGCGAACGGCCCGGCGAGCTACTTCCCGGCGATCGAGAAGAAGTACGGGCGGCCCGTCCGGGAATGGGTCGACCTCATCCGCGCGTCGCCGCTGACCAAGCACATGGAGCTCGTCGCCTGGCTCAAGGACGAGCACGGGCTGGGGCACGGGCACGCGAACGCCCTCGTCGCCCACACCCTCGGCGAAGGGCGGTAGGGCCGTGTGAGCGGTTTGTGAGGGGGGCGGGCGAGGCTCGGCGGCATGGAAAATGCCATCCGGGCCGAGGGCCTGGTCAAACGATTCGGGAAGACGGTCGCGCTGGACGGCGTCGGGCTGAGCGCGCGGCGCGGCACCGTGCTCGGGCTGCTCGGGCCGAACGGCGCCGGGAAGACGACGGCCGTGCGGATCCTCGCGACGCTGCTGCGGCCGGACGCCGGGACGGCGCGCGTGGGCGGGCTCGACGTCGTCCGCGACGAGGCGCGGGTGCGGCGGGCGATCGGGCTGACGGGGCAGTACGCGTCGGTCGACGAGGACCTGACGGCGGCGGAGAACCTC
Source organism: Actinomadura rifamycini DSM 43936 (assembly GCF_000425065.1). Lineage (GTDB taxonomy): Bacteria > Actinomycetota > Actinomycetes > Streptosporangiales > Streptosporangiaceae > Spirillospora > Spirillospora rifamycini. Next base: position 148,609 of record NZ_AULB01000015.1, read on the forward strand.
GTGCTCATCGGGCGGCTGCTCGACCTGCGCAAGGGCGACGCGCGCGCCCGCGCGGCGGAGCTGCTGGAGCGGTTCGAGCTGGCGGACGACGCGGGCCGGCGGGTGTCGGCGTTCTCGGGCGGGATGCGCCGCCGGCTCGACCTCGCGGCCTGCATGGTGGGGCGTCCGGCGGTGACGTTCCTGGACGAGCCGACGACCGGGCTCGATCCGGGCCGCCGCGAGGACGTGTGGCGGATGATCCGGGCGATGACGGCGGACGGCGGGACGGTGCTGCTCACGACGCAGTACCTGGAGGAGGCGGACGCGCTCGCCGACGCCATCGTCGTGATCGACCGGGGCCGGGTGATCGCGGAGGGCACGCCCGCGGAGCTGAAGCGGGTCGCGGGCGGGCAGGCGATCACGGTGCGGCCGCGGGACCCCGGGCGGCTGGTGGAGGTCGCGGCGATCCTGAACGCGGTGTCGGGGCGGGCGGCCGAGTCGCCGCGCCGGGACGTCCTGACGGTGCCGGTGGACGGCGAGGACGCGCTCGCCGAGACGGTCCGGCGGCTGGACGCGGCGGGCATCGCCGTCGTCGAGCTGTCGCTGCGGCTGCCGAGCCTGGACGAGGTGTTCTTCACCCTGACCGGCCACGGCGTGCTGAAGGAGGAGGCGGCGGTATGACCGACACCCTCGTCGGCCCGAGGACCCGCACGGCGGAACCGGGGGCGCGGCCGTTCGCACTGGCCCGGCACAGCCTGCTGCTCGCCGGGCGGAGCCTGACCAAGACGCGGCGCAACCCGGGCATCCTGCTGGACGCGCTGTTCATGCCGATCATGTTCCTGCTGCTGTTCGTGTACCTGTTCGGCGGCGCAGTGTCCGGCTCCACCCGGGAGTACCTGCAGTACATCTTCCCGGGCGTCCTGGTGATGACGATGGTCCTCGCCGGGATGGTGTCGGTCGGCGTCGCCATCAACGTGGACGTCAAGAAGGGCGTGTTCGACCGGTTCCGGAGCCTGCCGATCGGACGGTCCGCGCCGCTGGTCGGGCTCGTCGTCAGCGACGGCCCCCGGTACGTCGTCACCGGCACCGTCCTGTTCGCGACCGGCTACCTGATGGGGTTCCGGGTCGAGACGAACGCCGCGGCGGCGCTCGCGGCGGCGGGGCTCAGTGCGGCGCTCGGGTTCGCGCTGAGCTGGGTGAACGTGCTGGTCGGGGTGCTGATCAAGGAGGAGACCGTCGTGCAGACGGTGGCGTTCCTCGGCATCTTCCCGCTGACGTTCGGGACGAGCATGGCGGTGCCGACCGAGACGCTGCCGGGCTGGCTGCAGGCGTGGGTGGAGGTCAACCCGGTCGACAACGCGGTCGACGCCTGCCGCGGACTGCTCGTCGGCGGCCCGGTCGCGGACGCGGCGACCGCGACGCTGCTGTGGGCGGCGGGCTTCCTCGCGGTGTTCGCGCCGCTGGCCGTGTACGCCTACCGGCGGCGGAGCTGATCCTCCAGGAGGGCGAGCGCGCCGGGGAGGTCGAGCGCCGCGCCGCGCGCGCGGGCGTCCTCGAAGGCGCGCTCGCCCAGCGCGTCCCGCAGGCCGCGGGCGACGTGCGCGACATCGGGGTCGGCCTCGTCCGCGCCGCCGCGGAGGACGGACGCGGCGCCGAGCGCGGCCGCGGCGTCCGCGGGGCGGTCGGCGGCGCGCAGCCGGGCGACGCCGACCCCGGCGGACGCGGCGACGGGCATGTCGGGGCCCGCGACGGCCCCGGCGAGCGCGGCCCGCAGGTGGCGGCGGGCCGCGGCGCGTTCGCCGGCGCCGATCGCGAGGTGCGCGCGCGCCGTCGCCAGCAGGGACGGGTACTGCGGCCCTGAGGGCGCGCGTTCCAGTTCCCGTTCCGCGGCGGCGTAGTGCCGCTCGGCCTCGGCGGGGTCGCCGCCGTGCCGGGCCAGGTCGCCGAGCGCCAGCCGCGCGCCGACCAGGTGCCGGGCGGGCGTCGCGGCCTCCGGCGCGAGCAGGGCGGCCAGTTCGCGGCGCGCCCGGCCGGCGTCGCCCGACCGGGCGAGCACGACCGCCAGCATCACCCGCTGCCGTGCCGCCTCGCGCTCCTGCCCGAGCTCGCGCAGCAGCCCGATCGACTCCTCCAGCGCCGCGACGGCCGCGTCGTGGTCGCCGCCGCTCAGCTCCGTCGACGACGCGAACAGCAGCGCCATCGCGAGGCCGGCCCGCTCGCCGCTCTCCCGGTACGCGGCGACGGCGGCGGCCAGGTCGCGGTGCGCGGCGGCCAGGTCGCCCGCGTTCCCGTCGAGCATCGCGGCCATGACGTGGAGCGTCCCGCGCGTCCAGGCGTCCCGGCCGGGCAGCAGGCGGTCGACGGCGGCGCGGCCGCCCGCCGCGTCGTCGCGCAGCAGCGCGACCCCCGGCTCGACCAGCACCGCGAGCGGGCGCGCGTCCGGCCCCGGCGCCCGCGCCTCGATCAGCGGGTCGTCGCGCGCGGCGCCGCCCGCCAGCACGACGTTCAGCACGTACCCGCCGAGCGCCGCCGCCTCGGCGCCGTCCGGGACGGGCGTGCGGCGCGGGGTCTCCAGCGCGCCCTTGAGCCGCCGCGCGGCCTCGGCGTGGTCGCCCTGAATGGTCCAGAACACCGCGAGCGCCGCCGCCAGCCGGACGGCCGAGCCCGCGTCGCCGCGCTCCTCCGCGAACCGGAGGGCGGCGTGGACGTCGTCCTGCGCCTCGGTCAGCCGGGGGAGCCACGCGACCTGCCCGGCCCCGAGCAGGTGGGGCGCGGCCCGCTCGGCCGCCTCGACGACGTACGCGAGGTGCGCCGCCCGGACGGCGGCGGACTCGCCGCGCTCGGCCAGCCGCTCCCGCGCGTACTCCCGGATCGTCTCCAGCATCCGGAACCGCGGCTCGCCGCCGTCCACCGGCTGGAGCAGCGACCGGTCGGCGAGCGCGTCCAGGTCCTCCAGCGTCCCGCCGCCGACCCGCGCGGCCGCGTCCGGGACGATCACGCCGGGGAACACCGCGAGCCGTTCGGCGAACGCCCGCTCCCGCTCGTCCAGCAGGTCCCAGCTCCAGGCGACGACGGCGCGCAGCGTGCGGTGCCGGGGGGCGGCGCGGCCCCCGGTGAGCAGCCGGAACCGCTCGCCGAGCCGGTGCACGAGCTGCTCGGGCGTCATCGCGCGCAGCCGCGCCGCGGCCAGCTCGATCGCGAGCGGCAGCCCGTCCAGCCGCCGGCAGATCTCCGCGACGGCCGCCGCGCTCTCCGCCGCGTCGAACCCGGGGCGGACGGCCGCCGCGCGCTCCGCGAACAGCCGCGCCGCGTCGGGCCCGTCCAGCGGCGGCACCGGGCACAGCGCCTCGCCGTCGATGCCGAGCCGCTCCCGGCCCGTCGCCAGCACCCGCAGCTCCGGGCACGCGCCGAGCAGCCCGCCCGCCAGGTCGGCCGCCGCGTCCAGCACGTGCTCGCAGTTGTCGAGGACGAGCAGCGCCGCCGCGCCCGCGAGCGCCTCGGCGACCCGCTCCGGCCCCCGCACCCCGAGCGCGGCCGCGACCGCCCCGGGGACCTCGCCGCCCGCGGCGACCGCCGCCAGCTCCACGACCCACACCCCGCCCGGGAACCGCTCCGCGACCCGCTCCGCGACCGTCGTCGCCAACCGCGTCTTGCCCGCACCGCCCGGCCCGACGAGCGTGACGAGCCGTCCGTCCCACAGCCGCCGGGCGATCCACGCGCACTCGTCCTCCCGGCCGACGAACCCCGTCGCGGGCGCCCGCAGGTTGCCGCGCGGACGGGCCCGCGGCACCCGCAGGACGTCGAGGTACGCGGCCCGCGCCTCGTCGCCGGGATCCGCGCCCAGCTCGTCGGCCAGCACCCGCCGGAACTCCTCGTACACCGCGAGCGCCTCCGCCGGACGCCCGTCGCGGTGCAGCGCACGCACCAGCAGCGCCCGCACCCGCTCCCGCAGCGGATGCCGCGCCGCGAGCCCCTCCAGCTCGGCCGCGAGCGCGCCCGGGCCGGCGCCCGCGGCCAGCTCGGCGGCGATCCGGTCCTCGGTCGCGGCGAGCCGCAGCTCGCGGAGCCGGACGGCCTCGGCCGCGGCGAACGGGGCGTCCCCGGCGTCGGCGAGCGGGTCGCCGCGCCACAGGCCGAGCGCCTCGCCGAGCAGCGTCGCCGCCCGGCCGCCGTCCCCGCCGCGCAGCGCCCGCGCGCCCTCTCGCGCGAGCCGCTCGAACCGGTGCGCGTCCACCGCGTCCGGCGCGACGTCCAGCAGGTACCCGCCCGGCTCCGACCGCACCCGGCCGTCCGGCAGGGACCGCCGGAGCCGCGACACGAGCGCCTGCAGGGCGTGCGCGGGGTCGCCGGGGCCGCCGTCCGGCCACACGGCCCGGACGAGCGCGTCGCCCGTCACCGTCCGTCCGGGCTCCAGCGCAAGCCGCGCCACCAGCGCCCGCAGCCGCGCCCCGCCGACGGGCACCGCCGCCCCGCCGTCCGTGACCACCAGCGGCCCGAGGATCCCGACGAACATGCCCCCATTCTGGGCCGAGCCGCCCCCGGCCGCGCGCCCGTCCACGGCCTGTGGACGGGCGGGGGCCGGGGCCCCCGCGGCCCGGACGAACGGCCCGTCTCCCCCCTCCTGGAGACGGGACGTGCGGGTCAGGCGCCCTCGCGGGCGGCCTCGTGGAGCAGGACGAGCTGCTCGCAGACCTCGGTGATGTCGGCGACGGGCATGCGGACGAGTGCGCCGTCGCGGCCGCACCAGTGGAAGGCGGCGCGCTCGCACCAGACCGCGCGGCCGCCGACGGCGAGCCCTGCGGGGGCGGCCGGGGACGCGGTGAGGCCGCGGTCGGCGAGGAGGGCGCCCAGTTCCTCGACGGCGTGCGCGGGGTCGGCCGAGATGGGGCGGACGTGGCCGCCGCGGACCGGGACGGCGAACCAGGTGGCCTTGCCGGAGACCTGCGGGGAGCGCAGCCGGGAGCGGGACGCGTGGTGGCCCCAGCGGCCGCCGGAGAGCATGTCGATGATGTCGAGGCCGCGGCCGTGCTCGGGCATCGGACCGGCGGACGTGCGGCGCCGCCAGCAGCGCAGCTCGTCGAAGATCTTGACGACGAGTTCCTGGCGGCCGCGGCCGTCGCCGCGGCGGTAGACCCAGAGTTCGGCGCCCGCGGACGGCTTGCGGCTGCCGTCGGCGGAGCGCGGGGTGCCGTGCAGGAGCGCGTTGGTGGCGAGTTCGCTGACCATCAGGGTGACGTCGTCCGCGTCCCGGACGCCGGCTTTCGGGAGCAGGTTCGCGACGTGCGCGCGCGCGACACCGGCGATCGTCTCGTCCGGGGGCAGGGGCAGGGCCGTGCAGCCGCCGTTCTCGAGGGTCCAGGGGACCCCGCACAGCGTCGCCGCCTTCGTCATGGTCGCCACCTCGGTGAAGTCGATTGAGTTCTTCCGTGGCTACCGCCCACCGGCGCGTGGGAGCGGTAGGCGTTCCGGAGACGGCGGAGCCGAAATGCCTCTGACAATCTCGACATATGGCCCGCAGTTCCCGACTCGCTACCTGTGAATCGCAGATTCAGTGTCGCACATGCGACCGAACAAGGAGCCGAACATGAGCAAGGAATTCTGTTGACGAGCGAGATGTTCACTGATCCGGACCCCGGCCGTCATAATTCGCGCGGCCGTGATCGGACGGGCGCGTAACGGCGGGCGCCCGGGAGGCGCGGTGCACGCGCTGTAGCGTGGAGGACGCCTGAGAGGGGCCGCACACGGAAGATCCCCCAGGGGTGCAGCCCTGGGGGATCTCGTGTGCGGCTTCGGGGCGGCCTCCGCGCGGGAGCGCCCGCGCCGCGGGTCCGTGCCGGCGGCCGCGGCTACCGGTCGTACCGGCCCGCCTTCACGTCGGCGAGGAACGCGGCGAACACCGGACGGGCGACGACGTGCGCGCCCGCCTCGGGCGCCGTGCTGTCGCGCACCCCGGTGGCCGCGTCGAGGTCGGCGACCTCGACGCAGGCGCCGTTGCTGCTGGCGCTCGCCGAAGCCTTGAACCACCGTGCCTGAGAGAGGTCCATCGCTGTCTCCTCGAGATCACTCAAGTGTTGCCATGAGCTTGCTGATGTACGCGGCGCTGTCGGCCGGGCCGAGCGCCGACCGCTTGATCTGCTCGTAGATCAGCTCATACGCCTCCACGTTGTCGGCGGGATCGATGTGCTGGATGGCGGCGTCGGTCTCGAGGTAGGCCATGGGCGGCTCCCCGCCGGGGAACCGGAAGATGTGGAAGACCATCGCCATGCCGGGGTGCAGGCCGTCCTCGAAGCGGAGCAGCCGCAGCTCGACGTTGGGGCGCTCCGCCATCTTGAGCAGGTGCGCGAGCTGGGCGCGCCGCTCGTCGCCGTGCCCCCACTCGTACAGCAGCGCCGCCTCGGTGACGAGGGCCGTGAGCCGGGGCGCGGTGTCGCCGTCGCGCTCCAGGATCTGCTGGCGGCGCAGCCGGGCGCGCAGGGCGACCTCCCGCCATTCGGGCGGCTTCGACCCGTACGACAGGAGCGTCTGCATGTACGGGACGGTCTGGAGCAGTCCGGGGACGAGCAGCGGCGTGTAGACGAGGATCTCGGAGGCGTCGTTCTCGAACCCGGGGAACTCGACGCTCCCGTACACCTCGCCGTACTCGCGCCACCAGGCCCGGCGGCGGGCGCTGCGCGCGAGCTCCTGGAGCCGGTCGACGGTCTCGTCGTCGGCGCCGTAGAGGCGGGCGAGGTCGCGGATGTCGCTGAGCTCCGGACGGACCCACGTGTTCGCCTCGAACCGGCCGACCTTGCCGCGCCCCCAGCTGAGGCGGTCGCAGACCTGGTTGGCGGTGTAGCCGGACGCCTCGCGCAGCTCCTTCAGCCGCCGCGCCAGCGTCCACTTGGCGATGGTGGCCCCGTACGCGTCGCTCACGGGCGCCGCCTCCCTCCGCATGCCCGCGCCCGGCCGTCCGGGTCGCACCTGTGGATCACGATCGCGCGGGTTCAGTCCGCGACCCGGTCGAACTCTCCCTTCTTCGCACCGTCAAGGAAGCACGCCCACTCGCGCTCGTCGAACACTGACACGAGCCCGCCGGGCGCGCCGGTGCTGCGCAGCAGGGTCCACTCGCCCGCGAAGGCGACCTCTATGGCGCCGTCGGGCGTCGCGGAGCGCCGCCAGTCGAGGGCGTCGAGGTCGACGCCCAGCTCGGCCGCGGAAGGTTTGCGCACGTCCATCTCCTGTCTGGGGGCGGGGGGCGGGCGGTCCGGACGGCTAGGGCACGCGGGCGACCGCGCAGTAGCTCCACCGGGACCCGTCGCTGTCGGCCTCCTCGGCGTCCTCGGCGCCCCAGAAGCCGACGTAGGTGACCTCGGCCTTCGCCCCGTCGTACGGCGGGACGATCTCCAGGCCGTCGAAGTACCGCTCGATCTGCTCCCGGGTGCGGGTGTGCACGCCGGTGGGCGTCCCGGAGTAGATCTCCTGCACCGCCCGGACCCGCCATTCGGGCTGGAAGTCCTGGGTTCCGGCGGACAGGACCAGGTAGCTGCCGGGCACCAGCCGCCGCATGTAGCGGGCGACGATGTCCCAGGGGTCCTCCTCGTCGGAGAGGAAGTGGGTGACCGCGACCAGCATCATCGCGACCGGCCGCGAGAAGTCGATCAGCCGCCGCGTGTCGGGGTCGTCCAGGACGGCCTCGGGGTCGCGCAGGTCGCGCAGGACGACCGCGGTCTGCTCGTCGCCCTCCAGCAGCGCGTTCGCGTGGATCCGGACGATCGGGTCGTGGTCGACGTAGACGACCCGGGCGTCGGGGCGGACGGCGCGCGCGACCTGGTGCGTGTTGTTCTGCGTGGGGAGCCCGGCGCCGACGTCGACGAACTGGCGGACGCCCTGCTCGGCGACCCAGCGGACGGCGCGCTGCAGGAAGCCGCGGTTGGACCACGCGACGTCCCGGATCTCCGGCACCTTCCGGTTGACCTCGGCTCCGGCCGCCCGGTCGGCCGCGTAGTTGAGCTCGCCGCCGAGGTAGTAGTCGTACAGCCGGGCTGCGCTCGGGACCGAGACGTCCACGCCCGGCGGCGCCTCCTCGGTGTCGCTCATCGCATCGCCTCCGGCTCCCTGCCACTCACGGTTCGTCCGATATGTCACAACTTGTGATGCACAAATTATGAAGCATGAATCGGCCTTCTGTGCAGTGTCCGCGCGCATCTCTTTACACGCGCGCCGCCGATGCAACTTACCGCTCGGCGACTATTGCATGGCCTATCGGGAACCCGTCCATGGACTATCGAATTTCTGTGCGAAGAAAATTGCGGACGGACCGAAAACGCGGATGCCGCGGCCTTCTCCCGCCTTTTGCTGACCCACCATGATCGGTCGGCGGACAATTCGGCGCGCCGACTCGTCCCGTTCCGACGTCCCCGCGGCGGCCTTCCGGAGACCGCCGTGGATACGGCGCCGGCCTAGCCGGCGGCGGGCACCGGGACGGTCGCGTCCAGCAGGCGGCGGGTCTGCGGGTGCCCGGCGCCGTCGAGCCCCGCGGCCGGGACGTCCTCGACGACGCGGCCCTCGTGCAGGACGACCACGCGGTCGGCGACCCGGCGCGCGACGCGGAGGTCGTGGGTGACGAGGACGATCGTCAGCCCGTCGTCGCGGCGCAGCGCGGTGAGCAGGTCGAGGATGCGGTCCCGGGTGAGGACGTCGAGGCCGCTGGTGGGCTCGTCCGCGAGCAGGACGCGGGGCCGCTGCGCGAGGGCGCGGGCGATCGCGACGCGCTGGCATTCGCCGCCGGAGAGGGTCGCGGGGCGGCGCCCGGCCACGGCCGGGTCGAGCCCGGCGCGGCGCAGCAGGTCGTCGTCGTACGGGCCCGCCTCGGCGACGACCTGCCGGACGGTGTGCCGGGGGTCGAACGACGCGAGCGGGTTCTGGAAGATCAGCCCGGTGCCGCGGCGGACGCCGCGCCGGTCGCGGTCGCGCAGCCGCCACACGTCCCGGCCGTCGCGCAGGACGGTCCCGGCGGCGGGCCGGTCGAGGGCGGCGAGCGCACCGATCAGGGTGGACTTGCCGGAGCCGCTCGCGCCGACGACCGCGACGGCCTCGCCGGGCGCGACGTCGAGGTCGACGCCGTCCAGCGCGACCGTCGCGCGGCGGCGGGACCGCAGCACCCGGGTCGTCCCGCGCAGCGCCATGCTCCCGTCGGGCGGGCGGGCGGCGGGCGGGGGCGGCGGGTCGGCCGCGGCGGCCGCGGCGGCGGCGAGGTCGCGGGCGAGGTCCGTCCGGGGGCCGGTGAGGACCCGCGCGGCGGGGCCGTGCTCGACGATCCGGCCGTCGCGCATGACGGCGATGTCGTCGGCCCAGCGGGCGGCGGCGGCCAGGTCGTGGGTGATGAGCAGGACCGCCCGCTCCCGGCCCGCCGTGCGGGCCTCGGCGCGGACCAGGTCGAGGACGGCGGCCTGCGCGACCGGGTCGAGCGCGCTGGTGACCTCGTCGGCGATCAGGACGGGCGGTTCGTGCACGGTCGCGAGGGCGAGCGCGACGCGCTGCGCCTGCCCGCCGGACAGCTCGAACGGGTACGCGGCGGCGAGGGACGGGTCGAGGCCGACGCGGGCGAGGGCGGCGCCGGGGTCGCCGGCGCCGTGCGCCCGGACGGTCTCGGTGAGGTGGCGGCGGACGGTGACGGTCGGGTTGAGGGACGCGAGCGCGTCCTGGAACGCGTACCCGACGTCGCGCCCGCGCTCCGGGGCGCGCCCGCCCACCCGGACCGTCCCGCCGTGCGGGTGGAGCCCGGCGATCGCGCGGGCGGTGAGGGTCTTGCCGCTGCCGCTGGGGCCGACGAGCGCGAGCACGCGCCCGGCGGGGACGTCCAGGTCGAGGCCGTGCACGACGCGGCGGCCGGGCACGTCGACGGTCAGCCCCGCGACGGTCAGCCCCGGGGCGGTCGGTCCTGCGGGCTTCACCATGAACCGCCTTCGTCGGACGGGCCGGCGATCGCGCCGGCGACGACGTTCACCGCGATGATCGTGGCGACGACGGCCGCCGCCGGGACCGCGACCGTGTACCAGGCGCCGGTCAGCAGGTGCGACTGCGCCTCGGTGAGCAGGTTGCCCCAGCTCGGGTTGTTCGGCGGGACGCCGAGGCCGAGGAAGCTGAGCGTCGACTCGGCGAGGATCGCGTGCCCCACCTCGAACGCGGCGACGGACGCGACGGGCGGCAGCGCGCCCGGCAGCAGGTGCCGCCACAGCACCTGCCGGCGCGACAGCCCGAGCCCGTACGCGGCCCGCACGTACAGCCGTTCGCGGCGGCCGCGCAGCTCGGCGCGGACGATCAGCGCGACCGGCATCCAGCTCGACACCGCGATGGCGACGATCACCGTGCCGAGGGACGGCCCGGCGACGGCGGCGAACGCGAGGACGATCACCAGCAGCGGCAGCGACAGCAGCACGTCGGCGGTGCGGGCGATCAGCGCGTCCAGCCAGCGGGGCGCGACGGCGGCGAGCCCGCCGAGCAGCATCCCGGCCCCGACGGTGATCGCGGCGGCGGTGAGCCCGACCAGCAGCGACGTCCGGGCGCCGTGGAGCATGCGGGCGAGCAGGTCGCGGCCGAGCTGGTCGGTGCCGAGCGGGTGCCCGGGCGAGCCGGGCGGCAGCGACGTCGCGGACGTGTCGGTCGCGAGCGGGTCGAGCGGCGACAGCCAGGGCGCGAGCAGCGCGGCGAGGCCGAGCGCGGCGAGCACCGCGACGGCGGCGGCGAGGGCGGGCCGCCGGGGCCGCAGCCGGACGGCGAGGAGGCCGCGCGGCGCGCGGGTCGTCTCAGCCCGCACCGGTCGCCCCCTTCTCCGCCGCGCCCGGCCCGCGCGCCGCGCCGCCGCGCCGGGCGCGCGGGTCGAGGGCCGCGACGGCCAGCTCGGCGAGCAGGTTCGCGGCGACCACCAGCAGCCCGGTGACCAGCACGATCGCGACGAGCAGCGGGTAGTCCTGGGCGCGCGCGGCCGCGATCGCCTCGCGGCCCATGCCGGGCCACGAGAAGATCACCTCGGTGGCGTAGACGCCCGCGACGAGCGTCCCGACGCCGACGCCGAGCCGCGCGGTGAACGGGACGAGCCCGGGCCGCATCAGGTGCCGCGCGACGACCGTCCGGCGCGGCAGCCCCCGGACGCGCGCGTTCTGCACGTGCGGCGCGTCCCGGAGCCGTCCGACGCCGTTCTCGACGAGCCGGACGTAGATGCCGAAGTGGTGCCCGAACGCGAGCGCGCACGCGGGCAGCGTCAGGTGCGCGAGCAGCCCGTACGCGGTGACGGGCTCGCCGGGCCTGCTCACGCCGCCGGACGGCATGAGCTGCGTCGACGCGGCGAACACGTAGAGCAGCAGCAGCGCGACGACGAATCCGGGCATCCCGCCCATCACGAACAGGGCGAGGTCGATGCCGCGGCGCAGCCACGCGCGCCGGGTGAGCGCCGCGACGAGCCCGACCGCGAGGGCGGCGGAGAAGCTGAGGACGGTCGCGGCGGCGGCGAGCAGCAGCGTCCACGGCACGGTGTCGCCGAGGATGTCGGTCACCGGCATGCCGGACATGTACGAGGTGCCGAGGTCGCCGTGCAGGGCGTCCGACACCCACCGCGCGTACCGGACGTGCACGGGGTCGTCCAGGCCCATCTCCGCGCGCAGCTCCGCGACCGCCGCCGGGGAGGGCGGCCGTCCGCCCGACCGCGCCTCCAGGATCGACGCCGCCGGGTCGCCGGGCGCCGCGTCCAGCAGCCCGAAGCACACCGCCGACAGGGCGGCGACGACCAGCACGGCCGTCGCCGCCCGCCGGGCGATCCGCAGGGCCATCTACGCGTAGCGCCAGGTCTGCGCGTTCCAGAAGAAGCCGTAGCCGTGGTGCCCCATGGTGCGCTGCTGCGGCCCCTCCAGGTTCTCCGGAACGGCGTTGATGGCCTTCAGGTACCCGATCCACGCGAACGGCGGGTCGTCCTGGAGCGCCTTCTGGAAGTCGGTGTAGGCGGTCTTGCGCCCGTCCGGGTCGAGCGTGGTGCGGCCCTTGTCCAGGGCCTTGTCCGCTTCCTCGTTGCTGTACGAGCCGAGGTTGGACCCGCCTTCGCCGATCGCCTCGTCGGTGTGGAACACCCCGTACACCGACGAGTCCGGGTCGTACGGCGTGCCCCAGCCGACCACGGCCGCGTCCAGGTCGCCCCAGTGCTTGCGCACCCAGTCGCTGGAGCGCGGGGCGGGCGTCACGTCGAAGCCCGCCTCCTTGAGCTGGGTCGCGGCGACGTTCAGCATGGCGACGCGCAGCGAGTCCTCGGCGAACGTGGTCAGCTCGAACGCGACCGTCGTCCCGCCCTTCGCCCACAGGCCGTCGCCGTTCTTCGCGTACCCGGCCTCCTTCATCAGCGACTCGGTCTTCGCCGGGTCGAACGCGAAGCCCTCGGCGGCGGCGAACTCGCTCATGTCGAGCGGCCCCTTCGCCGGGGCGCCGTAGCCGACGACGACGCTGTCCATGATCGCCTTGCTGTCGATCGCGTGGTTCATCGCCTTGCGCACCCGGGCGTCCGCGAACACCGGCTTCTTCATGTTGAAGCCGATCGCCCGGTAGTCGGCCGTCGGGTACACCTCCAGCCGGTGCCCCTTCACCTGCTCCGCCTGCTTCGGCCGGACGAACGCGCCGTCGACCTCGCCGCCGTTCAGCTGGATCAGCCGCGCCGAGTCGTCCGGCACGTACTTGATGACGATCTTCTTCAGGCCCGGCTCGCCCTCGTAGTACCGCTCGTGCGCCGCCAGCTCCGCGTACTGCCCGTGCTTGTACTCCGCGATCTTGAACGGGCCGGTGCCGATCGGGTTCCGCCCGAACTCCGGGTCGGTGATCTCCTTGCCGTCCAGCACGTGCTTCGGCAGCATCCCCATCGACAGGGCCCCGAGCATCGGCGCGAACGGCTCGTCCAGCTCCAGCCGGACGGTGTGCGCGTCGGGCGTCGCGATCTCCTTCACCATCGCGAAGTTGCGCGACAGCGGCGCGTCGGCCCCCGCGTCCCGCACGGTCTCGATGGTGAACCTGACGTCGTCCGAGGTGAACGGCTTCCCGTCGTGCCACGTCGCGCCCTCGCGGAGCTCGAACGTGTACGACGTCCCGTCCTCGGACACCTTCCACGACTCCGCGAGCGCCGGGACGATCTTGTTGTCGGCGTCGTGCCCGGTCAGGCCGCGGAAGACCAGCTCGGTGACGGGGTCGGTGTGCCCGTCCTGGAGGCCGGGGTTGAACGTCTCGGGTTCGTCCCCGACCGCGTAGGTGAACACGCCGTCCTTGCCGGAGGCGGACGTGCCGCCCTGCCCGCAGGCGGAGGCGAGCGCGGCGGCGAGGACCACGGCCAGCATGGCCAGAACCGGACGTTTCAACATGAAGCACAGTATTGCAAACGTTTCGCAATAACTATGCCACCGCACCTACCGGACGGCGCTCACCCCGACCGGCGGATCCGGGTCGCCACCGGCGTACTGAACTCGATCTTCGAGTCGCCGGTCGCGCTGGCCCGCCGGCTCGCCACCCTGGACCGGCTGTCGCGCGGACGCCTCGACGCGGGCATCGGGCAGGGCGGCGGCACCCGGCTGCCGCCGCACTACATCCCCGAGGAGTTCGCGGCGGCCGGGGTGTCCCCCGCGCGGCGCGGCGCCGGGTTCGCCGAGCACGTCGCCGCGATGCGCGCCTGCTGGGGGCCCGACCCCGTCGAGTTCCGCGGCGAGCGCTACCGCGTCCCCCGGTCGAAGATCGGCCCGAAGCCGTGGGGCGACCGGATCCCGCTGCGCTTCGGCGCCACCGCCCGTCCCGCGATCGAGCGCGCGGCCCGCATCGGCGACGGGTTCGTCACCGTCGCCGCGCACTGGGACGACGCCCGCACGCAGGTCGGCTGGTACCGGGCCGCGGGCGGCACCGGCGACGTCGTCGTCAACGTCCTGCCCGCCCCGCCCGGCACGGACGTGTCGTCCGCCGACTTCACCGCCGCGGCGGTCGCGGCCCTCGACCGGGCCGCCGCCCTCGGCGCCGACGAGGTCCACGTCGTGACCGCGCTCCTGGGCGTCCCGGCGCAGCGCCAGGTCGAGCTCCTGGAAGCACTCGCCACCGAACTGGCCCTACCCGCCCGCCACTCATGACCCCGGCGGGACGTCAGCCGGGGCCCGCCTCCCGCCGCCCTCGGCGGCGGTCCCGAACGTCCCGGCGCCGCGCGGGCGCCGTCGGCCCGCCGGACCCGACGTCAGTGTTCGGGGGCGGGGGCGTCGGTGCGGCCTGCGGCGTAGGCGGCGGGGAAGGCGGTGCCGAGGGCCGCGCGGGCGGCGGCGAGGAGGCGGGCGGTCTCCCGGGGCGGGACGGCCGCGGCCGGATCGGCGGCGCGGACAGCCGCGGCGGCGCCGAGCAGCCGGGCCGCGCGGTCGTCGCGGCCCGCGAGCAGTTCGGCGCCCGCGAGGCCGTCGAGCGCGGACGCGACGGCGGGCGCGTCGCCGAGGGCGCGGGCGGCGGCGAGCCCGCCGAGATGGTGCGGGCGGGCCGCGGCGGCGAGGGCGGCGCCGAGCGCGCGGCCCGCGTGCCCGGCCCGCCCCCGCTCGATCCAGTACCAGGCCAGCGACGCCGTGAGCCGCAGCGCGAGGTGCGCGTCCCGGCGGCCGACGGCGCTCTCCAGGGCGCGGCGCAGGTTCGCGGCCTCGGCGTCGAGGCGGGCGAGCCAGCGGAGCCGGGCGGGTCCGGCACGGTAGGCGTCGGCGCACTCCGCGACGCGGGCGTAGTACTCGTCGTGGCGCCCCTGGACGTCGCCGGTCTCGCCCGCGTCGGCGAGGCGGTCGAGCGCGTAGGCGGCCACCGACTCCAGGAGCCGGTACCGGACGCCGCCGGGATCGTCCGCCGGCAGGACGAGCGAGCGGTCGACGAGCCGCACGACGACGTCCAGGATCTCGGCGCGGTCGACGTCGCCGCCCGCGCAGGTCTCCTCGGCCGCCTCCAGGGTGCAGCCGCCGGTGTGGACGGCGAGGCGGCGCAGGACGGCGCGTTCGGCGGGCGGGAGCGGCTCCCAGCTCCACGCGATCGCGGCGTGCAGGGTCCGCTGCCGGGGCGGGACGTCGCGGCGGTCGGAGCGCAGCACCCGGAAGCGGTCGTCGAGCCGTGCGGCGAGCGTCGCGGGGCCGAGCGCGCGGACGCGGGCGGCGGCGAGTTCGAGGGCCAGCGGCAGCCCGTCGAGGCGGCGGCAGACGGCGGCGACGGCGGCCGCGTTGGACGCGTCGAGCGCGAACCCCGGGTCCGCCGCCGCCGCGCGCGCGACGAACAGCCGCACCGCCGGGACCTCCGCCAGCTCGCGCGGGCCGCCCTCCGGGGCGGCGGGCGGGACGGGGAGGGGGGACACGGGGTGCAGGTGCTCGCCGGAGATGCCGAGGGGTTCGCGGGCGGTGGCGAGGATGCGCAGGCCGGTGCCCGTGGCGAGGAGCGCGTCCGCGAGTTTCGCGACGGGTTCGATGACGTGCTCGCAGTTGTCGAGGACGAGCAGCGCGCGGCGTCCGGCGAGTCCCTCCGCCGGGTCGGCGGCGTGCGTCCCGGCGGGGTCGGGGAGGCCGGCGGCGGCGGTGACGGCCTCGGCGACCCGGGCGGGGGCGACGCCCGCGAGTTCGACGAGCACGACGCCTTCGGGGAAGGCGGCGCCCGCGCGGGCGGCGGCCTCCAGCGCGAGGCGCGTCTTGCCCACGCCGCCCGGGCCCGTGACGGTCACCAGGCGGGACGCGCGCAGGGCGGCGAGGATCGCGTCCGGTTCGCCGTCGCGGCCGACCAGCTCGGTGCGGGGGACGGGGAGGCGCGCGGGCGCGAGGGGCGCGGACGCGGGGACGTCCAGGGACGGGTCCTGCCGGAGGATCGCCTGGTGGAGGGCGGCGAGTTCGGGTCCGGGGTCGAGGCCGAGCTCGTCGCGGAGCCGGTTCCGGACGCGTTCGTAGCACTGCAGGGCCTCGTGCTGGCGCCCGGAACCGTACAGGGCGCGCATGAGGGCGGCCTGGAGGCGCTCGCGCAGCGGGTGGCGGCCGGCGAGGTCGGTGAGGTCGGCGACGAGGGCGCGGTGCTCGCCGAGCGCGAGGCGGGCCTCGGCCAGGTCCTCGCGGGCGGTGAGGCGGCGCTCTTCGAGACGGTCGGCGGCGGCGACGGCGAACGGGGCGTCGGCGAAGTCGGCGAAGGCGGGGCCGCGCCAGAGGGCGAGCGCCTCGGTCAGGACGGACGCGCGAGCCCGGGCGTCCGGGGCGGGCGCGGCGGCGAGGGACGCGAAGCGGGACGCGTCGACCGCGCCGGGCGCGGCGGCCAGCGCGTATCCGGGGGGCCGCGCGGCCACCAGCGCGCGGCCGCCGGGTTCGGCGTCGTCGAGGGCCCGGCGGAGCTGGGAGACCTTCGCGCGGAGCGCGGCGGCCGGCCGGGCGGGGAGGTCGTCGCCCCACAGGTCCCGGATGAGCCGCTCGGCCGACACCGGCCGCCCGCCGGCGGCCAGCAGCGCCGCGAGCAGGAGCCGGACCTTCAGTTCCGGCACCCGGACGGGGCGGTCGTCGTCCGTCCGGACCTCCAGCGGGCCCAGCACCCCGAAGCGCATGCGTTCACCGTAACCGGACCCGAACCGGGCCGGAATCCCGCCCGAACCCCGGCGGCGCAGGGTGTGCGCGTCACCTTCGCAACGAGACGGGGAGAGATCATGACCGCTACCGCCGCGCCCGCGGCCCCCGCCCGGGCGGGGGCGCGCGAATGGCTCGGACTGGCCGTGCTGGCGCTGCCCACCCTCCTGCTGTCCATCGACAACACGGTGCTGTTCCTGGCGATGCCGCACCTCGCCGCCGACCTGGCCCCCGGGCCCGTCCAGCTCCTCTGGATCATGGACGTGTACGGGTTCGTGATCGCGGGCTTCCTGGTCACGATGGGGGCGCTCGGCGACCGCGTCGGCCGGCGCCGGCTGCTGCTGTGCGGGGCGGTGGCGTTCGGCGCGGCCTCGGCCCTCGCCGCGTACGCGACCAGCCCCGGGATGCTGATCGCCGCCCGGATCCTGCTGGGGCTCGGCGGCGCGACGCTGATGCCGGCGTCGCTGGCGCTGATCGGCACGATGTTCCGGGACGCGCGGCAGCGCGCCCTCGCGATCGGCGTGTTCACCGGCTGCTTCATGGGCGGCGCGGCGCTCGGCCCGGTGGTCGGCGGCGCGCTGCTGGAGCGTTTCTGGTGGGGCTCGGTGTTCCTGGTCGGCGTCCCGGTCATGGGGCTGCTGCTGGCCGCCGCGCCGCTGCTGCCGGAGTCGCGGGGGCCGCGCGGCGGGCGCATCGACCTCGCGAGCGTCGCGCTGTCGATGGCGGCGGCGTTCCCGGTCGTGTACGGGCTGAAGGAGGTCGCCGAGGACCCGGCGCGGCCGGCCGCGTACGCCGGGCTCGCCGCCGGGGCCGCCTTCGGGTACCTGTTCGTCCGGCGGCAGCGCACCGTCGCCGACCCGCTGCTGGACCTGCGGCTGCTGCGGTCCCGGACGTTCTCGGTGGCGCTCGGCCTGCTGCTGGCGACGAACGTCCTGTCGGGCGGCCTGTACCTGTTCGCCAGCCGCTTCCTGCAGACGGCCGAGGGGCTGTCGCCGCTGGACTCCGGGCTGTGGATGACGCTGCCGGCGCTCGCGATGGTCGCGGGCTCGCTGCTGGCGCCGCTCGCCGCGCGGCGCGTCCGTCCGGGCACGCTGATCGCGGGCGGGATGGTCCCGGCGGCGGTCGCGTTCCTCGTCGCCGGGTTCGCGGACGGCACCGGGGTGCTGATGGCGGGGCTGACGGTCGGGTTCCTGTGCCTGTCGCCCGTCGCCGCCCTCGGCATCGCGCTGGTCGTCGGCGCGGCGCCGGACGAGCGCGCCGGCGCGGCGTCCGCGATCGCCGAGACGTCCGGGGAGTTCGGGATCGCGTTCGGCATCGCCTCCCTCGGCAGCGTCGGCGGCGCCGCCTACGCTGCGCTGGTCGCGCTGCCGCCGGGCGCCCCGGACGCCGCCGGGGAGTCGCTGGAGGACGCCGCCGCGGCCGCGGAGGGGCTCCCGCCGGAGTCCGCGGCCGCGCTGCTGGAGGCCGCCCGGGACGCGTTCCTCGGCGGGTTCGGCGTCGTCACGGTCGTCGCGGCCGTGCTGCTCGCCGGGCTGGCCGTCCTGACCGCGACCGCCATGCGGCACCTGCCGCCGATCGGCGCCGACGACGCGTGACCGCGCGACCCGCCGCCGGGCTCGCCGGGCCCGGTCGTCCGCTTGCGGGACGGCCGGGCCCGGCGGCGGCACGAGGGCGGGCGGACGGCACTTGGCAGAATGCTCTTGCACGGATGTTAAGTGCATTAGTACACTCAAAGGCATGTCGGAGCAGCGCTACAAAGTGGGCGATCCGCTTCTCATCGAAGCGGAGCACGACGCGTTGAAGCTGTCGGGCCAGCTGATCCAGCGGCCCGCCGGCACGGTGTTCATGAACGAGGGCGAGCAGACCGACTTCGTCATGCTCATCGAGAAGGGCGTCGTCAAGATCAAGGTCGGGCAGCCCGCCCGCACCGTCGCGCTGCGCCGGGCCGGCGAGATCGTGGGCGAGATGGCCCCCATCCGCGGCACCCCCCGCTCGGCGACCGTCGAGGCCGCCACCGACGTCTCGGTCCTGTGGATCTCCGCCGCGCAGTGGCTGGACTTCCTCGACGCCCACCCGCGCGCGGCCATCGCGCTGATCGCGGCCACCGACGAGCGCCTCGACCAGGCCACCCAGAAGATCAAGGACTCGGAGTTCTCCGTCGAGCGGCGGCTCGCCGGCGCCCTGCTCGACCTCGTCGAGGCCGGGATCGGGCGGCGGCTGGACGACGGCGTCGAGGTCGCGATCAGCCAGCAGGAGCTCGCGTCCCTGGCGGGCGCCCGCATCGACTCCATCAAGAAGGTCCTGCGCATCTTCAAGGACCACGGCCTCATCCGGACGGGCCGGCAGCGGCTGACCCTCGTCGAACTCGATCGGCTTTCGGCGATCGCCACGGGAAGCATGACCGCCCCGTAGCGGCGGCGGCAAGGGAGAGCACGATGACCGGCAGACTGTCCGACCACCCGCTGATCAAGGCGCTGCTCGGCTTCCGGCTGCCCGCGGAGGACTACGTCGTCCACGGCAGCGGGCCGCTGCTCGCCCGCGGCCTGCGGCCGGTCGACGAGCTCGACATCGTCGCCCGCGGCGCCGCCTGGCGCGCGGCGGCGCGGCTCGGCCGCCCGATCCGCGGCGCCGTCAGCGGCGCCCCGATGTACGAACTCGGAGGCGGCCGCGTGCACGTCTCCCGGCACTGGTTCCTGCCGCCCGCCGACACCGACGCCGGCGTCGACGCGCTCATCGCGGACGCCGACCTGTTCGAGGGCATCCGGTTCGCGCGCCTCGACGAGGTCCGCGCCTACAAGCGGCACCTGGGACGCGCCAAGGACCACGCCGACCTGCGGCTCCTCGCGCGCCGCTCTCCCCGACCGGGCCCCGGCCCCGGCGCGCCCGCGCCGGGCGGCGCGGCCCCGCCCGTTCTCGGTCCGCTACCCGAAGGAGAGGAGGTGATGACCCATGTGGTCGCAGGCTGTCACTGAGACGGCGCGGACGGTGCGGCTGGCCCTGGCAAGCTGGAGCCACACCGCCCGCGGGGCGATCCTGCTCGTGGTGCTTGCAGGATGCCTGTTGTTCCTCATGCACCAGGGTATGCCGCTCATCACCTGGTGAACAAGCGGCCCCGGGGCCGTGCCGCGCCCGTTCCGGCGGGGGCGGCGCGGCCCGCCCGCACGTCCGCGCGCATGCTCGCCCGGACGTCCGGGCGGTGACGCTCGGTGAGCGGCGGACGGGCGCGGACGGGCGTCAGGCGCCGGGACCGGGGCGGGGTTCGACGTCGGTCGGGCCGAGGGGGGCGCCGCACGCGTCGCACGTGAAGCGGGGCGTGAGCGTCCCGGCGCAGCCGCGGTGCCCGACGATCACCGGGGCGCCGTCCGGAGCGTAGTGGCGGTCGCCCCACAGCAGCAGCGTCATCATCGCGGGCCACAGCTCGACGCCCTTGCGGGTGAGCCGGTACTCGTGGCGCTCCGGGCGCTCCTGGTACGGGACGCGGCGCATGATGCCCTCGTCGCACAGCCGGGTGAGCCGGTCGGTGAGGATGTTGCGGGCGACGCCGAGCACGTCCTGGAAGTCGTCGAACCGGCGGTACCCGTCGAACGCGCTGCGGATGATCAGCAGCGTCCAGCGGTCGCCGACGACCTCCAGCGAGCGGGCGATCGAGCAGTTCTGCGACTCGTAGGTGCGGGGCAGGGCCACGCTTCGAGAGTAGCGGAGCATTGCGGTGAAACGTCGGGCCCGGGACGGCGCATGCCGTCCCGGGCCCGGAAGCACCGGAGCCGCCGGCTACTTCAGCTTCTTGCCCGCCGACTGCAGGCTCTCGCACGCCTCGACGACGCGGGCGGCCATGTTCGCCTCGGCGGCCTTGCCCCACGAGCGCGGGTCGTACTGCTTCTTGTTGCCGACCTCGCCGTCCACCTTCAGGACGCCGTCGTAGTTGCGGAACATGTGCTCCGCGACCGGGCGGGTGAACGCGTACTGGGTGTCGGTGTCGATGTTCATCTTGATGACGCCGTAGGAGACGGCCTCGCGGATCTCCTCGAGCGTGGAGCCCGACCCGCCGTGGAACACCAGGTCGAACGGCTTGTCTTTGCCGTGCTTCGCGCCGACGGCGTCCTGGATCTCCTTGAGGACCTCCGGCCGCAGCTTCACCGAGCCCGGCTTGTAGACGCCGTGCACGTTGCCGAACGTCGCCGCGAGGATGTAGCGGCCCTTCTCGCCGACGCCGACGGCCTCGGCGGTGGCGAGCGCGTCGCCCGGGGTCGTGTACAGCTTCTCGTTGATCTCGTTGGCGACGCCGTCCTCCTCGCCGCCGACGACGCCGATCTCCATCTCCATGATGATGCGGGCCTTGGCGCACTCCTCCAGGAGCTCCTCGGCGATCCGCAGGTTCTCGTGCAGCTCGACCGCGGACCCGTCCCACATGTGCGACTGGAACAGCGGCTCCTCGCCGCGCGCCACCCGCTCCTGCGAGATCTTGATGAGCGGGCGCATGAACCCGTCCAGCTTGTCCTTCGGGCAGTGGTCGGTGTGCAGCGCGATGTTCACCGGGTACTTGGCGGCGACGACCTTGGCGTACTCGGCGAGGGCGGTCGAGCCCGTCACCATGTCCTTCACCGACGGGCCGGACAGGTACTCCGCGCCGCCCGTCGAGACC
This sequence comes from Actinomadura rifamycini DSM 43936, assembly GCF_000425065.1. Lineage (GTDB taxonomy): Bacteria > Actinomycetota > Actinomycetes > Streptosporangiales > Streptosporangiaceae > Spirillospora > Spirillospora rifamycini. Next base: position 169,822 of record NZ_AULB01000015.1, read on the forward strand.
TGGACGATCCCGTCGCTCTCGGCCTCGGCGAAGCCGCGCAGCGCCGCGTTCAGCGTCTGGCTCGAGGTCACGTTGATGGCGGGGAAGGCGAAGCCGTCCCGCTTCGCACGGTCGAGCATCTCCGCGTAGGTCTCGGGCGTTGCGATGGGCATTTCAGCGTCCTTTCATACGCAGCGGTGCCGCCGGGCATCCGGCCGGGCGGTAGCACCCGGGCACCCGCCGGACGGGCGGGGACGCCGGGTCGGGCATGCCGTCCACGGTCAGTATCGCGGTCGCGGCCCCCGCCCAGCTCACCAGGGGGCGCCGCGGGTGCCAGTATCCCGGATTTCGCGTCCGGAGCCAGTGGGGACGCGCGCCGCGCGGCACCCGATCGCGGCGCGCTTCCGGACGTCCGAAACGTCCCCCCGCGGCCCGGTGCGGACGGCCGCGGCCGCGGCGCGCGGACGCCCGCCGCCGCGGCGCCCGCGGCCGGTTCGGCCCCGCCGGCCACGAGATCCGGAGCCAAGGGAACAAAACGGACAGCGGCGCGAAGAAGAATGTCCCTGAAGAGTCACGTCCGTCGCTCAGCGGTGACAGTTATCGCTAACCTCCCCATGTGGGACGTCATCGGTCGGACCCCAGGGGTCTCGCACGCATATTGATCGCGGCTTTGGCCGTGGCCGCCGTCTTGGCTCTGCTCGTCGTCGGCGGCATGGCTCTGGTGAACGCGGTCTCGGGCGACGCCGATCCCAAGGGACCCTCCGCCACCGTCTCCTCGGACGGTGGCGGAGGGTCCCCCTCCCCATCCGCGGACTCCCCGTCCCAGGCACCCGCCCTGCTGATCCGCGTGGTCGGCGCGCCCACCAAGGTCGTGGTCCGGGTGCCCGACGGGGAGATCTTCTTCACCGGTGTCATGAACACCGGCGAGACCTACCACTACAACGAGACGCCGCTGTCGGTCGTCGCCGACAACGGCTCCTCCCTCGAGGTGACCATCCACGGCGAGGAGCAGGACCCGGCGTCCGCCCAGCGCACCGTGTGGTCGGTGCCCCAGCGGTCCTGACCGGCGGCGTCAGCCCAGCCCCAGATCCGCCACCTCGAACGGGTGCCGGTACTCCAGTCCCTCCGCGGCGATCCGCGCCGCGGCCCCCCGCTCCAGGATCGTCGCGACGGCCACGACGTGCGCCCCCGCCTCCCGCAGCGCCTCCACCGCGGTCAGCACCGAACCGCCCGTGGTGGAGGTGTCCTCGACGGCGAGCACCCGCCGGCCCGCCACGTCCGGGCCCTCGATCCGGCGCTGCAGGCCGTGCGCCTTGCCCGCCTTCCGCACCACGAACGCGTCCAGCGTCCGCCCACGGGCCGCCGCCGCGTGCAGCATCGCGGCCGCCACCGGGTCGGCGCCCAGCGTCAGGCCCCCGACCGCCTCGTAGTCCAGGTCGTCCGTCGCGTCCAGCATCACCGACCCGACGAGCGGCGCGGTGGCGCCGTCCAGCGTCACCCGGCGCAGGTCCACGTACCAGGACGCGCGCTTGCCCGACGACAGCACGAAGTCCCCGTGCACCACCGCCTTGGCCTTGATCTGTTCCAGCAGCTCATCACGATCGCTCACGGGGAAACCCTATTCACCCCGCCCGCGCGCGCCGCGCCCGCCATGTACGGTGCCGGAGAGGAGGACGCCATGACACCCGGATCCCTCGTGCTCCTGCACGCGCCGAACACCGGCTCCGCCGCCTGGGGCGACCTCCCCGAGACGCTCCGCTCCTACGGGCTGGACGTCATCGCCCCGGACGTCGCCGAGGGCGCCGGCTCCCGCTACGTCGCCCGCGCGTCGCTCATCATCGCCGCGACCGCCCCCGCGACCCCGCTCGTCCTCGCCGCGCACGGCGCCGCCGGGCCGCTGCTCCCTGCCGTCGCCCTAGCGCAGCGCGCCGCCCACCGCGCCGTCGGCGGCTACCTCTTCGTCGACGCCGACCTGCCGCGCCCGGCGCACGCGCACGACCACGACGGCGGCGGCGAGCACGTCCCCTCGCCCCCGGACTGGCCGGACGCCCCCTGCGCGTACCTCCGCACCCACGCCGACCGGTCCGCGTCCCCGGGGCACGACCGGGCCGTCCGAGAGGCCCGCCTGCGCGGCTGGCCCGTCGCCGAGCACGAACCCCCGGCGGCCGTGGCGCAGTCCCTCAGCGAACTCCTCACGACCCTGTAGCCGCATCCGGCGGGCGGGCCGCGGGAACCGGCCCGGCCGCTCCGCCGTCCCATCGTCGATCGTCCGGAACCGGCGGAAGGCGGGCCCATGCGCGGACGGAAGGCGGCCACCGCCGTCCTCGCGTCCCTGACGCTCCTCACGGCCTGCACGGACGACGGCGAAGGGCACGTCGAGACCGGTCCGCCCCGGCCGGACGGCCGGAAGATCGCCGTCGAGGCCGCCGCCGGACGCCTCACCCCGCTCGACCGCTGGCCGGACGCCTGCTCGCTGCTCACCGCGGACGAGGTGCGCGCCGTCGTCCCGTCCGCCGACGACATCGGGGCGCGGTCCGCGCCGGCGGTGCCGCGGATCCCGCCGTCCTTCCCCGGCGCGGACGCGGGGCCGCCGCGCGAGGTTCCCCGGGGGCGGTGCGCCTTCACGATGAGACTCCCGGTGTACCGGCAGGAGTTCACCGGGGCCGACCGCGGCTCCGGCGGGTTCGGCGTCGCCCTCGACGCCGTCGCCGGTCCCGACGCGGCCGCGGCGATCCACCGGGAGCGGAAGGCGCGCGCCGACCGCGCCTCCGGGGCGGAGGAGGTCCGTGTCGGGGGCGCCGAGTGCTACGCGTACCCGCCGTCGGGGGCGCCCTCGATCCCCTACCTCTCGTGCCGCCGGGGGCCCGTGGTGTTCACCGTCGAGCGGGCGTCCTTCGAGAGCGTCTCCTTCGAGGGCGTCGGCCGCCGCGACGGCGGCGCGGAGTTCGACCGGGCCGTCCTGGAGCGGATCCTCGTGCCGCTGGCCGAGACCGTCGCGGCCGACCTCCCGAGCGGCTGACGCCCGGACCGCGCGGTCGGCTCAGGCGTTCTTGAGGAGGTCGTCGAGGAGGGCGTCGTAGTCGTCCTCGCCGCGGCCCAGGTCGATGCGGGCGCGGTAGCGGAGGCGCAGGAGGGCTTCGAGGCTGTCCTCGGCGATCGCGACGTCGTCGGGGCCCGGGGTCAGCGACGCGGCGGGGGCGGGCTCGCCGGGCTCGCCGGGGCCGCCGACGCCCGTGCCGACGGCGTTGTCGCGCAGCGCGAGGACGACGTCGGCGCCGTTCGTGGCCCAGTCGTGCGCGCCGGACGCGTCGCCCTGGGCGTACAGCACCTCGGCGACCGCCCGGTACACCTCGGGGTCGCGGGGCCGGTCGGCGCGGATCTGGTCGACGAGGGCGCGGGCCTCGTCGGCGCGGCCGAGCTCGAACAGCGCGTCGGCGAGGTAGGCGCGCGGGTCGCCGTAGGTCTCGCCGCCGTCCTCCAGGGCGCGGCGGTAGAAGTCGGCGGCCTTGCCGTGGTCGCCGGCGTGCTGCCACTGCTCGCCCGCGCGCAGCAGGACGTTCGCGCGGGACACCCCGCCGGACACCGTTTCGGCCAGTTCGGCCAGGCGCCGCGCGGCCGCGATGTGATCGCCCGTGCGCAGGGTGTCGAACTCCAGGTCGTCGAGGTCGTCTTCCGTCACATGCGTCACGGTTCAACGCTACCCGGCGGCGCCCGACCGAAGCGGGCGATTCTGGGATGTCGGTGAATACCGGCGCGTACCCGTCAGCCTCACCTGCGGGAACGTTCGAGGGCGTCCCAGAAGCCGCGGCGCAGCGCGTGCCGGACCTCGTCGTGCAGCAGGAAGTCGATCGGCAGCGACGAGCCCTGCAGCAGGCGGGCCTCCAGGTCGGAGGGCATCCGGGGCTTGCGGGCGAGCACCGCCTCCAGCCACAGCGCGGGCGCGTCCCGGGCGACGGACTCGCCGAAGTCCTGCCCCTCCTGGTGCGCGGACTTGACGGCGTCCGCCAGCGACGGCGCGTTCTGCTGGGCGGGCACCGGGGAAAGCTGCTGCGGCCCGGTGTAGGGGCCGGGCGGCCGGGTCGCGGGGAGCGACTGCGGCGGGGACGGCGGCGACGGCGCGGGGACCGGCGGTGCGGTGTACTGCTGCGCCGGGGCGGCGTGCGAGCCGGTCGGTGCGGGCGCGGCGGGCTGCGGCGTGCCGCCGCTGAACGACGCGCCGAACCCGCCGGACCCGGACGTCCCGGACGTCCCGGCACCGGACGTCCCGGACCCGAGCGTGGTCGAGCCGAGCACGCCGGCGCCCGAGGAGCCGCCGAGCGGGCCGGAGTTCGGCCCGGTGTCGAGGACGCTCGACCCGTACCCGCCGGACGCGGGCGACGGCGTCGGGCCCGTGGACGTCTGCGGGGACGGCGACGGCAGCACCGGCGGGCCCGTGGGCGCCGGGGCGGGCGGGGGGCTCGGCGGCGCGGACGGCATCGGGGGCGGCGGGGGCGCGGCCGGCGTGCCGGTGATCGGCGACGACGGCGGCGGGCCGTGGTGCGGGGCGGGCTGCAGGGACCCGAGGGACGCTCCGTTGCCGTGCCCGTTCGACAGCGGGCTCGCCCCGGACGACGCGGACGCCCCCGACGGCGCGGACCGCGCGGACGGCACGGGGGACGCCCCGGACGACACGGACGACGCGGCGGACGAGCCGATCGGCACGCCGGGCAGGACGGAACCGGACGGCGGCGAGCTGATCGACGGCGCGGCCGAGGCGCCGGACGTACCGCTGCCGGACGTACTCGCGCCGGACGACCCCCCACCGGACGAGTGCGCGCCGGACGAGTGCGCGGAATCCATGCCCGTCAGGAGGTTCACGTAGGGGCGCAGGTCGCCGGCGCCGATCTCGATGAGGTCGTCGCACTCCTGCCGCAGCACCCGCGAGATCGTCCAGTTGCCGTCGACGGCGACGTGCACGACGGTGACGCGGACGCCGAGGTCCTGCGCGTCGGCGACGACCTGGGCGAGGTCCTCGTCGCCGCTGACCAGGACGGCCTCGGCGAGGGCGGCGTTGCGGGCGAGGGTCATGAGGTCGCGGTGGATCTCGGTGTCGACGCCCTCGCGGCGGCCGGGGCGGATGCGGCCGAGCCGGAGTTTGAGGCCGGGCAGGTCGGCGAGCGCGTCGTGCTCGGGGGCGCGGCGGCCCTCGACGGTGGCCTCGTACCAGTAGCAGCGCAGCAGCGGCAGGCCGGTGCGCTCCCGGGAGAGGTTGTTCAGCAGTTGCAGGAGGCCGCTGAAGTCCCAAGCCACGGCGTCGCGATGGCGGGTGCCGTGCACCGCCATGGCACCGTCGCCCAGCAGGTAGCCGGCGTCTACGAACAGCGCGCAGCGATCCATGCGACACCGCCCTTCCTCTGGCACGGGAGCTCACGGGGTGCCCAGCCCGCGGTCAGGCCGGCGAGCGTGACCATCTTCGGCGCCTGCCCTTCCTGCTGTAGGGGACGTGGGCGGCGTAATGACCTAGGGCCTTCCATAGCGTAGTGAAGCCCGTCAGCCTCGTAGGCCAATACGGCGATTCGCCACTCTTTCACGGGGTCCGGCCGGTACGCGACTCTCCGGTAACAACGAATTGGAGACTTCGGCGGACGCTACCAGCCGTTCCGGTCCGCCCCCCGGCTTCCGGCCGATCTTTACGGGAACGGGCAGGTGAACGGTTCGGGCGGGGCACTGCGCGACCTCGTCTTCACGCTCACATGGCGACGGCGCCCTCACGCCCGCACGGCGGCCCCCGCGCACCCGGGGTCAGGCAGGTGTGGCCTACAGGTCAGTTTGGACGTCGATCTCCGCACGGATCTGCGTCTCCTCGCCGACCCGGACGCCCACCCGGACGCCGCCCGCCGCGGCCGCGCGCACCGGAACGTCCACCTCGACCGCCGCGCCGACGTGCACCCGCGTCCGGACGACCGCGCCGACCTCGACATCGACGTCGACATCCCCATCCACGTCGACATCCCCATCCACGTCGGCCTCGACGACCGGCGGCGCGGGCTCCGGCTCGGCGGGGGCAGGGCGTTCGGGCGGCGGCGAGGGCGCCTCCTCTTGGGACGGGACGGGCCCGGCGGTGCGGGCGGCGGCCGGGACGGGCGCGAACGGACGGGCGGCGGGCGCCGGGGCGGCCGGGGCCGGGGCCGCCGGACCGGCGGGCGCGCGGGCGGGCGGGGCCGCCGGGGCGGGCGGCCCCGCGACGGCCGGCGGTGCGGGCCGCAGCTCCCGCGCGGGCTCGTCGTTCGCGACCAGGACCAGCGCGAGCGCGGCGGCGCACGCGGTCGCGGTGGCGCCGAGCGCGTGCTGCCACGCCCGGGGCAGGTGCCCCAGCCAGCCGAACAGCCAGCCGAACAGGCCGCCGCCCGCCGCCAGGTAGGCGGTCGCCGCCCCGCCCAGCACCAGCGGGCCGAGGACCTCGCGGAGCGCGCCGTTCAGCTCGGCGAGTTCGGCGTGGACGGCCGTGCAGCCGGCGCAGCCGTCGAGGTGGCCGCGGACGCGGCGGGTGTCGCGGCGGGCGAGGCCGTCCCGCACGTAGGCGCCGAGCTTGCCGACCGCCTCGCGGCAGGCGCCGCGCTCGGCGGGCAGCGCCGCCAGGTGCATCTGCAGGTACGCCTGCCGCAGCCCCTCGCGGGCCCGGTAGGCGAGCGCGGCGGCGCCGTTGGCGGTGAGGCCGAGCAGCGGGGCGACCTCGGCGGGCCGGGCGCCCTCGATCTCGGTGTGCCACAGGACGGTCTGCCAGCGCTCGGGCAGCGACTGGAACGCGCCGAGGACCATCGAGCGCTCCAGTTCGCGCAGCGCGGGGTCCTCGAAGGGGGTGCCGCGGTCGAGGTCGTCGATCCGGTCGGTGGGGTCGACCCGGCGGTCGGCGCGGTACCGGTCGTACACGGCGCGCCGCACGGCGGTGAGGAGGTAGGGGCGGAACCCGGAGTCGGGGCCGCCGCCGCGCCGCAACAGGTCGAGGATCCTGGCGAGCGCCTCCTGGACGGCGTCCTCGGCGGTGTCGCCGTCGGCGAGGTGCCGGGCCAGGCCGCGCGCGGCCGGGACGTGCCGTTCGCAGAGCGCGCCGTAGGCGTCGGTGTCGCCGGCGCGGACCCGGGAGATGAGCGCCGCGTCGCCGGCCTCGGGCTCCTCCTGGTGCACACCGGCCCCCTCGCGCCGCACGCCTCCCGCCGCGCCGCGGTGGCGCCCGCGCGCCCCGCGACGGCCTTGCTCGCTCATTGTGACGGCTTGGCGACCGTTTGTCGTTCGATTCGGGGAGACCGGATTTTTTCGCGGAGTCGCGTCATGGACGCGCCGCGATGCCGTTGGATGAGGCGCGGGCGATGTCGGAGGGGGCTTCGGCCGCTACCGGGGGGTGTGCTCGCTCCGGCGAGGGGGCGGAGCGAGCACACCGTTCCCGGTTCCGCCGGGTCAGCCGGTGATGTCGGCGCTGCCCAGCTCGACGAGCGCGCCCGAGGTGCGGGGCGACTCCCAGGTGACGTCGCAGTCGCGGCCCGCCAGCGTCACGGTCGCGATGGCGTTGTCGAACCAGGGCCCCTCGGTGACGCGCCACTTCATCGGCGGCGGGGGGACCTTCGCGAGCTTCCCGAGCCAGCGGAACGGCGTCGCGGTCTCCCACATGCAGGCGAGCCGCTGCGCGACGCGGATCTTGCCGTCTAGCGGGTTGCGGAACGGCGAGCAGACGATCTGCGCGATCTTCGTCTCGATGTCGGGCTCGTCGACCCGCGCCAGGTAGGAGAAGTGCACGTCGCCGGACAGGAACGTGATGCTCCCCGGGACGGATCCGCGCTCGCCCCGCCCGATCGCGAGGACGTGCGAGGCGACCTCGCGGAACGACCGGTCGAACGCCGCCCAGTGCTCCAGGTCGACGGCCTGCCGCATCTTCTCGCCGAGGGCCGCGCCGGGCCGCCCCCACGCCCCTTCGGAGATGGCCTCGTTCCAGTTCTCGGCGTCGTGGATGGCGCGGGGCAGCAGGAACGGCAGGGAGCTGGCGATGACGAGGTGCTCGACGTCGCCCTGGCACTGCTCGCCCAGCCACGCGAACTCGCGGTCGTCCAGCATGCCGCGCCGCTCGGGGGTGAGCAGGCGGGAGCAGCGGCTGTCGACGACGATGAAGCGGACGCCGCCGAAGTCGTGCGCGTAGCTCCACCGCATGCTCTCGGGCTCGCGGTCGGCGCGCTCGGTGAACGCGTCCAGGACGTCCGCGGCGTCGCCGGTCGCGTCGGACGCGGCCCGCACCTGCGCGAAGATCGGGTCGTCGGCGCGTTCCTCCGGCGACAGGTTGCCGAGGTGCTGGTACACCCAGTACGACCCGATGCCGCCGGTGATGCGCGCCCGCCACCAGGGCTGCGCCCACATCTCCTCGCGCCACGCGTAGGAGGTGTTCCAGTCGTCGCGGATGTCGTGGTCGTCGAAGACCGTGAAGGTGGGCACGGTCGACAGCAGCCACCGCACCTCCGCGTCGTCGCGCCAGGCCAGCTCGTAGAGCCGGACGTACTCCTCGTAGTCGGCGACCTCGCCGACCGGCGGTTCGTCGCCGCGCCGCTCCCGGATGTACTCGAGCATCTCCTCGCCCAGCTCGTCCGCGTACACCTGGTCGCCGACCATGAGCAGGACGTCCGGCCAGTCGACGCCGTCGCCGAACGCGCGCAGGCGGCGGGCGAACGCGGTGAGGGCGTCGTGCCCGAACTGCTCGACGGTGCCGGGGGAGCGGCGGCAGGAGCCGAACGCGATGCGCAGCGGGCCGCCGTCCGGGAGCGTCCGGATGAGGCTCGGGGGGAACTCGGTGCCGAGCGGCCAGACGGTCTCGCCGTCCGCGACGACCTCGTAGGGGACGCGGGCGCCCGCGGGGAGGCCGGCGACGTCGACGACGGCGTAGTGGTGGCCGTGCACGGTGAACGTGCGCGCCGCCGCGTCCACCCCGTCGCCCACGACGCGGACCTCGCAGGGGCGGTCGGTCTCCACGAAGATCGTCGCCGTGTGGGAGCTCACGTGCCGGAGGTGGGGGCCGAGTACCAAAGCGGTCATATGTGCTCTCTACCGGGCCGGGGGCCGCCGCGTCCACTGGAACGGCGGCCCCCGGTGCAAGATCACGGGAGGTCCGGGCCCCGGCGGCGCGGGCTCCGGGGGCCGCGGAGCGGTGCCGGGCGCGGGCCCTCAGCCGTCCAGGACCAGCGCCTCCTTCTCCCGCGGCAGCCCCGGGGACGGACGGTCGGGGCGCTGCGGCGCGCGTCCCCCGATCGTCCGCAGCCACGCCCAGGTGTCGGCGGCGGTGTCGTCCACGGGACGGCAGTGCAGCCCGGTGGACAGGGCGCGGTCGACGTTCGCGAGGTGCAGGGTCCGGTAGAGGTCGCCGCCGGGCGGCAGCCAGACGGGGAGTTCGTTCCACGGCTCGATGCCCGCCGCGAGGACGCGCTCCGGGTCCGTCCAGACGAGCCGCGCGTCGGAGCCCGTCGCGCGGACGCAGGCGTCGAGCAGCCCGCCCATCGTCGTGTGCCCGGGGGCGCTCACCACGTTGAACGGGCCGGACAGCCGCTTCTCGATCGCGTCGAGGGTCCAGGCGGCGAGGTCGCGGACGTCGATGTACTGCAGGGCGAGGTCGCGGGGGCCGGGCGCGAGGACGCGGCCGCCCTCGGCGATCCGGGTGAGCCACCACGGCAGCCGTCCGATGTTCTCGTACGGTCCGAGGATCAGGCCCGCGCGCACCAGGACGGTCCGGTCCGCGCCGAACGCGCCGAGCGCCGCGAGTTCCCCGCCGCGCTTCGCCCGCGCGTAGTCGTCGGACGCCTCGTCGTCCGGGGAGCCCTCCACGGCGGGCGCGTCCTCGCCGAGTTCCGGCGAGGTGGGGAACGGGTACACGGACCGGCTCGACACGTAGACGAACCGCCCGGCGCGTCCGGCGAGGAGGCGCGCGGCGTCGCGCACGGCGGACGGCGCCCACGACCAGGCGTCGACGACCGCGTCCCACTCGCCGCGGGCGGCGGCGAGCGCGGCGAGGCCGCCGGGCGCCGTCCGGTCGCCGCGCAGGACCGCCGCGCCCGGCGGCGGCGCGTTCCGGCCCCGGTTGAAGACGGTCACGTCCCAGCCGCGCGCGAGGGCGTCCTCGACGACGGCCCGGCCCACGAACTCGGTCCCTCCGAGCATCAGCAATCGCATGAGCCAACTGTACGCTCTGTACGTTCGGTACAGAACGCTCGCCCCCCGCTGAGCGGACGGACGGTCAGGAGGGTCCCGGTACCGGTAGGTTCGCGCCCGTGACCGGTTTCGACATCGTCCGCGACCTCCCCGCCGCCCTCCACGACCGGGAGGCCGCGTGGACGTACGTCCGGGGCTTCGCCGCGCACTGGGGCGTCCCGCTCGGCCCCGGCGACGGCACGCCCGCCGCCGACCTGGACGCCGCCGAGACGGCCCTCGGCGTCACGCTCCCCGCCGCGCTGCGGGAGGCGTACGCGCTCTTCGGCCGCCGCCCCGACCTGCACACCAACCTGCACGGCCTGCTGGCGCCCGAGGACTTCTACCTGCACGCGGGCGGCGTCGTGTTCCGCGAGGAGAACCAGGGCGTCGCGACCTGGGGCGTCCTCGTCACCGACATGGACGCCGCCGACCCGCCCGTCCGGATGAGCGTCGACGACGGCCCCTGGGAGCCCTGGTACGACACGTTCTCCGTCGCCTGCCTGGAGATCCTGCTGACGGAGTCCACGCAGGCGGAGGAGGTCTGCGACCACCGCGACCTCGACGACGGCGACGACGATCTCGGCCGGAGCTTCACCCGCGTGCCGCTGCCCGTCCCCGACGATGGAGTGTCCTTCTACGCGGGCCCCGGCGTGCTCCTGTGCGACGACGGCGCCATGCTCTCCGTCCGCGCCCGCGACCCCGAGGCCCTCGACCGCTTCCGCGACGCCCACCCGGGCGACTGGCTGAACGGCTGACCGGCGGTCACACCGTCCAGACGCGGACCGGCGGGCCCGCGTCGACGTCGCGGCCGGCCGCCGCCAGCCGCGCGCCGTCCAGCCAGACCACCGCGGTCATCGCCTCCTGCGTCCCGCGCAGCCACCGCACGTGCCGTCCGGTGCCGGCGTCCCACACGTGGACGCCGCCGTCCTCGTGCGCCGTCGCCAGGACCGTTCCATCCGGTGAGAAGGCCAGGTCGGCGGGCTGCCCGGCGTGCGGCGCGAACGCGATGGCGCGGCCCGTGCCGAACGACCGCCCGTCCCGGTGCCACAGCCGCGCCGCCTCCGCGTCGGCGACCGCGAGCAGCCCGCCGTCCGGCGACCACGCCGCGCGGTGCCGCACCGGCGGACCCGTCCGGACCAGCTCCCGCACCACCGCGCCGTCCGCCGCGTCCAGCACCGCGACGCCCCTCTCCGGGCCGTCGGCGACCACCGCCAGCAGCGCCCCGTCCGGGGAGAACCGCACCGCCGACGCCGGGCGCTCCGCCCGCCACAGCTCCCGCCCGCCCGCGAACGCCCGGACGGTCATCCCCGCGGCGGCCGCGACCGACCCGTCCGGCGACACCGCGACGTCCCACGCGTCGCGGAAGCCCGCCTCCCGGCGCTCCCCGCCCGGCAGCCCGGCCCGCACCGCCTCCTGCCCGTCCCGCAGCACCAGCACCCGGCCGCCCGCCGACACCGCCGCCCGCCAGTACGCCGCGCGGTGCCGCACCGCGAGGACCTCCCGGCCGCCGTCCGCCTCCCACGCGAACAGCTCGCCGCCCGACCCGCACGCCACGAGCAGCCTCGCCTCCGCCGCGAACGCGAGCGCCGTCACCTGGTACGTCCCCGGCGAGCCGAGCGCCGCGGACGCGCCCTCCGGCTCCGGGACGTCCAGGTCCGCCGCCAGCCGCGCCGCGGCCGCCGCCGGGTTCAGCCGCCGCGCGCCCTCCAGCAGGCTCCGGTCGCTCTGGTCGCCTCGCAGCACCGCGACCACCACCCGGTCGCGCTCGTCCCCGCGCCCGAAGAACCCCTCGTCGTCCAGCCCGGCCAGCGCCCGGAAGCACGCCTCCCGGCGCAGCTCCGCCTCGGCGCCGTCGACCTCCCCGCCGGCGGCCCGGCCGTCCAGCCACTCCTGGACGGCGGCGAAATGGTGCTCGCCGAGCATGTGGTGCGGCGAATCGGCCGGGCTCCACCGCAGCTCCGCGGCGTGCTCCTCCGCCGTCCGCCCGAACTCGCCCGCGTACACGCGCGCCACCGCCCGCAGCCCCTCCTCCGAACCGCACGTCGGCAGGACGTACTCGCAGAGCGGGCCGGTGAAGAGCCCGAAGCAGTAGAACGCCTCCCCGGGATGCGCCTCCCGCGCCTGCGCGAACGCCGCGCGCGCCGCGGCGGCCAGCCGTCCCGCCAGCTCCTCGACCGCCGCCCGGCGGGCCCGGTCCGCGCCCATCGGGACGCCCCCGAACCTCACCCCGCGTCCCGCGCCGGGCCGTGCACGTCCGTCCGCGTCCTCATCCGAACCCCCTCGCCGCCGCCCGCCGACATCTGACTTACCACCGTCCGCGGACGGTTCGGGAGCGCCCCGGCGCATCCGCCCGCCCTCCGTCCGCATCCGGCCGCGCCGGGCCGTCCGCGGACGCGGCGCGGCCCGCACGCGCGGGCGTGCGGGCCGGTGGAGAGGGTCGGGAGGCGGCGGCGCCGGAGTCAGTTGTGCGTGTGGGACGGGCGCTGCGGGCGCTCGACGAGCGGGGTGTCGACGAGGTGCTCGATCAGGAACCACGCCTGGAGCTCGTTCGGGCCGATCACCTCGGAGACGATCAGGTCGTTCGTCCCGTCGTCGCCCATCTCCTGGGTGCGGGCCGCCGCGTCGTGGCAGGCGACGAGGATCGTCTCGTGCGCCTCGATCAGGCGGGACAGCATCGCGGGGACCTCCTCGACGCCGTTCGGCGGCCGCGGGATCACGGTGATCTCCGCGACGTGCCGCGGGTCGCCGACCGCGACGCCGCCGAGGGTCTGGACGCGCTCCGCGATCGTGTCGATGATCTCGAGCTGCTCGCCGGCGTGCTTGTCCAGCAGCAGGTGCAGTTGGTAGAAGGTCGGGCCGCGCATCAGCCAGTGGTGCTTCTTGTAGAGGGCGTAGAGGATCTGGGAGTCCGCCAGGATCTGGTTGAGCCGCTGGCAGGAGTACTCCCGCGCGTCCCGGGAGAGGCCCAGCGGGAACATCCGCATGGTCCCGAACTCCTGGATCTCCGTCCCGTCCACGTGCAGCCACGGCTGGCTGGACCGGGTGGTGTTCGTCGAGCGATCGGCCGCCATGCACAACTCCTCGGTAAGTAGGCGTTCGAGTACAACCGCCCGTAACCTCCCCCGAGCCGCACCAAGAGCACCGCAGAGCGTTCAAAGTGGACACAAAGCCTCACGGCCCGCGCGCCGGCCGGTGCACGCTGCGCGTCAGCCGGCGAACGCTTCGCGTCAGCCGGTGAACGCTTCGACGAGCGTCCAGATCGCCAGGCCCGCCATGCACAGGGCGCCGACGCGCTGGACGGTCCGCAGCGGGACCCGCTTCGCGATGAGCCGGCCCGCGAGCAGCGCCAGCGCCGACACCGACATCAGCGCCGCGGCCGACCCGACCGCCGTCGGCAGCCAGCCGTTCGTCGCGGCCAGGTTCGCGGTGGTGATCTGCGTCAGGTCGCCCCACTCGCTGACGAACACGGCCGTGAACGCGGTCGTGTAGACGGGCCAGAAGGACGTGACGGTCTTCCCGGCCGCGTCCTCCTCGTCCTCGTCGCCGCCGCCCCGCCACAGCATGACGGCGCCGAAGGCGAACAGCGCGGCCGACACCAGCTTCACGGCCGTCCCCGGCAGCAGGCTCAGCAGGCTTCCGGCGCCCACCGCCAGCGCCACGTGCACCGCGAACGCGGTCGACGTGCCGATCCAGACGTACAGGGGCCGCATCCGCGTGCCCATGGCCAGGGACGCGAACATCGTCTTGTCGGGAAGCTCGGCGAGGAAGATCAGACCGAAGGCGGTGAGGACCGCCAGCAGGTCGAAGTGCATTGCGGGCGCTTTCTGCTGGGGCCGGGCAGAGCGCTCCGCACCCCGGGAGGAGGACCACTCGGCCCGGCACGACGGAACGCCCCGCACGGTGCCGTGCGGGCCGCTTCATGCCAAGCCGAAGGTCTCGTCCGCCCGCGCCGCCGCGGGCCCGATGGCCGGGACGCCCGAAGACGTCCAGTATGTCGACCAGCGGTGTTGCAGGACTACTCCCCTTCGCTGCATCCCATTCATACCCGCTCGTCCCCCTCCGCTTCAAGGGCCGGGCGCCACGGGGCCCTGGCGCGGGCCCTGGCGCGGGCCCGGCCGCGGACGCGCGGGAGATCCGCGTCAGACGCGCTGCCCCGTCTCGTCCAGGTAGCGCAGGACGGCCGCGACCCGGCGGTCCGCGCGGTCGGTCGGCGCCAGGTCGAGCTTCGCGAAGATGTTGCGGATGTGCTTGTGCACGGCGCCCTCGGTGACGACCAGCCGCTCGGCGATCGCGGCGTTGCCGAGCCCCTCCGCCATCAGCGCGAGCACGTCCCGCTCCCGCGCCGTCAGCCGCTCCAGCCCGCTGCCCGGACGGCTCCGCCGGAGCAGCTGCGTGACGACGTCCGGGTCGATCGCCGTGCCGCCCCCGGCCACCCGGTACAGCGCGTCCAGGAACTGCTCGACCCGGCCCACCCGCTCCTTCAGCAGGTACCCGAGCCGTTCCGCGCCGCCCGCCAGCAGCTCGTTCGCGAACGACTGCTCGACGTACGCGGACAGCACCAGCACCGCCAGGCCCGGGTGCCGCCGCCGCGCCTCGACCGCGGCCTTGATGCCCTCGTCGGTGTGGGTCGGCGGCATCCGGACGTCGACGATCGCGACGTCCGGCTCGTGCTCGTCCACGGCCGCGAGGAACGCGTCGGCGTCCTCGGTGGTGGCGACCACGTCCAGGGACTCGGCGCGCAGCAGCAGGGCGACGCCCTCGCGCAGCAGGACGTCGTCCTCGGCGGTCACAATCCGCACGGCAGCTCCACTTCGATGATCGTCGGCCCGCCGGGCGGGCTGGTCACGGCGAGGCGTCCGTCGAGCGCCGCGACCCGGCTGCGGATCCCGGTCAGCCCGCTGCCGCCGCGGCCGTCCGCGCCGCCGACGCCGTCGTCCTCGATCCGCAGGGCCAGGACGTCCGCGTCGCGGCGCGCGGTCACGCTCGCGCGCCGCGCCCGGCTGTGCTTGGCGATGTTGGTGAGCGCCTCCGCCGTCACGAAGTACGCGGTGGCCTCGACGGACACGGGGCAGCGGCCCGGGACGTCGATGTCCGCGTCGCACTGGACGGCGCAGTCCGCGGCGAGCCCGGCCAGCGCGCCCGCGAGCCCCCGGCCCTCCAGCACCGGCGGCAGGATGCCGCGGACGACCGTGCGCAGTTCGCCGAGCGCCCGCTCGGCGGCGTCCTGCGCCTGGTCGAGCAGCTCCTCCGCCTTCGCCGGGTCGCGGGCCAGCGCCCGCCGGGTCGCGCCGAGCAGCACGGTCACGGCGACGAGCCGGTTCTGCGCGCCGTCGTGCAGGGAGCGCTCGATCCGCCGCAGCTCCGTCGCGTGCGCGTCCAGCGCCGCCGCGCGGGTCGACGACAGGTGCGCGATCCGCAGCGACAAGTCCATGTCGGCGGGCGGCGCCAGCAGCCGCCGCCCCGGCCGCGCCTGCAACCGCGCCAGCGCCGGGCCGACCGCCACGAACAGGACGGCGAGGCCGACGCCGAAGAACCCGACGCCGACGGCGTCCCCCTCGCTCTGCACCGTCCAGGGCACGAGCGTCGGCGTGGCGTCGTCCGCCGGCAGGATCCGCCACCACACCGGGTACGTGATGTCCTGCACGGCGTGCAGCGCGAACGTCAGCCCGAGGAGCCCGACGACCCAGCCGAACGTGGCGTGGACGGCGAGCCAGCGCAGCTCCCGCCGGACGACCGGGTCGGCGAGCGCGGCGCGCAGCCCGTCCGCCGGGCGGCCCGCGCCGAACAGCTCGTCCGGGCCCCACCGCGACAGCCGTCCGCGCTCGCGTTCCGCGACGATCCGGACGACCCGGGGGACGGTGCGCGTCAGCAGCAGGCCCGCGCCGACGAGGCACAGGAGCCCGACGAGGACCAGCCACGCCAGCGCGGCCAGCGCCAGCACCGCCGTGCCGACCCCGCCGGCGAGGTGCTCGACCGCGTCGAACACCGCGCGGGCACGCCGGACCAGCGGTCCGCGCCGCCCGCGGCCGGACACGGCCGCGCCGCGCTCGCTCACCGTCATCGATACCTCACGGTATGAAGATCGTAGAGTGCGAGCGGAGAGTTGTCAGATGTTTCGGAGTACAGCCTGCTGTACCCGAATGCGACGCGATGGCTGGATCGTCCCCGGGCGGCGGCGTCCCTAGCGTGGCAAGCACCGCGAACGACGACCTTCCGAGGAGCCCGCGATGACGAATTCCGGCGACGCCCGCGACGGATACCTGCGCCCGGCACTGTGGATGGCGCTCGCCATCGGCCTGGTCGGCAACGTCCTGTTCTCGACCACCGGCATGTCCCTCATCGGCAACGCCGTGTTCAGCCTGATCAGCTTCGCCGCCGTCGTCGGGCTGATCGTCCACCACTACCGGAACCGCCGCCCCGCCCGCCCCTGACCGCCGCACGGCCGGCCGCGCCGATCGGGCCCGCCGATCGGGCCCGCCGATCGGGCCCGCCGATCGGGCCCGCCGGTCAGGCCGCCGGGGACGGCTCCTCGCCGGCGGGCGGCAGCAGCCGCGGCGCCGCGGCGGCGCCCAGGGTCGCGCCCGCCGCCGCCAGCAGGACGACCGTCCACGCCCCGGCGCCCAGCGGTGTGCAGCCGAAGAACCCGCTGATCCCGGGCGTCTCGACGATCGCGAACAGCGCGGCGGCCGACGCCGCGCAGGTCGCGAGGACGAGCGGGCTGTGCCAGCGCGCGATGAGCGTCTGGCCGAGCTGCGCGCCGACGAGCGCGGCCAGCCCCATCGTGGACGCGCGCCGCGCCCCGCGCGGCAGGAACCCGGCGAGCCGTCCGGCCTGCCAGGACACCAGGGCGGCCGCGGCGGTCGCGGTGCCGCGCACGGCGAGCACCTGCCGCATCTCCCGGCCGGTGAACCCGCGCACGGGCCCGCCGAGCGGCTCCGCCGGGTCGGCGCCGGGCCCGGCGGGGGGGAGGGCGACGGCGAGCGACGGCAGCATGTCGGTGAGCATGTTGACGACGAGCACCTGCCGGGGGCTCAGCGGGGCGTTCCCCTGGAGGGCCGTCCCGAGGACGGTGAACGCCACCTCGCCCGCGTTGCCGCCGACGAGGATCGCCGCGGCGTCGCGGACGCTGCGCCACAGCGCGCGCCCCTCCCGCAGGGCGTCCAGGATCAGCGCGGTGTCGGGCGCGGTGAGCACCAGGTCCGCCGCGCTGCGCGCCGCGCCGGACCCGCGGCCCGCGACGGCGATGCCGACGTCCGCGCGGTGGATGGCGGCGGCGTCGTTCGCGCCGTCGCCGGTCATCGCCACCACCCGCCCGGCCCGGTGCAGGTCCTTGACGATGCGGACCTTCTGCGCGGGCGAGACGCGCGCGAAGACCGACGCGGCCTCGACCGCCTTCACCCGCGCCCCGACCGGCATGGCGTCCATCTCGGCGCCGGTGAGGACGCGGTCGGCGCCGGGGATGCCGAGTTCGGCGGCGACGGCCGCGGCGGTGTCCGGATGGTCCCCGGTGATCATGGTGACCCGGACGCCGGCGTCGCGGAGCCGCTGCACGGCCTCCTCGGCGGTCGGCCGCGGGGTGTCGGCGATGCCGATGAAGCCGAGCAGGGTGAGGTCCTCGACGTGCTCGGCGATCTCCCCGCGCACCCGGTCGGCGTCCGGGACGGTCCGCTCCGCGATGGCGAGCACCCGCAGGCCCTGCCCGGCCAGCCGGTGCACGGTCGCGGCGGCCGCCCGGCGGCGCGCGGCGGTGAGCGGCGCGTCCTCCTCCGCGCCGTCCGCGGCCCCGCGGCCGGCGCCCTTGCGCGCGGCGTTCTTCAGGTCGGGGCGCCGCCGGCCGCCGTGCACGCGGCCGCACTTCGCCAGCAGCATCTCCGGGGCGCCCTTCACCGCGACGACCGCCCGGTCGCCGTCGTGCCCGAGGGACGCCGAGAAGCCCCGGGTCGTCTCGAACGGCAGCTCCTCCGCCAGCCGCCACCCGGTGTCGGGCGGCAGGCTCTCCGCCCGCTCCAGCACGGCCCGGTCGGTGGCGTGCGGCGCCCGCTCGCCGCCCGGCGGCGGGCACGCGCGCGCCGCGACCCGCAGGATCCGCCGCCCGTCGTCCCCGGTCAGCGGCAGCGGACGGCCGGGGCCCGACGCCCGGACGACGTGCAGCCGCCCCTCGGTGAGCGTCCCCGTCTTGTCGAAGCACAGCGTGTCGACCCGGCCGAGCGCCTCCAGCGCCCGCGTGGAGCGGACCAGCACGCCGAGCCGCGACAGCCGCCGCGCCGCCGCGAGCTGCGACACCGTCGCGACCAGCGGCAGCCCCTCCGGGACGGCCGCGACCGCGATCGCGACGCCCGACCCGAGCGCGCGCCGCAGGTCCAGGCCGTGCAGCAGGCCGAGCGCGGTGACGGCCGCGCCGCCGAGCGCCGTCGCGGGCAGCGCGCGGTGCGTCAGCTCCGCCAGCCGCGCCTGCATGCTGGACGACGGGTCCGCGCCGCCCGCCAGCGCGGCGGCCCGGCCCGCCTCCGTCGCCTCGGCGGTCGCGACGACCGCGGCGACCGCCGTGCCCGCGCTGACCGTCGTCCCCTCGTAGACCATGCAGTGCCGGTCGGCCGGGTCGTCGCCCGGCGACGGCTCGACGCTCTTGCCGACCGGGACCGACTCGCCGGTCAGCGCCGCCTCGTCCACCTCGAACGACTCCGCCCACAGCAGCCGGGCGTCCGCGGGCACGACGTCCTCCGCGTTCAGCAGGATCGCGTCCCCGGCGCGCAGCCGGTCGGCCGTGACCCGGTCGCCGCGGGCGCCGCGCAGCGCCTCGAACCCGCCGGGCGCGCCGGGCGCGACGCGCAGCCGGCGGGCGTGGATCCGCTGCCCCAGCATCAGGTCCTCCAGGGCGCGCTCCGCCCGCGTCCGCTGCGCCGCGCCGATCAGGGCGTTGCCGGTCATCACCCCGGCGACCAGCAGCGCGTCCACGCTGGAGCCCACCACCGCCGACGCCGCCGCGCCGAGCGCGAGGACCGGCGTCAGCGGGTCGTCGAGCTCCTGCCGGACGGCGGCGGCGAACCGCAGCCCCGCCCCGACGGGCCGCGCGACCGCGCGCCGCTCCCCGCGCTCGCGCCGGTGCCCGCGCCCGTGCCCGGCCGCGGGCTCGTCCGTCCGGCCGGACGCGGTGCGCGCCAGGCGGCGCCACGCCTCCTCGGCGGTCAGCGCGTGCCACGCGTCCCGGACGACCGGGGGCGGCAGCTCGCGGTGGTTCAGCCGCCGCGCGGCCACCGCGTTCGCGAGCATCGCCGACAGCGACGCCACGTAGATCGGCGGGACGTCCCGCCACGAGCCGGCCGCGCGGCGCAGCGGGCCCGCCGCGGCGCGGCTCCGCGGCCGCCGCCCCACCAGCAGCAGCGCGCCCAGCGCCGACGCGCTCAGCGAGAGCTGCGCGGCCCGCTCGCTGGCCCGCCGCGCGGGCCGCACCGCCGCCAGCAGCCGCCACGCCTCCGCGAGCCCCGGCCCGCACACCAGGTCCGCGCGCCAGTCGGCGGGCGCGTCCCCGCGCAGCACGCCGACACCGACGTCGGCCGCGTCCAGCGCCGCGCCGTCCCCGGCCGCGACGACCAGCACGCAGCGCCCGTCGCGCTGCAGGTCGCGGACGCACCCGGCCGCCTCGCCCGCCGCCACCGGGGAGTCGTCCCCCCAGGCCAGTAGCTCCCGGGTGCTGGCGTGCTCGGTCAGGACGACGACGTCCGCGGCCTCGTGCGCGGCGGCGAGCAGGCCCTCGGCGAGCGGGTCGAGCGTCGACCCGACCCGCACCCGGCCGCGCGCGCGTCCGGCGCCGTCGAGGAGGTCGAGGGCGACGCCGTCCGGGTCGGCGGGGCCGCCCGGCGGCGCGTCCGCCGCGCGCGCCAGCCGCCACCCGTCCGCGCCGTCCGCGCCGTCCGCGTCGGGCCACGGCCCCGGTCCGCGCAGGTCGTCGTGGCCGTGCCCGGCGAGGAGCGCGTCGGCCGTCCGCCACACGCCCGCGTCGTCCAGCGCCCCGTCCGCCGCGCCGGTCGCGACCGCCGACAGCAGCCGCAGCTCCCCGTCGCACAGCACCGCCGAGTCGATCACCACCGCGCCGACCCGGTCCAGCCGCCGCAGCGCCCCCGGGTCGAGCTGCACCACGCCGCGCCGCGCGAGGTCGTGCGCCAGCACCGCCGCGAACGCCTCCCGGCCGTGCCGCGCCGCCTTCGGGACGGTCGCCATCAGCAGCTCGGCGGCGGCCGACGCGTCGCGCGTCCCGGCCAGCACCCCGGCGCCGCCGAGCAGGCTCCCGAGCGCCGTCCGGTCCGCGGCCCGCTCCACCGGCCCGTCCGGCAGCGGGCACGGCCGGGCGGCGCGGGCGCCGCAGTCGCCCGGCTGCCCCGGCGCCCCCAGCCGCGGCTCCCGGGCCCGCCACGCCTCCCGGCGCGCCGCGATCTCGTACAGCTGGAACACCCGGTGGGCGGCGTCGACCGCGACCGGCGCGAGCCCCTGCCCGGCGCCCTGCGCGACGGCGTTCGCCACCCCGAGCAGCGCGTCCGCGCGGAGCACGCCCAGCCGCCGCTCCACCAGCCGCCGCACCTGCGGGACCGCGTCCGCCGCCGACACCGCGGCCCGCACCGGGCTCGGCACCGGCGGCAGGAGCAGCAACCGCCCGGCGACCGCGCCCGCGAACCCCGCGCAGTCCGCCGCCAGCGCGGACACCGCCGCCGCCCACGCCGTCCCGTCGTCCGGCGGCACGCTGTGCGCGGACGCGCCGGCGGCCTCCCGCGCCGGGGCGTGCGCGGCCTCGGCGTCCTCGACCGCCGCCACGAGGTCCGGCACGTCCACCGCGCCCTCCGCGTACGCCACCAGGACGTGCCCGGTGACCGCGTTGACCTCCGCCCAGTCGACGCCCTCCAGCCGCCGCAGCGCCCCGGTCAGCGCCGCCACGTACCGGCGGTGCCCCTCCCCGGCGCCCGACAGGCCCCGCGCCTGGATGTGCGCGCGTCCGTCCGCCGCCCACACCCGGCGGCGCGGGCCCCCGGCGGCGAGCTCCGCCGCCCGCCGCGCCCCCGTGCCCGCCGCGGCGAGGACCGTCCCGACGACGGACGCTCCCGGGATCCGCACGCCCGCCCCCTCCCCTCGATGATCCGCGAACGACTACCCCGCGTGACGGAACACAAACAGGCCGTCCGGTCGCTTACCGGTCCGGCGGAGAACTGTGGCGTCCGGGACGGGGACGATCCCCCTCCTCCCGGCGCGGACCCGGCACGAAGGTGGATCCGGTCCCCCCGAGTGCTGGAGGTCGCCCATGCGCATCCGACCGTCCCGGCGGCGGCGCCGCACCGCGCCGCCGCCCGCCGGACCGGAACTCGCCGAGCACGCCTGGTCCGTGAAGGGCGCCGAGCTGTCCCGGACCGGGACGCTCACCATGGCCCGGCGGCTCCCGGTGCTCATCGGCCAGGTCATGCGGCTCGCGTGGGGAGCCGCGCGCCGCGACCTGGTCGCCACGGTCGCCCTCAACGTCGTCGCCGGGATCTTCACCGCGTTCGGGCTGCTCGCCACCACGGGCGTCCTCACCGCGCTGCTGTCGGCCGGCCCCACCCCCGACCGGGTCCGCGCCGCCGCCCCGCAGCTCCTGCTGGTCGGCGCGGCCGTCACCGCGCGGGCCGCGTGCGCGGCGGCCGCGCAGTGGGCGCAGTCCCGGCTGCGGCCCCAGGTCCTGCGACTCGTCGAAGAGCGCCTGTACACGCTGACCACCGCGATCGACCTCACCGCGTTCGACGACGCCGCGTTCCAGGACGACCTGCACCGCGCCAAGCTGCGCGGCGTCGACTCGGCCCCCTCCATGGTCGACAACGCCGTCGACCTGCTCACCGCCGCGGTCGGCGTCGCCGCCGCCGCCGGCGCCCTCGGCGTCCTGCACCCGCTGCTGCTGCCGCTGCTCCTGCTCACCGCGCTCCCCGAAGGGTGGGCCGCGGTCCGCGCCGCCCGGCTCGGCTACCTCACCCAGCTCAGCCTCGTGGAGACCCGGCGGCGCGGCTGGATCCTCACCGACCTGATGACCGGCCGCGAGCACGCCGCCGAGGTCCGCTCCTTCACCGTCCGCGACTTCCTGCTGCGCCGCCACGCCGTCGTCGCCGCCCACATCCGCGACGTCCTCCTCGGCCTGGCCCGCAGCCAGACCGTCGCGCAGGTCCACGGCGACGTCCTCAAGGGCGTCGCGACCGCCTTCATGTACGGCGCGCTCGGCGCCCTGCTGTGGCGGGGCGTCATGCCGCTCGCCGTCGCCGGGACGGCCGTCCTCGCGATCCGCGCCGGCCAGACGTCCCTCATCCGGCTCGTCTACTCGCTGAACCGCTGCTACGAGGACGGCCTGTACTTCGGCGACTACACCGCCTTCTGCGAGAACGCCGAACGGCACCTGCACGCCCGCGCCGCCGCCCCGCCCCCGGAGGGGGACGGCGGCCTCCGCGGCTTCCGGGAGATCACCGCCGACGACGTCACCTTCACCTACCCCGACGGCGACGCGCCCGCGCTCCACAAGGTCTCCGTCCGGCTCCGCCGCGGCGAGATCGTCGCGCTCGTCGGGGAGAACGGCTCCGGCAAGACGACGCTCGCGAAGATCCTCGCGGGCCTGTACACCCCGCAGGAAGGGGCCGTCCACTGGGACGACGTCCGCGCCGCCGACCTGCACCCCGAGGTCCTGCGCCGCGCCATCGCCGTCGTCGCCCAGGACCACACGCACTGGCCGATGACCGCCGCCGAGAACGTCACCATGGGCGACGACCTCGCCGCCCCGGGCGTCCGCGAGGCCGTCGGCCGCGCCACCGCCGCGTCCGGCGCCGCCGACGTCGTCGCCGCGCTCCCGCACGGGCTCGACACCCTCCTCGACAAGCGGTTCGCGGACGGCCACGAGCTGTCCGGCGGGCAGTGGCAGCGGCTCGCGGCCGCCCGCGGCTTCTACCGCGACGCCCCCCTGCTGATCTGCGACGAGCCGACCGCCGCGCTCGACGCCCGCGCCGAGCACCACCTCTTCGAGCAGATGCGCGAGCACGCCGTCCGGCACGACCGCACCGTCCTGCTGATCACGCACCGGCTCGCGAGCGTCCGGCACGCCGACCGCATCTACGTCCTCACCGGCGGCCGGGTCACCGAGCAGGGCACCCACCGCGAACTCATGGCCGAAGGCGGGCTCTACGCCGAGCTGTACGGGCTCCAGGCGTCCGCCTACCGGCTCGACCCCGCCCACGACGACGCCGCGCGCCCCACCTGACGGCCCGGGGTACACCGCCGCCCCACCGGGTAGGGCGACCTGCGGAATGAACACGCACCCGCGCCCGCGCATCGCGGTCTCCAGCTGCCTCCTCGGCGCGCCCGTCCGCTACAACGGCGCCCACAGCCGCGACCGGTTCCTCACCGGCGCCCTGTCCCCCCATGTCGACTGGGTGCCGGTCTGCCCCGAGATGGAGATCGGCCTCGGCGCGCCCCGCCCCACCCTGCGCCTGCACACCGACGGCCGCATCCGCACCAAGGACGGCGCCGACCCCACCGCCGACATGACCGCGCTCGCCGACCGCCGCGTCCCCGACCTCGACGACCTCGACGGCTACGTGTTCAAGGCCCGGTCGCCCAGCTGCGGCCTGCGGAACCTCCCCCGCTACGCGTCCGGCCTCCCCGGCGAGCGCACCGACGGCCAGCCCGTCGACCGCGGCGGCACCGGCGTGTTCGCCGCCCGCGTCCGCGCCGCCCTCCCCGACCTCCCCGCCGAAGAGGACGGACGCCTCAACGACCCCGTCCTCCGCGAGCACTTCGTCGAACGCGTCTTCGCCCACGCGCGCCTCCGCGAGTTCTTCGCCGCCGACTGGCGCCCCCGCGACCTCGTCGCCTTCCACGCCCGCCACAAGATGCAGCTCCTCGCGCACGACCCCGAGGGCTACCGCGCGACCGGCCGCGTCGTCGCCCGCGCCGGCTCCCGCGACCCCGCCGACGTCGAGGCCGACTACCGCCGCGCCTTCACCGCCGCCCTCGCCGTCCGCGCGAGCCGCGGCCGCCACACCAACGCGCTCCAGCACGTCCTCGGCTTCCTCGGCGACCGCCTCGACACCACCCGCCGCGACGACGTCCGCACCGCCATCGAGTCCTACCGCGACGGCACCGCCCCGCTCAGCGTCCCCATCGCCCTCCTCCGCCACCACGCCGAAGGCCAGCGGTACCGCTACATGGCCGACCAGACCTACCTCGACCCGTTCCCCGAAGCCCTCGTGCTCCGCCACCACCTGTGACCG
The DNA here is from genome assembly GCF_000425065.1 of Actinomadura rifamycini DSM 43936. Taxonomy (GTDB): domain Bacteria; phylum Actinomycetota; class Actinomycetes; order Streptosporangiales; family Streptosporangiaceae; genus Spirillospora; species Spirillospora rifamycini. The sequence goes on from NZ_AULB01000015.1 coordinate 194,262, forward strand.
TAGGCTCCCGGCCATGCACCGCACGCTGACGGACCACGCCCGATGCCTCTACGGCGACGAGTACCGGCCCGCGCCCCCGTGCGACCGCGAGCACCGGGAGCACTACTTCATCGAGGAACTGACGTTCGCCGACGCCGACGCCATCGTCGCGATGCTCGACGAGCTCTCCCCCCACATCGCCGACGGCCGCCTCCCCGTCTGGGTGCGCAACCTCGCCTACCGCCTCGCCGTCCTGCAGCGCCCCGACGATCCCGTGCTGCTGCGCCGCGCCGCCGACAACCTGTGGCTGCACGGCCCCGACTGGGACCACATCGCCGCCGACCTCGCCCGCCGCGCCGGACGTCCCGGCTGACGCCGCCTCAGGCGTCCAGCCCCGTCAGCAGCCGCGCGACGTCCAGCCCGGTGCCCAGGTAGTCGACGAACAGCGGATTGTTCAGCGCCCACCTCGACCGCCGGTACCGCACCAGGAAGATCGCGTCATCGACGCCGTACCCCAGCCCGACGAGCGCCTGCACGACGACCAGACCGGACCGGTTGTACCCCGAATGGCAGCGGACCAGCACGCGGCGACCGTCCCGCACCGCCTCCGCGACGCCCTCCGCCGCCCGGCACACCGCCTCGAGCTGCGCCGCGGTCAACGGCCCGTCCGGGATCGCCACGCGCCGGTGCTCGACCCCGGCGCCCGGGCCGTGCCCGTCCCGCACGTAGAGGCTGACCACCAGGTCGAACTCGCCGCGCACCACGGCCGGCACCCGCGCGCCCCCGGCCTCCCGGTAGTGGTGCCCGCCCATCCACAGCAGGGGGACGATCTCGTTCCACGGCGACCCGGCATCGGGTGCCGGACGGCCTTTGGTCCGCATGCGCGCTCCCCGGCGACGCACCCGGCCGCGGGCCGGGCGGAGATCATTCGGTCACGCGCCCACCGTACCGACCCGACCGCCCCGCCCCCGCCCGTCCGTCCGGAACCGGCCGTCAGAAGCGGCCCCCCTCACGGTCGGGGAGCCCGATCGTGAGCAGCCAGATGTCCGGGGAGATCACCTGGTGCCAGAGGTCCTCGAAGTCCCCGCCGTAGGACCGCAGCGCCCCGACCAGCATGCGCGCCGCGGTCTTGGCCTCCTGCCACCCGACCGTCGGGAACTCGCGGACCAGCAGCAACGAGAGGTCCTCCTCCCACGGCCGCCAACCCAGTTCGGCCATCTCCTCCGCCCAGCCGGGGCGGGGCGATGGACGAGGGACGGACGCCTCAATCCTCAGCGTCCAGTCGTCGTAGGTGGTCCACTGCACGAACCCGACTTCGTTCGGGAGGTGCACGACCACGGTGAAGTGTTGGGACACGCCCAGGAGGGGGAGTTCCTCGACGACCGACTGCAGGATCACCGCCAGCCGGTTTTCGAACTGGCCCCAGTCGTCCTCCTCCGACCAGAAGCCGCCCGGAAACCACTCCGCGCCCGGCCCGACCATCTGCCACGAGCCCAGCAGCTCGAGCCCGGTATCCTCATCGGCCCACTTCGATGTGCGCCACTCCTCCAGGTCGACGGCCTCGGTCGGGACCACCCTCAACGTCGAGTGCTCGCCGCAGCGATCGACCTCCAGCATCCGCAGCGGATCGCGCCAGCGCAGCAGCGGACCGGGCCCCCGGGTGATCGACGGCGGCCCGAGAAAGTCCACGAGAGCCTCCCGCACCAGGCCGAAGACGTCGTCGCCCTTCCCCACCCCGACGGAGATCTCGGAGCCGTACTCGCCCCCGTGCCGGGCCACCTCCCCGGGCCCGAGGCCGGTGTCGTACATCTCGTGGGTCTCCCCGTGGCACCCCGCCGCGTAGTCCTCGTAGCAGTACGACACGGGGTACCCGCGGACTTTGCCCTGCGCTCGCCGCCAGCCGAGGAAGGCGAGCGCCTGGTCGATCTCGGCGTCGTCCCACTTCCTCAAATCGAGCGCGACGAACTTCTTAACGAGCCCTTGGATCTGCTCATCGGTAGGTGGCATAGACGGACCCTAGGGCCCACCCCTGTCAATCCGCCGACGATCTCTCACGTCGCCTCAAAGCCCCGGCGCCACTCCAAGCACTGCACCGCATAAACCGCCAGCTCATGGGCCTCGAACTCCTCCGCGGACCAGTCGCCGTCCCCGGCCTCAGAGGGCCACACGTACGCCCAGCCGCAACGGCCGTCCGTCAACTCGATCCGGACGAGTTCGTAGCCGGGCCCCTCGAAGGCGTCCAGCAGGCGCCATTCCTCCGCATCGAGCCCGGTGATCAGGTAGCCGCGCACAATCGTGTCACCTGGGACGATGCCCGGGTACGGCCGTCCGGGCAAAGCAGCGACCCGCCACCCCTCCGCCCCCACCGCCTCACGCTCGGGAACCCGCCCGATCAGCGCGGTCAGAACCTCAGGAAACTGGAGAGTCCCGTAGACGAACAGAGCATCCGCCCCCACACGGACCACCCGAGACAAGCGCCCCACAGAGCACCTCCACCGAACACAACTCGGCTTCGAGATCAATGGCAATCATATTCGAACTAGTAATCAACTACGGCCTCAACAAACGAGCGGCAAACGAAGCCGCCGACCTGGTCGAGGCCCACCCCGCACTACCAGTCGGCCCGCACCTGATCCCGCTCCACAAACCCCTGCTCGGCACGGTGAGCGACACCGCCGGTCACCCCTACCTGGCGATGTCCGTCATCCCAGCCCGCGTGGGCTGGGGCGTACCCCTGGACAGAGGCAGCCCCCACCTCCCGCTGACCGCCACAGAACTAACCGAACTGGCAACGAACCTGTACGAACTTCTGGCAACACTCACCGACTACCAGGCCGCCATAGTCGGCTGGGACCCAGAGTCACTAGTAGACCCACTCGAACTACGCCAACACTGGTCCGAAGAACTCGCAACCGGTGAACTGCCCGGCCTAGTAGTCGCCAACCACATCCACCTGCCCCCAACAACCACCTTCGAACGATTCACCGACACCCACAAATGGATTCCCTACAAAGGCAGCACCCCGTAGCAAATCCGTCCTCAAACTCGCGAGCCACCGACCCCGGCCGCCGAGACAATCCCGACACCACAGGAACCGCCTCTCGCCCACAGACCATGTAGAGCACATCGATCCGAATTTACCCCGGCGGCGCCACACGACCTGCTCCACGAGTTCATGCTGCCTCCGAGTTTCACATCGGCATACAGGTACTGCCAGCCGTGAACTCCCTTGGTCAGAGACAGCGCCTCGAGATAACCGAGGTAGTCCAACTCCAGCGGACCTATACGCGGGTCGTACACCCAAAGTTCCGGGGAGTTCACATCCGGACTGAGTCGAATAGCGACGAACGTGCCGATGCCGGAACGCGGAGCGCCATCGATGATCCGGAAATCCTCGAACAGGCGCACCTCTTCCTCCGGAGCACCGTCCCAGACACGGGGCGCCTCATTGGAAAGAGCACGATAGAAGTAAGGCAGCCTGAACTCACCGTCCAGCCCCTTGACTTCACCCGTCCCACGCCAGTGACTCACCAACCTGCGATAACGCGGGACGTTCTCCGCGATACCGCTGTCAATCGTGATGCCGTCCGAAAGAACCTCGGCTCCCGCCTCCTCAACCTCGACCGCATCCCGCGAGACAGCCACAGAAGGACAGTCCCGAAGCTCACCGATAGCACGCAGGAGAAGCCGCTCGTATTCTTAATCCCTAATCCCGTCTCGAAGCCCAGTGGAAGACAAGCCCATAAAGCAGCACAGAGAGTACCCGAGAGCGTCACTTAACCTCGAGTTAGCTAGAGATTCTAGCGTGGAGGTCATCAGCTCCCAATGAGGAACGATATTGAACTCCACCGACGCCGAACTCGCAGCCCAGCCTGTCGGCTACTGGACAGGAATCACCTCGCATAAAGGCGTCGGCTATCTGCGTGCGGAACTGGACAGGATCGGGATCACCCAGCTCGAATACCTGTTTTCCCGCCACGTCGCCGGCGCTGCGGCCGCTTGCGGTGAAGGACCGACTCTCGCGGAGGTAGCCGACTCCGTGAACGCGGCCTACTTCAGAGCGATCCCGCGGGACGCCTATCGGTCACCGAGGTGGGCCTGGCGGCGAAGGGCCGGGTCGACGAGGTGGCCTCTTCCCTACGAGACCGCATCCACGAGGGTGTCGACGACGCCATGTACGTGCGCATGCTCCGGATACTGCAGGCGCATGATCGACAACGTGGAACGGTCGGCCGCGCCCACCACCCACGAACGGGGGTCGTCCGTTCCAAGACGGGCCTTGACCGGCTGACGACCTCGCTACCAGCGTTCACTTCGTGATCCTGGCGAGGGGCGGCTACTCACGGCTTCTGGCGCTGCTGGGCCCACCTCCCTACGCTGGTGCAATGGAGCGCAATGGCATTGCCTGGGTATTGATCGCCAGCTACCCCAACACCGCAGGTCGCCCGCGAGCTACTGAGGTTGTACGGCATTGACTGCGTGAGCGTGGTGTCGACTACCCGTTCGCGGTGCGCGACGAGGAAGTACGGATCGACCTCGCTCGCGTGAGCCGACCGGACGGCACGATCGGGTGCAACGCCAGCATTTACGTCCATCCGGAACCACTCCGAAGGCTCGGGCTGCATCCGGAACAACCCTCGTCTTGGCTGATCAAGCCTTATCTGTCCCCACGGGAAGCACGCCGCAGGACTCCCCCGGCCTGATCTCCCCCTCTGCCGCCAACAATCTGACCGCACAAGTCTCCCTGCCGGAAAGCCTCGCCGGGAGAGGTTCGCGCCTTGACCGAAGCGCCGGCTGATGGTCGGGCAGCGGCGCCCCTGACGGGCGTGAGCCGGAGAGCCGGGCAGCGTCCGTGCGCCGCACCTGGACGAGCGCGCCCGACCGAACCCGAACGGGTTCACCGACGTCCAGGGCAACCGGCTCCGGCGGAGCGATTCAAGGGGTGGGCCGTGCTCTGGAGCGGGCGGACCTTCCGGTCGGGCAAGCCCGCGTTCACGATCTCCGGCACGGGCAACCCCTACGCGGCCGAGTTGGGGCCCTTGCCATTGGAGCTGATAAACCGCAACACACCTCTGCCTCTTCCGCCCAGCCGGCATCTCACTCCGGCGGCCCCTGACAGTAGTGATCGTCCCGGCGGCGCTCGGCGGACCGGTCATGACCGCCGTCTCGGTGATGACGGCGCTCACCTGGATCGGCGTCATCAATGGAACCGGCTACGAGAACGGCTGGTGGGAAGCACTGGCGAAGGTCTGCATTAGCCCGATCGGCTTGTGGGGCACGCTGACCCTTGCTCAGACGTACGCCTACTACGTGCGCCGCCGCCCGACGAGCACCGCATGATCTCTCCCGAAGTCACCATCACCTGCGGCGAGGAGCAGCCGTGGTCAGGCTGCGGGACGCTACCGGACGGAACAGGCCCCATGCCCGGCTCCCAAAGCCGGGCGCCGTGAAGACGTGAAGACGTGAAGACGTGAAGATCGTCCATCTCCGGCAAGGCGGACGCGGCATGATGGCCTTCGTGATGGACAGCCCCGAGACAAACCATGCTCACATACCCGACTACGACGGCGGCCCGTTCGCCCACAAACCTGAACTTTTGCGCGAGCGCCTGTTCTGGCTGGCGCATCTGCACGAATACTTCGCCCAGAGCGAGGAGTCTGAGCAGCTCATAGCGGGCACGGACATGCAGCAAGCGGGAGACCTGCAAACCGCATTGTTCAGAGGCACGACGTGGCCCCTCTTCACTGTTCCACTCGCCGGTGGTCATCGTATCTACGTGGTTTATCGCGCGTTCGAAGAGGATATGGGCGTCGACTATCTTCTGCACCACCCTGACTGGGATGCGGCCGAATATCTTGCACAAGATGATGGGCACTTCATGGGCCCTGGCCTAACCTGGACCGAGCTCCTAGCGGCGGCGGACAACGGTCTCCCAGGAGGCACCACCACGGATCCGCATGCTCGACTGCTGCTCCTGCTACCCGCGTTCGGCGACGATGCGGTGCCAGCCAGCGCCGTCGGCCGTCTGACAGCAGCGCTCCATGCCCACGCCCAGGTCGAAGCCGCTGAGCCACTCGCCGCGGCGGTCCTGAGGGATCAGGGGCCATGCGGTCCCGCAACATGGGTCACGGTGGAAGGAAGCTACCGGATCAACGACGGTGACCATTCCGTCCGTAATCCCTGCAACCATTTTGCCTTGCCGGCGTCCCGCCTTGCCCGCATCGACCGCGCCCTGGTCCCCCGATCTACCAGAACGACTAGCTAACCTGCTCGCGATTTCCGTAGTGCCGGCGCCACGCGGAGCAGCACTCCACCGAGTAGCTCACGAGCCTCGAACCCCTCGGCGAACCAGTCGTCTCCCCGACTTCGGTGCCGGGTTTGCATGCGTACATCCAGCAGTGGCGGCCGCCGGTGAGGGCGACTCAGACGCGTACGTAAACGGGTCTTCGAACGCGTCCACGAGTCGCCACTCCTCCAGACTCAAGCCGGTAAGCAGGTGGCCGTGAGCCGCCTTGCCACCGGGAAGTATGCCGGGTTATGGGCGTCCGGGCAGGTTGGCGATTCGCCATTCCCTCGGCACTCACCAGCTCGTGGTCGGGACCTCGGTCTATGAGGGCGAGCAGGACCTCATGAAACTGGAGACCGCCGTAGACGAACAGGACTACCGGGTTCCCCGTTAAGCTTTCTGGCTTCGCCACCGGGCCAAGAGCGGCACGATGCGGCATCACCCCGCCGCCTTCGCCACGCGTCCCCGATGCCGAACGGGCACTGTGGGAGCTGCCGGAAGACAGGCACGCCGACATCGTTCAGGACGACCGGCTCCGGGCGTTCTGAGGGGCCACGCGTTTTCCGGACAGCTTCTTCATGGGTGATCTGCGGGCAGATCTACGCTGCTTGCTGCCGATCCAGGTACTCGGTGTAGACCTCCATAGGGGTCCGGTACCCGTTCGCGGAATGAAGCCTGCGTCGATTATAGAAGCCCTCGATGTACTGCACAACCGCGCGGCGGGCCTTGGCTCGTGTGGCAAATACCATACGGTTGAGCCACTCGTTCTTCAATGCCCCGAAGAACGACTCGGCCATGGCGTTGTCCCAGCACACACCGGTTCTGCCGACCGAACGCCGCATCTTGTACTTCTCGGTCAGGTGCCGGCCGA
>NZ_AULB01000016.1 GCF_000425065.1 Actinomadura rifamycini DSM 43936
TTGCGTCCTCATCGACCCTGCGAACGTTCGCAACGTGACGCCGAACCGCCGCTGGTGGGTCGTCATCTCGTGCTCTCGTCGCCCATACGAGAGATCACAACGCATCAGTGGGGACGGCTGCACGCACCGTTTGTGCCTTAGCGGCCCTGTGAGGTGCCGCATTTATAGCGGTCCAGCTGCGCTTGAGACCTCATTGAGAAGGCTTGGGGGGGCCTGCGCCACTGTTCATCGCCGGGTCGCTGCACATGCCGCGAGGTGGTGTGGCGTGGGCCACAGTCTCGCATGGTCGCACGGAGACTGATTGACATCTGGTTGACGTGCGATCTTGAAGGCGTGATCGCTACGCGTGCTGCAGGGCTCTGACCTGCGGAGACTGTGGAGCGGGTGACGGGAATCGAACCCGCGCTGTCAGCTTGGGAAGCTGAAGTTCTACCATTGAACTACACCCGCGTGGGACGGGGTTGCCGTCCATGCTTGCGCCATCGTACCGGATCGGCGGGGGGTGTGTGGACCGGGTAGCTTTTTCGCGTGCTGCTCTCCGATCGCGATATCAGGTCCGAGCTCGAGTCCGGGCGGGTCAAGATCGACCCGTACGAGCCGAGCATGGTTCAGCCGTCCAGTGTGGACGTGCGGCTGGACCGGTACTTCCGGGTGTTCGAGAACCACAAGTACCCGCACATCGACCCGGCGATGGAGCAACCGGACCTGACGCGGCCGGTGGAGGTGGAGTCGGACGAGGCGTTCGTGCTGCACCCCGGGGAGTTCGTGCTCGCGTCGACGTTCGAGGTGTTCGGGCTGCCGGACGATCTGGCGGCGCGGCTCGAGGGGAAGAGCTCGCTCGGACGGCTCGGGCTGCTGACGCACTCGACGGCGGGGTGGATCGACCCGGGGTTCAGCGGTCACGTGACGTTGGAGCTGTCGAACGTGGCGACGCTGCCGATCAAGCTGTGGCCCGGGATGAAGATCGGGCAGATGTGTCTGTTCCGGACGAGTTCGCCGGCCGAGTATCCGTACGGGTCGCGGGAGTACGGGTCGCGCTACCAGGACCAGCGGGGGCCGACGCCGTCGCGGTCGTACCTGAACTTCCACCGCACAAAGGTGTGAACGTGTCTGTTTTGTGACCCTAACGTGACTGAACTCACCAAAAGATGAAACATGTTCCCTCAGCAGGTAGTTTCGGGCGACGCAGAGTGTTGGCGTTCGCTTGACAGTCTCTTTACGTGAGTCTCGTCGAGTCCGGGCGCCTGGACGTGTAGGCGACCCGTTTCCGCGCCGGTTGGACGTGGGAACCCGGAAGGAGATCGTGTCCATACTCCGCGCGGAAGGCGTCACAAAGTTGTTCGGCCGCAAGGCGGCCGAGGCTCAACGGAGGATCAAGAACGGCGCGGGCCTTGAGGAGGTCCGCAAGCTCGGCGTCACGCCCGCTGTGGTCGACGCGACGTTCGAGGTGGAGCAGGGCGAGATCTTCGTGGTCATGGGGCTGTCGGGCTCCGGGAAGTCCACGTTGATCCGGATGCTGAACGGGCTGCTGCCGGCGACGGCGGGCAGCATCGAGATCGACGGCGAGGACATCGCCAAACTGTCGCCGAAGGCCCTGCGGGCCGCGCGGCAGAACAAGGTCAGCATGGTGTTCCAGCACTTCGCGCTCTTCCCTCACCGAACGGTTCTGGCGAACGCCGCGTACGGGCTCGAGGTTCGTGGTGTCGCGAAGGAAGAACGTGAGAAGACCGCCCGCGAGTTCCTGAAGTTGGTCGGCCTGGAGGGCTGGGAGAGCAAGCTTCCGGGGCAGTTGTCGGGCGGGATGAAGCAGCGCGTCGGGCTCGCCCGGGCTTTGGCGTCGGGCACCGACATCATTCTGATGGACGAGGCGTTCAGCGCCCTCGACCCGCTGATCCGGCGGGAGGTCCAGGATCTGCTGCTGGACCTGCAGTCGCGGTTCGGCAAGACGATCGTGTTCATCACGCACGACCTGAACGAGGCCATGCGGATCGGCGACCGCATCGCGGTGATGCGCGAGGGGCGGATCGTCCAGATCGGCACCGCCGAGGAGATCCTGACCGATCCGGCGAACGACTACGTCGCCCAGTTCGTCGCGGACGTGGACCGTACCAGGGTGCTGACCGCGTCGTCGGTCATGGAGAAGCCGCTGGTCACGGTGCTCGCGACGACGGGTCCGCGGACGGCGCTGCGGACGATGCGCGAGCACCAGACGTCCGCCGCGTTCGTGGTGACGAAGGACCGCAAGCTGCGGGGCCGGGTGCGGGCGGCGAAGGTGGCCGACGCGGTGCAGGACGGCGTCGACAAGCTCGACGGCCTGATCGACGCGGAGGATCCGGAGCCGGTGTCGCCGGACACCCCGGTGGCGGAGCTGTTCGCGCGGTGCGCGGAGAGCGACCTGCCGGTGCCGGTGGCCGATGAGGACGGGACGCTGCTGGGCGTGATCCCGCGGGTGACGCTGCTGGCGGCGCTCGGCGCGATCAACACGCAGGTGGACGACGCGGTGGTGCAGGACGTCGTGGCGCCCGAGCCCGCGCTGAGCAAGGAGCAGGCGTGAGTACGGGCATGGCGGTGGAGCTGCCGCGTCTCGAGGTCGGCGAGTGGTTCTCGACGGTCGTCGACTGGTGCAACGACAATCTGGGCTGGCTGTTCGACGGCATCGTGACGGTCGGCGAGGCGACCGTGGAGGGCCTCGCGGACGGGCTGCTGGCGCTGCCGCCGCTGGTGCTGATCGCGATCCTGGCGCTCATCGGGCTGTTCGTGGCGGGCTGGAAGGTCGGCCTGTTCGCGCTGCTCGGGTTCATGCTGATCGACAGCATCGAGCTGTGGGAGCCGGCGATGGACACGCTGGCGCTGGTGCTGGTGTCGGCGGTGGTGGCGGTGGTCATCTCGATCCCGCTCGGCATCGCGGCGGCGCGCAACGACATGGTGAGCCGGGCGTTGCGGCCGGTGCTGGACCTGATGCAGACGATGCCGGCGTTCGTCTACCTGATCCCGGCGATCTTCTTCTTCAGCATCGGGCCGGTGCCGGGCATGGTCGCGACGGTGATCTTCGCGATGCCGCCGGGCGTCCGGCTGACCGAGCTGGGCATCCGCGGCGTCGACCCGGAGATGGTCGAGGCCGGCGAGGCGTTCGGGACGCCGTCGGGCCGGATCCTCACCCGGATCCAGATCCCGCTCGCGATGCCGTCGATCATGGCGGGCGTCAACCAGTTGATCATGCTGTCGCTGTCCATGGTCGTGATCGCGGGCATGGTCGGCGCGGGCGGCCTCGGCGAGGTGGTGCTGGGCGGGATCCAGCGCGTGGACGTCGCCGCCGGGTTCGAGGGCGGCATCGCCGTCGTCGTGCTCGCCATTTTCCTGGACCGGCTGACCGGTGCCCTGGGCGACCGCTCGAGCGTCTCGCGCGCCGCGGCGGTCGGGATCTAGACCGGTCAGGTACGCAACACAAGGAAAGGACGGGCATGCGCCTGAAATTCAAGGGTCTTGCGGTCGGGGCGATGGCTCTGACGCTCGCTTTCGGCACCGCCGCGTGCGGGTCGGGGGACTCCGGCGGCGGGGACGACAAGAAGATCACGATCGGCATGGTCTCGGGCTGGGCCGAGGGCGAGGCCGCCACGCACCTGTGGGACAAGCTGCTCACGGACAAGGGCTACGAGGTCGAGGTCAAGACGCTCGACACCGGGCCGCTGTACACGGGCATGGCGCAGGGCGACGTGGACCTGTTCCTCGACGCCTGGCTGCCGGGCACGCACGAGGACTACTGGGAGCAGTACGGCGACAAGCTGGAGAAGGTCGGGTCGTGGTACGACTCGGCGCCGCTGACGATCGCCGTGCCGGAGTACTCGCCGCTGAAGTCCCTGGAGGACCTGAAGGGCAAGCACGGGGAGTACGACGGGACGATCGTCGGCATCGAGCAGAGCTCGGGCCTGTTCCGGGTGTCCTCGAAGGAGATGCTCCCGGCGTACGGGCTGGACGACGAGTGGAAGGTGAAGACGTCGTCGACGCCGGCGATGCTCACCGAGCTCCAGAAGGCGATCGACGCCAAGGAGAACATCGTCGTCACGCTGTGGCGGCCGCACTGGGCGTACGCGAAGTTCCCGATCCGCGACCTGGAGGACCCGAAGGGCGCCATGGGCAAGCCCGACGGCATCTTCACCGTCGCGCGTGAGGGCTTCGGCGAGGACCAGGCGGAGGTCGCCGGCTGGCTGAAGAAGTTCAAGATGGACGACCAGCAGCTGGGGTCGCTCGAAGACCTCCTGGAGAACAAGTACAAGGGCAAGCCCGAGCAGGCCGTGGACGAGTGGCTGAAGGCGAACCCGAACTTCGCGACGTCCATGACGGGCTGATCGCGCGCCGCTGAACGTCCCTCCCGACCTGGGACGTTACGAGGGGTGTCAGAGGGCCGTCCGGTGCGAACCGGACGGCCCTCTGCCGTTGCCGGGCGTTCAGTGGGCGATCCCGGCGACGAGCAGGACGGCGAGGAGGCCGAGGCCGGTCGCGCAGAGGGTGAGGACGCGGGGGTGGCGGCTGTGGGCCTCGGGGAGGATCTCGGCGGCGGCGAGGTAGAGCAGGACCCCGGCGAACAGCCCGAGGTAGGGGCCGAGGACGGCGTCGGGGACGGTGCCGAGGGTGGTGAGCGCGGCGCCGGCGATGGGGGCGAGGGCGTCGGCGAGCAGGAGCGCGAGGGCGGGGCGGCGGTCGGTGCGGCGCAGCGACGCGGCGGTGAAGGTGTTGAAGCCGTCGGCGAAGTCGTGGGTGATGACGGCGAGGGTGACGGCGACGCCGACGTCCCGGCCGGACTGGAAGCCGAGCCCGATGCTGATGCCGTCGACGAGGCTGTGCAGGACGAGCGCGAGGGCGGCGAGCAGGCCCGCCCGGGAGCCGGGGCCGTGCCCGGGGCCGTGCCCGTGGGCGTGGACGTGCGGGGCGTACTCGTCCTCGTGGGCGCGGTGGATCGCGACGGCCTGCTCGACGACGTGCAGCAGCAGGAATCCGGCGGCGAACCCGATCATGGGGGCGGGGACGCCGAGGGGGTGGGCGTCCGCGAGGTCGAGGGACTCGGGGATGAGGTCGAACGCGACGACGCCGAGCATGAGGCCGCCGGCGAGGCCGAGGACGAGGTGCCGGTGGTCGCGGACGCGCATGGCCGCGAGCCCGCCCGCGAGCGTCATGGCGAACGCGAGCACGGAGACGAGGACGGCCATGAGCCGGTCTCTACCCGCGTGGATCTTCCTACCTGTTCATGGCGCGCCCCAGAACGCTTGACCTTCCGGTCCATGCGAACGGCCCCGCCCCCGGACGAACCGGGGACGGGGCCGCGTGCGGCTTGCGGGTCACTCGGCCGCGACGGGCTCCTTCTCGGGGGCGCTGCCCTCGCCCTTGATGGAGCGGATCAGGAGCTGGGAGACGTCCACGACTTCCAGGGACTCCTTGGCCGCGCCCTCGTTCTTCTTCTCGTTGATGGCGTCGCCGAGCATGACGAGGCAGAACGGGCACGCGGTGGAGACGGTGTCGGGGTTGGTCTCCAGCGCCTCGTCGACGCGCTCGGTGTTGATGCGCTTGCCGATGCGCTCTTCCATCCACATCCGGGCGCCGCCGGCGCCGCAGCAGAAGCCGCGGTCCTTGTGCCGGTGCATCTCCTGGGTCTTGACGCCGGGGACGGTCGCCATGATGTCGCGCGGCTGCTTGTAGACCTTGTTGTGGCGGCCCAGGAAGCAGGGGTCGTGGTAGGTGATGTTCTCCTCGATCGGGGCGACCGGGGTGAGCTTGCCCTCCTCGACCAGGTGCGCGAGCAGCTGGGTGTGGTGGACGACCTCGTAGTTCCCGCCGATCTGCGGGTACTCGTTGGCCAGGGTGTTGAAGCAGTGCGGGCAGGTCGCGACGATCTTCTTGACGCCCGCGTCGTTCAGGGTCTCGACGTTCTGCTGGCCGAGCATCTGGAACACGAACTCCATGCCCAGGCGGCGGGCCGGGTCACCGGTGCAGGCTTCCATCGGGCCGAGCACGGCGAACTTGACGCCCGCGATGTGCAGCAGCTCGGCGACGGCCTTGGTGGTCTTCTTGGCCCGGTCCTCCAGGGCGCCGGCGCAGCCGACCCAGAACAGGTACTCGGTGTCCTCGGAGACCTTGTCGTCGACGACCTCGACCTCGAAGTCGAGCTCCTCGATCCACTCGAGGCGCTTCATCTCGGACATGCCCCACGGGTTGCCCTTGTTCTCGAGGTTCTTCAGCATGACGCCGGCCTCGGACGGGAACGAGGACTCGATCATCACCTGGAAGCGGCGCATGTCCAGGATGTGGTCGATGTGCTCGATGTCGACCGGGCACTGCTCGACGCACGCGCCGCAGTTGGTGCAGGACCACAGGACGTCCGGGTGGATGACGCCGTCGTCGGCGACGAGCTCCTTGTCCACCTGCATGGCGAGCTTCTGCTCGTCGGTGAACTTCTCGCGCTCCTCCTCGGAGGCGAGCATGTAGGGGGCCTTGGCCAGGGCGTGGTCGCGCAGCTCCAGGATGACCATCTTGGGCGACAGCGGCTTGCCGGTGTTCCAGGCGGGGCACTGCGACTGGCAGCGACCGCACTCGGTGCAGGTCGCCATGTCGAGGAAGCCCTTCCAGGTGAAGTCCTCGATCTTGCCGCGGCCGAAGACGTCCTCGTCGGGGTCGGCCTCCTCGAAGTCGAGCGGCTTGCCGCCCGACATCATCGGCTGCGCGGCGCCCAGGCCGTCCGGGCGGCGCTTGAACATGACGTTCAGCGGCGCCAGGAAGATGTGCAGGTGCTTGGAGTTGACGACGAACACCAGGAAGATGAACGCGACGCCGATGTGCGCCAGCAGGCCGACGGCTTCCAGCACGTGCAGGGTGTCGTCCGACATGCCGTCGAACAGGTTCCCGGTCAGGTGGGAGAAGTACGCGGCGCCGCTGTAGCCGAAGTTGCCGCGCGCGACCTCGACGCCCCGGAAGAAGAACATCGTCCAGATCACGTTGAAGATCATGAACAGCGTGATCCAGGCGCCGGACAGGTGCGAGCCCTTGAACCGGGACTGGCGGCCGATGCGCTTGGGCGAGTTCTTGACGCGGATGGCGGTGAAGACGGCCAGGCCCGCGAAGCACGCGAGGGCGATGGTGTCCTGGACGAACCCGATGGGGCCCCACGTCTGCAGGAACGGGATGTGCGCCTCGAGCCCGAACAGGAGCTGCACGGCCGCTTCGAGGTAGACGGTGGCGAGCAGGAAGAACGCCCACATGACCGCGAAGTGCGCGGCGCCGGCGATCGTCCACTTCAGCAGCTTGCGCTGCCCCAGGACCTCGACGGCCTGGCCCTCGACTGCCTTCTTGGGCTCGCGCTTGACCTGAAGCGTCCGCTCCGGGTCGGGCTGCCCGACCTTGGCGGTCTTGTACAGGAACAGCACCCGCCGCCCCGCGAGCGCCAGCGTGACCGCCAGTCCGGCGAGCCCGATGATCAACGTGATCCAGTACACTGTTCCGTCCTCCTGGGTACGGGCGATGGCAGTCAGCGTAGGGCTCGTGACAGACTGCACCTCATCCGGGTCCCGAATACTACTCGGTAGTAGCTTATGCGTCACACACGCTGGTCGGCACCGTCGCAGACCAGGACGGAGCGTACCCGGCGGCCCCCCGCCCGGTACACGGCGCCCACGGTCGAAGCGGTACCCGCTGTCCCCGCCACAACCGCCCTGTGCGCGCGCACAGCCCACCGCCGTTCCCGCCCTGCCCGCGGCGCGGCCCTCGCGCACGCGCGATCCTCCGCTCCGACTATCGATGAGTTCCGCGCCGTCCGGCGGTCCGCATCCTGAAGACCGGGACACGACCGGCCGGTCTCCCCGCCGTCCACGGAGGATGCACGATGACGCCGACCGCCGACCACGGCCCCGCGGCCCGCCGCCTGGCCGGGCTGCTCGCCGCGATCCCCGACTCCGCGCTGGCCATGCCGACGCCCTGCCCGGACATGGACCTCGCCGCGCTGCTCGACCACGTCCACGGCCTGTCGATCGCGTTCGCGATGGCCGCCGCCAAGGACCGTCCCGAGGGCGGCTCCCCGCCGCCGTCCGCCGCCGCCGCGAACCTGGCGCCCGACTGGCGGGTGCGGATCCCCGCGGCGCTGGACGCGCTCGCCGCGGCCTGGCGCGTCCCCGGGGCCCGCGAGGGGACGACGGAGGCCGGGGGCATCGAGATGCCGGGCGACGTCGCCGCGAGCGTCGCGCTGAACGAGATCGTCGTGCACGGCTGGGACGTCGCGCGCGCCACCGGCCAGCCCTACGACGCCGGGACGGACGAGGTGGAGGCGTGCCTCGCGTTCGTCGGGCCGTCCGTCGAGGAGAGCGGCGGCGCGGGGATCGAGGGGCTGTTCGGCCCGGCGGTCGCGGTGCCGGCGGACGCCGGGCCGCTCGACCGGCTGATCGCGCTGACCGGAAGGGACCCGGCCTGGACGCCGCCCCACGGCTCCCCCGTGCGGCGGACCCCGGCGCCCTGAACGCGGGCACCGGGGTCCGGGGCGGTCCGGGAGGGACCCGGGGTCAGACCCGTTCGAACACGGCGGCGAGGCCCTGGCCGCCGCCGATGCACATCGTCTCCAGGCCGTAGCGGGCCTCGCGGCGGTCCATCTCGCGGGCGAGGGTGGCCAGGATGCGGGCGCCGGTCGCGCCGACGGGGTGGCCGAGGGAGATCCCGGACCCGTTGACGTTGACGCGGTCCCAGTCGCCGTCCTTGAGCCCCCACTCGCGGGCGACGGCGAGGACCTGCGCGGCGAACGCCTCGTTCAGCTCGATGAGGTCGATGTCGGCGAGGGTCAGCCCGGCGGCGGCCAGCGCCTTCGCGGTGGCCGGAACCGGCCCGATGCCCATCGTGCGGGGCGGCACGCCCGCGCGCCCCCAGGACACCAGCCGGACGAGCGGGCGCAGCCCGAGCTCGGCGGCGCGCTCGGGCGTCGTGACGACGCACGCGGCCGCCGCGTCGTTCTGCCCGCTGGCGTTCCCGGCCGTGACGGTGGCCTCCGGGTCGTCCTTGCCGAGGACCGGACGCAGCTTCGCGAGGCTCTCCGCGGACGTGTCGGGGCGCGGGTGCTCGTCGGTGTCGACGACCGTGTCGCCCTTCCGCCCCCGGATCGTGACGGGGACGATCTCGTCGGCGAACCGTCCGTCCCGCTGGGCGGCGACGGCCCGCGCGTGCGACCGCACGGCCAGCTCGTCCTGCTCCTCCCGGCCGATGCCGTACTCGCGCCGCAGGTTCTCGGCGGTCTCCAGCATGCCGCCGGGCACGGGGTGGCGGACGCCGCCCGCGGTGACCCGCCCCTGGGCGAGCGCGTCGTGCAGGTCGATGGACGGGCCGCGCACGCCCCAGCGCGCCTTGGTCGTGTAGAAGGGCGCGTTGCTCATGCTCTCGGTGCCGCCCGCGATGACGACGTCGCTGACGCCCGTCTGGACCTGCATGGCGGCGTCCAGGACGGCCTGGAGCCCGGAGCCGCAGCGGCGGTCGAGCTGGGTGCCGCCGACCTCGACGGGCAGCCCGGCGTCGAGCGCGGCGACGCGGCCGATGGCGGGCGCGTCGGCGTTGGGGTTGCACTGCCCGAGGATCACCTCGTCGACCGCGTCGCCGGGCAGGCCGGTGCGCGCCACGAGCGCCCGGATGACGGTGGCGGCCAGTTCGGCCGGGGAGACCGGCTTCAGCACCCCGCCGAACCGGCCGATGGGGGTCCGCAGCGGCTCGCAGATGACCGCTTCGCGCATGGGCACGCTCCTCAACTCGACAAGTGGCGGCGCACTCTGCAGGTTATGGGGTCATTCCGCCCGGACGGCCGCGGGGCTTCCGCCCAGTGGAGGTCCGGGCGCGTGAGACCGGCCGCGCCCGGGGTAGCACCCCCGTGGCGCGTCCGACCGGACGTGTCCGACCGGATGTGGGGGGCTCGATGGCCGGGTTGCCGATGAAACTGCTCAAGGCGCTGCTCGCCGTGGTGACGGCGCTGGCGCCCGCGTCGCTGCCGGCGGTCGCGGTGGCCGGGGTCCTGGGCGCCACCGCCGCCGTGACGGCGGGCTGCGGCGGGGGCGGCGGCGAGGACGGCGACAACGAGCAGGAGCAGGACGACAGGAACGACGACGAGCAGCAGGACGACGACGACGGCGGCTACTGACCCGCCGGACGCACCGGGACGGATCCGGCACCGGGCGCACCCGTAGCATCGTCCTGCGGACGGACGGGTGCGAGGAGACGGCATGGTGCACGGCGGCGCGGGACGGGACGGCGCGGAGCCGGACGGCGCGGGACGGGACGGCGCGGCGGAGCGGTGGGCGCGGGACGTGCGGACGCTCCGGGTGATCGGCGCCGGGGCGATGGGGCGCGGCATCGCGCAGCTCGCCGCGGCGGGCGGCGTGACCGTCGAACTCGCGGACGTCCGGCCGGAGGCGGTCCGGGACGCCGTCGAGCACGTCTCCGGGATGTTCGACCGGCTCGTCGCGAAGGGCCGGATGACCGCGGCGGACGCGGCGGCCGCGAAGGAGCGGCTGCGGCCGGTGGGCGAGCCGCTGACGCCGCTCGGCGAGTGCGACCTCGTCGTGGAGGCCGTCCGCGAGGACATGGACACCAAGCGCGAGCTGTTCGCCGCGCTGGAGAAGGCGTGCCCGCCGAAGACCGTGCTGGCCACCAACACCAGCTCGCTGCCGGTGACGGCGATCGGGGCGGCCCTCGCGGACCCGTCGCGGCTCGCGGGCCTGCACTTCTTCAACCCGGTGCCGCTGATGCGGCTGGTCGAGGTCATCCCCGGCGCGCGGACGGCCGGGTGGATCCCGGACGCGCTCGCGGCGCTCGTCCGGCGGCTGGGCCACGAGCCGGTGCGGGCGCCGGACGCGCCCGGCTTCCTCGTGAACCACGCGGGCCGCGGACTGGTGACCGAGGCGCTGCAGATCCTGGCGGAGGGCGCCGCCGAGCCGGTCGACGTCGACCGGATCGCCCGGGACGTCCTGGGCCTCAAGATGGGGCCGTGCGAGCTGCTCGACCTGACCGGCATGGACGTCTCGCACCCGGTGATGGAGTCGGTGTGGACGGGCTTCTACACCGAGCCGCGGCTGCGCCCGTCGCGGGTGGGCCGGGCCCGGCTGGAGGCGGGGCTGCTCGGCCGCAAGACCGGTGAGGGCTTCTACGCGTACCCGGACGGCGGCGCGAAGCGGGAGCCCGCGGAGATCACGCCGCCCGCGGACGCGGAGCGGCGCCCCGTGTGGATCCACGAGGACGCGGCGGGCGGCGGCGAGCCGGGCGCCCGGGAGACGCTGGGCGCGCTGCTGGCGGCGGCGGACGTCGAGGTGGAGTCCGGGGACGGGCCGTCGGACCGGGCGGTCGTGCTGGTGACGCCGTACGGCGAGCCGGGCGGCGCGGTCGCGGTCCGGGAGGGCCTGCCGCCGGAGCGGACGCTGAGCGTCGACCCGCTCGGCGGGTTCTTCACGCGGCTCACGCTCGGCGTGCACCCCGCCGTCGACCGGGCCGCGGGACGGTCGGCCGTCGCGGCGCTCGCGGCGACGGGACGCCCGGTGAGCGTCGTCCGGGACGGCCCGGCGCCGGTCGCGCAGCGGCTGCTGGCGTCGGTCGTGAACGTCGCGTGCGGGATCGCCGAGCAGGGCCTCGCCCGCCCCGCGGACATCGACACGGCCGTCCGGCTCGGCCTCGGCTACCCGCGCGGGCCGCTGGAGTGGGGCGACCACGTGGGCGCCGAGACCGTCCTCGACATCCTGGAGGGGCTGTCGCTCGGCACGGGCGACCCGCGCTACCGGCCGTCCACGTGGCTGACGGAGCGGGCGGGCCTCGGCCTCCCCCTGACCGAAACCGGCACCCGCCCCGCCGACCTGCTCTCCTGACGGGCCGCCGCCCGGGGCGGACGGCCGGCGGCGAGAGTTCGCCCGCCGTTCGGCCGCGGGCCGCCGCGCGTTCGGCGTCCGGTACCCGCTGGCTCCCGAGTCTCTGAGTCGCGATGATCTTCCCGTGCCGGCCCGCCCGGCGCGGGAGGCGGCGACACGGAGGTTCGGTTGTTCGAGACGGTGTTCCGGACGGCGGACGCGGCCCGCGCGGACCGGATCGGCCGCGGGCGGGAGCCGGCGGGCCGGTCCCCGGTCCCGGGGGAGCCGGGCGGCGGCCGCGACCGGCCCGGCACGGGCGGGCGCGCGCTGCGCCTCGGCACGGGCCCGGACGCGGTGACGGTCCACGCGACCGCGACGAGCCCGGCGGGCGCCCGCCGGACGCCGCGCCGCGTCCGGCGGCCCGACCCCGGGGCGCTGTACCTGTCGCTGGTGCTGCGCGGGCACGTCGAGGTCGCCTGCGGCGGCCGGGTGTTCCGGTACGGGCCCGCGCAGTGGTCGGCGCACGACGCGTCCCGCCCCGCCACGGTCCGCGCGGCCGGCGGTCCGGGCCCGTTCGAAGCGGTCGGCGTGGTCGTCCCGAAGCGGCTGCTGTCGGTCCCCGCGGACCGGCTCGGCCGGGCGATCGGGCCGCCGCTGCCGGGGCGCGACGGCGTCGGCGGGCTGCTGGCGGGGACGCTGGCGGCCATCCTCGCGGACCCCGGCGCCTACCGCGCGTCCGACGGCCCGCGCCTCGCGACCGTCCTGGCCGACCTGGCCTCGGCGCTGCTCGACCACGCGGTCGACGCGGACGAGGAGGAGCACGGGGAGGACGGGGAGGACGACGGGGAGGGCGGGGGCGCGTCGCCCGAGGTGCGCCGGCGGACGCTGCTGCTGCGGGCGCACGCGTTCATCGACCGGCATCTGCAGGACCCGGAGCTGACCCCGGCCGCCGTCGCCGCCGCGCACCACATCTCCGTCAGCTACCTGCACCGGCTGTTCAGCGCGGAGGGCCGCACGGTCGCCGCCTGGATCCGGCTGCGGCGGCTCGAGGGCGCCCGGCTGGCGCTGGCCGATCCCGCGCTGCGCGCCGTCCCGGTCCACCGCATCGCCGCCATGTGGGGGTTCACACACCATTCGGCGTTCTCCCGGGCGTTCCGCGACGCGTTCGGGCTGCCGCCCAGCGACTACCGGCACCGCGCCCTCGGTTCGCAGGCGTAGCCGCTCCTGCACCCGCCGTCGTCCCCCGGACACCCGTGGACGCCCCGTGGACGCCCCGTGGACGCATCGTCAAGGAACCGTCGACGGACGGGCAAGGACTTCTCCCCCGATCGTGCCGAAGATCAACATGTGATGACACGACGTTTCACCGTTCTCGGAACGGCCCTGCTCGCGCTGGCGGCCGCGGCCCCCGCCGCGGCCGCCGACACGCGCCCGGAGGCGCCCGCCGCGAGCCCCTGGGACCCCGCGACCGGCACGGCGGCGGGCGCGGGCGCGGCGCGGTCGGCCGCGCAGGTCGAGGAGTACTGGACGCCCGAGCGGATGGCCGCCGCGGAGCCGACGCCGGCCCCCGCGGTGTCCCCCGCCGAGGCCGCCGCGTCCGCGCAGGCCGCCGCCGCGGAGCCGCCGGCGGCCGAGCCGGAGGTCGGCGAGGGCCGCATGCCCGCGGCGTCCGGCGCCGGCGGTCCGGCCTTCGACACCAAGGCGCTGACCTACTTCTCCACCTCGAAGGTCTGGGCGGACCACGGGCGGATGCCCGCCCAGACGGTCGGGAAGCTCTACTACACGCGCAACGGCTCCGGCTACTACTGCTCGGCCGCCACGATCAACTCGTCCAACCGCAACACGATCTGGACGGCCGGGCACTGCGTCACCGACGGCAGCAAGAACTGGTACTCGAACTTCGCGTTCGTCCCGGACTTCCATGACGGCAAGCGCCCGTTCGGCACGTGGACGGGCCGGTCGTGGGCCGCGCCGAACGGCTACTTCGACGGCAAGAACCACCGGTACGACATGGCCGCGATCGCGCTGAACCTCAACAACGGCCGCCGGGTCGGCGACGTGGTCGGCTACCAGGGCTACCGGTTCGGCGAGACCTACAACGAGACGACGTTCCACGACACGCGCGCGTTCGGCTACCCGCAGAACACGCACCCGGCCCGCTCGGGGATCAGCTCCAACAAGCTGCGGTTCTGCGTCGGCTACGCCGCGACGGACGCCCTCTACAAGCGGATCGGCTGCGACATGGGCGGCGGGTCCAGCGGCGGGCCGTGGATCACCGAGATGCCGCTCTCGCGCGGCTGGGGCTACATCATCGGGCACAACGCCTGGCACTACGGGAACGACCCGTGGGAGTACGGCCCGACGCTCGGGACGGCGGCCATCAACGTCCGCGACGCCGTCCACACCGACTGACGGCGACACCGTCCGCACCGACTGACGGCGGCGGCGCACGCACCGGCGGGCCGCGGCCGGTGCGTGCGCCGGACGGACGGGCCGGTCCCGGCCCCCCCGGTTCCGGGGCCGGCCCGTCCGGCCTCAGGAGGCGTTCCGCGGCGGGGTCGGCTCGGTGTCGCTCCAGCCCGTGTCGCGGATGGCGGTGTAGTTGATGATGAAGCCGGGCTTGCGGTCCTTGTAGGGGCCGCCCGGCTCGGTCAGCACTTCCTGCATGGCCAGCGCGTTCCCGGTCGCCTTGTCGAAGACGATTTCCTGGCGGCTGCTGTAGGTCCCCTGCTGCTCGGGCGGCGTGCCGAACTCACCGGTGACCTCGTAGGAGCGGCTCCCGGACGTCAGCGCGACGCCCTTGCGGCCCAGCGGGTCGGTGGTCTCGCCGACGGCCCGCACCCCGGGCTGGGCCATCAGCGCCTTCATCAGCGCGGCCCGCACCTTCGGGGGGACCGGCAGGTCGCTGAGCCGCCACCCGACCGCCCGGATCTTCGAGGCGGCGACGAACTCCTCGGTCTTCATGTGCGCGGGGAGCTTGCCCCCGCTCGCGTCGATCCGCCCCGCCTCCGGGGTCGTCCCGTCGAACACCTCCGCGGCGAGCTTCTCCGGGTCGGTCGGCAGGTTCCGCAGCTTCTCGAGGGTGTACTTGCCGAGCCACTCCTGCTGCGTGTTGGTGCCGTCGAGCTTCCACGGCGCCTTCTCCGCCATGTCGAAGGTGAGCCACTTGTCGCTCGACCACACCTTGATCTTCGACGGGCTGCCGGCCTTCTTCCACGCCGCCCCGTCCTGCGGGCTCCACATGCGGGGCCCGGGGAACTGCTCGTAGAACGTCACGTCGTCGCCCGGTTCGAGCCCGGCCGCGACGAAGGTCGCGGAGCGCGCGCCGTCGATGGCGTACGCGCCGGTCTCGGCCGGCACGACGTACGACTGCCCGGACACGTGGTCGGTGAAGAAGTACTTGCCCGTCTCCTGCTTCGCCGCGTTCTCCGCCGCCACCAGGACGGCCTGCCGGCCGAGGTCGATTTCGCCCTGCGGGGCGCCCGCTTCCGGGCTCTCGGCGGGCGCCGTCCCCGTCCCGACGGCGGAGACCGCGACGGCCGCGGCGGCGCCGGCCGCGACGATGCCCAGGCCGGCCTTGAGGGGCCAGCCGAACCGGGTCCGCGCGCGGCGGCCCGCCGACGGGTCCGCGATCTCGCGGCGGAGGCGGCGCCGCCCCTCGTCCTCGGTCCGCTGGTTGGGGGGCTCGTTCAGCATCTCGGCGATCGCCTTCATCTCGTCCATGGTCAGTCTCCTTGCGTCGGGGCGAGGGCCGCCCGAAGCTTCTTGCGCGCCCGGCTCAACCGGGACCCGACCGTGCCGAACGGGATGCCGAGCACGGCCGCGACCTCCTGGTGGGACAGGTCCGCGAGCGCGACGAGCAGCACGACGTCGCGCTCCTTGCGGGACAGTCCGGCCAGGGCGCGGGCGAGGCCCGGCCGCATCCGCGCGGCCGACACGGCGGTCGCGACGCGGTCCTCGTGGCCGCCCGCGTCCGGTTCGGCGCCGAGCCGGGCCAGCGCCCGGTACCGGCGGGTCTCGGCCCGCCGGTGCTGCGCGACGAGGTTCGTCGCGATGCCGAACAGCCAGGGCCGGACGTCGCCCTTCGCGGGGTCGAACGCGGCCCGGCGGCGGAACGCGGCGAGGAACGTCTCGGCGACGACGTCCTCGGCGGCCTGCGCGCCGAGGCGTCCGGCGACGTACCGGTGGATCACCGGGAAGTGCCGGTCGTAGACGTCGGTGAACCGGTCGGGGTGGTCGAGGGACGCGGTGACGAGCGCGGCGTCGTCGATCTCGGGCGCGGCGGTCACGGGACCGTCCGCGGGGTCCGCGGGCGGGGATCGTCGGGCATGTCACACCTCCGGGGGGATGGTCGTCACCCGTACTCCGCCGGTCCCGCGCCCCGCTTTCGCTTTCCGCCGGACGGGCGGAGGACGAGCGCGGCGAACAGCGCGCCGACCAGCGCGCCCGCCAGCATCGCACCCGCCGCCGGCGGACCCCGGGTCAGTGCGGGGCGGGGCCGGTGGAGCGGCGGATGGCGAGGTGGGAGGCCAGGACGACCTGGTCGCGGGCGGGGCGGACCCCGTCGCGGTCGCGCACGGCCAGCAGCATGTCGACGGCGGTGCGGCCGGACTCCTCGAACTGGCCGGCGAGGGTGGTCAGCGGCGGCGAGCAGAAGTCCGCGCCGAAGATGTCGTCGTAGCCGACGACGCTGAGGTCCGCGGGCACGGCGACGCCGCGCTCGGCGCACCGGCGCAGCACGCCGATGGCGAGCAGGTCGTTGTGCGCGACGGCCGCGGTCGCGCCCGTCCCGAGCGCGGCGTCGGCCGCGGCGGCGCCGCCCGCGACGGTGGGCGCGAACGGGCCGATCCGCCGGGCGGCGATGCCGTGCCGCGCGGCCGCCGCCGCGAGCGCCTCCCAGCGCCGCGCGCCCAGCCAGGAGCGGGGCGGCCCGGCGAGGAAGGCGATCGAGCGGTGCCCCAGCGACGCGAGATGCTCGACGATCTGGCGGGTGCCCTCGGCGTGCTCGACGATGACGCTCGGCACGCCCGCGACCTGCCGGCTGACCAGCGTGAGGCGGTGCCCGGCCGCGAGCTTCGCGATCTCCTCGTCCGACATCCGGCTCGCCGCGATCACGAAGCCGTCGACGGACGGGCCGAGCCGCTCGATGTTGCGCGCCTCGACCTCGGGCGACTCCTCGGTGTCGCCCACGATGAGGGTGCAGCCCGCGGCGCGCGCCTGGTGCTCGGCGCCCCGGATCACCCCGAAGAAGTGGGGGTTGGTGATATCGGAGACGAACAGGGCGAGAGTGTCGGTCCGGCCGGAGGGCAGCGCCCGGGCCAGCGTGTTCGTGCGGTAGCCGAGCCGGGCGGCCACGTCGGCGACCCGGGCCGCGGTAGCGGCGTTGACGCGTCCCGGATTGGACATCGCCCGCGACACCGTGGACGGCGACACCCCGGCCTCCCGCGCCACGTCGTAGATCGTCGGCCGCGCCGGCCTGCCCTCCGCCATCGTCGCCCTCCGCTCGACCGCCGCCGTGCGGCCCCCGCCGCCCGCACCAGTCTCGCCGTGATGGAAAGTTTTGGCAACCGCTTGCCATAGCGCTGACCACGAATTTACTGTCAAACCGCACATCTCCCCCTGTGGCGGAGGTCACACGGCCGTGCCGCCCGGCAGCGAAGAACGGATGACATGCGGGCGATCGTCCTGACGGAACCCCGGCGCGCCGAGGTCGTCGGCTCCCGGCCGGATCCGGAACCCGGTCCGCACGACGTGGTCGTCGAGATGACCGCGGTCGGCCTGTGCGGATCGGACCTCGCCGTCCACGACGGCACCCGCCCCACCCCCGGCCGGCCCTGGGTGCTGGGCCACGAGGGCGGCGGTCGGATCGTCGCCGTCGGCGCGGCCGTCGCCGACCGGCGGGCCGGGCAGCAGGTGGTGATCGAACCCAACTACTGCTGCTTCGCCTGCCCGCCGTGCCTGCGCGGCATGACCTCCGGCTGCGAGCGCAGGCGCAGCCCCGGCATCACGGTGCCGGGCGTCCTCGCCGAGCGGGTCGCCGTCCCCGCGCGGTTCGCCTGGCCGCTGCCGTCCCCGGTCGGCCCGGAGATCCTGGCGTGCGTCGAGCCGTACGCGGTGGCCCGGTCCGCGGTCCGCCGCGCCGGCGTCGCGCCCGGCACCCCGTGCCTGGTCGTCGGCGCCGGATCGCAGGGGCTCTTCACCTGCCTGACGCTGCTGGAGGCCGGTGCGCGGGTGTCCGTCACCGACTCCCGGGCCGACCGGGTCGCGTTCGCCGAGCGGATCGGGGCCCGCCCCGTCGCGCCCGGCGGCGGACGCGCCTTCCCGTTCGTGTTCGACACCGCCGGGGTCCCCGCCTCCTGGGAGACGTCGGCCCGCCGGGTCGCGACCGGCGGGACCGTCATGGTGATCGGGATGAGCGACGAGCCGTTCGGGCTGTCGACGATGGAGCTCACCCGGCGGCAGCTCCAGGTGCGGGGCTCGCTCATCTACGACCACCCGGACGACTTCGCCGCGACCGTCGCGGCGGTCGCCGGCGCGGCCCCCCGCCTCGCGGGCGTGCTGCGGCCCGGCGTGCCGCCGGAGCAGGCGGAGCGCGCCTTCGCCGAGGCCCGCACGGCCCCCGGCAAGTCCTGGATCGACCTGTCCGGCTGGGGAGAGGACCGCCCATGACCGACACCCCCGCGCCGCCCGACCGGCCTCCCGGACGGCGTCCCGGCCGCGTCCTGCGGGCGCTGTCGTTCGCCGAGGTCGCCACCGCCGGTCTCCTGCTCGCGCTCATCGGCGGGCTGATGCTCCTCCAGGCCGTGCAGCGCTACCTGCCCGGCGGCGGCTGGGTCTGGACGGGCGAACTCGCGCGGTTCGCGTTCGTCTGGCTCACCTTCGCGATGGCGGGCCACCTGATGGCCCGGGACGGCCACGTCGCCCTCAAGGTGATCGACATCGTGGCCGGGCCCCGGCTGCTGCGCGCCGTCGGCGCCGTCGCCAACGCCACCGTCGCGATCGTGTGCCTCAACCTGCTCTACGAGGCGTGGGTGCTGGTCACGTCCGGCGACGCGCAGACCTCGCCCGCGCTCGGCATGCCGATGCGCCTCTTCTACGTCATCCCGCTCATCGGGCTGGCCCTCACCGCCGTCCGCGCGGTCGTCGCCGTCTTCCGGCCGGAGCCCGAGGCGGACGGGACGTCCGGGCACGGCGCCGGGGACGCGCAGGCCGGTCCCGACCCCCGAGAGGAGGGGCGGCCGACATGAGCATGACGCTGCTCGCCGCCGCCATCGCCGCGCTCCTGCTGCTGCGCGTCCCCGTGGCGTTCGCGCTGCTCGGCCCCTGCCTGACGTACGTGTCCCTGGAGGGCTACTCCGCGGGCCTCAGCGTCCGGCAGACGACCGAGGCGCTCAACAGCTTCCCGCTGCTGGCCGTCCCGCTGTTCATCCTCGTCGGCGTCGTGGCGAACCGCGCGGGGCTCGGCGACCGGCTGTTCGAGTTCGCGCTCGCCGCGGCCGGACGGGTCCGGGGCAGCCTCGGCTACGTCAACATCGGGGTGAGCCTGGGCTTCTCCTGGATGAGCGGCTCGGCGCTCGCCGACGCCGCCGGCCTCGGCAAGGTCGAGATCCCGCACATGGTCCGCAAGGGCTACCCGCCGCGGTTCGCCGTCGGCCTCAGCGCCTCCTCCGCCCTGCTCGGGCCGGTCATGCCGCCGAGCATCCCGGCGGTGGTGTACGCGGGCATCGCCGGCGTCTCGACCGGAGCGCTGTTCGCGGCCTCGATCGGTCCCGCGCTCCTCATGGCGGCGGGCATGGCGATCATGGTGTACGTCGTGCTGCGCAAGCGGGACGACCTGCGCGGCGAGGCGTTCTCGTGGCGGCGGCTGCGCGCCGCGGGGCGGCGCGTCCTCGGCCCGCTGGGCGCCCCGGTGATCATCCTCGGCGGCATCCTCGGCGGTGTCTTCACCCCCACCGAGGCGGCCGCCGCGGCGGCGGCCTACGTGCTCGTGCTCGGCGCCGCCTACCGCCGCATCGGCCGGCGCGACCTGTTCGGCATCGCCCGGGAGACCGCGGAGATCACGGCGTCCATCACCCTGATCGTCGGCGCGTCCGGGCTGCTCGGCTGGATCCTCGCCCGGGAGCGGGTGCCCCAGGCGGTCGCGGACGCCATGCTGGGCCTCACCGACAACGCCCTCGTGTTCCTGCTGCTGGTCAACCTCCTGATGATCGTGCTCGGCGCCGTCCTGGAGGGCATCTCGGTCCTGGTGATCACGGTGCCGATCCTGCTGCCGATCGCCGCCGAGTTCGGCGTCGACCCCATGCACTTCGGCGTGGTCGTCATCATGAACCTGATGATCGGACTGCTCACGCCGCCGATCGGCGCGGTGCTCTACGTGATGAGCCCGGTCTCGGGGGTGCCGGTCCACGAGGTGTTCCGCGGCACCCTGCCGTTCCTGATCCCGCTGCTGGCCGTCCTGATGCTGGTGACGTTCGTCCCCGGGACCGTCACCTTCCTGCCCGACCTGTTCGGTTTGTAGCGGCCGCTCCCCGCCCCGCCCCGACGCCCCCACCCCACCCCCACCCCCGTTGAGGAGCAGGCACATGCTCAAGACACCCGGAAAGGCGCTGCCGGTCCTGGCCGCCGCGGCCGTCCTGTCGGCCGGTTGCAGTGCGATGAACGGCGGAGGCGGCGACGGAACCGTCACGCTGTCGTTCGCCAACAGCTACACCGACGACCACCCGCACACCCGCTGCGGGATCCAGGCCGTCGCCGACGCGGTCAACGGCCGGGACATCGGCGTGAAGATCGAGACGTTCGCCAACAGCCAGCTCGGCAACGACGCCACGCGCTTCACGTCCGTCAAGAGCGGCGACCTCGACATGGACGTGCAGGGGTCGGCCGCGCTCGCCGGGAGCTTCGCCCCCGTCGGCGTCCTGGACATGGCGTACGCGTTCGACGGCCCCGACCACCTGTTCGCCTTCTTCGACGGCGAGCACGGCACCGAGCTGAAGAAGGACTTCGTCACCGCGACCGGGGCCCGCGTCCTGGACGTCTGGTTCTTCGGGATGCGGCACTTCACCGCCAACTCGGCGATCCGCGAACCCGGCGACCTCAAGGGCCTGCGAATGCGGTTCCCCGACTCCGAGATCTACCTGGAGAATGCCAAGGCCGTCGGTGCGGCCCCCACCGCGGTCGCGTTCGAGGAGCTCTACCTCAGCCTCCAGCGCGGGATCATCGACGGCCAGGAGAATCCGATCCCGACGATCGCGTCGATGAGCCTCGCGGAGGTCCAGAGCCACGTCAGCCTCTCCGGCCACCAGACCGGCTCCCAGCTCATCGTCATCAACGACGACCGCTGGCGAGAGCTCTCGGCCGAGCAGCGGCGGGCGCTGCAGAAGGCCGTCTCCGACACCCGCGCCGCGAACCGGGAATGCATCGAGGAGGACGAGAAGAAGATCCTCGCCGAGTGGCGGAGCGCGGGGAAGCCCGCGGTCGTCGAGGACGTCGACCGCGCCGCGTTCGCCGCGAAGGCCGGGGCGTACTTCACCGAGCACCTGGAGGGCGAGCAGGCCGAGCTGTACAAGGCGGTCCGCGCCTCCGCCCCCGCCGCGCCCTGACCTCCGCCGACCCAAGGAAGGACCCATCCGTGCAGGTTCGCGTGCTGAACGGCCCCAACCTCGGCAGGCTCGGGGTACGGGAACCGGACAAGTACGGCACCGCCACCTATGCCCGGCTCGTCGAGACCTGCCGCGCGGCGGCCGGCGAGCTGGGCATCAAGGCGGCGGTGCGGCAGACCGACGCCGAGCACGAGATGCTCGGCTGGATCCACGAGGCCGCCGACGACGGCGCGGCCGTCGTGCTCAACCCGGCGGCGTGGACGCACACGTCCGTCGCGCTGCGCGACGCCTGCGCGATGCTGACGGCACCGCTCGTCGAGGTGCACCTGACGAACGTGCACGCCCGCGAGCCGTTCCGGCGGCACTCGTACATCTCGCCGGTCGCCGCCGCGGTGATCGCGGGCTGCGGCATCGACGGGTACCTCCTGGCGCTGCGGTGGCTCGCGGCCCGCCGCGCCGCCGACCCCGCCGGCGGCGACGGCCGGCCCGGCGGACCGTGAACCGGCCGCCCCCGGGAAGGGAGGGACCCGCCGTGCGACGATCGATCGCGACGGTGTGCCTGTCGGGCACGCTGGAGGACAAGCTGAGCGCCGCCGCGGCCGCCGGGTTCGACGGCGTCGAGATCTTCGAAAACGACCTGCTCGGCTGCCCGCTCCCGCCCGAGCGGGTCGCGGAGCGCTGCGCCGAGTTCGGCCTGGCCGTCGAGCTCTACCAGCCGTTCCGCGACTTCGAGGCCGTCCCGCCGGACCTGCACCGGCGGAACCTGCGCCGCGCCGCGCACAAGTTCGCGCTGGCGCGGCGGCTCGGCGCGGGCACCGTCCTGGTGTGCTCGTCGGTCGCGCCCGAGGCCGTGGACGACGACGCGCTGGCCGCGCGGCACCTGCGCGCCCTCGCCGACCTCGCCGCCGAGCACGGGGTCCGGGTCGCCTACGAGGCGCTGGCCTGGGGCAGGTTCGTGCGTACGTGGGAGCACTCGGCGGACCTCGTCCTGCGCGCCGACCACCCCGCGCTGGGGCTGTGCCTCGACAGCTTCCACGTCCTGTCGCGCGGCGGCGACATCGCGGGCATCGCGGGGTTCCCCGCCGGGAAGCTCTTCTTCCTCCAGCTCGCCGACGCCCCGCACCTGCGCATGGACGTGCTGCAGTGGAGCCGCCACCACCGGCTCTTCCCGGGGCAGGGCTCCTTCGACCTCACCGGCTTCACCGCGCGGGTGCTCGCGGCGGGCTACACCGGTCCGCTGTCGCTGGAGGTCTTCAACGACGTCTTCCGGCAGGCGCCGCCCGACCGCGCCGCCGTCGACGCGATGCGCTCGCTGATCGTCCTGGAGGAGTCGCTCGCGCGCGAGGAGCCGCACGGGGAGCCGCACGGGGAGCCGCTCGTCCGGCACGGATCCGCGCCCGCCGCCCGGGTCCGGGCCGCGCCCCCGGCGGCGCCCGCCCCGGAGGGCTTCGCCTTCGTGGAGCTGGCGGTCGACGCCGAGGCCGGGACCGAGGTGGCCCGGACGCTCGCCGCGACCGGGTTCGCGCACGTCGGGCAGCACCGGTCGAAGCCGGTGCAGCTGTGGCGGCAGGGCGGGGCCCGGGTGCTGCTCAACGCCGCCGGCCCGCCGGACGCGGGCGGCGCCGCGATCGGCGCTTTCGCCGTCGAGACCGCCGACCCGGAGCGTGCGGCGGCGCGCGCCACCGCGCTGCTCGCGCCCGTCCTGCCGCGGACGCGCGGCGCGGCCGAGGCCGACCTGACCTCGGTGGCCGCCCCCGACGGCACCGCCGTCTTCTTCTGCCGGACGGGCGCCCCGGACGGCTGGCGCGGCGACTTCATCCTCTCCGGGGCGCCCGGGGAGGCCCGGACCGGCGTCACCGCGATCGACCACCTCGCCCTCGCCCAGCCCTTCGACGCGTTCGACGAGGCCGCGCTCTTCTACCGGTCGCTGCTCGGTCTCGCGCCCGAACACGACGCCGAGCTCGCCGCGCCGTTCGGGCTCGTCCGCAGCCGGGCCGTCACCGACCCGGCCCGCCGGCTGCGGCTCGTCCTCGACGGCACGCTGCTGCGCCGCGGCGCCTGGGCCCCGGCCGTCCCCGACCCCCAGCACGTGGCATTCGCGACCGGCGACGTCTTCCGCACCGCGCGGGCCCTGCGCGAGCGCGGCGCCCCGATCCTCCCCGTCCCGGGCAACTACCACGACGACCTGGACGCCCGGATGCCGCTCGCCCCGGACCTGCTCCGCGCCCTCCGCGAGAACGACGTCTTCTACGACCGGGACGGCGACGCGGAGTACTTCCACCTCTGCACGCCGATCCTCGGGTCGCGGGTCTTCTTCGAGTTCGTCCAGCGCTCGCCCGGCTACACCGGGTACGGCGCCGCGAACGCGCCCGTCCGCATGGCGGCCCACCGCGCGGCCCACCGCGCCGCCCGCGCCCGGGCGCGGTGATCGGGGCCCGTCCGTCCGGTGGCGGCCGCGCAGTAGCCTCCTGCGCGGAACGGACGGAACGGAAGGCGCGACATGCCGGCAGACCGCGGCGACGCCGCACTCGACGACCCGGTGGGCGCGTCGCTGCGCGGCCGCCACGCGCACCTCGCCCGCCGGCTCGGCCGGGCCGCCGCCTACGTGCCGGACGTCGCGACGTTCGCCGCGGTGTCCGCCGACCCGGACGCCGCGGAGTGGGACGACCTCGCCCGGCTGCTCGGCCGCGGCGGACTCGCCGACATGTTCAGCAGTCCGGCGGTCCCGCCGCCGGACTGGGAGCCGGTCTTCGTCCTCGACGGGCTGCAGATGGTCTGGGACGGGCCTCCCCCGGAGGACGGGCCCGGCGCGGACGTCGTCGTGCTGGGCGCGGACCGCGTGCCCGAGATGCTCGACCTCGCCGAACGGACCCGGCCGGGGCCGTTCTGGCCGCGCACCCGCGAACTGGGCGCGTACGTCGGCGTCCAGGGGGACGGCGGGCTGGCGGCGATGGCGGGCGAGCGGCTCCGGCCGCCGGGCTGGACCGAGATCAGCGCCGTCTGCACCGCCCCCGAGGCGCGCGGGCGCGGCCTTGCCGCGCGGCTGGTGCGGGCGCTCGTCGCGCGCGCCGCGGCGCGCGGCGAACGTCCCTTCCTGCACGTGGCCGCCGCGAACACGGGTGCGGTCACGCTCTACGAGCGGCTGGGGTTCGCGGTCCGCAAGCCCGTCACCTTCCGCGGGTTCCGCGTCCCCTGACCGCCGCCGGGCCGCCGGGGCTACTCGGCGTAGGGCTGGTCGGTGCCCTGGTCGCTGTAGCCGAGGCTCCAGATGTAGCCGTCCGGGTCGGCGAAGGTGCCGCCGTAGCCGCCCCACGGCAGCGGACCGGCGGGCTTGAGGACCGTGGCGCCGGCCTTCTCGGCCTCCGCCATCACCTCGTCGACCCGGGCCTCGCTGCGGACGACGTAGGTGAGGACGAGCCCGCTGAAGCCGCTGCCCTCGGGGCTCGTGCCGACCTGCTCGGCCAGGCCGTCGCGGCCGTAGAAGCCGACGGGCGACGCCCCGTCGGACTCGAAGAACACCGAGACGCCCCAGTCGTCCTTGATCTTCCAGCCGAGGCCCTCGGTGTAGAACCGCTTGGACGCCTCCATGTCGCGGACGCCGAGGAGGATCGAGCTCACGTGCGCCTTCATGTCCGTCTCCTTGCTGGTCGTGTTGCCGGTCGTGTCGGAGCGGTCTTCCCGACCGCCGTCCACGGCTCACGCTACGAACGCGCAGGGAGCGGGCGCTTCTCGATTCCTGATCGATCCGGTGGCCCGGACGCCGCGGGCGGGGGAGGAGTACCCCCGTTCGGGGGTGGCGTGGGTCACGCCGGTTGGCCAACGATGCTCCCGAGGTGTTCGTCCGGCCACGAGGAGAGACCACATGCCGGCAGTCGAGTTCCGCGGGGCGCGCGACTTCCTGCTCGAGAACCGCGACGACTACGCGGTGGCGTACGAGCGGTTCCGGTGGCCGGTGCTGACCGGCTTCAACTGGGCCGTCGACTGGTTCGACCGGATCGCCGAGGGGAACGACCGGCCCGCGCTGTGGATCGTCGAGGAGGACGGGACGGAGGCGAAGTTCTCGTTCGCCGACCTGTCGCGGCGGTCGAACCAGGTCGCGAACCTGCTGCGCGAGAACGGGGTGCGGCGCGGCGACCGGGTGATCCTGATGCTCGGCAACCAGGTCGAGCTGTGGGAGACGGTGCTCGCCGCGATGAAGCTCGGCGCGGTGATGATCCCCTGCACGCCGCTGCTCGGGCCCGCCGACCTGCAGGACCGGGTGACGCGCGGCGCGGCGAAGCACGTGGTGGCGGGCGCGGAGCACGCCGGGAAGTTCGCCGGGCTGGAGGGCGACTTCACGCGGATCGCGGTGGGCGCGCCCGTCGACGGGTGGGTTCCGTACGCGGACGCGTACGGGCTCGCCGAGGAGTTCGTCCCGTACGGGCAGACGATGTCGGGCGACACGCTCCTGCTGTACTTCACGTCCGGGACGACCGCGAAGCCGAAGCTCGTCGAGCACACGCACGCGTCGTACCCGGCGGGGCACCTGTCGACGATGTACTGGATCGGCCTGCGGCCGGGCGACGTCCACCTGAACATCTCGTCGCCCGGGTGGGCGAAGCACGCGTGGAGCAACATCTTCGCGCCGTGGGACGCCGAGGCGTGCGTGTTCATCTTCAACTACACGCGGTTCGACGCGGACCGGCTGCTCGACACGATCGAGCGGTGCGGCGTCACGAGCTTCTGCGCGCCGCCGACCGTGTGGCGGATGCTGATCCAGGCCGACCTGGGCCGGCTGGGCACCCCGCCGCGCGAGGTGGTGGCGGCGGGCGAGCCGCTGAACCCCGAGGTGATCGAGCGGGTGAAGGACGCGTGGGGCCGCACCATCCGGGACGGCTTCGGGCAGACGGAGACGACCGTGCAGATCGCGAACACGCCGGGGCAGCCGGTGAAGCCGGGGTCGATGGGGCGGCCGGTGCCGGGCTACCGGGTGGCGCTGATCGACCCGGTGACGGGCAAGCCCGGCGACGAGGGCGAGATCTGCCTGGAGCTGGAGGACCGGCCGCTCGGGCTGATGGTCGGGTACCACGGCGACGAGGACCGGACGGCCGAGGCGATGGCGGACGGCTACTACCACACGGGCGACATCGGCTCCCGCGACGCGGACGGCTACATCACCTACGTCGGGCGGGCCGACGACGTGTTCAAGGCGTCCGACTACAAGATCTCCCCGTTCGAGCTGGAGAGCGTGCTGATCGAGCACGAGGCCGTCGCGGAGGCCGCCGTGGTGCCGTCGCCCGACCCGGTGCGGCTCGCGGTGCCGAAGGCGTACGTGACGCTCGCGGCGGGCTGGGCGCCGGACGCCGCGACCGCGAAGGCGATCTTCGAGCACAGCCGGGCGCAGCTGTCCCCGTACAAGCGGGTCCGCCTGCTGGAATTCGGCGAGCTTCCGAAGACGATCTCCGGCAAGATCCGTCGCGTGGAACTGCGGACGAGCGAGATCGACAAGCATCCCGGCGCCGACGACCGGCCCGAGGGCGAGTTCCGTGAGGAGGACCTGCGATGACGCTCTCGTACGCGTCCGGCGCGTCGAAGGCGCCGCTGCTCGGCGACACCATCGGCACGAACCTGGACCGGACCGTCGCCCTGCATCCCGACCGGGACGCGGTGGTCGAGTACGCGACCGACCGGCGCTGGACGTACGCGCGGTTCGCCGCCGACGTCGACGCGGTCGCGCTCGGCCTGCACGCGCGCGGGATCCGCAAGGGCGACCGGGTCGGGATCTGGGCGCCGAACTGCGCCGAGTGGATGCTCGTGCAGTACGCGACGGCGAAGCTCGGCGCGATCCTCGTGAACATCAACCCGTCCTACCGGGTGCACGAACTGGAGTTCGTCCTGAACCAGGCGGGCGTCCGCACGCTGGTCGCGACGCCGGTGTTCAAGACGTCCGACTACGCCGGGATGATCGACCAGGTGCGGCCGCGCTGCAAGCGGCTGACGGACGTGCTGCTGATCGGCACCGCGGAGTGGGACGGGCTGCTGGAGACCGGGCGGGCGGCGGACGCCGCGGTGCTCGCGGAGATCGGCGCGACGCTCAGCGCCGACGACCCGATCAACATCCAGTACACGTCGGGGACGACCGGGTTCCCGAAGGGCGCGACGCTGTCGCACCACAACATCCTCAACAACGGCTACTTCGTCGGCGAGCTGTGCGGCTACGACGAGGAGGACCGCGTCTGCGTGCCGGTGCCGTTCTACCACTGCTTCGGCATGGTGATGGGGAACCTGGCGGCGACGAGCCACGGCGCCTGCGTCGTGATCCCGGCGCCCGCGTTCGACGCGCGCGCGACCATCCAGGCGGCGGCGTCGGAGCGGTGCACGTCCCTGTACGGGGTGCCGACGATGTTCATCGCGGTGCTGAACGAGCCGTCGCTGAACTCGGCGGACCTGTCGGGCCTGCGCACCGGGATCATGGCGGGGTCGCCGTGCCCGGTGGAGGTGATGAAGCAGGTCATCGAGGGGCTGGGGATGGCGGAGGTCGCGATCTGCTACGGGATGACGGAGACGTCGCCGGTGTCGACGCAGACCCGGGCGGACGACACGCTGGACCGCCGCGTGTCCACGGTCGGGACCGTCCACCCGCACCTGGAGGTCAAGGTCGTCGACCCGGCGTCGGGCGCGACGGTCCCGCGCGGGACGCCCGGTGAGCTGTGCACGCGCGGCTACTCGGTCATGCTCGGCTACTGGGAGGAGCCGGAGAAGACGGCCGAGGTGATCGACGCGGCGCGCTGGATGCACACCGGCGACCTCGCGGTGATGGACGACGAGGGGTACGTCAACATCACCGGCCGGATCAAGGACATGGTGATCCGGGGCGGCGAGAACGTGTACCCGCGGGAGATCGAGGAGTTCCTCTACACCCATCCCGACATCGTGGACGCGCAGGTCATCGGCGTCCCGGACGAGCGGTACGGGGAGGAGCTGATGGCGTGGGTGCGGCTGCGGGACGGCGCGCCGCCGCTGACCGCCGAGGCGCTCCGGAAGTTCTGCGACGGAAAGCTCGCCCGGTACAAGATCCCCCGGTACGTGCACATCGTGGACGAGTTCCCCATGACGGTCACCGGAAAGGTGCGGAAGGTCCAGATGCGGGCGGAAGCCGTCGACATCCTGGGCCTCGGCGACGCCGCGGCCGTGCGACACGCCTGAACGATCAGCGTCATCAGGGTTACGGGACGGCCCCTTCCGGTGCATGCTCGACACATGGAGGCGCGGTCATCGGAAGGGCGTCCCGCGGGCCCGGTCCCGGGACCGGACCCGGCGCGGGGCGGCGACGCGGGCGCGGTGCGGGCGGCGGTGCTGGCGCTGCACCGCGCGACGGGCCTGCCGATGGTGTTCGGCGGCGCGCTGACCGGCCGGGACCGGCTGCGCATCACCGAACTGGTCGGCGGCCGCACCGACTCGCTGAACGGGCTCGTCGTGCGGCACGGCTACGGGCTGGGCGGCAAGGCGATGGCGCTGGGCCGCCCCGCGTGGGTGAGCGACTACCCGCGCGCGGCGACGATCAGCCACGACTACGACCGGCCGGTGGGCCGCGAGGGGCTGCTGTCGATCGTGGCGGTGCCGATCGTGGTGCGGCGCCGCGTCCGGGGCGTCCTGTACGGGGCGCTGCGGGAGCCGCTGGGGCTGGCCGACCGGGTGGTGGGCGCGGCGATGCAGACCGCCCGCGACGTCGAGCAGGACCTCGCCGTCCGGGACCGGGCGGACGAGGCGCTGACGCGGCTGCGGCCGGGCGAGGAGGATTCGGCGGCCCGCTGGGAGGAGGTCCGCGCGGTGCACGCGGAGCTGCGGGCGCTGGCCGAGCGGGTGGACGATCCGGTCACCCGGGACCGGCTGCGGGAGGCGACGCTGCGGCTCGCCGCGGCGGGCCTGGCCGAGCCGGCGGCGGACGCCGACGCGGGGCGGGCGCCGCGGCCGGTGCTGTCGCCCCGCGAGCTGGACGTCCTGTCGTACGTGGCGATGGGCTGCACGAACGCGGAGGCGGCGACGCGGCTCGGGCTGGTGCCGGAGACGGTGAAGAGCTACCTGCGGTCGGCGATGCGCAAGCTCGACAGCCACACCCGCATGGAGGCGGTGGCGGCGGCGCGGCGCGCCGGGCTGCTGCCCTGACCGCCCGGACGGGTGCCGGACGGGTGTGTTCGATCGGGCCCGGCGACGGGGTCAGGACGCGCGGGTGCACGCCCGTCGCCGCGGTTCGGCCCCCGCGGTCGTCCCGCTCGACGGATCGTCACCGCGCGGCTGCGCCGGGCCGTGATCGCCCGGTCGTCCCGCCGCGTGCGCGGCGCGGACGTCCGGCCCCCGATGCGTTCGCAACGGTAACACCTCCATGACCTGGCGTGTCCGGGAAATGCACCGATTTCGGGAGCCGGACGGGCTCCGGCGTCCGGCGGCTAGACGAACGCGCTGACGAGCAGCGCCATCGCGAAGCCGACGACGGACAGGATCGTCTCCAGGACGGTCCAGGTCTTCAGGGTGTCGCGGACCGACATGTTGAAGTACCGGGAGATGATCCAGAAGCCGCCGTCGTTGACGTGCGACGCGATGATCGAACCCGCGGAGATCGCGATGGCGATCAGCGCGATGCCCGCCTGCGAGTGGCCGCCGCTCTCCACGAGCGGCGCGACGATGCCGCCGGCGGTGACGATCGCGACGGTCGCGGAGCCCTGCGCGATGCGCAGCCCGCACGCGATCAGGTAGGCGAGCACGATCGTGGGCAGCCCCGCGTCCGACAGCGTCCCGGCGAGGGCCTCCCCGACGCCGGTCTCCGACACGACCTTGCCGAAGAACGCGCCGCCGCCGATGACCAGCAGGATCATGCCGACGGGACGCAGCGACGCGGTCGCGGTGTCGCGCAGTTCGGCGCCCGTGATGCCGCGCCGGATGCCGAGCAGGTACATCGCGAGGAGCACGGCGATGGTGAGCGCGACGACCGGGTTCCCGAGGAAGGTGAGGACGGGCAGGACGGCCGCGTCCTCCCACCACACGGTGCCGAACGTGGCGAGCAGGATCAGCAGGAGCGGGACGGCGATGATGAGCAGCACGGCGCCGAGCGACGGCTCCGTCTGGGCCTTCGCGGGCGTCCCGCCGTCCTCGCCGGCCTCCGGGCCCTTCTTCTCCCCGACGACGAACTCGTCGGGGACCTCGACGATGACGCGCTTGCCGATCCAGGCGCCCCACGCGACGCCCGCGACCAGGAACGCGGGGATGCCGCAGATCAGGCCGAAGACGATCAGCCAGCCGAGCGGGACGCCGAGCAGCCCGGCCGCGGCGACCGGGCCCGGGTGCGGCGGCAGGAAGGCGTGCGTCATCGACAGCCCGGCGAGCAGCGGCATCGCGTACAGGACGAGCGACCGCCCGCCCCGCTTCGCCGTGATGTAGATCAGAGGTGCCAGGACAAAAATGCCTACATCGAAAAAGACGGGGATGCCGAAGATGAGGCCGGCCAGGCCCATGGCGAGGGGGGCGAAGCGTTCGCCGACGAGCCCGAGGAGCCGCCGCGTCAGCACGTCCGCGCCGCCGGACCGTTCCAGGACGGCGCCGAGGATCGTGCCGAGCCCGACGATCGGCGCGATGTGCCCGAGCAGCCCGCCGAACCCCGTCTCCAGGATCGAGTCGCCGGACTTCAGCGCCGTCCCGACGATCTGCTCGACGCTCAGCCCCGCGACGAGCGCGAGCGCGAGACCGGAGACGACGAGGGCGATGAACGGTTCCAGCTTGACCTTGATGATCAGGAAGAGCAGGACCGCGATGGACAGGGCGCACAGCAGCAGCAGGCCGCCCGTCTCATGTTGCAGCCAGTGGACCATGGTGACCTTTCCGGGGGTGGGCGAGGGGTGGCGGGGGGTTCAGCGGGTCGCGCCGTCCGGGGCGCGGCGCAGCGACCGCCCGGGGAGCGCGCCGGTGCGGGCGCCGTCGTCGATGACCGCGGTCCCGCCGACGAACACGTACGGGACGCCGTCGGGACGCCGCCGCGGCTCGTCGAACGTGGCGGTGTCGCGGACCGTCGCCGGGTCGAACAGCACGAGGTCGGCGTGGTACCCGGGCCGGACGAGCCCGCGGTCGGCCAGCCGCAGCCGCCGGGCGGCCCGGCCGGTGAGGTGCGCGACGCACTCCTCCAGCGACAGGACGCCCAGCTCGCGGACGTAGCGGCCGAGGTAGCGGGGGAACGTGCCCCACGCGCGCGGGTGCGGCTTCGCCGCCGCCAGCAGGCCGTCGGACCCGCCGGTGTGGCACGGGTGCCGCATGATCGCCTGGACGTTCTCCTCGTGCCCGACGTGCTGCAGGATCGTCGTCGCGAGGTCGTCCGCGAGGAGCCGCTCGCAGTAGACGTCGAACGCCGCGCGCCCGGTCTCGGCGGCGAGGCCGGCGATCGTCCGCCCGACGACCCGCGGGTCCGGGGAGCCGGAGATTTCGATCGTCTCCCATTCGGACGGGACGCCGTGGCAGCCGTCGGAGCCCTCGACCTCCATCGCGTGCCGGATCCGGGCGCGCTCGTCCGGGTCGGTGAGCCGGGCGCGCAGCGCGTCCGGGCCGCCCGCCGACGCCCAGCTCGGCAGCAGCGCGGCGAGCGTGGTGGAGCCGGGGAGGTAGGGGTAGGTGTCGAGGCTGATGTCGCAGCCGTCGGCGACGGCGGCGTCGAGCAGCCCGAGCAGCTCCCCGGCGCGGCCCTTGTTGACGCCGAAGTTCATGGTGGCGTGGGCGAGGTGCAGGGCGCAGCCGGTGCGGCGCGACAGCTCCACCATCTCGGCGTACGCCTCCAGCGCGCCCGCCCCGTACGAGCGGTGGTGCGGGGCGTAGAACCCGCCGAGGGACGCCACGACGCGGAGCAGCTCGGCGAGTTCGTCGCCGTCCGCGTACATGCCGGGCGTGTAGGTGAGGCCGCTGGACATCCCGACGGCGCCCTCGCGCATGCCGTCCGCGACCAGCTCGCGCTGCCGGTCGAGCTCCGCGGGCGTGGGCGCGCGGTCGTCCCAGCCCATCGCCAGCATCCGGACGGCGCCCTGCGGGACCAGGTAGCAGGCGTTGACGGCGATACCGGCGTCGAGCCGGTCGAGGTACCCGCCGACGCTCCGCCACGACCAGTCGAAGCCGTCCGGGTCGCCGTTCCAGCCGGCGATGGTGCGGCGGATCTGCGGGAGCGTCGTGTCGTCGGCGGGCGCGTACGACAGGCCGTCCTGCCCGAGGACCTCCAGCGTGACGCCCTGGCTCACCTTGGCGACGTGGTCGGGTTCGGTGAGCAGCGCCAGGTCCGAGTGGGCGTGCATGTCGATGAAGCCGGGCGCGAGGACGAGCCCGGCGGCGTCGATCGTCCGGCCGGGGCCGGTCAGCCGGTCGCCGATCTCGGCGATGCGGCCGTCCGCGATCCGCACGTCGGCGACGCGGCCCGGCGCGCCGGTGCCGTCCACGACCGTCGCGCCCCTCACGACCGTCATCAGAACCACGTCCTGACGAGGTCGACGACGCGCGGATGCTCGGCGTCCGCGTCGTCCACGACGGGGATCAGCGTCCACTTGTCGAACGCGGTGCACGGGTGCGAGAGGCCGAGCCGGACGACGTCGCCGACCTCGACGGCCGCGTCCCGCAGGAAGCCGTGCTGGTCGTTGACGGCGGTGACGCGCGCCCCGGCCACCGGCGCGGCGCCCTTGCCGCGGACGCGCTGCGGTTCGGGCATCCCCTCGTCGTACGGGACGTCGCGCTTGCCGGCGTCGAGGAGCGCGAGGGCCGGTTCGGGGCGGGACACGACGCGCGCCCAGCCGTGCATCGCGGACCGCAGGCCCGCCCCGGACGTCCCGCGCGCGAAGGGCGAGATGCCCCGGTAGAAGCCGTCGTCGTGGATCACGTAGGCGCCCGACCGCAGGACGGTCCGGCCGTGCAGCGGCCCGAGCACCTCGACGACCTGGTCGAAGTAGGCGCTGCCGCCGGCCGTCACGACCGGCTCGTCCGTCTCGTAGTCGAGGCGGCGGTGCAGGTCCGCGACGCGGCGCAGGTAGGCGTCCACGGCGGCGCGGCTGCCGTCGGACGCGTCGTGCGCGAACGCGCCCTCGTAGCCGCCCGCCCCGGCGAGCCGCAGGGTGGGCGCGCGGCGGACCGCGTCCGCGACCGCCCGCGCCTCGGCGACGTCCCGGGCGCCCGTGCGTCCGTCCGGGCCGCCGAGCTCCACGACGACATCCACCGGGCGGCTCACGCGCGCCGCCCGCAGCGCCGCGTCCATCAGCTCGACCGTCCGGACCGAGTCGGCCCACGACAGGAACGCGAACGCGGGGTCGGCGTCGAGCTGCGCGCCGAGCCACGCGAGCCCGGCCGGGTCGACGAGCGCGTTGGCGAGCATCAGCCGCCGGACGCCGAACGCGCGCGCCACCCGGAGCTGCGGGAGGTTCGCGAGCGTGATGCCCCACGCGCCCGCGTCGAGCTGCCGCCGCCACAGCGCCGGGGCCATCGTCGTCTTGCCGTGCGGGGCGAGGTCCACCCCGGCGTCGCGGGTCCAGGCCGCCATCGCGGCGACGTTGTGGTCGAGGGCGCCGGCGTCGAGGGTCAGCAGCGGCGTGCCGAACGCGTCGAGCGGGAGCGGGTCGGCGCGCACGTCCGCGACCGACATGCCGTCCGCGGACGCGGGTACCGCCTTGAAGCGCCAGTCGAGCCGCTCGTCCCCGAGCGCGTCCACCGCCGCACCGTCGATGCTCTCCGCCATCTGACCTCCCTCATTGCACTGTATGCAACGTACATTGCATTATGTGCTGCAGTGGTTGTAACATCACCGCCCGGAACCGGTCAACAGTGGAGAGGGCGATGGAACCGACGGCCGTCTGCGTGGGCGAGACGATGGCGGTCCTGCTGCCCGAGCGGCCGGGACCCCTCGAGGACGTCCCCGCGTTCCGCCAGTCCTGCGGCGGCGCCGAAGCCAACGTCGCCCGCGGCCTCGTCGCCCTCGGCGTGCCCGCCGCCTGGGCCGGCCGCGTCGGCGACGACGGGTTCGGCCGCCGCGTCGTCCGCGAGCTCGCCGCCTCCGGCGTCGACGTCCGCGGCGCCGCCGTCGACCCCGAGCGCCCCACCGGCCTGTACGTCAAGGAGGCCGGACCGTCCGGCAGCGTCCTGCACTACTACCGGGACGGCTCCGCGGGCTCGGCGATCGGCCCCGGCATGCTCGACGACCCCGTCACCGGGCCGCTGATCGCCGGCGCGCGGCTCGTCCACCTGTCCGGCATCACCGCGGCCCTCTCGGACTCCGCGCTCGCCCTCGCCCGCGCGCTCCTCGCCCGCCCCCGCGACCACCTCGTCAGCTTCGACCTGAACTGGCGCCCCGCGCTCTGGCGGCACCGCGACCCG
Organism: Actinomadura rifamycini DSM 43936; assembly: GCF_000425065.1. Lineage (GTDB taxonomy): Bacteria > Actinomycetota > Actinomycetes > Streptosporangiales > Streptosporangiaceae > Spirillospora > Spirillospora rifamycini. Next base: position 34,799 of record NZ_AULB01000016.1, read on the forward strand.
TCCGTCCTGCGCGAACTCCTCGACGCCGCCGACATCGTCATGCTCGGCGCCGACGAGGCCGCCGCCGTCCTCGGCACCTCCGACCCGGACGCGCTCCGCGCGCTGCTCCCCGGACCGTCCACGCTCGTCGTCAAGGACGACGCGCACCGGGCGGTCGCCGTCACCCGCGAGGGCGCGGTCACCGAGCCCGCGCTGCGCGTCGAGGTCGTCGAGCCGGTCGGCGCCGGGGACGCCTTCGCCGCCGGATACCTGGCCGCTACCCTTCGGGGGTACGGCCCGCGGCGCCGCCTCCGGCTCGGCCACCTCACCGCCGCCGCCACGCTCGTCGTGCCCGGCGACCACGGGCCCCCGCCCCCGCCGGACCTCGTGGAGGCCCTCCTCTCCGCGTCCCCGGACGCGTGGGCGGGCACCACCGTGCGCGCCTCGGGCATCACCCGCCCGGTGGAGGAGACGACCCCATGAGCCAGAGTCTCGCGCGCGCGCTCGGCATCCTGATCGAACTCGGCGACGGCCCCCGCAACCTGGACGAACTCGCCGCGACCGCGGGCGTCCACAAGACGACCGTCATGCGCCTCCTGCGGACGCTCGAAGCGGAGCGGTTCGTCCACCGCGACGGCGACCACCGCTTCCACCTCGGCTCCCGCATGTTCGCGCTCGCCCGCGCGTCCCTCGAGCAGCACGGCATCCGCGACGTCGCCGCCCCGCACCTCGCGCGGCTCAACGAGTCCACCGGGCAGACGATCCACCTCGGCGTCCTGGACGGCGACGACGTCATCTACCTCGCCAAGTACGACTCCCGGCACGCGATCCGCATGTACTCGCGCGTCGGGCTGCCGATGCCGCTGCACGCCACCGCGATCGCGAAGGTCCTCCTCGCCGACCTCCCCGCGCCCCGCCGCCGCCGCATCGCCGAATCGCTCGAGTACACGCGCTTCACCGAGCACACGATCACCGGCCCCGGCGAGCTGCTCGCCGAACTCGACCGCGTCGCCGAGCAGGGCCACGCCATGGACGACGCCGAGCACGAGACGTTCATCCGCTGCGTCGGCGCCCCCGTCCGCGACGCGTCCGGCCGCGTCGTCGCCGCCGTCTCGATCTCCGTGCCCGAGGTCGTCCTCGACCGGGACGGCGTCCTCGCCCTGCTCCCCGACCTCCTCGCCACCGCCCGCGCCATCTCCACCGATTACGGACACACGGAAGGAAACCCGGAATGAGCGACAAGACGCAGATCACCACGACGGGCGCCCCGGCCGCCGCCTGGGCCTTCTCCCAGGGCGTCCGCAAGGGCCCGCTCCTCCAGGTGTCGGGCCAGGGCCCCCAGGACCCCGAGACCGGCGAGTACGTCCACGAGGGCGACGTGAAGGCCCAGACCACGCGCGTCCTCGAGAACCTCAAGGCCGTCCTCGAAGCCGGCGGCGCGAGCGTCGAGGACGTCCTCATGTTCCGCGTCTACCTCAAGACCCGCGACGACTTCCCCGCCATGAACGAGGCGTACGGCGAGTTCGTCAAGGCCAACTGCCCGAGCGGCGTCCTCCCCTGCCGCACCACCGTCGCGGTCGAACTCCCCCACCCGTCCATGCTGGTGGAGATCGACGCCCTCGCCTGCGTCGACTAACGCCCGGCAGGCCCGGTTCGTCGCGCCGTCGACGTCCCCTTCGCCGGCAAAGACGCGGCAGAACGGCCCGAGCGCGGGGCCGATCTCCGGTGCCGCGCTCGTCACGGGGTCCATCTTCCCCTTTCACCACGAAAATGATCACAGCGGTCCCGTCCGCCGATACCGTTGGACGCGTGGTGGACGACGAGACGACCGGGACGTCCCGCCGTCGGGCCCTCTGGCTGCTGGGGGCCGTCGCGGGCCTCGCCCTCGCGGCCGACGAGGTGCGCCCCCGGCACGGTTACCGGACGGCGCAGGCGGACGTCGTCCCGGCGAGCCCGGCCGTGGATCCGGCGCCGACCCCGCACCCGACGCTGCGTCCCGCGAGCTGGACGCCCGGGCGGCTGGCGGCGCTGGAGGACCCGGTGCGGGAGCTGACGCAGCTGTCGCCGCCGCCGCCCGCGAAGACGATCGCGCTGACCATCGACGACGGGCCGCACCCCGAGTGGACGCCGCGGATGCTCGACCTGCTCGCCGAGCACGACGTCCGCGCGACGTTCTTCATCATCGGCGAGCAGGTCGCCGAGCACCGGGCGCTGACGCGGCGGATCGCCGACGCGGGCCACCAGATCTGCAACCACACGATGCACCATCCGCTGAGCATGGGCGGCCTGTCGGCGCGCGAGGTCCGCGAGGAGGTCGTGGAGGCCCACGACCGCATCGCGGACGCGACGGGCGTCCTGCCCGGCTACTTCCGCGCGCCGGGCGGGAACTGGACCGAGCGGGTCATGGACGTGATCGCCGAGTACGGGATGCTGCCCATCGACTGGTCCATCGACCCCCGGGACTGGTCACGCCCCGGCGCCGGCCGCGTCCGCGACCGCCTGCTGGAGGCCGGGGACGGCGACATCCTGCTGTGCCACGACGGCGGCGGCGACCGCGCGCAGACGATCAAGGGGCTGCGGAAGGCGATCCCGGTGCTGAAGCGGCGCGGCCTGACCTTCGCGACGCTCTGACCGTCAGGGGGACGTGAGCGGTTCGTCCCCGTACGCCCGGTGGAGGAGCGCGAGGAAGTCGCGGGCCTCGGGGAGCGCGGCGTCCTCGATGCGGTGCACCGCGACGCCCGGTGTCCACGAGTTCATGACGACGGCCCCGGCGAGGGACGGGACGTCGGCGGGGGTCACCGCGGCGACCCGCTGCGGGACGCCGAGCGCGTCGAGCCTGCGGCGGACGATGCCCATCGTCGTCCCGGTCAGCATCGCGGCGTCCGGCCACACGACCGCCGAACCGTCCCAGAAGGCGAGGTTCCAGATCGTGCCTTCGCTGAACCGTCCCCGGCGGTCGACGAACGCGGCGTCGTCGAAGCCCCGCGCGGCGGCCCGCCGCAGGTGGTAGGTCTTGCCGACCTCGCCGACGTGCTTCACCGCCGGGAGGTCCCGCTCGTGCTCGACGGCGGCGAGCGCCAGCGGGCCCTCCGGTCCGGACGCGGGCGGCCCGGTGCGGACGAGCACGCGGGGCTCGGCGTCGGCGGCGGTGAACTCGCCCGCCGCACCGAACACGGTCGCCGTCAGCGACACGTCCGCCGGGCCGTCCGCGAGCGCCGTGCGAAGCAGCTCGCGGACGCGTTCGTCCGGTACCGCCCGTCCGAACATCTCGACCGACGCGTTCCGGAGCCGCTCCAGGTGCAGGTCGAGGCCCCGGACGCCGCCGCCGCGCACCTGCATCGCGGTGAAGTGCGCGTATCCGGCGAACGCCAGCGGGTTCAGCTCCGCCGCGGTCGCCGTCCGTCCGTCCAGGTGCGCCACGTACTCGCTCATCGTCGTTCCCCCCATGTCTCGCGGCTGCTGTCGGGGACGACTCTGCCGCCGCCGGACGGGCGCGGCCAGTGCCCCGTCCGTCGTGCGACCGCCGGTCCTGCCACTGGCAGGGTCAGGCAGCCGGGCGCGCGACCGGCGACAATGGACGCCATGGACGATCGTCAGGCCACGCAGGAGTTCGACACCCCCGACGCGGCGCCCGCGCAGCCGTCCGCGTCCGCTTCGCTGGATCCGCATGTCGAGCTCGGCGAGTTCCTGCGGAGCCGGCGCGGGCGGCTGACGCCGGAGGCGGTCGGGCTGCCGGAGTTCGGGCGGCACCGGCGGGTGCCGGGCCTGCGGCGGGAGGAGCTCGCGCAGCTCGCCGGGGTGTCGGTCGCGTACCTCACCCGGCTGGAGCAGGGCCGCGCCCACAACGCGTCCGCGGAGGTGCTGGACGCGCTCGCCCGCGCGCTGCGGCTCACCGCGACCGAGCGCACCCACCTGAACCACCTGGCCCGGTGCCGCCACCACGGCGGCGAGGCGGAGGCCGAGGAGGTGCGGCCCGGGCTGCGGGCCATGCTCGCCGCCCTGGACGGGACGCCCGCGTACGTGACGGGACGCCGCACGGACGTCCTCGCGTGGAACGCGCCCGCCGCGGCCCTGTTCGGCGACTTCGCCGGCGGCAACCTGGCCCGCCTGGTGTTCCTGCGGCCCGACCCCCCGTTCGCGGACCCGGAGGCGGAGGCGGCCGACGCCGTCGGCGCCCTGCGGCGGGACGCGACCTGCCACCCGGACGACCCGCGGCTGGCGGCGCTCGTCGGGGAGCTGTCGCTGCACAGCGCGGACTTCGCGCGCCTGTGGGCGCGGCACCACGTCGAGGAGCGCGCCCACGGGACGCGGCGGCTGCGGCATCCGCTGGTCGGCGGCCTCGACCTCGCGTTCGAGACGTTCCGGCTGCCCGACGGCTCCGAGCAGACGCTGACCGTCCACCACGCCCCGCCGGGGTCCGCCGCCGCCGACCACCTGCGGTTCCTCGCGAGCTGGGGCGGCGGAGCGTCCTAGCCGGGGGGTGTACTTGAGTACACCCCCTGTCCGGTGTCCGGGCACACTGTGCCATGGAGGCGTCCGCCGGAGACTTGACTCGGTGACGATGCCGAGGCGGACGGAGGAACCGGTGAACGGTCAACTGGTCGGAGAGACGCGGTGGCAGGCCCACGCGCGCGCTCCGTGGCGAGGGTTCCGGCTGGGGCTCCTGGGCGTCCCCGCGTTCTTCGTGGGGGCCTGGTTCCTCACGGCCTTCTCGATGGTCTCGTTCGCGATCGGGGTGCTGCTGTTCCCGTCCGCGGTGGACCTCGCGCGCCGGACGGCGGACGTGTACCGGCGGCTCGTCGAACGGTGGACGGGCGTCCGCATCGACCGCCCGTACCTGCCCGACCCCCCGCCGGGCGAGGACGGGATCAAGGGGCGGGTGCGGCTGTTCACCGCCCGGGTTCAGGACCCCGCGACGTGGCGCGACTACCTGTGGCTCCTCGCCGACCCGGCCGTCGTGTTCTTCACCGCCGCGCTGCCCGGCTGGCTGATCCTGTACGGGATCTGGGGCTGCCTCCTCGCCGGATTCGCGGGCGGAGTGATCGCGGACGCCGGCGGCAGCGACTGGTACGCGTGGGTCCACGTCACGACCGGGTACGGGACGGACGCCGGCGCGCGTGCGACGACCGTCGCCCTCGCGACCGTGTTCATCGCCGCCGGGCTCCTGCTGGGCCCGCGGATGCTCGGCGTGTACGGGCGGTGGGCGCAGACGCTGCTCGGGCCGACGGAGAAGTCGCGGCTGGCGCTGCGGGTCCGGCACCTGACGGAGTCGCGGTCGGAGGCCGCGGACGCGTCCGCGGCGGAGCTGCGGCGGATCGAGCGGGACCTGCACGACGGGGCGCAGGCGCGGCTCGTCGCGATGGGGATGAGCCTCGGCGCGATCGAGCACCTCCTCGACCGGGACCCGGAGAAGGCGCGGATGCTGCTGGCGCAGACCCGCGAGTCGTCCGCGAAGGCCCTGCACGAGCTGCGGGACCTGGTCCGCGGCATCCACCCGCCCGTCCTCGCCGACCGCGGCATCGGCGACGCCGTCAAGGCGCTCGCCCTCGACCACCCGATGCGCGCCGAGGTCGCCGTGGACCTCGACGGGCGGCCCGAGCCGCCGGTGGAGTCCGCCGCGTACTTCGCGGTGTCGGAGATCCTCACCAACGCCGCGAAGCACTCCGGCGGGACGCGGCTGTGGATCGACGTGCGGCACGAGGACGGCATGCTGCGGATCTCCGTCACCGACGACGGGCGCGGCGGCGCGTCCCTCGACGGCGGCACCGGGCTGCGCGGCGTCGAGCGGCGGATCGGTACATTCGACGGCGTCCTCGCCCTCAACTCCCCCGCGGGCGGACCGACGATCGTGACCCTGGAGCTGCCGTGCGCGTTGTCCTCGCCGAAGACCTCGCCCTCCTGAGGGAGGGCCTGGTCAGCCTGCTGGAGGCGCACGACTTCGAGATCGCCGCGGCCGTCGACAACGGGCCGTCCTTGCGCAGGGCACTGCTCGACCACCGCCCCGACGTGGCGGTGGTCGACGTGCGGCTGCCGCCGTCGTTCACCGACGAGGGCCTGCAGGCGGCGCTGGAGGCCCGCCGGCACGTCCCGGGCCTGCCGGTGCTGGTGCTGTCGCAGTACGTCGAGCAGCTGTACGCGCGGGAGCTGCTGGCGGACGGCGGCGGCGGGATCGGCTACCTGCTGAAGGACCGGGTGTTCGACGCCGCCCAGTTCGTCGACGCGGTCCGGCGGGTCGCGGCGGGCGGCACCGCGATGGACCCGGAGGTCGTGTCGCGGCTCATCGCGGGCGGCACCCGCGGCACGCCCCTCGCCCGGCTGACGCCCCGCGAGACCGAGGTGCTCGAACTGATGGCGGAGGGCCGCTCGAACGCCGCCATCGCCGAACGCCTCGTCGTCACCGAACGGGCCGTCACCAAGCACACCGCGAACATCTTCGCGAAGCTCGACCTGCCGGTGACCGCCGACGACAACCGCCGCGTCCTGGCCGTCCTCGCCTACCTCAACCGCTAGGGCCCACCTGAACCGCTAGGGCGTCCAGGGGAACTCGGGGGCGCGGCGCTCCAGGAACGCCGCGACGCCCTCCCGCAGCTCGCCGCTGCCGTCCATCTCCGCGAGCCAGCGGGCGGCCCGGCCGCGGACGTCGCCGCCCGCGGCGACCGCGTCCACGATGTCCTTCGTGGCGCACTGCGTCAGCAGGGACCGGGACGCGAGCGTCGCGGTGAAGTCCGCGATCCGCGCGGGCAGGTCGGGGACCACCTCGTTGAGGAAGCCGATGCGCAGGGCGTCGTCCGCGCCGATCAGCTCCGCCGAGAACAGCAGGTGCTTCGCCGCCGCCGGGCCGACCAGCCCGACGAGCCGCTCCGTGGCGGCCGCCGGGTAGACGATGCCGAGCCGCGCCGGGGTGATCCCGAACCGGGCGCCCGCCGCCGCGAACCGCAGGTCGCACGCCGCCGCGAGCTGGCAGCCGCCGCCGACGCACACGCCCTCGATCGCCGCGATCGTCGGCTTCCCGAACGCCGCGAGCGCCCGCTCCGCGACCGTCGACAGGTGCGTGTCGTCGTCCCGGTGGATGGCGTCGAGCTCCCCGATGTCGGCGCCCGCGCAGAAGTTCCCGCCCGCGCCCGTCAGCACCACCGCCCGGACGGACGCGTCCGCGGCGAGCCCGTCGAGGATCCGGGGCAGCTCGCGCCACATGTCGGCCGACATCGCGTTCCGCTTGCCCGGACGGTCGATCGTGATCGTCCCGACGCCCCCGGCGACCTTGCAGTGCAGCACCCGAGCATCGTAAAGGGGACCCCCGACCCTCGCCCGTACCAGGGTCGCCCTCCACCTACAGAAGGACTTCCTTACGCCCGCGCCACACACTCCAGACGGATTTCGAGACACCCCCTGTGAGGGAGGAATTCCGCCGCCGCTCAGCGGATTCTTGTAACTGGGCGGCTTTGAGGAAACGGAGTCCGTGGTGCAGCAGAGCACACGCGCCTTCTGGACGATCGGCCTGGACGATCCGCTGGCGACCGTGCCCGACCGGGCCGGCGCCAAGGCGGCGAACCTCGCGCGGGCCGCGGGGCACGACCTGCCCGTCCTCCCCGGGTTCGTGATCCCCGTGCCGTGCGTGGACCGGCACGAGCGGTACGCCGACACCCGCGACCTGCGGGCGGCGTGGGCGCGGCTGAGCCGCGACGGCGAGCGCGCCCTGGTGGTGCGGTCGTCGTCCACGCTGGAGGACGGCGAGGTCTCCTCGATGGCGGGCCGGTTCACGTCCGTCCTCGGCGTCGCCGGGTGGGCGGACTTCCGGCGCGCGGTCGACGAGGTCGCCGCGTCCGCGACGGGCCCGGGGACGATGGCGGTGCTCGTCCAGCCCGAGCTCGACGCCGCGTCCGGCGGGGTGATGTTCGGCGCCGACCCGGTCGACGGGCGCACCGACCGGGTGATCGTGTCGGCGGCGCCGGGCGGGCCGCAGGCGCTCGTCGGCGGCGAGGTCGACGGCACCCGCTACGACCTGACCCGCCGCGGCCGCCTCGTCGGCGCCGACCGCGACGGCGGCCCGCTCACGCCGCTCCAGCTCCGCCGCCTCGCCCGGCTGGCCGCGCGGACGGCGCACGTGTTCGGCGGCCCGCAGGACGTCGAGTTCGCGTTCGGGCACGACGGCCGCCTGTGGCTGCTGCAGAGCCGCCCGGTGACGGCGCTCGCCCCGCTCCCCCCGCGCGGCGCCGTCCTCCTCGGCCCCGGCCCGGTCGCCGAGACCCTCCCCGACCCGCTGTCGCCCCTGGAGGAGGACCTCTGGCTCGTCCCCCTCGACCGGGGCCTCGGCGAGGCCCTCGCCACCGCGGGCGCCGTCTCCCGGCGGGCGCTGCGCCGCGCCCCGACCGTCCGCGCCGTCGGCGGCCGCGCCGCCGCCGACCTGCGCCGCCTCGGCGCCGAACCGGCCCGCCGCCGGCGCCTCGACCCGCTGAACCCGCTGCCGCCGCTGCGCCGCCTGCGCGCCGCATGGCGCGTCGGCCGGCTCCGCGCCGAACTCCCCGCCCTCGCCGCCGACATCGCCGCGGGCGTCGACGCCGATCTGGCGGCCGTCCCGTCCCTGCACGAACTCACCGACGCCGAACTGGCCGCCGCGCTCCACTGGACGCGCGCGACCCTCACCGCCCTGCACGGCCTCGAAGCCCTCGCCGGGACGCTCACCGCGCCCGGGACGGGCGACGGCGGCGCGACGGCCGCGGGCCACGGCCTGGCCGCACTGGCGCGGGGCCGCGCCCGGGGCCACGCCGACGCACGCATCGTCGCGTCCGAACCGGGCGTCCTCACCCTCACCCCGCCCGCGATACCTCCCACCCCGTCCCTCCCCCCACCCACCGACCCCACCGCACCCACGCCCCGCCCACCCCACGACACCGGCGCACGTCCGAAACCCGGACGACGGGCCCCAGACCCCCGAGAAGACGACCCCACCACCGGCACGCACGCCGCAACCGCGACCCGCGCGCCCCGCGACGCCGGCGCGCGTGCCGAAGGCGGGACGCGGGGGTCCCGCGACGCCGCGAGCGCCTTCGGCGCGCGTGGTCGGTCCGGGGCGGGCGCCGACGGTCCGGTGCTGCCGCCTCGGGAGGCGCTGCGGATGCGCATCCGGTGGGTGCAGGAGCTCGGGGCCCGGCTCGCGTGGACGGCCGGGGTCCGCTTCGCGGACGGCGGGGCGCTCGCGCGGCCCGGGCTGGTGCGGGCGCTGCGGTTCGACGAGCTGGTGTCGGCGCTCCGCGGCGGGGCGCTGCCCGCCGACCTGGAGCGGCGCCCGGCGCCGCCGCGGACGGCGCCGCTGCCGGCGGCGTTCCGGCTGGCCGGGGAGCGGATCGTCGCGGAGGCGCCGCCGCCGGGGGACGGGGCGCGGCCCGCGGGCGGCGGGCGCGGCGCGGGGCTCGTGCACGCGGGCCCGGAGGAGCCGCCGCCCGGCGCGGTGCTGGTGGTCCGGACGCTCGCGCCGTCGCTGGCGCCGCGGCTGCCGGCGCTCGCGGGGCTCGTCGCCGAGACCGGCAGCCCGCTGTCGCACCTGGCGATCCTCGCGCGGGAGATGGGGGTGCCGACGGTCGTGGGGCTGCGCGGGGCGGTCGACCGGTTCCCGTCCGGCACCCGGCTGCTGGTGGACGGCGACACCGGGCGCGTCGAGACGCTGGACCGCGCGGACGAGGAGTCGGTCGCATGACGGCGCGGCGGCTCGGGTGGCTGGTGCTGGCCGTGACGGTCTTCTCGACGGCCGCGTACGTGGTCGTCTACCTGGTGCGGTGGGAGTGGCAGCGGGCGCTGATGTCCGGGGTGCTGCTGCTGATCGCGCTGGTGGTGGGGATCGCGGCGGCGGGCGCGCGGCGGCTCGCGCGGATCGAGCGGGGGCTCGCGGAGCTGCGGGCCGAGCCGGCGCCCGTCCCGCGGGGCCGGTACGCGGAGGGCGGGGCGGACGCGCCGCGGTTCCGGTGGCTGGAGGAGGACGACCGGTACCGGGTGTTCATCCCGGTCCTGCTGGGCGCGGGGATCATCGTGTCGGGGCTGGCCGCGCTGGTCGAGCGGGTGTCGGGGGCGTTCGGCCGCGACGCGGGGCTCCCGCGGGGGCTGGCGCCGCCGGGCGGCGGCGTCCTCGCGGGCGCGCCGGAGCCGCGGCCGGACGGACGCGGCCGCGCGGTCGCCCTCGGGCTCGCGGGGGCGCTCGTCGCGGGGTTCGCCGTCACCTGGCTGGCGGAGCTGACGCAGGACCGGCCGGACGGTCCGGTCGCGGCGGCCGCGAGCACCCTCGTCGTCGAGGCGGACACGCGGGGCGACACCGGCGCGGTGTCCGTGGACGCGCTGGTCGACCGGCTGTGGGAGTACTGCCGGGGTTCGACGCGGCCGTACGCGGAGGGCGGCGGCGCGGTCCCGCTGGGCGAGGGCCGGTACGCGATCGTGGTGCGTCCCGCGCTGGGCGAGCACGGGCTGCGGCGGATGCGGGGGTGCCTCCAGGACGGGCTGGTCGACCGGGCGACGTTCCGGGTGGTGTCGGTGCAGCCGGGGTGAGCGGTGAATTCGGGCGGCCCCGGGAATGCGGAAACGGCCGTACGTGCTGTAATGTCGAAGCAGCGTCCAATGTTCGCCGCAGGCAGGCGGCGGAGGCGTTTTCTTCCCCGCCCGGGCCATCTGAGCGCCCGGTGATCGACCGTCCGGTCGCGACTCGCCCGGACCGCCGCACCTAGGGAGCCGACGTCAGCCCGGTGAACCGAGCTGCTTCTCACATTTCCTCTCGCGTACGCGCCGCGGAAGCCGCCGCCGTACGCGGGGCTTCGACCCCCGGCGCGCGGTTTTTCGTCCGCATTTGCCGGAGAAGGGACACGAATGTCCATTTCCACCCTGAGCACCGGCCGCACCCCCGGCACGAGCAGCCCGCGCGGGCACGCCGTGCCCGCGCAGTCCGCCCGCAAGGGCGGGCAGCGGCGCCCGGCCGGTGACGAACCGCTCGTCCCGTTCAGCGGCATCCTCGCCGTCCAGGACAAGCACGCGTTCGTGCGCACCTCCGGCTACCTCGCGGGGCCCGAGGACGTGCACGTCTCCCTCGCCCAGGTCAAGGCGCACCACCTGCGGCCCGGCGACATCGTGGCGGGCACGGCCCGGCCGCCGAAGTCGGGCCGCGACAAGTTCCGCGCGATGGCGGGCGTGGAGACCGTCAACGGGCGCCCGCCCGCCGAGGCCGCCGGACGTCCCGACTTCGGCGCGCTGACCCCGCTGTTCCCGGACGAGCGGCTGCGGCTCGACACCGGCCCGCTCGCCACCCGGATCATCGACCTCGTCGCGCCGATCGGGAAGGGCCAGCGCGGGCTGATCGTGTCGCCGCCGAAGGTCGGCAAGACGATGATGCTGCAGGCGCTCGCGAACGGCATCGCCCGCGGCAACCCCGAGGCGCACCTGATGGTCGTGCTGATCGACGAGCGTCCCGAGGAGGTCACCGACCTCCAGCGGACGGTCGAGGGCGAGGTGCTGCACTCGACGTTCGACCGGCCCGCGCAGGACCACACGGCGCTCGCCGAACTGGCCGTCGAGCGCGCCAAGCGGCTCGTCGAGCAGGGCCACGACGTCGTCATGCTGCTCGACTCGATCACCCGGCTGGGCCGCGCCTACAACCTGGCCGCGCCGTCCAGCAGCCGCATCCTGGCGGGCGGTGTCGCGACCACCGCGATCTACCCGCCGAAGAAGTTCTTCGGGGCCGCCCGCAACATCGAGGAAGGCGGGTCCCTGACGATCCTCGCGACCGCGCTCGTGGAGACCGGGTCGCGCATGGACGACGTCCTGTTCGAGGAGTACAAGGGCACCGGCAACATGGAGCTCAAGCTCGACCGCGGCCTGGCCGACCGCCGGATCTTCCCGGCCGTCGACGTGGAGGCGTCCGGGACGCGCCGCGACGAGCTGCTCATGTCGCCGCAGGAGCTCGAGCTGACGTGGCGGCTGCGCCGCGCCCTGTCCGGCCTCGACCGGCAGCAGGCCGTCGAGCACCTGCTGGAGAAGATGAAGGGCACGTCGTCGAACGCCGAGTTCCTGCTCCGCCTCCAGCAGACGCTCTAGCGCTCCGCGGAGTCCGCGGGTTCCGCAGGTTCCGCCGTATCGCCGTCCGGGCGGAACGAGGCGAGGATCCGGTCGAAGAGGCGGTGGTCCGGCAGCCACCGCGACTCGGGCGCGGAGAAGCACAGCTCGTACCCGGCCGTGCGAGTGCACAGCGCGTGCCGCCCGCCGCCCGCGCCCTGCCAGGTGAACTCCCATTCGGCGCCGCCGCGGGGTCCCGGCCCGGACCCCAGCCGCACCCGGACGTACCCGGGGCGCCGCCCGTCCGCGACGAGCGCCCGCTCCGCCGCCCGCAGCCCCGCGAGGGGGTCGCCGGACGCCGGGGCGATGCGCAGCCCGCGCCCGGACGCGCCGTCCCGCCACCGCATCACCGCGCCGCGCCGCTCCACCCGCCAGGCCGCCGGGACCCGCACCGTGTAGGCGTCCACCTCCCGGTAGAGCGCCAGCTCGACGAACGGGTCCGCCGCCGGGACGGGCGCGTCGCCCCTGCCCGCCGCCGCCCACCGCGCCGTCCACGTGCCGAGCCCCGCCGCGACGACGGCGAGCGCCGCGACGCTCGCGACCGCGCCGGGGCGGGGACGCGGCCGCCGCGCGGGTTCACCCGATCGCCAGGGCGCGCGCGGGCGCGGGACGAGCGGGACGTCCGGCCGTGCCGCCGCGTCCAGCAGCCGCGCGGCCTCGTCCGCCGGGAGCCGGTCGTCCGGGTCGTGCCGGAGCAGCCCCTCGATGACCGGGGCGAGCGCCCCCGCCCGCGCGGGCCGCGGGTAGTCGCCGAGCAGCACCGCGACCATCGACCCGAGCGCGTGCGACCGCAGGAACGGGGACTCGCCCTCGACGGCCGCGTACAGGGTCGCGCCGAGCGACCACAGGTCGGACGCGGGCCCGCCCGGCAGGCCGTTGACCCGCTCGGGCGGCAGGTACGCGGGCGACCCCTCGATCCCCGCGACCGCCCCGCCGCCGGCCGCCCCGCCGCCGGCCGCCACCCAGGCGCCCACCGCGTCCCGGACGTCCCGCGCGTCCGGCTCGTCCCGGACGTCCTCGCCGTGCGGGCGGTCGGTGTGCAGGGCGAGGCCGAAGTCGGTGAGCAGCACGCGGCCGTCGTCGCGGACCAGCACGTTCGCGGGCTTGACGTCGCGGTGCAGGATCCCGGCGGCGTGCGCGGCGCGCAGCACCGACAGGACGGCCGCGCCGATCTCGGCGGTGCGCCGCACGCCGAGCGGGCCGCGCTCGTCGATCAGCCGGGCGAGCGACCGCGACTCGTGGAACTCCATGACGATCCACGGGCGCCCGCGCTCGACGAGGACGTCGTGGACGGCGACGACGCCGGGATGCCGGAGCGCGGCGGTGGCGCGGGCCTCGGTGAGCAGCCGGCGGCGCAGCGCCGCGCGCTCGGCGCCGGTGGCGCGGGCGGGCACGCGCAGCTCCTTGACCGCGACGTCCCGGCCGAGGAGTTCGTCGCGGGCGCGCCACACCGTGCCCATGCCGCCGCGGCCGACCATCGAGAGCAGGCGGTACCGCCGCGCGAGCGGCACCGGGCGGTCCTCGGTCATGGGGAGGTTATGCGCGGGAACGCACCCAAGCCACGCCCCGCGCGGCCCCATGAATCCTTGACCGTCCGGCCCCGGGGTCAGGCGGTCAGCACGCTCCTGGCCCACTTGTAGTCGGACTTGCCGACGGCCGTGCGCTGCACCTCGTCCACGACCGTCAGCCGGCGCGGCAGCTTGTACCCGGCGAGGCGGCCCCGGCAGTGCTCGGTCAGCTCGTCCAGGGTGACCTCCGCGCCGGGGCGGGGCGCCACGACGGCGGCGACGACCTGCCCGAACCGCTCGTCGGCGAGCCCGACGACGACCGCGTCGTAGACGTCCGGGTGGTCCTTGAGCGCGACCTCGACCTCCTCCGGGTACACCTTCTCCCCGCCGGTGTTGATCACCAGTGAGCCGCGGCCGAGCAGGACGATCGTGCCGTCCTCCTCCAGGCTCGCGAAGTCGCCGGGGACGGACCAGCGGGTGCCGTCGGCGTCGGTGAAGAACGTCGAGGCGGTCTTCTCCGGGTCGTTGTAGTAGCCGAGCGGGATGTGCCCGCTGCGCGCCAGCTTCCCGATCTCGCCGGGCGCCACGACCTTCAAATCGTCGTCGAGGACCGTGATGCCGGGCTTCATCATGAACCGGGCGGTGCCCTCCTTGCCGCCGACGGACGGGCCGCACGCGCCGGTCTCCGAGGCGCCGTAGTTGTCGAGGAACATCACGTTCGGCAGGTGCTCCTGGAGGGCGGCCTTGGCGCCCTCGGTGAGCGGCGCCCCGCCTGACGCGACGGCGAGCAGCGACGACGTGTCGTGGTTCCCGGCGGCGAGGGCCTTCGCGACCGGCCGCGCCATCACGTCGCCGACCAGCATCAGCACGTTGGCCCGCTCCTCGGCGACCAGCCGCAGCGCCTTGTCGGCGTCGAACGCGTGGTCGGTGTAGAGGACGACCTTCGCGCTGTTGAACAGCCCCATGAACGCGACCCACTGCCCGGCGCCGTGCATGACGGGCGCGCAGTCGAGCACGGCCATCCCGTCCTGCTGAGCGTTCTCGGCGAGCTGCTCGGGGCTGGAGACGGGGTCGCCGAGGACGTTGCCGCCGCCCAGGGCGCCGAAGAAGATGTCCTCGCAGCGCCACTCGACGCCCTTCGGGTACCCCGTGGTGCCGCCCGTGTACATGATGTACCGGTCGTCGTTGGAGCGGGCCGGGAAGTCGTCGGACGGGTCGGCCGCGGCGAGCGCCGCCTCGTACTCGACGGCGCCGGGGACGTCGTCCGTCCCGCCGTCCTCCAGGACGACGACGTGGCGCAGCTTCGGCAGGTCGGCGCGGACCTCCTGGACGCGCCCCAGCAGCGACCGCTCGCCGATGAGCGCGACCGAGTCGGAGTCGGACAGGACGTGCCGCAGTTCGCCCGCGACGTACCGGTAGTTCACCGGGATCGGCACCGCGCTGATCTTGAACACGCCGAGCATCGCCTCGACCCACTCGGCCCGGTTGTAGGCGAGGATCGCGACGTGCTCGCCGGCCCGCACCCCGGCGTCGGCGAGGTGGTGGCCGACCCGGCTCGCCCGCGCGCTCAGTCCGGCGAACGTGCGGCGTTCGTCCCCGGCCACCAGCGCCGGGCGGTCCGGCCCCGCCTCCGCAAGGATCTCGAGCAGATCCGCCAGGTTGTAGCTTCGCGCCATGGCCGTCCTCGCCTTTCGGGGTGGGTGAGAAGGTCGTTCCGAATCATGCTCGGGTTGCCGGTAAGTACTCAATGACCCAGGCCAACGGGTCCGGAGAGATGGATCACAAAACGCGCCCGGATCCGGCCACGCCGTTCGTCCTTACACGCCTCTTATCCGGGTACCGGCATGCTTGGTCGTAACGATTCAGCATCAGACGGGGGTAGTGGTGAGCCCAGGCGCAATGGCGTGGACGCCTCCGACATGGGAGGAGATCGTCACCGAGCACTCCACAAGGGTGTTCCGGCTGGCGTACCGCCTGACCGGCAACCGGCACGACGCCGAAGACCTGACCCAGGACGTCTTCATCCGGGTGTTCCGTTCGCTGTCCTCGTACAGTCCGGGCACCTTCGAGGGCTGGCTGCACCGGATCACGACGAACCTGTTCCTCGACCGGGCCCGCCGCAAGCAGCGCATCCGCTTCGACGCGCTCGCCGACGACGCCGCCGAGCGGCTGCAGGGCCGCGAGCCGAGCCCCGCGCAGGCGTACGACGAACGGCACCTCGACGCCGACATCCAGCGGGCCCTCGACGGGCTCGCCCCCGAGTACCGCGCCGCCGTCGTGCTGTGCGACATCGAGGGCCTCACCTACGAGGAGATCGCGGCGACGCTGAACGTCAAGCTCGGCACCGTCCGCTCGCGGATCCACCGGGGCCGCGCCCAGCTGCGCGTCGCGCTGGAGCACCGCCGTCCCGCCGAGGTCCCCGGAGCCGCCGCCGAAGCCGTCCCCGAGGCCGTCGCCGGGGCCTGACCCCGGCGGCCGCCCGGCCCGGGAGGGGCCGGTCAGGGCGGGGTCGTCGCGGTCGCGAGGTCGAGGACCTCCGGCCGGATCACGTCCTCGACCTGCGTGTAGGGGACGGACCTCGTCTTGAAGAACCCGAACGCGAGGCATTGCTCGTCCGGCGTGAAGACCGTCTCCACGCGGTCCTTGGTGAGCGAGAACGACACCCCGGAGAGCGGATGGACCGCCGGGAACCCGGTCCGCTCCGACAGCGTCCGGTAGCCGCAGTCCGGCGTCTCGGGCGGCGGCGGGAACCGCCGCGACAGCCCCGCCAGCTTCGGTTCCCGCAGCGCCGCCGCGGTGAAGATCTGGTCCGGCCCGAGCAGGCGGCCCGTCGCGAGCTCGACGTTGACGGCCTTCGGCGTGATGTGCCGGCCGCCGCCCGCGAACACCGGGACGCTCACCAGGTACCGGACGGACAGCAGCCGCGGCCCCCGGTACACGACGTCCGAGCGCATCTCGATCGGCTGCGGCGGCCCCGGCACCGCCTGGTTCGACAGCCCGCCCGCCTGCTCCAGGAAGCGGCGGTAGTCCGCGACGGACTGGTCGACCGGCGCCCGCAGCGCCGCGTTGATCCGCTGCTGGACGGCCGGATCCGAATGCCCGCTGACCTGCATGAACCGGACGGTCGACTCGGCCAGGTTGAGGGCCGGTTCGCCGATCGTCGCGGACGCGGGCGTCACCTCCCCGGCGTTGAACGCGCGCGGCGGCGGGCCGTCGTCCCCCGCCTGCCACACCGCGACGCCGCCGCCCGCCGCGACGACCGCCGCCGCGCCCCCCGCCGCCGCGACGGCCTTCGCGCCGCCGACCTTCGCGAGGAACCCGGCCGACGCCGACGCGGCCGACCCCGCCGAACCGCCCGCCGCGCCCCCGGCCGCCGCACCGCCGCCCGCCGCGCCCGCCGCACCGGCCGCACCGGCCGCGCCGCCGCCCGCGACCGCGCCGCCCGCGGCGCCGCCCGCCCCGAGCCCGGCGGCCGCCAGCGGGAACAGCGACGCGAGCGCGACCGCCGCACCGGCCAGGACGCGCACGCCCCGGTCCTCCCAGCCGTCCCCGTACGCCTCGCCCGCGACCCGCTCCAGCTCCTCGACGAACGCCGACGCGCTCACCGGCCGTCCGGCCGCGTCCTTGGCGAGCCCCGCCGCGACCAGCGGGCGCAGCGGCTCGGCGACGTCCTCGGCCGGCGGCTCCTCCGACAGGTGCCCGCCCGCGCCCGCGAACGGGCGCCGCCCCGTCACGCACTCGAAGAACACGCACGTCGCCGCGTACACGTCCGTCGCGGGCGACACCGCCTCGCCGCGCCACTGCTCGGGCGCCATGTACGCGGGCGTGCCCGACGCCGACGCGGCCCCGGACGCCACCGCCACCCCGAAGTCGATCAGCTTGCTGCGCCCGTCCGCCGGGACCATCACGTTCGACGGCTTGTAGTCGCGGTGCACCACGCCGACCGCGTGCGCCGCCGCGAGCCCCAACAGCGACCCCTTCAGCACGGCGAGGGCCGCCTCCGGCGCCAGCTCCCCGTGCCGGGCCAGCACCTCCCGCAGCGTGACGCCCTCGACCGCCTCCATGACCAGCGCGACGCCCTCGTCGCTCTCCACCAGCCGGTACAGCCGCGCCACGTGCGGGCTGTCGACCGTCCCGAGCATCCGCGCCTCGTGCCGCAGCGGCTCCCGGTCCGCCGCCGCCACGTACTTGATCGCGACCGGGGTGCCCGCGGTCGCGTGCCGGGCCAGCACCACGCGCCCCTGCCCGCCGCGACCGAGCTCCATCACCTCGGTGAACCCGGAGACCCGCCAGTCGCCCACGCATACCTCCCGAACGGCGCCCAAGGCGGCACCATGGCACAGCGCACCGGCTTCCTCCCACCTGCGGCACGGCCGAAAACGCTGATGCGGACGGACGGAACCCGGCGATCCGCACCGCCGCCGCGGAACCCGCCGCCGCGTACCGCCGACGCGTACCGCCGTCCTCACCCGGCGGACCTATCGCGGCGGCGGGATCCCCGCGAGACTCGGGCGCATGAGAGACCTGCCGGAGACCGTCGTCCTGCTGCGCGAGTTCGTCCGGAACCCCCTGCGGACCGGGGCCGTCGCGCCCAGCGGCCGCGGTCTCGCGGACGTCCTCGCGGGCGCCGTGCCCGCGGGCGGCACCGTCGTCGAGCTCGGGCCGGGGACGGGCGCCGTCACGGCGCGGATCCGGCGGCGGCGGCCCGCGCGGCACGTCGCGGTGGAGATCAACCCGCGGCTCGCCCGGCTCGTGGCGGCGCGGTGGCCGGACGTCGAGGTCGTGTGCGCGGACGCCGCCGACCTCGGCGCGGCGGTCGCGGACGGGCGCGCGGACGCGGTCGTCAGCTCCCTCCCGTGGGCGGTGCTGCCGGACGAGCGGCAGCGCGCGACCATGCGGGCCGTCCGGGACGCGCTGTCCGACGGCGGGTGCTTCACCACGTACGCCTACGTCCACGCGCTGCGGGTCCCGGCCGCGCGGCGGCTGGCGGCCCTGCTGGCGGACACCTTCGCGGACGTGTCCGTCAGTCCGGTCGTGTGGGCCAACGTGCCGCCCGCCGTGGTCTACCGGGCGCGCCGCCCGCTCGGGCGCTAGGCCGGGGACGCCGGTCCGTCGCCGGCCGCCAGGGCCTCCGCGACGTCGCGGTGGCGGAACTCGTACACCGCCCCGGCCTGCCGCAACGCGCCCCGCCGGTGCGCCTCCTCCAGGAACGCCAGGGTGCGCCAGGGCAGCCGCCCGCGCGGGACGAGGACGAGCCGCGCGAAGGTGTAGTGCGTCCACGCGATGACGCCGACGTTGTCGACCCGGAACGCCAGCAGCCACACCGGCCCGTAGAAGAAGGCGCCCGACAGCCCGCAGAACAGGCCGAACGCCGCCCCGTACAGCGGGTCGACGGCGTACCCGACCACGCCGCCGGTGGTGACGCCGTAGGTCAGCCCGAAGACGGCCGCGACCCGGATGTCCTGGTACAGCAGCAGGCGGGGCGTGACCGGGCGGACGGTCGCGTCCGGCGCGGCCCACGCGTAGACGAACCCGACCGGGATGCCGAGGAACAGGCCGGCGGGGACGCCGAACGCGAGGCCCTCCCGGATGCTGCAGACCACGACCGCGACGGCGCCGACCTCCAGCCCGCCCATCAGCGGCGCCCACAGCTTCCGGATCCGCCCCAGGTACAGGCCCGAGGGCGGGGGCAGCGTCCGGGCCGCCGCGAACGCCATCAGGAGCGCGCCCGCGGCGCCGATGGCCAGCCCCGCCCACGGCCCCCACAGCAGTCCGAAGCCGAGGCCGAGCGCGGGACCGATGACGGCCGCGCTGAACACCGCCGACAGCGCCCGGTCCGCGGTCCGCGCCAGCCGCGACAGCTCCCACCAGGAGATCTGCCGGTCCGGGGAGGGGAGTTCGCGGGCGAGGAGGCGCAGCCAGCGCTCCGCCCGCTCGGCGTCCCAGCGGCCGCCCCCGCCGTCCGGGGGCGGCCGGAACAGCGCGGGGACCAGCTCCCGGACGAGGTACCGCTCGATCGCCTCGACGGTCGGGAACGCGTTCGGGCGGATCAGCTCGGCCGGGTCCCGGGCGGGGTCCCGGTAGATGTCGCGGGCGAGCGCCGCGGTCAGCGGCCTCCGCAGGGCCTGCGCGAGCCGCCCCCGCGGCCGGGCGCGGACGCGCTCCAGGACGGGCACCCAGCGCTGCGCCTGCGCGGGGGCGTAGCCGTGGGCGAAGAAGTCGAGGTCCAGGTCGTGCACGGTGAGGGGCTCGATCGCGGCGTGCGCGGCGCCCGCCACGGTCGCGCCGCTCGCCGTCCTCGCCTCCTCGTACTCGCCGGGGCGGCAGGTGAGGACCAGGTCGGTGAGGTCCGCCTCCTCGATCTTCTGCAGGGCGCGGGCGCGCCGCTCCGGCTGGATCTCGTCGAACCCGTCCAGGACGAGCACCAGGCGGCGTCCGCGCACGAGCCGCGCCGGGACGTCCTTGCCCAGGTCGCGGCCGCGCAGGAACGGGTAGTCGTCGGCGAGGCGCCGCGCCAGCCAGGTGCGCAGCCCGTCCACCTCCGGGTTCCAGGACGCGATCGAGAAGTACACCGGTGCCGGCCCCGGGTCGGCCGCGCCCGCCGCCCGCGCCGCGGCGCGCTCGGCGGCGAGCCCGCGGGTCAGCAGCACGGCCAGGGCGGACTTGCCGCTGCCGACGCCGCCGAGGAGGACGAGCCGCCGGGTGCCGGTCGCGCGGTAGGCGGCCACGACGTGGTCGGGCCCGCGCAGGTAGCGGACGTCGGACGCGGTGGACGACGGGGCCGGGCCGCGCACCGTCCAGCGCAGCGTCAGCAGCCGGTCGTTGTCGCCGATCCTGCGGGTGGCGGCCTCGTCCCGCCACTGCCGGTCGACGGCCTCGGTGAGCTGGTCGAGCGCCCGGTCCAGCAGTACCGCCGGATCCTCCGGGGCGGGCCGGCTCTGCCGCCAGGCGAGGAACGCCATGACGGCGGAGAAGACGCCCGCGGACGCGCCGGTGACGCTGCCCCACCGGTCGGCCTGCTCGCCCAGGGAGGGCGGCGCGTCCAGTCCGAAGAGCACGGCGAGGCCCGCGAACAGGACGGCCGCCCCGCACCACACCAACCCCCGTCGCCGCATGCCTTCATCTTGGGCGCACCGCCCGCGCCGCACCCGCGTCCCGCCCGGTACCGGCCAATGCGGGCGCGGGAGGTGCGGCGCGCCGTACGCTCGGGTACGCCCCTCCGGAAGGAGCCGCGCCCATCACCGGCCTCCTCGACCGCCTCGCCGAGCTCCCCCTCCCGGCGCTGCTCGCCGTGCTGGCGCTGCTGCTCGCGGCCGAGTCGGGGCTGCTCGCCGGGCTGCTGCTGCCGGGCGCGGCGACCGTCCTGACCGCCGGGTTCCTCACCCACCCCGCCCACGGCGGCCGGTCCTTCGCGGCCGTGTGCGGGACGGTCGTGCTCGCCACCGCCGCGGGCGCCCACTACGGCTACGCGCGCGGGCGCCGGGGCCCGGCCGCCGGCCGCGTCACCCGCCTCGTGCCGCGCCTCCTCGGGTCCCGCTACGCGTCCGCGGCAGAGCGGATCGGGGCGCGGCCGCGGGCCGCGGCGTTCGCCGCGCACTGCACCGGGGGCCTGCGGACGGTGTTCCCGCGGATGGCGGCGGACGCGTCCGTCCCCTACCGGGTGTTCGCGCCCGCCAACCTGGCGGCGGCCGCGTGCTGGGGCTGCGGGCTGCTGCTGGCCGGACGCGCGTCGGGTGCGGCCCTCGACCGCGTCCGCGCCGCCTCGGGGCTCGCGGGCGTCCCCCTCCTGGCCGCGGTCGCCGTGCTGTACATCGGGTACCGGGCGGCGCGGCGGCGGGTAGGGTCGCGGCCATGCCGTCGCGTACCACCGTGCCGAAGGAACCGAAGGCACCCCGGATCCCGGCGTCCCTCGCCCCCGCCGACCCCCTGAACGACGAGCTGCGGGACGACCGCACCTACATCGCGCTCGCCTGGGGCGCGGTCGACCTCGTGGGGCACGACGTGGAGGGGGTCGACTTCGAGCGGTGCCGGTTCACCGACACGCGGCTGGCCGCCGGGACGCTGCGGCGCGCGGGTTTCGCGGACGTCGCGCTCACCGGCTGCGACCTCGCGAACCTGCGGCTGTTCGACTCCCGGGCGTTCAGCGCGCGGTTGGTCCGCTCGCGGCTGACCGGCACGTCGTGGACGGACTGCGGCTTCCGGGACGTCCTGTTCGAGGAGTGCCGCGCCGACCTCAGCGACTACCGGTTCAGCAGGTTCAAGAACGTCGTGTTCCGGGACTGCGACCTGCGGGAGGCGAACTTCCAGGGCGCCGACCTGCCGGGCGTCCGGTTCGAGGACTGCCGGATGGCGGGCGCCCGGTTCGACGGCGCCACGCTGACCGGCGCCCGCTTCACCGGCTGCGACCTGTGGGACGTCGCGGGCGTGGAGAGCCTCGACGGCGCGGTGCTGGCGCCGTCCGACGCCCGCAGCGTGCTGCCGTCCCTCGCCGCCGCCCTCGGCATCACGATCGCCGACTGACCGCCGTCCGGGCGTGTCCACACCCTGTGGACGGACGGGCTTCACCGGCCGTTGCCCGGGTGCACACCCGCGCATGATGCGATCCCGCCCTGGACGCCGCCGGGGCGGGAGGACGCATGGGACGGGACGGGATCCGGTGCCACGGCACCGTGCCCGACGGGATGGTGTTCGACCCGCTGCTGCCCGCCGGGACGCTGGCGCGGCTGCGGGCGGGCGAGGGGGCGCTCCTCCTCGACCGGCCCGGCACCGCGCCCGGTTCGTACCGGTTCCTGCGGCAGCGCGTGCTGGTGGGCGCGCTCGTGCTGGTGGGCGCGGTGGCCGCCGTCGAGGCGGCGCGGCGGGCGGGCGGGACGGGCTGGGCGGCGGCCGCCGGGATCGCCGCGGCGTTCGCGTACGTCCCGGCCGGCGCGTCGGACCGGCGGGCGACGGGGGCGCAGAGCGCGGCGCTGATCGGGTGCTTCTTCGGCGTCTGGGCGGTGTGGGCGATCGCCCTGGCGGAGGCGTTCGGGACGGTGACGGCCCCGTTCGGGATCCTGCACGGGTTCGCGTACGCGATCTTCCTCGCCTTCGGCACCCGCGGCGTCACGCACGTGGTCGGACGGGACCGCGCGATCGACCCCGCGGACCTCGGGCCCGTCGAGCGCGCGCGGCTCGCGGACGTCCGGCAGGCGCGGGAGCGCGTCGCGGAGGCCGGGCGGCTGCTCGCCCCCGCGTTCGACGCCGCGCCCGTGCTGGCCGCGCTGCACGAGGCCGAGTGGGCGATGGCGGCCCGGATGCGCGACCGGGCGCCGCTGGTCGCCGAGATCGACGACCTCGCGGCGAACGCCGCCACCGACCGGGTGCGGGAGGCGCTGCGGCCGAAGGCCGCGGCCGTCGCCGCGGCGCGGCGGGCCGACGCGGAGGTGATCGCGCAGGTCTCCGCGTACCTGGAGCCCGTCGACGACGCCGTCCGCGCGCACCGCGAGTGGGAGCAGTGCCTCCGGGCGGCCGACGCCGCCCTCCCGCCGGACGCGCCCGCGGGCCTCGCCGGGCACCCCGACCTCGCCCGCGACGCGGGGCTGGAGGCGGTCCGGCTGGCCCGCGAGGAGCTGACCGCCCGCGCGGTGGAGTCGAACGCCCGGTTCCTGGGCGCCCTGCGCTCCGGCGGACATTCCTGAGCATCCCGGGAACAATCACGGGGTTTGACAGTGTTTGAACACTCAACTAACCTGCGAACAGGTCGTTGAACTTTCAAGCACTAGGAGCACTTCATGAGCATCGCCGCCGTCGCGCCCGAGCTGACCGCCGGTACCTGGAACATCGACCCGAGCCACTCCGAGGTCACGTTCACGATCCGCCACCTCATGACCAAGGTGCGCGGCTCGTTCACCGAGTTCTCCGGCGCCGTCCAGGTCGCCGAGGAGCTGTCGGAGACGACCGCGACCGCCGAGATCACGATGGCGTCGATCGACACCCGCAACGCCGACCGGGACGGCCACGTCCGCTCGTCCGACGTGCTCGACGTCGAGAACCACCCCACGATGACGTTCGCCACCAAGGGCGTCCGCTCCGAGGGCGGCGACCACTACGTCGACGGCGAGCTGACGATCCGCGGCGTCACCCGCCCGGTGACCCTCGAGGTCGAGTACCACGGCGTCGGCGAGGACCCGTGGGGCGGCACCCGCGCCGGTTTCTCCGCCACCACGC
The DNA here is from genome assembly GCF_000425065.1 of Actinomadura rifamycini DSM 43936. Classification (GTDB taxonomy): domain Bacteria; phylum Actinomycetota; class Actinomycetes; order Streptosporangiales; family Streptosporangiaceae; genus Spirillospora; species Spirillospora rifamycini. Next base: position 58,579 of record NZ_AULB01000016.1, read on the forward strand.
AGATCAACCGCCGCGACTGGGGCATCGAGTTCAACGTGCCGCTGAGCGGCGACAAGGCCCTCCTGGGCGACAAGGTCGACATCCAGCTCGAGATCCAGGCCGTCCGCGCCTGACCCGCGCCTCCCGCGCGGCGAGGGGCCGTCCACCCACCGGGTGGACGGCCCCTTTCCCGTTCGGCGGGCGTGACCCGCGGCGCGCTCCCGCAGGTCCCGGCTCTCCCGCGACGGCAGCGCGTCGAGCACGAGGAGTCCGCCGAACTCCACGATCTGGTTCCGGGGATGGCCGGTATGGACGAACTCTTCGGTCACGCCGCGACCTCCTCGAGTCGGTGAACGCCCCCTTGGGCGCCGCCCCGGACGCACGGGGTCCCAACGGCCGGCCAAGCGGCGGCCAAGCCTCGCGGCGTCGAGTTGATCTTGCGCGGGCGGGGGTACCCCCGTCGGCGGCACGCATCGGGGGAGGTCGGAACGTGGCGCGGAAATTCGCGGCGGAGCTCGTGGGGACGCTGCTCCTCGTCTACTTCGCGGTGGGCGTGGCGACGCTGTCGTTCGGGTTCGCCCTGGCCGGCGCGAGCCCCGCGGCGGGCGTCGTGGCGACGGCGCTGGCGTTCGGGTTCGTGCTCCTCGTGCTGGTGTACGCGATCGGGCCGGTCTCGGGCTGCCACGTCAACCCGGCCGTCACGCTGGGCGTGCTCCTCGCCGGGCGGATGACCCCGGTCGAGGCCGTCGGTTACTGGATCGCCCAGTTCGCCGGCGGGATCCTCGGCGCGCTGCTGCTGTGGGGGACGTTCGCGAACTCGCCCGCGTACGTCCGGTCCGAGACCGGGCTGGGCGCGGACGGGTGGGGCGAGGCCAGCCTCATCGGGATCGACGCGGGCGGCGCGTTCCTCGCCGAGGTCGTGCTGACCGCGCTGTTCGTGTTCGCCGTGCTCGCCATGACGAGCACGACCGCCATCCCGGCCGTCAGCGGCGTCGCGATCGGCCTCGCGCTGACGACCGTGCACCTCGTCGGCATCCCGATCACGGGGACGTCGGTGAACCCGGCGCGCAGCCTGGGGCCCGCGCTCGTCGCGGGCGGGACGGCCCTGGAGCAGGTGTGGCTGTTCATCGTCGCGCCGCTCGTCGGCGCCGCCGTCGCGGCGGCCGGGCACGCCCTCCTGCAGCGACCCGCCAAGGAGACCCCGCTGCCGCCCCCGGACGCAGACCGGTAGGTGCCGATCGCCCGTATGATCGGCCCATGACCGCAGACGTCCCGGATCGCTCCCCTCGCGCCGACCTGCGGGTCTCCCACGCCGAGCGGGACGCCGCCGTGGAGCGGCTGCGCGAGGCGGCGGCCGAGGGCCGGATCGAGCTCGACGAGCTCGAGACCCGGCTGGAGGCGGCGCTGACCGCCCGCACCCACGCCGACCTCGCACCGCTCACCGCGGACCTGCCGCCCGTCGTCGCGGCCGCTCCGCTCGTCCTCAAGGGCGGGATGCACGGGGCCGCGCGGACCGGGCGCTGGGAGGTGCCGCCGCGCATCACCGCGCACGGCGGCATGGGCGGCGTCAAGATCGACTTCACCCGGACGCGGTGCCCGCTGCCGGAGGTCCTCGTGGACGTGGACGGCCAGACGGCCGGCGTCGTCATCGTCGTCCCCGACGGGTGGGCGGTCGACAGCGGCGGGGTGGACGGCGGCCTCGGCGGGCTGCGGGACAAGACCACCCCCGACCGGCTCCCCGGCACGCCGCTCGTGCGCCTCAGCGGCACCGGCGGCCTCGGCGGCGTCGTCGTCCGCCACCCCAACCGGTGGGAGCGCCGGAAGCTGGAAAGGAACCCGCCGCGATGACGTACGTCGCCGACCCCGCCCGCACCGGCGAGACCCGGCTGCCGGACGGGCGGACGTTCGGCTGGGCCGAGTGGGGCCCGCCGGACGGCGTCCCCGTGCTGCTGTCCCCGGGCGCGGCCACGAGCCGCCGGCTCGGGTTCGGTGCGGGCGCCGTGGACGGCCTCGGCGTCCGGCTGGTCTCCCTGGACCGTCCGGGCCTCGGCGCGTCGACGCCCGCCCCCGGACGGACGTTCGCCGACTTCGCCGCCGACGTGCGGGAACTCGCGGAGCGGCGCGGGCTGGGCCGCCCGGCGATGGTGGGGAACTCGCAGGGCGCCCCGTTCGCGCTGGCCTGCGCGGCCGCGGGCGCTGTCTCCGGGCTGGCCGTCGTCTCCGGCTCGGACGAGGTGGCCGCACCCGAGTTCGCCGCCGGGCTCCCCGCCGAACTGCGCGGGCTCGTCGAGGCCGTCGCGGCGGACCCGGCCGCCGCCGAAGCGCGCTTCGCGGGCTTCGGCGCGGACGCCATGTGGGGCATGGTGACGGGCGGCGCCCCGGAATGCGACCTGGCCGTCTACACCGAGCCCGGCTTCGCGGCGGCCTACCGCCGGGCCCTGGCGGAGGGCTTCGCGCAGGGCGCGGCGGCCGGGTACGCGCGCGACACGGTCCTGGCCATGGGGCGCTGGCCGTTCGCCCTCGCGGACATCGCCGTCCCGGTCGACCTCTGGTACGGCGAGCACGACACGTCCCATTCGCCCGACAACGGGGCGTTCCTCGCGTCCCGGATCCCCGGCGCGCACCGCCGCGTCGTCCCGGGGATCGGCGGCGCGCTCCTGTGGACGCACCCCGCGGACGTCCTCACCCGGCTCCTCGACCGGACGGCCGCCGCACGCTAGCCGCCCGCGGCGGCGCGGCCCGGACCGGCTCTAGGGGTCCGGTCGCAGACCTTTCTCGACGAGGTCGATCAGGTCGTGCACGGCCGGGCCGGCGAGTTCGTCGGAGAGCCCGCGCAGGGGGCCGTCGATGAGCAGGACCGCCAGGCCGTGCACGCACGACCAGACCAGGAACTCGGCTCCCGGGCGGCGTTCCGGCGGCATGAGGCCGCAGGCGGCCAGCTCGTCCAGGGCGGCGCCGAGCAGTTGGAACGGGGTCAGACCGCTCTGGCCCGCGGAGGCGGCGGCCTCCGCCCGGGCCATGTCGTCGGGGACGTAGAAGGCGGCGCGGAACAGCCCGGGTTCGGCGCGGGCGAAGCGCAGGTAGCCGGTGCCGACGGCGCGGAAGCGCGCACGGGCGCCCCGGGCCGCGTCGTCGACCGGATCCAGTGCGGCGAGGTCCTCTTCCATGGCGCGGGCCAGCTCGCCCATGGCCTGGAGGGACACCGCCTGTACCAGGGCGTCGCGGTTCGGGAAGTGCCGGTAGGCGGCGTTGGGGGCGACCCCGGCCCGCCGGGTCACCTCGCGCAGGGCTATCGCGTCCGGGCCCCCGGCACGGGCCAGCTCGGTGCCCGCCTCCAGGAGCGCCTGGCGCAGATTGCCGTGGCGGTAGGTGTCGCGGGTGGGCTTGCCGGAGCGCTCGGACATGACCGCAACCTCTCAAGTGGACAGCGTCCACTTAAGTATGCCATGATCCCTCCACACCCCGATGTGGACGGCATCCACATAGCGTTTCACCTGCTCAGGAGGTGGGGAATTGCGTCGGAAGATCGTGGCCGGACTGTTCGTCTCGCTGGACGGCGTGGTGGAGGCGCCGGAGAAGTGGCACTTCCCGTACCTCGGCCCGGAGATGAGCGAGGCGGTCGGCGGGATGTACGCCGAGGCCGACACGCTGCTGCTGGGCCGGGTCACCTACGAGGCGTTCGCCGCGGTGTGGCCGCACCAGACCGGCGGGCTGGCCGAGGCGATCAACGGCATCCGCAAGGTTGTGGCGTCCACGACCCTGCGGGAGGTCGCCTGGCGCAACTCCGTCCTGATCGAGGGCGACCCGGCCGCGGCGGTCGGGAAGCTCAAGGACGGGCCCGGCGGCACGATCACCGTGGCGGGCAGCATCAGCCTGGTGCGCACCCTCCTGGCGGCCGGCCTGCTGGACGAGCTGCGGCTGCTGGTCCACCCGCTGGTCGTCGGCACCGGCATGCGCCTGTTCCCCGAAGGCGCCCCGCCGATCCCGCTGGAGCTGGCCCGGTCGGCCGCCTTCGCCAACGGCGTCCTCGACCTGACCTACCGTCCCGCCTGACCTACCCCCCACCCGATCGAACGAAAACGGAGCACGCCATGAACGACGTCCAGCCCCTCGTCCGGACCGAAGCCGAGACCAAGACGCTCGAGGTGCCCGGTGCGCGCCTGCACTACGAGGTCCGGGGCGCCGGGCCGCTGCTGCTGATGATCCCCGGCGGGCCCGCCGACGCCGGCGCGCTGACCGCCGTGGCGGCCGCGCTGGCCGACCGCTACACCGTGGTCACCTACGACCAGCGCGGACTGTCCCGCAGCACGCTGACCGGACCGCCCGCCGACACCGGCGTCGCGGTCTTCGCCGACGACGCCCACCGCCTGCTGGCCGCCCTCGGCGGCGGGCCCGCCCACGTGCTGGGCAACAGCGGCGGCGCCCTCACCGCCCTGGCCCTGGCCGCCCGCCACCCCGGACAGGTCCGGTCCCTGATCGTGCACGAGCCGCCGCTGCCCGAACTGCTGCCCGACCGCGACCGGTGGCGGGCCGCCTTCCAGGACGTGCACGACACCTACCGCGAGCACGGCGCCGGCGCGGCGATGGGCAAGTTCATCACCACCGTCGACGGGGAGAACGCCGCGCCCCCGGCGATGCCCGACCCCTCCCAGATGCCGCCCGAGGCGCTGGAGATGATGGGCCGCATCCAGGGCAACCTCGACTTCTTCCTGTCCCACGTGCTGCTGCCGGTGCTGCGCTTCACGCCCGACCTCGACGCGCTGCGCGCCGCCCGGGTGCCGGTCGCCGTCGGTGTCGGCGCGGCCTCGGGCGACGGCGTCCCCGCGCTGTCGTCCCGCGTCCTGGCCGACCGGCTCGGTGTCGAGCCGCTGGCCTTCCCCGGCGACCACCAGGGCCTCGCCGTCGACGCCGCCGCCTGCGCCGACATCATCCACGCCGAACTCGTCCGCGCCGTCCCGGCCTGACCCGCGGCGGCGGGACGGGCGTCAGTCGAGGCAGAACTCGTTGCCCTCGGGGTCGGCCATCACGATGTGGCCGAAGCCCATCGGCGGCTCGGGTTCGTGCCGCTCCAGCCGGGTCGCGCCGCGGGCGACGAGGCGCGCGGCCGCGTCCTCCAGGGCGGCCATGCGCGCCTCGCCTTCGAGCCCCGGGGCGGCCCGGACGTCCAGGTGCATGCGGTTCTTGACCCGCTTGGGCTCCGGCACCCGCTGGAAGAACAGCCGCGGACCGGTGCCCGCGGGGTCGACCGCCGCGGACGCGTCGTTGCGCCTCTCGGGCGGCACGCCCCACGCCTCCAGGGCCTGGTCCCACGTGGCGAAGCCCGCCGGCGGCTCCTGCACCCGGTAGCCGAGGGCCTCCGCCCAGAAGGCGGCGAGCGCGGCCGGGTCGGCGCAGTCGAAAGTGATCTGGACGTCCATATCAGCTCGCCTCCCGACGAGTGTGGAGGTAGAGGTCGCGGAGCAGGGACACCTCGGACAGGTGGCCGGCGCCTTGCGGCCGCAGGTTCCAGCAGCCGGGCACCGGCTCCCGGAAGTACTCGTCATCGGTGAGCCCGTCGAGGCGCGCCCGCAACCGGTGGTCCCGGTGCCAGGTGAGCTGCTCTCTGAGCAGGGAATTCCACGTCATGGCCCCGAGTCTTCCCCCAATCGCGGACAGGTACGTTCCGCGATCGTGCGACGATGGCCGCGTGACCGTGGAGGGGACGACCGAGCGGGTGCTGCGGCTGCTCGCTCTCCTGCAGCGCCGCCCGTCCTGGACGGCCGCCGAACTCGCCGCCGAACTGGGCGTCACCGACCGCTCGGTGCGCCGGGACGTCGAGCGGCTGCGGGCGCTCGGCTACCCCGTGCACGCGGCGGCGGGCGTCGGCGGCGGCTACCGGCTCGGCGCGGGCGCCCGGCTGCCGCCGCTGCTGCTCGACGACGAGGAGGCGATCGCGACGGCGGTGTCGCTGCGGCTCGCGTCCGGCGGCACGGTCGCCGGGACGGGCGACGCCGCGCTGCGGGCCCTCGCCAAGCTCGACCAGGTCATGCCGCCGCGGCTGCGCGCCGAGGTCGGCGCGGTGCGCGGCGCCACCGACACCCTCGTCGGCCCCGGCGTCGAGGTCGACCCGGACCTGCTCGTCACGCTCGCGCGGGCGTGCCGCGACACCGTCCGGGTGCGGTTCCGGTACGCGGGCCGGGGCGGCGGCGACCGCGAACGGACGGTCGAGCCGGTGCGGATGGTCGCCACCAGCCGCCGCTGGTACCTGATGGCCTGGGACGTCGACCGGGACGGCTGGCGCACCTTCCGGCTCGACCGGATGGGCGGCGTCGCGGCGACGACCTGGCGGTTCCGGCCGCGCGAGCATCCCGACCCGGTCGCGTACGTGCAGCGTTCCGTCACCGAGCGGCCCTACCGGTACGTCGCGCGCGTCCGGGTGCACGCGGCGGCCGACCGCGTCCGGGAGCTGATCCCGCCGCAGGTCGGCCGCGTCGAGGACGAGGGCGGCGGCCGGTGCGTCCTCGTCGCGGGCGGCGACGACCTCGACCGGCTCGCCCTCCACATCGTCCGGCTCGGGTTCGACGCGGAGGTGCTCGACCCCCCGGAGCTCCGCGCCGCCGCCGCCCGCCTCGCCCGCCGCCTCGCCGCCCTGGCCGGACCCGGCTGACGCCCCTCGGGCGGGGTCAGCGGACGGTGATGGGGGCGGTCAGGAACGGGAAGGCGGTGAGCTCGCGGGTGAACGGGATGCCGGTGAGCTCGGCGGCGAGCGCGAAGGTCCGGGGAAGCTTGTCCGGGTGCAGGCGCGCGAACTCGGCGCGCCGGTCGCCGCCGGGGTCGGTCGGGATGCCGAGGCCGCGCAGCGCCGCGTCGATGCGGTGCGGGTCGCTCCCCCACCCGTCCTTCGGCAGGGGCGGGACGAATCCGCAGACCACCTCACCGTCGACGGCGTAGACGAACCGGTCCTCGGCGTGATCGTGCCGGGCCACGGCGACCAGCTCGCAGCCGCGCGACAGGCGGGCGGAGCACTCCGGCAGGACGGCGGTCCGGCCGCCGATCTCGACGGCCGCGCTGCCGCCGCTCGCCTGGACGACGCCGACCTGCCCGCCCTCGGCCTCCAGCGCCGGTTCGTCCCCGACGTCCCACAGCTCGGCGAAGGCGACCTCCCGGCCGGCCTCGCCGGGAGCGAACCGGTGCAGCACCTCGGACGGGGTCAGCCCGGGGAAGAGCGCCACGCAGAAGACCTCGTCCAGCCCGTCCTCCGGGGCGTCGAGCCAGCGGAACGGGGCGAGCGGATCGGTCATTCCGCCACCGTCTCACGAAGGGGGCGGGGTGCGCAGGATCAGCGAGACGCCGTGGTCGAAGCGGTCGTCGAAGGCCGTGGAGGCGAAGTGGGGGAGCACCCGCGCCAGGGCCGGGTGCCGCTCCGGGTCGACGCGTTCACCGAGTTCGGACGCCAGGGCGTCCGGGGCGGCCTGCTCCTCCTGGGCGAGGCCGAGCGTGAAGTAGATGAGGCTCCAGGCGGTCCAGGCCGCCTCGCGCTCCGGGCGGCCGCCGTCGAGGAGCGCGCCGATCAGGGCGTCCCCGAAGCGGAGCGTCGCGGGTTCCGCGGCGTACGTGCCCGCGACGACGGCGGCGCCGTCGCGGTGGGCGAGCAGGGCGCGGCGGTACCGGTGCGCGAGCCCGCGGGCGCGCTCGTCCCCGCGGGCGGGCAGGCCGTCGAGGGGCGCGCCGGCGACGATCGCGTCCGCCATCAGCTCCAGCAGCCGCGCCTTGCTCCGGACGTGCCACAGGACGGTGTTCATGCGGACGCCGAGCCGGTCGGCGACGCCGCGGACGGAGACGCCCGCGGCGCCCCGCTCGTCCAGCAGGTCCAGGGCGGCGCGGACGACCTCGCCGGGTCCGAGCGGGTCGCGCCGGCCGTCGCCCCCTTGCGTCTTGGTCACCGACCTAGTGTACTGGGGACCGTTGTTGGTCAGTGACCAAGGAGGTACGCGTGGAACAGGTCGTCATCGTCGGCGGCGGGCCGGTCGGGCTGTGGCTGGCCGCGGAACTGAGGCTCGGCGGAGCGGACGTCACGGTGCTGGAGGCGCGCGCCGAACGCGACGCGCGGTCGAAGGCGCTGACCGTCCACCCGCGCACGCTGGAGCTCCTCGCGTCCCGCGGCATCGCGGACCGCTTCCTGGCGGACGGCCGCCGCATCCCCGGCGGGCACTTCGGCGCCCTCGACGAGCGGCTGCCGTTCGGCGGGCTCGACACCCCCTTCCCGTTCACGCTCGCGCTCCCGCAGGCCCGCACCGAGGAGCTCCTCGAAGAGCACGCCGTCGCCATGGGCGCGCGGGTGCTGCGCCGCCACCGGGCCGTCCGCCTCACCCAGGACGGCGAGCGGGTGCGGATCGAGGCCGCCGGCCCCGCCGGGCCGTACGTCCTCGACGCCCGGTACGCCGTCGGCTGCGACGGGACGCGCAGCACGGTGCGGGACGCGGCCGGCATCGGCTTCCCCGGCACCCCCGCGACCGCGTGGGGCTGGCTGGCCGACGTCGTCCTGGACGATCCCCCGCCGGGCGGGGCGCTCAGCGTCTCCGGCCCGGCGGGCGGGGTCATGGTGGTGCCGCTGACGGAGACGCTGCACCGGGTCGTCGGCACCGACCCCGCATGGCTGGGCGCCGACTGGCCGGGCGACCCGACCCTGGACGGGCTGCGCGCCAAGGTCGCCCGGATCGCCGGCGGCGACCTCGGCATGCGCGACCCGCACTGGCTGTCGACCTTCGGCAACGCGGCGCGGCAGGCCGACCGGTACCGCGCGGGACGCGTCCTGCTCGCGGGCGACGCCGCCCACATGCACTTCCCCGCCGGGGGCGTCGGCCTGAACGTGGGCCTGCAGGACGCCGCGAACCTCGGCTGGCGGCTCGCCGCGACCGTCCGCGGCGACGCCCCGGACGGCCGCCTCCTGGACGGCTACCACGCCGAACGGCACCCGGTCGGCGCCGACCTGCTCCTCGCGACCCGCGCGCAGACCGCGCTGATGACCGCCTTCGACTCCGACGGGCAGGCGCTGCGGGCCCTGCTCGGCGGACTCGTCGCCGCCGTCCCGGACCTGGCGGACGCGCTCGCCCTGCGGCTGACGGGCCTCGGCGTCGCCTACCCCGCCCCGCCCGGCGCGCACCCGCTGACCGGGCGCCGCGCCCCCGACCTGGCGCTCGCCGGCACGACCCTCTTCACGCTGCTGCACGCGGGCCGCCACGTCCTCCTCGACCTGGCGGGCGACGCGCCGCCGCCCGCGGACGCGCACCGGCTGACGGTCCACTCCGGCCCGGCGGCCGGCGCCGGCGCGGAGTGGGCGGGCGTCCGGGCCGCGCTCGTCCGGCCGGACGGGCACGTCGCGTGGGCCGCCGACACCGCCGACCCCGACGGCCTGGCGGCCGCCGTGGCCGGGCGCTTCGCGGGACCCGGCGAGGCGCGTCCGTCCGGCGGCCGCGTCAGCGCCGGGTCGTCGGGCCGACCAGGAGCGGGAAGTCGAGGAGGGGGCGGGTGAAGGGGACGCCGGTCAGCTTCGCGGCCAGCGCGAACACGCGGGCGATCTTGTGCTCGAACAGGCGGTCCCAGGACGCCTCCCACTCGTCGTCGTCCAGGGGGTCGGTGGGCAGGTCGAGCTCGCGGAGGAGCGGGTTGAGCCGGTCGGGGTCGCGGCCCCAGCGCCGGGCGGGGCTGTGCGGGACGAAACCGGTCACGACCTCCCCGTCGACGGCGTAGCAGAAGGCGTCCTCGGCGTAGTCGTGCCGGGAGACCGCGACCACCTCGCAGCCGTCCGAGAGGCCGCCCGCGTCCTGGGCGCCGAACCAGCCCCACAGCTCCACGGCGACGCTCCAGCCGCTCGCCTCGAGCACCCCCACGTGCCCGCCGGAACCGCCGCTGGTCGTCGAGAGGAACTCCGCGACCGTGTCCGACAGGTCCCCGAACGACATCTCCCGGCCGACCGTCCCGTCCGGGCCGAAGCGGCGCAGGACCTCCGCGGGGGCGACGCCGCGGAGGAACGACACGCAGAAGATGTCGTCGAGGGCGCCGCCGTGCTCGTCGAGCCAGTGGAACGGGGCGAGGGGGTCGGCCATCTCGTCCTCCTTCGGGAACGAACAGGCAGCTTCTCACGAACGTGGGACGCCCCCGGGGCGCGCGGCGCGCCGAACGTCCCGTCCGCGACGGACCTTCGGCCCTACCGGGGGCCGTCCCCCGGATGGTGGGCTTCCGCCGGAGAGGGGACAGTGATCATGCAGACGAGGAACACGCGCGCACCCGCCGGGTCCGGCGGCGTGCCGACCGACGTCCGGGACGCCGTCGAGGACGCGGTGTGGGCGCCGTCGGTGCACAACACGCAGCCGTGGCGGTTCGGGGTGCGCGGGACGCGGATCAGCCTGCACGCGGACGCCGGCCGCCGGCTGGACGTCGTCGACCCGGCGGGCCGCGAGCTGCTGATCAGCTGCGGCGCCGCCCTGTACACCCTGCGGCTGGCGCTGCGGGTGCGGGGCTACGGGTTCCTGGTGCGGCCGCTGCCCGTCCCGGGCCGTCCGACCCTGCTGGCCGAGATCGACGTGGAACCCGGCGCGGGGCCCGCGGGCGACGAGGTGGTGCGGGAGCACGCGCAGGTCCGGCGCCGCCGCAGCCACCGCGGCGGGTTCGGGCCCGAACCGGTGCCCGCGGAGGCGGTCGCGGCGCTGCGGCACGCGGCGGGACAGGAGGGCGCCGGGCTCGTCCGGCTCGGCGACACGGGAGACGAGACGGCCGTCGCCGCCCTGTCCAACGCCGCGGAGCAGATCCAGCGGCGGCTGCCCGACTACGCGGCGGAGATCGCCCGCTGGGCGCCGCCGCCCGGTGCGCCGCGCCGGGACGGCGTCCCGCCCGCCGCCTACCCCCGGCACGCTCCGCGGACCGCCCCGCACTTCCCCTCCCGGGACTTCGCGGGCGGCCGGGACTGGGGCGCCGAACCCGCGGACGGCGGCGGGACGGCCCGGGCGGGGGACGCGGTGCTGCTGACGACGCCCGGCGACACGGCCGTGGACCGCCTCCGCGCGGGGCAGGCGCTCCAGCGGATGCTGCTGCGCGCCGCCGGGTACGGCCTGGCCGCCGCGTTCCACACCCAGTCGCTGCAGGTCCCCGAGCTGCGCACCGTGCTGCGGCTGCGGTTCTGCGACGGCGGGCACCCGCAGATGCTGCTGCGGCTCGGCGTGCCCGAGGGCGGTGCGCCGCACTCGGTCCGCCGTCCCGTCGAGGACGTCCTCACCGAGGAGGCGTGACCCGGTCGGCGAGGGGGAGGCGGAGGGTGAGGCGGGCGCCCGTGCCGGCGGCGGCGACGGTGAGGGTGCCGCGGTGGGCGTGCGCGATCTCGCGGGCGATGGCGAGGCCGAGGCCGGTGCCGCCGGCGCCGCGGCTGCGGGCGGTGTCGAGGCGGGTGAAGCGCTCGAAGACGCGTTCGCGGTCGGACGGCGGGATGCCGGGGCCGTCGTCGGCGACGGTGAGGAGCGCCCACCCGTCGGCGCGGCCCACCTCGACGGTGACGCGGGTGTCGGCGTAGCGCTCGGCGTTGTCGAGGAGGTTGCCGAGCAGCCGGACGAGCTGCACGCGGACGGCCGAGACGGCGACGCCTGGCGCGAGGTCGGTGGCGACCTCGTGCGCGGACGTGCGGCGGCGGAGCTCGGCGGCGGCGAGCTCCGCGAGGTCGACCGGTTCGTGGGCGACGGTCCCGCCGGTGCCGATGCGGGCGAGGAGCAGGAGGTCGGTGACGATCGACTCGAGGCGGTCGGTGTCGCGCAGGGCGGACTTCACGACGGCCCGCAGGTCGTTGTCGTCCGGGTGCGCGGCGGCGTCCTCGAGGTTGGCGCGGAGGCCGGCGATGGGGGTGCGCAGCTCGTGGGAGGCGTCGGAGGCGAACTGCCGCTGCCGGGCCACCGCCTTCTCGAGCCGGTCGAGGGTGGCGTTGGCGGTGCGGGCGAGCTGGGCGATCTCGTCCCGGCCGGACGGCTGGGGGACGCGGCGGGACAGGTCGGTGGCGCTGATCTCGGCGAGCTGCGCGCGGATGGCCTCGACGGGCCCGAGGGTGCGGCCGACGACGCGCCAGGTGACCCAGGCGGCCAGGGCGGCGAGGGCGAGGACGCCGAGGGCGAGCCCCGCTTCGAGGAGGCCGTTGTGCAGGTGGGCGGGGAGGGGGTGGGCGGCGTAGACGACCGGGGAGTCGGGGGCGGTGCTGACGCGGATGGCCTCGACGACGGAGCAGTCGCGGTTCGGCCAGGAGCCGCGGCATTCGGTGTAGTCGCGGACCCGCATGTGACTGGACGGCCAGAGTGTGCTCACCGGCGGACCGTCCGTAGCGGCCGCGTTGGCGTTCCGGACGCGTCCGCCCGGTTCGACCACTTGCAGCACGATGTCGCCGCGGGTGTCCGGGATGGGGGCGGGGAGGGTGCCGTCGCGGAGGCCGCCGCTGACGCGGCGCGCGTCCGCCTGCGTCCGCTGGAGGAGTTCGGCGTGGACGGTCGTGCGCACGGCGACGTCGACTCCGACGGCGGACGCGCCGAACACGAGGGCGGCGATCACGGCGGCGACGACGGTGTCCCGGGTCCTGATCGACCGGGGGCGCATCCGCAAGGGCACTCCCATCATCACAGAGTGTCACGTGACCGGGGCTTGACCCGCATGCTACCGAGCGGTCACGAATCGGCGGCCCGAAACGTCGGCGACAAGTTTTCACCCCTGCTAAGGGGGACATCCCGTTTTATGACGGTTCCCCCCAGAGCACCAGGGACGGACACATGGGCAGGGACGTGGCCTCGGCCAACATCAGCGGCGAGGATCGGCGGCGGTACAGGGAGAAGGTACTCAGGTGCCTGGACGTCCTGGCGCGCATGCTGGGCGAGTCCCAGTTCGACTTCCGGCGCCCGCACATCGGGCTGGAGATCGAGCTCAACCTGATCGACGCGGTCGGCGACCCGCTGATGCGCAACGCGGACGTGCTGAAGGCGATCGCCGACCCCGCGTGGGCGACCGAGCTGGGCCAGTTCAACCTGGAGATCAACATCCCGCCGCGGGAGCTGGGCGGGGAGGGCGCCGGCGAGCTGGAGTCGGAGGTCTTCGACCACCTGCTGCACGCGGACGGGCGGGCGCAGGAGGTCGGCGGCCGGCTCGTGATGATCGGCATCCTGCCGACGCTGCGGAGCAGCGACATCGGTGAGGAGACGCTGTCGGCCAACGCGCGGTACAAGATGCTGAACGACCAGATCTTCGCGGCGCGCGGCGAGGAGTTCGACATCGCGATCGACGGGGCGGAGCCGCTGCGGATGCACGCGGACAACATCACCCCGGAGGCCGCGTGCACGAGCGTCCAGTTCCATCTGCAGGTCAGCCCGGACCAGTTCGGCGCCTACTGGAACGCGGCGCAGGCGGTGGCGGGCCCGCAGGTGGCGACGGCGGCGAACTCGCCGTTCCTGTTCGGCCACCGGTTGTGGCAGGAGTCCCGGATCCGGCTGTTCGAGCAGTCGACGGACACCCGCCCGGACGAGCTGAAGGCGCAGGGCGTCCGGCCGCGGGTGTGGTTCGGGGAGCGCTGGATCACGTCGGTGTTCGACCTGTTCGAGGAGAACACCCGGTACTTCCCCGCGCTGCTGCCGCTGTGCGACGACGAGGACCCGCTCGCCGTACTGGACGAGGGCGGCGTCCCCCAGCTGGGCGAGCTGACCTTGCACAACGGAACGGTCTACCGCTGGAACCGTCCGATCTACGCGGTGTTCAAGGGCCGCCCGCACCTGCGGGTGGAGAACCGGGTGCTCCCGGCGGGGCCGTCCGCGGCGGACGTGGTGGCGAACGGCGCGTTCTACTACGGCGTGGTGCGGATGCTGGCGGAGGAGGACCGGCCGGTGTGGACGCGGATGTCGTTCAACACCGCGGAGGAGAACCTGCACCGCGCGGCCCGGGACGGCATGGACGCCACGATGTACTGGCCGGGGATGGGCAATGTCCCGGCCGCCGAGCTGGTGCTGCGGCGGCTGCTGCCGCTCGCCTACGAGGGCCTCGACCGGTGGGGCGTCGACCCGGCGCGCCGCGACCGGCTGCTCGGCATCATCGAGCGCCGGTGCGTGACCGGACGGACGGGCGCCGCCTGGCAGGTCGCGACCGTGGAGGAGATCGAGCGGTCCGGGACGTCGCGGCACGACGCGCTGCGGATGATGACGCGCGCGTACGCGGCGCACATGCGGGGCAACGAGCCCGTCCACACGTGGCCGGTCGGGGCGTAGCCGGCCCTGAGCGGGGCGTCGGGCCCGCCATCTTCACAGGATCCGCACATTTCGCCCCCAGGGCCTCCATAGCGGGCTTCTAGAGTCGGGTGCCGTGACGCACCACGGCAACCGCGGGACGGACGCCCCCGCGCAGCGCGTCCTCGTCGTCGAGGACGAACCGACGATCGCCCGCGCGGTCGCGGACCGCCTCGCGGCGGAGGGGTTCGCGGTGGCGACCGCCGCCGACGGCCCCGCCGCCGTCGAGCGCGCCCGGGACTGGCGGCCGGACCTGATCGTCCTCGACGTCATGCTTCCGGGCTTCGACGGCCTGGAAGTGTGCCGCCGCGTGCAGGCCGACCGTCCCGTCCCGGTGCTGATGCTGACCGCCCGCGACGACGAGACGGACCTGCTCGTCGGCCTCGGCGTCGGCGCCGACGACTACGTGACCAAGCCGTTCAGCATGCGCGAGCTGGTCGCCCGCATCCGCGCGGTGCTGCGCCGCGTCGAGCGCCCGGCGCCGGAGCCGGAGCCGCGCGGCGACGGCGGACCGGCGGGCGGCGCGCGCCGGGCGGAGCCGCTGCGGGTCGGGGACCTGGAGATCGACCCGGAGGCGCGGCGCGTCCGCCGGGACGGTCGCGAGGTCCACCTCACCCCGATCGAGTTCGACCTGCTCGCGTGCCTGGTGCGCAACCGCGGCACCGTCCTGACCCGCGCCGTGCTGCTCGAACAGGTGTGGGACTGGACGGACGCGTCCGGAACCAGGGTCGTCGACAGCCACGTCAAAGCGCTGCGCCGCAAGCTGGGGCAGGGCCTCATCCGCACGGTGCACGGCGTCGGGTACGGCCTGGAGGACGCGACATGAGCACGGTGCGGCGGCTGTGGGCGCGGCTGCCCCGGCCGCTGGACCCGCTGCGCTCCATCCGGGTCAAGTTCGGCGTCGTGGTCGTCGTGACCACGTGCGTCGCGGTGCTGACCGTCCTGTGGGGCTACCGCCTGGGCTTCCGGGCGCGGGAAACGCTGCCGGTGACGGTGCTGATCTCGCTCGGCGTCATCCAGCTCATCGCGCACGGCATGACCGCGCCGCTGCGCGCCATGACGGCGGCGGCGCGCGCGATGGCCCGCGGCGACTACAGCCGCCGGGTGCGGACGACGTCCCGCGACGAGGTCGGGGAGCTGGCGGAGGCGTTCAACCGGATGGCCGCCGACCTCGCGGAGGTCGAGCGGCAGCGCCGCGAGTTCGTCGCGAACGTCTCGCACGAGCTGCGCACCCCGATCAGCGCGCTGCGGGCCGTCCTGGAGAACGTCGCGGACGGCGTCACCCCCGCGTCGCCCGAGGTGCTGGAGTCGGCGCTCGACCAGACCGAGCGGCTCGGCCGGCTCGTCACGCAGCTCCTCGAACTGTCCCGCGCGGAGGCGGGCGCGACGCCGCTCGAACCGGACCGGATGGACGCCGCCGCGTTCGTCGACGACGTCGTCGCGGAGGCCGCCGCGGGGCACCCCGAGGCCGTGTTCGAGACGGACGTCCCGCCCGGCCTGCAGGCCGTCGCGGACCGCGACCGGCTGCACCAGATCGTCGCGAACCTGCTGGACAACGCCGCCCGGCACGGTCCGGCGGGCACGCCCGTCACGCTCACCGCCCGCGCCGCGGGCCCGTCCGGCGGCCTCGTCGTGGAGGTCGCCGACCGGGGCCCCGGCATCCCGCCCGAGGAGCGGGCGCGGGTGTTCGAACGCTTCTCGCGCGGCGCCGCGTCCGGCCCGCGCGCGGGCACGCCCGGTGGCGGCACCGGGCTCGGTCTCGCCATCGCCCGCTGGGCGACCGACCTGCACGGCGGCGAGATCACCGTCCTCGACGTCCCCGCCGGCTGCCGCATCCGCGTCGTCATCCCCCCGAACCCCGGAGGTTCCGCATGACCGATACGCCGGTGTCCTTGCAGAAGAAGCCCCCGGGCCCGCCGCCCGCCGGCCCGCCGCGGCCGCAGCGCGTGTACGGGCCCGTGCCGCCGCCGTACTTCCTGAAGCCGACGAAGACGCAGCGGATGTACCGGCGCTGGAAGCAGCCGGAGCCGCTGCGCCCCGCGTTCGTCGCGGCGGCGGCCGGGGCGGGCGCGGTCGGCGCGCTGACGCTCGGCCCGATGATGCTGGAGAACTCCTACGGCGTGGGCCTGCCGATCGTCGCCGCGACCGTCGCGGCCGTCGCGGCCGCCGCCGCGCAGCGGGCCGGACGGCTGGTGGCGCCCGCGACGCGCCGGCGCCGGGGCGTCCGCCGCGCCAACCTCACCGCGGCCGCGTTCGCGCTGCTCGCGCTCGCCCTGGTCGGGGTGGCCGCGGTGCGCGACGCCGACTGGATCACGGTGCTCGCGCTGCTGCTCGCCATGCCGGTCGCCTCGTACGCGGCGACGGGCGGACGGTCGTGGGTCGAGCTGATCGGCGGCGGTGGTGCCTACCCGTTCGCCGCCCTGCGCATGCTGCCGTGGGCGGCGCGCGGCGTGAGCCGGGCGGCGTCGTCGGGACGCGGCGTGACCTGGCCCGTGATCCGCACCGGGCTGATCGCGGCCGGGCTGCTGCTGGTGTTCGGCGCGCTCTTCGCGGGGGCGGACGCGGCGTTCGGCGACCTCGCGGCCGGCCTCATCCCGGACATCTCGGGCGGCAGCACGTTCGTCTACACGTTCGCGTTCGTCGCCACGATGCTCGCCGCGCTCGCGGGCGTCCACCTCGCGCAGGCGCCGCCGCCGCTGCACATGCTCACCCCGGCGCGCCCCGCCCCGGCCGGGCGCTGGTCGTGGATCGTCCCGATCGCCGCGCTCGACCTGCTGTTCCTCGCCTTCTGCGCCGTCCAGGCCCGGGTGTTCCTCGCCGCCGACAAGGACGCGCTGCTCGCGGAGACCGGCCTCACCTACGCCGAGTACGCGCGGCAGGGCTTCTTCCAGCTCGTGGTGGTGACGGTCCTCGTGATCGCCGTCATCGCGCTGGCGATGACGTGGGCCCCGTCGGCCGCGCGCGCCGACCGGGTGAGCGTCCGGGTCCTGCTGGGGCTGCTGTGCGCGCTGACGCTGGTGGTCGTCGCGGTCGCGCTGCGGCGCCTGTACCTGTACGAGGAGGCGTTCGGCTGGACGCGGATGCGGCTGTGGGTGCACGCGTTCGAGATGTGGCTCGGGCTGGTCGTGGTGCTCGGCGGGGTCGGCGCGGTGTTCGGGTACCGCCGGTCGCTGCTGCCCCGCGCGGTCGCGGGCAGCGGCGCCGCCGCGCTGCTCGCGCTCGCGGCGCTCAACCCGGACGCGTTCATCGCGGAGCGGAACGTCGACCGGTTCGCGGCCACCGGCAAGATCGACGTGCTGTACCTGGGGAACCTGTCGGCCGACGCCGTCCCGGCGCTGGACCGCCTCCCGGAGCCGCTGCGGTCGTGCGCCCTGCGGCAGGTCGCCGGGGACCTGGCGGAGGACGAGCCGGCGACGGCCGCGAACCTGTCCCGCGCCCGCGCCCGCGACCTCCTCGACCGCAGCCCGGTGGTCCGCGACGCGAACGACCCCGTCATCTGCTATCGGCTGTCGACCCCTGACAACCTGACCCGCACGCCGGCGCCGGGGGACTAGGAGGCCGGGCCGGAAGGCCGCGAAGGCGAAGGGGCGCCGTTCCGGGGGGACGGCGCCCCTTTTCCGTCCAACAATTGGCGGTCGTCCGCCGCGACGGCGCCGCCGGCGTCACCCACCGCGCCGTCGCCAAGGAGGCCGGGATCACCACCAGCCTCACCCTCTACTACTTCGCGACCCTGGACGACCTGCTGATCGCCGCCCTGACCGGCGTCACCGACGAGTACACCCGCCGCATCCGCAGCCTCATCGAGTCCGCGGACGACCCGGTCGGCGGCCTCGCCCGGCTCATCGCCGAATCGGGCGGGGACGGCCGGGAGCGCGCGCTCGCCGAACGGGAGCTGTCGACCCTGGCGGCCCGCCGGCCCGCCCTGCGCCCCGCCGCCCGGAGCTGGCGCGACAACGTCGCGGAACTCGCCCGGACCCGCACCGACGACCCCGACGCGGTCACGGCGTTCGTGGCGCTGGCCGACGGCCTGTGCACGGCCGTCCTCCTCGGCGACGGCGAGGCCGACCCCGACCGCATCCGCGCGGTCCTCGGCACGGCGCTGCGGCCCGCCCGCTGACCCGCCGCGGGCGTCCGGCGTCAGCCGGCCGCGATGGCGAGCAGGGCGTAGGCGGCGAGGGTGGAGTCGTCGGTGATCCGGCCGGTCGCGACGAGTTCGCGGAACTCGGCGCGCGACACCCACCGCTGCCGCATGTCCTGCTCCTCGACCTCCCGGTCCGGCTCGCCGGGCGTCAGGTCGGTCGCGTGGAAGACCGTGAAGCCCTGGCCGCTCGTGCCGTGCGCGCAGTTCAGGTAGCCGATGCGGCGCAGCCGTCCGGCGGTGAACCCGGTCTCCTCGGCCAGCTCCCGGCGGGCCAGCTCCAGGGGCTCGACGTGCGCGCGGCCGGGCGCCGAGCCCTGCGGGAAGTTCCACGTCCGGCGCCCGATCGGGTAGCGGTACTCCTCCACCATGTGGAAGCCGCCGTTCTCCTCCGGGACGACCAGCACGAAGTCGGGCTTGTCGACGACGCCGTAGATGCCGCGCGAGCCGTCGAGCCGCTCGATCTCGTCCTCGCGGACGACCATCCACGGGTTCTCGTACACGACGCGCGACGCGATCCGGCGCACGGCGGGGCGCCCGCCGTCCGCCCCGTCGCCCTCCTGGAGGTCGGACATGTCAGACTCCCGCCCCGTATCGGTAGATGAGTTCGTGCCGGTGGCCCGCCACCACCCGGTGGGTCACCTCGACCACGCGGCCGTCCTGGTCGTGCGCGCGGCGCCACAGCGTCAGCACCGGCTGCTCCGGGCCGATCTCCAGCACCTCCTGCTCCTCCGCGCGCGGCAGCCGGCAGGTGACCGTCTCCTCGAACACGATCGCGAGCCCCGCCTCCTCCAGCCGCGAGTAGATCCCGCCGGGCCCGGTGTCGACCTCCCGCAGGACCGGGACCCGCTCCACCACGTCGAGCGGCACCCAGGTCGTGGCCGTCTGCACGGGCGGCTCGCCCTCCACGCCCTGGACGCGGGCGCGCCGCAGCAGCCGCGTCCCGGCGGGCACCGCGAGGCGCCGCGCGAGCCGCTCGTCCGCGGCGACCTCCGCGACGTCCGTCCGGGTGAAGGGGGTGCCGGTGCTCTGCGCGGACACGTGGAAGCCGCGCCAGCCGCCGACCTGGCGGGTGATGTCGGACGCCGCGCGGCGGATCCGCCCGGCGGTGCGGACCTGCACCCCGGAGCCGTGCTCCACGCGGACGAGGCCCTGCCCGGCGAGCATCCGCAGCGCCCGGCGGACGGTGGAGCGGTCGGCGCCGAACTCGCGGGCGAGTTCGCGCTCGGAGGGCAGCCACGCGCCCGGGTCGAGCTCGCCCTCGACGATCCGGGCGGCCAGCGCACTGGTGATCGCTTGCGCCTTCGTGGGGGGTCGCGGCATACCCGATCCTGCTCCGAACTGCGTACGTCGATCTCACGATCTCATACCGCGTCCGGGCCCGGGGCCGGTACCGTCAGGCTCACCTCGCTCCCGAGCCGCGCCGGGCACCGCGACAATCTCTGTCCGTGTTCTGCCGAACACGTTGTGACACGGCCCCCGGCCGCCTACGGTAGTCCTACCATAGGCCGACCAAGGAGTCCGCGGTGATGTCGGTGTCCATGTGCATGCCCGGCTGGCACAGCGAACGCTCGGACCGTGGCCTGCGCGCCACCCGGGTGACGCCCTTGACGGACTACCAGTTGCTGAACGGCTGCCTGGAGGAGATCGTCGCCCTCGACGAGGGCGAGCTGTGGCTGCTGTGCGACGCGCAGACCCGGCTGGCGGAGCGGGTCGCCACCGCCGAGCGGCTGCGGGTCAGGTCCGCCGGAAGCTGACGACCTCGCCGCTGTCCCCCACGGCCGCCTTCGCGGACGGGATCAGGTGCTCGCCCGGCCCCGCCGCCAGCAGCGCGCGGGCGCGCAGCACGATCTCGAGGTCGAACCGCAGGTCCGGGTCCAGGAGCTGGTCGCCGAACAGCTCCTCGAGCTGCCGCAGCCGGTACCGGACGGTCTGCGGGTGCACGTGCAGGCGCATCGCGACCTCGTTGGCGTTGCGGCCCGACTGCAGCCACGCCAGCAGCGTCTCGGCGAGCCGGTCCTGCTGGCTCGGCCGCAGGTGCGCCAGCGGCGCGAGCCGCAGGTCCGCGAGCGCCGTGGTGAGCCCCTCGTCCTGGAACAGGATCAGCGTGGACATGTGCTCCACGCTGCGCACCACCCCGTCGCCCTCGATGACGCCGCGCTGCACCAGGCACAGCGTCTTGCGGGCCCACTGGAACGAGCGGCCCGCCTCCATGACCGGGACGGTCGGGCCGACGACGGCCGGGGTCCCGGCGAGCGCCCGGTCGACGAGCTTCGCGCGGCCGGGGCCGTCCGGGTCCGGGATGATCAGGCTGGGGGTGCGGCGGGTCAGGTCGGCGAGCACGTCGGGCGGGAACGCCGTCCCGCGGTCGTCGCGGACCTGGCGGCCCAGCGCGACCGCCGCGACCGTCCGCGGCAGCGGCCAGTGCGCGGCCGCCGCGAGGTCCGCGACGGCCTCCGCCCCGGCCGGCGGGTCGGCGAACAGCAGGTCGAGCAGCCGCTTGCGGCGCCGCTGCATCTCCCCGGCCACCTCGGCCTTGGCCTGGGAGAAGCCCTCCGCCGCCGCGTGCGCCAGCTCGTCCTGGAACAGCATCAGCGCCTCGCCGACCGCGCCCAGCGTGCGGGGCTGGACGCGCAGCGCGTCGGCGCCCTCGGTGATCCGGCGCCACGCGATCATGCCGCCCACCCGCATCGCGGTCTGCATGGCGTCGAGGCTGCGGCCCTCGCCGGCCTCGCCGCGCCCGATCGCGCGGAAGAAGTCGGTCACGGACGCGGGCTCGTGGTCCGGATCCGCCACCCGGTCCACGAAGTAGTGCAGCACGCGCTCCACGGCCTGCCGCAGGGTGCCCGAGTAGGCCCCGTCGCCCGGCCGGTCGTACTCGCGGACCCGCGTCTGGATCTCCTGCATCATGTCGTCCGCCACCTCGTCGAGGTGCGGCCGCATGTGATCGGCCAACTCCCTGGGCAGATCCGCCCAAGGTCGCCCGGTGGCGCTCGAACCGTCGTCCGACACGTACCCTCCCCGCCGCTCGGTTCCCCTGCGTTCCGCGCCACACACACGGGGTAATTACCTACTTATGAGACCAGTGTGGGGCAAATCATGACCCGTGGACCGGTCAGGGCGAAAGTCTAGGTCGACATCCGACCAGAACCGGCCGCCCCTCCCGACGACATCTCACATCTCCGCTGCGTCCACGTGGGATCACCTTGCGTAAACACGCGTTTGATAGCATCCGATGCATATAGCGTCCAATGCATAGGCCTCTACAACGTCGAGATCGAGCCGGAGATCATGACATGGCTGGATTCGCTCACCGACCGCGAGTACGGCCGCGTCGAACAGTTCGTCGAAATCCTCGCAGAGAACGCCGAAACGCTGGGCGAGCCGTGGTCGCGGCATCTGGGCGGCGGGCTGCGGGAGCTCCGCATCCACTTGCATCCACGTCAGGTGCGCATCACTTACTGGCTCGCGCCAGGGAGGCGAGTCATCCTGCTCACGGTGTTCTACAAGACGCAGGACCGCGAAGTCGCGGAGATCGAGCGTGCGGTGCGGGCCATGAAGGTGTGCCAGGACGAGCACGGCCATGCACGGACGGACTACATCAGGGAGGTGTGAGGCAATGGGAGAGCAGCAGAGCCCCCATGCGCGCTGGGTGCCGGGCGCGGGCCGCGACAACGACGAGGTCCGCGCCGGACGGGAGGAGGCCCGCATCGCCTTCGAACTGGGAAACGCCGTCAGGGAACGGCGCCAGGCCATGGGCTGGTCGCAGGCCGAACTCGCCAGGAGGGCCGGCATGACGCAGCCCGCCCTCTCCCGGCTGGAAGCTGGCGGGCCCACGCCGACCATCGGAGTGCTCGACCGCATCGCCCATGCGCTCGGAGCGAAGCTGACCGTGCAGTTCACCGACGCCGCCTGAGAACGCGGTCGCGCGGGAGGGGAGGCCGGGCGGCGCCTGGGGGGAGGGGGCGCCGCCCGGGGCGGGGCGTGTCAGCGGCGGAAGCGGTTCAGGTTGTGCTCGCCGATGCGCTCGCGCATCGCCGGGTCGTCGACGCCCTGGCCCTCGGCGGTCGCGCCGCACAGGACCGCGACCTTCCCGACGTGCGCGTTCGTCTGGACGGCGCGGGTCGCCTCGCCGGCCTCGTCGAGGCCGTACACCTTCGACAGGGTCGGGTGGATCATGCCGAGCGAGATGAGCCGGTTGATCTCGACGGCCTCGTGGTAGTTGAAGCCGTGCGAGCCGATGATGCTCTTCAGCCGCATCCACAGGAAGCGGTTGTCGTACTCGTGCCGGTAGCCGGTCGACGAGCCGCACGTCACGATCTTGCCGCCGCGGCGGGCCACGTAGACGGACGCGCCGAACGTCTCGCGGCCGAGGTACTCGAACACGATCCCCGGGTCCTCGCCGACGAGGGAGCGGATCGCCTCGCCGAGGACGCGGCCCGCCTTCGGGTTCCGCAGGCCCTGCTCGCCGAGGTTCAGCTCGCTGCGGTCGATGATGTGCTCGCAGCCCTGCGCCCGGACGATGTCCGCCTTCTCCGGCGACGACACGACCGCGACCGGGATGCCGCCGCCGTTGCGGACGAGCTGCGTCGCGTACGAGCCGAGCCCGCCCGTCGCGCCCCAGATCAGGACGACGTCGCCCTGCTTCATCCGCGCCCCGTGCGGGCCGACGAGCATCCGGTACGCGGTGGCCGCGCACAGGGTGTTCGAGCCCGCCTCCTCCCAGGTGAGGTGCTTCGGCTTGCGGATGAGCTGGTTCGCCTTGACGATGCAGTACTCGCCGAGCGACCCGAAGTTCGTCTCGAAGCCCCACGCGAGCTGGCTCTCGCTCATCATGCCGTCGTCGTAGGAGCCGTGGTCCTCCTCGTCCACGAAGAACGGGGACAGGACGACCTTGTCGCCGGCCTTCCAGTTCCGGACGCCCTCGCCGGTGCGGACGACCACGCCGGAGCCGTCCGAGCCGAGGATGTGGTACGGGAGGTCGTGCCGGGCGCCGTACCAGCCCTGGCGGCCGAACTTCTCCAGGAACGCGAACGTCGGGACCGGCTCGAAGATCGCCGACCAGACGGTGTTGAAGTTGATCGCCGCGGACATCACCGCGACGACGCACTCGTCGGGGGCGAGTTCGGGCATCTCGACCTCGTCGACGTGCAGCGAGCGGCGCACGTCCTTGTCGGTCTCGCCTTCGAAGATCCCCACCTCGTCCTTGCGGGTGAAGGCTGCGCGGAAGCGGGTCGGAAGGTCGATCTCCTGCAGCTCGGGACCGCTGGCGCCGCCGCGGACGGCGTCGAGGAGCGGGTGGGACGAGCCGGGCTGAGCCATGGGTGTCCTCCGTAACGACGGGGTGGGGCAGGCCCTCAGCGGGCCGGGGTGGGCCGGCGGCGCGCGGCCGCGCCCGCGGCCTCCGGCGGTTCACTGCGCGGGACCGCGCCGGGCCTGCGCCCGGCGAGCCGGTCCTCCAGGTCCGCGGCGAGCGTCCGCACGCCGGGGGGATCCAGCAGGTTGAGGTGGTGCACGCCCGGGATCGTCACCTTCTCCAGGTCGGAGCAGAGCCCGCCGAAACCGTTCGTCCCGTCGAGCACGTAGCGGGCGTCCCGGACGGCCCAGGGCGTCTCCTCGGGCGCGTAGTACAGGATGACGCGGCCGTCGTAGGGCCCCGGCCGGTACGCCTCCAGGGATCGGGTGTCCTGGTGGGACGTGAGCTGATGGGTCAGCGCGGCCGGCGGAATGTGATCCACCAGCGGCGCCGCCCGCTCCATGACCAGCGCGAACTGCGCCTCTTCGTCCAGCCCGGACAGCTCCTCGTAGGTGAGGGCGACGTCCAGGCCGTACGTCTCGTTGATGTAGTCGGCGAACGCCGCGAACCGGCGCGCGAGCGTGTCGGACTCGTCGTCCACGGCGAGGGGGAGTCCCGCGTCGAACAGGGCGACGAACTCGACGTCGCGTCCGGCGGCGCGGAGCCGCCGCGCCGTCTCGTAGGCGAGGACGCCGCCGAACGACCAGCCGCCGAGCCGGAACGCGCCCTCGGGCTGCGCCTCCAGCAGGTGCGCGACGTACCGGGCGGCGCGCTCCTCGACGGACGGAGCGTCCTCGAACCGTTCGAGGCCGTACACCGGCTGGTCGTCGCCGAGCAGGTCGACGAGCTGCCGGTAGCAGGCGGTGGTGCCGCCCGCCGGGTGGGCGATGAAGAGCGGGCGCCGCGTCCCGGATGCCTTCAGCGGACGGACGGTCTGCCGTGCGGCCTCCTCGTCGGCGGCGCGGATGAACTCCGCGACGTGCTCGGCGGTGGGTGTCGCGAGCAGTTCGCCGCGGGTGACCTCCCGGCCGAGTTCCTTCGCGATCGTCGCGACGAGCCGGTCGGCGTGCGCGTCCGTCCCGCCGAGGTCGGCGAAGAAGTCCGCGGTGACGCCGGCCCGGTCGACTTCGAGGACGTCCTCGAAGATGCGGACGGCGAGGCGTTCGGCGGCGTCGCGGGGCATCACGTAGCCGGGTTCGGCGTTCGCGGCGGCCTGCGCGGGGGCGGGCGCGCCGGCGAGGCCGAGCTCGCCGGCCGCCCACTCCTCGAACACGTTGACGCTGGCGCCCTGCAGCAGCACGGACGCGGGGACGGTGAGGCCGAGGTCGTGCTCGACGCCGCTCTTGATCCGGACGGCGACGAGCGAGTCGAGCCCGAGGTCGGTGAGCGGCACCGCGGGGTCGAGGCGCTGCGGCTCGAAGCCGAGCACGGACGCGATCCGGTACCGGACCTGCGCGGCGATGGCCTTGCGGGCCTCGGCGGGCGGCAGCTCCTTGAGGGCGTCGATGCCCGGCCAGTCGCCGGTGTCGTCGTCCGCGCCGCTGGCGGCCTCGGTGAGCGCCGCGAAGTACGGCATGGTGCGGATCTCGGGGAACAGCCCGACCGCGGTCGCGGGGTCGAACCGCAGGACGCCCGTCGCCGGACGGTCGTGCACGAGCAGGGCTTCGAGCGCTTCGGCGCCCTCCTCGGGGCTGATCGGCTCGATGACCGCGACGGCGAGGTCGGCGGCGCCGCCGACCTGGGACCAGGTGCCCCAGTTGACGGTGGTGCCGGGGCGGCCGTGCGCCCGCCGGTACGCGGTGAGGGCGTCGATCGCGGCGTTCGCGGCGGCGTACGCGCCCTGCCCCGGCGAGCCGAGCAGCGCGGCGGCGGACGAGTGCATGACGAGCCAGTCGAGGTCGAGGTCCCAGGTGGCCTCGCTGAGCCGCCGGGCGCCCTCCACCTTCGCCGTCCACACCCTGTGGAGATCGTCCGGTCCGAGGTCGGCGATCAGCCGGTCGTCGATGGCGCCGGCGCCGTGCACGACGCCGCGCAGCCGCACGCCGCCCTCCTGCGCGACCCGCACCAGCCGCTCGGCGGTGCCGGGCGCCGCGATGTCGCCGAGGACGATCCCCACGTCGACGCCGCTCTCGCGCAGCCGCGCGATGACCTTCTCGGCGGCGTCGTCCGGTCCGCGGCGGCCGGACAGCACGATCCGCCCCGCGCCCCGTTCGGCGAGCAGCCGCGCGGTGACCAGGCCGATCCCGCCGTACCCGCCGGTGATCACGTACGCGCCGCCGCGCCGGACGATCCGCTTGCGCTTCGCGGGCGGCTCGGGCACCGCGCCGGGCGCGAGCCGCGCGACGTACCGGGCGCCGCCGCGCCACGCGACCTCGCGGGCGTCGCCGTCCGCGAGCAGTTCGGCGACGAGGTCGGCGGGCCGGTCGACGTCGACGTGCGTCGCGCGCTGGACCGTCCGCTCGAACGCCAGGACGCGGGTGAGCGCGCGGACGAACCCGTGCGCGGGCTCGCCGGCCTCGCCGTCCAGGACGGGGACGGCGGTGCGGGTCGCGACGTAGAAGCGGGGGCCGTCGGGGAGGGTGCGGCTGATCCGCGCGACGGCGAGCACGAGGTCCTCGTCGACGAGCCCGGCGGACGGCACCAGCACGACGCCCGCGACCCGGTGCTCGTCCATCGGGTGGTCGTCGGGCGGCGCCGCGGTGGGCCGGTGCCGGATGACGGTGCGGCCGCGCTCCTCGAGCCCGGCGGCGACGGCCGCGGCGAGCGCGTCGTCCTCGTCGGAGAGCAGCAGCCACGCGCCGCCGTCCTCGGGGGCCGGGCCGGGCGCCGCGGTCTCGTCCCAGACGACCTCGACGAGCTTGTCGTGCAGGGGGACGGGGACGTCGGGGCGCTCGGTGCGGCGGAGCACGATGCCGGTGGCCTCGAGGAGCACTTCGCCGCCGGGGCCGTGCAGGACGACCGTGCCGAGCACGCCGTCCTCGCCGTGCCGGGCGGTCGCGCGGACGCGGCCGCCGCGGTGCGTCGGGCCGTGCACGCGCAGGCCGCCGATGGTCTCGGCGAGCCAGACGCCGTCGCCCGCGAGGGCGGCGGCCTCGGCGGACAGGACGGCGAGGCACCGGTCGAGGACCTCGGGGTGCAGGCGGTAGTGGCGGCTGCCGCGCTCGGCGGCGGGCACCTCGGGCAGGCCGCCGGTGTCCGCGGCGGGTTCGGCGGCGGGCGGGCGGTCGTCCTCGCCGACGTCCGCGCTGGCCAGCCGGGTCCAGGTCCCGGCGGGCGTGCGGGCGTGGATCTCGACGCGCTGCTCGTCCTCGGTCCAGGTGGTGGTGACGGTGGTGTGTTCGGCGAGCGCGAGGGGCCGCTCGATCCACAGGCTGTTGACGCGGACGGCGCCGGTGCCGAGGGCGCTCGCGCCGGCGGCGAGGGCCATCTCGGCGTACGCGGCGACCGGCAGCACGGGCAGCCCGTGGACGGCGAGGCCGGCGAGCCACGGGCGGGCGGCGAGGCCCACGTCGGCGCGCCAGGCGTGCCGGTCCTCGCCGGGCAGTTCGACGTGCGCGCCGAGCAGCGGGTGCTCGTCGCGGCCCCGGTCGGCGCGCGCGGACAGGTCGACCCAGTGCCGCTCGTGCCGCCACGGCGAGGACGGGACGTCGGTGATCGCGCCGTCGGCGGGCGCGGCGACGGCGAGGCCGTGCGCGGCGAGGCGGGCGAGCTGCGCGTGGAAGGTGACGGTGTCGTCGGTCTCCTGGCCCTTCGGCGCCCGCTTGAGGGTGCAGGTGACGAGCGCGCCGCTGCCGTCGAGGGTCTCGCCGACGGCGTGCGCGAGGATCGGGTGCGCGTTGACCTCGACGAACGTGCGGTGCCCGTCCTCGGACGCGGCGGCGACGGCGTCGGTCAGCCGGACGGGGTTGCGCAGGTTCGCGGCCCAGTACCCGGCGTCGAGCGTCGCGTCGGCGGCGGAGACGGCGCGCGGGTCGTCCAGGGCGGTGGTGTAGAGGACGATCCCGTCGGCGAGGGGCGTGCCCCGTTCGGCGCCGACGCCGGCGAGCAGCTCCCGCAGTTCGGGGATCAGCGGGTCGACCTGCGGGGAGTGGCCCGCGCCCTCGGCCTTCACCATGCGGGCGAGGCGCCCTTCGGCCTCGGCACGCGCGACGATCTCGGCGACCTGGCCGGCGTCGCCGGTGACGACCGTCTGCTTCGGCGACGAGTGGACGGCCGCGTACACCTCGGGCAGGTCGCCGGCGAGGCGCCCGACCTCGGCGGCGGACGCGCCGAGCACGGCCATCGCGCCGCCGCCGACGAGGCGGGTGAGGAGGCGGGACCGGCGGCAGATGACGCGGACGCCGTCCTGCGGGGTGAGCGCCCCGGCGACGACGGCCGCGGCGACCTCGCCCATCGAGTGGCCGATGACCGCGGCGGGCGTCACGCCGTAGGACGCCCACATGCGGGCGAGGCCGAGCTGGATCGCGAACAGGACGGGCATGGTCTCGGCCGGGCCGCCCGGTTCCGCGCCGGATTCGAGGAGGTCCCACAGGGCGGGGCCGCCCTCCTCGGCGAACAGCCCGTCGAGGTCGTCGATGGCCTCGGCGAACGCGGGCTCCTCCTCCAGGAGCCGCCGCGCCATGCCCGCGCGCTGCGCCCCGTACCCGGAGAACACCCAGACGGGACGGCCGGGCGTGCCGAGCGCCGAGCCGGTGACGACGCCCGGGTGGGGGCGTCCCTCGGCGAGCGCGGTGAGCCCGTCGACGAGCCCGGCGCGGTCGCGGGCGGCGACGGCGGCGCGGGCCCGGCCGCGTCCGGCGCGGCCGTGCAGGGTGCGGGCGAGGTCGGGGAGCGCGGCGGCGGCGCCGGCGTCGGTGTCGCGGAGCCAGGACGCGAGGGCGGACGCGTGGTCGCGGACGCGGTCGTCGGCGGTGTCGGAGAGCGGGAACGTGCGGACGGCCGCGGGCTGGACGCGCGGTTCGGGCGCCGGCGCCGCTTCGAGGACGACGTGCGCGTTCGTCCCGCCGAACCCGAATCCGGACACGCCCGCGCGGGCGGGGCGGCCGCGGTCGGGCCACGGCGTCTCCTCGTCGACGACGCGCAGCCGCAGGTCGTCGAACGGGATGTGCGGGTTCGGCTCGCGGTAGTGCGCGCTCGGCGGGATGGTCCCGTGGTGCAGCGCGAGGACCGCCTTGATCAGCCCGGCGACGCCCGCGGCGGACTCCATGTGCCCGAGGTTCGACTTCGCCGAGCCGAGCAGCAGGGGCTCGTCCGGGGCGCGGCCCGCGCCGAGGACCTCGCCGACGGCCTTCGCCTCGATCGGGTCGCCGAGGAACGTGCCGGTGCCGTGCGCCTCGACGTAGTCGACCTCGCGGGTGTCGATCCCGGCGGACGCGTACACGTCGCGCAGGAGCGCGCGCTGGGCCTCGGAGTTGGGGGCGACGAGCCCGTTGGAGCGGCCGTCGGAGTTGACGCCGCTGCCCCGGACGACCGCGAGGACGCGGTCGCCGTCGCGGAGCGCGTCCGACAGCCGCTTCAGCACGACCGCGCCGCAGCCTTCCGCGCGGACCATCCCGTCGGCGGACGCGTCGAACGCCTTGCAGTGCCCGTCGGCGGCGGTGCCCCCGGCGAGGTCGAACGTCATCGTGACGGTCGGGGACAGCAGCAGGTTCACGCCGCCCGCGAGCGCCACGTCGGCCTCGCCGCGCCGCAGCGCCTGCACGGCGAGGTGCGTCGAGACCAGCGACGAGCTGCACGCGGTGTCGACGATCATGCTGGGGCCGCGCAGGTCCAGCAGGTACGACAGCCGGTTCGCGATGATGCTGAGCGCGGCGCCGGTCGCGGTGAACGGCTCCAGGGCGGCCGGGTCGGACGCGGTGAACGCCGCGTACTCGGGCGCGGACACGCCGACGAACACGCCGGTGCGGCTGCCGCGCAGCGACGCCGGGCCGATCCCGGCGTGCTCGAACGCCTCCCAGGCGACTTCGAGGACGAGCCGCTGCTGCGGGTCCATGACGGCGGCCTCGCGCGGCGTGATGCCGAAGAACGCGGCGTCGAACGCGGCGACGTCGTCCAGGAAGCCGCCGAGGCGCGTGGTCCGGGCGAGCAGGTCGCCGACCTCGGGGGAGCCGTCGTCGAACGGGTCCCAGCGGCCGTCCGGGACCTCCCGGATCGCGTCGCCGCGGCCGGTGAGGAACCGCCAGTAGTCGGCGGGGCCGGTGAGGTCGCGGTCGCCGCCGGGGAAGCGGCAGCCGATGCCGACGACGGCGATCGGCTCGTCCGCGGCGGGGGCGGGCGACGGGGCGGCGGGGCCGGACGGCGCCGCCGGTGCGGCGCTCGCGGCGGCGGCGAGGTCGGCGCCGGACGCGAGGGCCGCGGAGAGCTTGTCGATCGTCGGGTGTTCCCAGACGAGGGTGGCGGGGAGCGACCGGCCGAGCATCTGCTCGAGCTCGCCGGCGATCGCGACGGCGTCGCGGGAGGCGAGCCCGAACTCCTCGAGCGGGCGGTCGGGATCGATCTGGTCGGCGGTGGTCCGGGAGCGACGCGCGATCTGCTCGATCAGGTGCCGGCGAATCGAATCCTCGCTGATCCGAGCCCGATCCTGCGGGATGTCCCGCGCGGCTCCGGAACGATCGTTGCTTGACATGCGGTGGGTTCCCCCCATGAAACCGGGATCGTTCATCGAAGCGAGGGACCCACTTTGTCCCACTCTGCCCGGCTCACGATGCGCACCCAGACCACTTTTCTCCGCAGCCACTTGTCACGGCGATGACAAGACTCGGTAGTAACCATTGTGGCCTGATGGGATAGTTGAGACGCCCATCCGACAGATGTGATGGGTAACGAGGAATGAACCAAAAGTAACAATAGTCGCGACACATTTTAGGGGGTAGCGGCCGATTTCCCGCGCGCGGGGGAGGTCGCGCCGCGTCCACCGTTGACCCGGGGCAGATACCGATGGGCGCTGGCGGTCGTCGCCGTCAGCGCATTCATGATCACCATGGACAACACGGTGGTCTTCAACGCGCTGCCCACGATCATGGCCGACCTCGACATGTCGGACTCGGCCAAGGACTGGGTCGCCACCGGGTACATCCTGATGTTCTCGTGCCTGATGATCGCGGGCGGCCGGCTGACGGACGTCTACGGCCCGCGGCTCACGTTCACGTCCGGAATGATCGTGTTCACCGCGGCGTCCGCCGTCTGCGGGCTCGCGCAGTCCACGGACGTCCTGATCCTGGCCCGCATCACGCAGGGCGCCGGCGCCGCGCTCGCGCTGCCCGCCACCCAGGTCATGGTCACCGTCGGGCGCACCGACAAGCAGCGCTCCATCGGCAACATCGTGTGGATCGCCGCCGCGTCCAGCGCCACCGCCCTCGGCCCCACCATCGGCGGCATCATCGTCCAGCACTGGCACTGGGGCTGGATCTTCCTCATCAACATCGTGCCCGGCGTCCTGGTGATCCTGCTCGGCATGTTCACCCTCACCGGGCACGGCGAGAACAAGGACGCCCGCGTCGACCTGCCCGGCGTGCTGATCTCCGCGACGATGCTGTTCGCGTTCATCTACGCGCTGGAGACCGGCAACAAGCACGGCTGGACCGACCCGTCGGTGCTCGCCGTCTTCGCCCTCGGCGCCATCGCGCTCGTCTGCTTCGTCATGGTCGAGAGCTGGGCCCCCGACCCGATGATCGACATGCGGTTCTTCCGCAACCGCGTCTTCACCGGCGGGCTCCTGTCGCAGATGCTCTACGGCATCGGCTTCAACGGCATGATGTTCTACTCCGCGACGTTCCTGCAGCGCTTCCTGGACTTCTCGCCGCCCCAGGCCGGGCTCGTCATGCTGCCCCCGGCCATCACGATCATGGTGCTGACGCCCGTCGCGTTCCTGCTCGCCGCCAAGATCGGCCCGCGCCCCGCCATCGGCGGCGGGATGGCGCTGATGGCCCTCGGCATGTTCCTGTTCTCCACGATCCAGCGCGGCGACGGCTACGCCGACCTGATGCCCGGCGTCATGCTCGTCGGCGTCGGCGCCGCCCTCGGCATGCCGCTCGTCATGTACGTGCTGAAGGCCGTCCCCGAGGAGCGGGCGGGCGTCGCGAGCGGCGTCATCAACGTGATCCGGGAGGCGTCCGGCGCGTTCGGCATCGCGATCGTCGGGCTGCTCATCCACAGCGTCCCCGCCGAGGGCGCGGGCGCCGCCGAACTCGAGACGTTCCGCGCGGGCACCTCGTCCGGGCTGATCCTCGGCGCGGCGCTCGTCCTGGTCGGCGGGCTCATCGGCGGCCTCACCCTGCCCAGCCGGCGCGGCTGGCTCGGCCCCAAGCACGGCAAGCAGCGCCCGCTCGTCGCCGACCCGCCGCCGCGCCGCCGCCGCACCCGGACCGCCGCCGCGCCGCCCCCGGTCCCGTCCCCCGCCCGCGCCACCGCCCCCGACCCGATCCCCGTCGGCGCCGGGGCCCCCGCCGCGGAGGACCGCCCCGTCGCGGGCGCCGCCGCGCGGGCGGCCGCCGAACCGCGCGACGTCCCGTCCGGCGGCGACGCCCCCGACGCCCGGCTCGCCGCCCCCTGGAAGGACGAGAGCATGCCCGACCCCACCCCCGGGCCCCACTGGTGGAACGACTGGGACGACCCCGCCCCGGCCCCCGCGCCCGCCCCCGCGCCGCCGGAGCAGACCCCCGCGCCGCCGGAGCGGGCGTCCGCGCCGTCGGCCTGGCCCCCGCCGCCGGGCGCCGCCGCCCCGCCCGCGGAGCCCGCGCCGTCCGTCCCGTCCGTTCCGGCGGACGACGTCTGGTACGACCGGCCCGGCACCGTGCGGGACGGCGTCTCGCTCGGCCCCGACGACCCGGCGGGCGCCCGCCGCACGCCGCCGCCGCCCGCGGGCTGGTACCGGCCGTACACCCCCGACGAGGAGCCGCCGGCCGGGCCGCCCGCCCCGCCGCCGCCCGGCCCCCGCGACGACGCCTGGTGAGGAGCCGCACGTGAGCAGCATCGTGATCTACGGCGCGGGCTCGCGCGGGGACGTCCAGCCCTGCGCCGCCCTCGGCCGCGCCCTCCGCGCGCACGGCCACCGCGTCACCCTCGTCGCGAGCGCCCGCTACGCCCCGCTCGCCGAGCGCGCCGGGCTCGGCTTCGCGCCGCTGACCGCCGACCCCACCGAGATCCTCGAGTCGGACGCCGGGCAGGAGCTGCTCGCGGGCGGCCGCAACCCGGTGAAGTTCCTCGGCGGCTTCCGGCGGATCCTCGGGCCGATGGCCGAACGGCTCCTCGCCGAGTGCCTCGACGTCGCGCGCAAGGACGCCGACCTCGTCCTCGGGCCGACGCTCGGCGCGCTCCCCCGGCACATCGGCGAGCACCTCGGCATCCCCTGGGCGATGATCCACTTCCAGCCGAGCCGCGCCACCGGCGCGTTCCCGCACCCGTTCGTCCCGCGCGCGCGCCTGCTCGGCCCGTACGCCAACCGGGCGAGCTACCACGCCGTCGACCAGCTCTCCTGGCTGCTGTCGCGCCCCTTCATCAACCCGTGGCGGGAGCGGTCCCTCGGGCTGCCCCCGCTGCCGCTGCGCAACGCGGCCGACGACCGCCCGGCCCTCGCGTGCTTCAGCCCCACCGTCGTCCCCCGCCCCCGCGACTGGCCGGACAGCCTCGCCATGACCGGCTACTGGTTCCTCGACGAGCCCGCCTGGACGCCCCCCAAGGACCTCGCGGACTTCCTCGACGACGGGCCCCCGCCCGTCTACGTCGGCTTCGGCAGCATGGTCCCGAAGGACCCCGCGATGACCGACCGGATCGTCCGGACGGCGCTGCGCCTCGCGGGCGTCCGCGGCATCGTCCAGGGCGACCCGGACACCTCGGACGACCGCGTGTTCGCCGTCCGCGACGTCCCGCACTCGTGGCTGTTCCCCCGCACGGCCGCGGTCGTCCACCACGGCGGCGCGGGCACGACCGCCGCCGGGCTGCGCGCGGGCGCCCCCACGGTCGTCTGCCCGTTCTTCGGCGACCAGCCGTACTGGGGCGAGCGGGTCGCGGCGCTCGGCGCCGGGCCGTCCCCGCTGCCGTTCCGCGCCCTCACCGTCCCGCGGCTGGCCGCCCGGATCCGCGCCGCCGTCGAGGACCCGGACATCGCCGACCGCGCCGACCGCGCCGGCCGCCGCATCCGCGCCGAGGACGGTCTCGCGCGCGCGCACGAAGCCCTAGAGCCGCTCCTGAACTGACGCGGGGGCGGCTACTTCCAGGTCCAGCCGGTGCCGTCGGGCGAGCGGACGATCTCGCGCCGTTCGCGCGGTGGGCGCGGGCGCCGCGGCTGCGGCGGCCCGTCCGCCCACGGCGCCCACGG
This sequence comes from Actinomadura rifamycini DSM 43936, assembly GCF_000425065.1. Classification (GTDB taxonomy): domain Bacteria; phylum Actinomycetota; class Actinomycetes; order Streptosporangiales; family Streptosporangiaceae; genus Spirillospora; species Spirillospora rifamycini. The sequence goes on from NZ_AULB01000016.1 coordinate 92,577, forward strand.
CGCGCCCCGCCCGTCCGTCCGTCCGTCCGCACCGTTCCCGGCGGCGCGCCCGTTCCCGGTGCCCGGCGGAGGCACCGCCCCGGGCGCGGGCGGGACGCCCGGCGCGGGCGCGGGCTTCGGGCGGCCGGACTTGCCCGCCTTCCGCGACCGCTTCGACGGCGCGGCGGGCTTCGTCCAGTGCAGCGTGTACGGGACGGGCTGCTCCTTCGGCAGCGGCGGCGCCACCCCGACCGGCCCGGCGGCCGCCGGGCCGCCGCTGCTCTCCCGCAGGTCCATCTTCGCGTGCAGGCCCCGCAGCGGCTTCGGCAGCCACCAGTTCGCCGACCCCATGAACCGCATCGTGGCCGGGACGAGCAGCGACCGCACCAGCAGCGCGTCCACGACGACCGCGACGAACATGCCGACGCCGATCAGCTTCACGACCGTGATCCCGGCGAACGCGAACGCGCCGATGACCACCAGGAACAGCAGCGCCGCGCTGGTGATGATGCTGCCGGTGTGCTGCATGCCGGACGCGACGGCGGTGCGGTTGTCGTGGGTGAGGTCCCACTCCTCGCGGATGCGGCTGAGCAGGAAGACCTCGTAGTCCATCGACAGGCCGAACACGACCGCGAGGATGAGGATCATGCTGGTGGCCTCGACGCCGCCGGTCGGCGTGAAGTCCAGCAGGCCCGCCAGGTGCCCGTACTGGAACCCCCAGACGATCGCGCCGAACGACGCGCCGATCGACAGGACGTTCATCACGATCGCCTTCAGCGGCAGCACGATCGACCCGAAGAACATGAACAGCAGCACGAACGTCGCCAGCCCGACGGCGAGCGCCATCTTCGGCAGCGACTCCATGAGGCTGTCCATCAGGTCCATCTGCGCGGCCGTGCTGCCCCCGACGTCGATGTGCATCGGGTAGCCGTCCTTGGTGAGGTGCATGGAGCGGATCAACCGGACCAGCTCCTGCGCCTGCTCGTCCATCGGCTCGTACCGGTGCGTCACGGAGATCCGCACGCCCCCGTACTCGCCCGAGTACCCGCTGAACTCGGCGGACACGACGCCGCGCAGCTCCTCGAGCTCCTTGCGGAAGTCGTCCAGGTAGGGCGGGATCACGTCGCCCTCGGCCGGCGACCAGTTGCGCGGGATGAGGTCGCCGGAGACGACGACGTCGATCGGCTCGGCGGACCCGTTCGGGAACTCCGCCTTGATCGTCTCGACGACCGCGCGGGTCGGGCTCTCCTGCGGCAGGACGCGCGCGTCGATGCTGCCGAACTGGACGTTCAGGAACGGCTGGAACATCACGGCCAGGATGGCGAGCACCACCGCGAAGTACGGCAGCGGGTGCTTCATGACGCTGTGCCCGAGACGGAACCAGAAGCCGCTGTCCGGGTCGCGCCGCGCGCGCTTGGCGGACGGGCGCCGCCACGGCATCCGGCCGCCCTCGACGCGCGTGCCGAGCAGCGCCAGCAGCGTCGGGAGCAGGACCGTCGCGCCGAACACGGCGACCATGACGGTCGCGATGCCGGCGAGCCCGATCGTCCGCAGGAACATCTGCGGGAACAGCAGCAGCCCGGCGAGCGCCGCCGACACCGTCACGCCCGACACCATGATCGTGCGTCCGGCCGTGGCCATCGTCGTGGCCAGCGCCGCTTCCCGGACCGGCCGCAGAGTCTGCTTGTACTCCTTCTTGGCCGCCCTGCGCGCGCGCCGGCCCTTTACCCGCTTCCACGGTTTGCCCGGCGGGATGTCCTGCGCCGCCATCCCGCGTTCGAGTTCCTCACGGAACCGGCTGATGATGAACAGCGAGTAGTCGATGCCGAGACCGACGCCCATCATCGTGACGACCTCGAGCGCGAACGACGTCACGTCCGTCATGTACGTCACGGCGTGCAGGACCGCGAAGCCGCCGATCATCGAGAACACCGCGACACCGATCGGCAGCGTCGCCGCGACCATCGCGCCGAACAGGATCACCAGCAGGACGATCAGCGGCCCGGCGGTGATCAGCTCCGCGCGGACGATGTCCGCGACGACCTGCGAGCCGAACTCCTGCCCCAGCGGCACGCTGCCGCCGAGCCGCGAGTCGAGGCCCGGCGCGGCCAGCCGGTCCTTGATCAGCTCGTAGTTCTCCAGCTTCTCCGCGCCGGTGTCGCCCGCCAGCTTCACCGCGACGAACGTCTTGCGCCGGTCCTGCGACGCGAACGACTCGGCCGCCTCGCCGTCCAGCGCCCAGTACGAGATCAGCTCGCTGACCTGCGCCTTCGGCAGCCGCGCGACCGTCGTCAGCACGCTCGCCATGTACTCCGGGTCGTCCACCGTCATGGTGTCGCTGGAGTACAGGACGATCACGTCGGGGTTCGTGCTGCCGAAGTACGTCGCGCCGAGCCTCGCGACGAGCGTCGAGGACGCGTCCGGGTCCTCGAAGCCGCCCTCCTTGAACTTCCCGAGGACGCCGATGCCCCAGGCGCCCGCGGCGGCGGTGAGCAGCACGATCAGGACGAGGCTGAGCCAGCGCCGCCGGTGGATGAGCCGCCCCAGCCCCGCGAGCATGGTCCTCCTTGTGTCGAGGTGACCCGTTACTTCCGGGACGCGAGTTTCGCCGCCGTCGTCGGGAGCACGCCGTCAAGGTAGCGCTGCCGGGTCGCCGCGCGCGCGATCTTCCCGCTGGACGTCCGGGACACGCCGCCCGGCTCGATCAGCACGAAGTCGTGCACGCTCATCTCGTGCTCGACGTTCACCGCCGCGCGCACCGCCGCCTCGACCTCCTCCGGGTCGAGCCGCCCCAGCGGCACCCGCCGGTTCCGCTCGGCGACGACCACCAGCCGCTCGGTGTCCGCGCCCGTCAGCGCGAACGCCGCGACGTGGTCCGGACGGACGGCCGGGTGCGCCTCCTGCGTGGTCACCTCGATGTCCTGCGGGTAGTGGTTGCGGCCGTCCACGATGATCAGGTCCTTGATGCGGCCCGTCACGTACAGCTCGCCCTCGTGGACCACGCCGTAGTCGCCGGTCTTCATCCACGGCCCCGCCGGCAGCTCCCCCGGCTCCGCGAGCTCGCCGCCGAACGTGTCCTGGCTGCGCTCAGAGTTCCGCCAGTAGCCCGGCGCGGTGTTCGGGCCGTGCACCCAGATCTCCCCGACCCGCCCGTCCGGCTGCTCCCGCCGCGCGTCCGGGTCGACGATCGCGACGAGCTGCCCCGACGGCCGCCCGCACGACACGAGCGTGCTCGTCCGGTCCGAGTCCGGGTCGCCGAGCCGCAGCTCACCGCCCGTCAGCGCCTCCCGGTCGACGGCGATCGTCTGCGGCGGCGCGTCGTCCGCCGCCGCCGTCACGAACACCGTCGCCTCCGCCAGCCCGTACCCGGGCGCCTGCGCGCCCGGCCGCAGCCCCGCGGGCGCCAGCGCCTCCGCGAACATCGACAGCGTCGACGTCCGGATCGGCTCCGCGCCGTTCAGGCACGTCGTCAGCCCCGACAGGTCCAGCCCCTCGAGCTTCTCCGGCGTCGCGGACGTCGCCACGTACTCGTACGCGAAGTTCGGGCCCGCCGTGTACACGTTCTTGCCGGGCCGCGCGGCGATCAGCTCCATCCAGCGCAGCGGGTTCATGATGAACGACACCGGATCGGTGTAGATCGCGTGGTCGCCCCGCACCAGCGGCAGCGCCATCGTCGCGATCAAGCCCATGTCGTGGAACAGCGGCAGCCAGCTCACCAGCTCCGGGTCCGGCTTCTCCGGCGCCCAGCCCGACCAGAGCTGGATCGCGTTCGCCGTCACGTTCCCGTGCGTGATCTCCACGCCCGCGGGCCGCCGCGTCGAACCCGACGTGTACTGCAGGTACGCGAGGTCGTCGAACCCGAACGGCTCGTCCGTCCAGCCCTCGCCCAGCGCCGGGTCGACCTCCTCCGCGAACACGATCTCCTTCGGCTGCGGGACGTCGTGGTCCGCGAGGAACTTCTCCACGTGCGGCAGCGCGTTCCGCGACGTGACGATCACCGTCGGCTCGGCGTCGGTGTACGCGCCGATCAGCCGGTCCGCGTGGCCCGGCAGGTCCGGCGAGAACAGCGGCACCGCCACCACGTGCGCGTACAGCGCGCCGAGCATCGCCATCATGTACTCGAGGGTCTGCGGCAGCAGCAGCGCAGCCCGGTCGCCCGGCTCCGCCGCCTGCCGCAGGCGCACCGCCAGCGCGCGCGCCCGCCGGTCCGTCTCGGCCCAGTCGTAGGTGATGTGGACGCCGGACGGGTCCAGCGAGTAGTCCACGAACGTGAAGGCGGGGGCGTCCGGCTTCTCTCTCGCCCACCTCGCGAGCCGCTCGATCAGCGGGGTGCGCCCGGCGCCGCCGGGCAGGAGTTCGGGGAGCAGCGAGCCCAGTGCCATGGAAGTTCTCCCGGGGGGACGGGCCGGGCGGGCCGCTCGAAACGGGCGCCGCCCGCGAAGGGTGGGCCCGGACGGCCTCTGCGGGCGTCCGGCTACCGGCGAATGACCGTGAAGCTACCCGATGGTAGCCATCGCGCGATATTAGCCGCCGGGCACATTGGCGGACACTCCGTTTGTCACGGCGATGACAAACGGAAACGCCCGATCACCCACTGTGCCCGGCCCATCGATCACCGCGAGAAGATCTGCTGCATGATCCCCCGGCGATGCCGCCCCTGGTACGTCGTGTCCGGATTCTCCCCGTCCGGCAACTCCGCGAGGTAACGGCTCTCGGCGTCGATCAACTGCTCCAGTTCGCCGCGGTCGAGAAAAACACCCTGGCATCCCGGGCATTCCTCGATCACGACCCCGTTGCGTTCGTGCGTGTCGAGCTTCGTCGCGCACTTCGGGCACTGCATCGTCGCTTCTGACATACCGGATCCCCTGTCCGTTAAGACGGTGTTGGCCGTCAGCGGGTCAGCTTATGACGCCGTCCCCGTTTTGGCACGACCGGGTTCATCGCACAGGACCTGCCGTCACCCACCGGCCCGGACCACCCGCACCCACGCCGACCGCCGCCGCCACAGCCCCACGCACGCCGCCGCCCACAGCAGCGCCAGCTCCGCCACCGCCGCGATCCCGATCACCACCGCCCAGTCCCGGCCGCTCCCCCGCCCCAGCGCCGCCGGCGACAGCAGCGTCATCTCGTCCTGCTCCGCCGCCGACGGCGCACTCGGCGGCGGCAGCACGACCGGCGCCGTGGGCGTCAGCGACGGCAGCGGCAGCACCGGCAGCACCGGCAGCGCCTCCTCCGGCACCGACGGCCCCGGACGGTCGCCCCCACTGGGCACCCCGGCCCCCGAAGGCACATCCCCGCCCCCGTCAACGCCCCCCGCCGCCCCCTGCCCGGACGACCCACCGCCCGAGCCCGCCCCGTTCCCGGAGCCGCTACCCGATCCCGACCCCTCACCGGAGTGGGAGCCACCCCCCGAACCCGAGCCACCGCCGGACCCCGCCCCACTCCCGGACGAACCACCGTCCGCCCCATCGCCAGAGCCCGAACCGCTACCCGAACCCGAGCCCGAGCCACCGCCCGAGCCACCGCCCGAGCCGGAACCCGAACCGCTACCCGAACCCGAGCCATTGCCCGAGCCAGAACCGGAACCGGAACCGCTCCCAGATGAGCCACCGTCCGTCCCATCGCCAGAGCCTGATCCGCTACCTGAACCCGAGCCGTCGCCGGACCCCGACCCACTACCCGAGCCGCCGCCCGAACCCGAGCCGCCGCCCGAACCCGCCCCGCTCCCGGACGAGCCACCATCCGCCCCGCCACCGTGGGCCGAGCCGTTACCCGATCCGCTCCCCGCTGGCCCGCCGTCCGTGCCCGAGCCAGAGCCACCGCCTGAGCCCGAGCCGGAACCGCCACTCGACGCCGACCCGGAACCACCGCCCGAGCCGGAACCACCGCCCGAACCCGACCCCTCACCGGAGTGGGAGCCGCCGCCCGAATGCGGACCGCCACCCGAGCCCGAACCGTTCCCCGAACCAGAGCCACCACCTGCGCCCGTTCCGCCGCCCGCGCCCGAGCCACCGTTCGAGTCTTGGCTGCCGCCCTTACCCGAGCCACCGCCGGTGCCGCTCCCGGACGTCCCACTCGTGCCGCTCTCGCCGCCGCCTGAGCCGGTGCCGGACGGGCTGTCGGTCGGCGTGGTGTCACCGCCGGGCGGTCCGGCGTCTCCGGCCTCGCCGCCGGGTTCCGCGCCGGACGGGCCGACGTTCGTCCCGTCGTGTCCCGACGGGGTACCGGACGGGGTGTCGCCAGGGGAATGGGGGGTCTCGCCCTTGGGAGCGGGAAGCACCACGGCCTCACACCCGTCCCCCGCCCCGGCGGCGGTCGGCCCAGAAGCGGGCGGCCCGGAAGCAGACGCCCTCGGGTCGGTCGATCCCGAGGAGGCCGGCCCGGAAGCTGACGGGGCGGAGGCGGACGAGGCGGAGGCGGACGCCCCCGAGCCGGACGACCCGGAAGCAGACGGGGCGGAAGCTGACGGGGCGGACGGAGCGGACGATCCGGAGGTGGGCGCGCCGGATGCGCCGGATGCGCCGGGCGCGCCGGGCGCGCTCGTCGGGCCGGACATGTCGGGTGGGGGGGTTGGTGTGGGTTGGCAGTCGGGGGTGAGGGCCAGGACGGCTCGGGTGGCGTCGGGTGGGGCGTTGTCGGCCGTGGCGACGGCCTGGACGTTGATACGGTCGCGGACGGACGCGACGGGGATGTGCAGGTTCGCCTCGCGCACGTGGGGGCGTTCGGCGACGTCGCCGAGGGGGCAGCGCAGTTCCCGCAGGCCGGCGGTCTCGCACTTCCAGTCGAGGGGGGTCCAGAAGGCGGGGCGGCCGGTGGTGAGGCGGAGGGCGGCGCGGTGCGCGGTGCCGCCGGTGGCGCGGACGCGGACGGTGTAGGTCAGCGCGTAGTGGTGGCCGAGGGTCGTCCCGCCGCGCACGGTGACCTCGGTGTGCAGGCGGACGTCCGGGACCGCGCGGGCGGCGGGGACGGCGAGCGCCAGCGGCAGTGCGGTGCCCGCGATGAGCGCGATCCAGCGCGTTCTGATCCGCCCCACCGGTTCCCCTTCTCGCTCGTTCTGTCGGTTTCCCGGGGGGTCGGCGGCACGGCGCCGGACGTAGAGGGTTATTGCCAGGAGTACCGTGCTTCACTCCCGTCCAGATCATCTTTCGCAAGGCGAAAGAGGGTTTCCGTAGAATGGGCCGGGTTCGCGAGGGAGAGGAGGCGCCGCGTGGCGGAGTCCGTGCGGTCGCTGGAGCGCGCGTTCGAGCTGCTGGAGCATCTGGCGGACGCGGGCGGCGAGATGGCGCTGTCGGAGCTGACGGAGGTGTCCGGGCTGCCGATGCCGACGATCTACCGGCTGATGCGGACGCTCGTCAACCGGGGGTACGTGCGCCAGGAGCCGTCGAAGCGGTACGCGCTGGGGCCGCGGCTGATCAGGCTCGGGGAGGGCGCGGGCCGGCTGCTGGGCTCGTGGGCCGGGCCGGTGCTGTCGCGGCTGGTGGACGAGGTCGGGGAGACGGCGAACATGGCGGTCCTGGAAGGGGACGAGGCCGTGTACGTCGCGCAGGTGCCGTCGCGGCACTCGATGCGGATGTTCACCGAGGTCGGGCGGCGGGTGCAGCCGCACTGCACGGGCGTCGGGAAGGCGCTGCTGTCGCAGCTCCCGGAGGCGAAGGTGCGGGAGATCCTGGCGCGGACGGGGATGGCGGCGCACACGCCGAGCACGTTCACCGACCCGGAGTCCCTGATCGCCGAGCTGGCGCGCGTCCGGGAGCGGGGGTACGCGCTGGACGAGGAGGAGCAGGAGGTCGGGGTGCGGTGCGTGGCGGTTCCGCTGCGGGGCGCGCCCGCGCTAACGGCGCTGTCGGTGTCGGGCCCGTCCGGGCGGCTGACCCGCGAGACCGTCACGGACGTCGTGCCGATCATGCTGGACGCCGCCGAGCGGTTCGCCCGCGAGCTGGGGCCGGTCGATTGACCGGCACGGGCGACCGGCTCGCGGTCGTCGACGGGATGCTCGCCGCGCCCTTCCCGGAGGCGGAGACCAGGGCGGGCGGGCGGCGGTGGAGCGGGCAGCGGTGGAGCGGGCCTGGATACCACTGGTGCGTCCTGGAGGCCAGCCGGGACTTCTGGGACGACCGGAGCGAGGAGGTCGTCGAAGCCGCCGAGGAGGAGATCGGGGCGGCGCACGACGCGCTGGTCGCGGCGCTCCGGGAGCGCTGGGGCGACCCTCGGAAGGTGGATCTGACGCCGTTCGCGATGGGGGAGGCGGAGAGCCGGGATCCGCAGAGCCTGCTCGCCGCCTACACGCTCGGCATGCTCGTGTGGCGGCGTCCGGACGGGCGGTGGCTCGCGGTCGCGACGGGGCAGGCCGACGCGGAGTTCCCGATCGTGCTGCTCGCGGCGGTCGGCGACGGGCCGGTCGGGGCGTGACTCAGTCGACGGGTTCGCCGACGACGACGCGGGGGCGGCCGCCGCGCTCCCAGGCGACGTAGTCGCCCGCGGCCTTGACGAGGGACGCGGCGAGCCAGAGCGCGACGCCCGCGTCGTCGACGAGGCCGATGCCGAGCAGGACCTCGGGGATCGCGTCGATCGGCGACAGGATGTAGACGACGCCGAGCGCGACGAGGCCGAGCGTCCGGTACGACATGCCCTTGTAGTCGCCGCGGACCACGGCCTTGATCATCCGAGGGACGGCGCGGGTACGTTCCCAGAGGCCGGGGGCCTGCGGGTCGAGCGTCTCGCTGTAGATCTGCCATGCCTGGCCGGCGGCGGCGGCGCGGCGCTTTCCGTCCACTGGCGCTCCCCTCGGGTGGCTTCGGTGCGGGCGCGCCCCCGCGGCGCCCGCGTTTACCTATGACGTGATGTCTGACGGTTTTGTTCCCCCGGATCCGCTGTGACCCGGGCCTCACCGATGGTCCGGGGATCGCGGTGAGGTGTTCATCACCCTGGACGTCGAAGTCGGGTGATTCGGCCGCGCGTTCGGCCACGCACTGCGAGCATGGGGTCACGGGAGGTGCGACTCCCCTCACCCACGCGACCGGCACCGCCCGCCGAGCACCGCAGGGAGCTGAGCAGATGAGCGGCGATCGTCCGAACCGGCCCGTGCACGGCACCGTCGCAGGCGGCCGGTACGTCGCGCTGCCCCCGACGGCCGTGGACGCGGTCGCGTCCGGCCCGGTCCGGTTGATGGTGGTCTGGCCGGGGTTCGACCCGCCGCGGACGGCGGAGGCGCTGGCCGCGTCGATCCCGCTGACGGGCGTGCCGGTGTGGCGCGCCTACCTGGACCTGCCCGCCCAGCTCCCCGGCGGGCTGGGCAGCGCGGCGATCCTCGACGAGTCCGGCATCGGGCTCTACGGGACGGCGGTCGAGCAGGCGGCGGGGCGGCTGCCGGAGGTCCTGGACGGGCTGCGCCGCGACCTCGGGGTCCCGGACGGGCCCGTCGCGCTCGCGGGGTTCAGCACCGGGGGCGCCGCGGCGCTGCTGGCGGTGGCGCGCGGGGACGTCGCCGTGGCGGCGGCCGCCGCGGTCGCGCCGGTCGTCGCGCCGTCCCGGGCGGCGCGGGCGGTGGAGAAGCGCGCGGGCCGCGACCGGTCGTGGCCGGACGCGTCCGTCGCGCTCGCCGAACGGCTCGACCTCGGCGCCCTCGCGGGCGACATCGCGGCGCGGGACGCCGAGCTGCTGCTGGTCGGCGGCGCGAAGGACCGCGTCGTCCCGTCCGGGGAGCTGACCGGGCTGCGGGACGCGCTGCAGCGGCACGGCGCGGCGGTGGAGACGGTGTCGTTCCGGATGGGGCACGCGCTCGCCGCCGAGCCCGGCACCGAGGCGCGCCCGCCGATCACCGAGGCCGTCCGGGTGGACGGCGCCCTGTCGGACTGGTTCCGGGACCGGCTCGCCACGACCGACGCCCCGGACGGCGCGGACGCGGAGTCCGGCGACGCCCGGGGCGACGGGATGGAGCGGGAGCGGCACGCGGCCGCGAGCGGCCTCGGCTAGGGCGGCTACCCGCGGGACAGCACCTCGTAGCGGACGGAGACGACGCCCGAGGAGGTGCCGCCGATGTCCTTCATCGCCGCCTCGGACAGGTCGAGGCAGCGCCCGCCCGCGTAGGGGCCGCGGTCGTTGATGCGCACGACGACCGACTTGCCGTTGCTCTTGTTGGTCACGCGGACCTTGGAGCCGAACGGGAGCGTCTTGTGCGCCGCCGTCAGCTTGCCCGGGTCGAAGCGCTCGCCGCTGGCCGTCATCTGGCCCTCGCCGTAGTAGGACGCCTTGCAGGAGCCGGAGTCGAGGACCTTTCCTCCCGAGCCGCCCGATTCCTTGGACCCGCCCGAGCCGCTCGACCTGGACGTCTCGGTCTTCTTCGGCTTCGGCGGGGCGATCCGCGCCGCGACGGCGTCGGGTTCGTCATCCCGCTCCGGCGCCGCCGGCGTCCGCGGCTTCGCCGGCTCCGCCGGCTTCGCGCCCGGGGCCTGCCCGCCGGGCGGCGCGGACGATCCGGATGGTTCGGGTGATTCGGACGGTTCGGCCTGCGGCAGTCCGTTCGCCGCCTGGGCCGCGCCCGCCGGGGCGCCGGTCTTGACGAACGCGAACGCGCCCGCCGTGAGGACGGCCACGGCCGCCCCGGAGATGATCAGAAGGGTGCGGATGCGCACCTGAGGTATGCGTACACGAGCACGCTTGCCACGCACGGGCAATTCCTTTGTTCGGGGACAGGACCCCGGACGCCCGGCGGTCTACCGCCGTCCTCGGGCGCGTCCGGGCGACGTCGACGTCCCCGTTCCGCGCGCCCTCCGCGTGCCGCTGCACGCCCGCGCCCGCGCCGTTCTCGACGGCTGCCGGCCGATGCTGCGGCGTCCGGTGCGTGCGGCGGTGCGAGTTCGCCGGTCCCGCGGCGCCGTGCCGGGCAGGTTCCCGGTCACGTCGCTCAGGTCCGGCGCTTCTCTCTTTTCACTTTGGATCTCGATGGCGCCGCACAAGTCCAAGACCGTACGTCGCGTACCGCCTAGATCAAGACCGAAGGCCGATGTTTGTGGGCTTTGTCACCCGCACTTTTGCCCTCGGAAGTCGATCAACTTCGCCGGGTGACCCCATTTCAAGATCGTCTTTACTCCGCATGGAACAGTCGATCTCGGCCCTATAACGGGCGGGCGGGGCGTTCCGCGGAACGCCCCGCCCGCCGTGCCGCCGGAGGTCACCGGAGGCCGCGCACCGGCGGCTTCGCCCCGCCGGACGGCTGCTTCGCGGCGCCGTCGTCCGCCTTCAGCACCTCGACGACGCGGCCCTCCGTCGTCCCGAGGTCGCGGCCGAGCCCCTTGACGACCTCGCCGGCCCGGCCGAGGAGGTGCTCCTCGGTCGTCGGCGCGTGGTGGTGCCCCGCGGCGGGCGGGGCGGGGCGCGGAGCGGGCGCGGCCTGCGCGGCGGCGGGCGCGGCGAGGACGGCGGACGCCGCGAGCGCCGGCGCGAGGACGCGGGCACGCAGCAGCCCTGTGGCGGACCGGTTCATTGTTCCCCCCGGGAATTGTCAGGTGTTCGACCCTGGACGTTCGTGCGTCCGCTGGTGCGGCGCACCGTCAGTCGGGCACGCTAGTACACCCGGGAGGGGCCGCGCGGAAATGCGGCGGCGAATTGGGGAAGTCCATAATGATCCACGGAAAGGGATCATTGACATTACGCCCGAAGCGGGGGCGTTCCGGGAACGCCCCCGCCTTTCTCCGGCGTCCGGTCAGTCGGACGCGCCGAGCGTGATGGCCTCGTCCACCTCCTGCTTGCGACCGGCCAGTTCGGTGGCGTAGCGCTCCTCGTCGACCTTCTCGGCGATCTCCTCGTCCTGCCGCATCAGCGCTTCGAGGTCGGCCTTGGCATTGTCGAGGACGCCCATGTCCGCGTACGCCTTCTTCACCTTGTCGCCCCACAGTCCGACGTCCCGGACGCACGGGACGATGCGGCTGAACAACAGCGACTGGTACAGCGTGTACATGTCGGAGTTGTCGACGTACTCCATGCACTTGTCCATCGGCAGTTCGAGCTGTTCGAACACCTCGCGCGCCTTGAACCGGTCGCGCATCAGGTAGCAGCCCTCGACGACGAACTCCTCGCGCTCGGCCCGCTCCTTGTCGGTGAGCTCGGCGTAGTAGTCCTTGAGCGCGAGCCGGCCGAACGCGACGTGCCGCGCCTCGTCCTGCATGACGTACGCGAGGAGCTGCTTGACCAGCGGGTTCGTCGACATGTCGCGGTACAGCCCGAACGCGGCGAGGGCGAGGCCCTCGATGAGGACCTGCATGCCGAGGTAGGGCAGGTCCCAGCGGCTGTCCTCCAGCGACTCCGCGAGCAGCTTCGCGAGGTCCTGGTTGATCGGGTAGTACATCCCGATCTTCTCGTGGACGAACTTGCCGTACAGCTCGACGTGCCGCGCCTCGTCCATCGTCTGCGTCGCGGCGTAGAACTTCGAGTCGAGGTCCGGGACGCTCTGGACGATCCGCGCGGACACGTTCAGCGCGCCCTGCTCACCGTGGAGGAACTGGCTGAACAGCCAGGAGCTCTGGTGCCGGCCGAACTCGTCCTTCTCCTTCTGGGTCATCTTGTCCCAGATGTCGGAGCCGAAGAGCGGGTTGAAGTTCTCCGGCAGGCCGGCGACGTTGATCGGATCGACCTCGAGGTCCCAGTCGATGCGCTTCTGCGCGTCCCACTGCTTGTCCTTGCCCTTCTGGTACAGGCTCAGCAGCCGGTCGCGGCCTTCGTCGTACTCCCAGGTGAAGCGGGTGTCGCCCGCCATGGGGACGTTCCACGTGTCCGTGGAGACGGGCTCGGTGTAGAAGTCGTAGGAACTCACCGGGGGGTCCTCCTCGGGGGACGCGCCGCGCCGTCGCGGCGCTGGGGTCTGGTTCCGCCCACCGCTTTACATCCCTTCGTAACATGTAAAGCGGGGGTAGATCCATACCCCGGGCCCAAGCCGGGCCGCCCCGGGGCGGCCCCCGTTACCGCGACTGGAGGGCGTCCAGCGCGACGGCCTGCGCGATGACCAGGCGCCGGTCGAGCCGCGGGTCCCGGATGTCGACCACGTACCGGTCCCGGATCCCGATCTTCTTCTCCACCGAGAACACGACCTGGTCGCCCGCGTAGAAGTCGAAGTGGTACGGCCACGCGAACGGGACGGCGTCCACGAACGGGATGAACTGCCAGACCCGCCGCACCAGCGCGACCGCCTTGTTGCGCTCGCTGCCGGTCGCCACGCCGAGCCCCGGCTGCTCCAGGTGCCAGGTGGAGGCGAGCAGCGACTTCTTGAAGTCCTTGCGGAACACGCCGATCGGCCGTCCCTGCGCGTCCGTGATGTCGTACGCCGAGGCCAGGTCGATGCGCTTGCGGGCCTTGAACCCGAGGATCGGCGTCGTCTTGGAGTCGTCCGAGTACAGGGTGACCTGCTCCTTGAACGCCATCCGCTTCTGCTGCGCGAACGCGAGCAGCTCGCCCTCGCCGCCCCCGGGGGCCTCCGCGTGCACCTCGTACTGGTTCACCATCAGCCGGATCCGCTGCCGGATCAGCAGCCGCGCCTGCGCCTGGAACCGCTCGTCGTCCACCGGAACCACCTGTTCCTTCTTCTGTTTCGCCCGGAGTCTGCCATACCAGGGCGCGCCCGCTCAGGACTCGCGGATGTGCGCGGCGAGATATCCGTGGATGAGCCGCTCGGCCTCCGCGACGATCACCGGGTCGCCGTCCGGGCGGCGCCGGAACGCCAGCTTCAGCACCGCGTCCCCCGCCTCCACCGCGATGGCCAGCGCCGTCGCCAGCTCGGGGGTGTCGCGCACGCCGAACGTGTCCACGATGAGCGTGCGGAGCCGGTCGGCGACCACCGCGTTGTTGTCGGCGTCGGAGTCGAGCAGGTGCACATCGGCGACGTCCCCGAACCGCAGCACCCGGAACCCGGGAACGGTCCGGTGCATCTCCACGAAGATGTCGATGATCGCGCCGACCGTGTCGGACCACTCGGTGAAGCCGCCCTCGGCGAGTCGCGCCGAGACGCGCCGCCCGAACTCCTCCAGGTTGCGCTGCGCGAGCGCCTGCGCGACCGCCCGTTTGTCGGGGAAGAACTGGTACACCGAGCCGATCGCCACCTCGGCGCGCTGCGCGATCCGCGTGGTGGTGAGCCCGTCGTAGCCGTCCTCGTCGAGGATCTCCGCGCAGGCGTCCAGCATGCGCTGGACGCGTTCGGCACTGCGGCGCTGGGCGGGACGGCGGCGGAGCGGAGTGCGGATCTCGGTCACCCTGCCATTGTCCCCCCATTCCGCCGCACCCGGGGCACCCGGCCGACCCCGCGCCGCATGCGATGATCGGCGGATGGACGCCCCCCGGTCCCTCGCGGACGTGCGCAACCGCATCGACGGCATCGACGCCGAGCTGGTGCGGCTGCTGGCCGAGCGGCAGGCGCTCGTGCGCGCCGCCGCCGCGTTCAAGACGGACGAGCGGTCGGTGCGCGCGCCCGACCGCGTCGAGCAGGTCGTGGCGCTGGCCCGGTCGCGGGCGGCGGACGCGGGCCTGTCCCCGGACGTCGCCGAACCGGTGTGGCGCGCCATGATCGGCGCGTTCATCGAACTCGAACTCGGCGAAGTCGACTCCCGCGACGCCTAGCACCGTCCGGGCGAGCACGGTCGGGGCGAGCACGGTCGGGGCGAGCACGGTCGGGGCGAGCACGGTCGGGCGAGCACCGTCCGCCGTCTTCGCGGGGCGTCGCCGGACACACTGCGTGATCATGTGATCACACTGGGGTTTTCCGTGCCGGGCCCCGGGTAGTGCCCCTCCACGAGCATGATCACCCGCGTGGCGTCCCATGAGGAGATGTCCATGAACGGTTGCGAGGCGCGCGGCCTCCTGCATCCCTATCTGCTGCTCCTGATCTACGAGCGGCCCGGGCACGGTTACGACCTCATCGACCGGCTGTCCTGCCTCGGGGTGTCGGACGTGGAGCCGGGCCACGCGTACCGGGTGCTGCGCGGCATGGAGCGGGCGCGGCTGGTGGAGTCGACGTGGGTGCCGTCGGAGGCGGGCCCGGCGCGCCGCCGCTACGAGCTGACGCCGGAGGGCGTCGCCGACCTGGAGGCGTGGGCGCCGCGGCTCGCGCACCTCGGCGAGGTGATCACCTCGTTCCTGGCGCGCTGGAACTCGGCGGCGCGGGCGGCGGCCCCGGGCGCCGCGCGCGAGCCGCGGGCCGTGTCGTGGACGTGACGGCGCGGGCGGCCGTCCGGGACGCGTTCGACCGGCGGACGGAGCCGGGCCGGGCGGTCGCGGACGACGCGGAGGCGATCGCGCGGGCCTGCCACGCGATGGCGGTGCGGTTCCACGCGGGCGGGCGGCTGATCGTGTTCGGCAACGGCGGCCCGTGCGCGGACGCGCAGCACGTGGCGGTCGAGTTCGTGCATCCGGTGGTGGTGGGCAAGCGGGCGCTGCCCGCGTTCGCGCTGACGGGGGACGCGGCCACGCTGACGGCGGTCGCGCTGGCGGAGGGGTTCGACGAGGTGTTCGCGGCGCAACTGCGGACGCTGGCCCGGCCGGACGACATCGCGCTGGGGCTGTCGGCCGACGGCCGGTGCGCGAACGTGCGGCGGGGGCTGGCGGCCGCGGCGGAGATGGGGCTGCTCACGGTCGCGCTGACCGGCGGGGACGGCGACGCCGGCCGGCCGGTCGACCACGTGCTGCGGGCCCGGACGGACGACCCGCTGGTCGCGAAGGAGGTGCACGTGACCGTCTACCACCTGCTGTGGGAGCTGGTGCACGTGTTCTTCGAGCATCCGGGGACGCTGCGGAGGGAGACGTCCCGGTGAGCGCGGGGGGCGTGCCGGAGTGCCACGACGGGGTGTGCGTGACGTGCTCGGACGCGGCGGTGCGGGTGCGGGTCCGGGAGCTGCTCGGCGACGGGCTGGCGGTCGTCGACACCGCCGCCGGTCCGGAGGAGGTCAGCGTGGCGCTGGTCGACGCGCGGGTGGGGGACGTCGTGCTGGTGCACGCGGGGGAGGCGATCGCGGTGGAGGCGTCGCCGTGAGGGAGGGCGCGTGAGCGGGATCGAGACGCTGTACCCGTTCCTGTACGACAACGGGTCGGACCTCGACGCGGTGCTGGCCGAGGTGCGCCGGTCGACGGAGGAGAAGGCGGCGGAGATCGTCGCGCTGCGGGAGGAGCTGGCCGGCCCGCTGGCGGACGAGCTGGTCGCGTGCGCGAAGCGCGTCGCGTCGGCGGTCATCGGCGGGGGGCGGCTGTACGCGTTCGGCAACGGGGGGAGCTGCACGGACGCGCAGGACCTGGTGCAGCTGTGCATGCGGCCGCCGCGCGGCGCGCGGCCCGTCCCGGCGGTCTGCCTGACCGGGGACGTCGCGGCGCTGACGGCGCTCGCGAACGACGTCGGGTTCGCGGTGGTGTTCGCGCGGCAGCTCGCCGCGTTCGGGCGTGCGGGGGACGTCGCGGTGGGGTTCTCGACGAGCGGCGGTTCGGCGAACGTGCTGGGCGCGTTCGCGGAGGCGCGCCGCGCGGGCATGGCGACGGTCGGGTTCGCGGGGTACGGCGGCGGCGCGATGGCGGAGGCGGGCACGGTCGACCACCTGTTCACGGTGCCGTCGGCGTCGGTGCACCGGATCCAGGAGGCGCAGACGACCGTGTACCACGTGCTGTGGGAGCTGCTGCAGCGGGCGCTGGACGGCCGGCTGTGAGCCTCGGCGAGAAGGGCGCGGACGGGCGGGGGCGGCTCCGGATCCGCGTCGAGGGGACCGTGCAGGGCGTCGGGTTCCGGCCGTTCGTGCACGAGCTGGCCGGGACGTACGGGTTGTCGGGGTTCGTGGGCAACGACGCGTCCGGGGTGTTCGCGGAGGTCGAGGGGGACGCGGCGGCGCTGGCCCGGTTCGTCGGCGACCTCGGCGGCCGGGCGGCGCCGTCGCTCGCGGTCGTCGAGCGCGTCGTCGCCGAGCCGCTGCCGCCGCGCGGCGACCGGGGCTTCCGGATCGTGCCGAGCGAGGGCGGGGCGCCCGCCGCGCTCGTCTCGCCCGACGCCGCGACCTGCGACGCGTGCCTCGCGGAGACGTTCGCCGCGGACGGGCGGCGGGCGGGGTACGCGTTCACGAACTGCACGCGGTGCGGCCCGCGCTTCACGATCGTCCGGGACGTCCCGTACGACCGGTGCAGCACGACGATGGACGCGTTCGCGATGTGCGGCGCGTGCGCCCGGGAGTACGGGGACGAGCGGGACCGCCGGTTCCACGCCCAGCCCGTGTGCTGCCCCGACTGCGGGCCGGACCTGCGCGCGGTCGGCGCGGACGGGCGGCCGGTGCCCGGCGATCCGGTCGGGACGGCGGCGGGGTGGCTGCTGGACGGCCGGATCGTGGCGGTCAAGGGCCTCGGCGGGTACCACCTGGCGGCGCTGGCCGACGGCGAGGACGCGGTGGCGCGGCTGCGGGCGGGCAAGCGCCGGGAGCGCAAGCCGTTCGCGGTGATGGCGCCCGACCTGGCGGGCGCCCGCGCGCTGGTGCACGCGGACGCCGCCGCGGAGGCGCTGCTCGCGTCCCCGGCGCGGCCGATCGTGCTCGCCCCGCGCCGCCGCGGCGCGCGCGTCGCCGCGGCCGTCGCGCCGGGGAACCGGGAGCTGGGCGTGCTGCTGCCGTACACGCCGCTGCACCATCTGCTCGCCGCGCGGCTCGCCCGTCCGATCGTGCTGACCAGCGGGAACGTGGCGGACGAGCCGATCGTGACGGACGACGGCGAGGCGCTGCGGCGGCTCGCGGGCCTCGCGGAGGGGTTCCTGCTGCACGACCGCCGCATCCACGTGCGGGCGGACGACTCGGTCGTCCGGTCGTTCCGGGGGCGGGCGCTGCCGGTGCGGCGCTCGCGCGGGTTCGTCCCGGCGCCGCTGCGGACGCCGGTGGTGTTCCCGCGCCCGGTGCTGGCGTGCGGCGCGGAACTGAAGAACACCTTCTGCGTGGCGCGCGCGCACCACGCTTTCCTTTCGCACCACATCGGCGACTTGGAGAACTACGAGACCCTGGCGTCGTACCGGGAGGGCATCGAGCACTTCTGCCGGTTGTTCGGGGTGCGCCCGGAGGTCGTCGCGCACGACCTGCACCCGGAGTACCTGTCGACCAAGTACGCCCTCGACCTGGACGGGGTCGACCTCGTCGGCGTCCAGCACCACCACGCGCACATCGCGTCGTGCCTCGCCGACAACGGGGCGGACGGCCCGGTCATCGGCGTCGCGTTCGACGGGCTCGGCTTCGGCGACGACGGGACGCTGTGGGGCGGCGAGCTGCTCGTCGCGGACCTGGCGGGCTACCGGCGCGCCGGGCACCTGGAGGCGGTGCCGATGCCGGGCGGGGCGGCGGCCGTCCGGGAGCCGTGGCGGATGGCGGCGGCCTACCTGGCGGCGGCGTTCGGGGAGCACGCGCCGTGGCTGCCCGTCGCCGGGCGGCACCGGGACCGGTGGGCGGACGTCGTCCGGATGGCCCGGTCGGGGACGAACGCGCCCCCGACGTCGAGCGCGGGACGGCTGTTCGACGCGGTCGCGGCGATCGCCGGGGTCCGCGACACGGCCGGGTACGAGGGGCAGGCGGCGATCGAGCTGCAGCAGGCCGCCGACCCGCACGAGCGCGCCGCCTACCGGGCGGCCGTGACGGACGACCTGGTCATCCGGGGCACGGACCTGGTGCGGGGCGCGGTGGACGACGTCCTCGCGGGGGCGGGCGCCGGCGCGGTCGCCGCCCGCTTCCACAACGGGCTGGCGTGGGCGACCGTCCGCGCGGTGCGGATGCTGCGCGACCGCACGGGCCTGGACACGGTCGCCCTGTCGGGCGGCGTGTTCCAGAACGTCCTGCTGCTGGAGCGCGTCGTGTCCGGGCTGGAGGACTCGGGGTTCCGGGTGCTGACGCACTCGCGCGTCCCGCCGAACGACGGCGGCGTCGCCCTCGGCCAGGCGGTCGTCGCGGCGGCCCGCGACCGGGAGGGGTTCGCCCGGGACGCAGCCGCTTCCTGACCGTGTCCCGGGCGAGCAGAGCCGGGGGCGTGGGCGGGGGTGACGCGGGGCGCGCGATTCAGCAGATGCGGGGGAGCGGGTCGCCGACCAGCGTGTCGACGATGCGGGTGCCGCCGAACGCCGTCCGGAGCAGCACCAGGCCGGGCGGGTCGTCCCGGACGGTCCCGACGACCGCGGCGCCCGCGCCGAGCGGGTGCCCGTGCAGCACGGCGAGCGCCGCGTCCGCGCGCGTCCCGTCCACGACCGCGACGAACCGGCCCTCGCACGCCACGTACAGCGGCTCGATGCCGAGCAGCTCGCACGCGCCCGCGACGGCCGGGCGCACCGGCACCGCCGCCTCGTCCAGCACGACGCCGCACCCGGACGCGTCCGCGATCTCGTTCAGCACCGTCGCGACCCCGCCGCGCGTCGCGTCCCGCATCATCCGGACGCCGCCCGGCACCGCGTCGAGCAGCGCGGCGGTGAGCCCGTGCAGGGCGGCCGTGTCGGACGCGACGTCGGCCTCCAGGTCGAGTTCGCCGCGCGCCAGCATGACGGTGACGCCGTGGTCGCCGATCGGCCCCGACACCAGCACCGCGTCACCCGGGCGGACGGACCGCGCGCCCAGCTCTGCGCGCGCGCCCGCGCCTTCGAGGACGCCGATACCGGACGTGGTGATGAAGCACCCGTCGGCCTTGCCGCGCTCCACGACCTTGGTGTCCCCGGCGACGACCGCGACGCCCGCGCGCGCCGCCGCGTCCGCCATCGACCGGACGACGCGGCGCAGGTCGTCCACCGGGAAGCCCTCCTCCAGGACGAACCCCGCCGACAGGTACAGCGGCCGCGCCCCGCACACGGCGAGGTCGTTGACCGTCCCGTTCACCGCCAGCTCGCCGATGTCGCCGCCCGGGAAGAACAGGGGCGAGACGACGTGTGCGTCGGTCGTGAACACGAGCCGCCCGGCGTCCACGGGCAGGACGGCGCCGTCGTCGAGCGCCTCCAGCGCGGGGTTGCGGAACGCCTCCAGGAACACGGCGTCGACGAGCGTCTGCGTGGCCTTGCCCCCGGCGCCGTGGGCCAGCGTCACCCGTTCCTCCCGCACGCGGGGGCGGCGCCGGCGCGCGCGCTCGATGCGCTCCAGGACCAGCTCCTCACGGGACGTCTCCGCGGTCATGCCCGGCTCGCCTCCTGCACGCGCTCCCGCGTGAACCGGCCGAAGTTGTAGTACGCGGCGCACGCCCCTTCGGACGACACCATGCACGTCCCGATCGGCGTCTCCGGCGTGCACGCCGTCCCGAACACCTTGCACTCCCACGGTTTCAGGACGCCCTTCAGCACCTCGCCGCACTGGCACGCCTTCGGGTCCGCGACCCGCACCCCCGGCAGGTCGAACAGCCGCTCGGCGTCGAAGCGGGCGTAGGCGTCGCGCATCCGCAGCGCCGAGTGCGAGATGAACCCGAGGCCGCGCCACTCGAAGTACGGCCGCAGCTCCATGGTCTTCGCGATCGCGGCGAGCGCCCGCGGGTTGCCGTCCCACGGGACGACCCGGGCGTACTGGTTCTCGACCTCGCTGCGGCCCTCGTCGAGCTGCTCCAGCAGCATGTGCACCGACTGCAGGACGTCGAGCGGCTCGAACCCCGCGCACACGAGCGGCTTGCCGTACTCGCCCGCGATGAACCCGTACGGGCGGCAGCCGATCACCGTCGAGACGTGGCCGGGGCCGAGGAACCCGTCGAGCCGCAGGTCCGGCGAATCCAGGATCGCCTTGATGCCCGGGATGATCGTCACGTGGTTGCAGAAGACGGAGAAGTTGCGGATGTCCTCCGCCTCCGCGCGCAGCACGGTCATCGCGGTCGACGGCGCGGTCGTCTCGAACCCGATCGCCATGAACACGACCCGCCGCTCCGGGTTCCGCTTCGCGATCTTGAGGGCGTCCAGCGGCGAGTACACCATCCGGATGTCGGCGCCCGCCGCCTTCGCGTCCAGGAACGAGCCCGTGCCGCCCGGAACGCGCATCATGTCGCCGAACGACGCCAGGATCACGTCCGGGTGGTCGCGGGCGATCGCGACGGCGTCGTCCACCCGCCCCATCGGGATCACGCACACCGGGCATCCGGGCCCGTGCACGAGCTGCACGGTCTCCGGCAGGTAGTCCTCCAGCCCGTGCTTGTAGATCGTGTGGGTGTGGCCGCCGCACACCTCCATGAACTTGTAGAGCCGTCCCGGCTCGCACAGGGCGGCGATGCGCGCGGACAGCATCCGCGCCTGCTCCGCGTCGCGGTATTCGTCGACGAACCGCAATGGTCGCGCCTTTCCGTTCGGGTTGCCGTTCCGGTTCAGCTCCGGCCGAGATCGATGTCCGATCCGCGGAGCGCGTCCAGTTCGTCGTCGTACGCCGCGCCGAGCCCGCGCAGCAGCCGCAGCGTCGCGGCGGCCTCCGCCTCGTCGATCTTCGACATCGCGAACCCGACGTGCACGAGCACCCAGTCGCCGCACGCGAGCCGCTCGTCGTCGAGGAGGCCGACGTTCACGGCGCGGCGCACCCCGACGACCTCGACCTTCGCGATGTCCGTCCCGTCCGCCGGCAGCTCGACGATCTCCCCGGGGATGCCCAGGCACATCAGCCCGGCCCTCCGGCCGCGGCGGCCGGGCTCACATCCGTTCCATCTTGATGTAGCGCTTCACGGCCGGGTACTCCTTCACCAGCATGGCGAAGCAGGCCAGTCCGGCCACGGCCGCGGCGATCTTCCACAGGCGCATGTTCGTTCCTTCTCGGTCGGTCGGTCAGGTAGGTAGGTCGATCCGGTCGGGCCGGTCCCGGTGGTCAGCCGGGCGGCAGGTTGGGCATGATCGGCAGGATCGCGTCGTGCTTCTTCGGGTTGACCCCGGTCGAGCGGCGCGCGTCCGCCGTGCCGTCCTCGTGGTGGCCCCGCTGCTTGCGGTAGTTGCCTTCCTTGTTGCCCATGCGCACGCCCCGGGTGTGCGACGGCGTGTCGGTCTTGATGTGGGGCTTGCCCACCCTGATCTCGGACATGGTCACGTCACTCCCTTCTCGGCGGGGTGTTCCCCGGCGCGGGCGCCCGTCCCCTCACCCGCGCGGACGGCGAGGTCGGCGAAGAAGCGCCCGATCTCGGGCCACACGTCGCGGCCGCCGGACAGCCCCTTCCAGGACCGCCGGACGGCGGCGACGAGGCGGTAGCAGTCGTCGATCGGCACGAGCCAGCGCTCCTCGGCGAGCCCGCCGCGCCCGGCCGCGCCCGCGCCGGCGGACCCGGTGTGGACGAGCAGTGCCTCGACCTCGGGCGCCATCGACCGCAGCGGCTCGCAGCGTTCGGCGGCCGCGGCCCAGGCGGCCGGGTCGACGTCGCAGCGGGTGGCGCCGGCCGGGCTCGGGTAGTGCGCGGTGATCCGGCTCCCGCCCCCGTCGCCCTCGCCGTCGCCGTCTCCGGCGGCGTCGTGGCGGATGAAGAACGCCAGGCCGACCGGGACGCCCAGGCCGTCCACCGGCACGCCGGGCAGCCGGACCCGGCGGCCCGGGACGAGCCGGAAGTGGCCGCGGCCCTCGGCGTCCCGGCCC
The DNA here is from genome assembly GCF_000425065.1 of Actinomadura rifamycini DSM 43936. Lineage (GTDB taxonomy): Bacteria > Actinomycetota > Actinomycetes > Streptosporangiales > Streptosporangiaceae > Spirillospora > Spirillospora rifamycini. The sequence continues at coordinate 115,088 of NZ_AULB01000016.1, forward strand.
GCCGCGTCCCGCTCGAACAGCAGCGCGCAGGCGCGGCAGGCGCACAGCAGCCCGTCCCCGCGCTCGTCGAGGACGTGCGCGTGCCCGCCGCCGTGGTCGTCCGGGATCGGTTCGGCGCACAGGTCGCAGCGCTCCCCGGCGGCGGTGTCGCGGCGCGCGGCCGCGCGCGCGACGAGGCGTTCGAGCGCGGTCATGCGGGCCCTCCCGCCGGCGGCACGGCGCGGAACAGCGACTCGACCGGCACGAACGCCCCCGCACCGGCCGCGGCGGGACGTCCGGACGGCGCCCGGACCGGCTCGATCGCCGACAGTTCGGGCGCGACGCCGAGCACCGCGTCGCGGACCGCGTCCTCGACCCTCCCGGCGGTGTCCGCGCCGCCGCCGCAGCTCCCGCAGCCGCCGCCGCCCGCCTCGTCCGGGAGCCGCACGCGCGCGACGCCGTCCTCGATGCCGTCCAGTTCCAGCTCGACGTCCGCGCCGTGCGAGCCGAGCTGCTCGCGGATGTCGGCCAGGGCCCGCGCCACCCGCTCCTCGACGGGCGCCGGGTGCACGTCGTGGAGCGCGAGCAGGTGCCCGACGAGGTCGTCGTCGGTGAGCGCGGAGACGAGCCGGGCGTCGTGCGCGGCGCGGTCCATGACGCGGGCGAGGGCCTCGCCGTACACCTCGGCGAGGGTCGCGACCGTGTCGAGCGCGCTCTCCGCCGTCCGGCCGGGCGTCCGCTCCAGCGCGGCGAGCGCCGCCTCGATGCGGGTGAGCCGCTCGGCGACGTCGCCCTCGCCGAGCCGCCCGTCGTCCCGCCGGTCGTCCGGTCGCCCGGTCGGGCGCCCGTCCCGCCGCTGCTCAGCCATGGGTCGCGCCGAACATGGGCGAGTGGATCTTCTCGAGCTTCTTCCCCTTGCCGAGGTACATGTGGACGCCGCAGGGCAGGCACGGGTCGAAGCTGCGGACGGCCCGCATGATGTCGACCCCGCGGAAGTCGTCCGGGCCGTTCTCCTCGAAGATCGGCATGTCCTGGACGGCGTCCTCGTACGGGCCGGGCGTGCCGTAGCTGTCGCGCGGGCTGCCGTTCCACGGCGTCGGCGGGTACGGGTGGTAGTTCGCGATCTTGCCCTTCTGGATCACCATGTGGTGGGACAGGACGCCGCGGACCGCCTCGTGGAAGCCGCAGCCGATCGCCTCGTCCGGCACGTCGAAGTCCTCGAACACCTTCGTGTCGCCCGCCCGGACGCGCTGCAGCGCCTCCTCGACGAACTGGACGGCCATCGCGGCGGCGTACGCCACGAAGTACACGCGCGCGCGGTTCCGCTCGATGGCGTTCGACCACGGCGGGATCCGCCATTCGAGGGTCGTCTCGGGCAGCGACTCGCCCTTCGGCAGGCTGATCTGCACGCTCTGCCCGGTCGACTTCACGTACGGGGTGTCGACGAGCCCCGCGAGCGCCGTCGTGTAGAGCCGGGCGAACGGGCCGCCGCCGGTGTCGAGCGCCAGGTGGTCGCCGGTGTTCTTGTCGAACCAGCGCGGGCTCATCACCCAGCTGTACTTGTCGTCGAAGTCGCGCTTCCGCGGCGCCGGGAGCGTCGTCTGGTTCCAGGGGTGCCGCATGTCGACCGGGTTGCCGAGCGGGTCGTGGGTGACGAACGGGTCCTCGTTCACCCAGTCGTCGTAGTAGGAGCTGCCCAGCAGGATGCGGATGCCGAGGTTGATGTCGACGAGGTTCGTGGTCAGCAGCTCGCCGTCCACGACGATGCCGGGCGTCACGTACATCGCGCGGCCCCAGCGCTCCATGGTCTCGTACTTGTAGTCGACGACCTCGGGGTTCTGGAACGCGCCCCAGCAGCCGAGCAGGACGCGGCGGCGGCCGACCTCCTCGTAGCCGGGCAGGGCCTCGTAGAAGAAGTCGAACACGTCGTCGTTCATCGCGACGGCCCGCTTCACGAAGTCGACGACCCCGATCAGCCGGCTGAGGTAGTCGGTGAAGAGGCTCGGCTCCGGCATCGTCCCGACGCCGCCCGGATACACCGTGGACGGGTGGACGTGCCGGCCCTCCATCAGGCAGAACATCTCGCGGGTGACGCGGCTGACCTTGAGGGCCTCCTTGTAGAGGGCGCCCTCGAACGGGTTGAACGCCGCCATGATGTCGCCGATCGTCCGGTACCCGTGGATCCCGGCGTTCGGCGCCTCGGTCTCCCGGGCCCGCCGCAGCACGCTCGGGTTCGTGTCCTTGACCATCGCCTCGCAGTAGTCGACGAAGACGAGGTTGTCCTGGAAGATCGTGTGGTCGAACATGTACTCGGCGGCCTCGCCGAGGTTCAGGATCAGCTCGCCCAGCGGCGGGGTCTTGATGCCGTACGCCATGTTCTGCGCGTACACCGAGCATGTCGTGTGGTTGTCGCCGCAGATCCCGCAGATGCGGGAGGTGATGAACCCGGCGTCCCGCGGGTCCTTGCCCTTCATGAAGACCGAGTAGCCGCGGAACAGCGAGGACGTGCTGTGGCACTCGGCCACCCGCCGGTTCGCGAAGTCGATCTTCGTGTAGATGCCGAGGTTGCCGATGATGCGGGTGATCGGGTCCCAGGACATCTCGACGAGCTGCTCGGATCCCGTCGCCCCGGCCGGCGCCGGCTTCGTCTGCGCGGTGTGCGCCATGGGTCGTTCCCTCTTTCCGGTGTCGCGGGCGGCGCTACGGGCGGTAGCGCGGGTCGTAGCCGCTGGTCAGCACGTCCTTGTTGTGGTGCCACCGCGGTTCCCGGTTCGCGGTGCGGTTGGTGATCCCGCGCATCCGGCGGATGAAGCCCCCGTACGGCCTGATCAGCATCGAGGAGAGGCTGCCGCCGGGCGGCTGGTCCATGAACGGCATGAACTTGTCCGGGAAGCCCGGCATCGTGCAGGCGATGCAGATGCCGCCGACGTTCGGGCAGCCGCCGACCCCGTTCATCCAGCCGCGCTTGGTGACGTTGCAGTTCACCACCGGGCCCCAGCAGCCGATCTTCACCTGGCACTTCGGCGAGTTGTAGTCCCGGCCGAAGTCGGCCTGCTCGTAGTACGCGGCGCGGTCGCAGCCCTCGTGGACCGTCTTGCCGAACAGCCACTGCGGGCGCAGCATGTCGTCCAGCGGGGGCGGCGGCGCGGCGCCCGCCGCGTGGTACAGCACCCAGGTCAGGGTCTCCATGAAGTTCTCCGGCTGCACCGGGCAGCCGGGGATGTTCACGATCGGCAGCGCCCCCGCCGACCGGAAGTCCCACCCGAGGTAGTCGGCGAGGCCCATGCAGCCGGTCGGGTTGCCCGCCATCGCGTGGATCCCGCCGTACGTCGCGCACGTCCCGGCCGCGACGACCGCCCACGCGCGGGGCGCGAGCATGTCGATCCACGTGTTCAGCGTCATCGGCTCGCCGGTGTCCGGGTCGTTGCCGAACGACGTCCAGTAGCCGTCCCCGTTGATCTTCTCGTTCGGGATCGACCCCTCGATGACGAGGATGAACGGCTCCAGCTCGCCGCGCGCCGCGGCCCGGAACGCCGCGAGGAACTCCTCGCCGCCGAGCGTCGGCGACAGCACCTTGTTGTGCAGGTTCACCTTCGGCAGGCCCGGGATCACCCCGTTGACGACGTCCTCGATCGCCGGCTGGGACGAGGCCGTCACCGACACCGTGTCGCCGTCGCAGCTCATCCCCTCGGATATCCACAGGATGTGGATCTCGTCGAACCCGTCCGGGGCCGTGGTCCCGCCCCGCTCGCGCGTCTGCGTCATGTCCGTGGCCTCCCTTGCGCCCGGTCGCGCATCCGGTCGTAGGCGGCGGCCACCGGGGCCGCCACCGTGAGCCCCGGCGGACGGTCCGGGGCGTGCGGGTGCGGGCGCGTCGGCGCCGTCCCCTTCGCCTTCTCCAGCGTCCGCCCGAGGTCCTGCAGCGCCGTCTCGTCCACCGCCTCGCGGAGGCGCGGCATCAGCACGCCCTCCTCGTCCTCCAGGTGCTCCTCGACGTCGCGGCGGAGCAGCTCGATCAGTTCCTCCGCGCGCCCGCCGGCCCGGCCGTCCGACCGCGCCAGGGCGTCCAGCTCGGCCAGCGCCTCCTTCACCGCCATGTGCTCGTCCAGGTGCCGCCGCACCAGCGACTCGTCCCGCAGCGCCTTCGCCGCGAACGGGTAGAAGATCAGCTCCTCGACGGCGGCGTGCTTGGACAGCTCGCGCACGAGGATGTCGACGACGCCGTTGCGCTGCGTCGCGGACGCCGCCGCGTGGAAGTCGCGGAAGAGCTGCTCGACCATCCGGTGGTCGTGCTTGAGCAGGTCGATCGCGTCCATCGCCATCACGCGCTCCCCCGCTCCGGTTCGGGCTCGGGCGCGGCGTCCGGCGCGTCCGCCGCGACGGTGATCGACTCCAGGACCACGTCGTCGCGGCCCCGCGTCTCGACGTCCACGCCGCCGCACACCGGGCACGCGGCGAGCTGCGCCGCCGACCCCACGGGCGTCGTGCCGCCGCAGTCGCGGCAGTGCACCGACAGCGGCTCCATGACCAGGTCGATGACCGCGCCCTCGATCTCGGTGCCCTCGGCCGCCAGCCGGAACCCCTGGTCGATGACGTCCGGGTCGACGGGATGGCCGCCGACGCGCACCCGGACGCCGCTCACCGGGCGCCCCCTGGCGCGCCTGCGCGCGGCGTCCACGATCGCGTCGCACATTCCCATTTCATGCACTGGTCGCCTCCGTATCGGTCCTGCGGATGTGGGCCGTGTGGTCGGGCCGCTCGGACGTCCGCGCGGCCTCCTCGCGGGCGAGCCGCCCCACCAGCCGGACGGCCTCGTCCAGCGCGGCGGTCACCGGAGCGGACAGCCCCATCCGCTCCCCGACGTCCGCGGGCCGGCACCCGACGACGAGCACGCGCTCCACCCGGCCGCCGAGCCGGTGCAGCAGCCGCAGCACCGCGAGGGGGTGCATGCCGTGGCCGTCCACCGGGGGCACGCCGAACGGGCCGTCGTCGTCCGCGCCGTCCGGGTCGGCGCCGGCGCCGGTCGCGTCCAGGACGGCCAGCTCCCCGGGCCGCGCGCCGTCCAGCGGGACGGCGTCCACCATGATCAGCGTGTCGTGGCGGCCGTCGAGCAGTTCGTAGGCGAGGTGGACACCGCGGATGCCGTAGTCGGCGACGTCCACGTTCTCCGGCAGGCCCGGCGCGTCCAGCCGCCGGACGACCTCGACGCCGAAGCCGTCGTCGCCCAGGAAGATGTTGCCGATGCCCGCCACGAGCACCCGGCGCGTCCGCGTCACCGCGCGCTCCCCTCGTCCGCGAGCGGCTCGTCCGCCAAGGGCTCGTCGGTGAGGGGCTCCACCTCATCGGGCGCGAAGTACCGGAACCGCCCGTACCAGCGGTTCAGCTCGGAGGCGGGGTCGTCCTCCAGGGAGACCGCGAGGTGGCGGGCGTCGTCGACGTCGGTGAGGACGGCCTCCACGGTCGCGGTGCGGCCGTCGAGGAAGCGGTCCTGCGGGTCCGTGCCGTGCGGCCGCGGCCGCAGCCGCACCCGGCTGCCGCGCCCGACCGCGACGCCGTCCACCAGCACCGTCCCGCCGTCCGCCGGATCGTCCGCCGGGGCGTCCGCCGCCTCCGGGAGCGGGCCCAGGGACCGGACGGCGCCGTGCAGCCGCTCGAACACCTCGTCCGGCATCGCGTCGACCCGGTCGAGGATCGCGGCGGCGCGGGCGTCGGTGGCCCGCGCCTCCCGCTTCTCCGCGTCGGTCAGCGTCATCGTCCGCAGCGACAGGATCTCGTCGATCTCCGTCGCGTCGTGCAGGTCGCCGGGGCTCTCCGGCGCGATCCGCGGGTGGTCGTACAGCAGGATCGGCGCCGACAGGACGAGCCCGCGCTCGCCCTCGGGCCCGGCGAGCACCGGGAACGCGTGCACGTTCACGCACTCGCGGGCGGCGTGCTCGGCCCACCGCGGCGGGTCCAGCAGCGACACGAACGCCCCGTCGACGGTCGCGACCATCGTGTGCGCGGCGAGCATCGACCAGCGCAGCGCCTCGTCGCGGGACGCGGCGGCCCGGTCGGCGGTGTGCCCGTTCTCGACCCGGATCCGCAGCCGGTGCAGCGGGAACGGCGCGTCGCGGCGGGACGCGGACATCGTCACGGTCGCGTCGACGTCGAGGCGGCGCCGGACGACCCGGCCGCCCTCGACGTCCTCGTGCTCCTCGCCCGCCGGGGCCCGGACGGTGAACCGCCGCTCGCCCGCGAGCAGGTCGGCCAGCGGCGCGGCGACGTCGAACTCGTGCGGGACCGCCTCGTCGAACGGGACGTGCGGGCCGAGCGCGGCGACGTCCTCGAACGTCCCGTCGGGGCGGCGGCGCTCGACCGTCCGGCGCTGGATCCGCAGGAACCGCAGCCGGCAGGTGATCGCGGCGTCGCCGGGGGCCTCCAGCAGGCATTCGGTCTGCTGCCACCACGACTCGGCGGACCCGGCGACGCCCGTGTCGTCGAGCCCGTGCGCGTCCGCCCACGAGCGCGGCGCGAGCACCCCGAACTGCCAGCGGACCCGGTTCTTGCCGGACGAGCGGCGGTACGGGTACAGCAGGTAGCCCTCGTACAGAATGGCGTCGGCCACCGCCCGAACGCTTTCGAAACCGGTCGCCGCCATCGCCTCTCTCCCCTTACCGGAACGCCCCGTGCGTCCTTTTTCGGGTCTATCAACGGGCCGCCGGTCCAGGTAAGTGGCGCCCGCCGATAAGTGACGGCGTCACCTACCGGTCCGGCGCGCGGCCGTGCTGTAATCGCGGTGCGCGGAACGCGGCGATCGGCGGGGGCTGGGATGCGAAGGCGCAGGCAGCGGCACGGGGACACCGTGCGGGCGGCCGCCCGCGGCGCGGTGGGGGCGATGGCGATGACGGGGCTGCGCACCGTCACGGCGGCGGCCGTGCCGCGGCAGACGAGCCCGCCTGCGGCCATTGTGGAAGAGCAGGCCCCGGTAGTGGTCAGGAAACTGCCGGAACGGCAGCGCGAAGCGTTGACCGAAGTGTTCCACTGGGTTTACGGGGCGGGCGGCGGCGCGCTTTTCGGCCTGCTGCCGGACCGGGTCCGCGGCCACCGCCTGTCCGGCCCGGCGTACGGGCTGGCGGTCTGGCTCGGCTACGAGCTGGTCGTGGGTCCCGCCCTCGGCGTCGAGCACTCCCCGCACCGCCACGGCGTCTGGCGGGCGCTCGTCGCGCTCGACCACCTGCTGTACGGCGTCGTCGTCGCCGGCCGCCTCGCCCCCGAACCGACCGCCGTCACGCGTCCCCGCCGGCCGCGCCGTCCCGGACGCGGCGCATGAAGTAGTGGGCGGTGACGACCGCGAGCAGCGGCCCCCAGGCGAGGAACGGCGCGTACGCGAGCGTCATCACCCAGGCCGCGGCGCCCTCCGGGGCCTCCGGCGCCGCCATCGCGTCCGACCAGTTCGCGGCCGCCGCGAACCCGATCAGCGTCACCGCGACCGCGCCGAGCGACGCCGCGCCGACCGCGAACGCCACCGGCACGCGGCGCCCGCCGACCAGCGGGATCCACCGGGGGAACACCTCGCCCCACGGCCGCACCAGGCCGAGCGTGAGCAGCGCGAGGCACTCGGACAGGAGGCTCAGCGCGAACACGTACGGGGTGCCGATCGGGTGCGGGAAGTCCGTCATGTCGCTGCCCTCGGCGAAGCCGAGCGGCACGCCGAGGCCGAGCGCGACCCGCCACAGCCCGGACGGCAGGACGGTCAGCGGCACGAGGTGCGCGACCCGTTCGGCCCATCGCGGCACGGGCCGGGCGGTGCCGGGGCGGCCGGGCGCGCCCGCGCCGGGGCGGGCGGCGGGCTGGGCGGTGACGGTCATGGCGGCCTCCAGAGGTGCTGGTCAGGACGCCTCCATGCTCGCGACCGCGCCCCTGCGGGCACGTCCCTCGCGGGTACCCGGCCCCTCGCCCGTGCGGGGGAGCCCCGCCGGGGCGGGCGGGGTCAGCCGCCGAGCGCCTCGCGCTCGATGCGGTCGAACTGGGCGCCCATCGCCTCGGCGAGGGCGTTCGCGCCCGACAGCGGCCGCACCATCACCATGAACTCGGCGATCTTCCCCTGGTCGTCGAGCCGGAGGAAGTCGCAGCCGTCCAGGTCCCGGTCGCCGACGCGGGTCTTGAACACGAGCGCGTGCTCCCGGCCGTCCGCGCCCTCCAGCTCGCCCACGTACCGGAAGTCCTCGAACACGCGGAAGACGCCCCGCAGGATCGCGGCCGTGATCGCCTTGCCCTCGTAGGGCTTGTGCGCGACCGGGCTGACGAACACGACGTCGTCGGCCAGCAGCGCGATCGCGCCGTCGACGTCGCCCGCCTCCACGGCCTTCCGGAACGCGTGCATGCCGCACCTCCGTACTCGAATCGCTGACCAGGTGCGAGCGACACTACCCACCGGTCGCCCCGCCGGACCGCGGGCCCTGCGGTCAGGGGGCGGCGGTCGGCTTCGCGTTCAGGCCGGTGCACTCGCGCAGGCCGTTCCAGCGCTTCACCTCGGCCTTCGCCGCGGCGCCCTTGAGCGGGATCGGGACGCCGCCCTGGATGCTGACGGGCATCCACTTGTCCTTCGTGACCTTGCCGTTCTCGACGCGCAGCGCCAGGATGCCGGAGCGCGCGCTCTGGCCGCGGGCCGAGGCGAACAGGAAGTTCCCCATGCCGTAGTGGATGTAGGCGCCGTTGTCCATGTAGCCGCCGCCCAGCGGGATGTGCGCGTGGCCGCCGACGATGATGTCGGCGCCGGCGGCGGTGAGCTCCTGGGCGAGCGTCTTCTGGCGCGGCAGCGGGCAGGGGTTGAGCTCCTGCCCCCAGTGCACGTGGACGATGACCAGGTCGGAGCCCTCCGCGGCCTCCTTCACCGCCTGCACCATCCGGGGGACGTTCTTGGCGGAGGCGAGTCCGGGCTTGGTGTCGGTCGCCGTCCACGCCTCGATGAGGTTGTCGTCGAGCACCTGGGTGGCGCCGACGATCGCGATCTTGTTGCCCTTCACCGTCGTCCGGTACGGCTTGTACGCCTCGGCGGCGTTCATCCCGATCCCCACGGTGGGGAAGCGGCTCTTCTTGATCGCCGCCATGGAGTCGCGCAGCCCGGACACCCCGTAGTCCATGCCGTGGTTGTTCGCCATGGACGTCACGTCCACCCCGGCGGCCTTCAGCGCGGTGAACGCCGAGGCGGGGGCGCGGAACGCGTACGTCTTCGGGGCCTTCGTCCCGCCCTCGGTGATCGCCGTCTCCAGGTTCACCATCGCGAGGTCGGCCTTGCGGAGGGTCGCCGCGGTCGGCCCGAACGCCGTCTTCGGCTTCGCGAGGCGGGGGCGGAGCTGGGCCTCGAAGTTGCTGTCGCCCGCGAACGCCAGCACGATCGGCTCCTTCGCCGGTTCGGACGGGCTCGGCGGCGGGGCGGGCGGCGTCGAGCCCGCCGGGGAGGTGGCGCCCGCGGCCGGGGGCGTGTCGCCGCCCGTCAGCCCGCACGCCGCCGAGGCGAGGAGCATCCCGCCGGCCGCGGCCGCCGCCGCGATCCTGCTCCGCCGCATGTTCCCGCGCACCTTGTTCATGGACCGGCCTCCGCTCGGGCTCCCGTGACGGGACGAGCATGCCATGCGGCCGGCAGTGCGATGCCCCGCGACCTGCGGTTTCGACGAAAAGGTGATGCAGGTGAGACAACGCCCACACATCGTCGCGCGACCGCGGCCCCACTAAGCCTGTACGATTCGTTTTCTTGAATCATTCGTGTTTGTGAGGGTACGTTGGGACGCATGACCGCCACCGAGACGCCGAACGCCGCCGCCGAGCTGCGCGGCGCCGGGCTGCGCGTGACGGCGGCCCGGGTCGCGATCCTGGAGACCGTCCGCGCCGGGAACCACCTCGGCGTCGACGCCGTCGCCGCAGGGGTCCGCGAGCGCGTGGGCCGCGTCTCGCTGCAGGCCGTCTACGAGGCCCTGCACGCGATGACCGCGGCCGGGCTGGTGCGCCGGATCGAGCCGGCCGGCAGCCCCGCCCGGTTCGAGGGCCGCATCGGCGACAACCACCACCACCTCGTCTGCCGCCGGTGCGGCACCGTCCGGGACGTCGACTGCGCCGTGGGGCACCCGCCCTGCCTGGAGCCCGTCGACGACTCCGGATTCCTCGTCGACGAGGCGGACGTCACGTTCTGGGGCCTGTGCCCCGCCTGCCGACCCGGCCCCCGGTGAGCACGACTTCCCACGCCACGACGCACCAGAACAGCACGCAACAGAGCAGCACGCACCAGAGAGGAACCGCGCCCATGTCCGAGAGGCCGACCACCACCACCGACGCCGGGATCCCCGCGCCCAGCGACGCGCACTCCCAGTCCGTCGGCCCGAACGGCCCCCTGCTGCTGCAGGACCACTACCTCATCCAGAAGATGGCGCACTTCAACCGCGAGCGCGTCCCCGAGCGCGTCGTCCATGCGAAGGGCGGCGGCGCGTACGGCGTTCTGGAGATCACCGAGGACGTCAGCCAGTTCACCCGCGCCAAGCTCTTCCAGAAGGGCGCCCGCACCGAGTCGCTGGTGCGGTTCAGCTCCGTCGCGGGCGAGCTCGGCTCGGCCGACGCGGGCCGCGACCCGCGCGGCTTCTCGATCAAGTTCTACACCGAGGAGGGCAACTACGACCTCGTCGGCAACAACACCCCGGTCTTCTTCATCCGGGACCCGCAGAAGTTCTCCGACTTCATCCACTCGCAGAAGCGCCGCGCCGACAACCACCTGCGCGACAACAACATGCAGTGGGACTTCTGGACGCTCTCGCCCGAGTCGGCGCACCAGGTGTCCTGGCTGATGACCGACCGCGGGACGCCCGCGTCGTGGCGGCACATGAACGGGTACGGCTCGCACACGTTCCTCTGGTACAACGCCGCCGGTGAGAAGTTCTGGGTGAAGTACCACTTCAAGACCGACCAGGGCATCAAGAACTTCACCGCCGAAGAGGCCGACGCCCAGGACCCGGACGTCCACATCCGCGACCTGTACACCGCGATCCAGCGCGGCGACCACCCGTCCTGGACGGTGCAGGTGCAGATCATGCCGTTCGAGGACGCGGCCGACTACCGGTTCAACCCGTTCGACCTCACCAAGGTGTGGCCGCACGGCGACTACCCGCTGATCACCATCGGGAAGTGGACGCTGAACCGGAACCCGGAGAACTACTTCGCCGAGATCGAGCAGGCCGCGTTCGAGCCCGCCAACTTCGTCCCCGGCATCGGCCCGTCCCCCGACAAGATGCTGCAGGGCCGGCTGTTCTCCTACCCGGACGCCCACCGCTACCGGATCGGCGCGAACTACCTGCACCTTCCGGTGAACCGCCCGCACTCGCCCGTCCACAGCTACAACAAGGACGGCGCGATGGCGTTCTACAACTCCGGCGACCCGGTGTACGCGCCGAACTCGGTCGGCGGGCCGCAGGCGGACCCGGAGCTGTGGAAGGGCGAGAGCTACGAGGTCGCGGGCGAGATCGTCCGCAGCGCCTACCGGCTGCACAGCGAGGACGACGACTTCGTGCAGCCGCGCGCCCTGTGGGAGAAGGTCCTCGGGGAGACCGACCGCGACCACATGGTGCACAACATCCTCCTGCACGCGAACGCGCCGGAGGTCACGGGCGACATGAAGAAGCGCGTGGTCGAGTACTGGCGCAACGTCCAGAAGAACCTGGGCGACCGCGTCGCGCAGGGCCTCGGCGTCAACGGCTCCTGACCCTTCCCGGACAGTGAGCCAGGGGCGGCCCCGTTCGGGGCCGCCCCTTTCCTTGCCCTGCTATTCCGGGATCTGCCCGGCCCGGTCGGTCACCGCCGTGCGGAGCTCGGCCGACGCGTAGAGCACCTCGCCGGGCTCGCCGGGCGCGTCCTCCGGGCGCCGGGTGCTCGCCGTGCCGACGACCTGGCGCTCGCCGAGGAACGCGTACGTCCCGGCGTCGAAGATGAGCTCGTGCCGGACGCCCCGCCACGTCACCCCCACGGCGACGCCCGTCCGTCCGGCCGGGTCCGTCACGCCGCGGGCCACGGTGACACCGGGGATCCGGGCCGCCGCCGCGAAGAGCACCGACAGCGTCTCCGGCGGGACGTAGCGCTCCCGGATCGTGTCCCCGACCGTGACGAACGCCTGGACGTCCGGCGGGTTGTCGCCGTCGGAGTTCCGGTAGAGCCAGCGGCGCATCTCCGCGGCGTCGGACGGCAGGCCGCGCACCCGGACGTCCCGGTTGCCGCAGTCCGCCGGCGGGTTCGCGAGGTCGACCGGAACGGGCCGCCCGGCGGCGCCCGCCGCGGTCTCCCGCTCCTGCCACGCCTCGTTGCCCTCGCACACCCACATGCCGTCCTCGGTCTCGGAGTTGCGGACCAGCCCGGCGCTGCGGGTGTCGACCGGGAACCACGCGCGCCGCAGCTCGGTCGTCCCGTCCTGGTACTGCTTCGACTCGAAGTAGAAGAACTGGTCGGGACGCGGGTGCAGGACGGGCCCGGCGGCGGCGGCGCGGGACGCCCGGTTCAGGACGTCCACCGCCGCGGCGTTCGCCATGGGGGGCGGGCCGGACGGCCCGGGCCGCGGGCCGGTCCCGGGCGCGACGGCGATCGCGAGGGCCGTCCCGAAGGCCAGCCCGAGCGCCGCGACCGCGGTGGCGGCGGCGCGGGCGCGGGACGCGCGGCGCGGTGCGGCGGCCGGCGGGGCCAGCTCGGTCAGCAGGTGCGCGCGGCGCAGCTCGTGCCGGTCGGGCGGCAGGTCGCGGCGCGGCGGCGGTGCGAGGTCGGTCATGTGGCCTCCTCCGGAAGGCTGCGGACGGACGGCTCTCCCGCACCGCCCCCGGGGCCCGGCGGGTCCGGCGGGGCCGGCGGGGCCGGGGCGTCGGCGCGGAGCCGCGCCCGCGCCCGCGCCAGCCGGGACCGGACGGTGCCGACCGGGACGCCCAGCGCCGTCGCGGCCTCCGCGTAGTCGAGCCCCTCCCACACGCAGAGCACGAGCACCTCCCGCTGCCCGCGGGGCAGCTTCCCGATCGCGCCCATGACCGCGCGCATCCGGCGTTCGGCGTCCAGCCGCTCCGCCGCCGCGTCCGCGCCGTCGGGGGCCGCCGCGGGCGCGGGGACGCGCGCGAGGGCGTCCCGGTGCCGCCGCAGGCTCCGCCGGTGGTTGCGCAGCACGTTCGTCGCCACGCCGTACAGCCAGGGCAGCAGCGAGCCGGACGGCGCGTCCACCTGCGCGCGGCGGCGCCAGGTCTCCAGGAAGACGACGGAGGTCAGGTCCTCCGCCTCCGACCAGCTCGCCGTCCGGCGGAAGCAGTAGTTGTAGACGGTGCGCGCGTGCCGGTCGAACAGCGCCGCGAAGGCGTGCTCGTCCCCGTCGCGGGCGCGCCGCCACAGCTCGGCGTCCGTGGGGGTGTGCGGGTTCATAACCGTGTTGTGTCCGCTCACCGATCGGGGTTCCGGGGACATCGATTACATCCCGAGTCATGGCGCTCCGCCCGAACACGCGGCATCATGAGAAACCGATTCCGGTTCGGTTAGGGGATGTCCCGATGGGCGACCGCACGGCTTTCCGCACCTGTCCGCTCTGCGAGGCCCTCTGCGGTCTCGAGCTCACCCTGGACGGCTCGGGCCGCGTCACCCGCGTCCGCGGCGACGAGCACGACCCGTTCAGCAAGGGGTTCATCTGCCCCAAGGGCGCCACCCTCGGCAGCCTCGACGGCGACCCCGACCGGCTCGCGGAACCGCTCGTCCGCAAGGGGTCCGAGCACGTCGCGGTGAGCTGGGACGAGGCGTTCGAGGCGGTCCGCGCCGGGCTCGCCGAGGTGGTCGAGCGGCACGGCCGCGACGCCGTCGCGGTCTACTTCGGGAACCCGACGGCCCACTCGGTCGCCGGGCCGCTGTACGTCGGCGCGCTCGTCAAGGCCCTCGGCACGCGGAACCTCTACTCGGCGAGCACCGCCGACCAGATGCCGAAGCACGTCTCCTGCGGCCACCTGTTCGGCGACCCCCTCGCGATCCCCGTGCCCGACCTCGACCGCACCGACCACCTGCTGATGCTGGGCGCGAACCCCCTCGAATCGAACGGGAGCATCTGCTCGGCGCCCGACTTCCCCGGCCGCCTCAAGGCGATCAGGGCGCGCGGCGGCAAGGTCACCGTCGTCGACCCGCGCCGCACCCGGACGGCCGCGCTCGCCGACGAGCACCTGTTCATCCGCCCCGGCACCGACGCGTTCTTCCTCATCGCGCTCGTCCACACCCTGTTCGCCGAGGACCTCGTGACCGGCCTCCCGGACGGCCCGGACGGCCCCCGCGTCAACGGCCTCGACGACCTGCGCGCCCTCGCCGCCGACTTCGCGCCCGAACGGGTCGCGGACGCCACCGGCGTCCCCGCCGACACCGTCCGGCGGACCGCCCGCGAGCTGGCCGCCGCGCCGCGCGCCGCCGTCTACGGGCGCATGGGCACCACCACGCAGGCGTTCGGGACGCTGAACAGCTGGCTCGTCGACGCCCTCAACGTCCTCACCGGCAACCTCGACCGCCCCGGCGGCGCGATGTTCCCGAAGGCCGCGCACGTCCCCGCGTACCGGCGGCGCAAGCCGTTCACGACCGGGCGGTGGCGCAGCCGCGTCCACGGCCTGCCCGAGGTGAACGGCGAACTGCCGATCGCCACGCTCGCCGACGAGATCGACACGCCCGGCGAGGGCCGGGTGCGGGCGCTGGTGACGATCGGCGGGAACCCGGCGCTGTCCGCGCCGAACTCCGCGCGGCTCGACCGCGCGTTCGCCGACCTCGAGTTCATGGTGTCGGTCGACCCGTACCTGAACGAGACGACCCGGCACGCGAGCGTCGTCCTGCCGCCGCCCCGGCCCGTCCAGACGCCGCACTACGACATCTCGCTCGCCGCGCTCGCCGTCCGGAACTACGCCCGCTACTCGCCGCCCGCGGTGCCGCTGGACGGGCGGCCGAGCGAGGCGGAGATCATCGGGCGGCTCGCGCTGCTCGCGTCCGGGGCGGACGGCGACGTCGCCGCCCTCGACGACGCGGTCATCGCGTCGACGCTGGCGAAGGCCGCCGCGCACCCGGGGTCGCCGGTGCGCGGCCGCGACCCCGAGGAGATGCGGGCGATGCTCGCCGGCTCCGGCACCCCGACCGAGCGGCGGCTGGACATGATGCTGCGGCTCGGCCCGTACGGCGACGCGTTCGGCGCCGTCCCCGGCGGCCTCACCCTCGACCGGCTGCGCACCGACCACCCGCACGGCATCGACCTCGGCGCCCTCGAACCCCGCCTCGGCGAGGTGCTGTGCACGGAATCCGGGCGGGTCGAGCTGTGCCCGCCGCCGCTCGCCGCCGACGTCGACCGGCTCCGCGCCGCGCTGGACGGCGGACCGCACACCGGCACCGTCCTGATCGGCCGCCGCCACCTGCGGTCCAACAACAGCTGGCTGCACAACGTCCCCGAACTGGTCCGCGGCTCCAACACCTGCACGCTGCACCTGCACCCGGACGACGCCGCCCGGCTCGGCGTCGCCGCGGGCGACGGCGTCCGGGTGACGTCGCGGGCGGGCTCGGTCGAGGCGGTCGCCGAACCGACCGACACGATCATGCCGGGCGTCGTCAGCCTCCCGCACGGCTGGGGCCACGACCGTCCCGGCACCCGGACGGGCGTCGCGCGGCGGAACCCGGGCGTCAACGTCAACGCCGTCACCGACGAGCGGGAGATCGACCCGCCGTCGGGCACCGCGGTGCTCAACGGCGTGCCGGTCACGCTGGAGCGCGTCGGCTGACCCCCGCCGGGCGGGCGCCCGGGCTCAGGACGACGGCCGCCCGCCCTCCGTACCCTCCGTGCCCTCGGCGCCGGGGTCGGCGCCGGCCGAGGCGGTCCTCTCCGTGTTGACGTAGAGGACCTCGCGGGCCTGCTCGGCGGCGCGGAGGATGCTCTCGCCGACGAAGTCGACGAACCGGGCGATGCTCTCCAGCCGGGCGGCGGCGGGGGTGTCGGGGCCGAGGACGGGCGGCCCCTGCCGCGCGACCTCCACGAGCGCCATGAGGGACCGCGCGCTGCCGACCATCGACTGGTACCAGATCTCGTCGTCGACGACGTAGCGCTCGCGGCGCCCCTCGTCCCGCGTGCGGCGGACGAGGTCCTGGCTCTCCAGGTACTTGACCGTCTTGGAGATGGACGCCGGGCTGACCTGCAGCCGCTCGACGAGTTCGGCGGCGGTGAGGCTGCCGGAATCGGTGGTGTAGAGGCAGACCAGCACCCGGGCCATCATCTTGTTGGACAGGCCCGACGCCATGAGGACGTCGGTGAACCTCTCCTCGTACTCCCGCAGGGCCTCCGCGTCGCGCCCGTCCGCCCGCGCGGCCGTCCCGGTCCCCCTGCTCGCGGCGGGCCTGCGCTGCCGGGCGCGGCGCTCGGTCGCGCGGTGGGCCAGGTCGGCGCGGTACCCGGCGGGCCCGCCGTTGCGCATCACCTCGCGCGTGATCGTGGAGGTGGGCCGGTCGAGCCGGCGGGCGATCTCGGCGTAGGCGAGGCCGTCGGCCAGCCCGAGCGCGATCTGCTGGCGGTCCTGCTGGGTGAGCCTGCCTCCCGGCATCCGGCCTCCTTCGCGTCGTTCCGATGCCCTCACCCTAGCGTTCACCGACACCCTATTGCAATGCAACGACGCTACACGTTGCATTCCGAACAGCAACCAACGCAACGAAATCTTTCGTTTGACCTGCGAAATCACTGTTTCAATGCAAAGATCTTGTTGCCAAGATGGTGAAGGCAACGTAGCTTTTGCGTTGTCGGAAACAAGCAGCGAGCCGCAAGGCGAAGCCCCTGAAGGAGACAAGAATGAACACGTTCCAGACCCCCGCCCCGATCGCGACCGTCGTCGACGTCCCGGCCGGGCGGGTGCAGATGATCGCCGCCGACCGGAGCGACACCCAGGTCGAGGTCCGCCCCGCCGACCCCGCCAAGGGGCGGGACGTGACGGCGGCCGAGCAGACCGCGGTCGAGTTCGCCGACGGCGTCCTGCGGGTGCGGGCCCCGGAGGCCGGGAACCGCTACTTCGGCCGGTCCGGGGCCGTGGAGATCACGGTGAAGCTCCCCGCCGGCTCGCGGGTCGAGGCCCGCGCCGCCGCCGCGGAGTTCCGGGCGGTGGGCCGGCTGGGCGAGGTCGCCTTCGACGGCGCGCACGGCCGGATCAAGATCGACGAGGCGGCGGGCGTGCGCCTCACCGCGCTCGACGGCGACGTCGAGGTCGTCCGGCTGGACGGCCCCGCGCAGATCAGCACCCAGCGCGGCGACATCCGCATCGCCGAGGCCACCGGCGGCGCGGTCACGCTGTCCACCCGGTCCGGCGACATCTCGGTGGCCGCGGCCGCCGGCGTCTCGGCCGCCCTGGACGCCCGGACCGGCCGCGGCCGGGTCGGCAACGCCCTCAGGAACGACGGCACCGCCGCGCTCGAGATCCGCGCGACCACCGACCACGGCGACATCACCGCCCGCAGCCTCTGACCCCCGACCGACCAGCACCCCGGAGGTGTCCCCCATGACGAACCAGGCGATCGCGGCCGAAGGGCTGCGCAAGTCCTACCGAGACAAGAACGGCGAGAAGGTCGTGCTGGACGGCATCGACCTGCACGTCCCCGATGGGACGGTGTTCTCCCTGCTGGGCCCGAACGGCGCCGGCAAGACGACCACCGTGCAGATCCTGTCCACCCTCGCCCGCGCCGACGCGGGGCGGGTGCGGGTCGCGGGCTTCAACCTGGACCGGCAGGCCGATGACGTGCGCGGGGCGATCGGGGTCACCGGCCAGTACTCGGCGGTGGACAAGCTGCTGACCGGGGAGGAGAACCTGCTGCTCATGGCCGACCTGCGGCACCTGCCGCGGCGGGACGGCAAGCGGCGGGCGGCCGAGCTGCTGGAGCGGTTCGACCTGGTGGACGCGGCGCGCAAGCCCGCCTCCACCTACTCCGGCGGCATGCAGCGCCGCCTGGACCTGGCGATGACCCTGGTCGGCGACCCCCGGCTGATCTTCCTGGACGAGCCGACCACCGGGCTGGACCCCCGCAGCCGCCGCTCCATGTGGGAGATGGTCCGCGGCCTGGTCGCGGACGGCGTCACGATCTTCCTCACCACCCAGTACCTGGAGGAAGCCGACCAGCTCGCCGACCGCATCGCCCTGCTGGACGGCGGGCGGCTGATCGCCGAGGGCACCGCCGCCGAACTGAAGCGGCTCATCCCCGGCGGCCACATCGAGCTCTCCTTCGCCGGCCCGGACCCGCTCGACGCCGCCCGCAGCGTCCTCGGCACCGCCGTCGCCGACCCGGAGGCGCTCACCCTCCGGGTCCCCTCCGACGGCAGCGTCGGCGCCGTCCGCGAGCTGCTCGCCCTGCTGGACGAACGCTCCATCGACGTCGCCGCGATGAGCGTCCGCACCCCCGACCTCGACGACGTGTTCCTCACCCTGACCGGCCAGAAGGAGACCGCCCGATGAGCACCGCCGCCCTCGCCCTGCGCGACTCGGCCACCATGACCCGCCGCCAGCTCAAGCGCATCGCCCGCTACCCCGCCATGACCGTCCAGCTCATCATCACCCCCGTCATCCTCCTGCTGCTGTTCGTCTACGTCCTCGGCGGAACCCTCGGCAACGGCCTGGGAGGCGCGGGCGGCGGACGCGACGCGTACGTCGACTACGTGCTGCCCGGGATCCTGCTCATGGCCGCCGCGACCGCCGCCACCGGCACGGCCGTGATGGTCGCCACCGACATGACCGAGGGCATCATCGCCCGGTTCCGCACCATGCGGATCTCCCGCGCCTCCGTCCTGACGGGGCACGTGGTGGGCAGCGTCGTGCAGCAGCTCCTCGGCGCGGCCGTCCTGGTCGGGGTCGCGTTCGCCATCGGGTTCCGCCCCAACGCCACCGCCGCCGAGTGGGCCGCCGCGGCCGGACTGCTCACCCTGTTCGTCCTCGCCGTCACCTGGCTGGCGGTCGCGCTCGGCATGAAGTCGCCGACCCCCGAAGCGGCCAGCAACGCGCCCATGCCGCTGGTCCTGCTCCCCTTCCTGGGCAGCGGCTTCGTCCCCACCGACTCCATGCCCGCCGCCATCCGCTGGTTCGCCGACTACCAGCCCTTCACCCCCGTCATGGAGACCCTCCGCGGCCTCCTCCTGGGCACCCCGATCGGCGACAGCGCCGCCATCGCCGCCGGCTGGTGCACCGCCATCGCCCTCGCCTCCTTCCTCTGGGCCCGCAGCACCTTCACCAAGGCGTGACCTTGGAACCGGCCGACAGGGCCGTCAGACCCGCCGGTCTGACGGCCCTGAGCCGTTCGGGGCCACCGCACCGGACGGGCCACGGTTTAGCGGTTCCCGCGCCAGGTAGGTAGTCCTCACCACGGGGTAACGGCACGGACATCCCGCCGCCCCCGGTTGGCCGCAGGAGAACGCGACAACTAACCTCAGGGCGAGCGTCCCGATCACAGGCCGCGAGGAGGGACATGAACCGACGGGCGGGGAACATCTTCCGGCGCGCGTCCCGGCAGCAGGCGGCGGGACGGCTCACCGACGTCACCGAGGGCATCGAGCACGCCCGCGCGCTCGACCGCACGATCCGCGTTCTCTCCACCGGCGTGAAGCGGGTGCTGCGGCCCGGACCGGTCAAGGACGCCCTGCACGGCGTCCAGCTCGGCCATCCGGCGCATCCGCCGCTGACGGACGTCCCCGTGGGGTGCTGGACGTCGGCGGCCGTGCTGGACCTGCTGCCGGGCACCCGGCGGGCCTCCGAGGCGCTGGTCGCGGTCGGTCTCGCCGGCGCGGTCCCGACCGTGCTCACCGGCATCGCCGACTGGTCGGCGCTGCACCGCGGGCAGCAGCGGGTCGGGCTCGTCCACGCGGGCGCCATGACGATCGCGACGGCGCTGTACTCGGCGTCGTACGCGGCGCGCTACCGGGGACGGGACGACGCGGGCCGCGCGCTCGGGTTCGCGGGGCTGGGGGCGCTGTTCGCGGGCACCTACCTCGGCGGCCACCTGGCGTTCCGGCAGGCCGCCGGCGCCAGCCATGCCGACAAGGTCGCGCACCTGGTGACGCTCGGCTGGCACGACCTCTGCAAGGCCGACGAGCTGCCCGACGGCTGGCCCGTCCACCGCAGCCTCGGCTACATCAGCCTGTTCGTGCTGCGCACCGGCGACGAGGTGCACGTCCTCGCCGACCGCTGCAGCCACCTCGCGGGGCCGCTGCACCAGGGCCGCATCGTCAGCGACGACAACGCCGACCTGTGCGTCGTCTGCCCCTGGCACGGCAGCACGTTCCGCGTGCGGGACGGCTCGGTCGTGCACGGCCCGGCCACCGGGCGGCAGCCGTCGTTCGAGTCGCGCGTGACCGAGAACGGCACCCTCCAGGTCCGCCCGCTGGGCTGACCGCCGGGACCGGCGGCGCCCCTGGAACGAGCCCCTGAAACGAGCCCCCTAGAACGAAGGGTCGCCGTCGGCGGGGGTCTCGTCGGCGATCGGGTACTCGACGAGGGCCAGCACGCGGCTGGACATGAACCGGGCCGTGCGGACGGGCGTGCCGGTGCGGGTGACCTCGCTGACCTCCACGACGCCGCGCCGCGTCTCGATCTCGACGCGGCGCCCGGCGCGGGTCGCCGTGACCTCGTACGTCCGCGTCCCCTCGCCCCCGGCGTCGATCACGATCTCCACCCTGTCGCCCTTCATCGGCGCCCACCTCCGCGATCGTCGAACGTATATTCGACTTATACCCGCCCGGGGCGTCCGCGAACCCTCCCAAAGGGCACCGAAGGCTCGGAAAAGCGCAGGTCAGCGCACGAGATTCACGATCGCGACGAGTCCGACGGCGACGATGACGCCGCGCAGCGCCGGCGGCGGGATCCGGCGCCCCACCTTCGCGCCGAGCAGCCCGCCGACGGTCGACCCGGCCGCGATCATCAGCACCGCCCACCAGTCGATGACGGTGTCGGAGAAGACCGACAGCGTGATGAACAGGACGGCCGCCGACCCGTTCACGATCGCCGACAGGACGTTCTTGGCCGCGTTGACGCGCTGCAGGTCGTCGGCCAGCGCGATGCCGAGGATCGCGATCAGGATGATGCCCTGCGCCGCGCCGAAGTAGCCGCCGTACATGCCCGCGAGCAGCACCGCGACCCACAGCAGCGGCCCGCCGTGCGGACTCTGGTCGCCGCCGTCGGCCTCGCGGCGGCGCTTCACCCACGCCTGCAACCGGGGCTGCACCACCACCAGCACGAGCGCGACGGCGATCAGCGCGACCACGATCACCTGGAACGCCTCGGCGGGCAGGCCGAGCAGCAGCAGCCCGCCGATCACGGCGCCGATCAGGGACGCGCTGCCCAGCCGCAGCAGCCGTCCGCGCTGCCCCTTCAGCTCCGCGCGGTACCCGTAGGCGCCCGTCGTCGAGCCCGGCACGAGCCCGATGTTGTTGGAGACGTTCGCGACCACCGGCGGGAACCCGAGCGTCACCAGCGTCGGGAAGGTGATCAGCGACCCGGACCCGACGACCGTGTTGATGCCTCCGGCGGCGACTCCGGCCGCGAACACCGCGGCCGCCTCCAGCAGATTCAAATCCGTCCCATCCCCGTGCCCGACGACTCCACGAGGCCCCGATCGTAGGGACTCCCCTGCTCAGCAGCGCACACCGGGCCCCCGAACAGGGACACACCCGGCACCCGGGACGAGCGCCGCCGCCCCGGACGGGACGGCTCAGCACACGGCCCGCGCGTGCCTCAGCGCGCGGCCCGCGCGTACCAGCGGCCGTCGCGGCGCTCCACGGCGAGCGGCAGCCCGAAGCAGTCCGACAGGTGCTCGGGCGTGAACACCTCGTCGACCTTGCCGCGCGCGACGATCTCCCCCTCGCGCAGCAGCAGCGCGTGCGTGAACCCGTCGGGGACCTCCTCGAGGTGGTGCGTCACCATCACCATCGTGGGCGCCGCCGGGTCGTCGGCGAGCCCGCCGAGCCGGGCGACGAGGTCCTCGCGGCCGCCGAGGTCGAGGCCCGCGGCGGGCTCGTCCAGCAGGAGCAGCTCCGGGTCGGGCATCAGGGCGCGGGCGATCTGGACGCGCTTGCGCTCGCCCTCCGAGAGGGTGTCGAACCGGCGCCGCAGCAGCCCGGCGCAGCCGAGCGCCTCCAGCAGCCCGACGGCGCGGCTGACGTCGGTGCTGTCGTACTCCTCCTGCCAGCGGCCGAGGATCGCGTACGACGCGGTCAGCACCAGGTCGACGACCGTCTCACCGGACGGCACCTTCTCCGCCAGCGCCGTGCTCGCGAACCCGATGCGGGTGCGCAGCTCGAACACGTCGGTGCGGCCGAGCCGCTCCTCCAGGACGTCGACGGTGCCCTCGCTCGGATGCAGCAGCGACGCCGCGATCTGCAGCAGCGTCGTCTTGCCCGCGCCGTTCGGTCCGAGGATCACCCACCGTTCGCCCTCGCCCACGTCCCACGTCACATCGCGAAGGAGGGTCGCCCCTTCGCGCCTGACCCCGACTCCTCGGAGTTGAAGCACCTCGCCGGTCATCGCGCGCCTTCGTCTCCAATCCGGTGATCCCGTTTCCCGCACAAGAACCTATGCGATACACCGGGCCGGCGTGCCCCCGGGTTTCCACAGATTCCGCGGGACGTCCGCGAAGGACGCCTCCCGCGGGACGGCGCGCGCCCGGCGTCACCCGCTGTCGCGCCGGGCCTGCCGCCGGGCCCCCTTCGCCCGGCTCGCCGCGGCCTGCCGCCGCCCCGCCGCGTCCTGGCTCGTCGGCCGCCGCCGCGCGGTGGTCCGCGCGGTCATCCGCGGCGCGTCCGGGGGCGCGGTGCCGGGGGCGGCCGCGCGGGCGGGGTTCGCGTCGGCGATCCGCCGGGCCTTGAGCTCGCCCGCGCTGCGCCGCGCGGCGCGCGCCAGGTGCCAGCTCACCCGAGCCAGCGCGTCCTCGAACACCTCGGCGCGCTGCGCGTTCCGCAGGTTCTTCGGCCGCGCCGTCCCGCGGCCGCCGTACTCCTCCACCCGCGCGCTCGCCGTGCGCCGGTACAGCTTCGCGTACTTGTTCCGGGCGCGCCGGATCCGTTCGTGCAGGTCGATGAGCCCGTTCTCGTCCATCGTCGCGAGTTCGCGGTCGGTCTCGCGGACGAGCGCCAGTTCGTCCTCGTTCAGCGAGTTCAGCAGGGCCCGCATGGGCGGCCTCCTTCGATCACGTCCGGAGTGTCTGCCCGAGATGCCCGCGCGACAATGCCGTCAAGACGGATAAATGCCCATCTTCAGCCGCGGGCTTGACCCGCGGCCCGCCGGGCGCGCGCGGCTCCCGAAACGACGGCGACCGCGACGAGAGACCTGCCTTACGTCCGGTGGCACGGGCCGGGCGAACGCTTATGGTGGATCGCATGCCCATTGGGACGTGTTGGGAACGACAATGATCAAGGACGTAGCGACCGCACTGGTGGCGTGGGGCAACGCCTGGCTGACCGGCAACGTCGGCCTCGACGAGGCGGTCGACGCGGTGGAGAAGGCCGCGGGCCCGCAGATCCTCGGCGGCGAGCCGGCCGAGGTGACGCTCCGCCGCGGCCTCGGCGACCTGCGCATCGGCGGCCTGACCGCGTTCCGGCTGGCGCTCCCCGCCCCCGGCGACCCGCTCGGCCTCACCGGACCGCCCGAGTTCAACCGCGCCGCGATCGACGCGGAGGCCGCCGTCGTCGCGGTGCTCGGCGACCGCGCGATCGGGCTCGTCCCCGCCGAAGACCGGCGCGGCTCCTCCTACGTCGGCGTGCGCTGGACCACCCTCGGCGCGTCGCCGGCCCTGCCGGACGTCCCGTCCCTCGCGGAGGCCGACCGGCGGCTCACCCTCGCGATGCGCGACGCCACCGAGACGCTGCTGACCGTGGACGACTTCGCGGGCGTCCCCCCGGAGATCGCCGACGCGCTCGTCGACCTGCGCGACCCCGGGCGCGGCGACCACCTGCTGGCCCCCGGCTTCCCGCAGCGGGCGCACCGGGTCGCCGCCCTCGCCGGACGGCTGTCCCTCGTCGTCGACCTGGCCCGCCGGATGGACGAGCGGGGCCTCACCGCCGACCAGATGCACCGCCGCGGCGACGCGCTCCGGCTGCTGGACGGCGCCGTCCGGCGGGCGCTCGTGGCCGCCTGCAGCAGCGCCTTCGACCCCGTCCCGTAGCCGGGACCCGGCCCCCGGCCGCGCGGCCGTCCGGGCCCGGAAACGGAAGCGGGACGCCCCTGGTGGGGACGCCCCGTTCGTGCAGCCTCGCTCGCGAACGCCTCAGTGGCGGACGACGAGGGTGTTGCAGATCTTGTCGGCGAACGTCTGCTTGCGGTCGTCGAACAGCGGCCAGAAGTACCCGACGTAGCACGCGAAGCTGTCGGCCGCGTGGCAGATCTTCCGCAGGAAGGCCATGCCGAAGCCGATCGGCTGACCGGTCTGCGCACCGACGAGGCGGATGTTCATCTGCCGCTTGCCGATCGTCTGCCCGGTGGTCCCCTCCTGGTAGATGAGCCACAGGCCCGCCGCGAACGCGGCGAGGTAGCCCAGGAGGATCAGGAGGCCGCCGATCGCCACACCGGCGTCGCCGGCGGCGGCGAGGACCATGCCGAGGATGTACAGCACCGCGACCGGAGCGCCGATGATCAGGCCGTCGATGAGGTAGGCGCCGGCGCGCGAGCCCCACTCGGCGAGCTGGCCGCCGCCGGGGGTGCCGTAGTGGTGGTGGTGGACTTCCGCCGCGGGCTGCCCGTAGCCGGGCTGCGCGGCCGGCTGGCCGTACCCGGGCTGCGGCTGGCCGTACCCCGGCTGCGCGGCGGGCTGGCCGTAGCCGGGCTGTGCGGCGGGCTGGGCGGGGGGCTGGCCGTAACCCGGCTGCGCCGGGGGCTGGCCGTAGCCCGGCTGCGCGGGCGGCTGACCGTACCCGGGCTGGGGCTGCTGGCCGTACCCGGGCTGCGGCTGCTGACCGTAGCCCGGCTGCTGACCGTAGCCCGGCTGCTGACCGTACGGGTCGTAGGGGTTACCCACACTTGCTCCTTATTGATTGACCCTGTGGTTATGTGACGCCCGCCGGACCCGATGGGCTCCGCAAGTCTGACCGAGGACGCACCCCGGCTCAAACCGGCAGGACACCGAACCGGACGAGCTGCCACAGCTCCGACCCCACGAGGGCGATTCCGAGAACCCATGAGCGGGTCCTCGGCGCGAGTGCCCACCACCGCCGCCCCGGGCCCAGCGGCGCGACGGCGAAGCCGATCGCGCCCGCGAAGACCACCGGGTTCGCGAGCAGGGCACGGGCCGGGTGGCCCGCTCCGAGCTCGATGAACACGGTCGTCCCTCCGCAGAGAGGGCACGGGATGCCGGTGAGCGCCCGCAAGGGGCAGAGCACGCCGGGGTCGTTGACACGGTGGATCCATGACGCGCCGACGGCCGCGACGGCCATCGCCGCAACACGCAGCAGCGTCCCCGCGGGGCCGTGCCGCGATGCGGTGAGGGTCCGGCTGACGATTCCCCCGAGTGCACCTTGCGATGCGCCGGTGACCGCCGCCCCGGGCGCTCCCCCCAACGGATCCTCCGTGTCGATGACAAAAGGTGAGTGACCCGTATACAGGGTGCACCCAGAGGCAGGTCAAGCCCCGACCACGATCCGCGATGGGACCGTTACGCGGACCGCGCTCTCGACAGCCTCTGGGCAAGAGTAGGACAAAACGCCATCTACGTGCGTGCTCTTTGATGTTCCGCCGTGACTTCGGGCCACGGGTGCCGGCCGCGGCATCGGCGTCCGACCGCCGCCGCCGGTGTGCATTGCACCGCCGGTGTGCATTGCGGCGTCTTGGTGTCAGGCCCTCCGCGGGGCCTGGCGCCAAGACGCCGCAATCACGCGCTCCCCGCGGCGCCCACGGTCAGCGGGGCGTCCGGCTCGGTGACGTGCTCGGCCTCGATGACGTCGGCGACGACCGCGGTGATGTTGTCGGGGCCGCCGTTCTCGCGGGCGAGTTCGATGAGCCGGTCGACGGCGCGCTGCGGATCGGCCTCGGCCGACAGCACCTCGTAGATCGTCTGCGCGTCGACGGGCCCGCTGAGGCCGTCCGAGCACAGCAGGTACCGGTCGCCGAGCCGCGCCTCGCGCAGCCGCAGGTCGGGCTCCCGGTCGTCCCGGCCGTCCAGCACCCGGTACAGGACGTGCGAGAGCCGCGACGTCTCGGCCGGGTCGGGCGTCTGCCCGGACTGCTCGGCCTCCGCCTTGAGGAGCTCGTCCATGGTGTGGTCCTGCGTCATTTGGAAAAGCTCGCCGTCGCGCAGGAGATAACCGCGCGAATCGCCGATGTGCGCGAGCGCGACCGACGAACCCGACCAGAGCATCGCGGTGAGCGTGGTGCCCATCCGGCTCAGATCCGGACGTTCCTCGCGGACGATGCGGAGCTTCTCGTTGGCCTCGGCCACGGCGCGGCCCAGCATGTCGACAAGGTCGTCACCGCGCGCATCGGCGTCCAGCGAGCGCAGCGACCCGATGACGGTCGAACTGGCGACCTCGCCGCCGGCATAACCGCCCATTCCGTCCGCGACCGCGATCAACCGCGCACCGGCGTAACCCGAGTCCTCGTTGTTCTCCCGGTTGCACCCGATGTCGCTGCCTGCTGCGTACCTGATTGCTACGTTCATACCAGTTTCGATGACGATCCTGTCAGAGGAGTTGTATCAGTCACGAGCGCCCTCCCCAACCGTTCCGACACCATGCCGGACCGCGTAAAGGGCCGCCTGCGTCCGATCCTGGACTCCCAGTTTCATGAGCAGATTACTGACGTGCGTCTTGACCGTCTTCTCCGAGACCACGAGCGCGCGGGCGATCTCCCTGTTGGACCTTCCCCGCGCGATGTGCACGAGCACCTCCCGTTCCCGATCGGTCAGCGCGGCCAGGCCGCGGTCGTCCACCGACGCCGGCTCCGCCAGCATCGCCTCGGCGGCGTCGGGCGCGAACAGGACGTGCCCGTCGTGCACCGCCCGGATCGCCTGGACGAGCGCCTGCGGGTCGACGTCCTTGTAGAGGTACCCGGCGGCGCCCGCCTGTACAGCGGGCAGCACGTGCCCGCGCTCCGTGACGCTCGTCAGGATCAGGACCCGTGCGGAGACCCCGCGTGCCCGCAGCTCCGTCAGCGCGCTCAATCCGTCGGCGCCCGGCATCTTGAGGTCCATCAGCACGATATCGGGCTCGAGGGATTCGGCCAGTGACACGGCCGACGCGCCGTCGGCGGCCTCGCCGACCACGTCGATGTCGTCCTGGATGCCGAGGAACGTGCGCAGCCCCTGCCGGACGACCGGATGGTCGTCGGCGATCAGCACCCGGATCGGCGCCCGCACCGCCCCCCGCGGCGTCACAGCGGCACCTCCAGCCGGACGGTCGTGCCCGCGCCGGCCGCCGAGGAGACCGAGAGCTCCCCGCCGATCGACACCGCCCGCTCCCGCATCGACGCGAGCCCCAGCCCGTTCTGCGGGTCGTCGCCCGGGTCGAACCCCGAACCGTCGTCCGCGACCTCCAGCACCGCCTGTCCGCACTCCGTGCCCAGCCGGACCCGCACCTCCCGCGCGCCCGCGTGCCGCAGCGCGTTGTACAGCGCCTCCTGGGTGATGCGGAACGCGACCGCCTCGTGCTCCTCCGGCAGCACGACCGCCTCGTCGCCGCAGAACCGGACGGACGTCTCGTGCGCCCGGTCGAGCACCGCCACGTGCTTGCGCAGCGACGGGACGAGCCCGTCCGCGAGGTCCGCCGGGCGCAGCTCGTTGATCACCGCGCGCAGTTCGGCGAGCGCCTCCGCCGCGAGCCGCTCCACCTGCTCCAGCTCCCGGACGGTCCGCGCCGCGTCCCGCTCGGCGAGCGCGGCCGCCGTCCGCGCCGTCAGCCGCAGCGAGAACAGCTTCTGCGCCACCGCGTCGTGCAGCTCGCGCGCCAGCCGGTTGCGTTCCGCGACGACCGTCAGCTCCCGGTTGTGCTCGTACAGCCGGGCGTTCGTCATCGCGATGGCGGCGTGCGCGGCGAACAGGGTCAGCAGCTCCTCGTCCTCCCGGGTGAAGCCGCCCGGGGTGCGCTTGTTGGCGAGGAACACGATGCCGAGCACGTCGTCGCCGTCGCGGATGGGGACACCGAGGAAGTCCTTCAGGACGGGGTGCGCGTGCGGCCAGCCCTCGAACTCGGGCTCGCGGCGGATGTCGTCGAGCCGCTTCGGCGCGCCGTCGCGCAGCATCGCCGCCAGCATCCCGTGCTGGCGCGGCAGCGGCCCGATGCGCTCCCAGTCGTCGTCGGAGACGCCCTCGACGACGAACTCGGCGAACGAGCCCTCGTCGTCGGGCACCCCGAGCGCCGCGTAGCGGGCGTCCAGGAGCTGCGCCGCCGCCCGGACGATCACCTGCAGCACCTCGTGGACGGACAGGTGCCGGGTCACCGCGAGCACGGCCGAGCTGACGGCGTGCAGGGTCGCCCCCGGCTCGCCGCGGCGCCGCCCGTCGTCGTCGCGCATCCCGCCCTCTCGTCCGGCCGTCTCCGGCGGCCCGCCCGCGTCCGGGCGGGCGCCCGCCGCCCGCCTGACAAGCACCGTACTCGCACGCGCGGGCATCGCGAATCAGCCGCTGGGAGGAGGTGCGGCCGTGTCCGGACGCCCGCGCCCCGCCGGGTCCCCGCCGCGGCCGCCGGACCGGGGACCTACGACCATGTGCCGAGCCCCCGCCGGGCCCGCGCCCGATGCCCCTGACATGCGCGGACGCCTAGCGTCCCGGGGTATGCACACCGCACCGACCACCGGAGCCCCCCGAGGGCTCGGCCGGCCCCTCGCCCGCGGCCTCGCCCGGGACGGCGGGACCCTCGCCTCCGGCGCGCGGGACGCCGCCGGCCCGCGCGCCGCCGGGGCGGGCGCCCGATGACGACCGCCCTGCACCCCGACGGCGCCGAGGCGCGGGACGAACCGCGCGTGCTCGGCCCCGGCTACCGCGGGCCCACGTTCGGGATCGTCTTCGTCGTCACCCTGCTGGCGTTCGAGTCCATGGCCGTCACGACCGTCATGCCCGCCGTCGCCGCCGACCTGCACGGCCTCGGCCTGTACGCGTGGGGGTTCAGCGCCACGCTGATCGCCGGGCTGCTGTCCACGGTCCTCGCGGGCGGCTGGATCGACCGGTCCGGCCCGATGCGCCCGTTCCTCATCGGCCTGGGCACGTTCGTCGCCGGGCTCGCCGTCGCGGGCGCCGCGCCCGCCATGTGGGTGTTCGTCGCCGGACGCGCCGTCCAGGGCATCGGCACCGGACTGGCGATGGTCGCGATGTACGTCGTGGTCGCCCGCATCTACCCCGAATCGCTGCGGGCCCGCGTGTTCGCGGCCGAGTCGGCGGCGTGGGTGCTGCCCGCGCTGGTCGGCCCCGCCGTCGGCGGCGTCCTCGCCGAGCACGTCGGCTGGCGGTGGGTGTTCCTCGGGCTCATCCCCCTGGTGGTCCCGCCGACCCTGCTGCTCGTCCGCGCCCTGCGCGGCACCGAACGCCCCGAACGGGCCCCCGGCGCGTCCGTCCCCGGCGGCCGGGCCGTCGCGGCCGTCGCCGTCGCCGTCGGCGCCGCCGTCTTCCTCTACGGCCTCGACGCGCCCGGCTGGGCGATCGTCCCCGCCGTCGCCGCGGGGCTCGCCGGGCTCGCGTTCGGGCTGCCCCGCCTGCTGCCCGCCGGGACGTTCCGGATGCGCCGCGGCCTGCCGAGCATCATCCTCACCCGCGGGCTGCTGTCCGGCGCGTTCATGGGCACGGACGTCTTCATCCCGCTCGCCCTCACGTCCCTGCACGGCTTCGGCCCCGCCGAGGCCGGGATCGTCCTCACCGTGGCCGCGCTCGGCTGGTCCGCGGCGTCCCAGTACCAGGGGCGCTCGAAGCGCTCCCGCGCGTTCTTCGTGCGGCTCGGCGCCGTGTGCGTCACCGCCGGGATCGCCGCCGTCACCGTCGCGCTCCGGCTCGGCGGCTGGGCCGCCGCCCCCGCCTGGCTCATCGGCGGCGCCGGGATGGGCCTCGCGGTCGGCAGCCTCAGCGTCCTGCTGCTCGCCGGCTCCAGCGAGGAGGAGCAGGGCGTGAACTCCGCCGCGCTGCAGGTCGGCGACATGCTCGGCACCTCCGTCGTCGTCGGGACCGCGGGCGCCCTCGTCGCCGCGTTCGGCCCCGACCGCCTCGAACTCGGCCTCACCGCCGCCGGGACCGCGCTCGCCGCCGTCGCCGCCCTCGGCATCGCCGCCGCGCTCCGCCTGGAGGCCCGGACATGACCACCGGCCCCGAGACGGAGGACTTCGCCGTGCCCCCCGGCCTCGAAGCACGCGAGCCGCCCGAGGCGCGCGGCCGGCCCCGCGACGGCGTCCGCCTCCTCGTCGGCCGCCGCGCCACCGGCGAGGTGTCCCACCACGCCTTCCGCGACCTGCCCGGCCTCCTGCGCCCCGGCGACCTCCTCGTCGTCAACACCGCCGCGACGCTGCCCGCCGCCGTCCGCCTCGACCGCATCGGCGTCCACTTCTCCACCCCCGTCCCGGACGCCGGCGACCGCCTCTGGCTCGTCGAGCTGCGCCGCCTCACCGGCACGACGACCCGCCCCTACCCGGGCGGGTCGCCCGGCGAGTGGATCCCGCTGCCCGGCGGCGCCACCCTCACCCTCGTCGACCGCCGCACCGACCGCCTCTGGCGCGCCCGCCTCGACACCGACGTCGTCCCGTACCTGCGCCGCCACGGCACGCCCGTCCGCTACGGGGCCGTCCCTCACGACCAGCCCATCGCCGCCTACCAGACCGTGTTCGCGCACGACCCGTCGTCCGGCGGCGCCGCGATGCCCGGCGCCGCCCGGCCCTTCACCGCCGCCCTCGTCACGCGCCTGGTGTCCCGCGGCGTCCTGCTCGCCCCGATCACCCTGCACGCCGGCGCCGCGCCCCCCGAAGCCCACGGGCCCCCGCCCGCCGAGCGGTACACCGTCCCCGCCCCGACCGCCGCGCTCGTCCGGCACGTCCGGGCCGAGGGCGGACGGGTCATCGCGGTCGGCACCACGGCCGTCCGGGCGCTCGAGACGGCCGCCGCGTCCGGGCGCGTCGAGGCGTCCGAGGGATGGACCGACCGCGTCGTCACCCCCGAATCGGGCGTCCGCGCGGTGGACGGGCTCCTCACCGGCCTGCACGGGCCCCGCTCACCACACCTGACGACGCTCGCCGCCATCGCAGGTCACAGCCTCGTGAACAGCGTGTACCGGGCCGCACTCGACGAGCGGTACCTGTTCCGCGAGTTCGGCGATTCCCACCTGCTCCTGCCCTGACCCGTCTCACATGGCGGACGTCACACCCGGGTGCGGCGCCGCGAGCCGGTAGCGTGGACCCCAGCATGGACGGGTCAGCCGAGCGCACGCTGCTCATCACACTCACCGGACGCGACCGCCCCGGCGTGACGTCGCGCCTGTTCCGGACGCTGTCGGACTTCCCGATCACCGTCGTCGACGTCGAGCAGGTCGTGATCCGCGGCCGGCTCGTCCTCGGCGTGCTGGTCGCCTACACCGCCGACGCCGACATGGGCGGCGTGTGGAACGCCGCCGAACGCGTCGCGAGCGACCTCGACATGGAGGTCGAACTCTCCACGGGCCGCGACTCGCGCACCCCGAAGCGGCGCGGACGCCTGCACGTCACCGTCCTCGGCGCGCCCCTCACTCCCGCCGCGATGGCCGGGATCGCGGGCCGCATCTCCGCGCACGGCGCCAACATCGACCGCATGGAGCGCCTCGCGAGCACCCCGGTCACCTGCATCGAGATGGACGTCTCCGGCGCCGACCCCGACGCCCTGCGCGCCGGTCTCGCCGCCGAGGCCGCCGAGCGCCAGGTCGACGTCGCCGTCCAGCCCGGCGGGCTGTCCCGGCGCGCCAAGCGGCTCATCGTCATGGACGTCGACTCGACCCTCATCCAGGGCGAGGTCATCGAGCTGCTCGCCGAGCACGCCGGCTGCCTCACCGAGGTCGCCAAGGTCACCGAGGCCGCCATGCGCGGCGAACTCGACTTCGAGGGGTCCCTCCGCGAGCGCGTCGCGCTCCTCGCCGGACTGGACGCCGCCGCCATCGACGACGTCCGCGACCGGCTCAAGCTCGCCGCCGGCGCCCGCACCATGGTCCGCACCCTCAAGCGCCTCGACTACAAGTTCGCGATCGTCAGCGGCGGGTTCACCCAGGTCACCGACGCCCTCGTCGACGACCTCGGGATCGACTACTCGGCCGCGAACACCCTCGAGATCGAGAACGGCAAGCTCACCGGCCGCGTCGTCGGCCCCGTCATCGACCGCCCCGGCAAGGCCGCCGCCCTCGAGCGCTTCGCCCGCGAGGCCGGCGTGCCCGTCGCGCAGACCGTCGCGATCGGCGACGGCGCCAACGACCTCGAC
Source organism: Actinomadura rifamycini DSM 43936 (assembly GCF_000425065.1). Classification (GTDB taxonomy): domain Bacteria; phylum Actinomycetota; class Actinomycetes; order Streptosporangiales; family Streptosporangiaceae; genus Spirillospora; species Spirillospora rifamycini. The sequence continues at coordinate 147,458 of NZ_AULB01000016.1, forward strand.
ATGCTCCAGGCCGCGGGCCTCGGCATCGCCTACAACGCCAAGCCCGTCGTCCGCGAGGCCGCCGACACCGCCGTCAACGTCCCCTACCTGGACACGATCGTCTTCCTCCTCGGCATCTCCCGCGAGGAAGTCGAAGCCGCCGACGCGGCGGATTCCCTGTAACCCGTTCCCTGTAGCCCGCGGCGGTCGAAACCGGGGTGTTCCGGGTCACCGCGGGCCTCTGCGCGGAATGAAACCGGGCGGAGTCGCCGTTCACCGTTCGTACCGTTGATCACCAGGGTAGGCCGGTGGTGCGGGCGGTGATCTTGGAGGGCAACGGTGTGGGAGCGTGCGCGCGAAGCGTACGCGCAGGCTGAGGGGAGTGCGGCGCCCTGGTACGGGGTCGCGGCCGCGCTCGCCGTCGCCGTGCCGCTGCTCGCGGGCGCGCTCACCGGGCACGCCGCGCAGGGCTCGATGGTCGCGCTCGGCGCGTACCTGGTCGCCCTGCGGACCCCCGAAGGCCCGTACGGCGCGCGCGCACGCGATCTGGGGCTCGCCGTCGTCGTGGTGGCCGTCGGCTCGACCGTCGGCGGGTTCCTCGCCGGGAACACGTGGCTCGCCGTCGCGATCGTCCCGCCGCTGATCGCGCTCGGCGTCGCGGTGCCGCGCATCGGGCCGACCGCCGGGCTCGCCGTGCTGCTCGCCGCGATCCGGCCGCGGCAGCCGGACGTCGTCCTGGACGTCGGGCTGCTCGAACTGATCGGCGGCGCGTTCACCACCGCGCTGCTGCTCGCGCCGTGGCCCGCACGGCGGCTCCGTCCGCTGAACACCGCGCTGAGCGACGCCGCCGACGCGGTCGCCGAAGCCCTCGACGCCGTCGCCGAGCACGTCGACGCGCCCGACCCCGCCCCGCTGGACGCCGTCGAGCTGACGAACCCGGACCTGCTGGCCGTCACCCGGCTCCCCGACTGGGAGCAGCGGCGCCGGGCCGCGTCCGAGTCGCTCACCGCCGCCCGCACCACGTTCGGCCTGTACCGGTCCGACCGGGGGCGGGAGGACCCCACGCGGCCGGAGCGGCTCATCGACGCGCTCGCCCGCGTCCTGCACGAGACCGTCACGCTCCAGGCCGTCGTGGAGGCCGCCCGCAACTACCCGCCGGACCGCGAGTGGAAGATGGAGGCGCAGACCGCGATCTCCGCGCTCGCCGCCCGGCTGCGGCTGCTCGCGGGCGCGATCGCGACGTCCGGGGAGGCGCCGCTCGGCGGGGAGGAGTCCGCAGCCGTCCGCCGGATGGGCCGCGCCGCCGAAGGCGTCCGCCGCGCCGGCCTCGCGGGCGAGGAGGACCTCGTCGCGGTCGCGCTCATCGGGCAGGTGCGCCGGTCGATCGACCGCATCGCCGGCGAGGTCGCGTCCGCGCGGCGCCTCACCGCGGGCGGGCTGCGGCTCGGGTTCGGGCCGCCCCGCATCCCCGAAGCGAACCCGCTGAGCGCGTGGGAGCGGATCCGCAACGCGGTCGCCACCCGGTCGCCGCGGTTCCGCCAGGTGTCCCGCGTCTTCCTGACGGCCGTCCTGTCGATGGCGCTCGCCGCCGCGCTCGGCCTGTCGCACGGCCACTGGATGACGCTGACCGCGATGCTCAGCCTCCGCGCCACCTACGGCGAGACGGTCGAGCGGCTCGTCCAGCGGGTCGGCGGGACGGCCGCGGGGTCGATCGTCGCGGCGGTGCTGCTGACCCTCGCGCCCGGCCAGCTCACGATCGCGCTGATCGTCATGGTGTTCGCGTTCGCCGGGTTCGCGATGCGCTCCGTCAACTTCGCGTACTGGGCGCTGTTCGGCACCCCGCTCGCGATGATGCTGCTCTACTTCTCCGTCCCGTCCGACTGGCGCACCGCGGGGGAGCGCGTCGCCCTCACCGTCGCCGGGACCCTGCTCGCCTACCTCGCCGTCCGGCTGCTGTGGCCCGCCGGGCACCTCGAACGGCTCCCCGTGCAGCTCGGGCGGCTCACCGACACGCACGCCGCGCTCGTCCGGTCCACGGCGGACGTCCTGGCGGGCGAGCACGTGCGGCTGCCGCACGACGTGATCGTCACCGCGGAGCGGGCCGCGGAGGCCGTCGCGGAGACCCGCGACCGGCTGGAGCAGGAGCGGGTACCGGACGCCGAGCTGATCGCGCGGCTCCGCACCGCCGTGCGCGCCGCGCACCGCGTCCGCGACCACCTCATCGCGGTGTCGCGGATGTCGCGCGTGGAGGCCGTCGACACCGGCCCGATCCCCGAGATCCTCGACCGGATCGCCGACGAGCTCGAAGAGGCCGGGGCGGTGCTCGAGGACCCGCCGGACCAGCGGGACGAAGGGGACGCCGCGTCCGTCGAGGAGCTCCGCGAGCAGCTCGCCGACCTCGACGACCACCTCTCGACGATCACCCGGCGGCGGCGCGCGGAGATCAAGTCGGGCGTCGGGCGGGACGAGTTCACGCCGCTGCGGCACGCGCTGCTGCAGGTGTCGGGCACCCGCTACGCGATCCGGTCGCTGCGCCGCGACGCCGGGCGGGTCATCGAGGCGTCGTTCGCCGCGACCGGCCGCCGCTGACGCCCGTCCGTCCCGCTCAGTCCTTCGGCGTGCGCACGGTGCCGAGCGTGCCCGCGCCCGCCCGGACGTCCGTCCAGCTCCCCGGCAGGTCGATGACCGCGAGCGCGCACGTCGGGAACGCGTCCGGCGACTCCCCGGCGAGGTCGTGGACGAACAGGTGGACGGACGGGTTGTGCCCCACCAGCAGGACCGTCGCGGCGTCCTCGGGGGCTTCCCGCACGAGGTCGAGCAGCGTCCCGGGGTCGTTGCCGTAGATGCGCGCCTCGAACGACGTCTCGGCATCGTCGAACGCCAGGAGCTCCAGGGTCTCGCGTGTGCGCGCGGCCGTGGAGCAGAGGACGTACCCGGGGACGAGTCCGCGCGCGCGCAGCCAATCGCCGGTGGCCGCGGCGTCGCGGCGTCCCCGGTCGGCGAGCGTGCGGTCGATGTCGGCCTTGTCCAGCCCGGACTCGGCCTTGGCGTGCCGGAGCACGATCAGGGTCGGCATGCCCGCACCCTACGGCAGGCCCCCGCGCCAGGGAGGCGCGTCACGGGCCGCGCGTCGGGGGCCGCGCCTCAGGGGGCGCGTGTCAGGGGCGCGCCTCAGGCGGCGCGCGTCAGGGAGCAACGAGGGCGGCGAGCGCCCACAGCACCGCCATGATGCCGAGCATCCCGGCGAGCACAAGGGCGAACCCCTTGGGCCCTGACATCGTCGACTTCCCGCCGGCCACCACGCCTCCCGGTCTCCTCACATGCGCCCGGACCGCCGGGCCGCATCCACGTCCAGCGTACGACCGGTCGCCCGTGCTCCCGACACCACCCGCACGGGAGGGGGCCGGCCCGGCGGCCGGCCCCCTCCCGCCGCGCGGTCACGCCTTGTTGACCTGTGACTCCTCGCCCTCCGCGCGCGGAGCGGCCTCGACCGGCGGCTCCGCGGGCGCCGGCTCCTCGAGGGCCTCGGCGCCGCCGCCGCCGACGGACGGCCCGGGGCCCGCGGCGGCCGGTTCGGCGATCGGGTCGACCCGCCGCTTGGAGACCACGATCGCGGCGACCACGACGAGGACCGCCCCGACCGTCACGCCGACGCGCAGCGGGACGTTGCCCGCGTACGTCACGACCGCGTCCGCGATCAGCAGGGCCACCAGGTTCATCACCTTGATCAGCGGGTTGATGGCGGGGCCCGCGGTGTCCTTGAACGGGTCGCCGACGGTGTCGCCGATCACCGTCGCCTCGTGCGCCTCGCCGCCCTTGCCGCCGAGCTCGCCCTCCTCGACCAGCTTCTTCGCGTTGTCCCAGGCGCCGCCCGAGTTCGCGAGGAACACCGCCATCAGCACCCCGGCCGCGATCGCGCCGCCCAGGAACGCGCCCAGCGGCGCGTACCCGAGCGCGAACCCGACCGCGATCGGCGTCATGATCGCCAGCAGGCCCGGGGTGGCCAGCTCCCGCTGCGCGTCCCGCGTGCAGATGTCCACGACGCGGTCGTAGTCGGGCTTCTCGCTGAAGTCCATGATGCCGGGCTTGGTGCGGAACTGGTCGCGCACCTCGACGACCACCCGCCCCGCCGCCCGTCCGACCGCCATGATCGCGAGGCCGGAGAACAGGAACACCACCGCGGCGCCGATGATCAGCCCGATCAGGACGTTCGGGCTGTCGATCGACAGGCTGAACGCCTGGAAGTCGCCGAGCGCGTCCCGGGCGTCCCGCGACGCGTCGTCCAGCGCCGACACCACCGTCTCCCGGTACGACCCGAACAGCGCCGTCGCCGCCAGCACCGCCGTCGCGATCGCGATGCCCTTCGTGATCGCCTTCGTGGTGTTGCCGACCGCGTCGAGCCGCTCCAGCACGCCCGCCGCCTCGCCCTGGACGTCCCCGGACATCTCCGCGATGCCCTGCGCGTTGTCCGACACCGGGCCGAACGTGTCCATCGAGACGATCACGCCGACCGTCGTCAGCAGGCCCGTCCCCGCCATCGCGACCGCGAACAGCGCGACCGTCGTGTTGCCGAAGCCGAGCAGGAACGCCCCGTAGACCGCGCCGCCGATCACCAGCGCCGTGTAGACCGCCGACTCCAGCCCCAGCGAGATCCCCGACAGGATCACCGTCGCCGGGCCCGTCCGGGCGCTGCCCGTGACCTCCTTGACGGGCTTGCGGTGCGTCTCCGTGAAGTACCCGGTCAGCAGCTGGATCGCGCTGGCCAGCACGATCCCGATGAGGACGGCGCCGAGCGCGATCCAGCGCGGGTCGGCGTCCATCGCCGCGATCTCGGTGTTCGTGACGCCGTCCAGCTCGGCGAACGACCCCGGCAGGTACGTGAACGCGGCGATCGCGACCAGCACCGCCGAGATCAGCGCGGAGATGAAGAAGCCCCGGTTGATCGCCGTCATCCCGGACCGGTCGCCCGCCCGCGGCGCCACCGCGAAAATGCCGATCACCGCCGTGACCACCCCGATCATCGGGACGAGCAGCGGGAACACCAGCCCCTGCGTGCCGAACGCCGTCGTGCCGAGGATCAGCGCCGCCACCAGCATCACCGCGTACGACTCGAACAGGTCGGCCGCCATGCCCGCGCAGTCCCCGACGTTGTCGCCGACGTTGTCCGCGATCGTCGCCGCGTTGCGCGGATCGTCCTCCGGGATGCCCTGCTCGACCTTCCCCACCAGGTCGGCGCCGACGTCGGCGGCCTTGGTGAAGATCCCGCCGCCGACCCGCATGAACATCGCCAGCAGCGCCGCGCCGAACCCGAACCCCTCCAGCACCCGCGGCGCGTCGCCCTGGTAGGCGAGGACGACGACGGCCGCGCCGAACAGCCCGAGCCCGACGGTGAACATCCCGGCGACGCCGCCCGTCCGGAAGGCGATCCGCATCGCCGTCCGCTCGCCGCCCTCCTCCCGCGCGGCCGCCGCCACCCGCACGTTGCCGCGCACCGCGAGCCACATGCCGGTGAACCCGGTGACGGCCGAGAACAGCGCCCCGATGACGAAGAACACCGACCGGCCGATGCGCTCGCCCGCCCCGTCCGCGGGCAGGAGCAGCAGCACCAGCGGGATCAGCACCACGAACACCGCGACCGTGCGGAACTGGCGTTTCAGGTAGGCGCCCGCGCCCACCTGCACCGCCTTCGCGATGTCCTGCATCTTCTCGGTGCCCTGGCCCGCGGCCAGCACATCGCGTACCAGTCCCGCGGCGACGGCCAGTGCCAGCAGCGCGATCACCGCGACGACGACGACCAGGGACAGGTCGCCGCCGCCGAGATCCACTTCAGCGCCGGCCGGGCTTGACACGGAAAGCCCAGACATCCGTCCTCCTCGACAGGGGCGTTGCGATCTCGACCGTCAAAGTCGATCTTTACCGCTTACCCCGCAAGTCGTGATTTCGAACGCCTCTCGCGGCAACGCGCGTGCCGCGAGTCTACGCACGCGACTTCTGATCAAGAAGGGCACAAGAGGCTTAACGAAAGCGTCATCATCGTGCAATGGAATTTACGCTCGAATTTGACCTTCACCGGAAATCCCGTCACATCTCCGCAGGTCAACCCGGGCAAGGATCCTCTTACTCCAAAGCAACCTTGACACCGGACATCCGGCACACCCCGCACACGAACCACTCGCGCCACCCGGTTCAGGGCGAACTACAACCCCGTTTAACAGCAGCCCGCAATGGCCGGCGATTCGCGATCTTCCGGTAAGACGATCTCATATCAAGATCCCCGAGCGGTACCCCGCCCCCGCATTACCGAGACCGCCGCGGCCCCGCCCGTCCGCCGGGCGCTCGGGCCGCGCATGGCGAAGGCCCCGCCGGGGCGGGGCCTTCGGGATGCCGGGGGCGCTCAGACGATCGCTTCGGCCTCCGCCGGCCAGCTCATCCGGATCTGGACGCCCTTCGGCGTCGCGGAGATGTCGACGTCTTCGGCGAGCCCGGCGATGACGGCCAGTCCCAGCTCCGCCGCACCCTCCCCGAAGCCGTACTCGAGGTCGTCCGCGTCCGGCGCCGACGGCAGCCCGCCCGGATCGTCCCCGGGCACCGTGTCGCTCACCGTGACCTCGAAGCGCCGGTCCCCGCCGGTCAGTTCCAGCCGGATCGGCTCGTCCGGGCAGTGCCGGACGTGCGCCTCCACGGCCCGCGAGAACGCCTCGCCGACCGCGAGCCTCACCTCGTCCAGGATGTCCTCGCCGACCCCGTTGAGGCGCGCCACGGAGGTCACGATCAACCGGACGGTCCGGACGTGGACGGGCCGCGCGTTGATGGACAGTTCAACGGTCTCCACAGCCGCTTCGCCTACTTGGCGCCCTTGCGCTTTTCCTCGGCGTCGGCGATCGAGTCGTGGATGCCGAAGACCTTGGTCAGCCCCGTGATCCGGAAGATCTTGAGGATGCGCTCCTGGGTGCACACCAGTTCCAGGGAGCCGTCGTGCGCGCGCACCCGCTTCAGCCCGCCGACCAGGACGCCGAGGCCCGTCGAGTCGAGGAACTCGACCTTCTCCATGTCCACGAGCAGGTGGAACTTCCCCTTGTTGACCAGATCGATGAGCTTCTCGCGAAGCTTCGGCGCCGTGTAGACGTCGATCTCGCCCTCCACGTTGATGACGGTGAGGCCATCGTCGGTGGTGTAGTCGTTCACCTTCAGGTCCACAGATCCTCCAGCACCGTGCAGCACAATCCGGTCCCGACATCCCCGGCCGGGGGCCGGTCATGCGGGACATCGCCGTGATTCAACCACGCTCCGGCACGGCGTACGCACGTTATCGCCCACTCGGGCGAAAGTCAGCGCCTCCCGTCTGACCTGCTGATCCGCTGCGAGGGCAGGGGGGATCGGCCACCGGCGCCGGGGCGTTCCCGTTGTTTTGCCCAGGCTGGCAAACTGAAAACCTGATGGGCGCGCACAGATCTCCCCTGGACCGGCTGCTGGCCGACCCCACGCGCCGGGACCGCATCACGCACGTCGAGCGCGTCCCCGCACGTGAGGGCCGCCGCACGCCCTGGCCGTCCTGGGCTCCGCCGCTCCTCGTGGAGCGCCTCGCCGCCGCGGGCGTCGACGCCCCCTGGGAGCACCAGGCCGCCGCCGCCGAGCACGCGCGCGCCGGACGGTCTGTGATCATCGCCACAGGGACGGCGTCCGGGAAATCCCTGGCCTACCTGCTGCCCTCCGTCGCCGCGATCTACGACGACGACCGCGAGGGCACCACCCTCTACCTCTCGCCCACCAAGGCCCTCGCCGCCGACCAGCTCCGCTCCCTGCGCGCCCTGCGGCTCACCCGCGTCCGCGCCGCCGCCTACGACGGCGACACCCCCCGCGAGGACCGCACCTGGGTCCGGCAGCACGCCAACTACGTGCTGACGAACCCCGACATGCTGCACCGGTCGATCCTGCCGTCCCACTCCCGCTGGTCGTCGTTCCTGCGCCGCCTCCGCTACGTCGTCGTCGACGAGGCCCACGGCTACCGCGGCGTCTTCGGCTCGCACGTCGCGCAGATCCTCCGCCGCCTCCGCCGCGTCTGCGCCCGCTACCACGCGTCCCCCACGTTCGTCCTCGCGTCCGCCACCACGTCCGACCCCGCCACCACCGCGTCCCGCCTCACCGGACTGGACGTCGTCGCCGTGCAGGACGACGCGTCCCCCCGCGGCCCCGCGACGTTCGCGCTCTGGGAGCCGCCGCTCACCGACCTGCGCGGCGAGCGCGGCGCCCCCGTCCGCCGCACCGCCACCGCCGAGACCGGCGACCTCCTCGCCGACCTCGTCGTCGAGGGCGTGCAGACCCTCGCGTTCGTCCGCTCCCGCCGCGGCGCCGAATCCGTCGCCCTCGGCGCCAAACGCGCCCTCGCCGACGTGTCCCCCGACCTCCCCGACCGGGTCGCCGCCTACCGCGCCGGATACCTCCCCGAGGAGCGGCGCGCCCTCGAAGCCGCCCTCCGCTCCCGCGACCTCGTCGGCCTTGCCAGCACCAACGCGCTCGAACTCGGCGTGGACGTCTCCGGGCTCGACGCCGTCGTGGTGTGCGGCTGGCCCGGCACCCGCGCGTCCCTCTGGCAGCAGGCCGGACGCGCGGGCCGCTCCGGCCAGGCATCCCTGTCGATCCTCGTCGCCCGCGACGACCCCCTCGACACGTTCCTCGTGCACCACCCCGAGGCGATCTTCGGCACCCCCGTCGAGGCGACCGTCCTCGACCCCGACAACCCGTACGTCCTCGAACCCCACCTCTGCTCCGCCGCCGCCGAACTCCCCCTCACCGAGGCCGACGCCGAACTGTTCGGCCCCGCCACCGCCGACCTCCTCCCCGACCTCGTCCGCCGCGGGTTCCTCCGCCGCCGCCCCGCCGGCTGGTACTGGACGCGCCGCGACAAGGCCGTCGAACTCGCCGACATCCGCGGCGCCGGCGGCGCGCCCGTCCAGGTCGTCGAGGCGTCCACGGGGCGCCTCCTCGGCACGGTCGACGAGGCGTCCGCGCACACGACCGTCCACGACGGCGCCGTCTACGTGCACCAGGGCGAGTCCTTCATCGTCCGGACCCTCGACCTCGACGACTCCGTCGCCCTCGTCGAGCCCGCGGAACCCGACTACTCCACCACCGCGCGGGACGTCACCGACATCGGCATCGTCGAGCGGCTCCGCTCGTCCGCGTGGGGCGAGGCGACCCTCAACTTCGGCACCGTCGACGTCACCCGGCAGGTCGTCGCGTACCAGATGCGCCGCCTGCAGACCGGCGAGATGCTCGGCGAGAAGCCCCTCGACCTGCCCCCGCGCACCCTCCGCACCCGCGCCGTCTGGTGGACGCTGTCGGAGGAGCAGACCGCTCACCTCGACCTCGACCTCCCCGGCTCCGCGCACGCCGCCGAGCACGCGTCCATCGGCCTCCTGCCGCTGTTCGCCACCTGCGACCGCTGGGACATCGGCGGCGTCTCCACCGCCCTGCACCCCGACACCGGCCTGCTCACCGTGTTCGTCTACGACGGCCACGAGGGCGGCGCCGGCTTCGCCGAGCGCGGCTACGCCGACGCCGCGTCCTGGCTCCGCGCCACCCGCGACGCGATCGACTCCTGCGAGTGCTCCACCGGCTGCCCGTCCTGCATCCAGTCCCCGAAGTGCGGCAACGGCAACGACCCCCTCGACAAGGAAGGCGCCCTCGTCCTCCTGGACGCCCTCCTGAAGGGCGCCCCCTGACCCGGAAGACCCGACCGTGCTAGCGGTAGCCGCTCAGCCCGTCCGCCAGTTCCTCCTCGTCTCCGTCGCGGACGGCGGCGAGGGCCTGCTGGAGGGCGAAGGTCGCACGGATCGCGGCGACCCGTGAGGCGAGCCCCTCCTCGCTCCCCGGGCCGAGCAGCCGTCGCAGGAGGTCGTCCCCGTGCCCGGCGGCGAGCGCCGCGAGGTCCTCGGCGGGGTCGCCGAGCGCGACGTCGTCCCAGTCGAGCACTCCGGCGAGGCGCGGCAGCCCGTCCCGCCACTCCCACAGGACGTTCTCCGCACCGAGATCGCCGTGCACCACCGCCCGTCCGTCCTGCGGCGGCCCGTCGAGCGCCCCGAGTTCCCGTTCGGCCCGCCTGCGCCCGTCGTCCGACATGAACCCGAACAGCTCCGCGCGCACGCCGTCCCCGAACCGGCGCCACCGGTCGTCCGGCTCCCGAGGCAGCGCCGCGCGCACCTTCGCGTCGGCACCGGCGCGGCGCAGCCCGGCCAGCAGCGCGGCGTACTGCGCCGCGACGGCATCGGCCGCGCGCGGGTCGCGCAGCGCGGCACCGTCCAGCGGTTCCCCGGGGATGCGGTCGAGCACGAGGAACGGCACCCCGTCGGCGCCGCCTTCGAGCAGCGGCTCAGGTGTGCGAAAGCCCAGGTTGAGCCCGCCGAGCGTGCGGAGCCCGGCCGCCCGCGCCGGCAGCCGCGCCGCCGCCGCCCGCGTACGCGGCAGGCACACCACGCGAGCCGAGCCGACGACAACGTGGTGGAACTGCCCCCGGCGCACGGCGAGAGCCTCAAGCTCATCCTCAGGCAGCAGCCTGCGCAGCAAAGCGCGATGCGCCACCCGAACGTCCACGGCAACGCCCCCCAGCACACACAGGCCAGCATGCCCGACAGAACGACGCGCGACCCGAATACTCACGGCAACGCCCGCCCTCAAGGGACGCACAGGCCGGCCGCCGACAGAACGACGCGCGGAGCGACGCGCGACCCCGAATACTCACAGCAACGCCCGCCCTCAAGGGACGCACAGGCCGGCCGCCCGGCGGTACGGCCTACGGGGCGACGCGCTGGGCCGGGATGGACGGCTCGTCGCCCATGCCGCGCCGGGCCTGCGCCAGCGCCTGCTGGAGCTTCCGCCGCTCCATCTCGAGGGTCTGCAGGGACTCCTCGTGCTCGTCCCGGAGGTCCCGCAGTTCCCTGCGCATCTCGATCGCGTGCTTGAACCCGAACGCCGCCACCATCACACCGGCCATGAACACCACGGCGACCACGGCACCGGCCATGAACACGTGCCATTCCTCGGTCACTCCGGGCACCGAGTCACCGAACGCCGTGAGCCCGGCCTCGCCCGTGTTGTCCAGCACCACCGCCACCGCCGCGAGCACGGCGGCCAGCACCAGGACCAGCCCCAGGAAGATCATGCGGGAGGTTCTCCTCTCCGGGAGTCCGACTGGCACCGCAGCCTAGACCGCGGACATTTCGGTCGCCACCCCCGCCGATCACTTGCGCCGCGAGCGCGCCACCTTCACCTCGACGCCCGCCGGACGGCGCCGCCCCTTGACGTCGCCGCCCTTGCGGGCGGGCGCACGCCGGGCCCCGGGCCGGGCCGGCATCGTGGCCGTCGCCCCCGGCGCGGCGGGCGCCTTCGCGGCGGAACCCTTCGCGGAGTCGGCCTTGGCGGCGGGCGCCTTCGCCGGTGCGGCCTTGGCGGAGCCGGGCTTGGCCGTCTTCGGCTTCGCGGGACCGGTCTTCGCGACGGCCTCGGCGCGCGCGATCTGCTCCCGCGCCTTGGCGACCCGCTTGCGCCCGGTGCCGGCCCGCGCGATCCGCGCCGCCGTCCCGCGGGCGCTCGTCGCGGCCGACGCGACGCGCAGGCTCCGCGTCCACGTGCCCAGGTGCGCCGCGACGACCAGCAGCACCAGCGCGATGCCGATGCTCTGGCCCCACTGCAACCGGTCGGTGGACGCGATGTTCTGCGCGACCGGCGCGTCGCCCGCGATCTCCGGCGCCGGGTAGACCAGGCCCGGGGTCGCGCCGTCGGGCTGGACGGACGGCAGCGTGATCGGCGACTGCTCGTTGAACGGCGTCAGCGGGGTCGTGGCGCTCGGCACCGATCCGGTGGCGGGCAGCGACGTCGATCCGCCACCGGCGGACGGGACGTTCGCCGCGGCGACGACGTCGCTCGCGCTCGCGGCCTCCGAGTACACCGAGCCGCCCGCGCCGTCCGACCGCTTGGCGCGAACCTCGACGGCGAAGGTGCCGTTCTCCTGGGTCAGCGGCAGGCTCGCGGAGCACTGGCCGCCGCTGCAGAAGGTGCCCACCGATCCGGCCGCGGGCTTCACGCCCGACCCGCTGAGCGTGTAGCCCTCCAGGTCGGCTTCGGAGCCCATGCCCCACTTCACGACGAGCTTGCCGCCGGACACGCCCGCGGACACCCCCGAGGGCGTCGCCGGGGGCACCTTCACGGTGAAGTTGCTGGCCGCGAGCTCGCCGGTCCAGTGGGTGAGGTAGACCTTGTAAGCCCCGTTGTGCGCGATCGGGAACGTCCCGGAGAGCTCACCCGCCGCGAGCGAGTGCTCGTCCAGCAGCTTGTCCCCGACGCCGGGGCCGCTCACCCGCAGCTCGACCTTAGCCAGCTTGAGGTCGGCGTTCGCCTCGGCGGTGATCTCGGTTCCGCTCGTGATGACGGCGCCGTCCTTGGGGGCGACCACCACCGACTCGGCGGAGGCGGGCGGCGCGGCGATGACCGGGATGCTCATCGCAAGAGGGGTCGCAAGCGCGATCGCACCGATCCTGCGAATGATGGTCACGGCGTCAATCCCTTCGACTGCGTCCGGGTCGCGGGGCTCACTGTGCCGAGTCATGAGCGGGGGCTTACGGCAGCGTAACGTACCAACCGGTAACGAAAGTCACAGATGGGTGACAAGTGAGATGGCAGTGGCTCCGGTCGCGACCTATTGACGTTCAGTTCAACGAACTGGGTCGCGTCAGGTTACGCCCATATCCCCCACGGGGCCAGCCCTGGCCCGCGAAACGATTTGTAGATCACCGATCTTCCCTGGTCCCTTCACTCTCACGACCACCCGCACCTCCACGACGTCTCCCCGGACCGTGCACGTCCGCAGCCGCGCCCCCGACGCCGCCGCGATGTCCCGCGCCCGCCCGCACGCGGCCGCACGCCCGCTCGCCACGTGCGCCGCCCCCGCGAGCGCCGCGAGATCCGCCGCCGCGTCCCCCCGATGCCGCGCCGCCCGCACCCCGCCCACCGCCAGCGCGGCCACCCCGCCCACCCAGATGACCGCCATAAAGGCGACCACCCACACCGTCCCCACCCCCCGCTCACCCGCCCCACCACCCCACCTCAACAACCCCCCGCACACCCCTTCACCACCCACCCCCACGCCGTCACCGGCACCCAACATGAGCCCTCCAAAATCAACTTTGCGGTGAGTCCGGTCGTGGCGGTTTCGAACACGGCATGCCTTTCGGTTCAGACGGCGGATCAGCTCGGCTTGGCCTCGTGTGGGGCGGGGCCGGGACCGGCCTCGACGGCGGTCGCGCCCGGCCGGTCGCGGTCGGGCGCATGGTGGGGCGCGGTCGGGAACTTGGGTCGGTTGCGGGGGCGGGTGGACCGGCGGTGCCGGCGAGGGTGGTCGGGGTGAGGGCAGGTGGTCACGGGGTGGTGGGCGGGGTCGGTGGGGGTGGGGTGCCTGGTTCGGTGGCGGCCGCGGCGTGGGCGTGGACGACGAGGGCGGGGAGGCGGGCGGCCGCCGGGGGCTCGACGGGGGTCGACACGGCGACGTGGACGGTGGCCTCGTCGCGGGTGACCGTCACCGTCGAGCCCTCGGGGACGGCCTCGGCGACCAGCGCTCGGACTGCGGCGAGAGATTCGCCTCGGGCGGCGGCGCGCGCGCCCGTTCGGGCGGCGTCGTTGCACGCGAGCTGGGTCGAGACGGCCGCCATCGCCCACAGGACGATCGCCGTGACCAAGACCAGGGCGGGGAGGGCCACGGCGATCTCCGCCGTGGCCATGCCCCGGTCCCTCAGTCGGCGAGTCGGAGGGCCCGTTCGACGATCGCTAAGAGAAGTTCCTGGACCTCCGAACCGGTCACGATCTTGAAGAGCAGGCCCGCGAAGGCCGCCGCGGCGATCGTGCCCACGGCGTACTCGGCGGTGGACATGCCCGCGTCCTCTTTGTTCTTCCAGCGCTGCATCGGGTTCATGGGGTCCTCCGTGTCGGTTGTCTTCAGGTTCCGGCATGGGGTGGGAGGGCGTCAGGGGAAGCGGGGGCTGTGGATAACTCATGGCGCGGGGACGAGGATCGTCGAGGCGATGCCGGCCACGGCGGGAACGACGCCGAGGAGGACGAACGCGGGCAGGAAGCACAGGCCCAGCGGGGCGAGGACGCGGACGCCCGCGGCCCGGGCGCGTGCGGCGGCCGCGGTGCGGGCCGTGCGCCGCTGGTCCCGGGCGAGCCGGGCGAGGGACGGCGCCAGCGCGGCGCCGTGGGACGTCGCGCGGACGGCGGCGCGGGCCAGGGGAGCCAAAGCCGGTTCGCCGGTGAGGGCGAGCCAGGCGGCGGCCGGGTCGGCGCCGAGGCGGATCTGCGCCGACACCCGGTCGAGTTCGTCGCCCAGGGGGCCGCCGACGGCGCCCGCGACGGCGTCCACCGCGTCCTGCCAGGGGGTGCCGCCGCGCAGGCAGGCGGCGAGGAGGTCGACGGCGACGGGGAGGTCGGCGACGAGCCGTGCCCGGCGGCGGGCGCGGTCGGCGCCGTCCAGGCGGGTGCACGCGTACCAGGCGGCCGCGGCGGCCGGAGCGGTCAGCAGGGGGCCGAGGGGGAGGCCGAACAGGAGGACGGTGAGGACGCCCGCGGCGGCCGCCGCGGTGCGGCGGAGCAGTACGCCGGTCGGGCGGGCGCCGTCCGGGCGGGCGCCGTCCGGGCGGGCGCCGTCCGGGCGGGCGTCGTTCGGGCGGGCGCCGGTCTTTCGCGGGGTGCGGAAGCATCGGGCGAGCCTCCGGCCGGAGGCGCGTCGCGTGCGGAGGTGGACGGCCGTCGCCGCGCAGAGCACGGCCGCCAGCGCTGTGAGCATTCAGCGTCCCGGGGGTCGGGGCGACTCGGCGTTCCTGGCCAGGCGCACCGTCCAGGCGAGGCCGGCGGCGTTGAGGGCGACGCCGGCGACCAGGCAGGCGAGGCCGGGGAGCGAGCCGCAGAGGAAGGACAGGGGGCGTGCGCCGAGGGCCGCCGCCATGGCGATGCCGAGCAGCGGCAGCACGGCGAGCAGGCGGGCGGTGGCGCGGGGGCCCGCGAGCTGGACGGAGACGTCCTGGCGCTGGGCCTCCTCGTCGCGGAGGGCCGCGGCCAGGCCGTCCAGGACGGTCGCCAGCGTGCCGCCGCGCTCGGAGCCGACGCGCCAGCACGCGTCGAGGAGGCGCAGGCCCTCGGCGCCGGGGACGGTCGCGAGTGTCGCCAGGTCGCGGCATTCGAGCAGCTCCTTCGCGATGGGCGGGTCGAGGACGGCCGCGGACGCGCCGAAGGCGTCCTCGGGGGCTCTGCCGGCGGCCAGTTCGGCGGCCATGCCGTCGCAGAGCTCGATGACCGAGGTGCGCCATCGGCGGGTGCGGGTGCGGCGTTCACGGAGGGTCCTCAGGTGGGTAGTGAGGGCGGGCCGGGGTGCGCGGGAATCGAGGACGTCGCGGACGCGTCCGGCCGCGCGGGGCGGTGCCGCGAGCGTCCAGACCGCGGCGGAGACGCACAGGGCCGCGAGCGCGGCCGTCATGGCCAGTGCGGGTGGAGCCGGGCCGCCAGGGCCGCCGCGCCGAGATGGTGCACCGTCTCGCCCGCGGGGGTGAACGAGACGGCGGGGTGGACGGCGACGAGCCCGTCGGGCGCGCGCTGGAAGACGCCGACCTCCGCGACCCGGCGGGCGCCCGCGGGGGCGCGGGCGAGGTGGACGACGACGTCGAGGGCGGCGGCGAGCTGGCTGTGGACGGCTTCGCGGGTGAGCCCGGCGGCGCACGCGAGCGCCTCGAGGCGCGCGGGGACGTCGGCGGGCGTGTTGGCATGCAGGGTGCCGCAGCCGCCCTCGTGGCCGGTGTTGAGCGCCTGGAGGAGGTACACGACCTCCGGGCCCCGCACCTCCCCGACGACGAGGCGGTCGGGGCGCATGCGGAGGGCTTGGCGGACCAGGTCGTTCAGGGTGATGCCCCCGGCGCCTTCCATGTTGGGCGGGCGGGCTTCCAGCCGGACGACGTGCGGGTGGTCGGGGCGCAGCTCGGCGGAGTCTTCGACGAGGAGGAGCCGTTCGGACGGGCCGGCGGAGCCGAGCAGGGTGCTCAGCAGCGTCGTCTTGCCGGTGCCGGTGCCGCCCGTGACGAGGAACGCCGCGCGGGCGGCCACGACGGCGGCCAGCAGGGCGGCGCCCTCGGGCGGGACGGTCGCGGCGGCGACGAGCTCGTCGAGGGTGAACGCGCGGCGGCGGGGGAGCCGCAGGGACAGGCAGGTGCCGCCGGGCGCGACGGGCGGCAGGACGGCGTGCAGCCGGACGCCGCCGGGCAGCCGGGCGTCGGCGTAGGGCGCGGCGTCGTCGAGGCGGCGGCCGGCCGCCGCGGTGAGCCGCTGCGCGAGGCGCCGCAGCGCGGGCTCGCCGGGGAACCGGACGTCGGTGCGGACGAGCCCGCCGCCGGCGTCGGCCCAGACCTCGTCGGGTCCGTTGACGAGGACGTCGGTGACGTCCGGGGAGCGCAGGAGCGGTTCGAGGGGGCCGGCGCCGACGAACTCCGCGCGGAGCTCGTCGGTGAGGGCGAGGACCTCCCGGTCGCCGAGGAGGCGCTCCTCGGCGCGGAGGGCGGCGGCGACGCGGCCGGCCGTCGGTTCGGCGCCCGTGTCCGCCAGCCGCCCGCGCACCGCGTCCGACAGCCGGGTCATGCCGCCTCCTCGCGGTACGCGGAGGGCTGGACGGCCAGGTCGTCGAGGAGGTCGCGGCAGAAGTCGGTGAGGGGGCCGCGGCGGGTCACGGCGGCGAGTTCGCCTTCGTCGATGGCGGCCGGGAGGCGGCGGTCGCGTTCGAAGGCGCCGGCGGACGGGAGGTCGAGGGCTCGGGCGACGGCGTCGGCGGTCAGGCCGCCGGGGGACGGGCCCTGGACGACGAGGCGGAGGTCGGCGGTCTCGCGGCGGAGCGCGGCGGCGACGCCGTCGGCGGCGACGGTGGCGCGGACCTCGGCCGGGACGAGCAGGTAGGCGGCGTCGGCGGCGCGCAGGGCCGCCCGGCCGAGGTCGCCGGGGTAGCGGGGGACGTCGGCCACGACGAGGTCGAAGCCGCGGACCGCCGCTTCCAGGAGGGACGCGGTCGCCTCGCCGGTGAGCGGGACGGGTTCGCCGCGGCGCCAGGAGAGGACGGACAGGTCGCCGTCGCCGGGGAGGGTGTCGCGGAGGGCGGCGGTGCCGAGCCGGCCGCGCCGCTCGGCGAGGTCGGGCCAGCGGACGCCTTCGTGCTCCTCGAGGCCGAGGAGGAGGTCGATGCCGCCGCCGAGGGGGTCGGCGTCGGCGAGGAGGGTGCGCAGGCCGGTGCCGGCGGCGGTGACCGCGAGGGTGGCGGCGAGGACGCTGGCGCCCGCGCCGCCGCGGGCGCCGACGACGCAGACGACGGCGGCGCGGTTCGCGTCGGGTTCGGCGGCGGTGGCGAACGCGCCGATCAGCCAGTCTTCGTGGTCGGGGAGGACGGCGACGTCCTGGGCGCCGGCCTGGACGGCCATCCGGTAGGCGTCGGCGGTGGCGGCGGAGGCGACGAGGACGACGCCGGCGCGGCGGGGCAGGCCGCTCGCCGCGACGTCGCCGGCGGCGTCGGCGCCGACGAGGACGAGCGCGGGCCACGACCAGGCGTGGCGCGCCTCGCCGACGTCGTGGGCGACCTCCGCGTGGGCGTCGGCCGCGGCGGCGAGCCGCAGCAGGGCGTCGGCGGTGCCGGGATCGCCGGTGACGATCAGTGCCGCGAGGTTCATGGAGGCTCCTTCGGGTCCGGAGGTCTCCACCTTGCGGCGGCGTCCGGAGGAGCGGCACGGATTCGCGGGGCTGTGGATAACTTCGCGGGCGGGCGGCGGCCCGAGGGGTGCCGCACGCCCGCCCGCGGGAGATTGGGCGACCCCCGCCGGGGGGGGGAGAGCGGGGGTCGCCGAACGGATCCGGCTCCGGGGGGGTAGAGCCGATCCGCTTTCCCAAGAAAGACTCAGGGGAGATCAGGCTAAACCGGACGTAAGCCCGTCCTATAGGGCGGGCAAAGTCGCTGCATCACCAGTCTAGGCGGATACAACATATGCTGCCCGACCGTCGAGAGTTCCGTCGAGTCGCAAACTCGCCCGTCGGATGATGTTTTTTCTCATCTGACTACAACGATCACACCATCCGGGCGGGCGGCCGCGACCGCGCGGCACCGTCCCGTCGCACGCGCGGCGTGCAACGTGGCGGAAGTGGGAGCGTACCGGAACGGCAAAGATCCTTCGAACACCGCAACCAAAAAGCAATCATCACCGTCCGTGATCGATTTCGGTTTTCTGGGTGATAGTTGTGGTTAGTCCGGAATGGCGGATGTCAGGCGAGGAGGACGGCGACGGGCGGGCCGTCGCCGTTGTGGCGCGTAGTCGCCATTTTCCCGAATGGGCCTTGCCAACTGGGCAAACAGGGCGTACACCAGAAGTACGGACATCTGTCCGGGCACGGCAGCCGGGCACCCACGCGCGACCAGCCGCGGGAGGCGCGTCGAGACGGGCTTGACCCGATCCGACGGATACGAGGTGCACGCTTGGTAACCCGGTGTGACGTGACTGGCGGCGGCGCCTCGCGCTGAGGCGCCGCTCGTCGTGTCGGGGAACGGTGCGGACGAGCGTTCCGGAACCTCAGCGGACGTCGAGGCCGAGCGATTCGGCGATCACGACCGCCTGGTGCGGGTCGATCCGCGCGCCCGCCAACTCGACCGTCCGGGGATCGACGGTCGAAATGTCGCTGCCGCGGAGATCACACCGGGACAGGTCCGCGGCCCGGAGCCACGCACCGGAAAGATCGACACCGCGAAGGGTCGCCCCGGTACAGCGCGCACCCGTGAGATCGGCCTCCCGCAGACGCACGTCCGTGAAGGACGCGCGACGCAGGTCGGCACCCGGCAGGCCGGTGAACGACCAGTCGCCGCCCTGCACCTTCATGAGGTCGTACGTACAGCCGTCGAACATGCTGCCGAGAAGTTTGCAGCCGTCGAACGTCGAGTCGAAGAAACCGCAACGAACGAACGTGCAGTTGATGAACGCGGTGTCCGTGTGAGCGGAGACATTGAAGCGGACGCCCCGGAAAGTGCAGTCGACGAAACTCGCGCCCGTCCCGTGGGCCTCGGTCATGTCGACGTCCAGGAACAGGACGCGTTCGTGTTCCTCGCCCGTCAGGTCGCGCGAGTCCCAGTCGGCGCCCCTGATCGTGCTCTCCGTGGGCGCGGCCGGACGTCCGTCCTTGCGATCGGCCATTGAGCCAGCTTCACACGCGCCTCCGACACACCCGCGGGCGCACCCGAACCCGCGACCGCGCCCGCACCCGCGACGGACATCAGCCGCGCATCAGCGCTTCGCAGATCGCCTGGGAGTCGCGGGCGGCGGCGGCCACGGCGGCCGAGCAGTGCCGGATCCAGGCGGTCATGCCGTCCGGGGTGCCGGACGCGTAGGCGCGCAGGGCGTCCGGGTACTCGTCGCCGAGTTCGAGGTGGCCGACCTCGGGCGCGGCGAGCGACTTCGGGTCGAGGCCTCGCGCGACGAGCGTGAGCCGCTGTGCGGCGCGGGCGACGAGGCCGTCGCCCCAGCCGAACGGCCGCAGCGTGAGCAGCTCGCCGTGGACGACCGCCGCGACGACGAGCGCCGGCGCCTTCGTCGTCCCGGTGAGCAGCCCGCTGAGCGCGTCGAGGCGCGCCGCGACCTCGGCGGGGGACGGCGGGTCGCCCAGCCCGAGGACGTCGGTGACCGGACGGCCGTCGGAGCGCGGGCGGCCGAGGTCGGCGGCGTCCACCGCGTCGGCGGCGGCGAGGACGTGCAGGCGCGCGAGGACCTGCCGGGGCGCGTGCCGCCACGTCTCGGCGAGCGAGCCCAGTTCGGCGGACACGCGCAGCGCGCCGTGGACGAGCGGGTCGCCGGGGTCGTCGGTCGTGCGCAGGACCTCGAGGTCGACGGCGGCGCCCTCGAGGACGGCCGTCGCGCGCGCGCCGCGCAGCGCGGATTCGGTGGAGACGTCGGCGCTGCGGCGGCGCAGGATCCGGTGACCGAGCAGCCGGTCGACGGCTTTGCGCGCGTCGTTCACGGCGTCGGTCACGCCGGGGAGGTTCGCTACTTGTGCGAGGGCATCGGTCACGGCCCGACCTTATGCGGTGGCCGCCGCCGCCCGGACGCCGCCCCGGGGCGCCCCCGGCGCGGGCCGGGGGCCCGCGGGGAGCGTACGGTTCCGGGGCGCCCCACCTGGGAAGGTGGGGTGTGTCGATCGTCACTGCGAGCATCGGGGGCGGGCGCGTCCGGGGCCCGCGCCCTCGACACACGGGAACACGGCTTGTGAGAGCGGGACCTTCCTGGTGGAGTGGGCATACCGGGCGACCCGTCTCAGCAAGCGAGGAGTACTGCGTTGAGCCAGAGCCAAGAGACACTGTCGAACCTGTTGCAGGAGACGCGGCGCTTCGCCCCCCCGGCCGATCTCGCCGAGTCGGCGAACGTCAAGGCCGACGCCTACGAGGAGGCGGCCGCCGACCCGCAGGGCTTCTGGGCCCGGCAGGCGGAGCGGCTGTCGTGGTCCAAGCCGTGGGACCAGGTCCTCGACTGGAGCAATCCGCCGTTCGCGAAGTGGTTCGTGGGCGGCGAGCTGAACGTCGCGTACAACTGCGTCGACCGGCACGTGGAGGCCGGGAACGGCGGCAAGGTCGCCTTCCACTGGGAGGGCGAGCCGGGCGACACCCGCACCCTCACGTACGCCGACCTGCAGCGCGAGGTGAGCAAGGCCGCGAACGCGCTGCTGGAGCTCGGCGTCCGCAAGGGCGACCGGGTCGCGATCTACCTGCCGATGATCCCCGAGCTGCCGATCTCGATGCTGGCGTGCGCGCGGATCGGCGCGACGCACTCGGTCGTGTTCGGCGGGTTCTCGGCGGACGCGCTGCGCACCCGCATCGACGACGCGCGGGCGAAGGTCGTCATCACCTCGGACGGCGGGTACCGGCGCGGCAAGCCGTCCGCGCTGAAGGCGACGGTGGACGAGGCCGTCGCCGACACGCCGTCGATCGAGCACGTGCTGGTCGTCCGGCGGACGGGCGAGGAGGTCGCGGCCCACGAGCGGGACGTGTGGTGGCACGACGTCGTGGAGCGGCAGAGCGACGAGCACGCGCCGGAGCCGGTGGACGCCGAGCACCCGCTGTACATCCTGTACACGTCGGGGACGACGGGTAAGCCGAAGGGGATCCTGCACACGACGGGCGGGTACCTGACGCAGACGGCGTACACGCACTACGCGGTGTTCGACCTGAAGCCGGACACGGACGTGTACTGGTGCTCGGCCGACATCGGCTGGGTGACCGGGCACTCGTACATCGTGTACGGGCCGCTGGCGAACGGCGCGACGAGCGTGATGTACGAGGGGACGCCCGACACGCCGCACCAGGGCCGCTGGTGGGAGCTCATCGCCAAGTACAAGGTGTCGATCTTCTACACGGCGCCGACGGCGATCCGGACGTTCATGAAGTGGGGCGACGACATCCCGGCGGCGCACGACCTGTCGTCGCTGCGGGTGATCGGCAGCGTGGGCGAGCCGATCAACCCGGAGGCGTACGTCTGGTACCGGGAGCACATCGGCGCCGGCCGGGCGCCGGTCGTGGACACCTGGTGGCAGACCGAGACGGGCGGCATCATGATCAGCCCGCTGCCGGGGGTGACCGAGGGCAAGCCGGGCGCGGCGATGCGGCCGCTGCCGGGGATCGCCGCGGACGTCGTGGACGACCAGGGCGACTCCGTCCCGAACGGGGGCGGGGGCTTCCTGGTGGTGAAGGAGCCGTGGCCGTCGATGCTCCGCACGATCTGGGGCGACGACGAGCGGTACGTGAAGACGTACTGGTCGCGGTTCGAGGGCCTGTATTTCGCGGGCGACGGCGCCAAGAAGGACGAGGACGGCGACATCTGGCTGCTCGGCCGGGTCGACGACGTGATGCTGGTGTCGGGGCACAACATCTCGACGACCGAGGTGGAGTCGGCGCTGGTGTCGCACCCGAAGGTCGCGGAGGCGGCGGTCGTCGGCGCGACGGACCCGGTGACCGGGCAGGCGATCGTGTCGTTCGTGATCCCGCGCGGCAGCGCGGGCGGCGACGTCGAGGGCGAGGAGTTCCTGAAGGAGCTCCGCGACCACGTGGCGAAGACGCTCGGGCCGATCGCCAAGCCGCGCCAGATCATGATCGTGCCGGAGCTGCCGAAGACGCGGTCCGGGAAGATCATGCGGCGGCTGCTGCGGGACGTCGCCGAGAACCGCAGCATCGGGGACGTCACGACGCTCGCCGACAGCACGGTCATGGACCTGATCTCCGAGAAGCTGCCGAGCGCCAAGTCCGACGACTGACCCCTTCCCGGAGGGTCTGACCGACGCACGGACGGACGGACGAGCGAGGCGCGGGCACCCGCGCCCCGTTCGTCCGTCCCGCGCTCGCGCGTCCGCCCTTCGCACCGGTTGTTCCGCCCTTCGCCCCGGATCGGCCCGGCGCGGATGATTCCGCCCAAGGTCGACCCGATGGTCGAATGTGGGCGATTTCGCACAGATTCACGATGATTCGTCGGAGATCTTGCGGGTAAGGTGCAGGAAGGTGTGCCGGGAAGTCTGGTCGGCAGGGTCCGGCCCGTGACATCCCCGCGGGACGGCTCTCATCATGCCGTCCACCGCTCCGGGAGTCCTTTTGCCGCGCCCGTCCACGCGCCCCGACCGCACCACCGGCTCCGCCCGCTCCAACGGCACCGAGGGCACCGACGGCTCGCGCCGTCCGGTGGCCGCGGTCTGGCCGTTCCGCCCCACCGTCCGCTACGGCGGGCAGGTCGCCAAAGCGCTGCGCCTGGAGACGGTCGGCGGCGTCATCATGCTCCTGGCCGCCGTGGCAGCGCTCGTCTGGGCCAACACGCCCTGGTCGGACGCCTACTACGACTTGCAGAAGTTCGAGATCAGCCCGCACTGGCTGAACATCGGGCACATGGACGTGGCGCACTGGGCGTCCGGCGGGCTGCTGGCGGTCTTCTTCTACCTCGCCGGCCTGGAGCTCCGCGAGGAGCTCACGCACGGCGAGCTGCGCAACCCGCGCGACGCCGCGCTCCCGGTGCTCGCCGCGACCGCCGGCGTCGTGCTCCCCGCGGTCCTCTTCCTGATCGTCAGCGCGGGCGCGGACGGCGCCTCGCGGGGCTGGGCGATCCCGACGGCGACCGACATCGCGTTCGCGCTCGCCGTGCTCGCGGTGACGTTCTCGGCGTGCCCGGCGCCGCTGCGCGCGTTCCTGCTGACCCTCGCCGTCGTGGACGACCTCATCGCCATCACGATCATCGCGCTGTTCTACAGCGACGCGCTGGACTGGGGCTGGCTCGCCCTCGGCGTCGCGCTGATCGCGGTGTTCGGGACGCTGCAGGCCCGGGGCGTCCGGTCGCCGTGGCTGTACGCGCCGCTGGCCCTCCTCGCCTGGTACTGCGTCCTGCGCAGCGGCGTGCACGCGACGGTCGCCGGGGTGGCGCTCGGGATGCTCACCAGCCCGCGGGAGTCCCCGGACGGACGTCCGACGAACGCGGAGCGCGCCGACCACTTCCTGCGCCCGTTCTCGGCGGGGTTCGCGGTGCCGGTGTTCGCGTTCCTGTCGGCGGGCGTGACGCTCAGCGTGTCCGCGCTCGGGGACGTGTTCACCGATCGGATCGCCCTGGGCGTGATCGTCGGTCTGGTGGTCGGTAAGTTCATCGGTGTCTTCGGCGGGGCCTGGCTGGCCGTGCGGTTCGGCCTGGCGACGCTGGGGGCGGAACTGCACTGGCGGGAGATCGCGGGCGTCGCGATGCTCGCCGGGGTGGGATTCACCGTTTCACTGCTGATCGGCGGTTTGGCCTATACCGACCCGTCACAATTGGAGAGAGTGACGACTGCGGTCCTGATCGCGAGCGTGCTCGCCTCGGCGGCCGCCACCGTCGTCTTCCGGAGGAGGACGCGCGCCCGCGCGCAGCTCTCCGACTGACCGGGCCGACCGGCCGGACCCGCTCGCCGGGCCGTCCGGCCGGGCCGACCGGCCGGGACGACGCGGTGACACCGGGTGGCCGGACGCGCCGTCCGGCTGCCAGGCTGGGACGCCGTGGCAGTCGGGGGCGCTGGAAGGAGAGAGCGATATGTCCGAGGCAACGCCGGGCGAGCGCGTCGAGGACAAGTCCCTCGGCGATCTCGTCGCGCTGGCGTCCAGCAACGTGTCCGACCTGGTCAGGGCGGAGATGGAGCTGGCCAAGATGGAGCTCAAGTCGGACGCGAAGAAGGGCGCGGTCAGCGGCGTGATGCTCGTCATCGCCGCGGTGATGGGCGGGATCATCGTGATCCTGCTGTCGATCTCGCTGGCGTTCGGGCTGATCGAGCTGGACATCTGGCCGTGGCTGGCGTTCCTGATCGTCGCGGGCCTGTACGGTCTGCTCGCCGTCGTGCTGGGCCTCATCGCCAAGCGCCTCATCGGCAAGATCGAGGGAGCGAAGCGGACGCGCCGCACGTTGAAGGACACACCCGGAGCGCTGCGCCATCGCGGCGGCTCCGACACCCCCGCGCTGACGGACTGAGCGGGGCAGGCAGGCAGGGGGACGGGCCATGCCCGGGCACGACGCGTCACTGATCGAGGTCGACGGCCCGTGGACCCACCGCGCGATCAGCGCGGGCGGGACGCGGTTCCACGTCGCCGAGGCCGGGGAGGGGCCGCTGGTCCTCCTGCTGCACGGCTTCCCCGAGTTCTGGTGGTCGTGGCGCGACCAGCTCGTGTCGCTGCCGGCGGCGGGCTACCGCGCGGCGGCGATCGACCTGCGCGGCTACGGCGGCAGCGACAAGCCGCCGCGCGGGTACGACCTGGTGACGCTGGCCGGGGACGCCGCCGGGCTGGTCCGGGCGCTGGGCGAGGCGAACGCGATCGTGGTGGGGCACGACTGGGGCGGGCTGCTCGCCTGGACGATGGCCGTCTACCACCCGAAGATCGTGCAGCGGCTCGCGGTCGCCGGCGCCCCGCATCCGCTGCGGCTGCGGCGGTCGCTCCGGGAGAGCCCGCGCGAGCAGGGGTGGGCGGCGCGGCACTCGTTCGGCTTCCAGCTCCCGGTCCTGCCGGAGCGCCGCCTGGTGCGGGACGACGCCGCGCTCGTCGGCCGGCTGCTGCACGAGTGGTCCGGGCCGAACTGGCCGGACACGCAGACGGAACGGCTCGTCCGGCGGGCCGCGCAGATCCCCGGGGTGGCGCACAGCGCGCTCGAGTACCACCGGTGGTTCCTGCGGTCGCAGGCCCGTCCGGACGGCATCCGCTACGCGCACCGTATGCGCGCCCCCGTACAGGCCCCGACGCTCCAGCTGCACGGCGCCCTGGACAAGTGCATCCTCCCGGAGAGCGCCCAGGGGTCCGGGCAGTACGTGGCGGCGCCGTACCGGTGGCGGCTCATCGAGGGCGCGGGGCACTTCCCCCACCAGGAGCGGCCCGAGGAGTTCGACGCGCACCTGCTCGGCTGGCTCGCCGACCCGGAACCCGACCGCTGACCGCCCCCGTGCCCCGGGCGCCGCGCGGCCCCGGACGTCCGGACGTGCGAGACGCGCGCGTACGGTGGAGGCATGCGGGATCGGGACGAATCGGGACGCCCGCGCAACGCGCGGCCCCGCGACGCGTACGGGCGTCCGCTGCCGCACGGCGCGACCGGGATCCCCACCATGCCGGACGACCTCAGCATGCGGCCGTCGGAGGCTCTGCGGGAGGCGCAGCGGCTCCTGGACGACGACCGCCCCTTCCACGCCCACGAGGTGCTGGAGGCCGCCTGGAAGGACGCCCCGGACCCGGAGCGGGAGCTGTGGCGGGGGCTGGCCCAGGTCGCCGTGGGGGTCACCCACCTGCGCCGCGGCAACGCGCGGGGCGCGCGGGCCCTGCTGAGCCGCGCCGCGGACCGGCTGGAGCCGTACGCCGCCGACCCCCCGCACGCGATCGACGTCCAAGGCGTCGTGCGGCGCGCTCGCGCGCTCGTGGACACGCCCGAAGACGGCCCGGTCGAACTCAAGCTCACCCTGTGACGCCCCAGTAGGGCGCTCACGGGTTCAGTCGGAGCAGCTCTGGGTGGAGACCGGCCGGGTGGCGCGCGCGCCCGTGCGCGCGTCCTCCGCGACCTCTTCGGCGGTGAGCGCGTAGCCGGTGGAGGGGGTGTCGAGCGCCGCGGCGAAGATGACGCCGTAGACGCTTCCGTCGGCGGACAGCAGCGGGCCGCCCGAGTTGCCCGGCTCGACCTTGCCGCGGATCGCGTAGATCTCCCGGGCGACCTGGCCGGTGTGGTAGATGTCGGGCCCCTTGGCGGTCTGCCGGGCGCGGATCCGGGCGGCGCTCGCGCTGAACGGCTCGTTCTTCGGGAAGCCCGCGATGATCGCGCTGTCGCGCACCTCGGCCTCCATCTCGAAGTCGAGCGGGCGCGCGTCCAGGCCCGGGACGTACAGGACGGCGATGTCGCGGCTCGGGTTGTACAGGACGACCTCGCCCTTCGCGGTCTCGCCGGTGCGGTTCGCCACGGTGGACGGCCCGCGCGCGCCCGCGACGACGTGCGCGTTCGTCATGATGTGGTCGGGCGCGAACACGAACCCGGTGCCCTCGATGCGGCGCTGGCACTGCGGCGCCGTGCTGACGATCTTGACGATGCTGTTGCGGGCGTCCCGCAGCCCGCCGGTCGCCAGGACCGCGTCGTCCGGCGGCGGGACCTCGACCACCGACTCGCCGCCGAGCCCGTTGAAGACCTGCGGGAACTCGCTGTTCTTCACGAAGCCCTGGAACGAGGTGAACCAGGTGTGCGCCTGGCCGGGCATCACCTCGTCGATCCCGTTGATGATCGACGAGCCCTTCACCTGGGTGCGGACCGGCTTGAACTCCGAGTTCGCGACCAGGCTGCCGAAGAACCACGCGACGATCAGCAGCGACAGCGAGCTGACGAACGTGCCGCCGACCGCGTCCGCGGTGCGGGCGTTCAGCCCGGTGACCCGGTTGCGGAGCACGGCCCCCGCGGACGACGCGATGAGCTGCCCGAACGTCGCGGACAGGAACGCGACGACGATCGCGAGCAGCGCCTGCTGCGCCGCCCCGTCCACCGCGGACTCCGCGATCGGGGGAGCGATCAGCACCCCCGCGACGCCGCCGCCGACGAAGCCCGCGAAGCTCAGCAGGCTCACGATGAAACCCTGCCGGTAGCCCGAGACGCCGAACAGCACGACGAGCCCGAGGAGGATCAGATCGAGCATATGGTCGTCCAGCACCGCTTCACCGTATAGCCCGAGGTCGCCTTCTCACGTCCCCTCGCCGGACCAGTTTCCCCCGCCCCGCGTGACCACCTGGGGCGATACGGAACGATCACCGACCGTGCCCCTCCCGGCCGCGGCCCGCTGACCTGCGGCTCGGCGGACGGACGGCGCGGACGGACGGCGCGGACGGACGGCGCGGGCGCCGCGGCCCGCGGCCGTGCGCGGCGGCGCAGGTCAGCCGCGGGAGGCGAGGTCGAGGACGTCCTGCGGCAGGTCCTCGACGCGGCCGGCGTCCCACGGGCGGTCCCAGCCGCCCGCCGCCAGCACCTCGCCGAGCAGCGCCGCGGTGAACCCCCACACCAGCATCCCGCCGACCTTGAATGCGGGCCCGAGCTTCAGCCCGGACGGGTGCCGGACGGTCAGCCGGTTCGCCGGGTCGACGAGCTCGGCGATGGGCACCCGCGCGACGGTCGCGACCTCGCCGGGATGCCCGGGGGCGATCTGGGACGGTTCGCGCCACCAGCCGGCGACGGGCGTGACGCGGTGCCGGCTGCGCGACAGGTACAGCTCCGGGAGCGTGCAGAGCACGTCCACGCCGGACGGCTCGACGCCCGCCTCCTCCCACGCCTCGCGCAGCGCCGCCGCGACCGGGCCGTCGTCCTCGGGGTCGATGCGGCCGCCGGGGAAGGCGGGCTGGCCGGCGTGCTTGTTGAGGGTCGCGGCCCGCTCGGTGAGCAGCACGTCCGGGCCGTCCGGTCCCTCGCCGAACAGGATCAGCACGGCGGCGGCGCGGGCGTCCGGGGCCGGCCGGAACCGCGGCGGCACCGGCAGCCGCACCGCGTTGGCGCGGAAACGGTCGAGCCAGTCGGGGCAGGAGGCGATCTCGGTCACGTTGATCTCAACTCCGTGTCGGCCGTTTTGCTTCCCGCCCGCCCCCCGGGCGCGGGCGGGGCGGTCACGAGAACGGGCCGGGCTTGACGAGCGCCTCGGCCGTCTCGACGTCCGTGGGGCCCTCGCCGAACGCCGGGCACAGGTCGGCGAGCGGGCAGGCGCCGCAGGCGGGGCGGCGCGCGTGGCAGATGCGGCGCCCGTGCCAGATCAGCCGGTGCGACAGCATCGTCCAGTCCTTGCGCGGGAACAGCCCGCCGATCTCCCGCTCGACCTTGTCGGGGTCGGTCTCCTCCGTCCACGCGAACCGGCGGACGAGCCGCCCGAAGTGCGTGTCGACGGTGATGCCCGGGACGTCGAACGCGTTGCCGAGCACGACGTTCGCGGTCTTGCGGCCGACGCCGGGGAGCGTGACGAGGTCGTCCAGGCGTCCGGGGACCTCGCCGCCGAACCGCTCGACGAGCGCCGCGGACAGCCCCATCACCGACTTCGTCTTGGCGCGGAAGAACCCCGTGGGCCGCAGCAGGGCCTCGACGTCCTCGGGGTCGGCGGCGGCGAGGTCCTCGGGCGTCGGGTACTTGGCGAAGAGCGCCGGGGTGGTCAGGTTCACCCGCTTGTCGGTGGTCTGGGCGGACAGGACCGTGGCGACCAGGAGCTGGAAGGGCGTCCCGAAGTTCAGCTCACAGTGCGCGTCCGGGTAGGTTTCCGTGAGGATCCTGTTCATCCGCCGCGCCCGGCGCACCAGTCCGAGGCGGGTCTCCGGCCCGCGCCGCCCGGCGCGCCGGGGCCGCGGCCGGGCGCGGGCGTCCGAGGACCGTCCGCCGGAGGGTCGGGCCGCTTTCGTCGCCATGCCGCCAGGGTAGGCCCCGGACGGCCGGACGGGCGGCACCCGCACGCCCGTTTAAGTGCGATGAGACCGGTGTGATGGCATTCACCCGGGTGTCCGTACACTGGGCGAACAGGGTCGTGGTGACGATCCCGCGAAGTGACGCCCCCGCGTTACGGCGCGCCGTGGCCCTGCCTTCACGTACGCGGTGGGACGTACGTCACACTATGCATGTTGGTGTTTCGAGGAGGAGAAGCGTGACCGACCGCGACGTGGACGTTCTGAGCAGAGCCCCGCTCTTCGAGGCACTCGATGAGCAGGGGGCCAAGGCGCTGCGCGCCAACGTGACCGAGGTGCGGCTCGCCCGCGGCCAGACGCTGTTCAACGAGGGCGAGACGGGCGACCGCCTGTACGTCGTCGTGGAGGGCAAGATCAAGCTGACCCGCACGGCGCCGGACGGCCGGGAGAACCTGCTGAGCGTCCTCGGCCCCAGCGAGATGTTCGGCGAGCTGTCGCTGTTCGACCCCCGCCCGCGCACCGCCAGCGCCATAGCGGTGACCGAGTGCCGGCTGGCCGGGCTCGGCCACGACCAGCTCCGCCCGTGGCTGACCGGGCACGCCGAGGTCGCCGTGCAGCTGCTGCGCGCGCTGGCCCAGCGGCTCCGCAAGACCAACGACGTCATGGCCGACCTGGTGTTCACCGACGTCCCCGGCCGCGTCGCCAAGGCCCTGCTGGACCTCGCCGAGCGCTTCGGGCAGCCGTCCGAGGCGGGCCTGCACGTGCACCACGACCTGACGCAGGAGGAGCTGGCGCAGCTCGTCGGCGCGTCCCGCGAGACCGTCAACAAGGCCCTCGCCGACTTCGCGCAGCGCAACTGGCTGCGGATCGAGGCCCGCGCGGTGGTCATCCTCGACATCGAGCGGCTGCGCAAGCGCTCCAAGTGAGGGGACCGGCCGGTCCGCGGCGGACGACCGCGGCGACCGGCCGGTCGCGTCCGGCGGCCCGCCCGCCGTCCGCGCCCTGCGGGCCGTTCTCGGCCCGCGCGCCGCACCGGGTCCGCGCGCCGCGTCAGCGCCGCTCGTCCAGGTAGTCGAGCTGCGCCTGCACGGACCATTCCGCCGCGGGCCACAGCGTCCTGTCGACGTCCGCGTACACGACCTCCACGACGTCGCGCGCCGTCCGGGCGCCCGCCGCCACGGCCGCCTCGACCTGCGCGAGCCGCTCGCGCCGGTGGTCGATGTAGTGGTCGAGGGCCGCCAGCGGATCGTCCAGCTTCGGGCCGTGCCCCGGCAGGATCGTCGCCGCCTCCCGGTCCGCGCAGAACGTCCGCAGCCGGTCGAGGGAGCCCAGGTAGTCCCCGAGCCGCCCCTCCACGACGGTCGTCCCGTACCCGAGGACCGTGTCGCCGGTCAGGACGGCCCCGTCCGCGGGCAGCCAGAACGTCAGCGAGTCGTGGCTGTGCCCGGGCGTCTCCAGCACGTGGAGTTCGACGCCGCCGGTCGTGATGACGTCCCCCTCGACGATCCCCTCGTCGCCGAGGCGGTGCCGGGGGTCGAGGGCCCGGACGTTCACGCCGCCCGCCAGCTCGGCGAACCGCTCGGCCCCGGCGGAGTGGTCCGGGTGCCCGTGCGTGAGCACGACCAGCCCGACCCTCGCCCCCCACGACTCGACCGTGCGCACGACGCGCCGCAGGTGGACGTCGTCCTTCGGCCCCGGATCGATCACGACGACCTCGGCGGAGTCCGGGTCGCGGACGAGCCACGTGTTCGTGCCGTCGAGGGTCATCGAGGACGGATTCGGCGCGAGCACGCAGAACGCTCGTTCGGTTCCCATACCGTCGATCTCGGTCATGTCGCCCATCCTGCCTGAGACGCGGGCGGGACGACCGGCCGGGTTCCACCCGAGCCGGTCCAGGCGCCGCAGCGCGGACGTCCCCGCGAGCCGTAGCGCGGCGGCCCGCGTCAGCCGCGCGCGGGCCGCGCCCGACCACGGCGCCCGGCCGCCCACGACGGCCCCGTCACCCGGTCGGGTAGAAGTGCGCGACGTCCTCGGGCAGCACCAGGAACGCCTCCCCGTCGACGATCTCCGCCGTCGGCTCGTACACGTTGATCGAGCGTTCGGCCGCCAGGACGTCCGCGACCGTCTCGTACTCGGCCAGCTCGGTGAGCGTCGCCAGGGTCGGCGGCAGCATCATCCACTCGCCGGCCCACCCGCGCTCCACGGCCTCCGCCGGACGCACCCACGCCACCTGGTCGGCCTCCGTGCTGACGTCGCGCGCGCGCTGCCCGTCCGGGATCGCCGCCACGAAGAACCGGGTGTCGTAGCGCTTCGGCTCGATCTTCGGCGTGATCCAGTGCGCCCACGGGCGCAGCAGGTCCGACCGCAGCACCAGGCCCCGCTTGTCGAGGAACCCGCCGAACGACCGGGAACGATCCAGCAGCGCCTGCCGGTCCGCCTCCCACGCGTCCCCGCGGGTGTCGTCGACGACCGTGTCCGGCGTCGGGCCCGCGAGCAGCACCAGCGTCTCCTCGAACGTCTCCCGGACGGCCGCGCACACCAGCTCGCGCGCCACCGTCTCGGTCGCGCCGAACGCCGCCGCCCACGCGGACGGCGGCGGGCCCGACCACGCGAGCGACGCCTCGCCGTCGCGCGGGTCGACCGACCCGCCGGGGAACACGTAGGCGCCGGGCGCGAACGCCATGGACCGCACCCGGCGCAGCATGAACGCCTGGAGGCCGTGCCGGTCGTGGTCGCGCAGCACCACGACCGTCGCCGCGTCCCGCGCGGGCGGGGGCGCGGCCCGTCCGGCCTCGATGTCCTCGATGCGCCCCACGAACTCCGCGGGCAGCTTCAGCCCGTTCACCGTCGCCTCGCCGGCCGTGTGATCCTCATGGCGGCCAATTCGGACATACCGAATGCCGTTCCGTCAACCCGAAGTCAGCATCCGGGTGAGGAGAGCAGCGTTCTCCCCGACGGGCCCGTCCGGCGTCCGGACGTCCGTCAGGCGACCTCGGCGATCAGCTCGACCTCGACGGGCACGTTGCGGGGCAGCGCCGCGACGCCCACCGCGCTGCGCGCGTGCCGTCCGGCGTCGCCGAACACCTCGCCCAGCAGGTCGCTCGCACCGTTCACCACGTCCGGCTGGCCGTAGAAGTCGGGCGCGCTCGCGACGAACCCGACGACCTTCACGATCCGCGTGATCCGCGACAGCTCGCCCACCTCGGCCTTGAGCGCCGCGATCGCGTTCAGCGCGCAGATCCGCGCCTGCGCCTTCGCCTCCTCGGCGCTCACCTCCGCGCCGACCTTGCCGGTGGCGCCCAGCTCCCCCTTCACCAGCGGGATCTGCCCCGCCGTGTAGACGAGCGAGCCCGTCCGCGCCGTCGGCAGGTACGACGCGACCGGCGGCACGACCTCCGGCAGCTCCAGCCCGAGCTCGGTGATCCGCTCCTCGGGTGTGCTCATCGCCACTCCCTCCTCGACTCGCCCGCGTACGGGCTTAGGACTGCACTTCCCGCTTGAAGTAGGCCACCAGGTTCTCCGGGTTCGGGCCCGGCAGCACGGTGACGAGCTCCCACCCGTCCTGGCCCCAGTTGTCGAGAATCTGCTTGGTGGCGTGCACCAGCAGCGGAACGGTCGCGTACTCCCACTTCTTCATGGCAATCACCCTAGCGATCTGCTTGCACCGGGGCCCCGCGAACCCACCGCCGCACGGGCCGCCCGGCGGGCCGTTCAGCGCGCCGCGACGAGCCCGGCCGCGGCGACCGCCTCGACCCAGAAGTAGAACCAGCCGGGATAGAAGCCGCCGAAGCGGTCGAACGCCCGCGCGACGAGCCGTCCGCCGGCCATCCCGGCGAGCGCGCACGCGACCGCGAGCACCGCCCCGGACCGGACGCCGCCCGCATCGGCCGCCGCCGCGACCAGCAGCGCCCCCGTCGCGACGCCGAACCCGCCGTACACCGCGCGCACCTCCGCCCGCGCCGTCCCGGACGGCAGCGCGATCCCGAACGGCCGGATCAGCGCCCCCGGGGCGGCCAGCCCGTACACGCCCATCCCGAGGAAGAACAGGGCGACGACCACGATCACTGCGGTGGAAACGGCGGCGGGCACGGCGGGACCTCCACTCGGCTAGGCTCCGGGCCCGGTCCGAGGACCCGTCGCCGAAAGGATGTGCCGCCGTCCCGTGCCCGCGCTTTCACGAACGTGCTCCCGCGCCGGGCTCTGGCTGTGGCCGGGACAGGCCCTGTACGCGGGCCCCTCGCTCGGCCTCGGGGTCCACTCGGGTTCGGTCGCCTGCCTCGCCGTGGGCGTGGACGCGCCCGTCACCGTCCACGTCCCCGGACGACCGGACCTGACCGCGCGCAGCGTCCTCGTCCCGCCGCGCCTCCCGCACCGCCTCATCGCCCACGGGGAGCGCATGGTGTTCTGCTACCTCGACCCCGCCTCCCCGTACGCCGATGCGTGCCGGACGGAGATGCCCCAAGGCGACGTCCTGGCTCACACCCACCGGCAGGAGGCGGACCTAGTGCGCTTGGCCCACCGACTGGACGAACGGAACCCGGCGGACGGCGCACTCTGGCTCGCCCGCGCCGCCCCTGCCCCGTCCCCAACGGGATCGGACGAACGCGTCCGCGCGGCCACCCGGCGGCTCCTCGACGCCCCGGAGTCCGCCCTGACGGCACGCGAGCTGGCCGCGGAAGCGGGCCTGTCCGTCTCCCGGTTCCTGCACCTGTTCAAGGCGCAGACGGGCACGAGCTTCCGCCGCTACCGGATCTGGGCGCGCATGCTGCGGGCCGCCGCGCTGCTGGCCGAGGGCCACGACCTCACCCGGGCCGCCGTCGACGCGGGCTTCTCCAGCCCGTCCCACCTCAGCAGCACCTTCCACGCCACGTTCGGCCTCACGCCGTCGGCGCTGCTCGCCGTCGGACCGGACATCGTCCGCGGCGACGCACCGCCCGCCGCACCGACGGCTCAGTCGAGCGGCGGGTCGCGCCGCTCGCCCTCCGGCGCCCCCGTCGCGGGCGTCGCGCCCGGCTCGCCGCCCGCGATGCCCTGACGCCCTTCCGTGCGCGCGCGGCCCGGTTCGTCCAGTCCGATCACGGGCGGGACGTCCTCGGGCGACTCCAGCGCCGGGGACGACGCCTCGGCGGCCTTCGCGAGCTCCTGCTCGGCCTTCGCGAGCCGCTCGCCGAGGTCCGGCTTCTCCCGCGGCTCCTCCTCGACGGTCTTCTTCGCGTCGCTCGTCATCTTGTCGAAGAACCGCAGGACCTCCACCGGGAGCGGCATGATCAGCGTGCTGTTCTTCTCGGCGGACACGTCGACGACCGTCTGCAGCAGCCGCAGCTGGAGCGCCGCCGGGTCCTGCGACATGATCTCCGCGGCGGCGGCGAGCCGCTTGGACGCCTGGAACTCGCCGTCCGCGGCGATGATCCGCGCCCGCCGCTCCCGCTCCGCCTCGGCCTGCCGCGCCATCGACCGCTTCATGCCCTCCGGCAGCGACACGTCCTTGATCTCGACCCGCTCGATGAGGATGCCCCACGGGTCCTGCGTGATCTCGTCGATGATCGACCGCAGCTTGGCGTTGATCTTCTGCCGCTCGCCGAGCAGCTCCTGCATGTCCGCCTGCCCGATGACCGACCGCAGCGACGTCTGCGCGACCTGGGACACGGCGTACCCGTAGTTCTGGACGTTCACGATCGCCTTCACCGGGTCGATCACCCGGAAGTAGACGACGGCGTCCACGCGGACGCTCACGTTGTCCTCGGTGATGCCCTCCTGGGCGGGCACGTCCATCGTGATCGTCTGGCGGCTGACCTTCTGCATCCGTTCGACCACCGGGACGATCGCCGTCAGCCCCGGCGCCCGCACCGCCCCGGGCCGCAACTGCCCGCCGCGCTGCACCTGGCCGAACCTGAACACGATGCCGTGCTCGAACTGCTGCACCACCCGGATCGCCGAGCCCGCCACCATCAGCCCGACCACGGCGATGCCCAGGAGCACAATAAGGATGATCGCTTCCATCTTTCGGGCACCTCTCTCCCGCGGGGCCGCCCCCCGGGAGCCCGCGACGCCGTCCGGACCGCCGGGTGCGGGCGCACCCGTCCGGACGAGCCGGCCCGGGAGCCGGTGTCACGTTTCCCAGCTAACCCCGTGGGCACGCCGGAACACAACGGTTCGCACGCGAATCCCGAGCGGGGGGCACATCGTGTCAGGGATCACTTGCATGAGACGCGACGGCCTCTAAAGCTCGCGGCGGACGAACGATATGGTCGATCGGGTGAGCGCGAGAGACACCGACTGGGACGGGGTGCGCCTGCACGTCGTCACCGGCAAGGGCGGCACCGGCAAGACCACCGTGGCCGCCGCACTCGCCCTGGCGCTGGCCGCCGGCGGCCGCCGGGTGCTGCTCGTCGAGGTCGAGGGCCGGCAGGGCATCGCCCAGCTCTTCGACTGCCCGCCGCTCCCGTACGAGGAGCGCCGCGTCGCCGTCGCGCCGGGCGGCGGGGACGTCCACGCGCTCGCCGTCGACACCGAAGAGGCGCTCATCGAGTACCTCGAAATGTTCTACAACCTCAAGCGCGCCGGGAAGGCCATGACCCGGCTCGGCATCGTCGACTTCGTCACCACGATCGCCCCCGGCCTGCGCGACGTCATCCTCACCGGCAAGACGAGCGAGTCCGTGCGCCGCCGCAAGAAGGACGGCTCGTTCATCTACGACGCCGTCGTCATGGACGCCCCGCCCACCGGCCGCATCACCAAGTTCCTCAACGTCAACGACGAGGTGTCCGGGCTCGCGAAGGTCGGGCCCGTCCGCAACCACGCCGACACCGTGATGAAGGTCGTGCGCAGCCCCGAGACGGCCGTCCACTTCGTCACGCTGCTGGAGGAGATGCCCGTCCAGGAGACGATGGACGGCATCCGCGACCTCGAGGCGGTCGGCCTCCCGATCGGTGCGGTCATCGTGAACATGGAGCACACGCCCGTCCTGTCCGAGGACGACCGGTCCCGCGCCGCCGCCGGCGAGCTCGACATCGACGAGATCGTCCGCGGGGTGAAGGCCGCCGGCCTGGAGCGCGACGCCGAGGCCGTCGCCGGGGTGCTGGCCGCCGAGGCCGGCGAGCACGCCCGCCGCACCGCCCTGCAGCGCCGCGAGAAGGAGCGCCTGGAGTCCATCGACCGGCCCCGCTACACGCTCCCGCTGCTGTCCGACGGCATGGACCTCGCCGGCCTGTACGACCTGGCGGCGGCGCTGCGAGAACAGGGCGCGGCATGAGGGAGCGGAGCCTGCGGAGCGAGCTCATGCCGCCCACCGGGGGGCGTGGGGGGTCGTCCCCCCACAGACAACACGGCATGAGGGAGCGGAGCCTGCGGAGCGAGCTCATGCCGCCCACCGGGGGGCGTGGCCACGGAGAGCACGGCATGAGCGGGATGAGGGAGACGAGCCGACGATGAGCCCGACCGCCAAGACCCCGCCCGCGCTGGACGTCGACCGGCTGCTGGACGACCCGCGCACCAAGATCATCGTCTGCTGCGGGTCCGGCGGCGTCGGCAAGACCACGACCGCCGCGGCGCTCGGTGTCCGCGCCGCCGAGCGCGGGCGCGACGTCGTCGTCCTCACCGTCGACCCGGCGCGGCGGCTCGCCCAGTCGATGGGCCTCAGCGAGCTCGACAACAACCCCCGCAAGATCGAGATCGACGGCGACGGCGAGCTGCACGCCATGATGCTCGACATGAAGCGGACGTTCGACGAGATCGTCGAGGCGCACGCCGATCCCGACCGCGCGAAGCAGATCCTCGCCAACCCCTTCTACCAGTCGCTCTCCTCGAGCCTGTCGGGCACGCAGGAGTACATGGCGATGGAGAAGCTCGGCCAGCTCCACCGGTCCGGCGCCTGGGACCTCATCATCGTCGACACCCCGCCGTCGCGGAACGCGCTCGACTTCCTCGACGCGCCCGAGCGGATGGGCCGGTTCCTCGACGGCCGGTTCATGAAGATGCTCGCGGCGCCCGCGAAGACCGGCGGCCGCTTCGGCGTCAAGGTGATCAGCGCCGGGTTCGGCATGTTCACCGGGGTCGTCAACAAGGTCATCGGCGTCCAGCTGCTCCGCGACGTCCAGACGTTCGTCGCCGCGTTCGACACGGTGTTCGGCGGGTTCCAGGAGCGCGCCGAGAAGACCTTCCAGCTGCTGCAGACGCCCGGCACCGCGTTCCTCGTCGTGGCCGCGCCGGAGCCGGACGCGCTGCGCGAGGCGTCCTACTTCATCGAGCGGCTGGCCGAGGAGCGGATGCCGCTCGCGGGCCTCGTCGTCAACCGGGTGCACGAGTCCGCCGCGGACGGGCTGTCGGCCGCCCGCAGCCTCGCCGCCGCCGAGACGCTCGAGGAGCGCGGCGACCACGCGCTCACGGCGGCGCTGCTGCGGCTGCACTCCGACCGCATGCAGCTCGCGGCCCGCGAGGAGCGCCTCCGCGAGAACTTCGCCTCCACGCACCCGGCCGTCCCGGTGACGGCCGTGCCCGCGCAGGCCGAGGACGTCCACGACCTGGACGGCCTGCGCCTCGTCGGCGAGGACCTGGCGGCCCGCGACCACGAGTCCGCCGCCTGACCCCGTTCCGCGACGCCGGCGCCCGATCGAAAACCGGGGGCCGGAGGGTGTCTCGTTCGTCTAGGTTCGCGGCGTGTTCTCCCTCAAGGAACCTCCGCTGTTCACGCGCCTCCGCGACGCGCGCCGCATTCTGGTGGCCGGCGCGGGAGGCGGCTTCGACGTCTACGCCGGGCTGCCCCTCGCCCTCGCCCTCTGGGACGACGGCAAGGAGGTGCATCTCGCGAACCTGTCGTTCAGCTCCCTGGACGGCCTGCCGCTGGACGCCTGGGCCGAGGCCGACGTCGCAACCGTCACGCCCGCCACCCCCGGCCGCGACCCGTACTTCCCCGAGGGCGCCCTGGCCCGCTGGCTCGACCGCCACGGGCTCCCCTCGACCGTCCACGCGTTCCCCAAGGTCGGCGTGCGGCCGCTGCGCGCCGCCTACGCGCACCTGGTCGAGAAGCTGGAGCTGGACGCGATCGTCCTGGTGGACGGCGGCACCGACATCCTGATGCGCGGCGACGAGGCGGGGCTCGGCACGCCCGAGGAGGACATGGCGAGCCTCGCGGCGGTGCACGGCCTGGACGTCGCAGAGAAACTCGTCGTCTGCCTGGGGTTCGGTGTGGACGCCTACCACGGCGTGAACCACGCGCAGGTTCTGGAGAACCTCGCGGCCCTCTCCCGGGACGGCGCGTACTTGGGCGCCGTGTCCATCCCGTTCGACAGCCGGGAGGCGGCCCTCTACCTGGACGCCGTGGACCACGCGCAGGCGTCGACGCCGTCGCGTCCCAGCATCGTGAACGGGTCGATCGCCGCGGCCGTCCGGGGGTTGTTCGGCGACGTCCGCTTCACCGACCGCACCCGGGGCGGGGAGCTGTTCATCAACCCGCTGATGGCGATGTACTTCGCCGTCGACCTGGACGGCCTCGCCCGCCGCTCCCTGTACCTCGACCGGCTGGAGGGCACCTCGCTGATGCGGCAGATCCACTCCGTCATCGCGGACTTCCGCGCGGACCTGCCGCGCTTCCGACCGCCGCTCCAGTACCCGCACTGACGAACGGAACGGTCGTCCGCAATGCACTTCGGCGACCGAAAAGGCGCCACCGGACGGACGAGCCGACCGTTCATCGCACGCACCCGAGGCCATCCGGCAAACGCAGCGACATGCGCGAACACGACCGGGCGCGGCGATCGCCGGATGGCGCGCACCCGCCGTTCCCG
Organism: Actinomadura rifamycini DSM 43936; assembly: GCF_000425065.1. Taxonomy (GTDB): domain Bacteria; phylum Actinomycetota; class Actinomycetes; order Streptosporangiales; family Streptosporangiaceae; genus Spirillospora; species Spirillospora rifamycini. Next base: position 186,191 of record NZ_AULB01000016.1, read on the forward strand.
ACCGTTCAATTTCGGTCGTCCGAAATAGCAGTTCACCGCATCACGCGGGGAACGGACCCGATCGGGACGTGCACGGCGGCGGGCCCGCACCGATGATCGGTGCGGGCCCGCCGCCGTGTCCGTTGCAATGCCGCATGGCCCGGATCCGCACCGGATCCGGGGCCGCCCGACGGGCCGTCAGCTCGCGACGAGCTCTTCCTCGTCGGCGTCCGCCGACCGCTCGTACTCCTCCTTGGCGGTCTCCAGCAGGTCGCGCCACGACCGCACGTCCGGCCGCCGCCGCAGCAGCGCCCGTCGCTCGCGCTCGGTCATCCCACCCCAGACACCGAACTCGATCCGGTTGTCCAACGCGTCCGCAAGGCACTCCGTCCGCACCGGGCAACCGCGGCAGATGAGCTTGGCCCGGTTCTGCGCCGCACCCTGCACGAACAGAGCGTCCGGGTCCGCGTTACGGCAGGCGGCGCGGGCGGTCCAATCCGTGATCCACATCTTGGCCCCACTCCCCTAGGGTCTGTGTCGATTTGCGCTCCATGGCCGGACGGGCGCGGACGTCAGGCCGCCAAACGAAAGCCGTGGGGAAGAACTTACGGAAGCGAGGGACGTTTCAACAGTCCCCGATGGGCCCATTCTCGATATAGCCCTCCAGGGCCATACCGCCGGAACGGACTAGTTACCTCTAGTTGACGCGCGAGACACCGCCCAGGTTGTCACGATGACCACAGAACGGGCGGAACTTCTCGTGCCGGACACCGAACCCGCGGCGGCCGTGTCCCGTATGCACCTGTCGTCCCGCGTACCCTAGAGCGCGTGCGCGTTGCGAATTCGGATCGGGGTAAGGCCCTCACCACGCTGATCAAGCTGCTGGGAACGGGCATCGTCGCGGGCGTACTGGTCGCCCTGGTCGCCTTGCCGGGCGTCGGGAGCGCGGGCATCACCGCGCGCGACGCGGCGAACAACTTCCAGGAGATGGACAGCGAGCTCAACACCTCGCCGCCGTCCGAGAAGACCGTGCTGTACGACGCCGACGGCAAGCCGTTCGCCACCTTCTTCGACAAGTACCGCGAGTCCGTCCGGCTCGACCAGATCGCCCCCATCATGCGGCAGGCGATGATCGACATCGAGGACTCCCGGTTCTACGAGCACGGCGCCATGGACATCGAGGGCACGATGCGCGCACTGGCCTCGAACGTCGGCTCCACCACCACGCAGGGCGGCTCCACCCTCACCCAGCAGTACGTGAAGAACCTGCTGGTCGACAGCGCACAGACGCAGGAGGAGTACAAGGAGGTCACCGCCCCCACCGTCGGCCGCAAGATCCGCGAGCTGCGCTACGCGCTCGAGGTCGAGAAGACGATGTCCAAGGACCAGATCCTCGAGGGCTACCTCAACATCGCCTACTTCGGCGGCGGCGCGTACGGCGTGCAGGCCGCGTCCAAGCGCTACTTCAGCAAGCCGGCGTCCAAGCTGACCCTCGGCGAGGCCGCCCTGCTCGCCGGCATCACCCAGAACCCCACCGCCTACGAGCCGCACCGCAACCCGAAGGACGCGCGCGCCCGGCGCGACGTCGTCCTGCAGCGGATGGCCGAGCTGGGGCACATCACCAAGGCCCAGGCCGACCAGGCCGCCGCCAAGCCGGTCGAGCTGAACCCCACCGAGCCCGTCGGCGGCTGCCAGACGAGCCAGGCCCCGTACTTCTGCGAGTACGCGAAGTACGACGTCCTCAACACCCTCGCCGACGGCAAGTACTGGGAGATGGACGCGAAGGAGCAGCAGTCCATCGTCAACAAGCTCAACCGCGGCGGCTACACCGTCCGCACCACCCTCGACATGGACAAGCAGCGCGCCGTCGACAAGGCCCTGCGGGAGATCGTCGACCCCGAGGGCAACCGCGTCGGCGCCGAGGCCATGGTCGAGCCCGGCACCGGCAAGGTCCGCGCCATCGGCCTGAGCAAGCACTTCGGCCCCGGCAAGGGCAAGACCACCATCAACCTCCCGGCCGACACCCGGCACGGCGGCGGCACCGGCGTCTCCGCCGGCTCGACCTTCAAGGTCTTCACCCTCGCCACCGCCCTCGAACAGGGCATCCCGGTCAACACCAGCATCAAGTCGCCCGAGACGATGTCGATCAGCGGCTTCAAGGCATGCCCCTACTACGGGACGTACCAGGGCAAGAAGTACAACGGTGAGCTCCTCGGCGGCGGCACCTGGCCGTCCGTCTCCAACGCGGGCGACAGCCAGGCGGGCACCTTCAACCTCAAGACCGGAACCTGGGGCTCCGTCAACACCTTCTACGCCCAGCTCGAGAAGCGCGTCGGCCTCTGCAACTCCGTCAAGATGGCCGAGCGGTTCGGCATGAAGCAGGGCAACGGTCAGCCGCTCCTGCCCGTCCCGTCCCAGGTCCTCGGCGTCAACGACGTCGACATGGTGCACCTCGCCGCCGCGTACGCCGGGTTCGCCGCCCGCGGCAAGTACTGCGCGCCGCTCGCCGTCACCGAGATCGTCGACCACACCGGCAAGCGCGTCGAGCTGCCGAAGCACGAGTGCAAGCAGGTCGTCGAGCAGGACGTCGCCGACAAGGTCAACTCGATCCTCAACGCGAACATGAGCAAGGGCACCCCGAAGGGCCGCAACATCGGACGTCCGTCCGCCGCGAAGACCGGCACCTGCGAGGCCCACACCTGCGCCGACTTCGCCGGCTACACCCCGAACCTCGCCGCCGCCGTCGCCTACTGGGACTTCCGCGGCCCCTGGCAGTACAAGGTCTACGGCGTCTACGGCGCCGACACCCCCGGCGCCATCTGGCAGCGCAGCATGAGCGAGGCCCTGCAGGGCGAGCCCGCCCCCGGCTTCAGCACCCCGTCCCGCCACTTCGGCGACACCACCCAGGTCCCGAACGTCGCGAACCAGCCGCTGAACAACGCCCGCAAGGCCCTGGAGGACGCGGGCTTCAAGGTCCAGATCGCCCCCGCGACCTCGGACCGCCCCCGCAACACGGTCGTCTCCTCGTCGCCCGCCGCGGACACCGAGGCCGCCCCCGGCAGCACGGTGATCCTCTACGTGAGCAACGGCAGACGCGACTGAAAAAAGGGGGCCCGGCATCCGCCGGGCCCCTTCTCATTCGGCGAGCTGCCGCTTCACCTCGGCGGCGACCCTGCCCCCCTCGGCCCGCCCGGCCACCTTCGGGTTCACGATCTTCATGACCTGCCCCATCGCCCGCGGCCCTGCGGCCCCCGACTCGGCGATCGCGTCCGCGACCAGCGCCGCGAGCTCCTCGTCCCCCAGCTGCGCGGGCAGGTACTCCTCCAGCACGACGCCCTCGTCCCGCTCGGCCCGCGCGGACTCCGTCCGCCCCGCGTCCTCGAACGCGGCCGCCGCCTCCCGGCGCTTCTTCGCCTCCCGCGTGAGCACCTTGACGACGTCGTCGTCCGACAGCACCCGCGCCTGCTTGCCGGCGACCTCCTCGTTCTTCACCGCCGTGAGCGCCATCCGCAGCGTGCGCGTCCGCACATCGTCGCGCCCCTTGATCGCCGCGGACAGGTCGGTCTCCAGCTTCTCCTTCAGGGTCATGGTCACATTCTGCCCGCCCCGCACCTGCCTTCTCATCGGGATTACCGCGCGCCGCCCATGTCTGGAAGCATGGAAACCAGAGAAGGGAGAGCCGTGCAAAAGAAGTACTCCGTGCCCCTCACCCTCGCGGGCGCGGGCGCCGCGACCTTCGGGTACGCCTCGGTGATCGAGCGGAACTGGTTCCGCCTGCGCCGCTTCGACGTCCCCGTCCTCGCCCCCGGCCGCCCCCCGGTGAAGATCCTGCACATCTCCGACGCGCACCTCACCCCGGGCCGCTCCCGTCTCATCCGCTGGGTCCGCTCCCTCGAGGCCCTCGAACCCGACCTCGTCGTCAACACCGGCGACACCCTCTCCCACCGCGACGCCATCCCCGCCTTCCTCGACGCCCTCGGCCCCCTCCTCGAACGTCCCGGCGTCTTCGTCTACGGCTCGAACGACCTCTTCTCCCCGGTCCTCAGGAACCCCCTCCGCTACGTCTGGCGCACGAGCAAGTCCGACTACGCCAAGAAGAAGCGCGAACCCGACCTCCCGTACCGCGAACTCGGCTCGTCCCTCCAGGCCGCCGGCTGGCTCGACCTCAACAACCGCATCGGCCGCCTCAAGGTCGGCGAGCTCGACATCGAGTTCGGCGGCATCAACGACTCCCACATCGACCTCGACCGCTACGACAAGATCGCCGGCCCCGTCGACCCCCAGGCCGACGTCCACCTCGGCGTCATGCACTCCCCCGAACCCCGCAACCTCGACCGCTTCACCGCCGACGGCTACGACCTCCTCCTCGCCGGCCACACCCACGGCGGCCAGGTCTGCGTCCCCTTCTACGGCGCCCTCGCCACCAACTGCGGCATCGACCGCCCCCGCGTCAAGGGCCTGCACCGCCACCGCGGCTCCTGGCTCCACGTCTCCGCCGGCCTCGGCACCTCCCCGAAGGCCCCCATCCGCTTCTGCTGCCCTCCCGAAGCCTCCCTCCTCACCCTCGTCCCCCGCTAAAAGCGGACGCACCACCCCTCCGCATCCGCTAGAGTGGTCTAGGCGCCGGGAGAAACGTACGACTCCCGGGCAGCCACCAACCGGGGTGTAGCGCAGCTTGGCAGCGCGCTTCGTTCGGGACGAAGAGGTCGTGGGTTCAAATCCCGCCACCCCGACAGAAACCGCCAGATCAGAGGCCGGATCTCCACCCAGGAGACCGGCCTCAAGATCTTTTATCCGTCATTCGTCCGCGAGACTTACCCCTACTCGCCGACACAGTCCGTCCCGGACCAGCACCGAGAGACATTTATAAGCCCCTCTGCGGCCTACTTGAGCTGTTCGGTCAGCTTGCGGCTTGCGGCCAGGTACACCTCGTCGCGATGGCCGACGTCATAGGGCAGCCCAGTCCCGGATTGTTCGAGCGGTCTCATGGGTGACTTCGAAATCGTTCAGGTCGGCGGGATGGAGCCATCGGTGGGCGGTGTGTTCGCTGCTAAGGGTGATGGGCCGACCGTGGTGGGCGAGGCCGAACGTGTACTGGCGGGCTTTGCGGCCGGAGCCGGAGATGTAGTCGAAGTGGGCGACGAAGCCCGGGTCGAGGGTGAGTGGTCCGGTCCAGCCGATCTCTTCGGCGAGTTCGCGTTCGAGTGCGGCGAGGAGGTCCTCGCCCGGCTCGACGCCGCCGGAGGGGAGTTCTTCGATGCCGGCCATGAAGGCGTCCTCGGCGGAACGGCGCAGGATGAGCACTCGCCCATCGGTGTGGACGATGGCACCGACCACGAGTTTGGCGTGCCCCCGCGGTCGGCGTCGGCGTGCAACTGCTGGATGTCGAGGCCTGATGCGGTGGTCACCCTGGCAGGGTATTCCGGCCGGTCGGCGAGGACAGGGAGTTCAGGACTCGGTCAAGGGTGTCGATCGCGGCATCGATGTACGCGCGTCCTTCCGGCCCGTCGTCGGCGGGAACGTGGATCCGTAGTGAGGTGGCGGCCAGGTGTTCCGCGACGTGTGGTTCGCAGCGGATGCAGGAGGTCCGGTAGGTGGTGACCGGTGATCTGGGCGCGGCGAAGACGGGGTAGGTGTGCAACGGCCGCATCGCGTCGCAGGTGGTGATCTCGCCGTATCCGTATTGCCGGAGGGTGTGGAGGAGATCGTCTCGTGAGAACCCGGCGGTGTGCGGGTCGATGGTGAAGACGAAGGCGAGCTGCCGCTGAGATGACGAGCGCACAGGACCTCGTGGTCGCCGCCGACTATGGTCAGATTTACATCTACTCCCACATCGAGTGGCCTGACGATCCCGAGGAACTAAACGTCTTCCACGATGCCTTAGACGACGCATTGGACGCCAAACGCTATGTAGGTTCCTCCCGTGGGTGCATCGACCTGCTCACGCCGGGGCAGTGGAACTGGGAAACGCCGATGCGGGTCGAGATGTGGGGTGGCGAACCGTCTTCGGCCGACACTGCCGACTGGGACCACGAGGTTGATATCGACTTCGACGCGCCAGGAGGCGGCATCGTGTTCGAACCTTCTAATGGCAGCGTGAGGAGTGCCAGTACGTCGTTGCCGCCCGGGCTATACCGCATGCGGGTCTCTGGACGCGGATTCGGGGACCGTGGAACGGTGATCAACGACTCCTATCGGTTGCGGCTTTGGCCTCGCCACCAGGACAGTCCGCCGGTCCTGCGGAAGTGTTGGCCGCGGTGGGGCCGTCTCTACCCTGACGAGAACGCCTTCTCTTGAGCGAGTCGAGGTTTTGCCGGGACGCCGCGTTGTAGTGGTCGCGGAACTCGGGCGCCGGCGGTGTGCTCTCCGTGGCTGAGGACCGAGTTGCTGAAGGGTGGGGTGAACGGGGCGGTCCGGTCGGCTGCTGGCGGGGGCGGTGTGGCTGAGTGTGTGGTGCTCGGCTCGTTGCCGGGTGTGGTTCTGGTCGGGTGTCCGGGGGTGTCCGGGCAGGTCAGGGCTCTGTCCGGCGGATGCCGGGGGTGGGGTTCGGGTGGCGGCCTTCGGTGGTGGGGGCTGCGGGTGGGGGTGGGTGGCGGGGTGGTGTCGGGCAGGTGAACGTTGGGTGATGCCGGGCTGGTGGGGGTGTTCGGGGTGTCCGGTCTGTTGCCGGACACCTGGCCGGACGGCTGGTGTGGCGTCCATGAAGCACTCGATGCGAGCGGGGCTCACGCTGGCGGGGGGACTGTTCCTCGCCACCGCGGGCGGACTCGCCTACGACGCGATGACGGCCGCGCCCGCGCATGCGGCGGTGGGCTCGGAGCCGTGGCGGTACTGCCCGCCCTACGGCAACTACTACAACCGGCTGGACTGCGATTCGAACGGCACCCGGAAGAAGGTGCCGGGGGTCGATCCGGCGGACATCCGGCAGCAGATCGAGGAGATGCGGGAGCGCTACGGCGGGCCGTATGTGCAGCGGCCGCGGCGGAGCGCGCCGGAGGCGGCGCGGCCCGAGACGCCGAAGCAGCGGCCGGAGAGCCGGCGGACCGGGCCGCGCCGAGCGGCGAAGCGAACGGACGACGGCGCCCCCGACCGGCCCCCGTTCGTCCCGCCGGACCGGGTCGTCCGGCCACCGACGGACCCACGTCCGGCACCAGACCCAAAGCCGCGCCCGACGGCGCCGAGGCCGAACTCGCCGATGCCGCCGACCGGAGGCACCGGCCAACCGGCCGGGCCCGGCGCACCGGCGGGGCCGGATGCACCCGGGACCCCGCCGCCCTGGGAGGTGCCGAACACGCCTTGGGCGCCGCAGCCGACGCGTCCCTCCAGGCCGGACGCCCCGCAGTCGGGCACCAACGGGCAAACCGCCGCGGGCGAGGGAGGCGACCGTCCGAGACGGTACGGTCCGGCGAGCGATCTTGAAGACTGGATCCTGTACTTGAGGACTCGGTTCCTGATGTGGATCTCGTCCAGTCAGGCTCCGACGGAGCCCGGATACGTCTGGAAGAAGGGCGTCGAGAAGACGCTCGAGCGCTCCTGGGACAAGAACCAGAAGTCCGGCAACAACGGCATTCTCGACCCGAAGTGGGAGACTGCCTTCACCTACGTCAAGGGCGCCCTCGAAATCGGCTACGCGTCCTATCAGGCGTGGCTCGAAACGCCGCGTGGGAACCGGCACGAACTGCAGACGTCCTTGGAAGCCGTCGAGGACCTCCGAAAGAAGCTGAGCGACGCCAGACGGCGGGGCGATGCGGACTCGGTCGCCAAGCTGGAACGCCTCCTGAACAAAGCGAAGTCGCGTTTGCAGGGGGCGAAGGAGATCGAAGAAAAGCTCTGGCCCGGTCTTAAGGAGTTGCAGAACGACAACAGCCAGCAAAGGCAGCAGGAGGAGCAAGGGGGACAGGAAGGCCAGGAAGGCCAGGAGGGACAGGGACAGGAAGAGGGGCAGCAGCAGGGGCAAGGAGAGCCCGGGGAGAACGGCGGCCGGGGCGGTGTGGACGGGCAGGGCGAGCAGAGTGGCCAGGGTTCGCCGGACCGGTTCGGGTCTTGGCAGCCGATTGTGCTGCCTGACCCGGTGGCTCCTCCGTTCGTCCCTCAGCCTGAGGATGCGCCGCAGGACGGTGGCCGTCCGCCGGAGTTTCCCCAGCGCGACCTTCCGCGGCCTGAGGTTCCCCAGCGTGACGAGCCGGTGAACCCGCCCGTGCGGCCGGACTTCCCCGGAGGGCCCGCCTCGCCCGGTCAGCCGGGTGGTCCGGACGGGCCGGGCGCGCCCGATCAGCCCTGGGTGCCGACTCCGCCCGAGCAGCCCTGGGTGCCGACTCTGCCCGGGGATCCCGAGCCGCCCGAGACGCCGCGGACGCCCGAGAACCCCGGCCTGCCCGCCGACCCCGAGCCGGACCTGCCCGGTGCCCCGGAGCCGCCCGAGACGCCCCGGACTCCCGAGAACCCCGGCCTTCCGGGCGACCCCGAGCGGCCCGACGCGCCGGTTCTGCCCGGGGATCCCGAGCCGCCCGAGACTCCCGAGGAGCCGGCGGACGAGCCCGGTGACGAGCCCGAGGACGATCCGTTCCGCGTGCCGCCGTTCGTCCCGGCGGTCCGGCCGGGGCCGAGCGGGCCCGGGACGGACGAGCCGCGCCGCCCGTCCGTCCGTCCGGACCTGCCCGGACGGGTGCTGGACCGTCCCCGTACGCCCACGCGGGTCGGGCCGTCGCGTCCGTCCGGTGGACGGCCGGAGGGCTCGCGCCCGTCGGACTCCCGTCCGGGCGGCGGCGACCCGTCGTCGTCGCGGCCCGGGAACGGACGGCAGGCGCCGGGCGGCGGCGGTCGCGGCGGCGGCGAGGCCGGTCGGGGACCGGGCGGTCGGGGTGCCGGTGGG